>JAGXFX010000023.1 GCA_024637045.1 Soehngenia sp.
GGTCCCAATATGATTCCTGCAATCATTGCTGATATGAACCCACCTTTTGCTCCCCAGAAAAATGCGGATATAATTATGGGAATATTTATGAATTGTAAATATGCGCTTTTTGTACCACCTGTTAAGTAGACAAAGAGCCCATTAGCGACAAGAAATACTATAACTAAGATAATTTTATATAGTTCAGGCAAACTAAATCTTTTCATTTCCCCTTTAGTTTCACTTTTCATAAAAACACGATCCCTTCATTATCTCCAATGCATTTAGTATATATATTATTCTCTTGACTCTGTGCTCAAAGAACCTCCTTAATCGTTATCCACACTTAAAAAGTCTCTATCTTCCAAATTGATTTTTTCTCCTTATACAAAGCGCATCTTACAAACACATAAATCTACTTATGCGAATTACCAACTCCTTTAGTGTATAGATACCCTATTTTAACTCACTTTACTTGTCAAATGAAGTATTCTCTTTCTACTGAAATGGCTACTGGTTCGGGAATACGGATCGGTTAAGTCTGTAATTAAAAACTGGAAGCAAGAAATAGAGCTTTTGGATATCGTACTTGTGAGGCAGCTTAGCCGATATCTGGAAGATAAAGATGTCTTGAACCGGTCACAATTTGCGACCAGTTCACTAAATACGTTTTGAGGTCAGTTACATCAATTGAATCCAAATCCTCATCCAAGCTCTGGGAACTTAAAAATGAAATAAATCCATTGAAGTCATTCCTGTAGGATCGGATGGTTTCAGAAGATGAGTTCTTCTCAACTTCCAGATAGTCATAAAATTCTTCCAGACATTTCTCGATTTTCATACTACATAACCCCCTTATTTTTTTAATATATAACACCCTTATATGTGGTTATGTTATGTTTTTGCAACTACCAATACTTCAAGGTTGGTCCACATGGTCTTAAAAACCTTCAATTTTCAACCTCTTGACTGGACAAAAAAACCAAATGTAGAATGAACCACAAAAGTTCCCTGTATTATAATACAGGGAACTCCGGTAGCGGATTTAGTTAATTCTTTATCCTCAAACTCTAGTAATTCTTTCCAGCCGCCTTGATTCTTTCAGGATAAGCTGTTGAACATGGTGTAACTCCATATACCATCTCACAACTTGGACATTTTGTCTCTAGATGTGTCATTTCAAAATCATTTCCACACTCGATGCAAGTTATTTTTACTCCAGGGGGCATGGGTCTTGTATTAAATCCCATGGCTCTAATTTTATCAACTACTGCCTTTCCGCTTCCAAAACTTCCAGTACATCCATCATGCATTATAAATTCCTCCTATTATCCTAGTTATTGGTATAATTCGACCCTTTTCATTTATCTACTTAAAGATTCGCCCTGTCTTAGACTTATTCTCATCGCCTGGACGAAAGCATCTATTTTTTCAAGCTCCTGAAGAATCTCTTTTTCCTCTTCTGTAGTTTCTATGATCTTTGATATTCCACCATTTTTGATAATTATCCTTTTATCAGCGATAAGTGCCAGTGTAGGATCATGAGTGGCCATCAATACAATTTTGTCCTCATCAATCAATAGATTCAATGCTTTTCTTCTGTCAATTCCTGCATTCTCAATCTCATCAATCAACACTATTGGAGATGAGCTTAAGATCGCAGTATCAGCTATCATAAGGGCTCTTGACTGCCCTCCGCTAAGTGCTGTAACTGGTGTATCCAGCTGGAACTTTTCTCCGGCCAAGCTGTTCGCAGCCTGTATTATCCTTTCAATGGTTTCTTCAATATCTTCAACCAATCTGCTTTCTGCATGAAGCTGTAGAAATTCCATTACAGTTAGGTCCATTACAAAGTTCATGTTCTGAGACAGCTGTGCTACCAGTTTGTTGTTTGATGAAAATCTCCATTTCTTGTCTGGGAGTTCACCGTTGATCAGTATACTCCTTCCCGTTGGAGTGTCCTTTTGTGCTGTCCATTCAATGTCTGCAAGAAGTCTTGATTTCCCCGCTCCAGTTGGACCTACAATCGATATTATCTGAGAAGTGTTAATTGTGAGTTCATTGAATCCTTCAGGTTCTCCGGACTTATCATTTCCAGGAAGAATGGTAAGAGATTTAACTCCCATATCTTCTTTAATTCCTAGAAATTCATTCATCTGATTGATAAAAATTTCAAGGTTTTCTTGAAGTTCCTTCTTGTCCATGGCAAGGTCTTCCACCTGCTCCTGGTCAAAACCTCCTAGAAATTCCTGGAAAGTTTCGTATTCGTGTCCATCTATATCAAGTTTGTTTTCGACAAAATAACTCATTGAAAAAGGGTATTTTTGTAATATTTCTCCGATTGTCATTTTACTCATCTATTTCACCCAGTTCAATCTTTCTCACATTACCCATTTGAAAGGCATCTCCGATTCTCGTCTCTCCTAGACAATATGAGCAAAGTGCTGATGGCATTGGATATCTTAGTTCCATTCCAGTTACGGTTTCGAGTTCCTGGTCTTCCTCATAAAGAAGTGTACTTAATTCAAAAGCCCCTTGTCCTGTCAAACCGTTTATGTGCATTGTCATAGCCTTGGGATTTACTGAATTTACCTTTGAAGCAAATACTTCCCTTTCTGCCTGGGAAACAATGTCTCCTTTTGTTATTACAACAATATCAGCAGCCTTAAGCATCGGCCCAATTTTCTTTGGGGTATTTATTCCTGACAAATTATCTATTACACAAACTCCCATGATGGATTTGATATATGGTGAACATCTGTTACACAACCCTGCTGACTCTGTAATTAAAAGGTCAAGGCCAGCCTTTCTTCCCCACTGAACAACTTCCTCAATATTTGAGGCAAAATAGTGGTCGGGGCATAACGCTCCTGAAAGTCCCTTCTTTACAGGAATACCTGCTTTTTCGTAAAGGATGTCATCATCTGTGCTTAAGCAATCAAACTTAACAACACCCACCTGCAAGTCTCTAGTTCTCATGGCTTCGATTGTCTTTAGTATTATACTGGTCTTCCCTGATGAAGGAGGACCAGAAAAAATTACTAGATTCATTTACTTGACACCTGCTTCCTTGTTGAATATATCCATCAATTCCCTGATTAATGCTCCCAGGTCCTTGTGACTATTAATATAATCCCAGCCAATCCACATAAACCTTTGATCCTCTGTAAGACCATTCTGGACTTCTGGATGGGTTGAAGGGAATTTACCGCTTGTAGAGAGCATCTGTCCAACTTCCCTTGACATAAAGTAGTCCACAAGGGGCTTGACCTTGTTCTTGCTGGCCTTTTTTGAAAGAAGGAATATTGGGCTTATTACAGCACCTTCCTTTGGCCACACAGCCTTCAGGGGACTTTCCTCCCTCACCATTTTTGCAAACAGGTATGGCATCACAGTAACTGTCGGAATTCCTGATGATGTATTTCTCACATTGGATTTTACCATTTCTGCAGGAGTCATGCTTCTCATGTGTGCTTTTCTGAGTCTTCTTATGCCATCTTCTCCAAATTCCTTGTGTATGCTTAATAGAAGCGCATTGAAAAGGTCAAAATCATTAAGGGGGAGAGATATTGAGTTCTCGAATTCACCACTTAGAAGGTCTGCCCATGAAAGAGGCATCTTTCTTCCCTTAAGTTCTTCAGTATTTACAAGAAATACTGCAGGGACTACTGCAAGAACCGTGTATTGTCCTTTGGGATCCTTTAGTGATATTTCATCATTCTGAAAATCCTTGTTGAGGTTTTCAAATCCTGACATATCCTCGAATACTCCCTGGGACTTGAATTTACCCATTAGCTTCTCATCAAAGAAAAGATCAAAGCCTGCTGACATGAATAAATCTGAAATATTATCTTCCTCAGCTTTTTCCATCTCATCCCTGATCCAGTCCACACCAATATTTGCAGCCTTCAATTCATAATCTACCTTATAGCCCAGATCCTTTTCATGATTCTCGAGCCATTTCGTAAAGCTCTCCATCAATGGGATTCTAACAGGACAAGGGAGTACTCCAAGAATGCTGACTTCACCATCACCATTTTCTCTTGTCTGGTTCAATGTTACATCCAAATTTCCTCTTGTCTGTTCAATTACTTCAACTAGCTTTTTTTCAAACAAGTCAAGATTGATTTTTTTTGTCTTACATGCTGTTACAAGATTTATAGTCTTACCCATCATCTTGCGCATCGCTTCATTCTTCAAATGCTCGAAGCCATTTGCGGCAAACACATCCAAGGTTTCCGGGTATCTTTCAGTTATATCAAATACTTTCTCATTTGGATCAAAGTATTTATTCATCATTAAAAACCTCCTTATCATCTGCAATCATTTTACATTATTATATAAAACTATTCAGTAACATTTGTTACGCTTTTGATTTTTACTCTCAGTTGACGTAAAAAAAGAACCCAAAGGTCCTTTTCTGATTGTCCTTACATTAAATTCACTAGCCAGTTGATTAATCCTCCGGCAATAATAAGCCAGGCAGTATTGATATTGTACTTCATAATCCCAATCATGCCACCGATAAAGATAAGTGCTGTAGTAATACTTATAATGGATGCTACTCCAAGCTTTACGCTGACCACTGCCATCAAGACCAGTGATGCAATATTTACCCCATCAAGAGCACCTGAGAGCCATTTGTTTTCCCTAAGTTTGTAAATAAGGGGCTTCAGGAAAATTACCAGTATGAATGCAGGCAAGAATATTCCGATTGTCGCAACAATTGCTCCTGGAAATCCTCCAAGAATGTATCCTATGAAGGTGGCAGTTGTAAACACCGGTCCAGGTGTAAACTGTCCAACAGCCACTGAGTCTAGAATCTGTTGTTCAGTTAGAACTCCGAGGGTTTCTACAAATTCTGCTTCTAGAAATGCAAGAAGAACATACCCACTTCCGTATAGAACAGCTCCAATTTTAAGGAAGGTCAAAAAAATCATTGGTATTGCAAGTGAATAGGTCTTGCCTGTAATCCTGTCCTTGTTTTTCCATATCATCATAAATAAGCCTGCAGTAAACAAAAGAGGTATTTCATCAACACCAAGCAAGTAAATTCCTGCAACAACAAGTCCGAAAACCAGCGCCCACTTTGTCTTGATTATATTTTTGAACAGCCTGTATAATGCATTGATAATAACTGCCATAATAACTGATTTTACACCATCAAGGACTGTTGTTAGTTCAGGTAAAGATCCATAGTTTACATACATCACACCAAACATCAAAACCAGAACCATTGCAGGGATAATAAAGGAAGCTCCGGCATTGAATAGACCTAGAACTCCTCCCCGTTCATACCCTACCAGCATAACCATCTCAGTGGAATTCGGTCCAGGAATAATATTGGTTGCTCCCATAAAGTCCATAAATCTGTCTCTTTGAAGCCATTTCTTTTTCTCTATGGCCTCTGTTTCAAGCATGGCTATATGTGCAGCTGGACCTCCAAAAGCTAGAAATCCAAGCTTTGTGAACAGCTTCCATATTTCCTTCTGTCTCTGTATTTTTTCACTTTTTGTAAGATCCTTATACTGTCTGTCGTCCATATATTCACCTCTGTCTATATATGACCTGAATTATTCTCTTTATTCAGCAACATTGGCTGCAACCTGCATGGGATCCCATGCTCCTGAGTATGGAGGGGTGTATGCAAAATCACTATACGCAATTTCCTCAAGGGTCATTCCCTGTTGAATTGCAATGGACAGAGCATCTATCCTATGCTGGGCACCTTTCTCACCAGCTAATTGTGCACCAAGCAGAACTTTTGTTTCTCTATCGAAAATATATTTAACATATAATGGTTTTCCGCCGGGATAGTATCCAGCGTTACTGTATCCTTTGATAAATACTGTTTCATAATCCAGGTCATTATCCTTTGCCAGCTTCTCATTTACACCTGTTACACTTATGGTGAGATCCAATATCTTGACAACGGATGCTCCTATTCCTCCAGGAAAACTCTTATCCTTCCCTGCAAGTATTTCGGCCAATAATCTCCCCTGTCTATTGGCATAGGTTGCCAATGGAATGTGTACGTTCTTTTTCAGCACCCTGTGATATATGCTGGCACAATCCCCTGCTGCGTATATATTGTCAATGTTTGTCTCCATCCTTTCATTTATTACGATGGCACCATTTTTTAGAGTATCAATTCCTGTCCCTTCTAAAAATTTTGTGGCTGGCACAACTCCTATCGCTACAACTACAAGGTCTGCTCCGTGCTCCCCCTTGTCAGTTACAACAGATTTTACCATTCCATTTGAGTCCTTGGTTATTTCCTTAACCTCTTCATTAAAATTAAGCTTTATATTCTTTTCCTTCAATTCTTCTATCAGAATGTCCCTGATTTCCTGATCCACAGGCTTCATGATATTTGCAGACCTGTTTATTACAATTATCTCCTTGTCTAGATTATGGAATGACTCCACAAGTTCCAGGCCGATATATCCCGCTCCAATAAGGACGACTCTCTTAACATTTTTAGATAAAGCCGCCTCTTTTATCATCTGTCCATCTTCAATTGTTCTAAGTGTGAATACATTTTCTATGCTATCATCGACAAAAGGAGGTTTTACAGGTTCAGCTCCAGATGCAATAACCAGCTTATCGTACTCCTTGTCAAATTCCTCTTCTGTTTCCAAATTTCTTACCTTTACCGTTTTTTTCTCTGGATTTACACTTAACGCTTGATGCAAAATTTTAACGGTTACCTTGCTATCCTCGTAATCCTCAGGTTCTTTGATTACCAGATCCATATGGTCTTCTATTACATCGCCGATATAATAGGGCAGCCCGCATGCTCCATAGGATATGTGTTGTCCCTTTTCAAACACAGTGATATTGGCTTCCTTATCTTCTCTTGAAAGTTTTGCTGCACAGCTCATTCCTGCAGCAACTCCACCAATTATTACAATTTCTCTGGTCATATTTCCCTCCCTACTTTATATTAAAATCCATTACTCTCCATCAAGTACATTACAATTACCAAAAAAGCTCCAAATGGCAAAGTAAACTTGAAAGGATTTTCTTTTATTTTATGAAAAAGACTGTACTCACTGTATTTGTCCTGGGTAAGCACACCTTTTTCCTTTAACTTACCGTACATCATTGCATAAATAACCGTTCCTAGAACTATTCCTATAAGTCCTCCTGTAATGGCATCAATGTATCCATTTCCTATTGCACCTGCTATTGTTCCAGGGCAATATCCCAAAAGTCCGAAACCTACACCAAAGAGCAGTCCTCCTATTGTAGCGTTCTTGATGGATCCTGGCTTTGTCTTCACCGGAACCATCTTTTTTGGATAAAAGTAACTTATACCAAGCATTGAAACAACAATGGCTGTAAGGATTATTTTTATTACCGTAAAATCTATCAATCTTAATTGACCAACTATAACATCGTATTTGGTTACTCCTCCCTTTTGAAGGAAGAAACCGAATAGAATTCCTATCACCAACCCTTGCATTAAGGTTCTATCTTTCTTCTTAGCCATTTTTATCACCTCTACATTCCGTATATAAGGAAGGCCACAGCTATACCGCCAACGAAGAATGCGATTGCAGCAACCCAGCTAATAACTGACAACAAACTGGTTCCACTTATTCCGTGTCCGCTGGTACATCCACCAGCCCACCTTGCTCCTATGCCAAGGAATATTCCACCGAGAACAGCAGCCAGGAATCTTAAGATGAAACTGTCGGATACCTCGTTTGCCCACATATCTGGAACTGCTATCAGGTTGAAATCTCCTGAAAGAATTGCAGAAACAAATGCTCCAAGTATAATTCCAAGTACCAGCATCATACCCCAGTCAAGCTTAAGCTCATTCTTCTTATAGTACTCGTTATTCTTAACTTTTTCCTTATCAAAGGATTTGTAGATGATTCCACCAAACTTCATAAAGCTGGTGGATGCTCCCAATGGTTTTTTTGAAACCAAAAGGGAGCCAATATTTAAAAGTCCAATCAAAATCCCTACAACATAGGGCGACCATCTTTCAAGCATCAAGAAATCCATTTTTTCTCCTCCTTCACTGAATTGTTTAAACATAAAAGAAATAGACTATCAATGTCGATACCAAAAGGAATATAACACTCATTATTCCTCCAGCTTTTAAGTAATCTGAAGTTTTGTAATTACCTGGTCCCATAATATATGCATTCACCTGATGTGTAGGGATTATAAATGAATTGGAAGCTGCAACAGCAACTAGAAGAGCCAATCCTCTTGGATCTATTCCAAAACTCTCTCCCATTATCAGTATCAAAGGTACCAGCAACACAGTTGCAGCTACATTGGACATAAACAGTGAAAAGAAGGATGTGATAAGGCCAATTACAAGTAAGATAAAAAACACATTCCATGATTCCACAATATTTATTATTGCCTCCGCTGTAAGTCTCGCCGCACCTGTCTGCTCAAAAGCCGTTCCGAGAGGTATCAGACCGGCTAGAAGAAACACCGTCTTCCAATCTATTGCCTTGTAAATCTCCTCTTTGTATATTACTTTGGTAAAAAGCATCAGAATGGCTGCTGACAGAAAGCTTAGAGGTAGTGGTACTCCAAAAAGTATCAGGACTATACCTGCTCCCAGTATTAGCATTGCTTGTATCTTCTTGTCAGCTCTGGAGCTTTCTTCTGGTGACTTGACCTCACTTATTACTACAAAATCCTTTGTTTCCTTTAGACTATTAAGGTCTTCCCATCTTGCAAAAACAATAACTTTTAGTCCTGGTTCCATTTCCCAATCCATAAGATTAAGTCTCTTTCCATCAGTATTTATATATATTATTGGTTCAATCCTGTAATTCTTTCTAAGGGAGATTTCCTCAAGTGTCTTCCCTTTGAGGTTTGAATCTGGAGGCAGAATTATTTCAGCGAAACCAGCTTCTTTCTCATCTCCAAGCTCTCTAAAAACCACCAGATTATGCTCGTGCTCTAGATTGAATGCTTTGAAAAATTGATTTAGATGATCATCTTCTCCAAATATGGCAAGTATCTGCCCTTCCTTGAATGTGGTTTTTCTCCATGGAATATATGTCTTGCTACCAGAATCCCACAAGGCTAGAATATGAATTCCAAATATCCTCCAGATATCAAGTTCCTCTATGGTTTTGCCTATCAGCTCGCAATCCTCTTTAATTTCAACTTCATGAATCTCTTTTGGGAGACTATAGATATCAAGAAGTTCATCTTTTCTCCCTTGATTTTTTTCTTCGCCACCAGGCAAAACTACACCTGACAATAAGTAGAAATACAAAATTCCTGCAAAGAGCAAACCCAATCCTATCGGGGTTACACTAAATAATCCAAAGCTGTCATATCCACCCTCATTAAGTAGGTCGTTTAAGATTATCAATGGTCCTGAAGCTACCATAGTTACTGTTCCACCAAGAATTCCCGCAAATGCCAAAGGCATAATAAGTCTTTGATGGCTTATTCCGGATTTGTTCCCAATTTTCTTTACAGCAGGTAAAAAAAGGGCTACAGCTCCAATATTCTGCATAAATGAAGATATCATTCCAGCCACAGCCATTACAGTTGCAATTACTCTATTCTCCTGAGTACCAGCTTTTTTCATTATCAATTGTGCAAAGGTATCCATTATTCCCGTCTTTTCAATTCCGTAACCGATTATCATAACTCCCATAATGGCTATTACCGCATTGGATGAAAATCCCGCAAAAGCCTGGTCTATTGGTATTACCTTGCTCCATGCCAATGATAGCATGATGATAATGGATGCCACATCATTCCTGATTTTATCCATGGAGAACATAATAACTGCAGCAAACAAGATTATAAAAACAATTATTATATCAGTACTCATGGCAATCCTCCCTTGATTTAGAAATCAAGCAGCCTCCTCTTGTGAGCCTGCTTGATCAATTCTTGCCTCTTTGTTAATCTATGCAATGTTTCTGTACATTCTAACTCCTCCGGTTATAACTACTGAATTGTAACCTTTAACCTTAAGGTATGCCGCCGCGGTTGTAGCTCTGTTTCCAGAACCGCAAAGAACATATATTGTCTTGTCCTTATCCAGCTTGTCCAGATTCTCATAGAGACTCTTTAGATTAATGTTCACTCTGTTCTCATCCGGATCTCTTTCCTCAATTTCACCTGCATCTCTTATGTCCAGAAGTATGAAGTCATCACCTTTGGGCATTTCCTTGTATTCTTTTGCAGATATTGTAGATAGCTTATCTACCTTATGCCCATTTTCCTGCCACATTTCAATTGCATCCGGTAAATAGCCAACAATGTTGTCAAAGCCTATTCTTCTACAATACCAATAAATTTCCTCCATCTCTCCAACTTGTCCGTCAATGACAAAGGCCAGCTTGTCATCCGGTAAGTATATGGATCCTAAGAATGCAGTAAGGTTACCTTTGTTTAAATAAATTGATCCGGGGATATGTCCTCCTATATAACCCTCTTTTGTTCTGGCATCTATCAAAAGAATATCATCCTTCATTTCGGCTACTTCATCGACAGTCAGTACATTAATCACAACTTCATCTCCAACAAATTCTGCGCCCTTAACGTTGAGTACCTCCATCCTCTCAAAGTACCTTGGCTTGATTCTCATTTTTGCAAATTTTTCGATGAATTCTTCCTTGGAACTCACCTGAAGCAACTCATTTGTAGCTTTTTCATATCCCAAGGATGAATATGGTCTTTCATCCATGGCATCTCCACAGGCGGATCCTGCTCCATGGGCAGGACATAGAAGTACATGATCACCCATAGGTAGTAGCTTCTCGAATACACTCTCATATAGAAGCCCTGTCATCTTTTCAAGATTCTCTTCTCCATAGAAGTCAGTCCTTCCAAGGTCACCCATAAATAAGCAGTCCCCTGTGAATACCATATAGGCTTCCTCTGTTTCTTTTTCATACACCGCATAGCTCAGATGCCCCAAAGTGTGTCCTGGTGTATGTATTGCCTTTACGGTTATATCCCCCATGTCAATTTGGAAGCCATCCCGGATTTTTTCTCCATAGACATGACCCAGATCCTCATGGTCAGATATGTATATCGTTGCGCCTGTTTTTTCAGCCAGCTCCATTGATCCGATTATGTAGTCTTCGTTTCGATGGGTTTCAAGGATATATTTTATCCTCATTCCGGCTTCTCTGGCTTCATGCATATATACCTGTACATCCCTCATTGGATCGATTACTGCAATATCATCTCCATTACCTATCATGTATGAGTAGTGCGCAAGTCCTTCTGTTTCAATTTTTTTGAAAAACATAAAATCCCTCCTTTTAAGATTAAGCTTCCTTTTGTTTTTACCCCGAGAGTTTTGGTCTAAAACCCATTACCATAATATGTTAACCAATACATCTCTAAACCACTCAAATTTGTTAATTAAGATTATTTCTTAAGGGTATAATTGAATATGAGTGTGATAAGCTATTATTATTTTTTAAGGGGGACATTATGAAACTTTCAATTGGAAGTACCATTCAGAAACTGAGACAGAACAAGGGCATTTCAATAGATCAGTTTGCACATGCACTTGGTACAACACCTGATGTTGTTGAAAGATGGGAGAACAATTCCTCCTATCCTGATATTACAATGCTTTCACCCATAGCAAGGCTACTGGGAACATCCCTGGATGCTTTACTTATGTTTGAGACAGAAATCAGTCCTGATGATGTAACTAATATTTACAAGGTCTGTGCAGAGAAATTTGAAACAGGTGATTACGATGATGCACTTATGGTGTGTGAAAACTACCTGGAAGCATATCCCAACAGCCTTTTCCTTAAGTTCAGGATGGGAAGTTTATTGCAGGAGTACATCCAGATGGCTAATTCAGAAGATCAGGCAAATATAGTTCTGGACAGGTCCATATCTCTTCTCGAAGCATCATCCGTTATTGATGACCTTGAAGTAAAACAAGCTTCCTTATATGTACTGAGCAGCCTTTACACCATGAGGGAAGACTACGACAAGGCTATAGAAGTACTTAATACACTTCCTAAACTAAGTGTAAATACAGACTTTATGCTTTCAACTATTTATTCCATAACTGGTGATAGCGAAAGCGCCAAAATCATCGAACAAGAGAGTCTATTCAATAATATCAACAATTCAATAATTTCACTGGCCAGCATGTGGGGAACCGCACTGAAGGATAGAGAACTGGAATTCGCTATGGAACTGGCAACTTTACAAAGAAAGATGATAGCAGACTATAAACTGGAAGGGTATCTTATGGGCAACAATATTCTTATGTTTGCTGATATTTATGCTATTAGGAAGGATGTAGACAGAACTTTGGACTATATAGAAAAGTATGTTGAGTGGGCACTTAAAAATGAGAATTCTGACCTTGACCTTTCAAAGAACAAGTTCTTCTATCTCGTTGAAAACCTTACACCTTCAATGAGTTTTGAATACCAGAGACAGAATTTCATAAGTTCTGTAATCAAGAACTCAGATTACGACCTGGTAAAATACACTGACAGGTATAAAAAAATAATTTCAAAAATAATTTAAGTTAAAGATAGGTGATTAGATGGATAATGAATTGCTTAAATCACTGGAGTTAAGTGAAAAGATAAAATACAGAATAATGTACCTGTACTCATTGGCATTTATCTTATCCGCCTTCCTTTTTAACTCATTGGATATAATTATCTATGGAATTTATAAAATAGTAATTTCTCCGACACTATTGTTAACTGATTACATTGTTGTAGGCGGTATAGGAGCGAGTCTTCTTAACAGTGGAATTCTAATGTTATTGACAATTTTTATTGCTAGAAAAAATGATACCCTTATGAACGGTCCCCTTATTGCAGCTATATTTACAGTAGGAGGCTTTGCTTTTTTCGGCAAAAATATTTTCAATATTCAAGGAATTCTACTTGGAGTATACATTTTTAGCCGTATTCAAAAGGATCATTTCACTAAATATATTATTATCGCATTCTTTGGAACCGCACTTTCTCCATTGGTAAGTCAAGTTAGCTTCGGAATGGGTTTAAGCCCATTATCTGGAGTTATATTGGGAATTGCAACCGGAGTATTAATCGGCCTTATCCTTCCACCTTTGGCAAGTAGTTTTGTAAGGTTTCATCAAGGATTCAATCTATACAATATTGGATTCACAGCAGGCATCATCGGCATGATATTCATGTCTGTTTTCAGACTTACGGGATATGACCATACACTTAATCAAATCATTAGCACTGAAACCAATATTCCTTTGCTGATTCTTCTCATTTTCTATTTTTTATCAATGGTTCTTGTTGGGCTTTTTTCATCAAAGAATGGCTTTATTGAGTATCCAAACCTTTTAAAAAATCCTGGACGACTGGTGACTGATTTTGTCTCACTCCATGGCTTTTCAACATCAATCTTAAACATGGGAGTACTGGGTTTGCTAGGAATTATTATTGTCCTTATCCTGAAAGGGCCAATAAATGGACCGATAATAGGTGGCATTTTTACACTGGTAGGCTTCGGGGCATTTGGAAAACATCCGGCAAATACTCTTCCTGTGATGATTGGGGTTGTTTTTTCGGCTGTTCTTTTGGGCTTGTCTCTTTCATCAACCGGATTGTTACTCACGGTTCTGTTCGCCACAACATTAGCACCCATATCTGGACATTACGGATATCTTGCAGGAATTCTTGCAGGTTTCCTCCATCTGTCCCTGGTATCGAATCTTAGTTCACTACACGGGGGAATGAATCTATATAATAATGGTTTTTCAGGAGGGTTTGTGGCAGCTTTTCTTGTTCCTCTATTTGAATCTTACAAAAAGGAGAAAGATCTATGAAGGATGAAAAATCCAAGCTTTTAAAAATCATGAATGAGTTGGTGAGATTTTTCTTGAAATCAGGAAATCACCATGTCAACATCCAGATGGACCTGGATGAACACGAAGGGGTTATACTTCTAGAAGGATGTTGTACAAAAATTTCAGATAAGCAAATCAAGGAACTGGACAACATTATAAACTCACCTCGTAAAGATGAAGCTGAAGAGTATTATTGGAATCTTATTGGAAGCAATGATTTTTCTGAACTCCATCTTCTAGGGGCACTTGTAAACGACGGTGAAGTTGGGTATGAAGGTGATAATTTGAGAATAAAAGTCAGAAGAAAATTTTAGGATGGTCAGCTTGACCATCCTATTTTTTATTTTCAATTATTTTTTCAATATTATCGTAAAAGTAAAGGGCATTTTCTCCATCCAGATTCATATCATCTTTTTTGATTTCCTCTAAATACTCCTGAAGAATTCTTGCCGTTCTTGAATCAGGATTTTCCCTTATTGTTTGTTCATACACCTCAAGAGTATCCTCTTTTAAGACACTTTTTCCTTCCTGGGCATATATATATTGATTCCCAAGACCTTGAATAGCAAGACTCATGTAGGTATTGTACAGCTCTTCCAATCGAGATCTTGTTTTTCCTTCAGGGAACTTGTCAATATGGCTCTCAATTTGGAGAGCTCTTTCCAGAATTTCCTCAGCGGAAATATTGATACTTTCTCCGTCTGTGGTCTCATTCTCTACCTCATTATTCCATATTCTGAAATATGATTTGAACTCATCAGATGCATATTGTATGTGAGGAGCAAGTTTCTCCAAAACGCCTTTTGTATCATAGCCCTTTGCATAAAGATGGTTCTCAAGTTGAAGCAGCATTTCATCTACTCTGAACTCATCCAAATTTTCGATATTGTCTTTTAGAAAATTGATGATTTTATCCTCATCCATTCTATTTTCAATGAAGGTATAGTACTCCTTAAGGATTTTTATTTGATCTGTCTCTCCGAGACGTTCACTTACAATCTCATTGGCTTTTTCCTTTATATTCTCAACGTCGACCTTTTCTGTTATTTTGTCCACTTCCTCTGAACACCCAGTAATCAACAATGTACTTGCAAGCATTATCGAAATCACAATTTTTCTCAATGTAATCAACTCCCTTATCCTTATTATACAATCAATTCTCTTATAATATGTTACAAGTCCATTACATCCCTGGATATTTGCGCTTTATTGCGTGACAATGTTTTCCCGGTATTGACATAAAGCGCAATGGACAATATAATTTTATTTAGCTATTCGAATTATCTTTGAAGATTGATTGATATAACAAAATCCAAAGATATATACTGGAGGGATAATATGACAAGTAAACAGATTCTTTTTAAGGGCTTCACACTTATTGACGGCACTGGTGCAGACCCCCTTGTAAATGCATTTATGATAGTGGATGACAAAAAAATCAAAAAACTGGGTAAACTGGTTGATGTAGAATCCACCAACGGATATGAGGTTGTAGATCTTCATGGAAAATACGTGATGCCAGGGATGATAAACACCCATGTCCATATTATTATGGAGCCGGTCGGAGATCCAAACAAGCTACTTATGACAGAATCAAAATACAAGACACTCCTACGTGGTGTGGCAAACCTTAAGAAGCATCTTTATTCCGGGACAACCTACTTCAGGGATATGGGTGGGTACGATTACATGGACATAATACTCAGAGACGAGGTCAAGTCTGGTCTCGTGGAAGGCCCTGAATTCCTGGCTTCTGGAAAGGTTGTTACAATGACCGGTGGACACGGGTGGATGATGGGCAGAGAAGCTGATGGCCCAGAGGAGACCAGAAAGGCTGCCAGAGAGCAGCTGAAAGCAGGAGCTGATGTGGTCAAGATCATGGCAACAGGTGGAGTTATGACACCCGGTGTTGAGCCTGGAAGTCCGCAGCTAGAAGAGGATGAAATAAGAAGTGCAGTAATGGAAGCTCACAAGGCAGGAAAGAAAACAGCTACCCATGCACAAGGTACATCAGGAATCAAGAATGCACTAAGGGCCGGGATAGATTCAATTGAGCATGGTATATTCCTAGATGAGGAAGCAATCCAAATGATGGTGAATAACGGAACATATCTTGTTCCAACCCTTGTGGCTCCCTACTTTATAGTCAAGTACGGTGTGGATGCGGGTATTCCAAGGTTTGCTGTCGACAAGGCAGAGTATGTAATGAAATACCATATAGACAGCTTCCAGAGAGCCCACAAGGCAGGAGTTAAAATTGCCATGGGAACTGACTCTGGAACACCATTTAACCAGCATGATGGTGGACCTTGGGAGGTAAAGCTTATGGTTGAAAACGGAATGACCCCAATGGAAGGAATTATGGCAACTACAAGAAATGGCGCGGAATGTCTTGGAATTGAAAATGAATACGGAACTCTTGAAAGAGGCAAATACGCCGACTTCATAGTACTTGATGAGAATCCACTTAAGAACATCGATGCCCTTTTCAATGTTGAGAATGTATATAAGTTGGGAAAGAAGGTTAAATAAATATAGATTTATTACCCTAAAAATTTTGGCTCCTGATATCATTATCAGGAGCCATTTTATTTACTGCTTTTCTTTTTCAATTTCATCTGTAAGCTTCTCAATTTCGTCGATTAACTTCCCGATATATGCTATGGTGTTAAGCAATGGCCTCTCTGTTGTAATATCAACTCCAGCCATCCTTGCCAATTCTACAGGGTTCTTTGTTCCCCCGGCTATCAGGACATTTCTCCAGTCCTCAATTGCTGTTTCACCATCCCTAAGAATCCTCTGACTTGCCTCTGTTGCTATTGTAAGTCCGGCTGAATAGGTGTAGGGATACAAGCCCATATAATAATGAGGTTGTCTCATCCAGGTTAGTTCAGCACCTTCAATTATTTCAACATCTTCTCCCCAGAATATTTTTAGAGTCCTTCTCTTCAATTCATCCAGCACCTCGGCATTGACACTTCCACCAACATCTATTATCTTGTAAACCTCCCTTTGATAATGAGCTTCCAAAAGATGAGTAACAAAGTTGTGATAATAGGTCTTTGAAACAATAGATGATAACACCCATCTCTTCATTCTCTTGTCATCAGTTGTTTTCATTAGATGGTTTGTAAGCAGCATCTCATTCATTGTAGATGGTGCTTCAATAAAATATAATGAGGGTTCAGCATTATATATGCTTTGATTTAGATTTGCAAGATGAAAATGGCCAGCATGACCCAGCTCATGTGCAAGAGTGAAAACATCTCTCATCTTGTCCGTCCATGATAGAAGTACAAAGGGATGCGATCCATATGGAGTTGCACAAAATGCTCCCGTTGACTTGCCTTCGTTCATTACAAAGTCTATCCATCTCTCATCAAATGCTTTTTCTAGCATAATTTGGTAGTCTTCTCCAAGTATTCCCAGACTGTCGAATATATATTTCTTGGTATCATCCATTGAAATTTGAGGCTCAAAATCAGGATCAACATCCATTTTAATATCCGCAAAGGTCATCTTCTCAATACCATGAATTCTCCCCAGAAGCCTTGCATACTTTCTCATATGAGGGGCAAGATTTTCCATAACCGAGTCAATCTGCCTGTTGTATAAGTCCCTAGTCACTTCCTGGTCGATCAGAAGGCTGTCAAAAACTGATTCAAATCCTCTTAAATCAGATAAGGTCTTCTCTCTTGTAACATGAGCTTGATAGGCCGTTGCCATGGTATTTCTATGACGGGATAGGTCCTTTGAAAACGATTTAAAGGCTTCTCTTCTGAGCGCAGTATCTTTTTCATATTCCCACTGACCTTCAAAGGATGCAAAGCTCAATGAATGACTCTCACCTTTAGCATGAAAAGCCTTGAAGGAAAGATCCGCGAGCTTAGCCATATTATAGATTCTGTAAGGTGCATCAAAAGTAGTTGATAAAGCTGACAACACTCTCTCTGCTTCCGAATGAAGCCTGAACGGTTTCTTCCTTACTATAAACTTAAAATAACCCATGTTTTCTGAGTTTTGTCTTGCAGCTTCCATAAGTATCACTTCAGGCACTTGCATAATTTCAGATTCTACAAAGCTAAGTCTGCTTTCCATTGATGAAATTCTGTTGCTGATATCATCAAGTCTTTCCTGCGCCTTCATATTTGTCAGGTCCACCTCTGCGCAGAGGTAGGAATAGTTTTCAAGCCATCCGCCAAGCATCTCCATCTCTCGCATATCATCAAGGCATTGATTTATATCCTCTGCTGTCAAGAGCTTGCCTTTGTTTTTTCTTTCAATGGATTCACCTATGGTGGTATATTTTCCCATTGTTTCCTTGAAGGACTTTTCATCCTTGAAAAGACCTGTAAGATCCCAAGTTAGATTCTTATCGACTTCGCTTCTTTTTGGCATCTTATCTTCCATAACTATTCCCCCAGTTCAAATTATTACTCTGTGGCTAAATGCTTTCCTCGAGCAAGCTATCAACAAACTCATTTATCTCTTCAACAACTTCATCTTCTCTTAAATCTCTATCCATGGACAATCTTACAATGTATTCATCTCTCTTAAGAAACAGAATTCCACCGTCATCCATCTCCTGGTCAATGTATGTAACAAAGTATGCTTTGTCAAAATCAGGATACCATTCCTTTGCATCCCAGTAATCTCCCATAAACCTTGTATTGCTTTCAAGTTCCAGTCCATAAAAATACTCAGCTACATTACCACTTATATACCCAGTTACCTCAGTAGAAACACTGTCTCCCCGTCTCCACTCTCTGTAGGAGTATCTGGTGGGAGCAATTATGCTGCCTTCCCTTCTAAAGGATGTGGTGTCTGGGTTTTCAATTCTAAGAGCCTTATAATCCTCCGGCAACTCGTCCCCAAAGCCGGTTGATATTAGTCTCATGTTTATTATGGTCATCAAGCCTATTACTACAAATACAATAACGAATGCCACTACAGTCTTTTGAATTGTATCCATATTCCTTCCACCGAAGAATCCTCTAAGCTTGAAGGCCACAAACAGTCCAGCAATTACAGGTAGGATTGTTAGAATTATCATATTCCCAGCCAATACTGAATCTGCTGTAACTACCGCTACAAGTATAGTAATGAGCAAGACACTCATTATCATTTGTACCTTCCTGGATAGCAGAACCGTCGATGGGTTCAAATAAGGAAATTCCTCAATATCATCCTTACCTCTTATATTAATCCAGATTCGGATGTTTTCAATGACAGAAATCAATAATATTAATGATATCATTGGCATAAGTATAAGACTAAATAAACCTGTGTTGTAATAGAATATTGAGGGATGTATTGGAAACGTCCGCCAAATATTGAATATATTCATCAGAATTAATAGTATAAAGCTTAAATTCTCAAGCTTAATGCTTCTTCTGATGTTATCAATTTGTGTTGAGGTATCTATTGGTTCAAGGTTGTCTCTTTCACTGCTGCTGAAGATATGAAGGTGCTCTTTGGAGTATACGTGATCCCATCCCTTCTCCTTCTGCTGATCAACATACTCCCTTGATTTTTCCTTATCCACTGTCTCATAGGCCTTTGGTTGGGGATAAATGCCAATGGAATATTCCATATCCTCGGGATAACTTTCCTTGTATGTACTGATACCCCACTTAAATTTTTCTACAATCAGACCCTTGCTGGCCATATTTTTGTAGTGGTCTTCCATTACCTTCCAATCCGTTAGCCTGAATCCTTCCAATTTATATCTTTTTTTATCTGCCATTTTTTCTCCTTTCACGGCTCCCTGCCATCATTACCCTGATGGTTTCAAAGGCAGCTACAATAAGAAATGCTGCATAATGACCTCTTGCGTAACTGAAAAAAGCTCTTGGGAAATAATAGTCATGAATATCTCCAGATAGAAGGCCCACTTGATTTCTCAGCTCAACCACCTGCTGTGAATCCATACCTCTAGTCACCTCTTCTTGAATTCTTGGCTCATTTACTGAACTGTCCTTGTCGAACATATGAAATTCAAGATTGTGAAATGCAAGCACTCTGTTGTAATCTATGCCCAAAGTTTCATAATCCTCGGGTGGTGTTGAGTAGAACTCGTATTGAGGATAATCCTCCTGTATAAGCTCAATCATGGGATCATATTTAATGGAGTCAGAAAAGTAAAAAACCGTCCCCAATAGCATCAAAAGTATTGAAACAAGCATTGCAACTCTTTGTAGAATATGTAGTAACATAGATTTCCTCCTTAGATTATCGTCTTTTGTTCATTATAACACAAATAATCGGCTTAATTAACCTGTTTAAACAACTATCTTCAAGAATTATAAGGAATGTATAATTGACATATGCTTGTTATTTATTTCACTTTAAAATAGATACTGTTAAATTTATTTATATATATCCATCTAAGACCCTATAATACCCTAATTTATACATTTGTTAGATTTTTTTCTATTGATTTATTAAAATACTGAATGTTTTTTTGAAAACACTATTGATTTATATTGCATCTCGTGGTAATATATTGTTACATAAATAACGATGTATGCTTTGGAGGTTTTCTTATGATAAAAAAATTGGTTGGATTGGCAGCTTTCGCAGCAACAGGCACAGGACTCCTATTAACAGTAGAACTTAAGGATGCGAGTCCACTTAATATGACAATCCTGATGGTTGTAGGATACTTTTTTACACTTAGTCTTGTTGATCACTACAATAATCTTAAGGAAGGTGAATAATACTATGACTCTGGATAAATCAAAAATAAGAATCTTGTTCTTGGCAATAGGAAGCACTTCTTTGACCTGGATGCTAAATCATCATTTTGGACTTGGTCCCATTGTTGCCAGTGGCCTTGTGGGTGTAATTGCAGCTCTTTTTATCCCTGGTGCACTGGCAGGTATAGCTTACACTTCTTCTTTCGTGGGAATGAGTTCATTGGCTGTACTTCCATCTTTAATCATTGCCCTGTTGGGTGGCTTGATAGTAGGTATCGTGATTATAGCTACAACAGAAGTTTATGCAGGTATCGGCGGCAAGGGCGGAACAACCGCAGCTGCAGCTGCACTGGTTACAAAAGCGATTACAGGACTAATTGGATAGGAGGTTAAAACATGAATACTTTATTGATTATATGTACGGCCATTGTGGCTGGTGTTGCAACTTATATAATTGCAAACAATTTTAATAAAGGAGCTGTTCTTGCTTCAGCTTCTGTAACTCTGGTATCCGGAATAATTTTTCCTTATTTTTTCCCGACAATGGGTACAACTCTTATGGTTGTTGCAGCCTGCGCTTCATATGGCGGAATGGTCTCAAGAAAAAATGCCCCTTCTCTAATTGACATGATTATGATTTCTTCGATTATCGGACTTTTATTCACCTTGACTGCCACATCTTATGCTGGTGTTGGCGGTAGACTTGGAACAATCGCAGCTATATCCTGCTTCACTTGGATTGGTGTCAGGAATTCCGCAACAGCTGCAACTAGGGCTCGCAAGAGCGACGCCTACTCAAAACCTGTTGGAGTCTGGCAATGACTTAATCAAATAGATTTCTCCTAAAGAACCTCTAAAGGTTCTTTTTTGTTGAATTAAACTACTCCTTATGGTAGAATGGCATGATGAAAATATTTAAAAGAGGATGAAGAAGAATTGATTAATGTAAATAACGTTAGCCTAAGATTTGGCTCCCAAAAACTATTTGACGATGTAAACCTAACTTTCACACCAGGAAACTGCTATGGTGTTATTGGCGCTAATGGCGCAGGGAAAAGTACATTCCTGAGAATCCTTTCCGGTGATGTAGAGGCAGATTCAGGAGAGATTAACATTGCGGCAAATTCACGTATGAGTGTATTAAAGCAGGATCACTATGCTTTTGATGAGTTTGGTGTAATTGAAACTGTGGTAATGGGCAATAAAAGACTTTATGAGATAATGATTGAGAAAGACGCAATCTATGCAAAGGAAGACTTCACAGATGCGGATGGAATAAAAGCATCTGAGTTGGAGGGTGAATTCGCCGAGATGGACGGATGGAGTGCTGAAAGCGAGGCTTCTTCACTTCTACAAGGACTTGAAATCCCGGTTTCCCTGCATCAGAAGAAGGTAAAGGAATTAACGGGAAATGAGAAGGTAAAGGTCCTTCTTGCTCAAGCCTTGTTTGGAAAGCCAGGAATACTTATTCTGGACGAGCCAACCAATGACCTTGATGTAAAAAGCGTTAAATGGCTTCAGGATTTCCTTGGAGATTTCGAGGGTACAGTCATAGTCGTGTCTCACGACCGTTATTTCCTGAATGAAGCTTGTACTCACATGGTGGATATTGATTTCGGTAAGATTAAAATGTTTGCAGGTAACTACGACTTCTGGTATGAATCCAGTCAACTTGCTCTGCAGTTGATGAGAGACCAAAACAAGAAGAAGGAAGACAAGATTAAGGATCTTCAAGCATTTATCAAGAGATTCTCTGCCAATGCTTCAAAATCAAAACAGGCAACCTCAAGAAAGAAGCTTCTTGATAAAATATCACTTGATGATATAACTCCATCCAATAGAAGATACCCATTTGTAAGTTTTACAATGGAAAGAGAAGTAGGGAATGAAATCCTGACGGTTGAAAATCTAAGCAAGAAAATTGATGGAGATATTTCCCTTAATGATATTTCTTTTAGAGTGAACAAAAATGACAAGATAGCATTTATAGGAGATGAAATGGCCGTTTCGGCACTCTTCCAGATTCTCGTAGGTGAATTGGAGCCAGACAGTGGTTCCTACAAGTGGGGACAGACAATTACTACCTCATATTTCCCTAAAGACAATGCCGAGTTTTTCAACAATGTTAAGCTGAATCTTGTGGACTGGTTAAGACAATTCTCAGTTGAGCAAAGCGAGATCTACCTTAGAGGATTCCTTGGCAGGATGTTGTTCTCCGGGGATGAGGCACTTAAAGATGCACAGGTCCTTTCAGGAGGAGAAAAAGTTCGATGCATGTTATCCAGAATGATGCTTAAGGAAGCAAATGTTCTTATTTTGGATCAACCAACAAACCATCTGGACCTGGAATCAATTACGGCAGTAAATAATGGTTTAAGGGATTACAAAAGCAACATATTATTCACTTCCCATGACCACCAGTTTATGCAGACAATCGCCAACAGAATAATTGAAATAACACCTGATGGCATCAGAGATAGATCTATGACATATGAGGAATATATTGAGGAGTTTTACATGAAATAAGAGTTCAAGACAAAATAGAATCCTGGGCCAAATTAATTGGCCTCAGGATTCTATTTTTTTATCCAAAATTCTGGATTTAGAGTTAAGTTTTCACCATTTCGTACTATTTTAGTCTTCTTGTCTCCAGCTGAATAATTCAAGATCTTTGTGATAGTAATATGAAAACGAGGTGGAAATTGTGTAAAAATGGGTAAAGTAAGAGTACACCTAAAAGGAGGTAGCCAGATGATAAAGGACAAAATAAAAATCGAATATATCTATCACAGCGGATACACAATTGAGACTGAAAAATATTTTATGGTATTTGATTATTTCAAGGGAGACATTGAACTGCCTGACAAACCAGTTGTTGTTTTCTCAAGCCATGCCCACCCCGATCACTACAATGAAGATATTTTTAGGTGGACACTTGCGAGCGATGATATCACCTACATCCTGAGTGATGATATAATAGCATCTCCAAATGGAAGAATCCGGTTAATGGGACCTTATGAACGGATAAATTTTATGGATTTCACTGTAGATACATTTGCTTCGACAGATCAGGGAGTTTCTTTCCTTGTTAATGTGGAAGGAATAGATATATTTTTTGCAGGCGATCTTCACTGGTGGTATTGGGAAGAGGACTCTTCTGAAGATAAATTTCAGATGGAGAAGGATTTTAAATACCAGATAGATAAAATAAAGCAGCATAAGATTGATATTGCATTCTTCCCAGTGGATCCTCGATTGGGAGATAATTTTGCATTAGGTGGAAACTACTTTATCCAAAAGACCAATCCCACGCATTTCTTTCCGCTTCATTTTGGGGATAACTTTGAAATAATTGATGATTTTATCAACAATCTACCATCAGATAATACACATGTTTATAACGTGGATCAACGCAATCAAGAATTTTTCATTTAAAAAGGATGGCCGAGGCCATCCTATCTTTATGCTTTGTTTCTTATTTTCCTCAAGTCATCCTGAATAAATCGGTGATTTACCTTTTCAACCTTGAAGTTTATTACTCTAAATAATGTCTGAAATATAAGTCCTCCGAAAAATGCCATTATTATCGTTCCAATACCAAAAGTTCCTCCAAGTATAATACCAATTGAAACGACAAAAATCTCTAAAATGCTTTTAATTATCTTTATAGATTTTCCGGTTCTTCTGGCCAATACAACCATTAGCCCATCTCTTGGACCTGCACCCATCCCTTGTGAAATGTAGGTAGCAAATCCTATGCCTTGTACAACCACTCCTGCAAGTATCATTAGAACTCCCTTAAAAGTTGAGCCTGCCAAAGGAATCAGATTATTCAACATCAGAATATCAATAAAGGTTCCTATAAGAAGCATATTCAAAATTGTTGCCCAACCTATTCTTTGTCCTAGAAAAATATCCAATATTATTATTAAAAATCCCATGCTAATACTTGCTTGTCCAAGCGTGATCCCAATAGTCCTAGATATTCCTTGATGAAAGACGACCCATGGAGATACACCAAGACTTGCGTTAATCGTAAGGACAATTCCTGCTGCAAATATGAACAACCCGACTACTACCATAAACAATCTTTGTGGTGAATATAACATTATACCCCTTCTTTTCTATTTGATTTTCAACTCTACAGGGCAATGGTCAGAACCTTATACCATTTACATTCCTGAATATCAGCCTCATCCAAGTCCCGCCTTAATATTCATCCAGAAAGGAATGTTTTTCTCCATCTTCTTCCCATCCGAGAATTCCTTCCATATTTACATTTTGAGCAGCTCTGAAAATTGAGCTGTCAACATTTTGAAAATCATCCTGAAGTTTTTCAATAAGGTCCTTTATTTCATGACGCTTGTTTCCAATTTTTTTAGCAGCAACCATACAGGCACAATTTAGTGGCCATATCCCTGCATTCTGAATAAATCGTTCAATATATTTTTCTTCAACAAGATACATTGGCCTGATAAGCTCCATATTCTCAAAGTTTTGTGCCTTCAGTTTCGGCATCATGGTCTTGAAGTTACCCGCACAAAGGACATTCAGCATAGTTGTTTCAATTACATCATTGTAATGATGTCCAAGAGCCAACTTGTTACAGCCCAACTCCTCGGCTTTCCCATACAATGCTCCCCTTCTCATCCTTGCACACATATAACAAGGGTAGTCCTTGGCAATTTTATCTGCAACTTCAAATATATTTGCTTCATATATATGAACAGGTATGTCCAAATAATTGCAATTCTTCTCCAGTAGTTCACGTATATCTGGATGATAGCCCGGGTCCATTGCTATAAACTCCACTTCAAAGTTCTGGGTGCCATAATTTTTTAGTTCCTGAAAAAGCTTAGCCATCAATAGACTGTCCTTTCCACCAGATACGGCTACAGCAATTTTATCTCCGTCTTGTATAAGTTCATATTCCTTTATTGCTTTAATAAACTTTGTCCATACATGTTTTCTGTAGGTTTTGATAATGCTTCTTTCTATATCCTTCAAAGGTTTCCTTTCATTGAAAGGGACCAGAATTTCACAGCCTTCTCCTGCTATTTCTGAAATTTTTTCACTCAATTTAAACCACTCCATCTAAATTCCAAATTTACTTTGTGCATCTAACTAATATTACTAGTTTATAACAAATATGTAATTAATACAAGAATATTGCTCAAGGCGAAAATCTACACTCCGCTACCCTGCACCTTATGATATAATCTTATCAGAAGTCATTAATCCGTTGCACTCCTAAGGAATTTAGGATATAATTCTTACTCATGGATAAGAATCGATAATAATTTATATATAGAAAGGATTTTGAAATGAAACTTGGAATAGTAGGTCTACCTAATGTAGGAAAAAGTACGTTGTTCAATGCAATAACACATGCAGGTGCAGAATCTGCAAATTACCCCTTCTGTACAATAGAACCAAATGTTGGGGTGGTTGCAGTACCAGATGAAAGGATTTATAAGCTTGCTGAAATCTATAATTCAAAAAAAATAGTCCCAACGGCAATAGAGTTTTATGATATCGCAGGTCTGGTGGCTGGGGCCAGCAAGGGAGAAGGACTCGGAAACAAGTTCCTGGCTCACATAAGAGAAGTTGAAGCAATTGTCCATGTTGTAAGATGCTTCCAGAATGAGGATGTTGTACATGTTTCCGGAGGAATTGACCCCTTGAGGGATATTGAGACCATTAACATTGAATTGATGCTATCAGATATGGAGCTTTTGGATAGACGTCTTGATAAAGCACAGAAACTTGCCAAGAATGATAAATCAATGAGACTTGAAGCAGATGTAATAAAGAAGGCTCTCGAAGTCTTGGAAGAAGGTAAATCACTAAGGACTCTTGATCTTACAATTGATGAAGCGGCAATTCTTAGATCTTTGAATATGCTCAGCTCGAAGCCAATAATATATATTGCAAATATATCTGAGTCAGATGTGGGATCCGAGGACGATAATCCTTATGTAAACATAGTAAGAGATTTTGCAGCAACAGAAGGAGCAGAAGTTGTTGTAGTGAGTGCAGAAATTGAAGAGGAAATCTCTCAATTGGATGAGGATGAAAGAAAAGAATTCTTAAATGATCTTGGGCTTTCCGAATCAGGTTTGGACAAACTTGTACAGGCAAGCTACAAACTCCTTGGTCTTATGAGTTTCCTGACAGCCGGTGAACCGGAGTCGAGAGCTTGGACCATCAAGATTGGAACTCCTGCGCCACAGGCAGCCGGCAAGATACACTCTGATATTGAACGTGGCTTTATAAGGGCAGAGATCATTCATTACGATGATCTTATGGCACATGGGGGAAGCATGGCATCCGCAAGGGAAAAAGGTCTAGTCAGGATAGAAGGAAAGGATTACATTATGAAAGATGGAGATGTTGTTCACTTCAGATTCAACGTCTAAAATATCTGAAATAAAACTTGTACTTGACATTGAAAGTCATTTTGATATAATTAGCAACAATATATTAATACATTAAGTCGATGAGTTGGAGAAGTACTATTTAGTAGTTTGAAGTAGCGAGTTGGGGATGGTGGAAGCCTGATGTTCAAGCCTGATAGGAAAAGGACCAATGAGATTTCCTTTGAATTGGTAGTATGAGGAACGTTAGCTAGCGATAAAGCTTTGAGTGGACATATTTTATGTCAATTTGAGTGGTACCACGGCAATCCCGTCTCTTAGTTTAAAGAGATCGGGATTTTTTATATGCAAATTTAGATGGAGAGGTGATGTAAGTGAAACTATGGGGTGGACGATTTGAAAATCAAACTGACAAAGCAGCTTTTGATTTCCAATCCTCAATTCACGTTGATAGGCGGTTATATAAAGAGGATATATTGGGAAGCATTGCCCATGCAAAGACATTAAACAAGTGTGGAGTTCTAACGGATGAAGAGTCTGGTACAGTAGAAATGGCTTTGAATGAAATACTCGATGATATTGAAAATGAAAAACTACAAATTGGTATGGAGCATGAGGATATTCATACCTTTGTTGAAGCTACACTAACTGAAAGAATCGGTGATTTGGGGAAAAAGATTCATACTGGAAGAAGTAGGAATGACCAGGTTGCCACAGACTTTCGAATGTATTTGGGAACAGAAGTGGACCTTTTGGTAGATCTGTTAAAAAAGTTGGATGCAGCTTTGATATCCATAGCTGAAGACAATTTGGACACTATCCTTTCTGGATATACCCATTTGCAGAAGGCACAGCCCCTGACCTTGGGACACTACCTGATGGCTTACTTTGAAATGTTTAGGCGTGATATGGAAAGGCTCCTTGATACAAAGAAAAGAATCATGATAATGCCCTTAGGTTCAGGCGCACTCGCGGGTACAACATTTGATCTGGATAGAGAATATACTTGCAAATTGCTTGGATTCAATGATATCACATACAACAGCTTGGATGGTGTAAGTGATAGGGACTTTGCAATAGAACTTGCCTCAGATTTATCTATAATAATGATGCATCTTAGCAGGTTTTGCGAAGAGATAATACTTTGGGCAACTGGAGAATTTGGTTATGTTGATGTTGATGAGGGTTATAGCACAGGCAGCAGTATAATGCCACAAAAGAAAAATCCAGATGTAGCAGAGCTTATAAGGGGTAAAACAGGCAGGGTGTATGGATCAAACATGACTTTATTAACTATTATGAAATCACTGCCACTAGCCTATAACAAAGATATGCAGGAGGACAAGGAAGCAGTTTTCGATGCTGTTGACACTGTAAAAGCTTGTGTGGATATGTTTACAGGAATGATAAAAACAATAAGGTTCAACAAAGACAATATGTACCAAGCTTCAGAGG
This sequence comes from Soehngenia sp., assembly GCA_024637045.1. Taxonomy (GTDB): domain Bacteria; phylum Bacillota; class Clostridia; order Tissierellales; family Tissierellaceae; genus Gudongella. Next base: position 28,338 of record JAGXFX010000023.1, read on the forward strand.
ATGGGTATACCAATGCTACTGATTTAGCGGATTATTTGGTAAAAAAAGGAGTGCCTTTTAGAGAAACACATGAAATATCCGGTCAAATTGTAAATTTCGCTATAAAGCAAAACAAGAAACTATCGGAGATTACAGTTGAGAACTTCAAAAGGTTTAGCGATCTTATAGAAGAAGATATTTACAAGGAAATTTCAGCTGAGACCTGCGTTAATGCAAGAAATCTTATTGGAGGTCCTGCAAAAGAGGCAGTCACGAAATCAATTGAACGAGGTAAGGAATTCTTAAACGAAGAGATGGGAGATGTAAAGAAATGAAAAAAGTAGTGTTGGCTTTTTCAGGAGGATTAGACACTTCGTTTTGTGTCCAATATCTAAAAGAGCAAGGTTATGATGTAATTACAGCTGTTGTAAATACTGGAGGATTCAATGATAGCAAGCTAAAGGAAATTGAAGAAAAGTCTAAGTCGCTTGGAAGTATAAAGCACTATACAGTGGATGCAACAGAGGTCATTTATGAAAATATCATACAGTATTTGATAAAGCTAAATGGTCTTTATGAAGATGAATATCCATTAATGTGTGCTGATAGATACATCATAGCAGAAGGGATCCTTAAGATAGCCAAAGAAGAAGGAACGGAGTCAGTTGCTCACGGGTCAACCGCGGTTGGCAACGATCAGGTTAGGTTTGAGGCATCCTTGATTACCCTAAATCCAAATGCGGATATTATTGCACCAATAAAAGAATTGAATATTACTAGAGCTAAAGAGATTGAGTACCTTGAAGAAAAAGGCTTCCAGGTTGACAAGGATCTTAAAAAGTACTCCATCAATGAAAATATCTTTGGTATAACTGTTTCCGGGACTGAAATCGATCAAAACAAGGAGCCAGATAGCTTTGCCTATACACTGACAAAAAGGGATGAATCAAAAACCCAGGAGTATCTGAAGATTGAGTTTGAAAAAGGACTTCCCATCAAATTGAATGATAAGGATATTAAGGGAGTGGATCTTATATCAAAACTTAATGCGACTTTGGGATCATATGGATATGGAAGTAGAATATATGTTGGAGATTGCATTATTGGAATAAAAGGAAGAATTATGTTTGAGTCTCCTGCATTGTTAGCCCTAATTGAAGCACACAAAAAACTCGAGCAGATTGTCCTAACCAAAAGACAGATAATGTTTAGTAGACAGGCTGCTATTGAGTGGTCCGACTTGGTGTATGGTGGACTATATTATGAACCGTTGGTTAAGAACATTGAGACTTATACGGATTCAGTGCAAAAGAGAGTCAGTGGAACTGTCAAGATTAAGGTTGAGCCAAACAGTATCCAGGTAGTGGAGATAAGTTCACCTAACTCATTAGTTAACGAGAACATCGCAATGTATGCACAGCAATCGAAATGGAGTGGAACTGAAGCAAATGGCTTCATAAAATTATATTCGATGCAGCAAAGACTATCAAACTTAGAATGGGAGGAATAGAAATGAAAGAACTGTTAAAGAAGTATGAAAATTTAAATTTAGAGGTGTTTATAGTAGTCAATAGATTACACTGGGATAAATACAAAGCCCTTATGGAAGGTTTTCCATACAAAACTGTATTTATTGATCCAGCTACTACTGAAGGGTACGATTTTACCTATGAGATTGTACAATTAAATGAAAAAGCCTATGGAGCAGGAATGGCTGCACCAGACTGGACCTTTGCAAACTTTGGAACCATTGGAGCGGGCTTGACCGCAGGTTTTTTAATTGATGGGATACCCGCAGCCAAGCTTTGTGTGGTTGGAAACGTTTCAGACCCCAAAATCGCTCATGAGTGGACCCTATTGGTGGATCCTGCCCACGAGGGTGAAGGACTAGGATCACTTACCTTTGCACTGGCTTTGCATCTTGTTCAGGACAAAGACTACCTGACTTTCATAATTCAGACCGACAATCCAAGCTCAAATATTTACCTTAAGAATGTCAATCCACTTAATATCCTGTCATACGGATTTGTACACACTCGTAAAAACAGTATGCTGATAAAAACCAAAATACCTAAGGAGAACACATTTGAAACGGTTCTGGGAAATTCAATGGAAAAACATGAGCTTGATGAGTACCCCGTTGCAAAGGACGATTTGGAGAGCGCAGGGGATTGTTTCTGGGTTCAGCAAAATAATTCCAAGGTTTACAGAATGATAAACGATGAGATTAAGAATGGCAAGAAATATATTATCAAGGGCAAGTATCTAGAAAACGGCATATCATACTTCTTGATATCAGAAATTTCCAGCGATCAGGAAGTTTAGAAGTGGAAAGCAAGGTGACCTGATGAAATTATTGGATGATTTAATTAGGATCAACACATATGAAGGTGATTACACCGAAATGATAAAGTTTCTGGTGGAATATCTGAAATCAAATACTGATTGCAAAATTCACATTCAACATATCAGTCAAAACAAGGCGAATATAATTGCGATCTATGGAAACCCGGAACTTTTGATAAATTGTCATATGGATACTGTTAAGCCTTCAAACTCATGGAAAATGGATCCCTTAAGCTTGAGTGAAAAAGATGATAAATTTTATGGCTTGGGAGCATGTGACACAAAGGGCAATATCTATATGATCCTCAAAGCTATTGCGGAAAATAAACCAAAAGATTTAATGGTCTTGTTTTCAATAGATGAAGAGTCAGGAATTAAAACAGGGGTGAAATACTTCCTGGAATCTAATTTTAAGAAGAACATCAAACGAGCAATAGTTTGCGAGCCTACAGAGCTTAAACTTGTTTCCACTCACAAAGGATATTATTCTTTTACATTGGAAAACATTGCAGATTCAGCGCATTCATCCCTGAAATCAAAAGGTGCGATTATAAAGGCTGCACACAATATAATCAGACTGGATGAATTGGGTTTTAACGTAGGTATTATAGAAGGCGGAACTGCGGGCAATGTAGTGTCTCAAAAGTGCACCTATCGAGCTTCCATAAGGACATTTGATAAATTGAGCGATGTGGTGGATACTATAAAAAGCAATTGCAAGGAAACAACAATAGACAGCAGGTTCAATGGGCCTCCGTTAATAAACAAAAAACCATTGTTCCAGGGTGAATTCCATGAAGTGGATTTTTGGACAGAAGCGAGCTTATTTCAAGAAGCAGGAGTAAATACAGTAGTTTTTGGAGCCGGGAGCATTAAGCAAGCACATTCAGAAGATGAGTATATAGAAAAGTGGCAACTTGAAACTGGCAAAAAAATAATAAAGAAACTTGTTGAATCTACCCCTCAGATTTAACATTTGAAATATTTGAAACAACTAAATCCAGGTGGATATCCAGCTGGATTTAGTTGTTAGCCTATTTATTTCTCCAATGGAAACTTTAAGAGTACATTGAACTGGTCTCCATCAACCTGCAAATCAAATTCTCCTCCGGAAACTCTGGTGAAGCTTTCAGCAATTGAAAGTCCCAACCCGCTTCCTTCTCCACTTCTTGAACGGTCTCCTCTAAAGAATCTCTGAAGAATTTCATCCTTGGTAAAATTCATTTCATACCCAGCGGTATTTTTAATCCTTAAACTTGCTTTTCCATATTCCTCCACAAGATCAACATATATCCTTGTACCTTGAAGTGAATATTTCAATGCGTTATCCAACAGATTCTGGATTACCCTGTAAAGCTTCTTGCCATCTGATAGGATTGCAACAGGCTCTTCAGGAAGACTGGTCCTTATCTGGAACCCAGATGATTGAATACTGTCATCCATATCAACAACTGTCTGTTCAACAAGTTTCTTTAAGTCCAACTCTTCAACCTCAGTTTCAATATCACCACTTGTACTCCTGGCAAGGTCAAACAGGTCTGAAACAATATTCTTTAGTCTATCCGACTTTTCCGAAAGAATCCTTATATAATCCTTGGCGGAATCTGAGAGATCGTCTTCCCTAGACAGGAGGTCCACATAGCTAATTATTGATGTCAAGGGAGTTTTTAAATCATGGGAAACATTTGTTACCAGATTGATCTTCATCCTCTCTGACTTCATCTTCTCCTCCAGGCTTTCATCAAATCCCTTGTTTATTTCTTCAAAGGTTTCCCGATTATACTTAAGGTACCAGTAAATAAGAATCACTTCCAGGATAGGTGGCAATAGCATCAATGGATTAGCAGACATCATCAGGATGAATGTCAATATAACAAGAATAAGGCTCCCACTAATAAAATAAATCTGCCTTTGATGGAGAACCCTTGTCAGTGGAGCACTCGTGAATCTGCTTCCATCTAGAAAACTTCTTAAATAAACTATTCCTCTGTAGAATACCCTGTAGATAAAACTACTTTTGAAAAATCTCTTTGCTTTTATCCTTCTTGCAAATGAAAGTAGGATTACTCCTGACGCTGCTGTTACAATGGCTGTATAACACATAATTATATAGAGACTCACAATTTGCCTGGAAGATAATACTGACTCGTCTGTCCATCCACTGGGAACTGTATACAATAAATTCCCGATTCCGGCCAGCCAAATATAGCCAAGTGACAATAATCCAAATAGAAATATCTCTGTGTACACCTTATCAACTGATGCAAGATGTATTTCGTCATCTTGCACTTTTTTACCGGTAACATAAAACAAGTATCCCAAGAGAATTACAGTACCCACTATCATTGCAATTGCTGCAATTGCAAGAGGCATCAGAATATCCCTTCCACTTGACCAATCCTGTTGCTTTTGCTGTAAAAATCCATTCTCCAACGAAAAATATGCTTTATCGTAGGTATCGGAAAATGCACCGTATAAGAATATGGATTCATCTGTTTCAGAATTCTTGAACATTCCATCCTCATTATAAAAGTATTCATCATTACCCTGAAGGAAAGACTCCTCTGTTAAATTATGAGGCCATGACATTGAATTTGTACCATTCTCACCATAAAACCGAATTCCACCAGGTATGGTCTCCTGATCACCCTCCAGTACCATTACCACAGCATAAGCCAGGTTGCGCAAATCACCCTGATATGCTTCACTTTCATTGTAATTCTCGGCCAATAAAACCTCTGGATTAATTCCTGAGTAATTCCAATATACAAAAATTCCTGTCATTCCGGCTACCATTGCAACAATAAGTAGAAAGGCTGCCGCCTTTGTAAAATTATTTCTGCTGAAGCTTTTCAATCTTGTATCCAATTCCCCACACCACCTTAAGATATTTAGGCTCTTTTGGATTGATTTCGATTTTCTCACGAATTCTTCTGATATGAACCATTACCGTATTTTCAACTGAATATGCTGTCTCTTCCCAGACTCTTTCATAAATCTGTTCAGCTGAAAAAACAACGCCTGGATTCTTCATCAACAGCTCAACTATTCGGTATTCCGTAGGTGTCAAGCGAACCTGTTCTCCGTCTATAAGGAGCTCCTTTGAGTCTTCGTCAAGTACAAGACTTCCGACTCTTATACCAGATTCCTTCCTAGCGTTTCCCATATCCCCAAGAAGCATATACCTTCTTAGCTGACTCTTAACACGGGCTACAAGCTCCTGCGGATTAAAGGGCTTTGTAACATAATCATCCGCACCCATGGAAAGTCCCAGAATCTTGTCGCTATCCTGAGATTTTGCCGAAATGATTATAATGGGAATATTCTTCTCCTCACGGATTTTCATTGTTGCTGAAAGCCCATCCAACCTTGGCATCATGATATCCATGATTATCAGATGAATGTCCTCACTAATTAATCGATCCATTGCTTCCATTCCATCATAGGCCTTTGTAACCCTGTAGTCTTCAAGAAGAAGAAGCTTTTCAATCGCTGCGGCAATTTCCCTGTCATCATCTACAACAAGAATATGAGCATTTTCCATCTAATCTCCACCATCCTTCACCTTGATTCCAAGTATAGGGGATAATTCTTACAAAACAGTCTATATAATTCTTAAGAAATTATTACATTTTGACCTTTTTTCTTTTTTTGGCCGAAGTAAAGTGTACCCCATACGCCTGTAACTATCATAATCGCTCCGATAACATCCTTTGTTCCGAATGGTTCATTAAGGATAAACACCCCTGCAAGAATTGCAAATACTGTGACCAGATTACCAAATATTGCCGACTGAGAGACTGGGATCCTCGAAATTGTAAAGTTTAAAAAGAAAAATGCAACAATTGACGACAATAAACCCAAGTAGAGTATTGGTGCTATTACCTCCGGGTTTGTCAGCGGCTGAAAGTAGACTGCAAGAGTCCCCTCAAATGCACTTCTTACAATAAGAGTGCTATTGAAAACAATGGCTCCCATAGTCATCATGGTGTAGGTTATTTCTACAGGAGTAAATTCCCTCGAAGCCCTTTTGGAGCTGAGGCTAAACATTGTTCCTGCAAACAATGACATGGTTAGAAATGCTAGTCCCAAAGTGCTTCCTGACATGCCCTGGGAGGTATCAACTGCATTAATTACAACCACGCCACTAACAGAAAGTATGATAAACATAATCTGAATAAGTTTCAGTCTTTCCTTGAACAAAATCCTTGCTCCAATCGCTGTTGTAACAGGCACAAGTGATACCATCAGACCCGCCTGAGATGTTGATGTGAGGTTGACTCCCTCAACTTCAAAGAAAAAGTACAGAACTGGCTGAAACAAAGCTGTTATAATAACCAACTTTAGATCCTTTCCTTTAAAATCCAATTTTATTAATTTCAAAGCCCTTAATATCTGCATGGTTACTCCTGCTACCAAAAATCTGTAAGCAATAAGCTGAATAGTGCTCATATAGCCTAATCCAATTTTAGTAAACATAAAGGACATCCCAAATATCATAGAATACCCTAATGCTGTCATATAGGGTAAAAACCGATTTTCTGTCATAGTATCACGCTCCTCATACAAATATAGCATTTTGGTGAAAAACTGGCAAATTAAAAGACCAGCTACAGCTGGCCTTCCAATTCTCTCATTTGTTCCAGTATATCTTCCATTTGCTCCAGATTCATCAAACCTGGCTGATACCCAAGAATCAAGCCCTCCGCATCAATAAAGTAGGTAGTTGGCATACCGCTTACAAGGTACATTGATGCAATACCTCCATCCTCATCAAGAATCACAGGGAAGTCGTATCCACCCTCCTCAAGATAATCCCTTACCAGATCAATATCCTCCCTGACATTTACTCCCAGAACTACAAGGTCATCATTTTGATCGTGAATTTTCTGAAGATCAGGCATCTCAATATCACAATACTGACACCAGGTTGCCCAGAAGTTTAAGAACACCATTTTCCCTTTGAACTCGCTTAGGCTCCTTTCGTTTCCATCCATATCATACAGTGTAAAATCAGGAGCTTCCTTTCCCATTTCTATGGGGCTATCGTTATAATTTTCATTTTCAACTGGTGATTCACCTTCTACTGTTGACGGTTCTCCTGCCTCTGAAGCTGAGGGAAAATTCGGTTCTTCAGGTTGAGCTGTCTCCTGATTATTACCCATCATATTTGACATAAAATAAACTGCGCCTATACTTAGCAAGACTATTGCTATTATCAATACTATAAAATTACTCTTCTTCATATTTGCCTCCTTTACAGCAACAACGAGCTTATACTCGTCATCTTATCAAAAAATATCAAAACACCGAAAATCACAAGGATAATCCCACTAATAATTGGCATGTATTTTAGAAATTTTTCAGCTTTTGTCATCCACTTAATAAAAATATTTATAAAAAGCGCTGTTAACAAAAAAGGTACAGCCATGCCCATAGAATAGATAAATAACAGGAGCACTCCCTTTGAAATTGTAGCCGATGTTCCTGCAAACACCAATATGGATGCAAGCACAGGTCCAAAGCACGGTGTCCAGCCAGCTGCAAACGCCATTCCCATAAGAATTGAGCTAAACCAGTGGGTGATTTTCTTTGGAGCTTTCACCCTCTTTTCCATGCCGAGCATACTTAGATTCAGTAAACCCATCATGTTCAACCCAAATAGTATTATAAGGATTCCACTAATTCTGAAAAATATAGTCTTATTCTGTATGAAAAGTCTTCCAATAAAGCTTGCTGACGTACCCATTATAACAAATATTATTGTAAAGCCCAGTACAAACCCCAATGTCCTTAGCAGAGCCGTCATTCTTATTTTAGATAAGTCCTCTTCCATATCCACGCCGGTAATATACATAATATATGCTGGAATCATTGGTAATAGGCATGGCGAGAAGAATGATATAAATCCTGCTCCAAAAGCAATTGGAAGTGAAACATCTGTAGTAATCATACTTAACCCCCTGTCAATCATAAAACTCTATACTTATTATACCCTAAAGGGGTATCCAAGTATAGAGTTTAATTAACTCACTCCATAAATTCTTACACTTTTCCATCTTCCCTGTCTGAACACAAGATATGCCCAAAGACCAGAAATTAGATTTGTTGAACTAATTGCAATCCAAACTCCGGTAGAATCCATTCCAAGAAGCAATGCTAGAGTTACCGCAAGAAATACCCTGATTACAACCCAGCTTACAAATGTAATCTGAAAAGGCTTCTTTGTATATCCTGCTCCCTGCATGGTTCTGGAAAAGATTATGGATGCTGCATGGAACGGCTCTGATATTCCAATAATTATAAGGAATGCCTTACCAATTCTTACAACCGGCTCATTCGGTCCATCAAGGAAGAAGTTTATGAATGGATCTGCAAATATTATAAACAACAATGATATTCCAAACATAACACCGGCACCTAGAATCGCCGTGGCCCTTCCGCTGGCCTCCGCTCGGTCATACTGCTTTGCACCAAGATTCATACCTGATAGTGTTGCCGCCGCTGTTCCTATAGCAAGACCAGGCATCAGTGCGTACTGGTTAAGATTGCTACCTATTACAAAGGCTGGTATGGCAAAATCAGCATCTATCGTTCTGGCCAGAACTGCAAACATTACAAAAGTTGTGGCATTTCTGGAAAGTCCCTGCAAACCAGCTGGAATTCCAATATCTACAATCTGCTTGGATGCCTTCCAGATTGGCTTAAACATATCCTTCCATTTGACTTTAATATCAAATTTTCCACTAAGCAGCAACCCCCAGGCTACAAATACACTAATAATTCTTGAGAGGGCCGTACCCATGGCTGCACCTGCAACACCGTAAGCTGGAAATCCAAACATACCAAATATAAATATATAATTACCGATTACATTGATTATATTCATCATAATATCAATATAAAGAGGTGTCTTTGTATCACCCGCACCCTGAAATATTGATCTTGCCATGAAATGTAGCAAAAAGAAGGGTACTGCAAGGAAGAATATTTCCATATATTGGACTGCATATTCCAATACTTCATCTGTCACTCCCAATAGCCTCAAACTGAATTCATTTGTGAGCATCCCTACAGGTACTATAAATGCAGATAATACCAAAGATAGCATAAAAGCCTGACCAGCGGCTATGCTTGCGCCCTCCTGGTCATCTTCGCCCACAAACCTTGCAACCATTGCAGTTGTTCCAGTGGAAATAGCAATTACCAGAACCATGAGTATCATTATGATATTCCTGCTTGTTCCAACCGCGGATATTGCATCCACACCGACAGTTCCTACCATCTTCATATCGATAGTTCCAACAGTAACCTGGAGCAATAATGTAATAACAACAGGCCATGCCAGATAAATTGATGTTTTATATAAGTTTTCGTTACTTAACAAGTATTCTCTTTTCTTTTTATATGCTGTACTACTCATAATATTTCTCCTCCAAAGTTATATTATAGCACTGGTCATCTTAATTATCTAGACCCTCGAAATTAATTTATGGTAGAACTTACCCCAAAATAGGTATAAATAAGTTATACTGAATAAAAGGGGGGTTTTTATGACCAGTAAAGATAGAGTTGCAATATTTGTTTTTATCCTGATTGCCATAGTGCTTTTTGGAGTATTGGGCTACGGGTTACTTCTTGATGTAGGCTTTATTGATGCCCTCTATATGACTATTATTACAATTTCTACAGTAGGCTATACAGAAGTTGCTGCAATGACCCCAGAAGCAAAATTATTCTCTATAATTCTTATAGTAATAAGTCTTGGTACTGTCGGTTACGCATTTACTCGAATAGTCTCCTCACTAATGGAAGGGGATATCAGAAAAGCGATAAGGAGGAGAATGATGGAAAGAAAGATATCTGATTACAACAATCACTACATATTGTGTGGTGCAGGAGAAACCGGATGGCATGCCATGAAGCGATTTCAAAAGAGCGATGTAAACCTTGTTGTTATAGATAAAGACGAACAGGTTGTGGCAGAACTGCTTGAAGAAGGAGTCTCAGCTATTCTAGGTGATGCAACTATGGACGAAACTTTAATAAAAGCTGGAATTGAAAGAGCAAATGGATTGATCTGTTCCCTATCCAAGGATGCTGACAATGTGTTCACTGTACTTACAGCAAGAGAACTAAATAACAAGCTCTATATTGTATCCAGGGCAATTGACAAAGGTTCCCATCAAAAGCTTATACGAGCCGGCGCCAACAATACCATTTCTCCGGATGAAATTGGTGGAAGTCGTATGGCTGCTCTTATGCTTAGACCTAATGTAATTTCCTTCCTGGACATTATAACCCATGCGGGAGAGGTGGTTCTGGATCTTGAAGATGTTGTAATATGTGAAAATTCACCCATTATGAATCAATCTTTAAGAGAAGTTCGTATTCCTGAGAAAACAGGATTGATAGTTCTTGCAATAAATAAGAAAAATCGAAAAAAGCTTCAGTTTAACCCTAATTCAGATGAATTGTTGGAAATTGGTGATACCATGATTGTTCTTGGAACCCAGGAACAGATAAAAACCTTAAGAAGACTTGCATGCGACAGAGGAGACAGATCTCATGAAAAAAAACACCAACTGGAATAACCGGTTGGTGTTTCTATTTGAAATAGTATTCTATTATAGACTGAATTTTACTATCAATGCTGGATCAAGTACTCTAAATGCAAATGTCTCTGCAATAAAGAATTTAACCTTTTCTGCATCGTGTTCCTGATAGCCTATCGAGAAATCTCTTCCAATAGTCAATTCAAGATCATCGTGGTCATAAGGAATCAGATAAGCTCCTTCAACAACATGACTTAGGATAATTTTCCCTTCAATCAGGTTCTCAATTCTTCTGCTCAATGGATAACCGTTATCCTGCGCAATTATTCTCTTGTAAGCGTCTTTTCCTACCACTAGAGAATAAGCTCCACCTGCGTAATTTCTTCTAAGTCTAAGAACACCCTCAGCAACTGATCCCATCAATGACTTTTCATCTTCTCCAAGCTTGATGGCCTCTCCTTGAGATGCTCCACTAAAACCTATGATTCCAGCATTTTCTAATCCATTATACACTGCGTTTTCCTCAAACAGTGCAATTTTCTCAAGAGCTTCTTCCAATGGTCCATAATCTACATCCTTGGCACCCCTTGAAACATTGTCAAGCTCCCATCTATCCATTTCGAACTCAATCCTTGATTCAGTCAATGGAAGTACCTTGTAGTTTGCATAGCAAATGTCGCCATCCTCTAATGTCTCTCCAAGCCTGCCCTCAGATATTACATTGAATGAAAGACCCTTAGGTCCGTTCACTTTAACAACCTTTCTAGCAGACAAATATGACTTCAGTACCTCTGAGGCTCTTTCGTCTATTTCACCCCATGCTTCATTTGAGATTGGTGCAAGTTCTCTGTATAACATTCAATTTCCCTCCTATTTAAGATCTCCAATGCTTAATCCCTTATCACCAGAGGATTCTTCTTCTCCACCTTCTTCAAGGTGAGCGATATCTCCTTCGGTGAATAAGTACGTTTTCATTTCTTCATCCCAAGTTCCCATATTTCTTCTTAGCCATTCCAATGTCATTACTGCATGCTCAATTTCTTCATCTCTGTTGTGAGCAAGAACTTCCTTAAGCGCCGGGTCAGCCGCTGCTGCAACTCTCTGGTTATACCAGTCAATCGCTTCAATTTCTTCCTTTAAGCTCATTAATGCTCTAGTAATGTCCATTGTCTTGTCATCTAATTTTTCTACTGGCTCATGATATTGTGTCATTTTTCGGTTCCCCCTTGTTTTTATTCTCTATCTAAGACTTTACCCTCATTTTCCAGATAATAAACATTATTCTGTTACAGTCTTCTCATCCACTCTTCCTTAAAATCACCGTCGTTCAGAGCATTCTCAAGGGTTTTGATCATCTCTTCCTTGTCCTGATTCAATGTACCCTTAAGGGATACATAGTTTGAAGCATGATTGCTTCTAAAGACACAGCCATGGCAATCCAGATGTTCGAGCATCAAAAGGGTCTCTTGCGCAATTTCATATGGAGTAAGGATTGCAAATTCTCCTGACTCAACCTGGTTCCAAAGTTCTGTTCCAGGTTCAATCATAAGAGTAAGCAGCCCAAGATAATCAGGATTGATTTTATTTACCGCACTGGCGGTCTCTTTTGCATGTTCTTCCCAATTTTCCTTGCCTCCAAGTCCGGAAATTACAGTTACAGATAACAATAATCCAGAGTCCTTTAGCTTGATGCCGGCAGAAATTATCCCTTCCCGGTCATCACCTTTTTTAACACTTTCAAGTATCTTCTCGCTGCCTGATTCTAGTCCAAGGTATGCTATTCCTAGTCCTGCTTCTTTTAGTGAACTCAGCTCTTCCTTTGACTTTAAATGAATGCTTCTTGGAGAAGAATATATTCCAATTCTTTCACATTCCGGAAACGTGTTCCTTAATTCCTTGATTATCTGTAGCAGTTCATCTGTCTTGATCATCAGAGCATCCCCATCTGCAATAAAAATCCTCTTAAGGCTACCATAGGTATTTCTGGCTTCATGTATTTCCTCAATTATCTCATCTGTGCTTCTTATTCGAAAGCTCTTGTCTTTGTACATGCTGCAGAATGTACATTTATTGTGTGAACATCCAATAGTTGCCTGGAGTATCCAGCTTCTCGACTCTGAAGGCGGTCTGTATACTGATCCTTCATATCTCATTTAATCACTCCCAAAATAGTTGGTCTACGTGTTATTTGACATTCTCCTTAATAAACTCCAATACTTCATCTGCATGTCCCTCTGATTTAACCTTCCTATATTCTTTTACAAGTTCTCCTTCTCTATCGAACACAAAGGTAGATCTTTCCGTACCCATATACTCCTTGCCATACATCTTCTTTGGCACAATAACATCATATTGTTCATGTACCCTTTGCTCTTCATCACTTAGAAGAAGAAAGTTCAGTTCCTGATTGTCTCTGAATTTCTTATGTGATTGGAGACTGTCCTTGCTTATTCCCAATATAACGGTGTCCAGTTTTTCAAATTCCTGATTCAGATCCCTGAATCCAGTGGCTTCAGTTATTCAACCAGATGTATTATCCTTAGGGTAGAAATAAACAACTACATTTTTCCCTCTGTAATCCACTAGCGATATTTCATCTCCATCTGTTTCTTTTAGTGTAAAATCATATTTGGACATTTCATTACCTCCTAAAACATTTCTAGACATCACGTATCACATTTCCGGTTAATTTCAAATTGCTGTGGTTCCAACATCAAACGGAATAGATGCTTCTTTATAATTCTATACCCTGCATTCTACTCTCCAATAATTTTCACGAGTACTCTCTTGCTTCTCTTCCCGTCAAATTCACCATAGAATATCTGCTCCCAGGTTCCAAAATCCAGTCTTCCATTTGTAACAGCAACAACTGCTTCTCTTCCCATTATTGTTCTCTTTAGATGGGCATCGGCATTATCCTCAAATCCGTTGTGGTCGTATTGACTGTAAGGCTTCTCTGGAGCAAGTCTTTCAAGAAGTCTCTCAAAATCTCTGTGAAGCCCGTTTTCATCGTCATTGATAAAAACACTGGCTGTTATGTGCATGGGATTGCAAAGAAGTATTCCCTCTTTTATTCCACTCTCCGCAAGACATTGTTCAACCTGATGTGTAATATTGACAAATCCTCTTCTGGTTCCAATATTGAAGGTCAGTTCTTTTCTGTATGATTTCATTAGTAGACCATCTCCTTCTTTAAAGTATTATGATAAAGTCCTACTTATAATTATACAACAAAAAACGCCTTCAGAAGAAGGCGTCTTGGTAATTAATTTGTCTGTGGCTTAAGTTTATGTCCCGAGAATTTATTTACTAGTACTGCTATTGCTCCGTCACCAGTTACGTTACATGCAGTACCAAAGCTGTCCTGTGCCAGGTAAAGAGCAATCATAAGCGATGTCAGCGTTGCATCAAATCCAAGCATGCTTTGAAGCAGTCCGATTGCAGCCATAACAGCTCCTCCTGGCACTCCAGGTGCAGCAACCATTGTTACTCCAAGTGCCATTATAAAGCCCAAATAAGTTCCGAATGAGAGTGGCATTCCAGCAATAAGCATTATTGCTATTGAACAGCTGACAAGAGTTATTGTACTCCCTGATAGATGGATCGTTGCTGATAATGGTATTGCAAAGTCAGCAACTCCTTCATTAACTCCGTTTTTCTTAGTTTGTGCAAGTGTTACAGGAATTGTTGCCGCTGATGACTGAGTCCCGATAGCTGTAAAGTATGCAGGCAGCATTGTCTTTATAAGCTTGAATGGATTTGCACCAGCAAGTGTACCAGCAATAAGATACTGAAGAATTATAATTGTTAGGTGAAGAACTATTACAAGAACAAATACTCTAGAGAATACACTTAGTATCTGGAATACCTGCCCTGAATATGCCAAATTTGCAAAGATTCCCATAATATGAAGTGGCAGCAATGGAATAATTATATCTGATATCATTTTGCTTATAATGGCCTGGAACTCGTCCATCAATGATTTGATTGTCTTTGATCCTGTTGCTGCAATACCGATACCTATTGTAAATGCAAGTATGAGTGCAGTCATAACTCCCATTAATGCTGGTATTGATATTTCAATAAATGCCGCAGCTGATGCTCCTTCTGCAGCCAAGTCAGTTGAAAGGGCTCCTTCGGTAATAAATGAAGGCAATATTGCTGTGTTGGCAAAGTATGCCATTGTACCTGCAAGTACAGTTGATGTGTAAGCAAGTGCTGCAGTAACTGCAAGAACTCTACCTGCACCTTTTCCAAGGTCACCGATTCCAGGCGCAACAAAACCCAGGATTATAAGTGGTATGGCGAATCCAAGGAACTCACCAAATATTCCATTAAAAGTTGCAAATACCCTTACTCCCGGCTCTGGTAATATCATGCCGAATAGAATACCTAAAATAATAGCTATAATAAGCCTTGGCAGTAATCCAATTTTTTTCATATGTTTCCTCCTTATGACTTTTCTCATAAAATTCATCTGGCTGATTCCAGAAAAACATTATGTGTTTTGCCCTATTAAGTTAACATTTTGTCAATCGAATTACAAGCGTTTATGCCATTTTTAACAATTCTTAATTTTCCTCATTGTTTCAAATATTCTGATAAAATTGATTAAAGTCCCGATAACGGATTGATATATCTCCCTCTTGATTCAGTTCTTTTTCCGTATTGAATTGCACCTACAGGACATCTATGGATACATGCGAGACAGTGCACACATTGATCCTTAATCCAGACAGGTTTACCCTTCTTCATTTCTATTGCACCCACAGGACATATTTCTTGGCACAGATTGCAGCTTATGCAATTATCTGTAACATGGAATTTGCTGGTTTTCCTTCCTCTTCTATAGATAGCACCTGCCAGCAATGTCATGACTCCAGGCATTGGTCCCTTGATCTTGTTGTAATCTCCTTTATTATCCTCCTTAATCAGCTCAACTATTTTTTTTAATGAATCCTTGCTGCTGGTTAGCATCTTATCCTGCTTCTCTTTATCCTGCACATCATACAGTAGCACGTAGTTGTCAGGCATCTCAACTGAAAACAAATAATCCGTCTGAATTCCTTTTTTAATTAGAATATCCTTTGCATTTTTTGTAGAGTCACCAGTAGTAGCACCACAGGTTGCGAGGATAAAGCATCTTGATCCCTTTTTCATTGTAATCTCAACCTTTTCCAAAAATTCTTCCACCACTGTTGGTAATGAGTAGTAGTATACAGGAAAGACCAAACCAAGGATTTCCCCGTCGCCGACAGTTAGTTTAGTATTATTGTTTTTTATATTATCTGCTAAATTATGTACTTCCTCTCCTAATGCTTCTCCTATAGTCTTTGCTGCATAAAGGCTATTGCCTGTTCCTGTGAAATAGAATATCATTTCATTTCCCCCTTATTTTAACCTTTTTACTTTTACTGCAATTGGGTATAACTTAAATGTTTTTTGAAATTATGTGAACACTCCATTAGTATCTTGATATAATAGTATTATACAAGATATCGGTTGAGATTAATCGATTTTTAAGAAAAATCCTCAGATAGGAATGGTGATTGTATGATTTCATATGAAAAATGGGCACAGAAAGAACTTTATTTATGGATGGGTAGCATGAGAAAAAGGCCTTCCATTATTCAGAGTATCTCCAAGGGGACTCAGAGGAAAGTCAATTCTTTGCTACCTGAAAAATATCATGAATTCGTTACAGGAACAATAAAAAACATGACAAAGGCAACTCTATATGGGTCAAAGTTTGGTATTAATCCCCCATTGATAGGATATACTCTAAAGGAAAGGGAAAAAATTCTTAAGGAAAAGACAAAGATGTATACAGCAACGGCGACAATCGAAGGAGCTGCAACCGGAGCAGGAGGTTTTGTTTCAGGACTTGCGGATTTTCCTCTTCTTATGGGAATTAAAATGAGATTTCTATTCGAAGTGGCTGCAATTTATGGTTTTGATGTAAATGACTACAGGGAAAGATTATATATTCTTCATATTTTCCAACTGGCATTCTCCAGCAAGAAACACGTCAACAAGGTATTCAATAGGATGGAGAATTGGCAGGAGTATGTTAACAGCCTACCTGAGAATCTTGATGATTTTGAGTGGAGGGATTTTCAGCAGGAATACAGGGATTATCTTGATATTGCAAAGCTGCTTCAGATGCTGCCTGTTGTGGGAGCCTTGGTTGGAAGCTATGTGAACAACAAGCTTTTGAAAAAACTCAGTGAAACTGCAATGAATTCATACAGAATGAGAATCTTGTAAAAAAAAATCTTCCCAGGGGGACAATCTCCCTGGGAAGGTTTTTTTCTATAAAAGCTTAGGATGTGTTCTTGTTAATACCACCATTTTATATTCTCGCTCATCAAAGGGACTCTGATCGATAACCCTGCGATCCTCAATAAATCCACATCTTTCAAGAAGACTTATCGATTTTAGATTGGTTTCTTCAGTAAATGCTTCCAAGCTATTAAGATCCATCTCTCTAAAGGAGTAGTCAACTACCTCTCTTAAAGCTTCTGTCATAAGTCCACTCCCTCTGAAAGCAGGGATGATTCCAAATCCAAGCTCAGCCTTCTCATCAGCAGGATAAATATTCCAGATGCTGATTGTTCCGATTATTCTTCCTGTCTCCTTATCCTCAAGACCCCACAGAATCCACTTATTTTCATCTATACCCTGAGACATTTTCCTGATGTAATCAATTGTATCGTCCAGCTGCTCATCAGGTCTTGTATCGGTGTATTCATGCATTGAAGAATCCTTTCTCATATTAAATACATCATACATATCATCCTCGGTCAACTTTCTCAGTATCAGATTTTCAGTCTCCAGATTGGGAAAAGGATTGAAATCTATCTTCATAATGGACACCTCCCGGTAAAATTTCATAGTTTTTGTATATAGAATATACCCTATTTACTGATTCTAACATATTTAACTGGTGTATACTAAAATAAGTTTCAAGAAATACCTATACACCCCAGGGGTATTGTGTTATAATATATTCATATTGTTAAAATAACTTAATGGAGTGATAAAATGTCCTATATGAAAGTAGAATTTCCAGGTGGATTAAGAGTGGATGCACGTTCCGCAAGGCACCTAATTGAAACTGACCAGGGAGGTAGTGATCCTACACCTTTTGAACTTTTCCTTGGTTCGCTTGCAACCTGTGCAGGAATATTTGCACTTGGTTTCTGTAAAAACAAAGGTATAAACACTGAAGGCCTTGATATCTCAATGGACCTTGAAATGAACAGACAGAACGGAATGATTAGCAAGGTAGTTTACGATGTTAAGCTTCCAGAGGGCTTCCCCGAGAAATACGAGAAAGCTCTGATAAATTCAATTGAGCTATGCTCAGTTAAAAAACACATGATGACTCCACCAGAGTTTGAGGTTAAAACAACATTCTAAAAGTATCCCCCGATCCTTCACCCGGACCGGGGGTATTGCTTTCTATATAGCTATTCTATTATTTCGATGCTATTAGAATCCAATTCGACCCTCTTTAAGGTTGGTGGTTGTAAATCATCAGATGAGTGGAACAAAAGCCAATCTCCAGCATGAACAAACCCTTCTACATTAGTCGCATCAGAAACAAGTGTCTTGTCCAAACCAAAGTGATCCATCTTATAAATACCATCTCCAGGATATCCAACATCCTCACCATGGAGGGAGTAAAATATTCCATTTTCTGTTATTATATAGGATGATACGTTGTCATCAATTGGTACCTGGTACACATCAGGGTCCGTACCCTCTGTTCTTATCAGTCTGTAGTCTCCATTAATATAGTACCAGTAATCATTCCACCTCGAAAGGTTACTAACGGAGCTATCCGTTTCAAATTCCAGTCTCCTGTCACTGCCATCCATATTGACACTTTCCACATAACCTCTTTCCTCGTCCATATAGCTATAGATCAAGCGATTATCATAAATGGCCAAATCGGATACTCTTTTTTGAATAAACCGTTCCAGATTCTGACCGTTTACATCCATCCTATAGATATTATGATTATCCTCGAAATTAATGAAATAAATCCATCCTCCCATCAAATGTGGCTCAATTACATACCCTTGCTTATATATGGTCTGATCTTCCGTACCGTCAAGCTTCATCCTATTGTAGGATTCACCACTAGAATAGAATACCCATTCTCCAGCTACATTGAGCCTGCTGATACCGCTTCCTCCGTCCTTCTGGATAAGATACTCCTTCATCTTAAAATCCTTGTCCGTCCTTACAAGATTTAAATTGTCCTCGACATAGATGAAATAATTTCTGGTCTCAACTCCAAAGCCGTAATTATTGGTATTATCCACAGTGTTGCCCATTGTATACTGATCCTGCACTTCAATCTCTTGAACATCTCTCATGCTGTAATTATGATATCTTATCCTTAAGTCCCAGTACATTCCAGACTCAAATACCACTGGTATTGAGACTATCACCAAACCCAGTGTAAATGCCCCAATAGAAGCAAATCTCCTCATCCACTTGCTGCTTCTTCCTTTCAAATCCTTTGCCAGCTGGTCCACATAATAACTGGGACCTTCAATTGTTGCTTTGTCCTCTGAAAGTTTTAAAGTTAGTGATTCCTTGCTCAACATATTGTATGGGTAATCAAAGCCTGGCTTTAAGACAAGCTTGTTTTCATTGTTTTCAACAATCCTCCACCTGGTGCTCTTCTCAAGTTTTTCCAGCCATAGCCTATCCTCCAGATTTTCTTCTCTTACTTTATTTGTATAGCTGGTAATTGTTGCAATGGTGATTAATACCAAGTAGGGAATCAGGGTTCTCCAAAGGTTTTCCATTTGGTATCCCAGAATTATCTCATATAGAATATATAGAAATAGGATTATGGGAAGTGAAAAAAACAGCAGTCTCTTCATGACAAGAACTAAAAGGTCTTTCGGTAGTTTCATTAAGCACCTCCACTAAATATTGTTATTATGTATTCTGTCGCACCCATTGTAACCTAATTTTTAGCCATTTTCAACAGATTTAAAAGCCACAAGGTTTTAAACCTCATGGCTTCCTGCAGTCTATACTCTATCTGTTTATATAATATTCGTAGCTTACAACTCCTTCGACCTCAACAAATCCGCCTCTATCATAGATTCTTCTGGCAGCCTTGTTATTCTCATTTACAGATAGAACTGTTCTTTTGAAGCCTGCTTCATCTGAAAATCTTATAGCTTCCCTTAATAAAATTCCTCCAAGTCCCTTATACTGATAATCTGGAATTACGGACAAGGAACCAATATTCATTATTGGTTTGCCTTCGTACTCATCCTTTGTACACCTTACTGTTCCAACAGCCTTTCCATGATGTCTTAATACCATCATTCCTCCTGGGACAAAGTCTTCCTTGTTGGGATAGGTCATAATCATTTCGGTGCATACAGGAATTTCATTCCCTGTTACAAATGCAAAAGCTTCATTCCTTACTTTGCACCAGTCTTCATAATCCTTCTCAATTTCAACAGGACTTATTTCATATCCCTCTGGGATTTCCTCCTCAGGAACAGGATTATCATCTCTTACCATAAGGTAAACAAATCTTTCCGCCTTGAATCCAAGATCCTCCATTCTTCCCATAAGTTCAATATTTGATGACGGCACAAAAATATATACCTTTTCGAGATCAATTGCATGTATAAGTATCCTGTGAAAGATGATGTCATACACAGCACTGTTGTTCTTCTCAGAGTAAAGAATTCTGAATCTTGCTCTATTGCCTCGTCTGTTGTATTCATCGATTATCAAGGATGCAGCTGCAACAACTTCCTTTCCCTCCATATAAAGAAACGTAGGATTCTTAGGACTATACTCAAAGCTGTTCAGGTCCTCTTCATAAAGATATGAATCATCCACCTGGTCCCTATGCTTTCTACAAAAATCTGTAAATTCCTTAACATTCTCATTATTTAGCTCAACTATTCTGCCTTCAACTTCCATGGATCCACCCTACCTTTCCTTTTTAAGTTTATAGTATTCCATTGAATAGTTTTCCTCGAAACCACATGACTGGTACAATCCAAGTGCTGTGTCATTATCAGCGTCAACCTGCAAGTATATATGGTTTGCATGAAGCTCCTTCAGCTTTTCAACTGATCGGAGCAATAGCTCTCTTCCCAAACCTTTTCCTCTGTTTTCTGGAATTATTCCAAGTCCGAAAATTCCTCCTTCTCCATTGATTAAGTGAAGATGTACCTTTCCTACAATAATACCCCCCAAAAGAGCTATGTATACATGAAAACCTCTCTTTTTTTCAAGCTCAATATCCAGAAGCTTCTGAGCTGACAGTTCTTCGCCAAAGTAAATGGAATTTTGCCTCGCTATTTCCAATGCATCATCATTGCAAGCTTGTCTTAGTATTAAGCCCTTTGAGGATTCTTTGGCATTATCAAATAGACTGTCCGAAAGAACCATTTCATATTCAGTATGGTCATAAAATGAGTCTGTAGTTTCTATAAAGCTCCTTCCTGCAGCTGACTTTCGGTCGCTCAACAAAAGCATGAAATCTGAAGGTCTCTCCATCCACTCCTTCCGTACAAGTGAGAACAGCTCCTTAAATACTCCCTTTCTTCTATAGTCAGGGTGTACCATTCCATTTACTTCAAGAGTTCTTCCTCCAAAATCATCAATTCCTATATAACCTACCAACTCATCACCATCCCAGCAGGTAAACTCATCTGCTTTTTCTACAGTGCTGTTATCGGGAGCATCTTCCTTTGCAAGTTTATATTCGAGCTCCAACTTTAACCTGACTTCATCATGTTTTTTGCATATGTCCTCCAGCTTGGATACGGCTTTATAAAGATCTTTATCCATGACTTTAAATATCTTGAAATGAAAGTCTTCCATATTGTAACTCCTCCAATATATTAGATTTAAACAGGCTGCCAGGGTTTGTCTCCTTGGTATGTTCTACAAGTCCTTTTTAAGGTAATAGCGTTTAATGCCGTCTGAGTATCCTTCTAATACTCCAAAAATCTCATACCCATTTTTCTTGTAGAATCCTGGTGCTTGGAAACTGAAAGTATCAAGATGAATGAATCTGCATTGTTCTGATATCCCTATTTTCTCAGCTTCCATCATCAGTTTCTGACCATATCCCGCGCTTCTCTCTTCTTCGCTTATCCATAGAAATTCAATAAACAAACAACCTCTGTATATTTTCCCCATTAAACCTCCATAAATCTTAACCTCATCTTTTATAATCAGATTTATATCCTTGCTTAAAGCCCCTTGATCTGGTGGTGCAGTACTTACATTAAACTGAAATAGTTGATTTTTTATGTACTCGATTTCATCCTCTGTCATTCCTACTTTAACAGAAACCTCTCTCATGACTTTCCCTCCATTATTTTGCTTTTAGTCAATTTACAAGCACTAATGAAACCACGACCCATGTCACCATGGTCCTAGTTGGTGTTTATATCCAATATTGATTCAATCAATTTTTTTGTGTATTCATGCTGAGGGTTGTTAAGTATGGCATCAGCATCTCCCATTTCAACTATCTCGCCGTTTTTCATAACTGCAATACGGTCACACATATGCCTTATTACTTTTAAATCATGTGAGATGAAAAGATATGAAAGGTTCAATTCTTCCTTAAGCTTTATCAGAAGATTAAGTACCTGTCCCTGAACTGAAGCATCAAGGGCTGATACCGGCTCATCACAAACAATCAGCTTGGCTCTTGTTGCAATGGCCCTGCCAATAATGATTCTCTGATTCTGACCACCACTAAGTTGTCCTGGAAACTTCCATCTTTCTGAGGAAGAGAGATTCACCATCTGAAGAAGTCTTTCAACCTCTTCGTCAAGTTCACTTTCCTTGACAATATTATGTATCTTCAGTGGCTCCTTTAACAATTCATCCACGGTCATTTGAGGATCCAGTACTGAATTCGTGTATTGAAATATTATTTGAATATCCTTTCTGTGCTTTCGCATTTCATCTTCTTTCAAATTGGTTATGTCCTTGCCAAATATTTCAATTCTTCCATTGCTCGGTTCGATAAGCCTGAGCACCAAATTGGCAATTGTGCTCTTGCCTGAGCCACTTTCGCCTATCAATCCCAATGTCTGGTTTTCTCCGACTTCAAAGGTTATATTCTTGGCAGCATCAACAACTTGTTTCTTTGAAAAAATGCTTTTCTTGCTAATATAGTGTTTTGAGAGATTGTCAACTTTTAGTATGCTGTTCAAGCTTTACTCACCTCATTTTCAAATAAAATACACCTGACTTTTCTATCATTGATTCTTCTAAACTCAGGTATGCCAGATGTACATGCCGGCTCTCTCAACTTACATCGACTATAAAAAGGGCATTCATCCTTGAACTGATGGGCAGTAGGAGGAGTTCCTTCGATAAAGTACATGATATCCTCATCCTGGGCCAATGAATTGGAACATTTAATCAATTCCTTCGTATAAGGGTGAAAAGGTGCATTGAAAATTTGTTCAATGGTCCCCTCTTCAACAACCAGACCTCCGTACATTATCATCAGCCTGTCGCATAAATACTTGGCTACACCAAAGTCATGAGTAATGATGATTACAGACATGTCATTCTTCTTACTGATATCTCTCAATAAGTCAAGAACGGTTTTTTGTAGCGAAGCATCTATTGAGCTGGTTGGTTCGTCAGCAATTAAAAGCTCTGGATTGCAAAGAATACATTGAGCTATCATAATTCTTTGATTCTGACCACCACTAAGCTGAAATGGATAACTATTATATATTCTTTCTGCTTCATCAATTCCAACTTCACCAAGTTTATCAAGTACATACTCTTTTGTATTAGTTAAACTATGAGTTTTTAAGACCTCTCCCAGCTGCTTCCCTATTGTCTTGTAAGGATTTAAAGCCGCTGAAGAGTTTTGGAAGATATATGAGATTTTATTCCCTCTGATTTTTTTCAATTCTTCCTCAGAGGCTTTTAAAAGATCCTTTCCTTCAAAGATCACTTCACCAGAATCTATCCTTCCGACAACTTCATCTATTAATCGAATAATTGAGCTTGAAGAGACAGTCTTCCCGCTTCCGGATTCACCGAGTATACCCACAATTTCTCCCTTGTTTAGCTCGATATCAAAGCCTCTAACCACTTGAATACTACCTTTTTCATAATAAAAGGATACTTTTAAATCGCTGACTTCAATAAGCTTGCTTTCCATTTTATCAACCCCTAGCATGTCTACTTGTTCCTTTAATCTTAATTAGTAATTGTTTTTATTGATAACTTCCAGCAGAATGCTTCCTACTTCTTCGATGCTACGTGTCTCCTCTCCTGACTCTAGTGTATTGATAATAATTGTCGGTATTCCCTTTTCCCAGAACATCGCATTATCAGCTTGACTATCAGTAAAATAGTATTCATTCCCAATATGTCTGGTCTGAATCTCCCGAATTTCAAGGTTGTTCTTAGTAAATTCCTGCTCAATGTGGTGTCCCAAGCTCCAGGCAAATGGCCTTGTAATAGGTGCTTGAGCTGCACTGAACTGAATGTAGTCGAAATTCCTTTCAACTAGACCGGAGAGATCAATATATCCTTCTACCTTATTGGGACTGTAGGGGAAGTCCTGTGTAATATAATGAACTCCGTGTCGTTTCTCATCAATGGTTCCATCCAGGAACATAAAAATAATTGACCTCTTGTTCCCCTGTTGTTGGCATAATTGCTCCATTAATTCAAGGTTAAACTCCAATACATCATTTCCGCCATCCTCTGTATAATTGTAGTTCATTCCTATTACTATGGCTTCATCTCCAATGTTTTCATCCGTACCTTTTTGAATGCCAACAAGGTTATAACCAGTACTTTCCAATGGCATAACTGAACTGGAAATAGAAATCGTTGAATCCATGTTTGTTTTCAATAGATCTGAAACCTCTCTTGAAACCATTATTACAGACATCATCTCACTTTCATCGATAATAATACTATTAATCCTTTCACTCTTTCTAGCTATTAGTAAGACTCCTTTGACTCTCTCATTTTTATTGATTTCCTTAATAAAATAATCTATTGATTGGTCATTGTAGTAATCTTTATCGATAAGAATAAATTTATCCTTAAATTTACTGTAATCATCTATGCTGAACATATCAATCTCTGTAGCATCATGAATCATTCCTGTATTATTAATATCCCCTGATGTTACAAATGCAAAATCCTGGTTTGGTATTAAGTCCATCGGTCCGTCCTCTAAACTGATACTAAAGTCTTGATCCTTGAGCATATATGATGGACCTATATCATAACTCAAAGCATAACCTTCCTCTTCCAAAGGCTCAATACCCAATTGTACCATTTTATCGGTTATCTGCTGGATTGTTTCATCAGCCTCCTCTGTCCCAATTATGACTCTGTTTGGCAAATCAATTGAATCTGCAGCCAAACTGATAGTGTACTCCTCTTTATTGACAATGCTAAATATCAGAAATAAACCAATTAAGGTAACTGTTCCCACCGAGTACTTGATTTTTTCCTTTTTCCCAATCATCCTCCACAGATAAGAAAAATCCAGTGAAATCAGTTTACGGAAAACCAAAGGCATTCTAGAATCTGGTTTTTGTATTATATTTCTTAGGCCCTCACCAAACAGGTTAAAACCAAGCACACTGATGAAAAATGCCAGTGCGGGAAAAATTACAGCCCAAGGCGCGGTACTGATTAAAGTTCTTGAAGTACTGAGCATACTGGCCCACTCAGGTTCAAAACTGATATCTGTATTAATATAAAATCCAGAACCCTTATCATCAACGATTCCTAAATTTCCGACAAATACCGCAAAAATTCCCAGCTGCATTATCATTGAAAGGTTCCTGGCAATCTCCATGAAAAATAGTATAATCAATTCAGGTGCAAGATGAGGAACAACATTTTCCAGTGCAATTTTAGTTCTTCGTTTTCCTATGGCCACCTCGCCCTTAATAAATGGCTGTGCAATAATAGCCTCGACTCTCTCCATTATCAAGCTTCCCAATTTAGGCCAGCTAACTGCTGTAAGTATAAGAACGAAGGCGATGATGGAGCTTTGCTTGTCCAGATCTGCAATAAAATCCAGCTTCAATAAAATGATAGATATCAAGAGAGCAGGTATGGCTGAAAAGATAATGTTAAACTGCTGAATAACCGATTTTGCTAGTCTGTTCCCAAATCCACCTAGCAAAGCTAATGGAATTGCTATTAGGAATTGTCCGATTGCTATTAATAGACCTAAGGTAATTGTCAGTCTCGTACCATAAATAATATAACTGAGAATATCTCTTCCAAGATCATCACTTCCCAATACAAAGTCACTTCCAGGATTGAATGGTGATCGTTCCACAAATAGCTTGGAATCCTCATGTATAAACCGTACAATCTGAATTGTGTAAGGGCTGTTATCGGTAAACATATCTGGAAATATCATTATAAAGAGTATTAATAGAAGAATTATGCCTCCAAGTATTAATGGTATATTTGTCTTTTTCATTGTTTTGCCCCCTTGTTTTTTAAGGGATTTATAAGCCTCGCTAAAAATTGAACTCCCCAGGTGAAGACAATGTACATAAATCCAAGTGTCATGGCAAGGGGAACAAACCTGTAAACATCTTGCCTGTTATAGAAATATAGCAGGTAGTACAGGATGCCACGATAATTAAACAACCATTCTACAATAATCATATTTGTTAAAAGCATTGTCATTATGGCTGGCAAAGTATCTACTATCTTAAATACTATAGCCGGAATAAGCTCATAAAATATGGTTTTCTTCCTTGAAAAACCCTTTGCAATTGCGTTTCTTATATAGTCCTTCCCCAGTTCCTCCTGAACTGTGATAAAGGTTATTCTGGAAATATAGATTGTAGGTATAATTGACAATGTCAACAATGGTAAAACAAAGCCCTTTAAGTATGTTAAATCCCTCACTGCAGGAAAGTTCACTGCTACAAATGTGTACCCCAAAAGTGTTAGTAATACGATTAATACATCTGGAATGGAGAAGAAGACCAGAGTCCCAAGTGAACCAAGCTTTGCTTTTCTTGATCTGTATCCTTCATACATCCCCCTTAGAATCCCAACAATGGTTGAGAATGCCAAGGATGAAGAAATCAGCATTATGCTGAGCTTGCTTGAATCATATATGGTCTCTAAGAGGTTGCCTGTGATATACATGTTATAGTCACTTGGACTTAGCAGTGTTCTTAAATATAGTACACTTCTTTTTATTGTAAGATAACCTGAAATATTAGTTGAGATATCATTATTGATTATTTTAATATTTGATCCTGGGTCAATACTAGCAAGGATGGTCAACATAAAAACTGCAAAAAACCCAGATATTAAGGCTGAAAAGACTTTTCTTAATAGGATGTTTGGTGTAGAGAAATATATGTTTTCTACTGAGTGTCCCATGATTTTCTTGTTGGGATACGCATGGTAGGTCTTCACAATCAAATAGCTTATTAATGTCCCAAAAATTGTAATCCCTATTAATGCTCTTTCGACTACACTTAAATAATCAAATCCTCTATCCTTGTAAACATCTCTTTTTATGTAGTTTAGAAATACCTTTGCTGAATTTTCAAGATGCTCTCTGTCAATATTTTCAATGGTATCTTCATAAGTATTTGCAATATTATTACTATCACTTAGCACTACCGCAGGTACATTCATATCAATGAATTGATTTATTGCGCTATAACCAGGCAACCCTTCAACAACCTTCATTTCCGAATCCAATCCATAATTAACAATCCTATCCCTTAAAATTGTACCCTTCATCAATCCAGAAGATACCTTCAAACCCTCCAATGTTTCCTTGCCTATCCCCTCCAGGTGTATTACCGTAGTTCTCTCCAAAGGATATACTGGATTGTTGATGTAATGGCTTGATCCCGAAAGTTGTTGATATTGACCATTCCATCCGGCAAAAACAATTGTGTCATAGGGTAAGCTGTTTTGGCGTGCTATAACATTGGCTACCTCAAGCATTGTAGCAATTCCAGAAGTGTGGTTTAGAACACCAGGAAAGTATTTGCCATCTGTTCCGGTTCCAACACCATCAATATTTGTTGTAACCAACAATATGTTCCCATCAGAAGATTCACCCTCGATCTTTCCCAAAATATTAGCAGTCTCAACAATTGGAAACACGATATCCACCTTGATATTTACACCGCTTAAAATTTCGAAAGATTCTCCTTCTTCCCCGATATTCTTATCCTCCATGAGTTTTAGAATCTCTCGATGTGCTTGAATGGATATGTATCCAACTAATATGGACTCTCCTGTTTTCCCGGAAATACTTATAGACTTTTCAAACTCATAGTTTTGATTCGGATTATAAAAACTGGCATCAGCACTACAGATAATACCTTTCCCACCTGATTGTAAAACGTAGTTCACGTGCTTGGGAGCGAGTCTGTTTGCTTCGATTATTACGACTCTGTCTTTAATATACTCAGGTTCAATCCTTAACAGGTCATTGCCTACAAAAATTAAATCCCCAGAAAAATCAACGCTTCCTCCATTCATGGAAGTCAGCATATTATAATCCTTATACATAATAAGTTCTTTTATAAGGTTGCCGTCTTCAGAGCTTATTGTGAATGTAGGATCAGTATCAATATCTGGAATAATTGTTGTAAAGGGTTGAAAATATGTATCGTTTACACCAGCTGGTTCAACACCAATTTCCTTGAAATAGTTTTCTATGTATAGGAGCGCTTTCTTGTCACCCTCAGAACCTGATAATCTTCCCTGGTACTCCTCTGATGACAGCTCACTGATATGTCCATATATATTATCAGTATTTAAAAGGGACTCATCAAAATCATTTCCTGGCCAGAGTAAAAAGACAGCTAATAAACCTGCCGCCGCTAATAATAAATATTTAAAAAGTCTTTTTATCTTATCATGTGCCATTATATCCACCCTTTGCCTATTATTCGAAAGTACTAGTTTGAAGGTATCCTTGATACTATTGAACTATCACAATGTTGAATATATGAATGATAATCAAAGATTTAGATGAAATGCATCAAGTTAAGTTTGTTTAATATCCTTATCTGTATTTGCTGAAATTAAGTCGACCCACTATTCCCGCCAAGAAATTTACTTTCTTTAGCTCCACTGCATTATAGACACATAATTCATGGCAGCACATGCATTCAATACAAACCGTATAATCAATTTGCTTAGTTTCAGGATTGATTGCCTTTACAGGGCAACTTTCTACACATACATTGCAATTTCTACACTTTTTTTGATTAACTTTTGGTACTGTTTTAAAGAAATCAATGACCTTAATAAGTATTTTGTAATTTGATTTTTTACTGCTCTTATAACGCTTCGGTAATTTATAATCCGTGAATTTCGGAATACTTTTATAATCACCACCAATAGTTATATTCTCCAGTCTACTTTCTCCTACCCCCCTAGCTATGGCTGCACCTAGAATAGGCACATCTCCTATTTCCATACCCATCATCTTAATGGCTACAGCATCTAATGCTAAGGGATCTGTACTCAAAAGAATTTTATTTCCTTGATAGTATCACCTGCTGTTGGGCCTTCACCCTGCATAGCAAGAATACCATCCATAATATGAAGTTGAAATTCGGCTGACTGATGAATATCGGCTAGAATTTCCCCAAATTTTTCAGGATTGGGAGCCATTTTATGATATTTTGCCTTTGCTAAGCCGGGAATGCATCCAAATACATTTTTTACAGCTCCTGTATAAATCCCCGCTGAGTGTGTCTTTAATTTTGGTAGGTTTATAACTACATCAGCATCGAAAATGGGTCTTGCAAGAAACATCTTTTCACCATTTTCGCTATTCGGTGTAACTTCAACAACACCTTCCCTATCAAAGTTTTTAACAAAAGCCCCTTCTTCTTGAGCTACTTTTTCGTAGCCTGCTACCTTGAAGCTTTCTGCAGTAGGTGCTATCCCTGCAATAGCACCGCCTGAACTATCTCCTATCCACACTTCACATCCTCGCTGTTTCAAAATTCTTACCATTGCACGGGTAAATTCAGAATGAGTTACAGCAGCTGATTCAGATGTTTTTGGACCAATTAGATTTACCTTAAGTAAAACCTTATCCTTTGGATGGACGAACAAATCCCAGCCTCCTAGGCTTTCTATTCCTTCGTTGATTTTTATCATCAAACCGTTCAATTCATATTCTTTACACTCTTGAATAGCTACGTTGACCACTTTGATTCAGCTCCTTTACTTAAAACTCACAACCCTTGCCACAACCCTGGCAAGAGATGCCTCTGCTCTAATTTTCAAAGGCAATGCAATAACCTCAAATTTCTCTATATTTACAAGAAGTCCAAGATTTCTTAGGTTTTCAATTATAAGAATATCATTTCCCAAAAGCTTCTTATGAATGCTAAAAGGATACTGATCCGGTGATGGCAAATCCATTCCAAGCATTTTTATCTTTTTATCAATAAATAAATCAGCCAACTCTTCCTCAACCACTGGATGATTCTTGAAATACTCGGCACTACCAAATTTATTCTCAAAACCAGTGTAAAGAAGGATTATGCTGCTTTCTTCTACTATGTCCCAATACTCATCCTTGATCCCAATAGCATCTTGATTCCTTACATCCAGCAAACAACCTTTTCCGAAAAATTTATCAGCAGGATAATCACTTATTACAACATTGCTTTTCATAATGTGGCTGGCAACATCAATGTGAGTCCCAACATGCATTCCTGTTTCCAATCTAGTATCATTATACTTATCCTTATCAAGGAATCTGTTTTGGTATAGCTTCAAATCATCATCACCAGGATATGCGCTTATTCCCGCTTCAATGGTATAGCTTAAATCAACGAATTCAGTCATATGCTTTATTCTCCTTTAGGTAGTGTCCTCACTACAGTCACCAAGGTTAAATCCTATTCACTTTATTAAATTATTTCCATATAGTGCAATTATACCGTACTTTAAGTGTTCAATAAACTGAATTCTGAATATTTAAAGAATTGTAATCGTTTTGTTATAAATTAATTATACGTAAAGAGCCAAGGCGACTACTCCTCGGCTCCCATTTCTTATTAGTTCTTGCAACCATTTTTCCCGCATGTTATCTTTCCGGATGTTGAACTCCAATGATTAGGATTTTTTAGTATCAACACCACATCCTGTCTTACCACCTTTTGTTCCTTTATGAACTTCTCCAGTCGGTGTGTGTTTAACAGGCATTATTTCACCCCCTCTCCTAATATAAGAGTTGATTAATCAGAGTAGACATTAAGGAACATGAATTAATGGCAAAAGATACCTAATATTACTTCCCTCATAGTCAGTTACTTAGGTAGTCTATCTTTGCGCTGAAAACCCTCCGTAAAATTGTATCCGTCCTTTGCAGGCTATTCGAAAGTACTACCTTTTGATATCATTGATATCCTCTACAATAATCCAATCGTCCATATTGCTTGCACGTTCGTATGAAAAAGGCTCAATACTAAAGACATCTTTCAATTCTACAAAGCATAAATACCTTTTGCCATTCCATCTCTTCTCTTGTGCAGCAGTCAATTGAAACTTATCTCCATTTTCTCTTATGAGCTGCTCAGACTCTTCCTTTGTTAACTTATCTGAATGAAAAGCGCTTGCAACAATGCCTTTTGCCTTGATTAATCCATCACCATTATTTTCAATCAAATAAACAGTTTCACCTGCATTTACCCTTCCATGGGGCAGTTTTCTTCCTGCAGCTCCTCTTATAAGCATGGTTTTTGAACCATTCAACAGGTTTTCCAATTCTTTTGCCTTGGCATCACAATAAGCTAAATGTTCCATCCTATCATCCTTTCCAAGTGTTATTGACTTAAAATTAACCTTATATTCCTATTTCAAAAGCAATTATATATAGGTTCTGCTTCATCCAATTATCACTACACAAACTCATTATATCGCATTTTAAATGTGTATAAAACTGTATTCTGAATATTTGTTAAATTGTAATTGTTTTGTCATAAATTAATGAATTTAAACATTAGAAAACATTGACATAACAAAACCCTATCAAAGGAATACCCCCTTGGTAGGGTTTTTGCTGATACTATTTTTATAGAAATTGTTGTTTTAGCTTTTCCAACTCATTTTTAAGGTTTTCAATCTCTTTTTTTTGAGCACTTGCTTGAGCTATGGCTGATAAAGAAAACACGAATGCTACTGGCGCTAGGTATGCAAGGAATTCCATAGTGTTACACCTCCTGTTTAATACTATTTTTTATAAACTGAATAATACCCATATGAAGCTACGTTTTCCAACATCCAGATACAACTGATAACTATAGGCAATGCTCCAGTTTCGAGTACCATGTTACTTATAATAGTAATCAAGATAAAACCTAATGAGGCAGATCTTGATGACTGGAATGCATGATATCCTGATTTATATATCCTCAGTTTTTCAGCTTCATCACAACTCTCAATAAAATCCTTAGTGAATTTGAATGTTGTAGGATCACCTTTTAATCGAGTGTCTTTTCTCTGTATAAATCGTATAACATATATTTCAAACAATGCCATTGCTAATATGTTAGTCAAAAATACCATTAAAACTATTAAAAAATTATCAGATGTTTTGTCCAGTGTAGTCCCGTAAACAAGAAAATTCAAAACCATAAATATCGAATTTAAAGTTAATGCCGTATCCAACTTTTTCTTGGCTATGTTATCTTTCTCCTCGTACTCATCATCTGACATTACATCTATCTTTTCATATACTTTTTTTGCTTTCATGAATAGATATACAGATGGGATAAACAATACAAATACTAAAAGAACAAATATATAAATATTGATATCAACTAGAAAATTCCCTATCTCCGATAATTTAGCTAAACCTCCAGCTTCCCCAAATTTAAGTAGTCCTACCGAAAATACTGCACCAATTACTCCACCTATAAACAAAAGAAAAATTATTCTATAAATACTTTTTTTATTCATCACTACTGTCCTCCTCATAAATAAATATATCTTCTACTGAAACATCAAATATCCTTGCAATTTTAAGTGCAAGTGTAACTGATGGGCTATACTCACCTCTTTCTATCGAGCTAATGGTTTGCCTTGATACTTCTGCTAACTTTCCCAACTCTGCTTGATTTATGCCAAGCTTAGCTCTTTGAACCTTTAAATAATTGACTAAGGGCACATCCCTCACTCTCCTTTTCAATAATCGCAACCTTATTGACAAGTTATCTTATAAATTTGACAACTATATTTGTCACAAGCTTATCAAAGACAAGTATACTTGTCAACACTATTTTATAATTTCTGTATTTATCTTTTGATAATGTCACCTTATAATTATCTTTTGATTATGTAACAATTATCGAAAAAAAAGCTCTATTGAAAATCCTACCAGAGAGATCGTCTCCTTGGTAGGGGATAATATTTGTTGAATTATCAACATAAGTGTATTATTATGTTATTGTATTATCAAAGTTTTTCGGCGTATTTTAACTGATGACAAACACCTGTATTGGAGGAGTTGTAATGAAAAGATTGGTAGTTTTTATGGTAGTTATAATATTATTGGTAACTGGGTGTACATCTCCAAGCTCAATACCGGATATAAAGCTAGATGACTCACGCTTTGATGGATATGAACCAGAGAAATCCCTTTACTACAATCTTGATTCAGGGATAAGGTTTAGAGTGAGTCCAATGGTTGAAGCGACATATCTTGCTGTTGAGATGGCAAAAAACAGCAATGACTTCACCAATTACCAAAGTAATACACCCTATATTGAGGCTGGCAAGGAAAGGTTCAAGGATTTTGAGGATCATGAGTTCATTAGAATGCTCTCCTCCATGATGATTAGGGGATACACCTATGATGCGATACCCTCATCAATTTATCATTTTAATGAGAATTTTACCCTGAGGGATGATATAGAGATCAATGAGTTTACTATGAAAAGGTCCAGTGGACAGGATAATCTCGAGAAGCTTATGGTCTACCTTAAGGCATTTAGAATGGACAGTGACTTTGATTCATATTTTAGGGAGAATAAAGAGCAGTACATAAAAATGATGGATAAAGGCCATTACATGGTAAATTCCTACAATGTAGAGGAAACAATTGAGGATTTCTACGGAAAGCCAATACAGAATTCGACAATCACTGTCACTCCCCATGCAAAGAACGCCTATGGTGTTTCCATTGACCTTAAGACCGGATCGCTTGAGGTGCTTCCAACCCTTGGAGTATATGACGACTACGAGATATTCATTAACGTCTTGGTCCATGAGATTTCCCACACCTATGTGAATCCACTGACTGCACAGCAGGGTGAGATTTTGGATGAAACAGAAGTATTGTACGAACCAATAAAGAAGGAAATGTCCAACCAAGCCTACACAACCTGGGAGACAACAGTCAATGAACATATAGTCAGGGCCAACACCGCTATTATGATAAAAGACATACTTGGGGAGACAGCCTACAAAAATTCCCTCAGCAAAGATCGCGAGAGAGGCTTTAAGTATATAGACGAAGTTGTGGAGTCAGCTTCTTATTATATTGAAAATCGTGACGAATACCCAACTTTTGAGGATTATCATCTCGAAATCATGAAGATGTTTCTTAACCTTAAGTGAAATAGAACCCTACCGGGAGACTCCCTGGTAGGGTTTGTTTATTTAAATTCCGATAAAAAAGCCTTAATTTCCTTGGCAATCACATCAGCCTTCTCATGATGAACGTAGTGATTTGTATCAATAAGCAGGTGCTTGTTTGTGTCTATATTTGAAAGATACCCAAGCAATGCATCCTTCTATCCAACAACTCTTGCATCTTGCTGTTCGGAAATAAAGAAGTACATTGGAGTGTTTATTGGAACTATTCCTTGTTCAACTGTTCTTGCATTTTCTAATTATTAACTTCAATCATACTACCTGGTGGCAAATATTCTTTAGCTTCGATTTGTAGTTGATTCTTGTGATTGATCATGGAAGCAAGCAACAGTACTAATACTATTGCGAAGATACTTGCTAAGATAATTCCAAATACCATCAAGGGTTTCATATTCTCCTCCCCAGTTTTCAACTTTGTAAAGTTTTCAATAACTCTCACAATATATCTATTTAAAGCATCTTTAATAGACCTTCGTAAAACTTATGAGCATTTAGGATTACACCTTTATGGTTTTCATTTTCAATAATTTTTGATTTGATGTTTGGAAATCTATCTTTATAACCTTCCAAATTTGTCTCCCATATCTCATCATTGCCACCTATAACCTGATAGATTGGAATATTCAACTCATTTTCAGAATCTACTCCATTGTTTTTTTGATCTAATGTAGAAGCATTTTGGAGCAGCAGGCTCTCCAACATCTTTTTATCAGTGTGCTTAATCTCTTCCGTGAAAAAGTTCATTAATTCTTTCTCTGTCTTCAAAGCATAAACATTTTCAAAATCTGAGTATTTCCAGTCATACTTTCCAAGATTTCTCTTGTAATACCGTTTGACAATCGGTGTAAGTAAATCATGCTTGTATAAAAAGCCTCTAAAACCTTTAACATCCCTCAAGCTAAGTGAGGATGCCATCAAGACCACTTCATCAATTCTGGAATCCATGGCTGCCAATTCTATGGCTATTGGCCCGCCATAAGATAATCCTATTGCTGTAATTGGACCAACCACATTGAGTTTGTCCAATAATACCTTCATATCC
The DNA here is from genome assembly GCA_024637045.1 of Soehngenia sp. GTDB lineage: Bacteria > Bacillota > Clostridia > Tissierellales > Tissierellaceae > Gudongella. Next base: position 63,957 of record JAGXFX010000023.1, read on the forward strand.
TTTGCATGATCCTTTATAGTAAGTTTTTCTTTTAAAGGGCTACTCAAACCCTCTCCTCGTCTATCAGGAAGTATTATTTTAGAAAACAGTTCATTCTCAATCATCCACTTAGCCGGTCTTAATAGCATGGTATGATTCCCGCCCGATCCTCCGCCATGAATGTATAGGGCCGTCTTACCCAGTTTGTCAACACTCACAACTCTTGAATAGATAGTATTCCCTGATTCAATTTCGTAATAATCCAGAGACTCATCATAATTCAAATTTCTCTCCAAATTCAACATTTCTACTCCTCCTTTATTTAAATAATATAAATTCCTCTTGTATACTAACCCAACATCTCTGTTCTAGTCTGCTTTCTCAATCCATTTTCAAGAAAGGATATATAATACTCCAGATATTCATAAATCTTGTTCTTGTTGTCATTGTCAATCTCAACGCCCAGGCTTGATACGAAATCTGTATAGTGAATAAGCATAAAACTGAATAATCCTGAAAGTACATCATAGGGAATATCTTCTCGAATCACTCCTGCCTCTACATTTTTCTTTACCAGTTCCTTGAAATAATCCCCCGAGATACTCCCAATTAAAGACTGTAATTTAACTTTTATATCCAGGTTTGATTCATTGGCAATTCTGATTCCAAAAGCAGCATATTCCGGAAATTTCAACGCAAAATCCATTGACGTTTTAATTTGCTGAAATAGTATTTCAAATATTGTTGCATTGTCATTTGACTTGTTCGGAGATTGAGATTTTGCCTTCAAAAACTCTATCTTCTTTTCAGCAGTTCTTTTCACAAGCTCCAGATATAAATCCTCCTTGCTCTCAAAATAATGATAAAATGTCCCTTTACTGGTTTCTGAGATACTGATAATTGAATCAATTTTAGCATTATTATAGTCATTTTCACCAAATTCAATAATGGCTGCATTTATAATATCGTCTCTTTTCATAAATAAACCTCATTTCATTTTTTATACATTTCTTATATCTTAGTTCGATAATCAATTTTTCTTACATCTTACTTCCATCAACTAGACTGATCAGTCTAGACCGATGAGTCTAGTATAGTCTTATTTCTCGCCACTGTCAATACTACAAAAATAAATTTATAGAAATAGCATCTAAAAATTTAGTAATGTTACTTTTCTTGATACTCATGTGCGGAAGTTTCATGATACAAAAAAGTAGAAATTTTTTATTCATAATAGCAAGAATCCTACCAAGGGGATATCCCCTTGGTAGGATTCTTACACTCTTATTAATCTCTTCCCGTCAAATTCCTCTCTTGAACCGCTTAGGTGGATGCTCTCTACTGATCCATCCTGATTTTCAATGAACTTAAGATTAATTGGAAATGATTCAAGGTAGAAAAGATTATTCTTATTAATATCTGGTAGGACTCTAATATCTGGCCAAATCAGGTCACAAACCAAATTTTCATCAAGAATCTTGACTGAACAACTCAAATCCCCTTCTTTTTCTCTGTATGTTCCGCAAAAAATTCTTTTTTCATCAATATGTACGTCTACTGTCTCAGAAATTAATTTCAGGTTCAGAAATTTCATGATTTGTTGACGGTATGTAGACCAATTTCCTTCTGAGTTATCAATGGATAATTTCTTAAATCCATAACCCTCAAATAGTTTATCAGTAAAGTCCTGATACTCAGACCAGAGTTTTATAACTCCTGTTTCTCCAATCAGACCGCTGGATTTAACAAAAGGTGTCTGAATATCAGAGTCAACAAACCAATTTTTCCAGTCTTCACCTCTACGCTTCCAGACTTTTCTTATTGAACGCTCCACATCCATTTGTTTGAAATAAAGTAGGGCTGGATTAAGAGGCTCAATTATATCCTCAATCTCTTTCACAAATGCTAATATTCTTGCCTCATCAAGATTATTCTGGAACAAAATCCTGACAGTATCCTGAAGCAGATGGCTCTCGATTATATGTACAAAGTCTGATTTCTCAGCATCCTTTGCAAACTTTTTCCACAGTTTTGGGATGGTATTTAAAAACTTATCCCTCTCATAATCAGATGAAAAAACCTCAACATCATCTGAATATGCCAAAGGATGACTGTCCTCTGTCTCATGGTACCATTTTGCCTTAATTCCGTTTAACCGCAACTGTCCTGCAAGAAACTGAGCAGTTGTAGATTTTCCAGAGCCTGTTATACCATCAATTAAAATAAGCTTTGTTTCTATCATTGATCTGTCACCTCTTCTGAATGTTATTAGTACATCTTCACTATTTCTTACAAAATATAGTACACCAGATAATCCAAGCAGCTTTTGTTTAATTTGTCTTTTCCGTTGATCTTACAAGATTTTATTGAATTAGACTTTACTTTCTCACAAAAACTACCCAATGGGGTCTGAACCCCTGGGTATGAATGAGTCTACTTTCTTAAGATCTTCTCCATAGACTTCCCTTTTGCAAGCTCATCAACTAATTTGTCCAGGTATCTGATTTCCTGCATCAGGGGCTCCTCAATTTCCTCAACCCTTACTCCGCAGACAACTCCCTTGATCAACTCCCTTGAAGGGTTCAGCTTGGGAGCTTCATTGAAAAATCCTTCGATATCCGTCTGCTTCTTAATCTGTTCATCCAACTCTTCCTGGCTGTAGCCTGTAAGCCAAAGGATAATCTGATCCACTTCCTCCTTTGTGCGTCCCTTTTTTTCTGCCTTTGCAACATGCATTGGATAGACCTTTGCAAAGCTCATCTTATAAATCTTATGGTCTGCCATGATTTCTCCACTCCAATTCAGTTTTCTTCATGATTTCATAAATCCTTCGGGTTGTATTGACATTTCTTACTGTCATATCCTTATATATTTTTGTTCCCACTACTTTTAACATCCCACTTTTAGTTGCATTCTCCTTGTCTACCATCCATAGAATTGCTCCTGGTACATACTTGACTGTATCAATTCCCTCTCTTACCCTTAATTCACCCATTAATTTCTCGTTGTCTATTTCCTCTCCCAGGAAGATTACATTGCTTTTCATTGTTTTGTCGTTCTTCCATGAAATTGGCAAGACTTCCATCATTTGCTCGAAATCCTCCAAACTTCTCACTACCACTTTAATATTAAGCATGAAGTTATCTGCAATTTCTTTTTCAAGAATTTCTTTAATCTCTGATTTAGAGTGACTTGAATCGACAAAAATAATATTTCCGGAGTTTATATAGGTTGTCACAGACTCCATGCCCATATTTTCGAATGCATCCTTTAATTCCTTCATATCAATTTTGTTGTTTCCGCCAACATTTATACCTCTCAATAAAGCTACATAGACCATTTTAAACCCTCCCACCTATATGGCTGGATTAATTGACATATCTTTTCTTTATTTGATTATAAATTAAACAAAAAAACTAAACAACCCACAAATACCTTTAACAGTTCTTCATGGGTTGTCTTGTCATCTATAATATACTGTCCTTTCAACACTTATAATCGTATTCTATTTTCTGCTATTGGTCATTGAAACTATTGCAACCAGAACAACTACTATTACCGCACCAATTATTAGATAAAATATTAAGCCCCTTCCCTCTGAGTCTCCACCTGTATCATCATTAATATCTACATCAATGTCTAGCTCAGGTTCTTCTTGTGTTTCTCCTTCTGCTCCATATGCAACGGGCAGAAAAGTATTCCCTACCACAGCATCACCCGCAAATAAGCTCAATCCTGGAAAAACAAGGTTCGCTAGTAATGCAAAAATCATAACTAAAAATACTGTTTTTTTCACAATTATTCCTCCTTAAATCTATAAAAAGCAAACAACTTAACAAGGAGTTGTTCAGCTTATATAATACCCATAAAGAGTTAATTATAATCAGTTGTGGGGTGCTGGATGTCTCTGTGTCCCTGTTATCCATTTGTTGGAGAGAATCTGTTACTGATTTCCTTCTATATAAACCAATTATTTTACTATTCCACGTGTTCTTCGGCAATCCTAACAATCTCAAGATGCGGATATCTCTCCCTTATTAATCCAGTCAGACTTCCCAATCCAAAAATTTCCGTGAATGTATGACTACCTACTATTAGATTTATCCTGCGGAACCTTGCATACTGGACCGTATATAGAATCTTTTCGCCAGTTAAATAAACATCGCAGTCTAAATTGACAGCTTCCTCTATATTTGTAGTGGAAAACCCTGCACCTGTTACCACTCCAATCCTTTTAACCAATCTATCATTGTTTTCCCAGACCTTCACTTGCTCTCCCAGCAGGATCTCAATCTTACGTGCAAGTTCCTTGAACTCTATTGGTTTATCAAGTTCCCCAACTCTCCCACAATACATCTCATCATCATTTGCGAACTTTTCAACCACTCTAAATCCGAGTTTTTCCAATATTGTAGTATTGTTGCCAAAATCGGCATCATCCAAGGGTAAATGGATAAAGAAGTGTGTAATGTCATGCCTTTTCAAAATATCAAGTGTCTCTTCCTTCATACCAGTCATCCATTCCCAGGCATCATGATGTGTTATCAACAGATCAACATTCCGCCTTGCTGCTTCTTTTGCAGTTTCAATTGTTAGATTTGTGCAATACCCGACTCTCTTTAGTTCATCTGATCCCATGGTAGTAAATCCATACTCATCCTTGTCCTTAACAAGTTGCAACTTTTCTTCTGTAAATGTATCAATAATAAGTTTCTCAAAATCCACAATTAACATAACCTGCCTCCTCTCACCAGCAAAATTTTTAGTCTCATTAAGAGTTTAATTGGTCGGACTTTTGTATTCAAGCCACATTTCACTTTTCCGAACCTATATATTCCAATGCCAGATCAAGCTGTTCAGATAAGTTTTCGGGAAACCAATGTGCAAGATTATTATTGATTATGAACTTGTGTGGAAATCCCAAGTCTTGAAATACTTCAACCATTTCTCTTTGAGAAGGCAAGGCACCATCAAATTCTCCTGTTAGAACAATACCTTTCGTAGCTCTTAATTTCATTGACTCCACTTTCTCTTTTGTAAAGCTCTCTGGCTTATTGGGGCAAAGTGATATGAATCCCTTTGCTGGTATGATTTCATCAAGTATCAAATCCAATGACATTGTTCCACCCTGAGAAAATCCTCCAACTGTTATATTGTTCATATCTATATTGTATTTCTTGATTATCTCCTTGTAGGCTTCAGCTATTTCTTTTCTTGCTATTTCCACATCATTCCAACAATAGCCTTCTGAGGTTGCTACCATTGATGATTGAACAAACAATGAGATGTATTCCTTGTTTAAGGCATCCGAAACCCAAAACTTTCTAAACAATGGTATATCCTCTCCCCAGCCGTGTATGGCAATGTGCAGAGGATACATCTTATCCCTATTGAAGTCTGCTGGTAAATAAACCTCATTTATTGCTTTTGCTTCAGCTTGAGCCTTCTCTTTTCTTAGGTTGTTTTCCTTTACCAGCTCCTTGAATCTTGATGAATCCTTTATTGATTCCCATCTTTTGTCTTCAGGATTCAGGTTGTACCAAAAGCCTTTATCATTTCCGTGCTCGAAAACACTTATGATCTTCTCACTCTCCGCTGGAGTCATCATGGAATAGATCACTGCCATGTCCAATGTAATGGCATAAAGATTTTCTGGAAATTCCTCCATGGATGATTCCAGAACATTAGCAGCCTCAAGTATATCTCCCTTGTTGAACAAACCCATAACTTCCCTGTCCATTTCCTCATAACTATTGAATTTCATTAAATTTACCCTTCCTTTACTATTTTATTTTAGTGCAGAAAACACTCTAGACACCAATTCACTTACTGCATAATTCCCCAACAAATCAGGAATCAACCAAAAATGCCATAAATCCCTGTTCCAGTGCAAGCATTAGTACCATTGCACCAAACCAGTTGGAAACTATGGGAAAGACTGAAGTGAAGAATAGATATTCCTGATTGAAAGACCACAGTAGCCCCAGCAATACAGCTAATGAGACACCCATTCTCAAAAGGTTCCTGGGTTTGGTTAACAAGCTTGAGGGCAAAAACACAGTTCTCCCGGAAATCAAATCTTCAAGCATCCTATGAAGCTGGATAAGGAAGATGATAAACAACAACAAAACTACAACCCAGAGAATGTTTTGAGCTATTATAATTTTACCAAATCCAACCTCACCATGTCCATTCCACATCCCCCAGTCATTTACAATATCTCCAAAGAATGGCCAGCTCCTTTGACTGTTTGTCAAAATAACTATTCCATCCCCTGTCTCCGGTACGGAGTGAAAGTATGTCATCACACCACCACCCTGTCCACCGTTGGCAACTGATTGGGTTCCATTTGACAGGTCTTCAAGATAGTACCCCATCCCGTACCCATTAAAAACCAGGCCGTAGACTCCAATTTCTTCAATGCTTGTAAAATAGAGTTCGTCGATACTTTTATTCTTAAGAACATCATGATTTGTCCTGTATTCATCATCCATTCCTGCCATCATAAACAATGCCACATCCTCAACGGTTGAAATGAGTCCTCCTGATGCTTTCTCTGGATAAACATATGGTTGAACTGGTTCTCCCTTTATATCATAGCCTGTTGGAACTGACTCTCCAGGGATATCCCCCAAATTGAAAGTTGAGTGTTCCATTCCAAGGGGAATCATAATCCTTTTTTTTATATATGATGCAAAGTCTTCTCCAGTAACCTCTTCGACCAAAAGCTCAAGCAAATTATATCCTATGTTTGAATAGAAGAATTCTTTGCCTGCCATTTGTATTGGAATCGCCTTTTGCGACAAGCTGTCTTCCAAGGAAGGTATTTCTTCCTCAGGTGAGTATCGGTCCAGAAAATCTCCCAAAGGCATTCCTGCAGTGTGAGTAAGGAGCTGTCTGACTGTAATATGCTCATAGGAGAATTTGGATTGAGGGATTTTCCAGTTCCTGATATATCTGGTTATGGGTTTATCAAGATCAATTTCACCATCCTCCACCAGCTTCATAACTCCCCAAGCAGTAACGGATTTTGAAATTGATTCCACCCTAAAATATGTATCAACGTTCATTTTTCTATAAGTTTCATTGTCAGCATAACCGTATGCATCTGACCAGATGATTCTCCCTTCTTTTACCAGCGCAACACTTACACCTGGTATTTTGTATTCCCCCATTAGAGAATCTATTCTCCCATCCAGATACTTGATGAATTCAGATGGCGATGTATCCATTTGAACATTCATGGCTGGTGGAACTAGATGGGAAGCGATTAGGATTGTTACAACTATAAAAATAGTCATAAACACTACAATAAGTATTCTGCTGGTGAATTTTTTAGAAACTCTTGTTTTTTCTCCCATATCACTGTCAACCCTTCCATGTATATCAATTCTGTGATTTTCTTCTTCTCATTCTAATATAACAATGTTAAATTTTTCTCAAATACCACTTGACTTTATTTTATTTTGATGTATTATATATTTATAAACTATATGACTAATGGTCATATTAAGGAGGAGAATTGTAAATGAATTTTAATTATTTTAGTTATCTTTGCTTTACATGGGCAGCTGTCGGCATAATCACAAGGATTCTTATGATTACTCTGGGTGATAAGTGGAACAAATGGGAAATGGAGCATGCTTATTCCGAGAATAAACCCATGTGGGTAAATATTGTAGCTGGATTTGGTATAATTGTAGTTGTGGTAACCTGGATTCAGGTGTTTAGACTTGATGTGGATTATAGTTGGATTATTGCAGTTATAACAACTCTGTCATTAATAAAGATATCCGCGCTGATTTTCAATTATGCAAAGTTCAGGGAATTTGCTTCAAAGACTTTGCATGACAAATCCAAGCTGTTAAGGTTGAACATTTCTGTATTTGCAGCATCAGTCATTTTTATAGCTCTTGGCTTGTTCTTGTACTCTTAGACAGCAGAAGATGTATGCTTTTCCATTAAACCATAGAAAGGACAATTCAAATGCCAAAGCAAACTTTTTTTAACCTTTCCAGTGAAAAGAAGAATAGAATTATTCAAGGAGCAAAAGAAGTATTTGCCCAAAAACACTACAGCAAGGTCACCATTGACTCAATTGTAGAGAAGGCAAATATTCCAAAAGGAAGCTTTTATCAGTATTTCTATAATAAGGATGATATATTCAAGCATATTTTCAGTGATATTGGCACGGATAAGAGTAATCTCCTTTTTGGTATCGCCGCTGAATCAAGTGAAAGTTTTGGAGAGCTTATCTCAAGAATGATTTCTGAGTCCTACAAATTTGAAAACAGGGATGAGACGATGATTGCACTAAAGGATCGCTTCCTTAAGGAATGCCCCCAAAGTGTCAAGGAAGAAATTCTAGCTGACCTGATGCCAACTACCATGAAACTTTTTGAAACAATAATTGAAATATTTGTATCAAAAGGCGCTTTTAGAGAAGATATCGATATGAAAGCAGCCGCCTTTACTCTAACTTCTGCTCTTCTTAATATTGAAAAATACAGCAATGAAGAAGGCTTCGACTATGGTCAGGCAGTTATTAGTATATGTAACACAATGAAGTTGGGTCTCGGGAAATGTGATTGACATTAAAATCTTGTATAGCTATGATTGCCCAACTCCTTGACTATCACAGCCCGATTTTTTTGTAGATTACATCAATGATATGACTCTTTTCCTTCATATAGCTATCAATATCCTTTGGGTTCGCCTTGGCTGCCTTGGCTTTCACTTCACTGTATCTGTCCCGATCCTCTTTATGCTGTCTAAGATGATTCCTAAATTCAATATGATTTTTCAATTGCTGGGAGTCTTCATGACATACGTACAGATGGTGTTTCATAAACTCATTCTTCTCATCATACCCAAAAGCTTCTCTTCCCTTTATTCCAAGATCACCTTCGTGGTAATAGCCAATATTTTCAAGACTGTTCTTTAATTTTTCAAAGTCGTCATGGTTTTCAATGACAATATCAATGTCAATTATAGGCTTTGCCCATAATCCTTCAACGGAAGTACTTCCAACATGTTCAATCGTAACAATTATGTCTCCAACAGTATTTTCAAGATATGATTTTAGCCTTTCAAATTCATTCTTCCATTCCGGATTGTATGGTACTACCATTACGTTTTTTGTTCTCACTATCTTCACTCCCAGTTGGATTTTTCATCTTAAGTTTATCTCTTACAAACATAACAGTCATTACCAATATTGATATCACTGTAAAGTTAAGGAATATGTCTCGGTATGCATCTGGATGTAATGGTTCAAATAAACCTGTAAACCATACATAAAAAAATACTACTCCCATCGAAATTGAATAAGGCACAAGGTAAGTCAAAACCTTATTCTTCAGCTTGATTCTGTCCCAAAGTATCATTGTTATGACAGCTATTAGAACTACTGCTGCTCTATTTATGATATGGAAATTAGTATCAGTAAGCTGTCCCTGGTACAACTGGATGGAGCTACTTAAAATTGTTGTAAATGAGAAAATAACACTAAAAAGTATTCCTCCTCGTTTTAACCCGTGAGCTATTTTGTTTATCAAAAACATGCTCTCCTTCCTCTAGCAAATCATTCCGCTAATGTTATAAAAATCTCTTTTGGCATCCCTTATTACAATAACTTAAAAATCACTTTCTAACTAGTCCAAAGAAGAAGAACCCAAATCCAAACAGAACAAATAGAAACTTAAGAAATTCAATTCCTGGAATAAAACCTAAAAATCCCAAGAAACCCAGGAAGCTAAGCAATCCTAATTTCTCTGGATATTCTAAACTTGACCTGAAGCATAACCCCAATAGACTGAATGCAGAAAAAGCAGCTACCCATGGTTCAAGGCTACTTAAACCCGTCATGTAACCTATAATCCCCAATAAGCCATATAGACCAAATAGTCCAAGTGCTCCAGGAAATTCAATTCGTTTTTTTAAAGTTGACACTTTAATACCTCCTGTACTCCCCAATTTATAGTCGTGTTCAAATCAAGCCTTCCTATAGTAGCTATCAACCATTGATCCTATAATCAGTCCTACTCCTGTTCCCATCCCTGCCCAAATTACTGTGTCGCCGGTTAGAATAAGACTTAATCCTGCTCCAATTGCCGTTCCAAAAATCAAACCTATCCCTGTAAATGGAACTTTCTTATACTCCTCTTTCTTTTTTTTATTATTCATCTAATTTACTCCCTTCATTTAAGTATTTCAAATACTCACTTTATTAATTTGCCAGTTTATCTTATAGCTGCCTTTATGTTCTCCTTCAACTTTTATCTTGTATTTCCCCGTTTCCTCCACTTGAATTATCTTGTTTGTTTCTTCCTCATGATTATCAATCTTAAAGACTTCATGGTCTGATTCATCAACTATTGATATTTCAAGATTTCCTTCCTTTGTATTAATCTCAACAGATAAGTCCAATTCGTCGCCCTCCTGGAGGTTAACGGTCTTATATTTGTATCCATCAAAGGTAGAGTATGACATTTCCATACTGCTTTTTGTATTCTTTTCAATTGCCATAAATGTTTTATAACTGCCAGAAGTGCATCCTGACAGCATGACTATTGTTAATGTAAAAATAGTCAATATAACAAATTTGTTTCTCATATTTAACTGCTCCCTTCTAAAACTCCTCTGACTCTATTTGACTCTCTTTTTTTTAAAACATATGATAAACTTACTGCCCTTCCCCAATTCACTTTCCAAGGATATGGAACCTCCGTGCAGTTCAATAATCTTTTTAGATATTGCCAATCCCAGGCCAGTTCCGCCATCTGCTTTTCTAGAATGGTCCCCTCTTACAAGTGCATTAAATATGCTTCCTCTGATATCCTCGGATATCCCTACACCATCATCCCCAATGACTAGTTGAATCCTGTCTTCTCTTTCAGATAATTCCACGAACAAAGTGGTCTCTTTCGCATTATACTTTACAATGTTTCCAATGATGTTGTCCATTGCCCTTTCAAATTCGATATCATCAAAACTGAATAATACTTTCCTTTCTGGAATCTGAATATCCAATTCAAAACCTTTGCTATCAAGCTCGCCATAAAAACTGATTACGACATTTCTCATAAACTCTGCCAGATCATTTTCTTTTTTATTCAAATCATATACGCTGCTATCGAGTTTTGTATATTTAAAAAGTGTATCTACAAGATTTGTAACTACCTTTGATTTTTCATGAATATAACTCAGATACTTCTTCTTGTCCTCTTCATTCTCTACCATGTCATTTTGCAATGCTTCAGCATATCCTTGTATTGTTGTAGTTGGTGTTCTTAAATCATGGGATATGTCCAGAAGAAGCCTTTTCTTACTCTCTGCTATTGCTCTGTTTTCCTCTTCTGCTATCTGCAACTTCTCGGTCATGTAATTAAAGGCATCTCTAATTTCTTCAAATTCATAATTTCCCTTAAAGTCCATTCTTGTTGAATAATCTCCATTCTTTACACTCTTTAGTCCCTTATTCATTTTATTAAGAGGGATTATTATCTTCTTTGATGTAATTCTGCTAAATAATAAAACCAAAGTGATGACAACCGAAATAAACAAAGTGAAAATCAATGTAACTTTGGAGCTTAAATCTCTCTCAAATTGAGTTCCCTGAACTGATTCAGGCAATCCCAAATCCATCTTGAAAACACCACTTCTTATTTTTTTTGTTTTGTATAGTAGTGTATAGTTTTCACCATCTAGACCAGTAAATGGAATATACTCATACACATATTCCTCGGTTGCTGCTATCTCATCAACATCATTTGCAATAAGTGCAAATTCTTCCTGAGTATACTCGTATTTGTCATCCTGCTTATGTCCTTCTACAAAAACCACTTCATTATTTTTTACAATTTCAATCCAAGCATTTTCATCAATCTTTGTAGGCAGACTTAACTCTTTGGTACGATTATCATACTCAATGTTTCTGAAATGAATAATTAAATCCTGCATTGTATCTGGATGTTCTGACATAGTATTCACTATCAAAAAAATAACCATTCCTACAAATATACCCGTGACAATGACTGATGTTACTAAAAACATAATATACCTTATTATCAAATCCCAATAGAGTTTTTTCTTAATCTTCATGAAGCATCCTACAACCTTTCAATCTTGTACCCCAGTCCCCTTACAGTTTTAAGGTATCTTGGGCTTTTGGGGTCATCCTCAATCTTGTCCCTTAAATTGCTAATATGTACTCTAATAGCATTTTCGTCATCATAATAGGCTTCGTTCCAAACATGCTCGAAAATTTGTTTCTTAGTAAAGACCCTACCAATGTGCTTAAGGAGATACTCAATAATCTTGTATTCAGTAGAGGTTAGCTGCAAAGCTTCATTATTCTTGCTCACTGTACAATATGTCCGGTCTAGAACCAAATCTCCAATTTCAATTCTATTTTGATTCAGACTAGATTTATTTTCCTGGTTCAATTCATAGTATCTCCTGAACTGAGCCTGAACCCGTGCAAGTAATTCCAATGAATTGAATGGTTTTGTCATATAATCATCCGCACCAATATCAAGTCCAAGAATCTTATCTGAAAAATCATCCCTTGCCGAGAGTATGATCACCGGGATATTGTAATCTTTTCTGATTTCCTTTATTACCTGAAAACCATTCAACTTAGGCATCATAATATCGATGATAGCTAAACTTATCTCTGAGTTTCTTACATGTTCCAATGCCTCTTCCCCGTCATAAGCCTTGAATATATTAAAATTTTCCTTTGAAAGATATAGCTCAATCAATTCAACTATTTCCTTCTCATCATCAACGATTAGAACGTTCTCCATTGAAATGACCTCCATTCTGCTTTCTTTTAATTCTACCATATCTTTGTTAAAAACTAAATTAATTTGCCACTTTAATATACTATTTCTTTATTCCTGAAGTTTAGCACATTAAGAATTGAAAAAACCAAAACATATATGCTGCTGCTAAAAAAGATCTGATCTAGTGTAGCCGTTTGCATAGCTGCAACTTTGTTGAAATTGACACCTATTATTAATCCCTTTAGCGCTTCAGGTGCTACTACTCCAATTACGCCTGTCAGCATAAATATCCCAATCCCAAGGCCAATGGCTCCACTGACTTTGTTTATACCGCCTAAAGCAAACATAAGTAATGATGAAAATCCAAATATCGTCAACCATCCGAGAAAACATACCAAAATAATTTGAAGAATTGTGTAGCTGTCCTGCTTCCACTCATAGCCTATTACTCCAATTGTACTAGAACTTATTAATGCTGCAGTAATGAGAGTGAAATTAATTATTCCGGATGATATGATTTTTCCCAACATCAACTTTTCCCTTGTGGTAGCAAGTAAAGAATACTTTAGGGTTCCTCTTCCATAGTCTTCTGTTATCAAAGTTGCTGTTATTATAGTTACTATTATAAATATTGTTCCTCCAGCAACCATATTGACGATTGAATTTACAATATACTCCTGAGTTGACATCAATTGAAATCTTTCAGCCAGCCCTGGTACAGTCTCAGGATTATGAGTTACAAGTAATCGGGATGCCAAATAATCAATTGAGACCACTAAAGCTGTAACTAGCATAGATATATATATCATTTTACCTGAGAACCATTTCATCAACTCACTCTTAACTATTCTAAGCATATTTTCTCTCCTCCTTGGTCAAGGATATAAATGTGTCTTCAAGAGATCCACCTCTTGCTTTAATCCTTTGCATTTCTTCCACTCCAAATTCTTCAATCAATCGCCCATTATGGATGATTCCAACTCTGTTGCACATCATCTCAGCCTCATGTAGCAAGTGAGTAGATATAACAAATGTCTTGTTGTGGTTTTGTGTAAGCTTAATAATCAATTCCCTGATGGATTTCATTCCATATGGGTCTAGTCCATTTGTCGGCTCATCTAGGATTACAAGATCAGGATTATTCAGAAAAGCTCTCCCAATCCCCAATCTCTGTTTCATTCCCATTGAATACTCACTTACCTTCTTTTCTGCGGCATCTTCCATTTCGACTAAATGAAGTACATCATCCACTCTCTCCACTGCTTCTTTACCATACAGTTCAGCTATTATCTGAAGATTCTTCCTGCCTGTTAGATTTTCATAAAATGCAGGAGCTTCTATCATCGCTCCAATGAATTTCGTTCCTTCACCCTTATGGCTTTGCACCAACTTATTATTGATATAGATTTTCCCTTCAGTGGGCTTCAAGAAACCCAACATAAGTTTTAACGTAGTGGTTTTACCTGCTCCATTAAGACCCAAGAGGCCATAGATTTCTCCCTTTCTTAATTTAACATTTATGTCACTTATTATCTGTTTGTCCTTGAATTTTTTTGACAGACCTTCAGTCTTTATAATGTAATTATTTTCCATGTTTACCTTCCTTTCATTTATCTATGCATACTTCCTGTAACAAAACCATAGTGAGTACAAGCTTGGAATTAGAATCCATACAAGTACAGCTACTGGTATAATCCTTTCAGAGTCAAACAACAAATTTAGTGCCAGCTGAGATATCGCTATTGGAAAAGAAATGTACCCAACTACATTATGAGCTACATCCCAGGTTTCTTCATCTCTTATAGTCCACGGCAATCTTAATCCCAAATATCTATTGAAAGGTATGTACGGAGATACTTTTCCGAGCATAACCATGAATATTGATAATAATCCGGAGTGCAAAATCGTATCGATTCTAATAGAAAATATAGTATACATTGGCAGAAGCATTGTAGACAGGACTGAAACAATTATTATCAGCATACTGATGCGATTGACCAACCTCATTGACTTTACTTTTTCATTATCCTCTTTAAGTTTTGTAATGGACGGGATCTTGATATCCAGTACCAATAGAACAACTATGCTCAATACTCCGATTATCATAGTATTCATATCGCTTTGCGGTTTTGTAACCCCCACCGCTAGTATTACTAGCGAACTCAGTAAAAAAAATGCTCTGGTTAAATGAAAATCTTCCATCTTCATAGTATCTCCTCCGATTTATTGTGATCTATTCTCCATTCTTAACCTATTCTCAATTACTAGTATAAACGTTAATTATTTAGCGAACATTAAGCTAACCTTTAGATTACATAAATATCGAGTATAAAAAATAGAACCTGAAGATTTTCAGGTCCTGTATTTGTGGACTTTGTTCTATTTACTCTATGCAACGGGGACAGACCCCCTGGTATTGTTTAAGCCTGTCTGTAAACTTTTTCTGTCGCGGTGGTACTCATACCATATTCTTTTCCGAGTCTTATAATAGTCCCGCCAATAAGTTCTCCCTCATCTTTTCCTTTTCCACTTTCAATATCCCTTTGATAGGATGTCTTGGTTTCATAGGGATAGAAGCTTGCATTCCCAAGATATGTCTCAATCAAGGAATCTTTTACAATGATCTCTTTAGCTCTTGCCAGCTCAACGACCTCTTCCATAATTTCCTCAATCAGCTTCTTCAGATCCGTATCCTCCATCACTTCTCCAAATGTCTTGCCTGAATATGCTGTTACCAAGGCAAAAGGAGCAAACATAATATATTTCTCCCAAATTGTGGGGAGTGCGTCCTCTTCCAATTCATAAGGGATTCCAGCATTGCTTAGTATTTGATGTAGATCTGTGGGAATATAATCCTTGTTATTTGGATCCTTTCCCAAAACCAGCTTTGTGGTTCCTCCCTTGTGAACAACTACTCCTGGCTCTTTTATTGAGGAAGTAACAAAAATACACGAAGGTAGAACTATTCCTTTTTCAAGCTTTGATCTAATTCTTTCATATATATCAACACCGTTTAAAGGTGCAATTATTACCGTGTTTTCATCTGCTATCTCATTGATATTCTCAACTGCTTCTTCAAGATCATATCCCTTTACACAGAGAAATACATAATCCATAACTGGTAGTTCGCTTACCTTTTCAACTGATTTTCTTGGATGACATGAGATATTCCCTTTTGATGGTGTAACAAGAGTAAGTCCGTCTTTTACTATAGTGTCCAGATGCTCTCCTCTGGCTACAAAATATACCTCATATTCCTCCTTATCAGACTGATTTGAGCCATGAGCGAGCATCCCTCCCAGGTATCCACCAACTCCTCCAAGACCATATACACATATTCTCTTCTTATCCTTTGACATTTGGATTCCTCCATTCACTGGCAGTTGAAAATGGTCGCATCCCTATACTATAGTAAAACTGCTGTGACGAACCTACCAATACTTTCCTGGCTCCCAGCTCTCCAACAAGTCGTATTCCTTCAAGAACTGCTGCTTGACCAAGACCCTTCCTTCTATAGTCCGGATCAGTAGCCACAGGCTCAATCACCGCAAAATCACTTCTCTTGTCATACCACATTCCGCAGTAGGAAACAAAGTTTCCATCAGGTGCAACCACTGCAATTTTAAGACTCAGGTCAACATTGTCACGTTTCATCTGGATATTTCCAGACATCTCATTTTCTTTTGTGAATTTAAACTCACCCTCCCCATTCAGTTCATGATTGAATCCCTTCCACAGCACACGATAGTACTGATAAAGGTCGTAGTTTTCCTGCATGGTAGTAATCCTGTATCCTTCAGGCAAAGTGAACTCCGGGGATGTCTTGTCCGTGTAAAAAATTGCATCTGACTCTTTATTTTCAGTTGCTGCAAACCCCAGCTCTGCTGCTATATCCTGGAATTGTAAATCAAGGTCTGGAATAACCACACCAAATTTATCACCTTTGGCTAAGTTCACCTTTGAATACAAAAGCATCTCCCTCTTAAGCTCATTGTTATCAGGGTTAGTAAGGCAATATGCAGTTCCAAGTTGAAGATCAAAGGTAGACACTCCGATTATATTGTCTTCATCTTCCCATATTCCGATTCTATCCACAGCATACTTATCCAAGTAATCATGAGTCATCATCCAGTCCCACCTTGCATATGTAAAATTTGTGGATCCGAGCTGCAATAAAAATTCTCTTACGTTTTGATAATCTTCCGTAATGCCTGATTTCTTTGTGTAATTTCTAAAACTAACCGTCATGAATTACCTCCTTGCACTTATTTTTATGATTCCTGACCATATGCTTCACAGTTGAGTCAAAATTAACCGTCCCTGGTGACTCAAAATTTTACTTTTAAAATACGATGGTGAGCAAAAAATCCTGAATTATGTATGGCTTTTTGAGATCCTATATTATTGATTGAGGTTGAGCAAATGGGAATCATATCCTGTTTATAGCAGTCTTTTTTTAAGTAAGACAATATATAGGACGCTAGCCCCTTTCTTCGGTATTCTTTAGCAACTGTAACTCCAAGGTGTGCATATCCTTTTTGACTTTCACTCGCTCTTATTTCTCCTGATCCAATAATCTCATTGTTAATTAGGAATAGGAATAATTGTCTCTTGTTAATAAGATTTATGCAATAGGCTTCTAGCCAACTTCCACTTATATCAACACAATTTTCATGGTACTCAATAATCTTCTGTATATCAGTAGTTATGGCTGTCTCGATTTCTAACCCCTCAATGGGATTAATCCTGTCAACATGATAAATATCCTTATACAAAAATGTATGGGTATGTATTTCATTGTTGAGATCTAGAAATAAAGGCAAGCTTCTTGTATCAATTGTACTGACAAAACCTTCTTTTATCGTATATCCGTCCATGATATGTTGCATCAAGTCTTTCGACTTGTCGATAAACTCATCCTTAATAAATAACAGCAACAATGTATTATTGTTATCCAGACAAAAATATCCAGCATCAGTAAAATCAAAAACTATTCTATAATAGTTTGATGTTCCAATTGATTCTTCCCACATATCATCCATTGGAGCAATAAGATGCTCGTAGTATTCTTTTATCATTTTACTAATTTCCTGCTTGGTTGTTTTGTGAGTATTTATCATTCCCCTAACCTCCTTGCAGCCATTTATGGTATGTTTCATTTCTCGTTATCCTTAATTCCTGGCTAATCTACTCAAGAAAGATCATTATCTTCAACTTTGCTGACTCTATACCAATAACATGTGTATTCATATTCTATCTCAAGACCAAGCTTTTCTGCCATAAATATTGAACCCTCATTATCGTTACTACAATCCCAATGTGGTTCTACACTCTTCATCTTACACTCATCAATAAACGCCTTGGCTATTTCAAATCCATACCCTCTTCTCCTATGATTCTCTAGTGTTTCTATTCCAATTGTATGAATATTGTCTTTTACTAATCCTGAGTAGCAGCTGCTTACAATTTCCTTTTCCAATAAATAACACCTACATATTCCCTTGCTTAAAAAGTTTTCAATCCTTCCCCAGAATTGTTGTATTTCATCCCTTAGAAAATCAAGGTTGGAAATTTCCAGATCAAATGTATTTTCATCAACTTGCATTACATTATCTATATTTTCTTCATTAACTGATCTGTGTTTTTTTAGTTTATATACCAACTGCTTATCTTTGCCTAAATCTTTGTCATGGAAAATTTCTTCAATTATTCCATTCCATTCTTCTGACATTCCTGAGATTTCAATCCAACTGATATCTAGGCTAGTCAATCTAGCATAAACAACACTTTCAATAAAAGATATAAGTTCATTTTTAAATTGAACATTAGTATGGTCTCCAAGTAAATAGAGCCCTCCCATACCTTTTGCAAATATTAAAGCTGATTTTGGATTGTCTGTATCATCAACAAAAACCCAGCCTGGATTGTTTCTTAAAACTACTGAACCAACCTCTGGGAATTTATTGCTTTTAATCAAATCATTTAGTTTATAGTAACTTTCTTTACCAAGTTCTTCAATCATAATATTTATATCCTTTCTATATCATATTATCTCCTTGGTCCATGTTACTCCTAAAAAAACAACATATCCCTCTTATACTGCTCGTACCCAAGGTTAGCAAACAGTGTGGTTTTTGTATCATTTATGGTACGGTTCGTTTCTCATTATCCTGAATGCCCTGTAAATCTGCTCCAGTAGAATCATCCTCATCAGCTGATGAGGGAATGTCATTCTTGAAAAAGATAGTTTCAGATCTGCTCTCCTTAACACCTCTTTTGAAAGACCGAGAGAGCCTCCAATTATAAATACGATGTGAGAATTTCCTTCAACCATTATGTCATTTAATTTTGCAGACAGGGCTTCTGATGAAAGCTGTTTCCCTTCAATTGCAAGTGCCACTACAAAGGCTCCTGAAGGAATCTTTGAGAGGAGTTTATCGCCTTCTCTATCCTTGATCATCTCCATTTCCTTGTCTGAAAGGTTTTCCGGGGCCTTTTCATCATCCACCTCGATGATATCCAGGCTGCAATATCTGGATAATCTCTTGCCATATTCTTTTATGCCTTCATTTAAGTAATTTCCCTTTATTTTTCCTACTGTCAGGATATCAATATTCATGCGTAACCTCCAATTATAAATAACCATCCGCTCATTTTACTTTCTATACCTTAATAATAGCACATTTTTGGCCATTTCTGGCAAAAAAACAAGCCCCCCAAAAGGAAGGCCTCAACAATATTCTATTCAGGTTAATTTAAATCAGACTTTTGACGACTTCAAGAGCCTTGTCATAGTCTGGATGGTTTGAATTCTCTGAAACATACTCAACATGCTTGACTTTATTGTCTTTATCCAATACAACTATTCCTCTAGACAGCAGTCTTAACTCTTCAATTTCAAAACCGTACTTCGTACCGAAGTCAAGTTCCCTATAGTCAGATAAGGTTACTACATTATCAATATCATTTACGCTACAGAATCTTTTTTGAGCAAAGGGTAAATCTACTGAAATAGTGAGGATTACAACATCTTCCAGGTCAGCTGCCTCTTCGTTGAATCTTATTGTCTGTGTCTCACATACGCCTGTATCAAGAGATGTTACTACAGATATGACCTTTACCTTGTCTCCTGCATCACTAAGGCTGTAAGGGCTCATGTCACCCTTAAGAGCCGTAAAGTCAGGAGCTTTGTCTCCAACCCTTACCTCTGTACCGATAAGTGTCATTGGTTCCCCACCTATTGTTAATGTATCCGTTCTTCTGCTCATTATATCTATCTCCTTTACAAAATCATAATTTTAGCTTCCTAAATGAAGCTTGTTGAATAGATACCCGTAAATATGGTCATTATTCACATTTTGCCTCTTCTTCGATACACTGTCTAACCTTCTCAATTAGTTGGAAATTAGTGAAATCATAGCTTAGTGGTGTTAAGGTTGTATACCCTTCACTTAGATAATACCTGTCGGTATTCTCCTTTAAGTTAGCATCCTTTCTTCCCATCACCTTCAATGTTCTCTCACCGTTTCCATTCTTTTCTGCCAAGTAGTAATCATAAATCGGTCCGCCTATTTTACATACTTTTATTGGCTTCTTTTCATCATGAAGATCATATGGAGTATTTAGATTAAGAACTATTGGCATGGTCATCTTTTCAGTGTTCATTTTTTCAATTACTTGAAGAGCATATTTTGCAGCAATTTCATAGTTTACACCCTGCTTTGTCCATTCGGCGGAAACTGCCACACTGGGAATTCCGTAAAGATTTGCTTCAATTGCTGCCGAAACGGTTCCTGAATACAGAATATCCATACCCGAGTTAAGACCCATGTTAATTCCTGAGAATACAATATCGATCTTTTCATCTGCAAGCTCTTCCATTCCAACCCTGACACAGTCCGCAGGGGTACCTGATATGCTGTAGGCCGGTGATTTTATTCCTTCCAGCTCCACTTCTTTTATTACTATTGGCTTATGTAATGTTATGGCATGACTCTGTGCGCTTCTTTGAGTTTCCGGTGCCACAATTATTACATCGTGCTCCTTTTCAAGAGCCTTTGCCAGGGTATATAAGCCCTCAGCCATTATTCCATCGTCATTGGCTAACAATATCTTCATCTCTGCCTCCTAAAATTCCTTGAATCTTACTGTTATTTTTCTAATATTGCCGTCTCTGTTTATTGTAAGCTCTGCTCTATCACCGATTCTATAATTGTACAGTATCTTTCTTAAATTTGCCATACTAGTTACCTGTTCATCATCCACATGGGTTATTACATCAAGAGATCTTAACCCTGCATCTGTAGCAGGTGAGTCAGGAAGTATTTCTATTGCCACTACTCCAGAATCCGCCGGTAGATCTGTGTCCATCTGAACCTCGTATATTTGAACTTCGCTTCCGGTAAAGCCGATATATACATTGTTGAAGCTTCCATTTTCGATTATTTCCTCCAGTATTGGTTTTACCAGATTTATTGGAATTGAGAATCCAAGCCCTTCTCCTGTCTGTATCTTCGCAGTATTGATTCCAATAACCTCTCCTGTTGAATTTAGCAAAGGTCCTCCGCTGTTTCCAGGATTGATTGAGGCATCCGTCTGTATCAAGTCTTCCATAACATTGTACTGATTGACCTGGACTGATCTGTGTAGCCCACTAATAACTCCTGATGTTACTGTTCTTTGAAAATCGAGTCCGAGTGGATTTCCAATTGCAACTGCAAGCTCACCAACTATTACATCCTCTGAATCTCCCAGCTCTGCCACATGAAGATTTGAGGCATTAACCTTAACAACTGCAAGGTCTAGTGTTGCATCATACCAAAGAACATTTCCCTGAAGCTTTTCTCCGTTTTCAAAGAGGACCTGAATCTCCTGCGCATTGCCATCTCCGATTACATGGGAGTTGGTAAGAATATATCCATCACTGTTTACAACGACTCCGGAACCTACTCCTTCAACTGGTCTTGACCAGAAAAAGTCCCTTTCCATCTGAACAGTTGTAATTCCAACAACTGAACTTACTGCCTTTGTTGCAACTGCTGCAACCACATTGATTCCCTCTACCGGATTGATTGTAACGGAGTTCATCGTTGATGGCTGACCTTCAGAATATATTGCCGGGGTTGGAATAATCTTTCCATAGAGATATGTGGGTGCAATATATACACTGATTAATCCTCCAATTATTCCTGCAATAAGGGCTACCAAAACATATGAAAATATCCCTCTCCTTTTCGGTGGTTTATAATAGCTTCCGTAGTTGTAATCATTCATCACTTTTCATCCTCCTTAAAGATTATAAATTCCGCTTATACCATCTCTGTTGGTCATATTAAGTCTTAAGTCGTTGTCAACATCAAATCCCTGACTAAGTAGTCCATTTTTTACGGTCGAATAGGCAATGTCTGGTCTGTTGTTGTCCTGACTCAAGTGGGCGAGAAGAACGATCTCATTTTCACCTCTTAAAACTTCTGAAAGTATATCTGCCGCATCGTCATTTGACAAGTGCCCTTTTGGACTCATGATTCTCTTTTTAAGCATCATGGGGTAACTTCCCTCCATAAGCATTTTTACATCGTGGTTTGATTCCATAAAGTAGAAATGTGAGTTGCTTATTTTTTTCTTTATACCCTCATTAATCCAGCCTGTATCTGTAATAAAGCTCATCTTTATCTTGTTGTTGAATAAAATATATCCTACAGGCTCACTTGCATCGTGGGATACGTTAAAGGGATGAATCAGAATATCCTTTAATTCTATGTTCTTGTTTGTTGAGAATACCTTGGTATTGTGAGTCTTTACATTCTTAATTGTGGACTCCATTCCAGTCCAGGTATTCTCGTTGGCATAAACAGGAATATCATATCTTCTGGACAGAACACCAACACCTTTTGAATGATCAATATGCTCGTGGGTTACGAGTATTGCATCAAGGCTCTTTGGATCCACCTGGATTTCATTAAGAAGCTCTTCAATTCTTTTGCCTGAAAAACCGGCATCTATTATAATCTTTGTATTCTCTGTTTCGATATATTGGCAGTTTCCGCTGCTTCCGCTTGAAAGAGAGCAAACTCTAACAGTCATTTTTGAGACCTCCTTGGTGGTGATTCTTTAATTATATAGCAATATGCAAAAAAAAAGAAGGAGGACCCTTCTTCTTTTTTGTCTTGTTATTCAAGGTCAAGTATTACGTCATACCCGTCCTGGAATTGTACTCTCCATGCGGGGACTGCCTTACCTTCCATTGCCTGCTGGTAATCATCAAGATAATCCTGTCTCTCAGGGTCAAAATAGTAACACAGAGATATTTCTGTAATTGTCTTGTTGCTCGCATCCTCCATACTCAACAACTCTAGAATTGCCTTTGGAGCAGGTACGATTTTGTAGTCAGTCTGCTCAATGTCCTTGGTATTTAGCCAGGTCCTTTCCATTCTTGCAATCTGACCATTTTCGATTCTAAATACCGTATAACTAAGTTCTATATATGAATCTTCAAATATCTTTGTAAAATCAAGATAATATCCATTTTCAGTCTCTCTCCAGTAAGATAGTCGCATATCTTCTGTTTCATATCCTCTTTCCATCAAGAAACCCAATGCCATTTCAACTGCCTGGTCCAGATTACTGATGTCATTTCCTGCAGGTTCTCCTGTGTTTTCATATATTAATAGCTTATTGTTTATAATGGAGATTGATTCATCTACTGATTCTATTTCAACAACTGCTCCTTCTGTTCCATCAATATCTGTTTCTGTATTGAAATATCTTTCACCAAGCATATTTGGTTCCATTTCCTCATACTCAACTATCAGATTGTAAAGCTGTTCTGCCTCCATTGGTACGGAAGCTTCTAGAATTATGCCGTTTCTTCCAAGAAGTTCCTCTGTCTCTTCTAGAAATTCTGGATCATATGCAGCATTGCCAGGAGTTTGTTCTCCAAATAGAAAATATGCAAGAAATATATTTGTTACAATTAGGGCAACTATTAGTATTGTTTTAGCTTTAGACCAATCCATTCGTCACCCTCCTATCTCTCATATACCAACATTCCTGAATACGCATTAAACGCATATACTTTTTCGTGCGCTCTGATTAGCCATACTCCAACCAGTCTCTCTTCCTGATCCTTTAAGCCTGCATCATAATATGATATTGTAATGTCCTCCACAGATGAAAGCACCTTTTGTACTAACTGATCTCCAAGGTCTTCTCTGCTTTCCCCGGAATACTGAAGATATCTGCTCTCAAGGTATGGGTAATTCTGGTCAATAACATCAAAGGAAGACATTATTTTTCTGCTGTCCTGAAGATGTGCAATATTAAGATCAAGCTCTCCTCTGAACAACTGCTGATAGCTTCTGACTTGATTGTTGAAAACTTCAATCTCGACATATTCATGCACCTCCCTGTTCCCAAGGAGCACTGGAATTCCTCTGATTCTATATCTGTAGGTAAGGCTGTACCCAAGGCTTCCATCTGCCTCTATTTTCTCTATTCCAGCCAGGTACATACCCTTTGCCGAGTATGCCTTTTGGGATATGAACTCCGCTGCTGTTGAAAGACTTAAATAGAGATTTCTCTCTTGTATTGTGTCTTCCAGTGAGCGAAAGTATTCCACAGTTCCGTTAAGATTGAACTTGAGTACCTGATTGTCGTTTATATATATGGTTGATCCGTTGCTTTCAACAATTTGTCTTATATAGTCTATTTCCTTTTCAAGAAATCTTTCAGCCAGTGTTCCTTTTTCTTCAGAAGTCATTGTTACCACGTCATTGCTTACATAAACAACCGGTAGGCTGTGTCTGATTTCATAGGGCACATAGATGTCCCCAACATCTGTCGGGAATATCTCTGACAGTGAATAATAGTAGTCAAAGTCATCACTCGCTTCAAGGTCTCGTATCTCCGAAATAACGCTATCTACTGAAATTCCGGAATCGTATACCAAAACATCTCTGCCTTCTCCTGAAAAAACAAAAAAAGGATCCCCACTACCTTGTACAATGGAAATTCTATCCACATACGGTATGGTATCCACTATGTTATTTGGCTCGTTTACATTCCACGCCTTTGCTAGTATATATGTGCTAAGGCTTTCAGAAAAATAGAATACTACTGCAGTTTCTCCGGTCTGACCGGGTCTGTAGCCTTCTTCAGGTTCCTCAATCCTGATGGTGTCTGAACTTAACAATTGAGCAAATGATTCTTTGGATGTATCCCAGATTCCGTACTTGTTTGCATCATAGATCATTGTATAGTTGCTCTGACCAAAACCTACAAGGTACTTGTTGGGAGCAATCATGTCGGAAAGCAGGTAAGATGATGAATACGATATCTCAGGTTCGAAAAAATTCGTAACCCTTTCCGGGAACTGCATCCACAATTGCTGTGTCATTGCAAGGCTTGATCCCACCAAAAGAAAAAGGAGAATGGTCTTTAATTTTTCCTTCATCCAAACCTCTCCTTTTGTTATGCTATCTAATTAACGGTACCATGTTATTTATGCTTCTGTCCCTTGTGTAAGGAAGTCTTACATCTGTTGTACTTCTAATATCGTATTTATAAACAATAAATTCCTTGTCTTCTACTCCATCTACACCAAAATCTATAACTAGCTTGTTGATTCCTCTTACAAGATCCATTTGTTTCTGAAAAAATCCAAGATTTCCAGAAGTTATTTTCTCACTTGCAATCGATATATAATCATCAGAGGAAGGTAATCTGTCCAGATTGAAGCTTCTTCTTGTTAAATCTGTCGTGCCGTAAAGTTCTACTGTTATTTCAGTTCCAGAAGGTGCCTTGCCGTTAATAAGTACAACTCTTTCACTTGAAGAATAAATTTGTCTCTCCGGCTTTATTATTTCATAATCAGTCCTTGTTGTGATTGCGTTTCCTGTTGTGATGTTGGATGCATGCGTAAAGCTTGCAAAACCTAGGACTGCTATCATTATCATCAAACTGGCCAACGTTCTTTTAAACATACCCTAACCCCCTTCATCTTCATATTCTTTCATTTGCATTATACCTCTTTAATATTACAAACATATTACAGCAGGGTTAAGGTTAAATTACACAGCAGGTAATGAGATGTTTACAACTGTACCCTTGTTCTTCTTACTAATGATTTCTATGGTACCATTGTGTGCTTCAATTATCTCCTTCGCAATCGACAATCCGAGGCCTGTACCTCCCATGTCCCTGCTTCTTCCCTTCTCAACTCTGTAAAATCTTTCAAATATCCTGCCGACATCTTCATCAGGTATTCCAATTCCATCATCGGATATACTCAGATCTACAAAATGATCTCTTGATTTTGCACTTACATTGATTGTTCCTTCATTTTCAGTGTACTTTATTGAATTGGTTAAAATATTTAGTATAACCTGCTCAATTCCATCCCTGTCTGCCCTTATTTCCGGCAACTCAGGTTGAATATATGATGTGATCCTCTGATTCTTTTCATTTGCCAAAAGCTGCAATTTTGAAATTGTATCCAGGAGCATATCTCCAATGGAAATATTTGTCCTGTTCCACTTCGTCTTCTGATAGTCGATATTTGATAATTGTAGAAGATCCCTTACGAGTCTTCCCATCCTATCACACTCCCTATCAATTACTGATAAAAACTTCTGCTCTGTTTCTGCATCAACCTCATTATTCATCAGGGTCTCTGCATAGCTTTTTATTGTTGTAATAGGTGTTTTCAACTCATGGGATACATTCGCCACAAACTCTTTTCTCATATTGTCGAGTTTGTGTTCCTGCGTAATATCCTGAAGCACCATTATTACCCCTGCTATGTTATCCCTCTCATTCTTGTATGGTGCATACTTAACCTTATATACTCCCTCATCTTTTTCGAATGTGGTTTCTCCGTTTAGTGTTTCGGGGTTTGTATAATCTATGTTTTCCATTCCCAACTTTTCCAATTCGAATATTCCTGCTCTGTCCAGAAACGCATTATCTATCTCCATCAGCTTCTGTCCAATTGGGTTTGCGTGTATAATGCTTCCATTTTTATCCACAGCAATTACACCCTCAGCCATATAGCTGAATATTGTATCCAGCTTGCTCCTTTCAAGATCCATTTCCTCAATGGTGTCCTTAAGTTTAAGAGTCAGGTGATTAAACATTCCTGCAAGCTGACCGATTTCATCATCTGATTTGACCTCTACGAACTGATCAAAGTCTCCAAGTGCCATCTCCTCTGCTTTCTTGGTTACATCCCGTATTGGCCCAGTTATGCTACTTGCTATAAAGAACCCAAGTACAATAGTTATTCCCAAAGCCATTAGTGTTGCATTTGTAAGGATAGCCCTTGAGTCCTCAATGGTCCTTGCTACATTGGATAAGTCAGAAGTCATGTAAAGTACTCCGTTAATTTTTCCCACACTCGAAAAAACCGGAGCGGCAAAATGCATGTATTCATTTTCCGCCACTTCATCCATCAACACAGACTGAGCACTTTCCCCCTGAAAAGCTCTACCAATAAGAGTCGAATCCGTATATCTGTACGAAAGGGCATTGTTTCCTACAATAGACTCATATTGCTTATTTGTAGTTGCAAGAATTTTGGGGACATTCTCATCATATATTACATATAATGTCTCACCAGTTCCAAGTCTCCAATCGTTTAAGGTGCTCTGGATTCCTTCCCTGTTTTCAGTCCAGTTACCTGTTGCAATATAACTGGATGTTGACATTATGGTTTCTACCTGCTGTTCCATTGATGATCTTGCAGTCTGTAGCTGCTGATCTTCCATTCTGTTTACTATGAAAATTCCTATTATCACCATGGCAATAAAAACCAGAAGAAAATACACCACGATAAACTTCCACCTGATGCTGGAGAACATATTAGACCCTCCTGAAGTAGTAACCGACGCCTCTCTTGGTGAGTATATACTTGAAATCACCGGAGTCATCTTCTATTTTTTCACGCAGTCTTCGTACTGTAACATCCACGGTTCTTATATCACCGTAGTATTCATATCCCCAAACCTTTTCAAGAAGTTGCTCCCTCGTAAATACCTGCTCTGCACTAAGAGCTAGAAATTTAAGAAGTTCAAATTCCCTTAATGTTACTTCTATGACTTTCCCATGTTTCCTGACCTCGTATCTGGTCAGATCGATTTCCAGTTCCTGGGATATTATTTCAGCTTTACCATTTCCGGCAGACATGTCGTAGTCAAGCCTTCTTAGGTTTGCCTTTACTCTTGCGACAAGCTCTCTCATGCTGAAAGGTTTTACCATATAGTCATCCGCACCAAGCTCCAAACCAAGCACCTTGTCTACTTCTTCCTCTTTTGCAGTAAGGACAATGATTGGAAATCTGAAAGTCGGTCTAATCTCTTTTAGAACCTGGAATCCGTCTTTTTTGGGCATCATTATATCCAGTATAAGAAGATCCGGCTTTGTAAGCTTGATCTTTTCAAGCCCTTCTTCTCCATCATATGCAACTGTAACCTGGAAGCCTTCCTTTTCCAGATTGAATTTAATTATATCTCCTATGGCTTTTTCATCATCGACCACAAGTACCTTGTTGTTCATATGAATCACTCCGTTTTTTTGTTTTATTTAAGTAAATTATCTCCTACTCGGTCAAATAAGTCAATTGATTTGAGACTTTGCGTGATTTTAAAGAATCTTATTGATTTATTAATCGATAAGTACTATAATTTATTTAGCAAAAGGGAGTAGCTAATATGTGATAGTCGTCAATACGGCATAGCCCGGTTATCACCTTCACTTGAAGAAGCAAGACTTTTGTTCATTTACAATGGACGAAAGTCTTTGTAATTTTTTGGGTATATAATTATTGTCATTAAAACAGAAAGAAGGGGTAATATGGAATGGTATCGAAAGAATCCTAAGGAGATCGCTGATGAACTTGCTGTCAGTATGACAGATGGTCTCTCTACACAGGATGCGAAAGATAGATTGGAAAAGCATGGTCCCAATGAATTAAAAGAGGAAAAGGGAAAGAGTCTGATGTCAAAGATTATTGCTCAATTTTCCGACTTCCTGATACTTATACTTATGTCAGCAGCACTTGTTTCCATTTTTGTAGGGGAAACAAAGGATGCAATAGTTATTATGTCAATTGTGGTTGTAAATGCAATGCTTGGACTATACCAGGAAGGTAAGGCCGAAAAGGCACTGGAGTCACTTAAAAAAATGGCCTCTCCTACTGCCAAGGTTCTAAGGGATGGAAAGACTTTGGAGATTCAGTCTTCACAGCTGGTCCCTGGAGATGTAGTCGTTCTGGAAACGGGAGATATTGTTCCTGCAGATTTAAGACTTTCAGAAAGCTCAAACCTGAAGGTGGAAGAAGCGTCACTGACAGGAGAATCTGTTCCTTCTGAAAAGAAGGCTTCAATAAATCTTGTTGAGGACACTCCACTTGGTGATAGACATAATATGGCTTACATGAGTACAATTGTTACCTATGGCCGAGGCCACGGAATAGTTGTTGGGACGGGCGCTTCAACTGAAATTGGAAAAATTGCAACCATGATTCAGACAATCGATGAAGAAAGTACTCCTCTTCAGAAAAAATTGAATCAGCTTGGCAAGATTCTTGGAATAACTGTTATCCTGGTATGTATTGCTGTGTTTGCAATAGGAATAATCCAGGGTAGAGACCTTCTTGAGATGTTTATGATAGCAGTAAGTCTCGCAGTAGCAGCAATTCCGGAAGGACTCCCAGCAATTGTCACGATAGTTCTTGCAATTGGTATGAACAAAATGGTTGAAAGAAACGCCATTGTGAAAAAGCTACTTGCTGTTGAGACTCTTGGAGCCACTTCTGTTATTTGTACTGATAAGACAGGCACTCTGACTCAGAACGAAATGACCGTAGTTAAACTGTTTACAAACAATAAAATAGTTGATGTAGAAGGAAGAGGGTACGAACCAGAAGGAAAGTTCATTCTTGATAAAAACGAAATCAAGGTTGAAGAATTAGAGGGTCTTAATCTTCTGTTGACGATTTCAGCTCTTGTTAATGATGCAAAACTAGAAGAAAAGGAAAATCAGTTTAGGATTATTGGTGATCCTACAGAGGGTGCACTCTTAACCCTTTCTGAAAAAGGTGGAATCAACTCAAAAACAATAAACGGGAAATATCCAAGAGTCAAGGAAATACCTTTTGACTCCGAAAGAAAAATGATGACAACCTTCCATGAAATGGCAGGAAAGGATGAAAATGTATCATTCACAAAGGGAGCACCTGATATTATCATAGATAGATGTAGTAAAATTCTATTACGTGGTGATGTTATACCTCTTACAGAGGATATGAGAAAAAAACTTCAAGAACAAAATACTGTTTTATCAAAGGATTCACTGAGAGTTCTAGCCCTTGCCTTCCGGGAATATCAGAAAGTTCCAGAGGAGCCTTCTTCTGAAGAAGATGAGAATGACATGATCTTTGTTGGACTCGCTGGAATGATTGACCCTCCAAGACCAGAAGCCAGAGAAGCTATTGCAAAGTGTAAAAAAGCAGGTATAAATACTATAATGATTACTGGAGACTACAGGGAAACAGCATTTGCAATTGCCAAGGACCTTGGTCTTACAGAAAAAGAGGAAGAAGCAATCATGGGTAGCCGTATAGATTCAATCTCTGATGAAGAGTTAAGAGAAGTGGTGAAGGAAACCAAGGTATTTGCGAGGGTTTCACCAGAGCACAAAGTTAGAATAGTCACTGCATTGAGAGCAAATGGTGATATTGCTGCCATGACGGGAGACGGTGTCAACGATGCCATGGCAATCAAAAAGGCTGATATAGGTATCGCGATGGGAATAACAGGTACTGATGTAGCTAAAAATACTGCTGATATGATTCTTACTGACGATAACTTTTCAAGTATTGTTGCTGCGGTTGAAGAGGGAAGAATAATATTTTCCAATATCAAGAAGTTTGTTTACTTCCTGCTGTCATGTAATATTGGTGAAGTTCTTCTGGTATTTATAAGCATACTGTTGAATTTGCCAGTTCCATTGCTGGCTATTCAACTCCTATGGTTAAACCTAGTAACTGACAGTTTCCCAGCTCTTGCACTGGGAGTTGAAAAGGGCGAGCCGGATATAATGGATAAGCCTCCAAGGGATCCAAAGGAAGCAATCCTTGACAAGAGAATGCTTATTGGAGTATCCTTCCAAAGTCTTGCAGTTGCAGGTGCATCTCTTGCAGCATATTTGATATCTTTGGATGTTTACGGTATTGAAAACATTGTAGAAGTAAGAACCATAACCTTTACAACATTGATTTTATCTGAACTTCTAAGAGCTTATTCAAGTAGATCACAGCATCTCACACTATTCAAAATTGGATGGTTCTCAAACAAAAAGATGTTGCTTGCTACATTTGGAGCTTTCCTGCTTCTGATGGCAGTGCTGTACATTCCATTTATGAATGATGTATTCTACACCTTCCCGCTTAATGGAGGTGACTGGAAGATAGTGCTTAGCTTCGCATTTATTCCACTTTTTGTTGGAGAGCTTTCAAAGCTCGTTTACCCATTTATATTTAAGGAAGCAAAGCTATAGACTAGGACAAACGAATCCCGGATCATTCATTGATCCGGGATTTTCTTATATGGATTTACTCTCTCGCTGCCTCATTCTGTTAATATCAGCTTGAGATTATTCTGGTTCCTGTCTCACCATGTATTGCTTCCTTTGCCTTTTCAAGTGATGTTATTATCGATTGTCTTCCATCTTTTGACTTTACAAAATCCATAGCTGCGATTACCTTAGGCAGCATACTTCCGGGAGCGAAATGGCCTTCTTCAATATAGGTCTTTGCTTCATCAAGTGTAATGGTCTTTAGTTCTTTTTGACTTGATTTCCCAAAATCCAGCGAGATTGTTTCCACGGCTGTAAGAATAAACAGTATGTCACAGTCAAGCATTTCAGCGAGTTTCTCGCTTGCAAAATCCTTGTCTATTACAGCTGCAACACCCACCAATTGACCATCATTCTTTCTAAGAGTGGGAATTCCTCCTCCACCTACCGCAATCACTACGTGCCCTTTATCTACCATATCCCTGATTATATCGATTTCAACTATATCCACTGGTTTTGGTGAAGGTACCACTCTACGGTAGCCTCTTCCTGAATCCTCCACCATGATATATCCCTTTTCAGATTCTAGACTTTTGGCTTCCTCTTCTGAATAAAATCCTCCGATTGGTTTTGTTGGATTCTTGAAAGCATCATCATCCTTATCTACAACTACTTGAGTGATAATTGTTCCGACTGCTTTATCAATACCTCTATCTGCAAGTTCATTTCTTACAGCATTCTGTAAATGATATCCTATATATCCTTCGCTCATTGCACCACATTCAGGAAAAGGCATTTCCGGAACCTTGCTGTCACTTAAATTAGCTGTCTGGAATGACAGATTAATCATTCCTACCTGTGGTCCATTACCATGGGCAACAACAACTGTGTGTCCTTCCTCAATCAGGTCTGCAATCGGTCTTGCTGTCTGCCTTACAAGCTCCACTTGTTCTTTTGGATTATTCCCTAGGGCATTTCCTCCCAAAGCAATCATAACCTTGCTCATCTTATCCACTCCAATTCATATTGTTTTTTGTTACTATCTGAAAATACCCTATGTCCAGATGAATATGTCTCACTTTTTGTTACATATTCTATCACAAAAATGCAGTTCATTCACTAATTGTTATTGCACAACTTCTTAGAATCAGTTGTATTGTTATCCAGTAGCCCCCCATTTGAAATAATCACCTTGCATAAAATAATATTTCTTTAATTCAATGCACAAAAAAGGAAGTGTGGAGTATTCCACGCTTCCTGGTTATACACTAATATATAAATCTGCTAGGGTTTTGATGCGCTCCGTTTGCGACAACCTCAAAGTGTAGATGAGGACCTGTAGATCTTCCGGAATTTCCCATTTCAGCAATATGCTGTCCTCTGTATACTCTTTCTCCTGATTTAACAAGCAACTTGCTAGCATGTGCATATCTTGTTACATATCCATTTTCATGGTTGACTTCAATCATATATCCATAGCTTCCCTTGTAACCTGCAAAGGTAACTCTTCCACCGTCAGAAGCATAAATGTTTGTTCCAGTTCTATTTGCAAGGTCAATACCTCTGTGCATTCTTCCACTTCTCATACCATATGGTGATGAAAGCCTTCCGCTGGTAGGGACCATAAATGATCCTGTGGCTGCTGTCTTTGGAAGTTCCTTTGTCCCCTGAACAACAACTTCGGTTATAGGTTCCACTATTGTTTTCGTAGTAATTATTTCCTTGTCTTCAACTATACCGTTTAATTTGGTTATGTTGGCGACAATTTCAGATGTTCCTTTTGCACCTTTTGTGGTAATATTTTTTTTGTTCTTGTACATTGAATCGTCATATATGACTTGTGTTTCAAAGTTTGTTTCTTCAGTATACTGTACCTGTTCCACTGTCTTTACTGTAAGAAGAGGTGTCGGTACAAACAGATTTACCTCATCTCCTGGTTTAAGTCCCTGTGAATCCTGATCTGGATTTGCACTTAATAATTCTTCAACAGTGGTATCATACATTTTTGCAATAATCCAGTAGCTCTCCCCCACCTCTACAACGTGGTTTCTCATTTCCTCTTTTCCTTTTCTAATCCTGGCAATTGTCTCATCAGGATCATCCAGCTTACTGTAGCTGGTTTCTACTTTTACTATTTCTATTTCTTCTGTAAAATCAACTTCTTTTATATCAGCATTATTATCAATAACAGGTCCATCTACCTGAGCTACAACTTCTCGTGCTCCTGCATCTGTTGTCAGATTTATAACATCTCCTGCTTTCAATCTGGAAGGATCAACCCCTGGATTTGCCTCTTCCAATGCACTTGAAGTTAAATTGTGCTGCCTTGCAATTGTCCAGTAATTATCGCCCTCCTGGACTGTGTGTGTTTTTGGTGCTGTTATTTCTACTACCTCAGAATCTACTGCCTCTTCTGCTTCACCAACAACTTTCGGTAGGAATGATGCTTTTACTGAATCCAGAATATACTCCACATCATGACCTGACTTGAAGACTCCAAAGCTCTCTCCCTCTACAATCAGTTCAAAACCAGCAACACTTACGTTTATATTGTTTTCTATATTTGATTTAATCTCTTTTGCAGTTGTCAAAGCTTCATCTTTGGCGTTGGTTTCCTCGAATTTAAGTTCCTTGTCAAGTACTACTCCCATGTCATATGTACTCTTAAGACTTTCTTCAATCGACCTGTAAATCTGGTGTGCTTCATCCTCTGTTCTAACTACCCCTATATACTCATCTCCCAAGTATACGTCAACTGCCTTGGTCCTTGTATCGTTGACAGAGTAGCTTACAAAGCTTATTCCTATAACAGACACAACAGTCATCGCTGCCAAAAATCTTCTAAATCTATCATTATTCAATTTCCACTTCTTACTATTACCTTTTATGTCAATTTTGATGTTTTTCTTTATAAAGTCAAGTAATGAGGAATCAAACTTCATCAATGAATCGCCTCCAAGCTGAGCCCATTAAACAGGCTTTAATATTTGGTTTAAGTTGCTTGCAATTTTTGTAACCGTTTTGTAACATTAACAAGAACATTATACCAACCAGGGTATATAAAATCAACTGTAAATGACCATCATACTGTAATATGGTAATGAAAGTGTTTTCCCGTAATAATTCCCCTTAGCACTGTAATAGTGAGGGGTCTGTACGTGTCAAAATATGTAATTTCCCAATAATATAAATTGTTAACAAAATTTAATAATATCTTTCTAAATAATTACGCTTAATTTCTTGCTGGACAGGGAAAATTCAATAAGTTCATTCTCGACATCAAATAATTCACCATCAATGTTCAATAACTGCCTATTATTTATGGTAACCTTGATATTTCTCCCTCTAAAAAACTCAACGTGTTTTTTGTATTTTATATGTTCACCTTTGAAAATGGATGGAAAGAGAAATAAAATTTTTAGATTGCTTATATCCTTTACAACACACACATCCAGCATATCATCATATATACTGGCCATTGGGAGTATTTGCATACCTCCTCCATAGGATTGTCCATTGCCTATGGCAACCAGTGTAGCCTTTCTTTTAATGATCTCACCATCAATTTCTATTGATATTTCTCTGCTTCTGTATGTTAGCAGTCCAGCAATGACACCCAGAATATATGCTGTCTTGCCCTTTACTACTTTTTTAATCTTGTCGGTCTCCCTTACAACCCAGGCATCGAACCCAACGCTTGCGATATTAAAGAAGTAGTCTCCTCTGACCTTGCCGAGATCTATACTTGCAATCTCTCCGTTCAGAACCTTTTCCATGGCTTTGTTTCTATCCATATCCAGTTTTAGAGCCTGAGCCATGTCATTACCAGTTCCAGATGGAATAATACCAAGTATCCCAGAACCTCTTTCAAGGATACCCTTGGCAACTTCATTCGTAGTGCCATCCCCTCCAACAGAAACACAAATGTTGTAATCAGGGTTATCTGTAACAATCTGTGTCGCTTCCTTTGGCCGTGTTGTCACTACAAGCTTATATTCACGGTTTGTATTTGACATATAGTCTTTAATGAATTGAATATAGGTCTTTGTCTTTCCACTCCCAGCCGTGGGATTAACTATAAATAGATATTTATCCATAAATTTCTCCTGTTACAGTATTTTTTCAGCGCTCTCACCCATAAGAGCTCTGTTGATTGCAGTCATCTCCTCAGGTGACAATGGTACATTGCAGTTTGCATTCTGAATGGGCTTGCCGAATATTACTGCCTGTTCCCTCCCATAAATACTTGTCAAGACAAAACCGTTGTTGTATGCATCCAAAAGAGCTATTGAGAAACTCAATTCACTGCCGGTATCGGCAAATGCATTATATCTGACAAATCCCATTTTCTGTATGGTAAATGTAACCTTGGTCTCAATTGTTTCAATGTTGTCCTCAATAAGATTTAAATCTCTGTTAATGCTACTTAGCTCAGAATTTATCCTAAGGAAGAGATCTTCAATATTGGCACCGGAAAGTCCTCTGGTCAATGAATCATATCTCTCCTTGTGTTTCCTGTACTCTCTTATCTGAGCAACATACAAAATGAAGACCACTAAAATTGCAGCCATCAAACCTATTATAAAATATGTTGAATTAAAGTCTATAAAATCCAGAACCTGCATCATCCGATCACTCCTATAGTTCTTTTGATATTCTATGCAGAGCCTTTACTGCATATTCCAGTTCCTCTTGTTTGTTAAACGGACCAAAACTGAATCTTACAGCACCCTGTTCCATGGTACCAATGGTCTTGTGAGCCAAAGGCGCACAATGAAGTCCTGGTCTTACGTATATCCCAAACTCTTCATTAAGGACATATGATATCTCTGATGAATCGAGGTCCCTAATGTTCAAAGCTACAACAGCTCCCTGCAAAGATGTATTACATGGTCCATAAAGCTGTATCCCATCAATTTTAGAAGTTTCTTCAATAAAGTAAGCCGTAAGATTTTCTTCATGACTTCTAATATTTTCAATTCCTCTGTTCATTATATACTGAATACCTTTACCCAAGCCAATTATGCCTGGCGCATTTGGTGTGCCACTTTCGAATTTGTCAGGCATATCATCCGGCTGTTGCAACGAATAGGAAGCACTCCCCGTACCCCCTTGTATAAACTGTTCTACGTTAAGTCCTTCTCTAATATATAATCCACCTGTACCTTGAGGACCCAGCAAGCCCTTGTGTCCAGGAAACGCCAGCATATCGACTCCCAATTCTTCTGCATCAATCGGGTATACTCCTGCCGACTGGGCAGCATCAAGCAAGTAGGCAATACCATGCTCTTTTGCAATCCTGCCGATTTCCTTGACTGGCATGATTGTACCGGTCAGATTCGACACATGTGTTGTGACAATAAGCTTTGTGTTGAGTTTGATTGCCTTTTTGATCTCCACCGGATCAATCTGGCCATCACTAGCTGCCTTTACAACCGTATTTTCAACACCAATTGACTCTAGGTGCTTGATTGGTCTAAGGACTGAATTATGCTCCATTGATGTTGTTACGACGTGATCACCCGGCTTTAGATACCCCTTGATTGCAATATTGAGACTTTCTGTGCAATTATAGGTGAAAACTATGTTCATGGGGTTCTTTACGGAAAACAGCTTTGATACCAATTCCCGGGTCTCATAAATTCCTCTTGATGCTCTGAGTGCAAGATCATGGCCAGATCTTCCAGGATTTGCACCGTACTCTGTCATTGCTTTATATACTTCATCGTAAACTTCCTGTGGTTTTGGAAAAGTAGTTGCTGCATTATCTAAATAGTACATATGTTCACCTCTAGGTATTTCAATTCCTCTCTTACCTGCTTATTTTACCACTTAAAAACTCTCCTTACAATCAATTAATCGGCAACTAGCAATTTACTGGTATTTTCTTGTTTCTTATCAACCTGTCATAGATACAAAAAGGGTGAAGAAATATATTCCTCCACCCTGAAGCTTGATCTATTTTGTGATTGCTTTTTTATGCTTTCAATCTAGTGTAAACTACATCAAGCAGACTGTCCCTTAAACCTTTCCCCTCGGAAAGAAGCTTCTCAACCCTAGTTTCTATCTCATTTTTATACTCATGATCTTTTATGCTCTTTAGGTTGATTGTAACATTGAAAAGTGCCCCCTCAAGACCTGCATATGCGAGTAGAGTACCAACCCCTACATCTGTAATTGCATGGATATTTCCGTGTTCTGCAAACACATCCTGCAACTTTAATACATTATAACAAGTTTCTCCGCATCTTAGCGGTACTTCCAATGCTTTTTTGTACCCTGACTGTATGGCTTCAGATCTATTCTTCTTATCCTCATCAGTTTCCTTGGGAAGCTTAAATGCTTGCATGACATCATCAAACGCCGTAGAATCCTCATCTACAAGGTTCAATAGTTCATCAACAAGTGTTTCGATTTCCTTAAAGTTTTTTTCCATATGAGCTTTCTTGTCCTCAGGAACCTCTGCATAAATCTTTTTGTCAATCGTAAGATTTCCAACCATATTGGTAAGGGCTCCTCCGAGACTTCCAACTAAAGCAGCTACACTTCCACCGCCAGGTGTAGGACTCTCACTTGCTACATCGTATACAAAATCTTTTGCAGTTCTTTCTATTAACATGTTGCACCTCCGTATATATTAAAATTTAATTATTCCTTCCATTACTATTGTTGCAGATCCTCCGACTCTCACAGAGTAATTGTTTTCGGTCCCTTCAATATAGCAATTAATTATACTCCTTCTGTTCATTGATTCTCCCTGATAGACTACTAGGCTATTTCCCTCCAGTATGCCATTCTTTTTAAGGTAGTATATCAATGCACCGTTTGCAGTACCGGTTGCAGCTTCCTCATTAATTCCTACAGCTGGTCCGAAATTCCTTGCATGTGCAATTTCTTCTCCGTTTTCGATATAAAAGGCATGCACTCCTGTTACTCCAAGTTTGATGCTAAGCTCTCTCAATCTGCAGAAATCAACATTCATTTCTAGAAGTCTTTCCTTGCTTCTAACAGGCAGCATTATATCCGGTAGCCCTGTTGATATCATCTCAGGGGCTAATTTCTCATCTCCAACACCAATATCTTCACTTTGCAGTCCAAAACACTCCAGTAGCTCCTTTGTATCCTCGACAAGTCCAACTGATCTTGGCTTGTCCTGATCCATTATAATATTTACCGGAGAAAATTTCTCAAAATATATCTCAACCTTTAGTGGACCAACTCCGGTTTCGATTGTTACAATCTTAGATCCTTTTTCAATTGGTCTGATATATCCTTTGTTTGCAAGTGTATGAACAGCAGCAATTGTAGCATGTCCGCATAGATCTACTTCACAGAGTGGAGTGAAATATCTTA
Source organism: Soehngenia sp. (assembly GCA_024637045.1). Lineage (GTDB taxonomy): Bacteria > Bacillota > Clostridia > Tissierellales > Tissierellaceae > Gudongella. Next base: position 102,647 of record JAGXFX010000023.1, read on the forward strand.
TTTTAAAATAACAGTCATCAAGTTGTCTTACGAAGGCTGTTTCAGACAGGTTCATCTCATTTGCTATTTTTTGCATTTGATCTTCGGATATGCCTTTTGAGTTTGTAACAACACCCGCGGGATTACCTCCAAATGGCTCTTTTGTAAATGCATCAACCTGAAAAATATTTACTTCCATCGTATTGCCTCCTTAATGTTTCACGTGGAACATTATCCTGTGATTAAGTCAATTAGACGTTCCAAGTCATCATCATTATAATACTCTATCTCGATTTTCCCAGACTTTCTTCCAACATTAAGCGTTACCTTGGTGCCGAGTGCACTCATAAGTTGTTCTTCCAAATCAACTATATAATTTTCCTTCTTTTTCTTTAATCTTGTTTTTTTCTTCTTTTTAACATTGCTTTCCGTATCTCTGACATTTAGACCAAACTGAATGATTCGTTCTGCAGCCTTCAGCTGCTCATCCTTGCTTTTTATTCCCAACAGTGCCTTACCGTGGCCTCCGGAAATTTTCCCTTCATATATATATTGTACAACTTTTTCATCCAGGTTTAAAAGTCTCATATTATTACTGATATATGATCTGCTTTTGCCAACAGCCTTTGCGAGCTCTTCCTGCTTAAGATTATATTCTTTCATGATCCTTTTATAAGCTTGAGCTTCCTCGATGGGATTAAGGTTTTCTCTTTGAATGTTTTCTATCAGTGAAATTCTGTCTGCGGTTATGTTGTCAATATCCCTTACAATACAAGGAATTTCTTCAAGCCCTGCCTCTTTTGCTGCTCTCCATCTTCTTTCACCTGCTATAATCTCGTGCTCATCATCTGACTTTCTAACAATAATTGGCTGTATTACGCCATTTTCTCTTATAGATTGTGCAAGATCCTCCAATGCATCTTCCTGAAATATCTTTCTTGGTTGATCAGGCTTTGGTCTTATGTTCTTAAGCGGCAGTGAAACAACTGACTCATCTGAATTGATGGTGGAATCACTTATAAGTGTGTCGACCTTCTCCCTGTCTTGAATCAATGCTGACAATCCCTTTCCAAGACCCCTTTTTTTGCTGGTCACTGGCAACACTTCCTTTCCTGTATTGAATAAACTAATCCTGCAAAAACAGGAATTCTTCGGCCAGATCCATGTAAGACTCTGATCCTTTTGATTTTGAGTCGTAGTCATGAATTGAGAGCCCATATGATGGTGCCTCAGCCAATCTTACATTTCTAGGTATAATGCTTGTATAAACTTTCCCTTTAAAGAAAGATTTCACTTCCTCAACAACCTGAATGGATAAGTTTGTCCTTCCATCGAACATGCTTAGAACCACACCCTCAACCTCGAGATTCGAATTGTAATTCTTTTTTACAAGCTCAATCGTTTGGAACAGCTGGCTTACACCTTCAAGAGCATAGTACTCACATTGAATTGGAATTATGACACTGTCCGCTGCGATAAGGCCCATTACACTTAATATCCCGAGGGAAGGGGGGCAGTCAATAATAATGTACTCGTAAAGGTCTCTTATTTCATCAATAGTAGTTTTAAGTGAATCTTCCCAGTCACCGCTACGGGCCAATTCAATCTCCAAGCCTGCCAACTGGTTGTTGGAAGGTATAATACTAACATTCTCAGCATTGGTCTCGTATATGCCCTCCTGTATATTTGATTCTCCCGTCAGAATATCATAGACCAGTACATCCGCTTCATTTCTGTCGATGCCTATCCCTGATGAACAGTTGCCTTGTGGGTCTATATCGACAAGTAAAACATTCTTGCCCAGCTTGCCTAGACCTGCAGCAAGATTGATGCTGGTGGTGGTCTTGCCAACACCACCTTTTTGATTGAAAATCGCAATGGTTTTTCCCATATACACACTCCCTACTGTCCTGAAACATGAACTTGCTTCCATCACACACAAGGGCATCAATAATTAACCCATTAAATATATCATAACATATATTTAGTGTTTTAAAACAAAAATGTTCCACGTGAAACAATTATAATGTTTCACGTGGAACATTCCTATATAACCTAGTCATATCAAGTGTTTCGTTGATTAATTAAATAATTTTAAATCAACAAAAAGTATGATTTTCTACTTAATTGGAGACTTTTTTGGCTTTCCTCCTGCACGTGGATACTTCTTTGGCGTATTTCTGGTCTTCTTTATTACAATCAGAGAATGAACTATATCACTTTCGGGAATATTGATGTACTCTATTTTTTCAACGTTTCCACCTAGTGTATTGATTGCTTTCTTGCTTGTTTCAACTTCCTCGTCGATATCCGGGCCCTTCATCGAAATAAAGTATCCTCCGACTTTTACAAATGGCATGCAATACTCACTAAGAGTACCCAACGAAGCAACCGCCCTGGATACGCATATATCGTACTTCTCTCTGTACTCGTCCATCAACCCAAGCTCTTCAGCTCTTCCGTGAATTGCTTTTACTCCCTCAAGATTAAGCTGCTCTATAACATGGTCCAAAAATATAATCCGTTTATTCAGGCTATCCAGTAGTGTTACCTGAAGATTTCTATTCCTGATTTTAAGTGGCAGTCCTGGGAATCCGCCACCAGTTCCAATATCAATAATCTTCTGATCCCCATCAAACAATCCGGTAAGAGCAGGGGAGAGGCTGTCAACAAAATGTTTCTTGTCGATTCCTTCATCATCTGTAATGGTTGTAATATTGATCTTTTCGTTCCATTCCTTCAATAATGTCTTGTATATTGTAAAATCCTGCATCATTTCATCGGTCAGTTCAATGTCCATGGAATGGGACAGTCTCTTTAATCTATTATCGCTCATTGTTTTCACCATTCCTTCGTCTCTGCTCAAGGTGTATTAAAAGCACATTGATATCAGCAGGAGTCACTCCTGATATTCTGGATGCCTGACCTACTGAATCCGGCTTTATTGCTGAAAGCTTTTGTGTGGCTTCAGTACTTAATCCCCTTACTTTTGAGTAATCAAATTCAACATCGAGCTTCTTGTTCTCAAGCTTCTTGAACTGCTCTATCTGCTGCATCTGCTTCTTGATATATCCTTCGTATTTAATCTGAGTCTCTACCTGCAATCTGATTTCCTTCAACAGGATATCTCTTTCTGGGTCAAAAACTGATATGCTTTCATATGAGATTTCCGGTCTCTTGATTAAGTCATGGACTGAAGTAGCATTTCTTATTTCTGTTGAGCCTATTTCTTCCAGGATGCTGTTATTCTTCTGAGTTGGATTTATTATTATTTTTTGAAGTCTCTCGAGTTCCCTCTGGATTAATTCTTCTTTTTCAATGGTCTTCCTGTATCGGTCTTCGGTTACCAAACCTAGTTCATAGCCTATTTTAGTGAGTCTCAGGTCGGCATTATCCTGTCTCAATGTAAGTCTGTATTCAGCCCTTGATGTCATCATCCTGTATGGCTCATCGGTACCTTTTGTCACAAGATCATCTATCAGTACTCCTATATATGCTTCTGATCTGTCCAGTATAAAAGGTTCTTTACCTCTAATATTCTGCGCCGCATTAATTCCTGCTATAAGACCTTGGGCAGCTGCTTCCTCATATCCTGAAGATCCATTGATCTGTCCTGCAAAAAACAGATTGCTTATGTCTTTATGCTCAAGCGATAATTTCAGCATAGTGGGATTTATTGAATCATATTCAATAGCATAAGCAGTTCTCATGAATTGAACATTTTCAAGGCCTTTAATCTTCTTATACAAGTCAATCTGTACTTCTTCAGGCAAAGAGGAGCTTACTCCCTGAACATACATCTCCTTGGTCGACAGCCCTTCTGGTTCAATAAACACCTGATGCTTGTCCCTTTCTGCAAATCTAACTACCTTATCCTCAATAGAAGGACAATATCTTGGTCCAACACCTTCAATATAGCCTGAAAACATGGGGGATCTGTCCAGATTCTGTCTGATTATATCGTGCGTTTCCTCTGTGGTATAGGTAAGATAGCAGGGAACTTGCTCAAAATCAAACTTTTTTCCCATATTCAAAAATGAAAATGGGATTACTTCTTCATCACCTGGCTGTATTTCCATGCCCGAATAGTCAATGCTATCCTTATGAACTCTGGCAGGCGTACCTGTCTTCATTCTTCTTAGCTTAAAGCCTTTCTCTTTCAAGGAATCCGACAGAAGGAGGGAGGGGAACATTCCGTCAGGGCCGGATTGATAATTTACCTCACCAATATAGACTCTTCCACCTAGATAAGTGCCTGTGGCAATTACAACTGCCTCTGTTTCATATATTGCACCATTCCTGGTCACAACTCCCTTTACTGTATCATTTTCAACTATAATATCTATTGCCTCACCTTGTCGTAATGTTAGATTTGGCTCATCTTCTAGTATCTTTTTCATCTCAGTGTGATACATTTTCTTGTCAGCCTGCACCCTCAAAGAGTGGACTGCAGGTCCTTTGGAGAGATTTAGCATTCTGCTTTGTATAAAGGATTTGTCTATATTTAAAGCCATTTCTCCACCAAGTGCATCGATTTCTCTTACCAAATGTCCTTTTCCAGTACCACCAATGTTGGGATTACAGGACAGTGCAACTATACCATCAAGACTGATGGTTAGTATCAAAGTCTTAAGTCCCATCCTGCTCGATGCAAGCGCAGCCTCAACGCCTGCATGTCCTGCACCGATAACGACTACATTGTATTTTCCACCTAAATAGGTTTTTGTCTCAATCATTTTGCTCACCTTTCTAACATTATCTACTTGCCTATGCAAAACTCACTGAAAATCTTGTCTAGAATATCTTCGTTGATACTATCGCCTGTGATTTCTCCCAGATTTTCCCAGCAGCTTCTTAAATCCACCTCAAGACAGTCCAGCGGTATTTCCCGGCCAAGATCCTCCAGAACACTTCCAATATTTTCCATCGACCTCTCAAGCTGGTTCTTGTGCCTTATATTGGTAATTATCATTTCAGAATCCAATTGTATGTCTCCACCGTAAAACATTGCTCTAATCGCATTCTCGAGCTCATCTATTCCGACACCTCTTATCATGGATGTGCTGATTATCTGACTCGCATCAAAATATTCTCTGAACAACTCTTCATCATACTCATTAGGAAGATCTGTTTTATTTAAGAGTACTATAGTCTTTTTATCTTTTATTAATTCAATGATGTGATGATCATCCTCAGAAAGACTTCTGGATATATCAAATATTGCAATTATGAGGTCTGCTTTCTCCAGAGTCTCCTTTGCTCTGTCAACTCCGATTTTTTCGACCATGTCTTCTGTTTGCCTAATCCCTGCTGTATCCATTATCTTTAAGGGAATGCCGTCTATGTTTACATACTCCTCAATGATGTCCCTTGTTGTTCCAGGAACATCAGTTACTATAGCTCTGTTTTCTCTTAACACTGCATTGAGAAGAGAGGACTTGCCCACGTTGGGTTTTCCAAGGATTACTGTATTCAGTCCATCTCTTAGAATTTTTCCTCTTCCCGATGTTGCCAGAAGCTTGTTGATTCTCTCCTTAACCTGATTTCCATCTATTATAAGTTCATCATAGGTTACTTCTTCAATGTCGTCCTCAGGAAAATCTATTGAAACTTCAATATGAGCAATCATCCCAAGGAGAATTTTTCTTATTTCCTCGACTTCTCTACTTAGGCTTCCATGGAGCTGATTTAGCGATACATCATAACTCTTTTCAGTCTTGGACTTGATAATATCAATTACGGCTTCTGCCTGTGAAAGGTCAAGTCGACCATTCAGAAATGCCCTCTTTGTGAATTCTCCTGGTTGGGCCAATCTGGCTCCATTTTTAAGAAGCAGCTCCAAAGTTTTCTTAACAGGTATTATACCACCGTGGCAATATATTTCTACCATATTTTCCCTGGTGTATGTGTATGGTTCATACATGAATGCCACCAGAACCTCATCAATAATTGTATCTGCCTCAACTATATGTCCATATAGAAGTCTTTTGTTGTCCTTCTTATCAATTTCCTGGTCATTGGATCTTGAGAAAACCTTCTTTGCAATCTGCAAAGACTCTCTACCGCTCATTCTGACAATGCCAATCCCGGCTTCACCTACAGCTGTTGAGATTGCAGCGATTGTCTCTGACATAAAATCACCTCTTCTATCTAAAAACATCTATGTTTAACTTATTCTACTTTATTATAACAATAATTCAATGGAGTTTATTACATTTTTTAAAAAACATTACCTGGAGTACACAGTAGGCGGGGGAGAGGCCAAAAAAACAAAAGCCCAACATGTGGGCTTTTTATTCTACTTGGTTACTATTACTACTCTTCTGTATGGTTCATTGCCTTCGCTGTAAGTGCTGACTCCTTCAAATTCCTGTAAAGCCGAGTGAATTATTCTTCTTTCATAAGGATTCATAGGCTCAAGCTTGACAGGTCTCTTGCTATACTTGGCTTTTTCAGCCATTTTGTTTGCAAGTCTCTTTAAAGTTTCCTCACGCTTTGCTCTATATCCTTCTGCATCAAGTATAACCTTCAAATAATTATCTCGTTCCTTATTAATGGCAAGACTTAAAAGATATTGTATGGAATCAAGAGTGTTTCCTCTTTTACCAATAAGTATACCCATGTCTGATGAAGAGATATTATTGATCTCAATTCTCATAATATCCTCATCTATGGAGATATCATGAAGCGCAATGATTCCCATTCCCTTAAGAATACCATCTAGAAATTTGTCAGCCTTTTCTTCTGGATCGTTTTTCAGTACAACCTTTATTTTTGCTTCCTTAGTACCAATCAGTCCAAATAGACCTTTAGAAGCTTCCTCTATAACTTCATATTCTACATCCTTCTCAGTTGCTTTAAGTTCAACTAAAGCCTCTTGGAGGGCTTCGTCAACGGTTTTGGCAGTTTTTACAACAAATTTCATACTATTTTGCCCCCTTAATTTTCATTAAAGACTTGTTTGTAATAACTTGCTGTACTATTGTGAAAGAGTTACTTACTACCCAATATAGTGCCAGTCCAGCTGGAAAGCTTCTTGACGCCCAAAATATCATAACAGGCAGCATGTAATTCATTATTTTCTGAGTAGATTGAGCCTGCGGATCCTTTGATCCTGTGCTCATGGTCTTGCTCTGTAAGAAAGTTGTGGCAGCAGCTAGAAGTGGTAGTCCCCATAGTAACGGATCAGGATTTTCCAGGTTGCCAATCCACAAAAAGTTCTTGGCCATACTCGCATACATACCTGGATCACTGAAGGCATATATTTCAGGTTGTCTAAATACTGTAAAGAATGCAAATATAATCGGTAACTGTATTATAAGTATAAGACATCCTGAAGCTGGATTATATTTGTGCTCTTTGTATAGTTCCTGCATTTTTTCCTGCATTTTAGGTGGATCGTTCTTGTACTTTGTCTGAATCTCCTTCATCAAAGGCTGTACTTCACTCATTTTACGAGTAGACTTTGTCTGCTGAAGATTTATTGGCAAAAGCATCAACTTGAATACTATCGTCGTCAAGATAATAGCAAGAGCATAGAATGAAATTGACTCGGGCTCTGATCCCAGAGTTGATGTTACAATGTCATATACAAATCTCAATAATGATCCCAGTATGTTACCTAGAAATCCCATCATTTGTTAACCTCCCATTATTTAAGCGGATCATATCCTCCTTCATTAAAAGGATTACACCTGACTATTCTCTTGGCAGAAAGATATGAACCTTTTATAAATCCATACTTCGTATAAGCCTGAAGGGAATATTCTGAGCAGGTGGGATAGAATCTGCAATTGTTCCCAGTAAGAATATATCTTGAGATAATTCTTTGGTAGAATCTTATCAACAATATAGCTATACGTGTCATTTTATCACCTTATCTCCAAACACCAGATAGCTTGTAAATGTGTTTCAAGGCACTTTTCAGATCCTTAAATGGCAAATCCACAGCGTTTTTTTTAGGTATGACAACAATATCATACCCGCTCTTGAGATCTGCTATATAAGCATTGTTAAGTTCCTTGATGCGTCTTTTCAGCTTATTTCTCACTACGGCATTTCCGACTTTCCTGGTGATTGTCACTCCGATCCTGGTCTCTTCTGTTCCATTTTTTCTGATGTAAAGAATCAGATTTCTGTTCCAGAAATTCTTCCGTACTTTATAAACTTTCCTAAACTCCATATTCTTTCTTAATCTGTTTTTCTTATCCATTATAACTCCACCTTAAAATGGCCTTTCACTTTAAGAAGAAATGCAACTTCCCGTTCGTTAGAAAAGGCCACTAACAAGCGGCCTTATGCAGAAAGTCTTTTTCTACCTTTTTTTCTTCTAGCTCTTAGAATATCTCTGCCAGATCTCGTTTTCATTCTTTTTCTAAAACCGTGCTCTTTACTTCTTTGTCTCTTTTTTGGTTGAAACGTTCTCTTCATCCAACACACCTCCTTCAAGTAATAATTGATATTACTTATATATCAATATAGAGTTTTCTAATTGAAAACACAAAACACTACTATAAATTATATGTATAATGCCACTATGTGTCAAGGTTTTTAATTGACTCATATCCACAAAACACCATTTCCACACCATATAAGTGCTGTGGATAATTTTATTGAATATCCACCCCATATTTGATAAGATGATAGAGGATGTTGATAAGTTTTTAATAGCAGTGGATAAGTCTGAGTTATGCACACTTTGTGGATAGTTTGTGTATAACTTATAAAAAATCACTGTTTTTATATTAAGGAATCGTAATTAGTTTGAGTTTTTATCCACAATTTGTACTTTTTATTAATGTGGACAAGTAGGTTACTTAAACTTTTTTTCACTTAATCAACAAAGAGTTGATATCTTTATCCACAGAAACCATTATACAATTGAATTTAAATAATAGATAGTTTTCTGTTGATAAATTTGTTGATAATTTTTAGGGAGGTAGTTTTATGGAAAGGAATTTGGACCAAATCTGGGAGGATGTCCTGAATCTCATTAAGGTTGAGTTGACTGAAGTCAGTTTCAACACCTGGCTTAAATCAATTGAACCTATCAGTTTAACCGATGATGAGATTGTGCTTGGAGCCCCCAACGATTTTACCAAAGGTATTCTTGAGGGTAGGTACTTCAATCTAATCAGAAATGCCATTAACCAGATAACCGGATATAATTATAACATCAATTTCATAATACCCGGGGAAGAAGTACAACCAGCGCCACCATCGCCAAAAGAAGTTGAAAATGAAGATATTCTAAACAAATCTAAACTTAATCCAAAATATTCCTTTAATACATTTGTCACAGGTAAGAGCAATGAATTTGCTCATGCAGCATCCGTTGCTGTAGCTGAAGCACCTGCCCAGGCATATAATCCTCTCTTTATATACGGTGGGGTAGGATTGGGAAAAACTCACCTTATGCACGCTATTGGCCATTATATTCTAAGTCAGAATCCAAAAGCCAAGGTAGTGTATGTATCAAGCGAAAAATTTACAAATGAACTTATTAATTCGATTAGAGAATATAGAAATGAAGAATTCAGAAATAAATATAGAAATGTCGATGTACTGCTAATAGATGATATTCAGTTTATTGCAGGAAAAGAAGGTACCCAGGAAGAATTTTTTCATACTTTCAATGCCCTTCATGATGCAAACAAGCAGATAATTATTTCAAGTGATCGACCTCCAAAAGAGATTCCTACACTTGAGGATAGACTTAGATCAAGATTTGAGTGGGGTTTGATAACTGATATTCAACCACCGGACCTTGAAACAAGAATTGCTATATTAAGGAAGAAAGCTAATCTTGAAACTATGGAGATACCCGACGATGTAATGTCGTTGATAGCTACCAAGATCCACACAAATATAAGAGAGCTTGAAGGAGCACTTATTCGTGTTGTAGCGTATTCATCACTTACAAACAAGGCTATCACTGAAGAACTTGCAGAAGAAGCCTTAAAGGATATCATGTCCAACAACAAGCCTGTTGAAATAACTGTTGACCTGATTAAGGATAAGGTATCCAAACGGTTTGATATTAGAATGGATGAATTCAATTCCAAGAAACGTACCAGGGCAATAGCTTATCCAAGACAGATAGCAATGTATCTTACTAGAGAACTCACAGATATGTCACTTCCAAAAATAGGTGATGAATTTGGAGGAAGGGATCATACGACTGTTATTCATGCTTGTGAGAAAGTTATAAATGATCTCAAGTCTGACCACCAATTACGAAATAAAATTGATAGCATAATTGAAGAGCTTGGAAAGTGATTTCTGTGGAAAACATATAATAATTTTAAATGTTATCCACATGTTATTAAACCCCGTTTACTCACGGGTTAAATGATTTGATGGACTTATCCACATAATCACATGTCCTACTACTATTACTACTATAGTTTCTTATTCTATTATTCTACAAACGAGGAGGATAAAAATGAAATTCAAAGTAGAACAAAAAGAACTTTCAAGACATATAACTATGGCTCAAAGAGGTATATCAACAAGGTCAACGCTTCAGATATTAGATGGCATTCTAATTGAGGCAAGGGATAACGGAATAAAGCTTACAGCTACAGATCTTGAAATAAGTATTGAAACATTTATTGATGCATCTGTTGAAGAAAAAGGGAAAATTGTACTTAATTCAAGGATATTCGGGGATATTGTAAAAAAACTTCCTGATGACACAATTAGTTTCCATGTAAAAGATAATCACGTTAACATCAAATGTCAGAATGCAGAATTCAACATAATAGGAAATTCTGGTGATGATTATCCAGACCTTCCAATTATAATGGAGGAAAATCAGTTTACGATATCAAAGGATTTATTAAAAGCTGCCATAAGACAAACTGTATTTGCTACAACTCAGGATGAAACAAGACCATCCCTGACAGGAGTTCTATTGGAGATTGCAAATAAGGAAATAACTTTTGTTTCACTAGACGGTTATAGACTTGCACTAAGAAAAATGCCAACTCAGTCAGAAATTGATGAAAAGATTATAATTCCAGGAAGATCTCTGAATGAGCTAAACAAGATAATTGAAGATAAAGAAGAGGATCTAACGATAAGTCTTTCTCAGGGCCAGATTATTTTCAATATTGGTGATACAATAATGTATTCAAAACTTCTTGAGGGACAATTTTTCAATTACAAGGATATTATGAGATCTGACCACAAGACGAAGGTTATTGTAAACAGAAGAAGTCTTCAGAATGGACTTGAAAGAGCATCACTTCTTGCAAAGGAAGAGAAGGCAAACCTTGTAAAAATTTCTGTATCAAATGGAGAACTTATAATAAAGTCAAATTCTGAGATGGGAGATGTACATGAGGAAATCAATTCAAATCAAGACGGAGATGACCTTAATATAGCTTTTAACTCAAGATATATACTTGAAGGAATAAAAATAATGGATAATGAGGAAATAGTAATGAACTTCGTGGGAAGTCTGAATCCATGTATAATAAATGGTGTGAATGATGATACTTACACTTATCTGGTATTGCCAGTAAGACTAGCCCAGGATGATTTTTAAAGGAGTGTTTTATAATGGAAGAAATCAAGATTGAAACTGAATATATAAAACTCGACCAGTTTCTGAAACATTGTGGAATTGCGCAGACAGGTGGTCAGGCAAAAATGATGATTGCTGATGGTATGGTCAAGGTAAATGATCAGGTGGCTCTTGAAAGAGGGAAAAAGATCAGAAAGAACGACAAGGTTGAGATAGACGACCAATACCTGTTTGTTGTGGTATAATAATGATTGGCAAATTCCTATTTCCTGGGGAGTGTAATTATTGATAGTTGAAGGAATACGACTGATAAATTTTAGAAATTACAATAATGTAGGAGTAAGCTTCAATCCTGGGATTAATATTCTTGTGGGAAAAAACGCCCAGGGAAAGACCAATCTTCTTGAGGCGATTTATCTGTGCTCAACCGGCAGATCCTTCAGAACCAACAGGGACAAGGAAATAATTAACTTTCAAAAGGATGAAGCATATATTGGAACTCAATTAAAAATTGGTGAAAGAGACAAGTTGACTGAGATTAAACTTGAGAGAAACAAGCCCAAAAGGATCAAGATAAATAAAACTGAGCTAAAGAATTACAAGGAGCTTGACACAGGACTTAAAGTAGTACTTTTTTCACCGGAAGACTTAAAGTTGATAAAAGAAGGACCGAGTAACAGAAGAACTTATCTGGATGCTAGCATATCGCAGATTAAGCCTCTATATCATTACAATCTCAGAAGGTATTATAAGATTCTTCTACAAAGAAACAATCTTATAAAATCATATAGATTCAAAGGAGATATGACAGGTCTTCTGGATGTATTTGATATTCAGCTGGCTAAATCCGGAGCTTTGATAATGCTTGAAAGAGACAATTATATTAAACGGCTCTTAAAGGAATCAAGTGAGATTCATAACATATTGACAGCTGGAAAAGAAAATCTTGATATCAAATATATTTCAAGTGTTCCATCTGGAGAGACCCTAAGCGAGGTAGAGAGGATTCTGATAGAGTCATTAAGAAAAAACAGAGACAAGGATATCGAGGTTCGTACTACTGAGATTGGTCCACACAGGGATGATTTCAGTATAATGATAAATAGCAATGATTCAAAAACATATGCATCCCAAGGACAGCAAAGATCATTGGTACTTACCCTGAAACTGTCAGAGGTTGAGATACTTAAGAAAGATACGGGATATTACCCTGTTCTTCTTCTTGATGATGTATTCTCTGAGCTGGATGAGGAAAGAAGAAAGTATCTTACAAAATTGTTCAGCAAGATGCAAACCTTCATTACCACAACCGATGCTATTGAGATAGATGGTTTTGAGAGTTATAATAAAGAGTATTTTTATGTACAGGAAGGATGTCTGTATAAAGGAATTAAAACTTGGAGGGAAGTAAATGGCCAATGATATTAATGTAAACGAAAACGGCAGGCAATATACTGCCAATGAAATACAGGTACTTACGGGTCTTGAGCCAGTAAGAAAAAGACCTGGTATGTATATTGGCAGCACAGGACCAAAAGGTCTGCATCATCTTGTATACGAGGTGGTTGACAACAGTATAGATGAGGCTCTAGCTGGTATTTGCGATACCATAGATGTAACGATAATGGAAGATAATTCAGTAATGGTTGTGGATAACGGTAGTGGTATACCTGTTGAAACTCATCCTCAAACTGGAAAATCTACGGTTGAGACTGTACTTACAATACTTCATGCCGGAGGAAAATTCAATAACTCTGCATACAAGGTATCAGGAGGTCTTCATGGAGTAGGTGTTTCTGTAGTAAATGCACTTTCAGAATGGTTGATTGCCAGAGTCAAGAGAGACGGAAAAGAGTATGAGCAAACTTTTCAAAGAGGAGAACCTGATGGAGATATCAGGTGCATAGGCGACGCAAATTCTACAGGAACCTTGATTCACTTTATGCCTGATGATCAGATATTTGAAACCATTGAGGTAGTTTTTGATACTCTTGAACACAGATTCAGGGAAATGGCTTTTCTTAATAAAGGAATTAAGATATCCCTGGAAGATAAAAGATCAGGGGCAAAAAAAGAATTCCATTATACAGGTGGAATCAAATCATTTGTTGAATATATAAATAAGAATAAGACTGCCATTCACAAGCAAGTCATATATTTCGAATCTGAGAAGGACTTCACAACTGTTGAACTAGCAGTTCAATATACAGATACTTATTCTGAGAATGTCTTTACATTTGCAAACAACATTGGTACTGCTGAGGGTGGAACACATCTTTCAGGACTTAGAACAGCACTTACAAGGTGTGTAAATGACTATGCAAGAAGATACAATTTTCTAAAAGACAAGGATGACAATCTTTCAGGTGAAGATATAAGAGAAGGTATGACTGCAATTCTTTCAGTTAAGCTTCCAGAACCCCAGTTTGAAGGACAAACGAAAGGAAAACTGGGAAACAGTGAAACCAGAGGGATTGTTGAATCATTGACCTACGACTTCTTGAATGATTACCTTGAGGAAAATCCCAAGACATCCAAGGTTATACTTGATAAGGCAATTAGCTCAAAAAGAGCAAGGGAAGCAGCAAGAAAAGCAAGAGACCTTACTAGAAAGAGAAGTATATTTGACAATACAACCCTTCCTGGGAAGCTTGCTGACTGTCAGTCCAGTGATGTCAATGAAACAGAACTCTATATAGTCGAGGGAGATTCAGCGGGTGGTAGTGCAAAGCAGGGACGAGATAAAAAATTCCAGGCAATACTTCCATTAAGAGGTAAGATTATGAATGTCGAGAAGGCAAGACTGGATAAAATTCTCGGATACAATGAAATAAAATCAATGATTACAGCTTTTGGAGCTGGAATAGGCGAAGATTTTGATATAAAGAAACTTAGATATGGAAAGATCATAATAATGACCGACGCCGACGTTGACGGTGCACATATTGCAACCCTTCTTCTTACATTCTTCTACAGATATTTGAGGGGCTTGATTGATAACGGGAATATTTATATAGCTCAGCCACCACTTTACAAGGTTTCAAAAGCTAGAAAAGAATATTACTGTTATACGGAAAAAGAGCTGGCTGCAATACTTGAAGAAATTGGAAGAACCAACTATAACATACAAAGATACAAAGGTCTTGGAGAGATGAATGCCGAGCAGCTATATGACACGACGATGGACCCTGATACAAGGATCTTGATTAAGGTTAATGTTGATGATGCGGTAGCTGCAGATGAAATATTTACAACTCTTATGGGCGATAAGGTTGAACCAAGAAGAGAATTTATCGAAGAGAATGCTAAGTATGTTAAGAATCTTGACATCTAGGAGGAGAAAATGGAAAACGAAAACGTAAGAGATAAGTTGATTGATGTAAATATTGAAGATAAAATGAAAAGCTCTTATCTGGATTATGCCATGAGTGTAATAGTAAGTCGTGCTCTCCCTGATGTAAGAGATGGACTTAAACCCGTACACAGAAGAATTCTCTATGCAATGGATGAACTAGGTATGACACCTGACAAGCAGTACAGAAAATCTGCCAGGGTTGTCGGAGACGTACTGGGTAAGTATCACCCGCACGGTGATAGTTCAGTATACGGAGCAATGGTAAGACTTGCACAGGATTTCAATACAAGGTACCTTCTTGTAGATGGTCATGGAAACTTTGGTAGTGTTGACGGCGACAGTGCAGCAGCAATGCGTTACACTGAGTCAAAAATGACAAAGATTGCAACAGAGATGCTTAGAGATATCGGCAAAGAAACAGTAGATTACAGACCAAACTTTGATGAGACGCTTAAAGAGCCAATAGTTTTGCCAAGTAGATTCCCCAATCTTCTTGTAAACGGTTCGTCAGGAATAGCCGTAGGAATGGCTACAAATATTCCACCTCATAATCTCAGAGAGGTTGTTGAAGGTTTAGAGATGATGATAGAAGATCCCGAAGTAACAATCGATGACCTCATGAAGGTAATCAAAGGACCTGATTTCCCAACAGGCGCAACTATAATGGGAAAAGAAGGGATTAGAAAAGCATTTAGAAGTGGTAGAGGAAAGGTAAAAATGCGTGCCGTCGCGGAGATTGAAGAAAACACAAGGGGAAGGCACAGCATAATAGTTACAGAGATACCTTATCAGGTAAACAAATCAGCCCTGATTGAAAAGATTGCAGAATATGTTAGAGACAAGAAGCTAGAGGGAATTTCAGACTTGAGAGATGAGTCAGACAGAGAAGGTATGAGAATTGTAATAGAACTAAAGAGGGATGCAAATCCAAAAGTGGTTCTAAACAATCTCTATAAGCAGACCCAGCTTCAAGCAACTTTTGGAATTATAAATCTTGCCCTTGTAAACGGCGAGCCAAAAGTATTGAATATCAAGGAAATGCTTTATCACTACCTGGAGCATCAAAAAGAGATTGTAACAAGAAGAACACAATATGACCTTACCAAAGCTGAAGACAGAGCTCATATTGTTGAAGGTCTTAGAATTGCTCTGGACAACATAGATAGGATTATTAAGATTATAAGGGCGGCAAGTGATGACCAAAGTGCCAGGAATGATCTTATGGAAAGCTTCTCCCTTTCAGAAAGACAGGCTCAGGCTATCCTAGACATGAGACTTAAGAGATTGACTGGACTGGAAAGAGGTAAACTTGACGAGGAGTATGAAGAGCTAATAAAGCTTATAAATAAATTAAGGCAGTTACTTGGAAGTGAAAGACTTATTCTTAATGTTATCAAGGAAGAGTTGATAGAGATTAAGGATAAATACGGGGATTTAAGAAGAACACAGATTAAGCTTTCAGCAGATGAAATAAACATTGAAGATATGATTGATGACGAAGATGTAGTTATAACACTTACTCATTTCGGATATATAAAGAGAATGCCAGAAGGAACATACAGACCACAAAAACGTGGTGGCAGGGGAGTAATTGCACTTTCCAAGAAGGATGAGGACTTTGTTGAGGATCTTTATATAACTTCAACCCACAGCACAATTCTTTTCTTCACAAACAAAGGAAAGGTTTACTCGCTTAAGGCTTATGAAATACCTGAAGGAAGCAGGACTTCAAGAGGTACTGCGATTGTAAATCTTCTGCAGCTCAATGCAGATGAAAAGATTTCGGCAATAATTCCTCTTTATAAGCAGGACCCGAAAAGCAATCTTGTAATGGTTACAAGAGAGGGTACTGTCAAAAAGACAGAGCTTGAGCAGTTTGTTAACATTAGAAAGAATGGCCTGATAGCTATTTCACTTCATGATGGAGATGAACTTATAAGCGTAAGGCTTACAGATGGGCAACAGGACCTGATAGTTGTTACACATGGTGGAATGGCTATAAGGTTCCACGAGACCGATGTAAGGACGATGGGCAGGACTGCAATGGGAGTCAAGGCGATGACCTTGAATAAGGATGATGCAATTGTATCCATGGAAATCGTAGAAGATGACAAGTATCTACTTGTTATTTCAGAAAAAGGTTTTGGAAAGAGGACTGAACTGTCTGAGTACAAAGCTCAAAACAGAGGTGGAAAAGGTCTTATAACATACAGCATCAAGGATAAGACTGGTCAGATAGTATCTGCAAAGGTTGTAAGTGAACAAGATGAGGTTATGATGATTACAATGAACGGAACAATTATCAGACTAGCAATCAAAGACATTTCAATTATGGGCAGAAATACCCAGGGAGTAACACTAATGAGAACAAAGGAAGACAAAATAGTTGCAGTAGCGAGGTACATGGAAGACTAGTAGTAGGGTTATTACTTTACATTGCAATATATTTGTTATAAAATGAACTAAAATCGAACGAGATGGAGGGAAGACTAAAATGTCATTGAATACAAAAGTTGATTTTAATAACGACAACAACCAGTGGATAATAAAACCAATTGGCGAGATCGATATCTATACCTCATCTGTGTTCAAGGAAGAGATTGTAAACGCCTTTGAAGATAGAAAAGCGGATCTCGTAATTGAAGGGAAGTACCTTGAATACATTGACAGCACAGGACTGGGAGCTTTGATTAGCGTCCTGAAAATGCTACAGGAGACAGAATTCAAGATCTATATTGACAATATTAAGCCTAATATCAGAAAATTATTTGATATAACGGAACTTGACAAGCTTTTTGTTATAAGAGGTGAAGGGGATGAATAACGACACTATTGTTGTAAGCATTCCGAATAAACCTGATTATACAAGTTTGATAAGGTTGATTTCATCATCGATAGGTAACAAGATAGGATATAACATTGATGAGATTGAAGATTTA
The DNA here is from genome assembly GCA_024637045.1 of Soehngenia sp. Classification (GTDB taxonomy): domain Bacteria; phylum Bacillota; class Clostridia; order Tissierellales; family Tissierellaceae; genus Gudongella. The sequence continues at coordinate 120,450 of JAGXFX010000023.1, forward strand.
AAAGTGGCCATGGGGGAAGCGAGTATTCTTGCCCACGGAAAATCATCAGATGAGTCCATTGAAATTAAATTTGAGATTTACAAGGATAAATTGGAAGTATCACTTAGTTGGGGAAAAGCTAACATGAGTGAAGAAAGCAAAGAGGCAACACTTGGTAGAATGATCATTGAATCATTGATGGATGAAGCCTATTACACTGATGAAAACATAAGATTAATCAAATATATAAATTAAGGATGGTAGTCCTATGGCAAATAAACAGCAACACGACAAAGAAAAGAACAATGCTTCAGAAAAAGCAGCACTGAAGAAAATGTTCAGACAGTACAAGGATCACCCAAGCAGAGAGCTAAGGGATGTGCTGATCGAGAGACATCTTTATATTGCTGAGATTTTAGCCAAAAAGTATGCCAACCGTGGAATAGATTACGATGACATTTACCAGGTTGCAAGCATAGGTCTCATTTATGCAATAGACAGATATGATATCGACAAGGGCTTCGAATTCTCAAGCTTTGCTACACCCACCATTATCGGTGAAATCAAGAAGTACTTCAGAGACAAGGGTTGGACAATCAGGGTTCCAAGAAGAATCCAGGAACTGTCCAAGAAGATAAACAATGCAAAGGTCCACTTAAGTCAGGAGCTGCAAAGAGTTCCAACTGTTGAGGATATTGCAAATTACCTTAGCACTTCGGAAGAGGATATTTTGGAGGCAATGGAAGCAAGCAAGGTCTACACTCCACAATCACTTGATGTTACATTTGATTCACATAATGATGATAAAGAGGTTAACCTTGCAGAGTTAATAGGTGAGGATGATCTTTATTTCAGCAGAATTGAGAATAACGACTTCCTAATGAAGACTATGGAAAAGCTCAATGAAGTTGAAAAAGAGATACTTATAGAAAGGTACTTCAACAAGAAAACTCAGGTTACGATTGCAAACAACCTTGATATTTCCCAGATGACGGTTTCAAGGATTGAAAAAAGGATCCTTGAAAAGTTGAGGAAGGAAGTTGAAAGGACATTAATGGATTAAATTCAGTATATCAGTACAATAAAACGACTACATAATGTGGGATTTGAGAATTATTTTCAAATCCCACATTTTTTTACTAATTGTGTTGACATGGATACAACTAAGGTGTATTATATTCAAGTTGTCTCTTTTTGGGGACCATCAGGGAAATGACATAAAAAACTTCAAAAAGATGTTGACGCAGGATTAGTATACATGGTATACTAATCAAGTCGCCTCGAAAGAGGACGACAATGAACCTAGATAACTAAACAGTTGTGAGAACTTTGAATAAACCAAGAATCAATTTTTTAAAAAC
>JAGXFX010000024.1 GCA_024637045.1 Soehngenia sp.
TCTAGGAGGCTACTATGCATAAATTTAAACGACTCCCTCGACACATTGGTATTATTCCTGACGGCAATAGAAGGTGGGCTCAAAACAAAGGATTTGAAAAGCAAGACGGGTATGAATTTGGCATTCAGCCAGGATTTGAGTTATACAGTTTATGTTTAGAATTAGGAATAGAAGAAATGACCTTTTACGGATTTACAGTAGATAACACAAAACGCCCCTCTCTACAGACAACAGCATTTCAAAAAGCTTGTGTGGACGCCGTTGAATGCCTGGCAAATAGAGATGCAGACTTGTTAGTAGTTGGAAATACTCAGTCGCCATCCTTTCCAAAAGAATTACTACCATATTCTAAAAGAACTAGATTTGGGGAAGGCCTCATGAAAGTTAATTTTCTAGTTAATTATGACTGGAATTGGGATCTAAATTATTCAGTAAAAAATAGTGATTTTAATTCAAATAAAAATCTTGTAAAAGGAATTGCTTCTTCAGACATCTCAAGGATGGACTTGATCATCCGCTGGGGCGGAAGGCGAAGATTAAGCGGATTTTTACCAATTCAATCAATTTACGCGGATTTTTACGTATTAGATGAAATGTGGCCAGATTATAACAATGAACAAGTCTACAAGGCATTGGAATGGTATCAAGATCAAGATATAACATTAGGCGGCTAAAGATCAGTCCATAATCTTATGATGAGCAAAGGGAGCTATCATTTTATTTTCTCCACCCAATACGTTCATATGACGAAGAAAAAGAACGGCGTGTTAATGTGTTAAGTTATATTGATATGCTCCCACGAACAGTAAAACCGTTGATATATTCCCGCATACCTCGAAAACGCTAAAAAACCGGTTGACATGTCCCCGCAAACTTAATGGTTCTGCTCTGGCGGCTGACATTAGTTTTCTGAACTCCATCCACCTGGAGGCGATAGTATTGATGTCAAGAAAGTAGTAATAGATAGCCAGAAAGTGTTTGAAAACAAAGGGTTTCCGGTCATTGAACCAATTTTCGGCTGTAACGCCGGAGGGTACGATGATCGGAAACTTCATTTTTAGATAGCCTTATAGTTACCTTGATGCAAGAGGGTTGAGTAGACAGAAAGATGAAAATGGTTGATTCTGTTTGCGAAGATATAGCATGTGGAGACCGTCTGTCTGCTGACAAGAAAATAGATGTATAAGCCCTTGAAAATGGCGTGTTTACGGTGTTTTTAGGGGTTAATTATTTTTTGATGGTGAGTAAAGTTATAGGTTTTGGGTGTGTTTTAATGCGATATGGAATAAGTGGCCAGTTGTGCTCACCCATGCAAAACCTTTCATGGATATTTATAATTTTCAATGTGATGTCAGATGATCAAATAGATGTTTTTGGCAATAGCTAAATGCAACTTTTGGTTTTGTATCCAAAAAAAATAATATTATTTGCTTTGATAAAGTGTTAAAGGGTAAAAAAAATAAAAGTAAGCATCCGAATTGTTTTTTACATATGAATAAAAAGGAGGATTACCAATGAACCGGCGGTTAAAACTCAAACGAAGAATAACACTTTTACTAGCTTGTCTATTAATTCTATGGTCCCTAAGTGGTGTGTGGGCTGATGAACTATTTGATGATAAAGGTGATATAGACATGGAGGTTTTTGAACGAGATTGGATTAAGTATTCTGATTTTGATGATAGTATTCCAATTGAATCTAGGAGCTACGAAGTGCAACAATCAATTAAATTGGATAGTGAAATTGAGAAAATCGGGGATGAAATTCTCTATCTTGAGCTGATTTTGGAGATGGAGCGAAAAGCTAGATTAGCGGAAATAGAATATAAAAAAGCTTTGGTCAGTAGACATCGTGGTAATATTGTTAAGTCGATTATTAGAATGGCCTATTTTACTTATGATACAGCTAAATCTGCTGCTGACGCTGCAAAATCAGGTGTTGAAAATATATTAGAAGCAACCTCTAATATTAAAGTTTTGGGAGAAATGATTGGTTTAGTCGATCATTTTAACCCAAATGACCATACCGAATCTGAAAAAGTAATGCGAACGGGTGGTATAACATTATTAAGCAGTGGACTAGACTTTGAAGAGACCGCTGAAGCTATGGTTGATGAAATTATCCCTGATGTTAAATTATCAGATGAAGCTGATAATGTTAAATTATCTGAGGAAGATATTGATAAGCTTGCCGCTGCTCATTTGAAAAATAGACAACTAGATATTTCTATTGCTGAAAGTTACAGCGTATGTAGTGATATGCGTAAAGAAGTCAAAGCTTTAGAAAAAACTATGATGAGTTTGTTTGATGAACAGGAAAAATTCAATCAAGCTGAAAAAGATCGTGTATATGAAATGCTTAAAAATTCAAACAAAGATCAATCTAACTCAAATAATAGTAATGTAGATAAAGGTACTCTAGATCCTATTGAAATATACCCAGCAGAAGTAAATATTCCTGAGATAACAGGTTTAGGTTATATACTTACTAATAATGATCCAGATATATTAAGACCTGATACTTTAAGGGCATCCTATGAAATAAATTATAGTGCCATGAAAGAATTCCCTAATTCTGAGAATATTGTTGAAATGAAGAGTAGCGTCAGGTTTGAGTTTGTTTATATAAATCCGAATCATGAAAGTTATGACTTTAATTCCTCATCTGATTATGATTTAAAAAAGGCCATGGCTGATATTGATATTATAAAATCTGGTTATAGTGGAAGTAACGAGAAAGGATTTTCGCAAATTGAAAATTCAAACACAAATCAGAAGATTAATGTGAAATATGTATACCAAACTTACCCCCAAAAACCAGAATATGATTTTTCAAGAGGTGTTTATCTTGAATTAGATGAACCCTATGTTGTATATATCTATATTGGCGGAGGGACCTATGAAAGTGAATATGCTACGATATTAGGTGCTTTACAACAATATGCAGAAACATTGAAAGAAAGCGTAAAAGAGAGTGTCACTATAAAGTGAAGGAGGAGTAACAATGCGCAAGTTAATGATATTCATTTGTTTTATTGTATTACTCATAAGCTTTGTAGGATGCGGGAAAGAGCAGTCCTTTGAAGTTGTTGATGAGGCTTCCCAAATTAAATCGAATTCTGAGGGTGTTGACTTTGAAGGATCCGTAAGTTTTGATGGAGAAACAGTTCCGTTTAATCGAGTATATGATGATGTAAATAACGAAAAAGATTTTAAAGAGAGAAGAATGTATTACAAAGATGAACAACTTCAATTTGTAAGTTGGGATAAGAATAATGATGGTACGAAGGATTTCTGGATTCGAATGGTAGATGGTGAATATGCTGATTTGCAGATGGAAGATACAGACTTTGATGGTGAAGTTGATATAGTTACAAAGTTTGATTCTGAAGGTAGGATTATCCAGTAAAAATGTAAGCGCATATTCTAGTATACATATTCATAGCAATCCATAAATGATAAAATCATCTCAAAACTAAAGAGGTGATTTTTTATGGGTAAAAATAAAATCAACGGGGACGGTTCTTTTTGATTGGAAATACTATAATTGGGTATCACAAATGCGGGGTGATGGCATGTCAAGAATGGCAAGACAAGAAAGTCCGACAGGATATTACCATATCCTGATGAAAGGCAACAATAGAAACTGGATATTCAAAAAGAAGCAGAATAAACTTGATTTTATGGAAATGTTGGAAGAATGTATATTACGCTCTAACAAGACCATGTCTCCGGCAATATTAGGCCACCTTCACGGCCGAATAAGTCCACTCTTACGGTCGTGAAGGCCACCTGTTAGTTGGAGATAATTTGTCACTAGTTTTTGACAGTCAATTTCTTTACCACTCATGACACTCAAAAAGTTTACCACTTTGTGTTAATAGATATAGTTGATTCAGTTAATTCATGAAATTTAACAATTTTTAGAGGCTACTCAAGTATTTTAGTGTTGCCGATTCGACCAGGACTCTTTAAGCCGTGTCTTTCACGCATGGATACCTCTCCATCGATTATGATTTCATAGGAGTTGTGAATTATCCTATCCACAATTGCTTCTGATACAGGACCATCATTTGAGGGACTGATTCTAGCGCACCAGCCTTTAATGCCATACTGAGTACAGAAAATCATTGAACCATGCCTGGTCTTTGATTCAATGATTTCCAGCAAGTCGTAGGCTTCATTGGGCGATAGACAGCGTATGAGCCATTCATCCATTATCAGAAGGTCAACTTTTTGATAGCTTCTAATCACTTTCTTGAATGTACCGGTACCCTTGGCAACCATTAAATCATCAAGTAGTTCAGGCATACGGACGTAGCGAACGGATTTGAACTTTCGACAAGCTGCATTACCTAATGCATTGGCTATCCATGTTTTACCATTGCCTGATGCACCTTCCAGTATGAGATGGTGTCCCTGCTCTATGTATTTGCAGGTTGCAAGCCTTAGCATCTCTGCTTTATCAAGCTTTCTGTCTGGATAGTATTCAATTCTCTCTATGCAGGCCTCTGGGTTCGAAAAATGTGCCTGTTTGATTGCGCGGGTAAGTTTGTTGGATTGACGTTTTGCCCACTCGGGATCTACCAAAAGACCAAATCTTTCTTCGAATGAAAGGGAGCGATAGGTATCTGAATCGTTGAGCTGATCTTCAAACGACTGTGCCATAGCTGATAGCCGCATACTTCGCAAGGTGACCAGAGTTGATTGATCAATCATTGTCAGCACCTCCTTTAAAGTAGGATGCTCCTCTGATAAAAGCATATTTGTTAGAAGTCAATGATGCTGGAATTCCTTCTTTATTCACCTTATCCTGACCTGTTTGTAGTATGGTCCTGATTGTCTTTATGCTAGGTGTACTTGTAATCGACAATGCTTTTTCGCAGGCGTTTTCAAGTCTTTGAAAGGAATATTTATCGGCCATGTTAGTTAAGCTTGCGCATGATTTGTAGCCTTGTTCAGCAACTTTGCCGCTCTCCAGAAATATTTTGGCTACTTGGGTTGTATTGAATCCCACAGACTGAGCCCATTCGAGGAATGACTCTTTGTTGTAGGACAAATATTTCTTGTGGTTATCAGGCATGTGTTCAACCTTTATGATTGGATGGCGAAGTTTCCTCTCTTCTTTGGGATGAGATGATACCCTGGAGCCGTTAAAGAATGCTTCTACCGTGGTTGAAGTAAGCCTTATGGAAACTTCCTGGCCAATGAGGTCAAACGGAACTGAATACTTGTTTTTCCCGTCAGATATGAGATAATCATTATGAACAAAGGCAGTTGACCAGACGGCCAGTTCATAGGGAGAAGCAGGTAGTCGTTTCAAGAATTCTTTTTCTTCGTTCTGAAATGCCAAAAGCCTGCTTCCTTCTCTTTTTTGAAAAGGCCTGGAATTGAAGACTTCGAGTTTTTCAGAGATGGCTTCATTTAGCTCCTTAATGTTGAAAAACTTCTCATTTCTAAGAGCTGCAACAATCCATGTAGATGTGTGCTTTACAGTACCTTCTGCATTAGGTTTGTCCTTGGGAGACTTGATCCTTGCTGGAATGATAGCTGTATCATAGTATTCAGCCATTTCCTGATAGCTACGGTTTAAGTGAAGCTCGTTTCTTGTGTTTTTAATGACGCCGGTTTTTAGATTATCAGGAACCAAGATTCTTGTTGAACCTCCAAAAAACTGGTATGCATTCACATGTGCCCTTATCCAGCTTTCGGTGCCTCTACTTAAGAACGCTTCTACATATGCATAACAGCTACAAGGAAGAACAGCAACAAACAGACATGCTTCATTAGCTTCACCTGTGATGTTATCTTAAATATCAAGAGTCTTGCCAGCCCAGTCGACTTCCATGAGATCTCCTGGCTTGCGATTGATTCTCATAGTAGCCTTTGTGCTCCTTGCCCACGACCGGTAGTTTTCACAGAATCGGGTCAGCTGATATGGAATAGCATTTTCAGAACTGCACATTGCAGTATATTCTGCCCATAGAAGTGTCAGAGTAACCCCTGACCTAGCAAGCTCCTTGTGAAGATACTCATAGTCCGGGATCCGTCTTAATCGTTCTTTTCTCTCGGGATAGAACAAGTCCTGGATAGCTTGATTAGAGAACTCATCAGGCAATGGCCATTCTAAATTGTGCTTCCCTGCAAGTTTTAATACTTCGCTGATAGTGTCTCTAGCACTAGAAGTGCTTGCAGCGATTTGCCTCTGGCTGTAGCTTAGGCTACTGAGCCTTAATATTTCTCGATAATTCACCATGATTATCGACCTCCTATAACGATGTCACACAGTAGTGTGCAACTTCATTATAGAACTATATGGATACAAGTAAAAGATAAAGTGGTCTAGTAGTCTGTAAAGGTGGTCTTATTTCTACGTAAGGGTGGCCTGTTTTTACCGGCATAGTGGTCTAATTTAATTGTAATATTCAAAGAACAAGAAAAAGAAGAAAGTATAGAAATTGTTGCATGGTGCATCATGGACAACCACGTTCACTTGATTATTAAAGCAGAGTTGGATCAATTATCTTCAGCCATAAAGAAAATTAATGTAAAGTTCGCGATGAGGTACAACCAGAATGAGAGAACAGTAGGACATGTTTTTCAGGATAGGTTTAAAAGCCAAGTAATAGATTCTGACGAATACCTCTTGCAAGTAATTCGGTATGTTCACAATAACCCAATTAAGGCAAAAATTGCTGGAAAACCGGAAGATTATCGATGGAGTAGTTACGGTCAATACATAAACGGCGAAACTATAGAGAAGAGACAGCAATTTAAATTTGTACTTAGTTTTTTCAACAACAGTATAGAGGGGTTTAAGAATTTTCACGCGATTGAGGATAGCAACGAGTACCTTGAAATAAAAGAAGATCTTGAGAAGATTAGAGAGGAAAAAGCTCAAGGAATTATTGCTGAATGTTGTAGGAAACATGGAGTACTTGAAACAGATCATTTAAAAGTTAATAAGAAAGTCAGAAATGAGTTGATATTAAAACTGATAGATAGAAGCGGACTTTCATACAGGTCAATTGCTCGCTTGTTGGAGATACCATATAGTACCGTACGTAAAGTAGTGAGTAGTATGTCCTGGTAGCTATCACAGATATTAGAACAATCAAAAAGAACCGTCCCCGTTGAGTTTTAATTATTGACATTATTCTATATACGGAATATATTAAGAGATAGAAGTTAATGGAATGAATGGGTACATAAATATCTAGATTATAAAACCGCACAATAAAAAGCTGATAAACCCATCGACAGAGAAAAGGCAAATGATATCTACCACTTAAGAACAGCCCATTACAGCTGTAAAATATAGTAGAGATTAAGGAGTTCAGATGAACAACGAATTAGCAGAAATCATGCAAATTATGGATAACGTCTACAGATTGGATATATCAAAGTATGATGAGACGTTCCTTAAGCGTGCATTAGAAAAAAGATTTGCGATAGTAGAAACCAAAAAGCCCTCCGATTATATTCAATATTTGTCAAGCAATTCAGATGAAGTATCCACATTATTTCAATCCTTGAATATTACCCACACTGAATTTTTTAGAAACCCTCTTACTTTTGCACATCTGGAGCAATGGATTCTGCCTCGCCTAATGGAAAGAAAACCAGATAAAAGTGAACTAAGAATTTGGTCTGCAGGGTGTTCGTCAGGTCAAGAGGCGTATTCAATCGCAATGTTAATTGAGAACATAAATTCAAGAAAAAACAATAAAAACCGATATCGCATCATTGCAACAGATATTTCTGAGAAAGCACTTCGAGAGGCAAACAAGGGCCAGTATAGTGAAAGTGCTATTCAGAAGATTAGAGTAGAAGACTTAAAAAAGTTCTTCATAAAGTCAGGTGAAACATATACGGTATGTGATAGATTGAAAAAACATGTGAGCTTTTCAATCTATGATTTATTTGACAATCTATCTTCTTACCCACAGGAAAGTATATTTGGAAATTTTGATCTTGTTGTATGCAGTAACATGTTATTTTATTATAAGCCGGACTATCAGCAGAGCATTTTAATGAAGCTGATAAATTCTATTGATGAGAATGGATATCTTATAACTGGGGAGTCAGAAAGGCAAACAGTTTCCAAGTATAGCGATTTGTATTTAGTTGCTCCACCATCACCCATTTTCAAACAAAGGAGAGGTGCGAAATGAAATTGGAAAATATTAGGATATCCAAGCAAATAAACATCTTTTTAGGTGCAATTTTCATAATTGTATTATTACTTGTATTAAGTTCATTTTTAAGTACGGATGTTTTATGGAATAATACTTCAAGCTTATACAATAATCCTTTAGCTGTTCAGAGAGCAGTGGGGGAAATCAAAGTAGATGTTCTTCTAATACATAGAGATATGCGGCAGCTTCCTTTTGAAGATAACCAACAGGAAATAGAGAAGTTAATCAGCAATATTGATATTTATGAAGCAGACATAAATCGTCAACTTGACATTCTTTACGACAGATATTTGGGCCCACAAAGCGATATTGATGAAGTATCAGATGCACTGACTCAGTGGAAAACTATCCGAAACGAAACAGTCCGATTATTAAGTGTGGGACAAGTGGAAGAAGTGGAGAATAGGGTTAAGGATAGTGGTGTCGGAGGAACTCAGGCGAATAAGGTTATAAGTAATCTAATTATAATCAGTGACTTTGCAATAGTCAAGGGTGACGAATTTTTTCAAATTGCTCAAGAACAGAGAAATCAAATCAAAAGTCAGATGTTATTATTAAGCATGGGAACATTTTTTTTATTAGTTGGAATAGGTTATTATCTACGGGAAAGTATATTGCCTCCCCTGAGAAAGCTAACCCATGCTGCTGAGGCAATGAATCAGGGGAAGTTGAATACACGTATTCAAAATGATGCACCAAACGAGATGGGTGAATTAGCAAGGACGTTTAATAAGATGTCTGAAACCATTCAAAAAGAAATTGAATACAAGGAAAATATGGTACTGATTTCTTCAGTTATGTTTAATCATGACAGCCTACGCCCATTTTGTCAGGAATTATTGAAAATTCTTCAGGATATAACCGATTCACAGATAAGCGCCATATATTTTCTAAATGATTCTGAAGGTCAATTTGAGCGATACGAATCGATAGGAGTAAAACATAACAGTCTAAGTTCCTTTTCTTTAGCGGGAAAAGAAGGAGAATTTGGTGCAGTGCTTGCATCAAAGAAAGTCCAACATTTGGCTGAAATTCCTTCAGATGCACAGGTTATATTCTCCACAGTCAGTGGAGAGTTCAAGGCTAAAGAAATAATAACAATACCTATTGTTAACGGGGCTGACGTCGTTTCAGTAATATCTCTGGCGAGTATCAAGAATTACTCGGAGGATTCAGTTCAGTTGATGGATGGTTTAGTGAATGAAATCACAGCGAGTCTAAACGCAGTATTATCGTCGCAGAGGATACTCGAGTTTTCACATAAGCTGCAGAGCACTAACGCAGAGTTGGAGCAACAGACAAAAGAATTGAGTATGCAGGCAGATGAACTGACAGAGCAAAATGCTGAATTGGAAATGCAAAAAAAACAGCTCGATGAAGCCAGCCGTCTTAAGACTAATTTTTTATCGAATATGAGTCATGAATTACGAACCCCACTTAATTCTGTAATTGCTCTTGCTGGAGTGCTTAGTCGCAGACTTGCCAACAAAATCCCTGAAGAGGAGTGCAGTTATTTAGAAATAATTGAACGCAATGGGAAAAATCTTCTGACACTAATTAACGATATACTTGATATTTCACGTATAGAAGCTGGTCGAGAAGAAATTGAAATCACAAGGTTTAATGTCAATCATGTAATCGCCGAGGTGATAGAGATGCTGCAGCCACAAGCTACACAGCAAAATATTGAGCTACTCCACAAATCTAAAGATATAAGATTAGGCATTAACAACGATAATAACAAATTCAGACACATTTTACAAAATTTAGTCGGCAATGCGGTCAAGTTTACCGAAAAAGGCAATGTTGAGATTATAGCAAATCAACAGGGAAATAATGTAGAAATTATCGTTTCTGATACTGGCATAGGTATTCAAAAAGAGCATCTTCCATATATTTTCGATGAATTCAGACAAGCAGATGGAAGTACAACCAGAAGATTTGAAGGATCCGGACTGGGGCTGGCTATTTCAAAAAAATATGCCAATCTGCTTGGAGGGACCATTACAGTTGAAAGCACACCTGATGTTGGCTCAGAATTCACACTTATTCTTCCAGTTGAATATGCTGTTGAAAATCAAATAACGGACCAAATAAATACAGATAAACATAAGGTTGAAATGATTGAATCAATACATCATGATGATTATGATTTAGCTGAAAAAACAATTTTACTGGTTGAAGATAATGAATCATCAATTATTCAAGTTAAGGATCTTGTTGAGGGAATTGGATGCCAGGTTCTTATTTCCCACGATGCAGGAGAGGCATTTGCTATTATGGATCAGGTGATACCGGATGCAATGATACTCGATTTGATGATGCCTGATGTTGATGGGTTTAAAATGCTTGAAATTTTGCGGAATAAAGAATCTACAGCGCATATACCGATTTTGATACTAACAGCAAAGCATCTTACAAAAGAAGAATTGAAATTTCTAAAAAGCAACAATGTACACCAGCTAATACAGAAGGGCGATGTTAAACGATTGGAACTCCAACAAGCGGTTACAAGTATGTTGAATCCAGATAAAGAAAAACACGATCAGCTGACGAAAAAGCATCAGACAATCATAGGGAAACCAGTAGTGCTTGTGATTGAAGATAATCCAGACAATATGATTACTGTAAAAGCACTTTTGAAAGATCATCATATTGTATTAGAAGCAATAAATGCCCATGAAGGAATAGAAATCGCAAAAAAACTTTTACCGAATCTTATTCTGATGGATATTGCATTGCCGGACATCAACGGTATAGAAGCTTTTAGGACGATAAGAAAAATGCCTAAATTACAGCATATACCCATTATTGCTTTAACTGCAAGCGTTATGAAGCATGATCGCGAAACTATTTTATCGCATGGATTTGATGCCTTCATTGCCAAACCGATTGTCGCGAGTGAATTTTTTATAGTTATTGATGAGGTGCTTTATGGAAAATAGGAAGATTAAAATATTAGCAATTGATGATAATAGGGACAATCTGATCACATTAAAAGCATTGATAATGGATGCGTTTTCTGAAGCGATTGTATTAACAGCATTGAGAGGTCAAGAAGGTCTTGAACTTGCATCGGCAGAGGAACCCGATGTGATTATTCTTGATATTGTTATGCCTGGAATGGATGGATTTGAAGTGTGCACGAGGCTCAAAGCAGATGAAAAGCTTAGTGACATACCAATTGTTTTCCTCACAGCCCTTAAAGGAGATAAGGAGAGCCGTATTAAGGCATTAGAATGCGGTGCGGAAGCTTTTCTCTCAAAACCAGTTGATGAAAGCGAACTGACTGCACAGATTCGGACCATGCTCAAAATCAGAGCTGCGAATATCCAAAAACGTGAAGAAAAGCAATTGCTTGCTGCACTGGTTGAGGAAAAAACCAGGGAATTGAAGGAGTCAAATACAAATACATTACAACTACTAGAAACAATAAAGAAAGAGCAGTCATTAATGGAGGCGATTTTTAATAGCATTCCAGGTTATTTGTATGTTTACGATGAAAGCGGAAAACTAATAAAATGGAATAAAAACATGAAACAATGACTGGATATACAACAGAAGAACTGTCTCGCATGACCCTTGAAAAATGGTTTGATCAAGAGGATATAATAAAGGTTAACGCTGCGGTTGATGATATTTTCAAAAAAGGATACGGAGAAGTGGAAGCACAGTTGATATTAAAAAACGGAGAGAAGATGATGATTCGATCAAGCGGTGTCCCTCTAATTTTGGATGGGAAAAAGCACTTTGCCGGGATTGGTCTAGATATTACAGAACAAAAACGTATACAAGAAGAACTTTTGGAATCTCAGTCTATTCTAAAAGCAGCAGTTGAAAACAGCCAGGCAGGAATAGCTATTGCTGATGCTCCAGATGGGAAGCTCCGATACGTCAACAAGGCAGGTCTTCTTATTAGGGATAAATCAGAGGAAGAGATTATAAAAAACATCGATATTCACAATTATGTTGATAGCTGGAGAATATTGCATTTTGATGGCACGCCATATTCAACAGATGAGGTTCCTTTAGCCAGAGCCATACTATATGGTGAAACCTGCAGCAAAGAATTTATTATTAGAAGAGATGATTTTGAAGACCGGTATGTGATTGCAAATGCTGCACCAATAATGGATTCAGACGATAACATTAAAGCTGGTATTGTAGTTTTTCTTGATATTACTGAACGCAAGAAGACTGAAGTGCAGCTTCAGCAGAATATGGACGACTTGTTGGAAACACAGCGAATTGCACATTTAGGAACATGGAGGGTGAATTTAGTGACAAATCAGGTTGTGTGGTCGGAGGAACTATACAGAATGTATGGTTTTGATCCAACATTACCACCACCTCCTTATAAAGATCATATGAAGCTATTTACTCCGGAAAGCTGGAATAAATTATCGACATCCCTTGATAAAATAAGAACATTTGGAATACCTTACGAGTTGGAGCTGGAAACTGTAACTAAAGATGGATTGAATGGATGGATGTGGGCGCGAGGGGAGGCTGTAAAGGATTCAGACGGCAACATTATTGGTCTCTGGGGAGCAGCCCAGGACATCACAGAGCGCAAGAAAGTTGAAAGGAAACTGCTGTTTTTAAGTTATCACGACCATCTTACAGGATTGCATAATAGAAGATTTTTTGAACAAGAATTAATAAGGCTGGACGCAAAACAAAATCTTCCGTTGTCTATTATTATGTGTGATGTCAATGGTTTGAAACTGGTCAATGATTCATTTGGGCACGATTCAGGAGATGAACTTCTTAAGAATACAGCTGAGATAATCAAGGAGGTTTCACGAGAAGATGATATTATTGCCAGAATCGGAGGGGATGAGTTTGTTGTTGTGTTGCCTAATACCACAGCAGATGAAACAGTACAAATTGCAAACCACATAAAAGAGCTTGCATTTGAAACAAAGGTAGCCAATATTGAGTTGTCCATTTCCTACGGATATGCTACTAAGACAGATGATAAACAGTCAATTATTGAGATAATTGCGAATGCTGAAAACCATATGTACAGGCACAAGCTTTATGAGCGTTCAAGTATGAGGAGTAATACAATTGACCTTATAATGAAAGCGTTATTTGAGAAAAGCAATCGAGAGGCGATGCATTCAAATAGAGTTAGCAATATTTGCCAGGCTATTGCAATTAAAATGAATTTCAGCAAAGATGCAGTCAATCAGATAGAAATTGCTGGACTTATTCATGATATAGGGAAAATAGGTGTAGATGAAAAAATACTGAATAAGCCGGGAAGACTAGACATGGATGAAAGAAGAGAAGTTGAAAGACACCCGGAGATAGGTTGGAGGCTACTAAGCTCTACAAATGATTTTTCTGAGCTGGCGCAAGTTGTTCTTAATCATCATGAAAAATGGGATGGGAGTGGATATCCGAATGGTCTAAAGGAAGAAGCAATACCACTTGAGGCAAGGATAATTAGTATTGCCGATGCATATGATGCAATGACCAGCGATAGAAGCTACCGAAAAGAAATGACCAAGGAGGAAGCCATTAAAGAACTGATAAGAGGTTCTGAAACTCAATTTGACCCTAACATTGTAGATGTGTTTTTGAATCAAGTACTACCAGATAATAGCGACTTTAGAGGGTAGAGGGACCCATTACGACATTACTTACAAGGATAAATGAGTTGTAGGCAGATGTGTGTCTCATGTTATGAGATGGATTTAAATACTATAGGTTTTAAGTGACTGAAAGGAGTGTTTTAGTGGAATTGAGTTTAAATGAATATAAGATTATTGTTGAAACGGCACCTAACTTAATATGGAAATCAGGTCTCGATGCCAAGTGTTATTATTTCAACAAAACATGGCTTGATTTTACAGGTCGAACTTTAGAACAAGAATATGGCGATGGTTGGGTAGAAGGAGTACATCCTGACGATCTGGATAGGTGCGTAAAAATATATCTGGAGAACTTCAACAAAAGAACTCCCTTTGAAATGGAATATCGATTACTTCGTCATGACGGTGAGTGGAGATGGATTAATGACATAGGTGTACCGGTTTTTGACGAGAATGATGAATTTTCAGGATTTATTGGAAGCTGTCTGGATGTAAATGAAAGAGTGGAGGGACATATTTTAAAAGATATGGCTCAAAAGGATGGTTTGACAGGGATTTTCAGCCGTCAGTATTTGATGAGCCTTTTTGCTTATGAATTTGAATACGCAAAACAAACTTCAAGGAAACTATCAGTTGCAATGATGGATATTGATAAGTTTAAACATATAAATGACATGTATGGTCATCTAGGTGGTGATTCTGCACTTAAAATGTTTGCATCCGTTGTAAAAGATACAATTCGTCAAGATGATTTATTCGGCAGATATGGCGGTGATGAGTTTGTTATTATCTTCCCCAATGCAACAGTCGAAGCTGCAACAAGAGTAGTTGACAGAATAACTGACTCATTAAAAACTGTTGTTCTCAACCTTGACCAATCAGAGGTCAAGATATCTATAAGCGTTGGTATTTGCGAGTTAACTGATGAAAACAATCCTGATGAAATGATAAGTAAAGCGGACAAAATGATGTATGAGAACAAGAAAAGCAAATAAGATTTTACGATGTTCTGTGTAAGAATCAAAAATGAAACCCCTGAAGAACTTTATTTAACCCTACAACCAATTTTGGATGAGTTGAAAATATTTAAGATTGCTTCGATAGCAGAATCCGATTTTTCAAGCTCAGCAAAATTGCATTTTACTCGACGGTAAATATTCTAATGCTGATCGAATGACAAAAAGGAGAATTGTAGTGAATAATGGAATGTCTAGATCAATGACATTATCTGATTCACAAAAAGAAATGAGGACAACTTGTTTTCTGACTTATCTGCCTGGAATCAGCTGTTATTAGAGTTATATACTCATCGAATCCATAGTTGTAAGCATTTTTATCATAAGTTTTTTCGTAGAGTTGTGCATTAATTTTTATTTGAAGTTTATTTTCACACCATTAAACGGACTATATACCGCTTGAGGTTGATGGGTTTCTTATTACCTTATTAACACAAGCGGTTTTTAATGCGCTAAAGCGGGTATTTATTACAAAGGAAAGCTATTATCAAAGCTTATCCTTGAATATAGATTTCAACAAGCAAGGACAGTAAAAATCCTGGTTTAAAAAGCTAAATTTTAAATTTGTATTGGGGAATGCGATAGGAGGATAACTATGAAAAAATCAAGGATAATCTCGTTGTTTTTAGCACTGCTGCTTATGATGACCACAACACAAGGATTTGGACAGACTATATTACATGAGAACGAAGCTAGAAATCTTTATGAATTGAATCTATTCCAGGGAATCAGTGCATCAGAATTTGTACCTGATCTTCAAAGCATGAGCAATAGAGAGCAGGCTATGACAATTATTGCAAGGGCTCTTCAATGGCAAATGGATATGAATGCCAAAAGTCCATTCGGGGATGTCAGTGAGTGGGCACAACCATATGTTGCAAAAGCATACCAAATGGGAATAACCAAGGGTATCAGCGCCACTGAATTCGGAGCAAAGCGAAATGTAACACAAAGAGAGCTGGCGACTTGGATGCTCAGAGCATTGGGCTTTCAAGGAAATGAGGCATGGGAAAGCACTGCCCAGCTTAGCGGATATATTGGAACAAGACTCGATGCGGCAAAAATGAACGCTCAGATTAATCGAGATGTTCTGGTTGGGATGTTGTATTCTTTTATGAAAGAAGGGAAAGTGGTATCAAGTGAAAAGACCCTGATTCAGGAGTATGTTCAAAAGCATCCTGAATATGTACCTATAGCAACAGCATCCGGGATGATTGTTTCTCAGAGCGAACAAAAAGAAATTCCAAGTATCGGATTGGTACTTGATACCTTAGGAATTGAGAAAAGTTACATCAACAGGATGGTATGGGAAGGTATTCAAAAATATGCCAATGAGAACAATATGTCATCCAGTGAATATGGTTACGTAAAGGCTACATCAGATTCTGATTTGTCTTCACCATTCAGTAAAATAATTACAGATGACAGGGACGTTATCATTGCAAATGGATATATGTTCAATGATACTATTTCACAGTATGCATACCTTAATCCCAATAAAAGATTTATTATCATTGATAGCTACGTGGATAGACCCAATGTAACCAGCATATTGTTCAATGAAGAGCAAGGAGCATTCCTGGTTGGTGTTGCAGCTGGCTTGAAGGCATTGGAAGATGGGATGAAAGAGGTTGGATTTATTGGTGGAATAGATTTCGAACTAATCCAGAAGTTTGAAGCAGGTTATGAAGCTGGTGTTAAAGCTGTCGATCCATCAATAGAGGTAGTGGTTGCATACATCGACACCTTTGTAGAATCCTCCTCAGCAAAGTCAGCAGCTGCAACAATGTTCAGTGATGGTGCTTATGTAATATTCCATGCTGCCGGACCTGCTGGGATGGGAGTAATAGAAGAGGCCAAGTCCAGATCTTCAAGTGGAGAACCTTCTTGGGTAATAGGAGTGGATTATGATCAGTATGATGATGGGATATATCAAACCGGTAAATCCGTAATATTGACATCGATGATCAAGAAATTTGATATTGCAGTATTTAATGCTTGCGAACATATCTCTAAAGAGGGTCTAAATGGTGCCACATTGTTTTATGGTCTTGAAAATGACAGCATTGGCCTTCCATCAGTGAACCCTAATTTAAATCAGGACATGATCAGAAAGATTAATGATTATAAAGAGCAGATTATATCTGGAGAACGTATAGTTCCGGTAGTTCCATAAAGACTTAGATGAAGCAGACAGAGAAATGTAATTAAACCTAAGAATATAGTTGAAATAATTGAAAGCAATTAACCAGGTAAAACAAAAGCAAAAAGCACTAGGGACGTTTTCCAGCCGACCCAGAAGACGGATAGAGTAGGGGGGCAGTTTCCATGGAGGCCACTGAAAAAGTCCCTAGTTCTTAATGATAACTAGTTAAAAATTATACTATTCATAGTATAATATAATTATCAAGAACAAGGAAGGTGAGCCTTTTGTTGCAAAGACAAACTGAAATGAA
>JAGXFX010000025.1 GCA_024637045.1 Soehngenia sp.
AGTATACACTATAGCGGGGAGTAAGATGGCTGCAATTGGCCATCTTTTTCCTTTTTTTTGCAAAAAAAGTGAAAGAATCAGTATCCTCATTTAAGAGTGTACTGATTCTTTTTTTTAAGGCTATTTCCCGACAGCCCCTTTAAAAAGTAGAGTTTATGCGTTTGCTGCTTCACCAAGGAACATGCTTATGTCGTTTTTAACATCTGATATTGTTCCAATTCCAAATGTCTCCACAAGAACCTTTGCAACATTCGGTGATAGGAATGCAGGCAATGTAGGTCCAAGATGGATGTTCTTAACACCAAGTGATAGAAGCGCAAGTAGAACAATTACCGCTTTTTGCTCATACCAAGCGATATTATATGCTATTGGAAGCTCATTGATATCGTTAAGCTCAAATACTTCCTTCAATTTCATTGCAATTACTGCTAGTGAATAAGAGTCATTACACTGACCAGCATCAAGAACTCTTGGTATTCCGTTTATATCTCCAAGGTTAAGCTTATTGTATCTGTATTTTGCACATCCTGCTGTAAGGATAACAGTATCCTTTGGAAGAGCTTCTGCAAATTCTGTGTAGTAGCCTCTTTTGCCTTGTCTTCCGTCACATCCTGCCATTACAAAGAATTTCTTTATAGCGCCTGTCTTAACTGCTTCAACAATCTTGTCTGCAAGTGCAAATACCTGTGCGTGCGCAAATCCTCCGACAATCTTTCCAGTTTCAATTTCAGTCGGTGAAGGAAGTCTCTTTGCATGCTCAATCACTTCTGAGAAATCTTTTGGTTGGCCGTCGACTCTATCAGGGATATGCTTGAATCCTGGGTATCCTGATGAACCTGTTGTATAGACTCTGTCAGCATAGTTAGCTCTTGGAGGTACAATACAGTTTGTTGTGAACAAAATTGCTCCGTTGAACTTCTCAAACTCTTCTTTTTGCATCCACCATGAATTTCCATAGTTTCCTACAAAGTGCTCGTACTTCTTAAATGATGGATAGTAGTTTGCTGGAAGCATTTCGCTGTGTGTATAAATGTCAACACCGCTGTCTTTTGTTTGCTCAAGCAATTCTTCAAAGTCTTTTAAATCATGACCTGATACCAATATTGCCGGGTTGTCTCTTACTCCGATGTTTACTTCACTGATTTCAGGATTTCCGTAAGTTGAAGTGTTGGCCGTATCAAGAAGCGCCATTGTCTGAACTCCGAATTTACCGGTCTCAAGTGTCAGTGCAACAAGGTCCTCTGCGCTTAAGCTGTCATCCATTGTAGCAACAAGAGCCTTTCTGATGAACTTGGAAATCTCTTCATCTTCAAAACCAAGGTTATCAGCATGCTCAGCATAAGCCGCCATTCCCTTTAGTCCGTAGATTATTAGTTCTCTAAGTGATCTTACATCCTCATTTTCAGTTGCAAGAACTCCAACTTCATTGCTGTTCGCCTTGAATACTATCTCGTCGTTGCTGTTAACAGTAAATGTTGCAGCATCCTTTAATCCGTCAAGATTTACACCCTTTTCAATAAGTACTGATTTAAGCTCATCTCTTTTCTTGATAGTAAGCTTTATAGCTTCAAAGAATCTATCCTTGTCAAAATTTGCATTTGTTATGGTCATAAATAGTCCTTCGATTACAAGTCTGTCAAGACCTTCCATTTTATATTCAATTTCATCTGCTTTTAGTCCCAGCTCTGAAATACCTTTCAATGCATATATCATTAAATCCTGAAGATTTGCTACATCTCCGGTTTTACCACATACACCTACTTTTGTACATCCTATTCCACCAGCTGCTTCTTGGCACTGGTAGCAGAACATTTTGTTATCAGTCATATAATTTTATCCTCCTCTTAATATCTTTTCTATTCGATACTCACAATGCTTATTATATGGCTTTTGAAAAATTAACTCCGTAACACTTGTTACCATTTGTAAAAAAACATTTGTAGCGAAATACACGCCTGCAGAACCTCAAATTTTTGGTTATGCAATGTTTTTTACAAGTAACAGATTACGGAGTTTAGCCATTTTTAGATTCGGTTGTAATATTTTCGCTGCTCACTATATAAGAATAGTTATATATCTTAGAGACCTTATACCCATAATTTGCTAAAAAATAAGGGAACTTTTGTTCCATTTAAGAAGACCATAAAAAAAGAAGCCTTGAATAAAGCTTCTACTATTTATTCTCTTGCCTTGATGCACATTTTATAAATGCTGCGAGCTAAATTATTTTACAAATATTTGATAACATCTAATAGAGGCTTTATTGGAGTATAACTAAACAGCCCAGAATTTACATTAATTCCAAATGTCATAATACCAAACTTATTGCCAAGTTACACATCGGAGACAAAATCTCCATCTGTAATACTTTGTCTAATTCTATGTATGGATACTTATTTAAAGCCCTATCTACAAGCCCTCTTTTAGGCCTAAAGCAATTGTAATTTTCTTTTCTTGATTGTGGGCAGTAAAACATATCTAATATGTTACCCCAAGAATATATCAATGTTACCTGTTTCCCATACATCAAGTTGAGCTTGTGAATAATCTTTTGAGTTTGTTATGTGAACAGTATCATAAAAAAAGCTTGCCAAGATAGGACAATCTTCAGACTCATATTTTCTTATTTTAATAAATACCCCCTTTGTTAAACAATTCTTTAATCTAAAGGCCAGCCTCTCATTATTTCCTGAGTGTGAATAACAGACAATTAAAGGTTTCATAATTTCCCGCCAGATAATGAATGTTTCGAGGCAAATAGCTGCACTCAATCCTCGATTATTACTTTGTCCCTTCCAGCTTCCTTAGCCTGATATAGAAGTCCGTCAGCTTTAATAAGCGCTTCCTCAAGATTACCGTTGTATTTTACAACACCACCGCTGATAGTCACGTCAATACTATCTTTTAGCTCTTTTCTGAACTTCTTCAGCTTTTCATTCATCACTTCATCAGGATATCCACTTCCTATAAGCAGAAACTCGTCGCCTCCGAACCTGATGCTGGTCATTTCTCCGAATATATCCAACATATATTCGGCTACTTTGATAAGTATTCTGTCTCCCTCCACATGTCCTAGAGAGTCATTGATTTCCTTGAATCCATCAATATCGAATATAAACAGACTGACACTTCCATTTTTCTCATAAAGCTCCTCGACCCTTTCTTTCATGTAACGTCTGTTGTAAATTCCCGTAAGTGTGTCACTTTTTGAAATCTGCTCCATTTCTCTAGAGAATGCAGCAGCCTTATTCCTTTCGTAGTGATGTTCATTTGACACCCAAAGTGCAAGCACTGATATGAGTATCAGTATAATGGGGGTGTTGGTCGCCCAGTCGAGTATCATCATTTCATCTGATACATACGGGAAGGCATCAGGCCATAGATAGTTTGTTATCATCAGAGCCTGGGCTATGGATAAATAGCTTACCAAAAGGAAAATTCTCAATTTTCCCGAAAAAGAATTTATTAGCGCCAATAGAAACACTATCATATAGGGTATGGCAGAAGTCTTTATACCCCCACTTAATATATAAAGCACAGGGAAAATCAGAAAGATGATAAGAATAAAGCTAATATTACGTATCAAATTTCTCATGTCCCCTTTCTTTAGGTAGAGGAAAGTCACTACTACGATAAAGATTACAAACAAAACCCATTTTATATTGCTGGTCATCGGGAGTCCTATAATTGTGTTAGTTACCACTACCATCATTGCCGATATTGACATTGTTAGATATACAAAAAAAACCATTCTCTCTTCAAGTGGATACTTTCTGTTAGTCAACATATTTTTCACAACAACACCTCTTTCCCGATTCTAAAATTATAACATCATTACGGCTTTCGATTATATCCATGAGGATTGATTGCCCAAGCTTATCAATTCATTTTACTTCATGTCAATCATATCATAAAAGTCACGATGGAATTTTTCGAATTGATGAGGTAGTAATGGTTTGCTAAAATAGTAGCCTTGGACACTGTCACATTTTATTTCTTTCAATATGTTCAATTGTTCTTCAGTCTCAACTCCTTCGGCTACTACGGTTTTTCCTACTCTGTGCGTAAACTCTATAATGCTTGCGACTAATTCTCTGATTTCTAATCTATGAATACGGTCAATAAAATACTTGTCTATCTTTAGTAAATCAAAAGGGATTTCTCCAATACTCATAAGAGAGTTGTAGCCAGTTCCAAAATCATCAATCGAAACTTTATAATTCTCTTCTTGAAGTTCTTGAAGTATCTGTAGAAGTTTTTCGTTATCATGTGATACTACTCTTTCAGTTATCTCTATTTCAATATTTTCCCTATCCACTCCTTTATTATCAATCATCTTTTTCGCCCATGAAATAAAAGAATCGTCCAATAACTCATCAACAGTTATATTCATGGCGTAGTTTATATGTATACCCTTATCTTGCCATTCAACCATTTGATTGATTATGGCATTAAGTACAAATTTTGTTATCTCACCGACAAATCCAATTTCTTCAGCCACTCTGATGAAAACATCTGGTCCAATAGGGGTATCCTCACCTCTGTCCCACCTAATCAATGCCTCAACACCCGATATGCTATTATCAATAATATTTATCTTAGGCTGATAAACTACATAAAGTTCACCGTTCTTAATTGAATTCAGTAAACTGCCAGCAATTTCATACATCTGTCTTCTTTTAACTTCTAATCTCTTATCATAATAATAATATATTCCTGATACCTTTTCTTCCCCTTGCTCGTATGCCATTCTTACTCTATTATAAATATCTATAGGTGTTTCAATGCCTCCAGCATAGTCATACACTCCCAATTTCAATTTCAGTTTAAAAGTATATCCTTCTATTGGAATAGGGTCATAATACTTTTTAACAATGTACTCGATTGTATTTTTTTGTTCTAAGCACTCAGGAGGTGTCACTAAAATTATTTCATCTAATCCAGAAGAATAAATTCCTTCACTTCCATATCCATGTTCAAGCTCTTTGATTAAACCGATTAAAATGTCTTTTACGTAATTATGATTGACATACCTTTCTATTTCACTGATATTTGTAAGTTTTATCAATGTAACCCTAAAGTTTCCTTCAGTTTTGATTCTACTTTCCAAATCATCATATAATTTGTTCACATTATTAATACCTGTTATTGGATTGGTAAGAGTTCTCATGCGGGCTTCTCTGTTTAGTTCTTCCGTCTTTTTTATATAATAACCCATTATCGTTCCAGTAAGAATTAAAATTGCCCCTCTTATTAGCCAGTTATGGGTATTTTGCATTATGCCTAAAGATACATTTAGTGGCATAAAGGGTCCCAATATGATTCCTGCAATCATTGCTGATATGAACCCACCTTTTGCTCCCCAGAAAAATGCGGATATAATTATGGGAATATTTATGAATTGTAAATATGCGCTTTTTGTACCACCTGTTAAGTAGACAAAGAGCCCA
>JAGXFX010000001.1 GCA_024637045.1 Soehngenia sp.
ATTTCTTGTACCCAAAATCAAAATCCCGAAGACAAAAATAGAACCCGACAGGATCAAAGGACTTTTGAAAAGCCTTGGGTCTTGTGGGTTCTATTAATTTTAACTTTGTGGGGTTAAAATCAGCTATTTAGCGACAGCCCCGTTACTAATTGCCTATTGAAGTTCATCTTCTTTTGGATACGAAGTGAAGTTCTGAGTGATTCTGGAGTAAATATCAACTGCATTTACAAGGTCCTCAATCTTTATATGCTCATCCTCAGTGTGAGCCAGTGAGAGATCTCCAGGACCAAAAACTACGGTAGGTATTTTGGCATAGGCCTTTAGCAAGGCTGCATCAGACCAACCTATTCCTCGTGTGATATTTGGCTCATAATTCATTATCTCTTTTATTCCTGCTCTAACTGCTGTTACGATTGTTTCGTTGAATGAAGTAATAAGGGGTGGATGGTACAACGCCAACAAACTCTCAGGAGTGACTTCAATTTTTGCGTTGAATTTGGGATCCTCATCCTTTAGTTTGTTTATGATATCCTGATACTCTCCCATTACAGAATGCTTGTCTTCTCCTGGAATGTATCTCCTGTCAATTCTCAGGATACATTTGTCTGCAACTGTGCTTTGCTCAGTGCCTCCGGTTATTGTACCGAAGTTCATAACGGAACCGCCCATATACTCATCATACTTTTCCCTTAAAACAGGGTAAAGGTCTTCTTTAACTCTGCTGATAAATGTCATTGCTTGCTCAATTGCATTTACTCCGTTCTCAGGTTTTCCACTGTGAGATGACTTGCCGTAGAATGTGACATCAAACCATTCCAATCCCCTATGGCCAATTGCATACTCGTAGTTTGATGGTTCGCCTACAATAGCACCATCTGCTGTAATACCGGATTTGACAATATACTCTGTACCTTCACTCTTGCCTTCCTCGCCGATAACTGCAGTAAATATTACATCCCCTTCAGGTATATATCCGCTTCTTTTCATGGCAACCATGGAAATCATAAAAGATGCCAGTGAACCTTTCATATCCACTGAGCCTCTTCCATAGATCTTCCCATCAGAAATATTTGCAGCAAATGGATCGACCGTCATATTATAGGGAAGCACAGTATCTGTGTGTCCATTAAACATAAGGGACTTACCAGTACCATTCCCTTTTATTGTAGCCACTACGTTTGGCCTTCCATCAACAACTGGATGAAGTTCTGATTCTATTCCATTTTGTACTAGATAATCATGTATATAGTTAGCCACATCACGTTCAAAACCAGGCGTATCCTTGTGGCTTGGTATTCGAATTAGATTTTGTGTCAATTCAACAAGTTCTTTCTCGGTAAAATATTTCTTTGGGTCGAATTTCTCTATTGTCAAAATATCACTTCCCTTTCTAGTTTTTTATTCCAATTAACTTGCTTATTTTATTAAGGTAATATGGTATAAATCCCATATGTCTCTTAAGTTGTCCATCAAGCTTTACAAAATATGACTCCATTGACTCGATATCATCTATATCAGGAGAATAGGTCCCGTATTTGGTTTTGACAAAAAGATTGGTTGCCTGTCTAAATCCAAACTTTTCATAATCGTGAAACTTATGAGATATTCGATTTGAATATTCGAAATGAGTTTCACCTGGTTTGATTTCATATCCAAGGCTTACAATAATCCAAAGGATCCTTTTATATAAAATCAATAGTTTGTCTCTACTGCTATAGGTTGAATAGAGTTTCTTTTTATTTATATTTAAATATACTCCTTTTACGAGTTTCCATGCCAATATTAAGGTTATCACAACCATGACCCAAAATGCAAACATGGGAACTATATTTAATGTATTTTGTCCACCAAAGTTATCTCCGTTGGAACCATCATTAGTGCCAGAACCACTATTTTCATCCCTTCCTTCAGTAGATTCAGGATCTCTACTAACCCCTTGTGAATTCTCGCTTTCAATATCCTCCTCAGGGCTTGGATTATAGTCAATTAGCCTTGCCTGGAGGGGATATGCAGGGGTAGGCTCGAAAATCATCCAACCCACAGGTTCAATAAAAGCCTCAACCCATGTATGAGCATTGCTGTTCAAAACTTCTTGTATGCCATCATCTGATGCTGGTTCAACAATGAATCCCTCAACATATCGTGCGGGTATTCCTTCAACTCTTAACATAACAGTCAGCGCAGAGGCAAAGTAGGTACAATATCCCTGTTCTTCATCAAATAGGAAATGGTCGACAAAATCACTGTCCTCCGGTGGATGAAGTACATCAAGATTATAACTGTAATTGTTTCGTAGGTATTCTTCAATAGCAAGTGCTTTATTCAAAGTTGTGTCTTCTTCCTCTGTAATTTCATTTGTTAGTTGAATAGTCCTGTCGGTTATACTATCTGGTAACCCAAGATAAATCTCAAGGTCAACCACATCATCCAAACCACTATCTGCTCCTCTTTCAACTTGAATACCGTGAGCTCTTGGAGTATAAGCTCTAATATAGTATGACTCTCCAGTATAAATGCCTTCTGGATATATAATAGAATGGTCACTACTTACAAGGGAATTTGCATCTTGTTCAATATTATAAGAAGATGGAACTAGTGGACTGAATATTGTTGTGGATGAGAAATTATCATTTGTAATAGAGAAGTTGACCTCTCTATGCAACGATTCTTTTTCTTCATCCGTAAGTCCGGAAAAGTCTATGTTGTTTTGTGCTGTTCTGTATGATGATTGGTTGGATTCCCAACTACTTCCGGTATAGTAGTGTCTGATATTACCTCTCAGGTAATTTACCCTGTCACCTCGAATTGTCATAACAACTGTGTCATCAATTCTTACTGGTCCACCAAGCCGTGATGCATCAGTCTGAAAACCTGTGGTTGAAAAATTGAAGGAGAGGGCATTGCCAGAAACTCTACGACTTGATTCTCCGGAGCGAAGATCCTGAATCGCAGGAAAAGCTGAGGTTACTTTCTGGTTTAACCAGGACCATCTGATATAATCCATTGAACCAGGCAAACTTGCTGCCAGGATTGCGATGATAATGCTGTATGAGATAACAACACTCATCCACTCAGGGTACAGTATTGAAGAACGACTATTGTTACCAAGATTATCTTCAGCGTCTGATTTTAGCAATGAGTCATACCCCAGAAGAGTTAGATATGAAAAAATGAATAATAGCATAAGATTGAAAGCTTGATCATAGAAACTGTACCAATAAATAAGAAAAATAGGTATATACAAAACTGGTATCAATAGGCTGTTTCTGCTCTTAAATATAACCAATCCGGTAAAAAGAGATATCATTAGAAGTAGAATTATCCATAGAAAAAGTCTGTTATCGAGACTTATATTCTCAACACCTGAAATATTGTTTATTACATTGTTAATTAGGCTAAATAGTCTATCTTTGAAAAGATCATAAAAATCAGGTAAAATATTTCCAATTACAATTGCTGAAATTATAAAGAGTACCATCAAAACGCAAAAATAAAATGGATTAATAACAAGAAAGCGAATAATTAGTGCAATTGCTATAACCATACCAATCTGAATCCATATACTTGTTTGGAGGCTCATCCCAACACCAAACATTCTAACGAGTGAAAAAATCATCAATAGGTAAACAATATTTAACGCAAATTTTCTATAATCTCTTCTAAATTCAGTCATGGTACACCTCCAGAACATCGCTGACTCTTTGCTTATGGTCAATTACGAAAACCGGAATATTATCATCTCTTAACTTGCCAGGAAGAAAGCTATCAACAAGACCTACACTAGAAAGCTTGCTGGTAATGGAAATCACAATGGGATTAAGGCCCTTGTAGGCAAGATCTATTGCGACTGCACCATTAGTTGAATCCAAGGAAGGAGTCACGAGTATTGTACTGGAGCCTTTACGAATCTTTACAGATTGACTGTCTACCAAATCAGCAAGACTATGAAAACCATTACCAGAGTATCTTGCAAGGTTTTCAAGAAAAGTTTTTAATTGGTCATAATCTCTGCCTTCAATCCTAAAATAGTCGTTGTTGTTCTCATAATTTATTGCGACTGAGATATTGTTGGAAAGGCAATAATGTGCAATGCTTAAGGCTGATTCAACTACTTTGTCCTCCATATTCTTGTCAAAATCATTCTTGTAGTTACTTTTTAAGCTGTCTAAAAAAATCTCTACATATGTGTCGCTTCGAGTTTCGAATTCTTTTACAACAGGTATTTCGCTCCTTGAGGAAGCTTTCCAATGGATGGATCTTGTAGAATCACCATCCCTGTACTCACGGAGGGTAGATATTCTACTCTTGTCTTTGTAGGAATTATCTGATACTAGAAGCTCTCCAGATTGCATGCCTGATGGAACTCTAAAAGAGCTAAGTCGGATGATTTCAGGATATATTAAAATGGAAATATCAGATTTAATGTACTTGTTTAGATTATAGAGTCCAAAGACATCATTAATTGTAAGATGAAATCCACCAACCTTATAATATCCTCTGCGGTTTAGAGTAGATTTCTCAGATTTTGAAAAACTTTCATTGCTTTTAAGGGAAAACGGAATCTGATCAACTGTCTTTCCACCGATATCCTTTGAAAAGTCTGGAGAGAAGATCAAAATTGGATAAAGTAAAAAGGAATTATTCCGAACAAGGTACTTAATATCGACTACCTCACCTGTAAAAAATTCTCCTGAGTCAACATTTACGGAGCCTGAAAGAAAATACAAACCAATTGCAATATGTACAAATGGCAGAAAAAGAAAGAGAAGCAGGACATGAAAAATAAGGTAGGGGACCTTTCCACCTACCAGCATGACAGAAATAATTGTGAAGACTAAAAGTATAAGTGCTGATTTAAGATTTTTACTCATTGCTTAACACCGGAACTGTAACCCGTTTTAAGACTCCCTTTAGTATGGATTCCACATTCTTACGTTCGATTCTGGCTTCCGGAGATAGAATCAGGCGATGTCCAAGAACAGGTACTACCATTTCTTTTACATCATCTGGTATCACATAATCCCTACCTCTTATATAAGCACAAGCCTTTGATGCTTTCAGCAGATCTATGGATGCTCTCGGGCTTGCGCCAAGCCTAAGATCTTCATACGATCTAGATACTTCCGAAATTCTCACTATATATGAAAGAATATCTTCATGAACTTTCAGGGATGCCACTGTGTTTTGCATATCAATTATTTCATTTTGTGAAACAACTGGGTTAATACCTTTTAGACTACGAATTCCCTGGTAGTTTTGAAGTATTTCTATTTCATCGTTCTTTGAAGGATAACCAAGAGAGATTCTCATAAGGAATCTGTCAAGCTGTGCCTCAGGAAGTGGGAATGTGCCTTGGTACTCCAAAGGATTCTGAGTGGCAAGAACCATAAAAGGCTTCTCCAGGATGTAATCCATATCCTCGGTTGAGACTTCTCCTTCTTCCATAGCCTGTAGGAGACTGGATTGAGTTTTAGGTGATGTTCTGTTTATTTCGTCTGCGAGAAGTATTTGCGTAAAAATTGGACCTTTCCTAAAGACAAAGGAGGAGGTTTCTTTTTGGAACACATTGACCCCAATAATGTCTGATGGCATAAGATCTGGTGTAAACTGAATCCTTCTGTAGTCGAGATTCATACTTTTCGCAAGTGCCTTAACCAAAGTGGTTTTGCCCACGCCAGGTACATCTTCTATAAGCAGGTGGCCTTGAGAAAGAAGAGCAATTACAACTATTTCAAGAACATCATCTTTACCTTTTATTACTTTTTTTAAATTTGTCAAGACTGATAAAGCTTTACTATTATCCATAGTCCCCTCCCAATTAAATGTCTTATGGTAATTATACCAAAAAACACCACCTATATGCATATATTAACAATTGTATGTTGATTAATTTACTGTCAGCTGTGATTGTAAATGTAATCAAATAGTAAACACTTTACTCTGTTATAAGGGTATAATAAACAATAAGAAAGTAAAACTCGAAAACGAGGAGGAAAGTCGATATGAGAAAATCAATTGTTATGCTGTTGATTCTGGCTATGATAGTGAGTGGAGGACCATCCTTTGCAGAGGTAGATGGGGAAGACGGGTTTATTGCACTTCATTTAGGTAGCCCACTTATCTTGTCAGGAGAGGATATAATATCCCTTGATTCTATGAATCCGGGAGTTGTACCAGTTATACACAATGACAGGACACTGGTACCTTTGAGAGCAATAAGTGAGCATTTTGGAGCTTTAGTTAGCTATGACGCTGACAACAGGGTTGCGAAAATCCAGATTGAAGGTGTAGAATTCTTGTTTCCAATAAATGAAAGCTATTATGAAATTCATGAAACTGGAAAACAGAATCAGAAAGTTCAATTCGACACAGAATCGCTTATAATTAAAGACAGAACAATGGTGCCATTAAGGGTAATTGCAGAAAATATCCTTCAAATGGATGTAGCATATGACAACAGAGTAATCTTTATCGGGAAAAGTCAGGCAAGCATAGATGACCAATTAGTTGAAAGCATTAAGACCAAGATTGGTCAAGCTTTGAAGGTAAGTACCAGAGATGAACTTTTAGCTTTGATAGAAAGTATGGAAGAATCATCTGCTGAAGAGCCTGAAAGAGAACCATTGTTTGGGAATCAGGCTCCGGCAATGGAGGAAAGTGCAGCAGCTGAAGATAGTGCTAAAGATTTTTCAAATACCAATGAGCAAGTAGAAGGTATAAATGAAGCTGATATTGTAAAAACCGATGGTACGTTTATTTATGTAGCAACAAGAGATTCTATCAAGATCTACAAGGCAAACGACGGAAAACCAGTGCTGACAGATGAAATGGAAGTTCAAATTGACAAGGCAACAGGGGAATATGTTGAGTTTTCTGAACTGTATATCGATAATGGAAAACTTGTTGTCCTTGGAAGAAAAGGAACCATGGGAAATTGGATAAGACCAATGCCTGAACCAATTCCAACGACTGAGATAATGGTTGATTCTATTATGCCTTATGGTGGAATGGAATTTGTATATCTTGGAGTTTACGATATAAATACAGAGGGCAAGATGAGCTTAGTCAAGGAACTTGAAGTAGAGGGTAACCTGTTATCAAGCAGAAAGAAGGAAGAGCACGTTTACCTGGTAGTTAATAAATATATCAACTATTATGGTCCATATACTGAAGAACCTATTCCTGTATTCATGGATACAGTGATAGGATCTGAGCACAGAGAAATTCCTGTTGATAGTATACTTTATCATCCGGGCAGGTATTCACCCAACTATTTATTGGTTGCTGCGGTGGATATAATGGACAAGGATGATCCCGCCAATATTGAGGCTTATCTTGGCAGTGGAAGTGAAATTTATATGAGTGATAATGCCCTATATGTAGCAGGAAATGACTATAATTCATTCTGGGGTTCAGTAACAAATATTGCAAGATTCTCAGTTGAGGGCACATCTATAGGTTATACTGGAGGAGGTATGGTTGAAGGCACACTATTGAATCAGTTTTCAATGGATGAGCATGAGGGAAACCTTAGACTCGCTACAACCAGCTGGAATCAGGATAGTGTTAATGCAGTATACGTGTTGGATAAAAACATGAATCAAATTGGAGCAGTTGAAAACCTTGCACCAGGGGAGAGGATATTTTCAGCAAGATTCATGGGCGATATGGGTTATATAGTAACGTTTAGACAAATAGATCCGTTATTTGTAATCGATTTGTCAGACCCAGCTAAACCAGTTGTAACAGGTGAGTTGAAGGTACCTGGTTTTTCAAATTATCTTCACCCATTAAGTCAGGACGTTCTTCTTGGCATAGGTCAGGATATTGATGAGAAAACAGGAAGACAGCAGGGTATAAAACTGTCCTTGTTTGATGTGTCTGATTCAGGAATGCCAAAGGAAATCGGCAATTTGATATTGGGAGATACAGGCAGTTACGCTGAGGTTCTCCATAATCACAAGGCATTGATGCTTAAGCAAGAGGATGATTTGATTGCCTTTGATGCAACCCTGAATTCAATTACAGGAGAACTGACAAGAGAAGCATTCAATGGACTGGTGGTTATTAGAGCTAATGCTGAAGGAGACCTGGAGCTTATAAAGGAAATATCAAACGAGGGTATATATGGACAAAATGTTAAGAGACCAGTTTATATTGACGACGTATTATACTATGTCATGGATGATAATATAAGGGCCTTTAACATGGACAATTACAATGAAATCAAATAATATAAAATAACAAAACAAAGCCTCTGGATTATCATTCTATTCTTCCAGAGGCTTTAAAATTTATTGCTTTACCAACCGCCGCCACCGCCACCGCCGGAACCACCACCGGAACTACCTCCTCCGAAGCTTCCACCGCCAGTTTTAGCCGGGCTTGATGCCATGGTCTTGCCAACTGATTTCGTTGTTGAATCCATTCTACTAACAAAGAAAGGTGCAGAAAATGCTCTGCCTGAGTTGGTTTGATACCAATCAGGGCTGTTCATTGTGATCCCTTCGAAATTCTTTGCCCACTGGTCAGTTACACCAAGTACCATTGCATAAGGGAGTATGTGATAAAAATACTCGGGATCCTCATCAACCAACTGTTTGATTCTGTCCCTTTCTGCCTTTTCAATGAAGTTCTTAAGGCCTAACAGATGCTGCATCCACTGAATGCCCTGTTTGGTCCTTTTATGTGCAAGCGGTGATAAAAATATCACCACAACTCCAATTGCAAAACCAATCAGATATATAGTGCCTGCCTCAGTTATATAGAGAAACAACACCGATATTGCAAAAGCAACAAAACCAGTAAATATTCCTGCAAATAGAGTCTTGAATTTTTCAGCGGGCAATCTGGTTTTTATGCTGGCAAACTGAAATGCCGAAACAGAAAGAAAGACTCCCAAAACAATTCCACCAATTATTGCAAAGACTGCCACAAGACCTGGACTATAAGGATTCATCTCATTGAACAGACCAAGGAAGACCAGAATAAACGCAACTACACCCAGCCCGGCCACTCCAAAAGCGGCAAGTTTACCTGACCTGGACAGAAATCTTCTGTTGTCAAAGGAGTTTACAAGCTCGCTTTTTACAGCTCCAAGAGTTATATAAAAGCTCTCCTTAAGTTGGTCTACTTCCACTACATCGTCAATAGCATAAGTTTCGAAAAGATCGTTGAAGTAGACGCTTTCAAATCTTTTCGTCCCTGAAGGAAGAGGCTTGAGTTTCTCGAGTTTAAGGGAAGTCTTCATCTTCTTGAAAATCAGTCCGGTTTCGTCTTCTTCTTCAATTATCCTGATATAACCTTTATCAGCCCAGTATATCAACATGGAAGTAAGATCATAAGGATCGATCCGATTGTCATAGACATATCCTATTTCAGCAGGAGTAAGATCCTCTGGAGGATAGAACTCAACAGTTGGATAAATTGGGTCATCCTTTCCGTATTTGAATAATAAGCCAAGTGATCCCAACAGAAGAAGAGGAAACAGAACAAAATATGATTTGGTTAGTGTTCTAATTCCTTGTCCATCAGGCTCGACTTCGCTGAAATACCCTTCCTCCAATGGAAGTGCCATTGTCAAGGCTTGTCCGGGTGATATGGTCTGATTGTATTGTCCGGTGATGGTATCTTCCGTTACACTGTATTCAACCTGTGCGACTCCCGTAGAGCCTGTGTATCCTGCTGTGAAATTAATATCCTCTTCATTGAAGTTCTTGGGCATTGTTATTGAAAAAAGTGTCCGATGAATTGGAATCTCCCATTGGTCACCTACGATATTGAAGTAGAACTCATCCATATCAGGATTCAAGTCATCCCCAATGTTATATATATAATTCACAGTATAATATTCTATCGGACTTGCATATTCATCTGGATCTCCGATTCTAAGAGAAAGGAAGTCTCCTTCCCTGGAGGATTGAAATTCATGACCAATCACATCAACATCCTCAATTTTCACAGGTTTTCCAAAATATGTCCTGGTGGGAATATCTCGGAATATACCGTGCATATCTGATCGATTAAATTGTACTGTAAGCTTTTCACTGATCCTGTAGGAATTATCCTCAAGTACATCCATCTGTATGTCCAACTCAGAAATTTCAAGGTCATATGCTGATGCGTTGGTTATTGATGGCGAAAGAACAATAATTGTAAGAATCAGGAGAAGCAGTAAAAGTTTTTTGTTAAAACTCGACCTTAACATTTTCTCGCTCCGTTTCAACTGCTTCAAAGTAAGTTCCTCTTATGAATCCAAACATCATTGCAACTATATTGGATGGGAATGATTCAACCTTTGTGTTTAATGTCTTAACCACTGCATTGTAGTATTTTCTTGATTGAGCAATATCTTCTTCAACCTTTTGCAATTGTCTTTGAAGATCAAGAAATTGAGTATCAGCTTTCAATTCAGGGTAGTTTTCGCTTAGGGCGAATAATGATTTCAATGTCCCTGTCAGCATGTTTTCTGAAGCTTGTTTTTCTTCGATTGTAGTTGCATTCATCGCTTGTGATCTTGCCTCTACAATTTTTTGGAAAGTCTCCCTTTCATGAGTTGCATAACCCTTGACCGTTTCAACCAGGTTAGGAATCAGGTCATAACGTTTTTTTAGATAGACATCCATAGTTGCGAATGCCTCTTCTACAGCATTTCTAATTGTAACAAAACCGTTGTAGGTGCTGAATACATAGATTCCAAATAATAGTATTATACCTCCAGTTACCCAAAAAACCATAATATCACTCCTTTGTTATATTTGTGTTTATTATACCACTTACAGACTTCTGAATATATTAGTATATTGAAGGGATACCCAAATTTAGGTATCCCCAAAAGTTTAAATTATCTTTTTCTAAATATAGCCCTAGAGTGTTTAAATACCTCTATTAAAGTAATTACAATTAACGCGGCAAGACCGATTTTAAGACCTAAGTTAACACCTGTTTCTATTCCAAGCATTTCCTCCCGTGTAACGCTCGGTATACCTGAAAAATCCATTAAATCAGGAGTAAGTGCAAGTATGGCAAATATTCCTATACCAGCAAGATCAAGCACAATCGAGACAAGACGTGTAACTACATTCCAATTTCTCTTGATAAGCAAGTATAGATTAAGTAACAAACTCAATCCCAGAGTCAGGTTAATCCATAAAATATAGGGTGCTAAGGCTTCATAATTCATAAATACTATAGTCGTGCCTTCAAATATCCTGGGCAGAACTGACCCATGATTTAGGAATGCCAGAAAA
Organism: Soehngenia sp.; assembly: GCA_024637045.1. GTDB lineage: Bacteria > Bacillota > Clostridia > Tissierellales > Tissierellaceae > Gudongella. The sequence continues at coordinate 11,250 of JAGXFX010000001.1, forward strand.
ACGAGAATAAAGATAGATTCAATAATTAAATCTGTTACCTTGACCTGATTGGTGACTTCAGGTGGTGAATCCAATGACTGCAAGCTCCATTTTTCATCTTTGTCATCGAAGGGGGAAGAATCACTTTCATCATATCTCTCGACGAGTGAAAATATTATGGTCACAATTCCAACCACTACCAGACCTCCATTCCACACACCTCCTAAAAATGAGAGCAAGGACATAACAAGATTGCCATCTACAGTAAATTTAATGATCGATACAACCAGCAATCCTATTGAAATTCCAAGAAGTGCTATTTTTAATACTAGCAAATATGTGTCTATATAATGGGGTCCGATTAAATATCTAGGTTTGTCAAGAAAGCTTTGTGCAACTTTTTTAGGATTACCCATATTATATAAGGCATCAGCAATTTCATTTTCAGTGTATTCTCTTTCACCATATGTTTCTTCAAGATATTCATAAATATTTACTTCTATATTTTTTAGGATGTCATCTCTTTGTGATGGTGGAAGATACTTTCCAATGGCATACAAATAATTCTTAATCATTTTTTTCTCCTCCTATCAAGTTTCCAAGAACCTTGTTTAGACTTTTCCATTCAGCTATCAGATCATTTCTAACGGAAATTCCCAGAGTACTGATTTTGTAGTATCGTCTTGGGCGGTTCCCTTCAACCTCCCAGATGGATTCAAGCATTTCCTGTTTTTCAAGTCTTCTGAGCAAAGGATAAAGGGTGTTTTGATCAATTTGCAATCCCTTCTCGTCCAGTATTCCCATTAGAGAGTATCCGTATTGTGGTTCATCCAGTTGTGTTAGAACTGCCAGTACAAGAGTCCCGCGCTTCATTTCTTGTTGTAGATTATTAAAAAGTTCCTCATGTGTTCTCATAGGACACCTCCTTTGTTTTTATTATAGTGTACGACACACACCAATGTCAACATAAATTAATTAATAAATAAAATAAATTATCTTAACAAGTAGGGGCGGTTTCCATGCTGCCCCGCATATAGAATTAACTCTAATTGGACGAGAAATCGTATATACCATAGATTTTAATAATAATATTACAGGTATCACAATTGGGCGGGCATGGAAACCCGTCCCTACATAAGAGATATAACGAAATCAATAAAACAAAAGATTTTATTTTATGGCAAGGAAATTATTATTTAGGGTATACAGAAGAATAATAAAAAAATATTAGGAGGTTAAAAATATGAACTATGATGCAGATAGTGTCAATGAATATATTGAAAAACTCCCAGATGAAAGAAAGGAAATAATCATAAAGCTTAGAAGTCTTATATTATCAAATATGCCTGAGGGTTTTGAAGAGACATTTAGCTACGGTATGATAGGCTATGTTGTTCCTCATTCAATCTATCCGGAGGGGTATCATGTAAATCCCGAAGAACCGCTGCCTTTCTTGGCTCTGGCGAGCCAGAAGAATCATATAGCTTTGTATCACTCAGGGATATACGTTGTGCCTGAACTGGAAGATTGGTTTAGAGAAGAGTACTCTAAAAGAGTAGATACCAAGTTGGATATGGGTAAAAGCTGCATCAGATTCAAGAATCCAAAGAAAATACCCTTCGACTTGTTGGAAGAGCTATTTGGAAAAATAAATGTTGATGAATATGTAGAATACTATGAGAATAGTATTAAAAAGAAGTGATTTGAGTACACCTGGATTTTTAAATAATTATCCGGGTGTATATTACTCTGGAAAACAATGAAATATGGTGTATAATCTATATAATGATTGACTATTAATTGGAAGAAGGTAATATTATGAAGTTAAGTGAATACAGTCAGGGTCTTATATTGGGAATACTATCATTTGTTCTTTGGGGATTCCTTCCCCTGTATTGGAAGATAGTGGAGGCAATCAATCCATTTCAAATATTTGCACACAGAATTGTGTGGTCTTTTTTATTTGTTCTTATAATAATCATTCTAAAGAAAAAAGGAAAGGAATTTAAAAGAGAGCTTTCAAAGCCTAAGACTTGGATTAGCTTTCTTGCCCCTTCATTTTTTATATCAATAAACTGGATTACATATATCTGGGCAGTTAATAATAATTTTGTAATTGAAACCAGTCTTGGTTATTATATAAATCCACTGATTTTAATTTTTATGGGAAGTATTTTCTATCAAGAAAGACTTAATAGATTGCAGAAATGGGGACTGGGATTTGCTTTTACTGGAGTTCTTCTAAAGACTATATTATATGGTAGATTGCCTGTGATCTCTCTAATTATTGCAATAAGTTTTTCAGTATATGGTCTACTTAAGAAGAATACAAAGGTGGACTCACTGACAGGCCTTGCATTTGAGACATTGATGATATGTATTCCAGCTCTGGCATACATAGTGTACGTAGAGATTTCATCCACAGGAATAAATGGGAATCTTCCTTCTTATTATTGGTTATTAATCATGACAAGTGGTATGGCAACTGCAACACCATTGCTTTTATATGCTGAAAGTTTAAAGAGACTTCCATTGAAGATAATGGGATTTATACAGTATATATCACCTTCAATTTCATTATTTCTTGGAATATTCATTTTTGATGAACCATTTGACAAGTGGTCACTAGCAGCATTTGCTCTTGTGTGGATAGGACTAGGCTTCTTTACCTACTCGCAGGTATTGCTGCTTAGAAATGAACGAAGGAAAAGAGTAGCAAATTAAAACATCCATTGGACTGCAATTCACACTTCAGTCCAATGGATGTTTTGAATTATATTTGCGAAGGATCAATTTCACCGGCTTTAATCAGAGCATTTTTTGCTATTACCGGTCCTAAAACCTCATACACTACCGTGGATGCCAGTATAACAGTTCTTATGGTAGCGCCGAATTCAGGCATTACTGTTTGTGCTATCATTGAAAGACCAATGGCTACACCAGCCTGAGGAAGCAATGTTAGACCAAGGTATTTTGTAACCATGGCTGGTGATTTTGTTAATCGGGCACCAATAGTTGCTCCTAAAGTCTTGCCCAATGACCTTGCAATAATATAGCCTATTCCTATTAAGCCTGCGTATCTAAGGACGCTAAGATCAAGCTCTACACCTGCAAGGGTGAAGAAGGCAATAAATATCGGAGGAGTAACCCTGTTTATTATACTAATGGCTCGTATGCTGTTATGTGAGAAATTTGCAATTGTGATTCCCAGCATCATGCATACCAGTAGAGTTGAAACATGAGCAAATGCTGCTATTCCAATTGATATGAATATTGTTGAAATAACTATACTGAGCAGCTCATCCTCACCTTTTATTTTCGGTATTAGGTAGCTTAAAGCAAGCCCTGCAAGAAAACCGATGCCAAGTGAAAGTGTAATTTCCCAAAGTGGAACCAATACTGCACTTACAAAGGATATTGTTCCTGATGCAGACATCAGAGATTTTGCAATGGTAAAGGCAATACCGAAAGAAATAATTGCAAGACCATCATCCATTGCAACTACAGGTAAAAGTGTATCCACAAGAGGACCTTTGGCCTTGTATTGTCTTATTACCATGATCGTTGCTGCCGGAGCGGTTGCTGCAGCAATTGCTCCAATAACTATTGCAAATGGCAGTGGCTGCTTGAATATGTAGACCATTGCCAGTGTTACCAATACTACTGGAGTCAGTGCCTCGAATAAGGTTATGGTTATGATGGATTTACCCATCTTCTTAAGTTTTGAGAAGTTTATCTCACTACCTATACTATATGCTATAAACCCTAGGGCAGCTTCTGAGATAATGTTCATACCTTCAGCTACACCCATGGGTATGATTCCAAGTATGGAAGGGCCTATCAGCACTCCTGCAAGCAGATAGCCTGTAACATGTGGTAGTTTGAATTTTGATACAATCTTTGCCATACCGATTCCGGCAAGTAGTATCAGTGCGAAGTAAAATAAATTATTCATTCTTTTGTACACCTCTTTTTAATATTTGGTTGCAAAGTACATATATAAAATTAATTAAATCAATTAATAAATAGATAATAGACAACAATATTTGATTATATGCTTATATTTTCACAATTGCAAGTACAATTTAAAAAATTGATTACATTTACTTCTTTTGATATAGTATAATTGCAGCATAAACTGAAAAGGAAGTGTTTATATGTATGCGCTTTTTGTAATTCTCAACCAGACAGAGAAGCTGGATGAAATATTGGAAAACCTATATGAACTGGATACAGGCGCTACCACCATCGATAGTGTTGGAATGGGCAAGCTACTCTTGGAGCATAACGTTAATGAAGGTATTTTTTCAAGCATCTCAAAAATACTTAATGAGGGAAAACCCTACAACAAAACGCTGGTTAGCGTAATTAGAGAGAAGGAAATATTGGACCAGGCAATTGATAGGATAAAAGGAATATTGAATATGGATGAAAAAAAAGGATCAGGATTTATGTTTGTAGTGCCTGTACTTGAGATTCATGGGGGATTGGAGTAGAAAAATATTGTGAAAATGGTAACAAATTCTGAAATGACAGTATTGACACACAACTGCTGAAGAATTATAATAGTATTGTGAAAAGAGTAATTGAAAGGAGTTGTTGTATTATGATAACGATTAGAGTGATTGGGGAGAATAAAATATAATACGGGCAACAAAAAATTAACCTTTCAAGGGAATAAGTATGATTAGCACGATCGAAAGGTCGTGTTTTTGTGTTTACAGACAGGTTGATGTCTGTTTTTTTGTGCCCAAAATGAGGAAGAATTTGTTGAAAAGTATTAGAGAGTCTTACAAAACAAAAGAAAATCAGGGGGTACAAATGAATAAAACAAGTATGGAAAAGTTAGGTTACAATGAATTTTACAAAGACGAGTTTATAGAAATAGCAGCAAAGGAATCGGGTATGATTCCTGGTAGAGTTTCAGCAGTGCACAGGGAAAGGTATCAGGTTATAACTGAGTACGGAGAAAGCTGGGCAACATTAAAGGGTTCAATTTTTTACAACAACCATGAATCAGTAATATATCCTACAACAGGCGATTTTGTAGCTGTAAGAAACAATCCTGTGGGAGAAGATATTATCTATGGAGTACTCAAGAGAAAAAGTGAGTTCTCAAGGATGGACTCATTCAACCGGACCAAACAGGTTGTCGCTGCAAACTTTGATTATGTCTTGATACTCTCATCCATGAATGAGGACTTCAACATAAAGAGGTTGGACAGATATATTGTATCGGCATGGGAAAGCGGAGCAGAGCCCGTGGTTGTTCTAACCAAGAGTGATATTTCTGATGAGCTCTCAATGTATATTGATGCAGTTGAGTCCAATTCTCCTGGAGTACAGGTTTTTCCAGTAAGCTCTGTAACAGGTGATGGAATTGCAATACTGAAGGATTATTTAAGGAAAGAATCAACATTGGTTCTACTTGGATCATCTGGTGTAGGTAAGTCATCTCTTTTAAATGCTCTTGCAGAGGATGAAGTGATGAAAGTGAACACTATCAGAGAAGACGATGCCAAAGGAAAGCATACAACAACCCACAGACAGCTGATTGTACTTGATGATGGTACAATGGTAATAGATACACCAGGTATGAGAGAGCTGGAGCTATGGAGCTCAGATACAGGAATGGAGGAAGCATTTCACGATATCGAAACAATTTCAGAAAGATGCAGATTTCGAGATTGTGGGCATAATGATGAACCAGGATGTGCTATCAGAGACTCACTCCAATCAGGGGAACTTACAAATAGCAGGTGGGAAAACTATCTTAAGCTTAAAAAGGAATCAGAATATGCAAGAGCCAAAGAGGAAAAATCAGCAAAAGTTCAAAAGAAGGCTCAGGAAAAGAAATTCGGTAAGATGCAAAAAGAATATAAGAAGAACAGGGGAATATACTAGATAAGTAATAAGGCTGTGTGGATTGATTACCACACAGCCTTTAATCATGCATGAATAGGTTTGTCGATTACATCAAAAGCAGCTTCCATGATGGCTTCTGCAAAGGTTGGGTGGGGATGAATAGTTTTGGCGAGGTCATAGACCGTACCTTCAAGATTCATGATGGCTACCGCCTTGGAAATCATATCAGAAGCTACGCTGGCTGCCATGTGAACTCCAATTACTTCTCCGTATTGATTGTCAGAGATGAGCTTTACAAAGCCAGTAGTTTCACTCTCTGCAATGGCCATCCCATTTGCTGAAAGAGGAAATTTTCCTACAGAAAAATCAATTCCCTTTTCCTTGGCTTCATCCTCTGTTATTCCAACACTGGCAAGTTCTGGGAAGGAATACACAACTCTAGGTATATGGTCATAATTTAACTTGGATTCAATACCCAGAATATTTTCAACTGCAGTAATTCCTTCAGCTGATGCCACATGAGCCAGTGGAACCTTACCATTTACATCGCCGATTGCGTATACATTGTCCAAGTTGGTAATCATTCTTTCGTTGGTCTTTATGAATCCTCTGTCATCCAACTCAAGTTTCAGGTTTTCAAGACCTTCAAGATTTGGCTTAAGTCCTAGGAACAAGAGGAACTTGTCTCCTTCAAGAGTCTGTTCCTTGCCTTTTCTTTCAATTGTTAGTTTGTTTTCTTCGAATTTTATTATTTCAGCCTCGGATATTATCTTCAGGCCATCTTTTTTAAGTTGCCTTTCAAGTGTCTTGGCAAGCTCTTTTTCGGTATGGGGGAGTATTGACTTGTTCTGATGAACCAAGGTCACGTCTACACCTATTGCATTTAAAAGTGTAGCGTATTCAACACCATAAACATCTCCACCTAGAATAACAACATTTTTCGGTAATTCATCAAGCTTTAAGAAACCTTTTGAATCAAGTGCATCACCTGAGTGTATCAGATCTTCAAGACCTGGGATTTCAGGGTAATAGCTGCCTGCTCCTGTGGCAACAATAAGATTTTCAAAAGAAATAGTCTCATCATTGACCTTCAATGTTTTTGCATCAATCACCTCTGCTGATCCTTTTATGGATTTCACGCCATTCTTTTTAAACAGCATCTCAATCCCTGAAACTAGTTTATCCACGACTTTATCTTTTCGATTGGTGAGTTTTCCCCAGTCAATCTTCGCGTTTGTAAGGTCAACACCAGTAATTCCAAAGTCTTCGCTGCGAAGAAGGTTTCTGTAATGTCTAGCAGAGATAAGAAGGGTCTTGGTAGGTATACAGCCCCAGTTAAGACATAATCCACCAAGTCTTTCCCTTTCCACCAGAACAACCTTCAATCCTCCCTGTGCAGCCTTTATGGCCGATACATAACCTCCGGGACCACCACCGATAATTGCTATATCAAATTTTTCCATTATATCACTCTCCATTATCCTTTAAGCAGAAGCATATCCGGGTCTGTCAGCAATTCCTTCAATAGATTCAGGAATCTTGCACCACTTGCACCGTCAATAATCCTGTGGTCGTAGGAAAGTGAAAGTGGGAGAATATGAGCAACTACAATTTCTCCGTCTTTGACAATTGGTTTTTCAACAACTCGTCCTATGCCAAGAATAGCTGACTCAGGATAATTTATGATTGGAATTCCGAAGTATCCTCCGATTGAACCATAGTTGGTTACAGAGAAGGAACCACCTTTAAGTTCCTGAAGCTGTATCTTATTATCTTTTGCACGAGTGCTCAAGTCATCAATGGCTTTTGCAATTTCAACAACGCTCATCTTGTCCGCATCTTTTATAACTGGGACCATCAAGCCTCTTTCAGTATCAGTAGCAACACCGATGCTGTAGTATTTTTTAAGAACAAGTTCATCGGTTTCTTCATCAAGACTTGAGTTGAATTCAGGATACTGCTTAAGAGCAACAATAGATGCCTTAATTATAAATGGGAGGTAGGTTAAGCCTATTTCCTCTTCCTTGAGCATGTCCTTGTACTGCTTCCTGAATTTGTAAAGCTTGGTTATATCTATTTCATCCATTGCCGTTGTATGAGGAATAGTGAATCTGGATTCACTCATTTTTTCTGAAATGGTCTTTCTTATCTTTGTAAGAGTGACTCTCTCGACAGGTAGATCTTTTGAAATAGAAAGTTTCTTAGGCTCTGGTTTTTGGGTTTTACTTGGCTTTTCTTTCTCTTCATTTTCCATCTCGCTTGCTTTGTATATGTCATCCTTCATAACCCGACCATTTGGCCCGGAACCAGTTACTGTTGTGATATCCACATCAAGATCCTTTGCAAGATGTCTTGCTACAGGAGTTGCGAGAACCTTCCTGCTCTCCTTTTTCGGTTTGGAAGAAGGTGAACCTTCTGTACTAGATGGTATAACATCAGAGGATGCAACAACCTGACCTACAACACCTGCGGTTTCTTCTTCAACATGCTCTTCTTTTTCAGGTTTCGATTTTTCCACATCTTCCTCTTTTGCTGTATCCACTTCCGCTATTTCATCTTCTTCTGTTGAACCACCTGCTTCGATAATTATAAATACATCCCCAACATTGATCGTATCTCCCTTGTTGGCCTTTAATTCCAGAACCGTACCGCTTCGTGGGGAGGGGATTTCAGTAGTTACCTTGTCAGTTTCAACCTCCGCAACAGATTCTCCTTCTTCTATTTTATCCCCTTCCTGGACCATCCATTTAGTAATTACTCCTTCGTGGATTCCTTCTCCTATATCGGGGAATTGAAATTCAAATTTCATGGCTGACCTCCTTTCTAGTAGCTGACTACATCCAAAATGGTCTTGGCAATTCTTTCAGGACTTGGGATGTAGTGTTTTTCTCCTCTTGGCAGAGGGAATGTTGTATCGAATCCTGTAAGTCTTGTAGGCGGTGCCTCAAGATACAGGAATGCTTTCTCATTTACAATTGAGATTATCTCAGCACCAACTCCAAGAGTCTTTGGTGCCTCATGGACAACTAGTATTCGTCCAGTCTTCTTGACTGATTCAATAAAACTTTCCCTGTCCATTGGAGCGATTGTTCTCAAGTCGATTACCTCAGCTGATATTCCTTTTTCTTCAACTATTTTTACTGCCTTTTGTACATCGGGAACCATTGCCCCCCAGGCAACTATCGTGATATCGTCTCCCTCCTGGATAACCTTGGCTTTGCCTAAGGGAATTTCATAAGCCTCCTCAGGAATTTCCTGTTTAAAGGCCCTGTATATTCTCTTTGGCTCCCAGAAAAGAACTGGGTCCGGATCCCGTATCGCAGCTATCAATAATCCCTTGGCATCATAAGGGGTGGATGGTATAACAACCTTTAGTCCCGGAATTTGAGCATAAAGTGCTTCAGTACTTTCTGAGTGGTGCTCCAAAGCCCTTATTCCACCACCATATGGTGCACGTATAACCATTGGCAGATTGTACTGACCTCTGGATCTGTTCCTCATTCTGGCTACATGACTGATAATCTGATTAAATGCAGGATAGGAAAATCCTGAAAACTGCATTTCAACTACAGGCTTAAGTCCATTGATTGCCATTCCTACAGCTGTTCCAACAATAGCTGATTCAGCCAAAGGTGTATCAAATGCTCTTTCCTTGCCAAATGTCTTTTGTAGATCCACACTTGCTCTAAAAACTCCACCTTCAATTCCCACATCTTCACCGTAGACTACAACTGTGTCGTCGTTTTTCATTTCATTCATTAGAGCCTGGTTAATGGCTTGTATAATACTTAAAGTGTTGGCCATTTTTATTTTCCTCCTTCCAGAAAGGATTTATATTCATCCAGCTGATCTTTTAACTGTGCTGGCATTTCCTCGTAATGATACTTAAAGATATCTTCAATCACTGTATCGGACTTGTCTTCAATTGACTCAAAGGTATCCTTTACCTCTTTTTCAAGCTCTTTTTTAGTTTCATCTATCCACTGATCATCGATTAGTTTTTTTCCCTTAAGGTATTCTCCAAATCTTAGGATAGGATCCTTCTTTTTCCACTCTTCAACTTCAGCATCATCCCTGTACTTCGTTGGATCATCAGAAGTGGTATGAGCTCCCAATCTATAAGTGTAGGCTTCAATAAGCGTAGGTCCATCACCGTTTCTGGCCCTATCCACCGCTGCCTTTGTAGCATTGTACATCGCAAATATATCATTGCCATCGACCAGGATTCCTGGCATGGCGTAGGCAGTTGCTTTTAAGGCAATATTGTCACTCATTGTCTGAATTTTTCTTGAAGTGGAAATTGCATACTGGTTGTTTTGCACAACAAATACCACTGGAGACTTGAATACAGAAGCAAAGTTAAGTGCTTCGTGGAAGTCACCATGAGAAGTTCCGCCATCACCAACATATGTCAGGACAACGTTTTTCTCATTCTTAATGTTATTTGCCATACCAATACCTGTGGCATGCTGCATCTGGGATGCTATAGGAATTGATACCGGTAGAACTTTAACCCCTTCAGGCATGTGACTGCCCCACTCATTACCGTACCAGTAAAGATATATGTTTTTAAGCGGAACACCTCTTACAAGCCAAGCTCCCAGTTCTCTGAAGGCTGGAGCCAACCAGTCTTCCTTTTCCAAGGAATAGGCGCTTCCAACCTGTGCTGCTTCCTGACCAAGATTAGGTGCATAGGTTAGCATTCGACCTTGTCTTTGATAAGAAAGTGCCTTCTCATCAATAGTTCTTGTAAAGAGCATGGTTTTGTAAAGATACTTCAGTTGTTCATCATCAAGCTCGGGAATATCTTTTTCCAACACAACCTTGCCGGTAGGGTCCAAAACCTGGTACATTTCATTTTTCATTGGATTATAATCTTCCAAACGCATGTAGATACCTCCTTGAATTTATAGTTAATTGATATTTATTATCAGCTATTACTATATTTATATACCTAATTCCTAAACTTAAACAAAAATAACTGCGGGGATATCCTCAGTTCAATAAGCTATTTAGCAAGTTCTACTGCAATTTGTGCTGCAAGTATCGCATTGTTGTATACCAGTTCAATATTTGCATCAAGCGAATCTCCACCTGTTATTTCTTTTATTTTTGATAATAGGAACGGGGTGGTGTCTTTACCCTTGATTCCATTTTCATTTGCTTCCACGATTGCCTTATCAATAATCTCAGTGATAAAAGCTGCATCCATAGAGTACTTTTCCGGTATTGGATTGGCTATAACCACTCCACCATGTAGATTCAGTTCCCACTTGACTCTAAGGAGATCAGCAATTTTTTTAGGCGAATCCATGTTGTAATCAACAGAAAATCCACTTTTTCTGGTGTAGAATGCGGGTAGTTCATCTGTTTTGTAACCAAGAACCGGAACTCCTTTAGTCTCAAGGTACTCGAGGGTCAGACCAATATCAAGGATTGATTTTGCTCCAGCACAAACAACAGCAACATCAGTCTGGGAAAGTTCATCAAGGTCTGCAGAAATATCCATTGTGGCCTCAGCGCCTCTGTGGACTCCACCGATTCCACCTGTAGCGAATACTTTTATCCCTGCCATTTCAGCAATTATCATTGTTGATGCTACGGTAGTGGCACCGTCTTTTTCTGAGGATACAATATATGGAATATCTCTTCTTGAAACCTTTGCAATTCCAGATGTTTTACCCATGTAATCAATTTCGTTTGATGTCAACCCAGCAATTAGACGTCCATTGATTATTCCTATTGTTGCTGGAACTGCGTCGTAGCTTCTAATTATTTCTTCTACTTTTAAAGCTGTCTCGACGTTTTGTGGATAGGGCATCCCGTGAGAAATGATTGTGGACTCCAAAGCCACAACCGGCTTTCCTTCTTCCAATGCTTTTTTAACATCATTGCTTATATCCAAGTACTCTCTCATAATTTTCTAACCTCCATTTTCTTTAATAGACCAAGTATCTTTTCAATTGTTATGCTCTTATTTATTGTACTTTCTGCATCCATAGTCATAGCAGCAGTTGCCGAAGCAATTTTTACACTTTCTGATAAGTCCATACCCTCGAGCTCACCATGTATGAGCCCAGCCTGGAATGCATCTCCTGCTCCTGTTGCATTTCTTATTTTTATATCAGGTATTCTTACCAGGCCTCTTTCCTTGGAATTGCTGTAAAATACACCTTCAGAGCCAAGAGAGATACACACATTAACTACTCCCTTGGAATGAAGCAGTTCAGCTGAAGCAATGAGATCATTCTGGTTCTCAATACTAATATCTGTCAAAATCTGGGCTTCCAGTTTGTTTGGTTTTATAGTATGAAAGAAGCCGATTATTTCCTTTGCAATTTTTGCCTTTTCAGAAGAAACTGTATCAAGAAAAAGCTTCTTGCTCTTGAAAAGCTCAACTGCAAATTTTAAATTATCTTTTGAAAGATTTGTATCAAAAGCAATAATGCTGCTTTCAAATATACCATCCTTATTTTGTAAAATGTAATCTTTATCAAGATATGAATAAATATCCATTGAACTTATTGCTATATGCATATCCATGTTTTCATCTAGTATTGCCATATAAGTACCTGTACTGCTCCCTGGGATGATTTTAACATTGGACATATCCACTCCCGAAAGGGCGGATTCCTCAATGAGCTTCTTTCCATAGATATCATCTCCAACAACTGAGTACATCTCTACCTTATTTCCGAGGAGTGCTATGTTTTCAGCGATATTTCTTCCAACACCGCCAGGGGATAGTTTAGTATTTCCCGGATTGGAATCACCAGGGATAAGTTGTCCGTGTGGAAAACCTGCAATATCCATATTGATGCCACCAATAACTGAAACTTTTCTTTTAGCCTGCGACAAATTCATCACCACTTTCTAATACTAGTGGATTAATTATACCCAAAGGAGTACATCAAATCACGAATATGGGGTATCTTGTAACTAGATTATTGAACTTTGTATAAGTATTTCAAAGAGAAGATTATGGGTTAGCATGGGAGAGGAGAAGGATTATGATACTGAATCATGAAGCCTTTCAAATTGGGAAAGACTACGGGGGAAAGCAGCAATGGTTGTCAGAATAAGGACTAAAGACCAAATTTTGGTCGGACCGTTCTTGTGGAGTCGCAGCTGCTGCAAATCTTCTCACCTACTTGGGAAGTGAATATGTAGAATTGGAAGACTTGTACCTTGGGAACTCAAAAGAAGACTACACTCATCTGATGGAAGAAATATTTGGTTATATCAAGCCTGGAATATTTGGTATACCTACAGTAGAGAAAATGGCAAAAGGTCTTTCCATACATATGAACAGCAAGGGGATCCAGATGATGCCTTGTACAAAAAAATGGTTCTTTAACGTTAAAGATGGCAGCAGTTTCATAAGAGGAGGATTGGCACAGGGAACTCCTGTACTGCTTCTTACCTGGAATTACTCAGACAGGGAGCTAAGAAATCACTGGGTTACTGTAACAGGGTGGGATGTAGTATACGGTGAAGAATATATGACAGTTTCCAACTGGGGGAAAAAGAAGACTTATTCATATGATAATTGGGTAAGTGAAAGATCTTTATTGAAGGGAGCACTTTATTTTTCCAGAAATAAATGTCTCGATGCACCAGATGTGGTATGATTCATATTATGAAATAATTATGTTAGAGCCAATAACAATTGATTGGAGGAGTTCAGATGAAAATCAAACCGTTTAAGGTAGAACAGTGGATGAATGAATACGAGATGGATGCAAAATTTAATATCGCTGAGACATGTGTGGATTCAATGTCCTTGACTGAGTTAATACAGATTTCAGGAGTAGATAAGGAAAGCTTGCTTGATGAGGTTCTTGATTTAAAGATGACCTATGGATACATAACCGGAAATCCAAGACTTAAGGATGCAATTGCAGATCTTTACAAGGGAATCGATCGCGACGACATTCTAACTACAAACGGTGGGATAGGAGCAAACAATCTGGTTCTAAATACCATAGTTGAGCCTGGAGATGGAGTAGTGTCAATTATTCCTACGTATCAGCAGCTTTATTCAATCCCAGAGTCACTTGGAGCGGAAGTTAAGATCATGTATCTTCAGAAGGAAAATCATTTTCTTCCGGACATTGAAAAATTGTCTGGGATGGTTGATAAAAGCACAAAGATTATTTGTTTGAACAACCCCAACAATCCAACCGGATCATTGATACCTGAGGATATGATGATTCAGATAGTTGAGCTCGCAAAATCAGTGGACGCTTATATACTTTGTGACGAGGTATACAGAGGTTTAAATCAGGATGGAAGCTATCAGAAATCGATAGTTGAATTGTACGACAAGGGAATTGGTACTAGCAGCATGTCAAAGGTGTTTTCACTTGCAGGACTCAGATTGGGCTGGATTGCAACAAGAAACACGGATTTGATGGAAAAGTTTTTCAGCCACAGGGATTACAGTATCATAAGCTGTGGAATGATTGATGAGGTTTTCGGGGCTTTGGCTCTTGAAAACAAAGACAAGATACTTCAAAGAAATCGTGGAATAATAAGAGAAAATCTCAGAATTCTGGATGACTGGATAAATTCTCATGAAAAATTCTCCTATGTTAAACCTCTAGCCGGTACCACTGCTTTGGTTTTTTATGACTATGATATCAGTGCTTTTGAGTTTTGCACAGGACTAATTGAGCATTCAAAAACATTTGTAACACCAGGGTCATGTTTTGAATATGAAAACAGCTTCAGAATTGGATACGCATCATCAAAGGAAACACTGATTGAAGGATTGAAGAATATGGAGGATTACTCGAAAAACCTGTAAAGAAAAATAGAACTATTAATGCCGGGAGTTCCCGGCATTTTTTCTTGACAAAAGTTGAGAGAGGATATAAGATATTGTAGATACCTGGAGGGGGTATATAATATCTTAGGAGGAATTATAATGTTCAAAGTTCTTGCACATATAAAGAATAAGCTTGTCATCTACTTACCCATAACAATGATACTGGCAATTATATACGGAAATTTCGTAGATTTAACACCATTTAAGACCTTGGTTCCAACAATTGTATTCTTTATGGTTTATCCAATGATGGTAACATTAAGATGTAAGGAATTGTTTTCCAAAGGAAATACAAAACTGCATCTGGTGGCACAGGGAATCAACTTTATTATTTTCCCGACGATGGGTTATTTGATTGGTAGAGTTTTCTTTCCAGGGAATACATATATTATGATGGGAATTCTCCTGATGGCTTTACTGCCCACATCAGGAATGACGATATCCTGGACCGGATTTGCTAAAGGAAATGTTTCAGCAGCCATAAAGATGATGGTAGTTGGTTTGATTCTTGGATCAGTATTAATGCCTTTCTATCTGAATATTTTCATGGGAGAAACATCAGGTATACCATTTGTAAAAATCATCAATGAAATTATAAAAGTAGTGTTTATACCAATGGCTTTGGGATTTATCACTCAGAAAGTATTATTGAAAAAATTTGGGAAAGACCGGTTTCAAAATGAATTCAAAACGAAGATACCACTGATTGCAACAGCTGCATTGGTCGGCATAGTATTCATTTCAACTGCAATGAGGGCAAAGGTTATAGTGGCTGACCCTGCGATGGTAGTAAAAATATTTTTGGTTCTTTCTGCTTCCTACGCAATGGCGTTTCTTATTGTAACGATCATTGCCAAGTCAATGTTCAAAAGGGAAGATGGTATTGCTCTTATTTATGGTACAGTAATGAGAAATCTCTCAATTGCATTGGCAATAGCACTTTCAATATTTTCTACAGCTGGTTCAGAGGTAGCTCTTATCGTAGCTGTCGGTTTTGTAGTTCAGATTCAGGGTGCAGCCCTTTATCTCAAACTCGTGGATAAGGTTTATACACCTGAGATAAACACTCCATTGCTTGAGTCAAACTAAATAGAAGTAATCTCAAGACATCAATCGTTGAAATGGTTGATGTCTTTTTATGCACTGATTAGCCGTATTGGAAAATCTAATAGAGAATGGATCTGGATTAAATATTTCAATTGGAATCTTTGAATAGATACATGCTAATATATGTTAGAAGTTTAACATTTGAAGAGGAGGGTTTGCATGAAGAGTATTATTGAGAGAGTTCCGGTGCCGATAACTGGTCTATTGCTTGGGCTTGCGGCGACTGGAAATCTGATTCAGAGCTACGGAGAGAGTTACAGAAGTATTTTCGGTGTTGCATCATTAATCGTATTTCTTGCAGTTATGCTTAAGCTTATAATAAAGGGTGAAGCGGTGAAAAAGGAACTGGAAAACCCAGTGGTCGCCAGTGTATATCCAACATTGACAATGGGAATGATGCTTTTAGCTACATACATGAAGCCTGTAATGCCTGGCATAGCACCTTATTTCTGGGGAACAGCAATTGTTCTACATAGTGCATTGATTATTCGTTTTAGCTTAAGATTCTTAAAGGATTATAGTATCAAGAAGGTATTTCCGTCCTGGTACATAGTTTATGTAGGTATTGTGGTGGGTTCAGTCACAAGTCCTGCGTTTCAGATGCAGGCTTTAGGAAGAATACTATTCTGGTTTGGTTTGGCTTCTTATTTTGCTTTGCTTCCTGTGGTGATTAAAAGGGTTTTTGTGGAAAAAGGAATACCAGAACCGGCGATGCCTACGCTTGTTATAATGTGCGCACCTGCTAGCCTGCTTCTGGCAGGGTATATGAGTGCTTTCCCTGTAAAGAGCATGGTCATGGTAATTTTTCTTTTGGTATTATCACAGCTGACATACATCTATGTGCTTACAAAGCTACCGAAGCTTTTGGGACTCAAGTTTTACCCATCATACTCGGCATTTACATTTCCAATGGTAATAACTGCAATATCCCTAAAAGCTACAGCAGGATATTTTGGTAACCTTGGGATGGATTATAGTATTCTGGGAATAATCGTTAAATTTCAGGAATTTGCTGCAGTGACACTTGTTCTGTATGTACTTGTAAGATATTTGGTCCACATGTTACCATCTGCAGTGAAAACAAAGGCAGCAGCTTAATTATAAATCAATAAGGAGGAATTATACATAATGAATAGACTGGAAATACTGGATAAAGTAAGAGAGGAAGCAGAAGGATATTTTGATAGAGGAGAGTTCTTTTGCTCAGAAGCAGTTGCTCAAACAATCAATAATCTTCTAGGGAAACCATATGATGAGAATATAGTCAAAATGGCATCAGGCTTTCCAATCGGAATGGGGAAATCAGGTTGTCTTTGCGGTGCAGTTAGCGGTGGACAGATGGCCCTTGGGATGGTATATGGAAGGGTTCATGGGGAAGCCATGAAAGATGAAATGTTTCCAATTGCAGCTGATCTTCACGATTTTGTTAAAGAAGAGTACGGATCAAACTGCTGCAGGATTATAACCAGACAATGGACAGGAGACAACTTTAAAAGCCCTGAAAGGAAAAGACACTGTGTAGAAATAACAGGAAAAGTTGCAGAATGGGTAGCAGACAAATTAATTGAAAACGGGAAAATTGAAATAGAAGGATAAAGAATCGGGTAGCTTCGAACCGAAGCTACCCGTTATTTTTAGTTAATTACTCTGAAATACAATATTTCCGTCCACTATTGTTTGTTCTACCTTTACATTCTTAATATCATTTTTATCGATTGTAAATATATCCCTGTCAAGAATAATCATATCTGCTACATAACCTGGCTTAAGTCTTCCTTTGAAGTCTTCCTTGAACTCGTTGTAGGCGCTCATAATAGTGTATCCGTCAATTGCATCTTCAACGGACATGTTTTCTTCAGGATAATAGCCCTCTTCAGGAGTACCATCAAGCCTTTTTCTATTCACCGCAAGATAGATATTCTCGAATGGGTTACAATCCTCTACGGGTGAGTCAGTACTTAAACTAACTGGTGCACCCATTTTATACAAGGTATTAAATGCATAGGATGTTTCTGCAAGCTCATCACCTATTCTATCATTGATAATCGGAATGTCTGATTGAAGGAAAATAGGCTGATACATAACGGCAAGCTTAAGCTCTGCAATCTTTTCAAGTTGTTTTCTTGTGGTAATCTGATTATGAACTATTCCATGACGTAGAGTATTCACTCCGTCATCCATTATTTTCTCATAGGTATCAATTACACTCTGAATAGCTCCGTTACCAATAGCATGAGTTATTACTCTGATATCCTTATCAGCAGCCAATCTACAAAGTTGGTAAAGTTGCTCGTCACTTAGTGCCTCAACCCCTCGTTCTCCTGGGACATCGTTGTAATCCTGCTGCATAAGTGCAGTCCTTGCTCCAAGTGATCCGTCCTTGAATAGCTTTAAGGCTCCTTTTGAGTAGAATTTCTCATCGTATCGGCCGGTCAAGTGCTCAGTACGGAGATAATCCTTGAAGTCATCAATTTCCTGGAAGTTATACTGATGTCCGTATCTGAATTTCAGCTTACCGCCGTCTGCAATACCCTGAATTGTTTCAAACACCTTATTGTAATCCTTATTCATGATATCACAGGATTGAACAGATGTTAGACCGACGCTAATTGCGTAATCCATGGCCATAATGAAGTCCTTTTCAATATCTTCCTTTGTTTTCAAAGGTATAATTGATTGAAGATATCGTACTGCATTTTCGTTGAAGATACCGTTAGGTTCACCATCCTCTCCCAGCTGTATCTTACCACCATCCACTTCTGTATGTTTTGTGACTCCAAGAACTTCAAGTGCTTTGCTGTTTCCAACAGTCACATGAATACAGACCCTGTCAAATACAATGGGGACATCAGTTGAAATCTTATCAAGGTCATGCTTGTTGAGGAGTCTCTTTTCGCCATTAACAAAATTATCCTGATTCCATCCCTTACCAACAAGTACATCAACATCAGGGTTTTTTGATAAATAGTCCTTTCCAATTTGGATAACATCATCAATAGACTTTGCATCTGTCAGCATACAGGAATTCATATTGGAACCAATCATACTAATATGAAGGTGACTGTCGTTAAGTCCTGGCAATACGGTTTTACCCTTAAGGTCAATTATTTCATCACAGCTGCTCTGAAGAATATCATCATTTGTTCCAACAGCCTCTATGATTCCATCTGATATCAATATGGCCTCTTCAAAGTATCCCTTTTCCACATAAATCTTACCATTCTTATATATTCGATCCATAAGCTACCTCCTAGGTTTATTCTTTAGACAAATTTTATTGTATAGAGCTTCAAACTTCAGAAGCTCTTTATACAATAATATGATTAATTTAAGAAAATTACAATACAAAGGAGATAAAATGCTCAAACAATTTATTTAGATTAAAATGCCTGGGCAAAAGCCCAGGCATTTTAATCTAAATTTATATAGTTGTAATTTTCATCAAGTGGTTTGATAGATTTGATTATTGCACTTCCAAGACAAACGTCATCCTCGTAGAATACAGCAACCTGACCAGGTGTAACAGCCTTTACCGGTTCGTCATATACAACAAGTAGTGTGCCGTCATCATTCTTATGAACGGTTACAGGAATATCCTTCTGTCTGTACCTGAATTTAGCTGTACATTTTAAAGGTAATTCAGGTTCCCTTTCAACTATCCATGAGGGGTCATCTCCAATAAGTGATATCGAGAACAGAGCAGGGTGCGTTGCTCCCTGAGCAACATATAGCTTGTTTTTCTTAAGACTCTTTCCTACTACAAACCAAGGTTCACCTGTTCCGACTCCTCCAATGCCAATACCTTTTCTTTGACCGAGAGTATAGTGGATAAGTCCAGTATGTTCACCGACTACATCGCCTGCCACATCAATTATTTCTCCTGGTTTGGATAGAAGGTATCGGTCCAGGAATTCATCAAAATCTCTTTCTCCGATAAAGCAGATTCCAGTGGAATCTTTCTTGGCTGCTGTATATAAGTTATACTCCTGAGCTATTTCCCTTACCTCTGATTTTTCAAGATGGCCAATCGGGAATAAAGTCCTTGATAGAGCTTTCTGACCGATCCGGGATAAAAAGTAGCTTTGATCCTTGTTGTTGTCCTTGCCTCTGAGTAAAAGGAATTCGCCATCTCTTTCCTCTACCTGGGCATAATGTCCCATTGCAATATAATCTGCATCAAGTTTCAGGGCATAGTCAAGGAATGCATTGAATTTGATCTCCTGGTTGCACATTACATCGGGATTTGGTGTCCTTCCTTTTTTATACTCCTCAAGAAAGTAGCTAAAAACCCTGTCCCAGTATTCCTTTTCAAAGTTTATTGTATAGCAGGGAAATCCCAGCTCCGTTGCAACTCTCTTTGCATCATCAGCATCCTGTGCAGAAGTGCATACGCCATCAGGGTCCTTTTCGTCCCAGTTTTTCATAAACAGACCAATTACATCATAGCCTGCTTTTTTAAGGAGTACTGCTGAAACTGAAGAATCCACCCCTCCACTCATACCTAATACTACTTTTCTTGTCATATATATCAATCCCTTTCAAATCCCATAAAAAAGTCACTTCAGCATTTTATGACGAAGCGACTGTGCTGGTGGAGATAAGGGGATTCGAACCCCTGGCCTTCTGAATGCCATTCAGACGCGCTCCCAGCTGCGCCATACCCCCAAATATACTAATATGATAGCATCTGAAAAATATTTTGGCAAGGATTTTTGCCTTTGGAAATTAGTTATTGCCTGCGAGTGAGTTAAGTGTTAAATTAGAAACAAGATAGGAGGGAGCAAGTATGCATTTCAAGAAATTGATTGCACCCATTATAGTAACGAGTTTACTTTTATCGTATTACGGATTTATATTGCTTAATTTAGTGAGAATACCAGAATCTATGGGTATAAGAATTCTATTGCTAGTAGTACCGTTGGGATTTATGGGTGTTAGTATCTATGTGCTTGTTGAAAGAATAAAAGAGATAAGGAGTGGTGATGAAGATGATCTTGGTAAATACTGATTACATAAGTGGAAAGACAGTTGACACGCTTGGTCTCGTTAAAGGTTCCACCATACAAAGCAGAAATGTTGGGAGGGATATAACTCAAGGTTTCAAAACCCTTGTAGGTGGAGAATTAAAGGCTTATAACGAGATGATGAATGATGCCAGGGCTCTTGCTACAAAGAGAATGGTTAAGGAGGCTGAAGAGCTTGGTGCTGATGCCATAATCAATATCAGATATGCCTCTGCAGCAGTTATGTCAGGTGCAGCTGAGGTTATGGTTTACGGAACTGCAGTCAAACTTATTTAGATTGACCTATAATTAGAACGGAGTGATAAAATGAGAATTGCCATACCAGGCAAGAAAAAGTTGTTTGATATTGGAATGATTTTACTTGCCGCAGTTCTACTAATGATAATATACAAACCACTTGGGAGAGTAATCAATCCATTTATCTATGCCCTTGTGCTTGCTTATATTCTCAATCCACTGGTAAATTTTCTGGAGAAGAGAAAAATGAATAGAATTGTGGCAATACTCATTGTATTTTTATTACTCTTCGGGATAATAGGAATTGCTTTTGCAACAATTATACCTAGTCTTACAGGAGATCTTAGTGGCTTTATTGAAGATATTCCCAACATTGTAAATTTTGTTGAAAAGCTGATTGGCGATCTTAGAGCAGGTGAAATAGCCTTTATTCCAGAAGAAGTACAGGATTATCTTAATGTTGAAGATCAGTTGGACAGATTGGGAGAGTTTTTAAAGAGAGCATTCAGTGGAATTTTTAATGTATTGGTAAACTCAACGGGAACACTTCTGGACATAATAATTACGCCGATCATTACCTTGTACTATTTAAAGGACAAGGATAAGATTCTTAAGGCATTGACAGAAGATATTCCTAAATCAGGAGTTACAAAGATGAAAGAATTTGGCAAGGATATGGATAAAGTATTGGGAGGATTTATAAAGGGGCAACTTACAATTGCTGCATTTGTTGGGGTATTGACCGGTGTAGGATGCTTTTTTATTGGCGTGCCTTATGCACTTACAATAGGTCTTGTTGCCGGGATAACCAATATAATTCCATACTTTGGCCCGTGGTTGGGAGGAATATTGCCAGTTATCCTGGGCTTTATGGAGAGGCCTCTGATGGCACTTTGGGTAATAATCCTTATAGTTGTAATTCAGCAGATTGAAGCAGCGTTCCTGTCACCACAGATAATGTCACACTCAGTAGGACTACATCCCTTGCTGGTAATGTTTTCAGTGCTATTCTTTGGCAGCATGTTTGGGATAATTGGGATGATAATAGGTGTGCCACTGATGGGGATCCTTAAAATCTTGTTGGGATATTTAAAGGAACTCCGAAATAGAGTAAAGACTGAGTAAAGAACAATAAAAACTTATTAATTTAATACGATTATGATTGCTTTGGTCATATTTTCAGG
Organism: Soehngenia sp.; assembly: GCA_024637045.1. GTDB lineage: Bacteria > Bacillota > Clostridia > Tissierellales > Tissierellaceae > Gudongella. The sequence continues at coordinate 33,476 of JAGXFX010000001.1, forward strand.
TTATAATATTCTTCGTGCTTAATGACACGAAAATAACAATATTTTGGAGGTAAATATGTCAGAAAATAATGTAACTAGAACATCAGTATTAAAAGAAGCTACGGGTAATCCAGCTCCTCTTGGACTGTTGGGATTTGGTATGACCACAGTGTTGCTTAATATTTATAACGCAGGACTGATAGAAATGAGTGCAATGATTCTTGCGATGGGAGTATTCTATGGAGGATTGGCTCAGGTTATAGCAGGAATCATGGAGTGGAAGAAAAACAATACCTTTGCTGGAACAGCATTCACTTCTTACGGAATGTTTTGGGGAACATTTGTAGCGATTAAGCTTATGCCAGTTCTTGGGTGGGCAGATGCTCCAACAGGTAAGGCGCTGGCAGCGTATTTATTTATGTGGGGATTGTTTACCTTTGTAATGTTTATTGGTACTCTTAGGATTAACAGAGCTTTGCAGGTAGTTTTCGGAACACTTACCATTCTGTTTATGCTTTTGGCAATTGGCGATTTCACTGGTAATCACGCATTGATAGTAATTGCCGGATATGAAGGAATATTTTGTGGATTCTCAGCTATCTATACAGGGTTGGCACAGGTAATCAATGAAGTTTACGGCAAGGAAATTCTTCCATTGGGGACTGTGAATAAGTAATACTTAAATTAAAATAATTCTCTTAATCACATGGGTGAGAAAGAGAATTATTTTTTTGTTGATATATTGAATAAAAATAAGGTTATATGGTAGAATACGTTAAAGCGACAGAGAGGAGCGAAGGACATGGAAAAGTTCAAGGATTACATAATAAGAGAATACAGGGAAGAGGATCTGGAATGGATAGTTCAGACACACGGAGAATTGTATAGCAAGGAATATGGTTTTGACCATACCTTTCCTGATTATGTAAGAAAGCCTTTAGATAAATTTCACAGTGCTAGAAAAGTTGATAGAGAACAAATCTGGATTGCTGAAAAAAACGGGGAAAAAGTTGGAGTAATCGCAATAGCATTCTTTGATGATTATACAGCTCAACTACGATGGTTTTTGCTGCTTGAGGATGAAAGAGGAATTGGTCTTGGAAACAAACTGATTGAAACTGCTGTGGATTATTCTAGAGAAGCTGGTTATGGGAAGATAATTCTTTGGACGGTAAGCATATTGGATGCAGCTAGAAACCTCTATGCAAAGCAAGGATTTACAATTGAAGAAGAAATCCCCCATAAAATATGGGGGAAAGATCTCGTTGAGGAAAGATGGGATTTAATAATAGACTCTGCTCAGGAATAAGCCATGGGGAGGGCATGTAATACCTGCTTCAGCCCTGATTTTGTCCTTAAGGACTTTTCTTACATCGTCAACGGACATTTTGTGTTGTCCTACTTCAACCAAGGTTCCCATTATAATCCGAACCATATTATGGAGGAATCCATCACCCGTAAAAGTAAAGGATAGAATCGGTCCTTCTTTTGCATAACTGATTGAGTACAATGTTCTGGTTGTTGATTTCGTCGGCTTCTTGACTGAAGAGAATCCCAGAAAATCATGAGTTCCCTGAAGTATTTCTATTGCATTGTCGATGGCAAACATATCAAGGGACTCTTTTATATGCCAGGAATACTTCCTGTAAAATGGAGATTGATATTCCTCTGTATACAATTCATAAGTGTAGTCTTTTTTTACCACATTGTACCGACTATGAAATCTGCCGCTAACTTCCTGGATATTTGAAACTACTATATCTTTGGGAAGATAGTGATTGATATATTCCTGAATTTGCTTTTCTGTCATGCTCGTGTCCGTTTTAAAGTTAGCTACCTGACCAAGAGAGTGAACCCCTGCATCAGTTCTGCCTGATCCTACGATTTTGATTTCCTTCTGGCACATTTCGCTAATAACATCTTCAAGCTTTCCTTGAATGGTGCGATCTGATTTTGGTAGTCTCTGCCATCCTAGGTATCTGCTTCCATCGTACTGAATAATCATCTTATAATTTTTCACATAAATCCTCTCCTTAGTATGTAAAGCCTTCTCCTTCAACCTCGGTTACATAGGATACTGAGACAAATGCCTTTTCATCAATGTTTCTAATAAAGTCTCTGATCTTAATATATTCACTTCTGGAAACAATTGTATTGACTATTCTTTTGTCTTCGTTTGAAAAACCACCCGTAGCATGATAAATGGTTGTTCCTCTTCCAATTTCCGTATGAACGTAATCATTAATCGAAGAAAACTCGCTGGAAATAATCAGCATATTGATTTTAACGTTGAATCCAGCTATCATTTTATCGATTACAAGTGAGTTTATAACAATACCAAGTAGTGCATACATACCCAGTCTTGCTCCAAATACAAGGCCAGCAAAGATTGTGATGAAGAAATCAGCAGCCAGTAGGGATTTGCCAATATCCATATGTGTGTATTTGTTTATAATCTTTGCAATAATATCTGTTCCTCCGGTTGATGCATTCTGATTAAATACGATGCCCATACCCATACCATTTATAAGAATTCCGAATATCAGGTTTATGAAAAGGTCATCTGTAAAAGGTCCGGTCATGGGAATCACAAGTTCGAAAAAACCAATCATGCCGGACAGGGCCAATGATGCATATACAGTGTAGCCTCCAAACTCCCTTCCCAAAACTATAAAGGCAGTTATAAAAAGTATGATATTTAAAGCGGCAAGTATGACCCCCATGGGTATTGAGGGAATCAGATAGCTCAGGATCATGGCCAGTCCAGTAGCTCCACCGACGGCAAGATTTGATGGTATAAGAAAAAAATACATTCCCATTGTCATAATTAATAGTCCCAAATTAATAAGCATAAATCTTTTAAAGTTAAATTTCATAGAATAGTCACCTTTCTTCTTTGTTACAATCAAGATATTATAGTAAAAATTATACCCAAATGCAAGTATATTATCAATTATAGTTTACATTGTCGGCTTGTACAAATAAAATAGAGGTAAGATGGAATAGTAGAAAAATGGGAAGGATTTGATTGTATGACTAATTTATATGGAAAAAGAGAGTTTGGAAAGTTGGAACTAAAAAACCCATTTGTCCTGCCTCCAATGGTTGCGTTTGGCTTTGCAGGAGAAAGTGGGAATGTCTCACAAAGAAATATTGATCATTACGATGAGATAACTAAAAATGGTGCTGGATTGGTCGTAGTTGAAGCAACATGTATAAATCCAGATGGAAGACTCTCGCCAGACCAACTGGCAATATGGGATGATTCTTACATTGAGGGATTGGGCAAACTGGCGGATACAATACATAAAAATGGAGCTGTAGCCATTATTCAGCTGCATCATGCAGGCTTAAACGCCAAGGCAGATGTCACAGATTATCCAGTAACCTCTTCGGATTTTGAAAGGAAGGGCAGGTTTTCAAAAGGTATGACCGAGGAGCAGATAAAATCTACAATAGCTGAGTTTGCATCTTCCGCTGAGAGGGCTCAGAAAGCTGGTTTTGATGGAATCGAGATTCACGGTGCACACGGATATCTTTTGACTCAGTTTTTCTCAAAGAAGGTTAATAAAAGGACCGATGAATATGGAGGAAGTTTTGACAACAGGAATTTAATTGCAAAAAAAATTCATGATAAAGTTAGAGAAAAGACAAGAAAGGGTTTTATTGTAGGAATAAGAATGGGTTGCAATGATGATAATATAGAGGAAAGCATAGAGAGGGCAAAAGAGTTTGAAAAAATCGGCTACGATTATCTTCATGTTTCCACTGGATTTGACAATACCCAAATAGAGGTAGAAGCACCAGCGGATTTTCCATGCAACTGGATAGTATATGGTGGAACGCTAATTAAAGAAAAGGTAGGAATACCAGTAATTGGAATCAACAAAATTCTTAAAAAAGAACAAATTGATTATCTTCTCCAAAATGAGCTTCTAGATTTGGTGGCCATAGGAAGAGCTCAATTGGCAGATCATGATTATATTGAACACTTGGTTGGGGAAGGAGATATTGTAACTTGCATTGAATGCAGACCATGCAAGTGGTTTACAGATGGAACAAAATGTCCAAGGCACATATGAATTGTTCATTTATTCAAATAAACGGTTATTGGAGGCTATAAGGGGTATATAAATATAGGAACTTAAGATAAATATTAATGAGGAGGCTGACTGATGAACTACGTTGAATTTGCAATCCAAATGGAAATTGACGGTGAAAATTATTACAGAGAACAGGCAGAAAAGAATAAAGGTAATGCTCTTGAGAAGGTATTCCTAAATCTTGCCGATGATGAGAAAAAGCACGCTGACCTTGTAAAGAAATACGCAGAAGCTAAGGACTACAGTTTGGACGAGCAGAACGCATATGTTGAATTTGAGAGTGTATTCAAGTCTGAATCTGATTTCAAAGTTGAAACAACAGTTGATCCAAATCAGCTGGATGCATATAGATTGGCTCTTAAGAAAGAACAGGAGAGCATAGACCTGTACAAAAAGATGAAGGAAGAAGCAGAATCAGAAAAAGGAAAGAACTTGTTTGATTATTTGGTAAGACAAGAAGAATATCATTTCAAAATTTTTGATGACATGGTCCAACATCTTAGAAAGGCTGAGGATTGGGTTGAGGATGCAAGATTCGGAAGAAGAGATACTTACTAGACTTAAGGCGGCCGATGGGCTGCCTTGCTTGATTCAGAGGTGAAATTTTATGAAAAGTTTAATAGTAGTTGATTGTCAATACGACTTCATAGATGGTACACTCGCATGCGAAAATGCAGAAAAGGCGGTACTTAATATCATAGATTACATTAACAAAAATGATGTCGATGTTTATTATTCAATGGATTGGCACACAAAAGACAATAAAAGTTTCAGTGAGAACGGAGGTATTTGGCCAGTCCATTGTGTACAAGGTGAGAGAGGTGCCATGTTACACGATGATCTTAGCAAGTTGATAATCAATTCGTCACAGAGACCTAATCCTGAAAATGTTTACTACAAGGGAGCAAACGATAAAATTGAGGAGTATTCGGCCTATTCCGCTAAAACAGAGTCTGGAGTAGTACTTAATGAAGAAGTAGTAGAGAAGGTAGTTGTTTCAGGTATAGCCAGTGAGTATTGTGTCAGGGAAACAGTACTGGCTCTCTTGGATGATGGATATGAGGTACAGCTACTGGCTAGTGGAGTTGGTTATGTGGATGATTCCGATCATTTGAAAAACTTGGAAGATCTTCGAGACAGAGGCGTTGATGTGATCGGTACAGACTGAAGATGCAAGACTCAAGGTAATGATTGTAAGTGTAGTTTAGCAAGGAGGCAGAAAGTGAACACTGAAAAAGTTGTATATTTTAATTCTGATGAGGAGTTGGATGAGTTTACAAAACAGGAGACCCATATTCTATATTTCAGCTCTGAGAACTGTAATGTATGTCACTCTGTTTCCCCCAAACTGGTGGACTTAACATCAGAATATGATGTTATGATCGGGAGGATAGACATCAATAAAAATGTGAAGATGGCAGGTCAGCATCTTATTTTTTCAATACCGACCATTTTGATATTCAACGAAGGAAGAGAAATAGTCAGGGAAAGCAGATTTGTTGATTTTGAAAAGATTGACAGAACGCTCAAACTCATTTTAACATAAATCTAAATCGTATAAAAAAGCATCCATCTACTTTTGGCATGCTTTTTTTGTTCAAAAGTCTCATTTTGGGGTATCATTCAAGTAGATGTAAAACTACAAAAATGGAGGGATGGTTATGTATATCAAAGACATTATGACCAAGGATGTTATAACAGTTACTTTAGATGATAATGTAGAAAAATGTGCTTCGTTACTAATAAAGCACAACTTAAGTGGACTTCCTGTATTGGATGATTCTGGAAAGCTAGTTGGGATAGTAACAGAAGGCGATCTTATAAGAAGAGCATCAAGGATAAAGGGTCCAGCTGTTTTGGAGGTTCTTGGTGGAATGATATACCTTGACAGCCCAAAGAAATTCATGGATGAATTAAAGAGCGCCATGGGACAAAAAGCTAAAGATATTATGACAGAAAAGGTAGTAACAATTGAACCTGATCAGACCATTGAAGAAGGTGCAACACTTCTGGTAGAAAAAAACGTGAAGCGTCTGCCTGTCATAAACAAGAAAGGAGAACTTGTTGGAATAGTCTCAAGAAGGGATATTATGAATTATCTTTTCCCAGAGCAGTAGTAAAAATTGATGATTGTAAGGGGGGCGGAGTATGGTTAAAAGAAAAGAAGGAGTTTTATTAAGTCTTATGGCATTTGTAATGTACGTCGTAATGGTAGGCACAAACGCAATGGCGAATATCCTGCCAATAAATGGGATCACAACAGGGGAGGTTTCAGATAACCTGCCCAATTTGTTTGCACCTGCTGGAATCACCTTCTCTATTTGGGGAATTATATATCTTTTATTGGGAATCTATTCAATCTATCAGATCATATACATATATCGAGGAAATAGTGAAAGTGCTGGACTTAAGAAGGTCAATATATTTTATATAATAACATCTGTTGCAAACAGTATCTGGATATACAACTGGCATCATGGCAATGTTGGAATAACAGTTGTTTTAATGCTCTTAATCCTCGTTTCTCTTATTGTGATTGTTTTTACGCTTAGATCCATGATCACTTCGGGAGACAAAATGATTTGGGCAACTCTGCCATTTAGTGTCTATTTTGGCTGGATAACAATTGCAACAATAGCAAACATCACTGGATTGCTTGTAGATATTGGATGGCATGGCTTTGGCATGACTGAGTCTTTATGGACTGTAATTATATTGATAGTCGGATTGATAATTGGTGGAACAACTATATGGAAGCTTGAAGATAAAGCCTATGGGGCTGTTATGGTATGGGCATATATTGGAATACTGATTAAGCATATTTCTCAGGATGGTTTCAATGGAGAGTACCCGGGAGTTATTGTAACTGCAGGAATCGCAACAGGAGTATTCTTATCCATAATATTCCTTGCATCAAGGAAATCGAGAAAAAAAAGGTTTATGTTCAACAAAAGCTCTGGGTTTTAAACTCCATTAAGGGGTAGAAGTATCAATATTATCCCGCGAATTACAGCGAGAAATTAAATGAAATAATAACAATAATGAGGTGACAAGATGAGTCTGTTCAAAATGTATGGAGTTTCATTCACCGTATTCTTCGCAATAGACCTGATATGGCTTGGATTGATTGCAAAAAATCTCTACAAGGAACACTTGGGATATATAATGAGCCCAAATGTCAACTGGGTAGCTGCCATAGGGTTTTACGTATTCTATATCGCAGGGTTGATATTCTTTGCAATAGCACCTGCAATCGAAAGAGATAGTTTGCTTTACGCAACATTGGTGGGTGCTTTTTTCGGGTTTATAACCTACGCTACCTATGATATGACAAATCTGGCAACACTAAAGGATTGGCCAGTTTTTATTACAGTTGTGGATATTATCTGGGGAACAGTGCTTTGTGGGCTAACAGCTTCAACAAGTTTTCTGATTCTAAAGGCTATAGGAGTCTGATGATGGGAGAGGATTTTATGACAATGAAAAAGCTAAATGGAGAGGACTTGTACTATGCCTTCTTATCAGGTGCAAACGAGGTGATTAAACAAAAATACGAACTTAACAGAATCAATGTATTTCCAGTACCCGATGGAGATACAGGATCAAATCTGGCTTATACAATGTACACCATCGTAGAAGAGGCAAGGATAAAACAGACTGTAAAGCAAACAATGGAATCCATAGCAGAAGCTGCTCTAAATGGTGCCAGGGGAAATTCTGGTATAATTTTTGCTCAGTATATAAATGGAATGTATATGGAAATGACTGAAGAAGATGATGTAACAGTGGAAGGTTTTACTCATCTGGCAAATCAGGCTGTCCAGTATGCCTATAAATCAATTGCTGAGCCGGTAGAAGGTACAATGATTACGGTTATAAAGGACTGGGCATTGTCGCTTCAGGAATATAGGGGTAAAGCGACTGATTTTGGTGAGCTAATGGGGGAGTCACTTCTTGCTGCTGCTGATTCATTAAGGAGAACACCAGAAAAATTGAAAGTTCTGAGGGATGCTCAAGTAGTTGATTCAGGAGCCAAGGGATTTGTACATTTTCTTGAAGGGTTTCTAAAATTTGTCAGAACCAGTGAAAAAGTAGTTTTTGAAGAGGACTATTCAGATGTACTAATTCAAACTGAAGATTTGCATATCATGGATAACATGGATCTTCATTTCAGATATTGTGCTGAGGCACTGATTCAAGGTGAAAATATGGATGTTGATAAAATCAAGCAAGATATAGCAGATATTGGAAATTCTCTCGTTATTGCTGGAAATAGAAACAAAGTGAGAATTCATATACATGCAACTCAGCCTGAAGAGCTTTTTAGAAGGTTGAGGAAACATGGAAGAATAATTCAGCAAAAGGCAGATGATATGAAGCGGCAATTTGAAGCTATACATTCAAGGGCTTATCCAATCGCTCTTTTAACAGATTCAATTGCAGATCTCCCCAAAGAAATCATGGACAAATATCAGATTTACATGTTGCCGTTGAATCTTATGGCAGACGGAAGCAATTACCTGGACAAGATGACAATATCATCTGAGTATTTCTATAAGCTTATGGATGAAATAGATGAGTATCCTTCATCATCTCAGCCAAGTTCAGTTATTGCAGAGGATTATATAAGATTTTTACGGTCGAATTATTCAAAGGTTATTGTAATAACAGTTGCTGATAAAATGAGTGGAACCTTGAATACTTTCAGAAAAGCTTTGGGAAAATTGGGAATAGATGATGGAAGCGTTGCATTGATCGATTCAAAAAGAAATTCTGGCGCTGAAGGCCTGATAGTAATGAAGGCCGCAGAAATGATCCATGAAGGAATGGATTTTCAAGAAATTCTAGATAAGCTGGACTCAATAATACAAAAAAGTGAAATATTTGTAAGCGTCACTGATCTTAAGTATATGGTAAAGTCAGGAAGAATTAGCAAATACGTGGGATTTGCTGCAAATACATTGAATTTTAAGCCAGTTGTATCCATAGACAAGGAAGGGAATGGTTCAATAATAGGAAAAGCCTTCTCAGTCGATGCAAATACAAAAAAGATATACTCCCTGGTAGAGGAGATTAATAAGGAAAAAGGAGTCGAAAGATATGCTATTGTTCACGCTGATGCATTTGAAAGAGCCAAGGATTACGAGAAACATTTAGTCCAGATGATTGGTAAGGAACCGGAATATATTATGGAAATTTCGACTATTGTTGCAATGAGTGCCGGGATTGGAACTGTAGGAGTTGCTCTTATAAGCAACTAAAAAGGGGGCTATTATGGAAAACTATCTTGTAACTCTGTTAGTATTGTTTATATATTTCAATATTGTATTTGCAATTGCTCAATCAAAAAAAAACAATGGTCTGATTGATATAGCGTGGGGATTTGGATTTGTAGTTGTAGCGGTAACAAGCTATTTGATATCTGCGGAGTATACTTTAAGAGGATCAATTATAACAATTTTGGTACTTCTCTGGGGATTGAGACTTTCTTGGCATCTGTTCAAGAGGAACTGGAACAAAAAAGAAGACTATCGATATGTTGCAATGAGGGAGAAGTGGGGATCAAAGAACCATGCAGTAATGGCTTACATCAGGGTTTTCATGTCTCAGATGGCACTCTGTTTCATAATAGCTCTTCCAATTATGATAACAAACTTTAGCAGTGTAGAGGGTTTGGCAATCTTGGATTTTGTTGGAATCGCAATATGGATAATCGGTTATTATTTTGAGGTTGTCGGTGATGCTCAGCTTAAAGAGTTTATCAGCAATCCTGAAAACAAAGGAAAACTTATGAAATACGGATTGTGGAAGTACACAAGGCATCCTAATTATTTTGGAGAGGCTACAATGTGGTGGGGAATATTTCTGATTTCCCTATCCGTACCAGGATCATTACTTGGTATAATAAGCCCAATTACAATAACTACTCTTTTGTTGTTTGTATCTGGGGTTCCGCTTCTTGAAAAGAAATACAAGGATCATCCGGAATGGGATGATTACGCAAGAAAAACCAGTAAGTTTATTCCATTGCCGCCAAAAGATCAATAGAACATATCATCTACTTCGGAGGTGCATAGAATGTCAAATAAACCTGTTATTGTAGTAAGCAACTGTCTGGGATTTTGTAATTGCAGATATGATGGTCAGGTGATCAATGATAAATTTGTAAAGGCTTTGGAGTCGTATGTTGATTATATCAAGGTATGCCCAGAGGTTGATATTGGTCTTGGAATTCCCAGAGATTCAGTGAAACTGGTTAAGGTAGACGGTAAAGCGGAGTTGTATCAGCCAGGACAGGACAGATATGTAACAAAGGAAATGGACGAATACTCAGAGAAAATTTTGTCATCATTGGACCATGCAGATGGATTTATCCTAAAGGGTAGATCTCCTTCTTGCGGTATTAAGGATGTGAAATATTATCAATCCATGGTAAAAGGAGCAAGCTCTGAAAAGGGAATAGGAAGGTTTGCGGAAAAAGTATTTGAAAAATTTCCATTCAGTGCAATTGAAGAAGAAGGAAGATTGACAAACCTCGCCTTAAGGGAGCATTTTCTGACAAAGTTGTATACAAATATGAGATTCAGGGAGATCAAGGATGGGAAACTAAAGGATCTTGTTGATTTTCATACTCGACATAAGTATATACTAATGTCATATAACCAGAAAGAGTTAAAATCCATGGGTAAGATTGTAGCCAATCACCAGAATAAAAAGTATGAAGACTTGTATGGTGAATACAAGGAACATCTTGGCAGTGCAATGGAACAAGCTCCAAAATTCACAAATCAATTGAATACTCTGATGCACATAATGGGGTATTTTTCAGATTATCTGTCAAAGGATGAAAAGGAGTATCTACTGAAGAGTCTTGATAAATATAGAAAGAGAAGAAGTCATCTAAGTGTTCCTGTAGGAATATTAAGAGGGTATGCCATCAAGTATAAACAGGAGTACATTCTTGGGCAATACATATGGGAACCATTTCCTGAGGATATGTTGGATATAAGCGATACTGGCAAATAAAAGGCTCAAGGACCAAATCAAAGGTCCTTGAGTCCTTTTATGTATTCATTTATTTTATCAATTGTTTGAGATCTAAAATCGGCTGAAGAAGATGAATGTGGTGAATTTATTTTCAGGTAATCCCAGAAAGCCTGAGTCATAAATGGTTCATTAATCGCAAAGCTTATTGAAGGTGAACTGTACTTCATTACAATCAGACCAATGTTTTCCTTTGAATATATGGTAAGATCATCGTTGATATTTTCAGCAATAAAAACTGTATAGTTTGGGTGATGTTTTAGAAGACTAATTATATTTTCAAGCTGAGCTCGGAAAGTAAATACATCATAATATACTGGATTTCCCGTAAAGACAGTAAAACCAACGGGGATGTTTTTATCAATCAATTCAGAGTATTCAGGGAGTCTAATTATCTCAGTAAATTTGTTTGTCTCAAGAAGAGTGATAAAAGAATGAATTCTTTCTTTGTGAAAGGCAAACAATGATTCCCTTTCATCCTTTGAATGATTCTTAAGGAATCTTTCCAGTGCAAATAAAGGAAGCGTTATTGAAGATAAAGCTCTGGACTTTAGTATGCAATCAACTTTTTCATACTCAAATTCATTTACTGTATCCATAAGCGACCTGTTAGAGGACGAGTTAAAAATCTTCATCAAAGGTCTTCATAGCTTCAGAAAAACATCAAACTCATAAAATAGAGCACTGACAGCATCTTGGTCAGTGAGATAGAAATTAAGATTATTGCTGATAGTTCTTCCCATTGAATTTGATGAAACTGCACACAATTCGGGCGCAATAAAGATAGTTCTTGTGAAATTCACATCCCTGGTTCGAGGATAATAGTAAGGTTCAATGTTACCTGTCAAGTAGAAAGGCATCCACTCTTTTATAGCAGCAAACATTTCATCGAGTGATCTGGTAATGGTATGTACAATTTTTACCTTGTTTCCTTTTTGTAGTACTTGCATAAACAGCATTGACCATTCCAGTGTAAATTTTGGGTCATCAATCAGCCAGGCTAAATCTTCATCACTATAGAGATATAGAGTATGTGTCTTCCTGCTGTTTAATATTTCCAAAAGAAATCTTATTACTGCTGAACGCTTTCCTTCAATTCCATGGTATACATCCTGCATTGGAGAATGTGAATAATTTGTTCCGGTATCCATTTGTACAGCGGACTGTTTTCTGAAGCTGAATTCATCTAGTTTTTTAATAAAGCTTCCAACATTGCTGTTGTGTTCATTGCTACTGTCTCTTAGCCAGTTCTCGACAATCGCTTCAAGGCTTTTACCATCCTGCTTATGTGGAATGTTATCTGCCTGAAGCTTGTCTTTCAAGCCTTTCAGATGGTAATCCTCCTTGCATCTTTTTACAAGGGTTGCTGACATTTGGGATATATAGTTCTCATTACGTGAAGGCTTTCTGGACCCTGACCGAAGTCTGCTTATAAAAGATGGATCCAGAGAAGTATGTTTCGCAAGTGTGCTATTGCTTGTATTAGTAAGATTTAATAGAAAGTCCAATTTATCACTAAAACTCATAAACACCACCCCTTTAGCTGATTATAGCAAAGAAATCTATAGATTAGCAATGTTTTGTCATCAAAAGTGACATCTAAATGGCAATGACAGACTGATTATGTGCAAAATTTTGATCCTAAAATGGGTATATTAATGTTGAGGTGAAGGTTATGAATTATCAGGTCAAATTAAAATCAGGTTTTTTCAAGACATTAAAGTATAAGATGACAGTGGAAGAAGATGAGTTGATTCTGAGACAGGAGCTGCGTGAAGGATTCGATCTAATACCTATCAAGAATGAAGATGTTCTTGAGTTGGGATTCATAAGATATCCTGGAGGCAAGCTACAATTTGAAATAATAACAACTGGAGCATATTACTTTGGATACATATCACCAGACAATGATACGGAAGAACTCATTAGAGTTTTAAAAGATAGCTATGGTAGAAGGCTAAGTGTTGAATAGGAATCCTCGGATTTAGTTATCCGAGGATTCCTATCCATTGTAGCAACAAAAATTGACAATACAACGAAAAGAAACTACAATATTACTTGATGTACAATATGATAATGATTGGAGAATTTAAATGACCTTAATTAAAAAGGCAGCAGGAAAAATAATATATGGTACAGGTCAGGTTTTGTCATTTATTTTTGACCTGTTCATTGGAATAGCAGAGATAACAGTAGGTCTTGTAATCGGAATAGCAAGAGGCTTTGCAGCATTGATAGGAATGGGAGGATGTCTGATTCTGTTTTTACTGTTCAGTCCATTTGGGTTGATGATTTTATTTAATCCCATTACGTTTCTGGTAATTTTATTTTTTATTATATTTCCAATACTGGGTCAGAAATTCATATCTTTTCTCAAGTACTGGAGATACATAATAACTGAGTATTTATATGATCTGGGAAGTTATTTGATGGATGGCAAAGGTCAACATAAATCCTTTTCTGAATATGGACACAAGTATCAAAAAATGGAAGAAGAAAGAATCAGACAGGAAAGAGAAAAGAGGCAGCAACAACAACAGAAGGAATGGGAAGAAAGATTTAGGCAATGGCAAAGTTACCAAAGGCAGGGCAACGGACAGTACTGGCAAGGTCAGGGAGGCTACACAGGCCAGCAAACCTATGCGAATCCCATGACTGAATTTAAGCAGAAATATACAAAGAGCTGTGACATACTGGGATTACCATATGACACGGACAAGTATCAGGTTAAGCTTGCTTACAGAAAGAAAGCCAAGGAATACCATCCTGATATTAATAAATCTTTTGATGCAACAAGTAAATTTCAGCAAATAAACGATGCTTACGAGTTTTTAAGTGATGAAAACATCGAAAGATATAAAAGCATAGGTTCTTGATTTTAGTTTAACATTAAAAGGAGGATTTAATATGAAGTATTTTCATTACGAGACTGAAATCGGATATCTTACAATAGCAGAATCCGATGAGAAAATTACTGAAGTTGGTTTTGGCAAAAAAGCTTACCCGGACTCCATGAGAGAAGAAACTCCTTTAATAAAAGAATCAATCAGACAAATCATAGAATACCTGGAGGGGAATAGAGAAAAATTTGAATTGCCGATTCAATTGACAGGAACAGAATTTCAGCGTAATGTTTGGAATTCACTGAAAAAAATACCATATGGCGAAACCAGAAGTTACAAGGAAGTGGCTTTAATGGCTGGGAATCAAAAGGCTTATAGGGCAGTTGGAAATGCCAATAACAAGAATCCAGTGGCAATTATTGTCCCCTGACACAGAGTAATTGGAGCCAACGGTGATTTGGCAGGATTTGGTGGAGGAATAGACATCAAGAAAAGATTACTTGAACTAGAGAATAAAAATGCTCACTCCCTGTAGGGAGTGAGCATTTTGTTAGCACTTATTCATCATTATATCCAGAATAACAGGATCTGTATTGCTCATTCCTTCAGTTGAAACCCTTGCAAGGTTTGAGATTGATTCTTCAACAGTTGCTCCAATATTACCGTTATCGCAGGGTACAGATACTTGGCGAAGGTGTAGAGTCAAAAAAATCCTTGCAAAGAAACTAGGGATAAGTCTTGCCACCTTATACAGAAAAATTGACTAACACATAGAACTTCTTCAGATAAAAAAATACGCCTCTTAAGAGGCGTAAAATAATCCAAGAATAGTTGGATAGTATAGTGCCAGTATTGCCAGTGCTGTGGAAACCCAGAATATAATTCTTGTGGTCTTCCCGGCATTTTTCTTTTCTATCCTACTATAAGCTAAATATAGAAGAATGCCTGTTATTATTACAAAAATTGGCTTATATTTAGTTAAATTCGCAAAATATGCAGTTCCTACAGATCCCAGACCCAGGGATGCCAAAATAAGGCCACCACTTCAACAGAGGGATGCTGCCACTGCAGTAAAAATTGACGAAACGCTCATTAGTTTTTCTTTCAATCCGGCACCTCCATACCCCAAGGGGGTTTAACGATATTTTTATTCTAACACATATTTCAAAAAAATTCAAATTAAGTAGTAATAGATTGTTCAGAATGACCTTCCAATTGTTTTGAATCACTCAATAGTGGTAATAGTATAGTAATAGATATGAAAGATGATCTTGACGCATCAAACAGTTTTTGTTGCGTGAAAATAACAAAGAAAGGGGTTTATATATGGAAAAATTAGACCTTGATATTTTAAAGGAAATGTCCCAGAGGGACTTAGATGGACTTGTCTCTATTTATTTACCCACCTTCAAGAGTGGACAGGAGACAAATCAAAGCAGGATAAGGCTGAAAAACCTATTAAGGGATGCTGAATCTGATTTGGAAGAGAAAGGGTTTTCACCGAAGGATGCCCAGTCGATGCTAAAACCGGCAACCAAACTTCTTGATGAGACTATTTTCTGGCAAAATCAAGACAGAGGACTTGCAATATTGATATCACCAGAGGGAATGAAGTATTACAGACTACCCTTTGAGGTTGAAGAATTGGCAATGGTTTCAAACCGGTTCTATATTAAACCGTTGCTTAAGATTGTTGCATCTATAGAAAAGTTTAATATCCTGACACTTACTCAGGATGAAGTTAGATTTTTCGAAGCAGATCCATATAGTATCAGAAAAATTGATGCACCAGAAATAGACCAATTGGTAGAAGATTATATACCAGCAAATGAATTACACCAGGAAGCCACAAGTCCAAAGGGTGCTGCATCAGGTGGCGGACCAGGAATGCATGGATATAATGAAATGAGTAAAACAGAAAAAAATGAAATATCAAAACACCTTAGAACAATCGATAAAGAGGTTAACAAGATTCTTAAGGAAACCAAACAACCTCTGATAGTATACTCAGTGGACTATATTTTTCCTATGTACAGAGAAGTAAGTTCATATTCCAATCTAATGGAAGAGTCGATTAAAGGAAGCCCGGAAGGTGTCGGAGAAAAGGAAATACATGAAAAGGCGATGGATATATTTACTCCTAAAGTAGATAAAAGGCTCGAGAAAGAGTTTGAAAAGTTTAAAACTCTCATAAACACAGATTCCAAGTTTGGCAGTGATAGTATTGAGAGAATTGTACTTTCAGCAAACAGTGGAGGAGTGGATACTCTTTTCATTGCAGAAGACGTACAGAAGTGGGGAGCTATCAACGAGGAGGAACATAGCCTTGAAGTAAACAATAAAGAAGCTGTCGGCCATCTTGACCTGATGGATCATGCCGCGTTGATGACACTGACAAATGGTGGAACCGTGCATGTTCTGGAAAGGGACAAAATGCCTTCAGGAAAGCCAATTACAGCCATATTAAGATTCTAGAGACCTGAATTATAAGGGTACACTGAAAATCTTGTGTACCCTTATAATTTTTGAGTAAAATTATAAAAAATGGAGGTTAGGTTAGATGAAAAATTTCGTCACAACAAGATGGTTAAAGGGCAATCTGGATATGGAAAATCTATTGATTTTTGATGTCAGGTATGAACTGGGCAACGAGGAGTATGGTAAGGAAGAATACAATAAAGGACACATAGAAGGCGCAATATTTGTACCTATGGAGGATTTGCTTACGGGAGATGTAGGAAATCATGGAGGAAGACATCCACTTCCTGACATGGACCAATTTGTTCGCAGTATTAATGATTTAGGTGTGGATGATTTCAAGACTGTGGTTATTTATGATGATGGAGAACTAGCCATGGCCGGCAGATTATGGTGGATGCTAAAATATATAGGCAAGGATCAGGTTTTCCTTCTAAAAGATGGAATAAAGGAATGGAAAAATAATGATTACGGTTTATCCATTGAGAAGGTGGAGCCGTCAAAGGGTGGCGAACTAACACTTAAGATGAATAACCGAATGATTGCAGATGTTGAAGATGTTAAAGAAGCAATAGGAAAAAACAATGAAATAATAGTGGATTCTAGAACGCCAGATAGATACAAAGGAGAGATTGAGCCAATCGACAGGATTCCTGGACATATTCCGGCAGCAGTAAATTATCCCTGGACCGAATTGGTTGAAGACTTGGGTGAAATTGATGCAGATAAGCTTGTAGCACATTACAGTGAACTGGCACAATACAACAAGATAATTGTACATTGTGGTTCAGGAATAACCGGTACGGTAAATATAATGTTTATGGATGAGATTGGTCTGAAACCTGTTCTTTACCTTGGAGGATACAGTGACTGGATTAGTTATGAGGGAAATGAAATTATTAAAGAAACAAAAGGAATCGACTAAGCAACTTATGCACATACCATCAAAAAGTTAACTAACAAATTGATGGTATGTTTTTTCAGGATTGTTTACATTGGATGTTGATTGCTGTAATATTATACTATGTTCAAACGGTTGCATAATTAAGAGGGAATCAGATGGAAAGAAGGTGAGAAACAATGAAGAAAAGAAAGAGCGGAATATTGCTATCTGTATCATCACTTCCAGGAGAATATGGAATAGGTGATTTTGGTAAAGAGGCATACAGATTTGTCAATTTTCTACATGAAGCAAGACAGAAATACTGGCAGATTCTACCGCTAGGTATTACAAGCTATGGGGATTCTCCCTATCAAAGCCTGTCTTCATTTGCCGGCAATCCGTATTTTATAAATTTGGATGAATTAATTCAAAGAGGATATATATCCAGGGAAGAGGTATTAGCCGAAAAATTGTATGCAGACCAAGATAAAGTAGAATATGGCAAACTCTATGACGCAAAATACAAACTTCTCAGGAATGCATACAAAAACGGAAAGGATGAACTTTGGACTGATCTTAAACTGTTTTATATCGAAAACAAAGATTGGTTAAGGGAATTCGCATTATTTATGACAATCAAAGAGCTGCATAACAGCAAGGCATGGCAGTTGTGGGACGAGGAGTATAGAGACTTCCACAGCCGAGAAACCAGTGATGTTGAAAGTGCAGAAGAAGAACGATTCTTTTTCTGGGTTTTTACTCAGTATTTTTTTGTTGGACAGTGGACAAGACTAAAGGATTACGCCAACTCAAAAGGGATTAAAATAATTGGGGACCTGCCAATTTATGTTTCAGCAGACAGTGCTGATTTATGGGCAAATCCATCACTTTTTAAATTGGATAATAATTATGAGCCAGTAACCGTTGCAGGAGTACCGCCTGATTTCTTTACAGCCACGGGACAATTGTGGGGGAATCCAGTCTATGACTGGTATGCTGTGGAAAAAGATGGTTATAGTTTTTGGATAAGGAGAATATACTACAGCTTCAAACTTTTCGACACATTGAGAATAGATCATTTCAGAGGTTTCGAATCATTCTGGGAAGTGCCAGCGGGATCTGTGAATGCAGTGAATGGAAGATGGGTCAAAGGTCCGGGCATGAACCTTTTTAATAGGATTAGAGAGGAGCTTGGAGAGCTGGATATAATCGCTGAGGATCTTGGTTTTGAGTCAGAAAAGGTAGAAGAGCTAATGAATGATACTGGATTTCCAGGAATGAAGATTCTACAGTTTGCATTCGATCCAGTTGGAGACAATGATTACCTTCCTCACAATCATGAGAGAAATTCAGTTGTATATACTGGAACCCACGACAATAAAACCGTCAGGGATTGGATTGACACCGCTCCTGAAAAGGAGAAGGAATTTGCAATTGAATATCTTAAGTTGGAGGATGAAACAGAGGGATACAACTGGGGACTTATCCGTGGAGCATGGTGTTCAGGAGCGTATCTTTCAGTGGCGCAGATGCAGGATTTTCTGGACTTGGGTGAGGAATCGAGAATGAACGTACCTGCAACATTGGGTAATAATTGGACCTGGAGAGTTAAAGGATCAGATATTAATAGCACTCTGGCAAAGAGAATAGCCAAACTTACCAGGACTTACAGGAGGGGTTAATTTGTTAAATCACGAGAACTTAAAAAAAAGAATAGAAGTTTATGCCATGACAACCTTTGGTGGGGAGTTTAAACAACTTCTGGATTCAGAGAAATATGTAGTTTTATCTAAAGCAATGATGGAGACCATACTTCCATACTGGAATGACTCCAGAAAGAAAACAGAGGGGATGAAGAAAGCATATTATTTATCATCCGAGTATCTGCTGGGAAGATTTTTGACTAACAACCTTATTGCAATGGATACAAAGGATGAGGTCAAGGAATTACTGAAAGAAATGGGTGTAGACTACAATGAAATCGAGGAGTCTGAGGAGGATCCAGCACTTGGCAATGGTGGTCTTGGGAGACTTGCAGCATGCTTTTTGGATTCTGCAGCAACACTAGGATATCCAATGGATGGATACGGAATTAGATACGACTTCGGTCTTTTTAAACAAAAAATTGTTGACGGAGAGCAGGTAGAGGTTGCAGACAATTGGACTAAATACGGTGATCCCTGGGGGATAAGAAAGGTAAGTGAAATTGTCCGAGTAACCTTTAAAGGTAGCGAAATCTATGCAGTACCATATGATTATGCTGTGATAGGCTATGATAAAAAACTTATAAATACATTAAGACTTTGGAAGGCAGAGTCATTGGAAGAATTTGATTTCAGAGCATTCAATGACCAAAAGTATGATCAGGCCGTAAAAGCAAAGAACGATGCCGAAAACATCGCAAAGGTTCTTTATCCCAATGATTCATACGAAGAAGGCAAAAAACTGAGATTAAAACAGCAGTACTTCTTTGTTTCTGCATCTCTTCAGGATATGCTTAGAAAGTTTAAGGAAAAGAACATTGGTCTTGAGAAATTTCCTAAGTACCATTCAATACAGCTAAATGATACTCATCCTGCTGTTGCCATACCAGAGTTAATGAGGCTGTTGACAAGAAAAGAAGGCTTGGGTTGGGACGAAGCATGGGCAATCACAACTGCCACATTCGCATACACAAACCATACACTTCTTGCTGAAGCATTGGAACAATGGCCTGAAAGATACTATCAGGAATTAATTCCACAGGTATATGATGTTATTACAAAAATTAACTTAATGCTTATCGAAGATCTTAGGAACCAGGGAATACAAGATCATGACCTTAATCGTTATGAAATAATTCATAATGGGAACATAAGAATGGCCTGGATGTCAATATATGGTTCAAAATCGGTAAATGGAGTTGCAAGACTTCATACGGATCTTCTAATAAACAAGGAGCTAAACGATTGGTATAAATTATATCCTGAAAAATTCAACAATAAAACAAATGGAATAACACAAAGAAGATGGTTATTGCAATCCAATCCTGAACTCTCAGAACTTGTCACTGAACTTCTTGGTTCAGATGAATGGATTACAGACCTGAAGAAACTAAAAGACTTGGGAAAATATATTCATGACGATAAAGTGATGGAGAGATTCCTGGACATAAAAAGAGCAAAGAAACAGCAACTTGCAGAGTATATAAAGCAAGAGGAAGGTGAAGATATTGATCCGGATTCATTGTTTGACATTCAGATAAAAAGACTACATGAATACAAAAGACAGCTTCTTAATGCATTCCATATTCTTTATCTTTACTATCAGATTAAGGAGAATCCTGAAAAGAATACAGTACCGAGAACATTCATATTTGGAGCAAAAGCAGCTCCTGGGTATGTAAGAGCAAAAGCCATTATCAAATTTATTAATGACATTGCGGGGTTAGTGAATAATGACCCGGTAATGAAAGGAAGGCTAAAGGTAGTATTCGTTCAGAACTATAGAGTATCATACGCTGAAAAACTTTTTCCTGCAGCAGATTTGTCAGAGCAGATTTCAACTGCGGGAAAGGAAGCTTCCGGTACCGGAAATATGAAATTTATGCTTAATGGAGCTCCCACAATTGGCACCTATGATGGAGCAAATATTGAGATAGTTGAGGAAGCAGGAGAAGAGAACAACTACATCTTTGGAATCAGGGTAGAGGATATCGAAGAAATCAAGGATACCTACAATCCAGAAGGAATATATCAGAATGATCCCAAATTAAGAAGGGTAATGGATACATTGATAGATGGGACTTTTGAAGATGAAAAGGGAGTATACAGAGAGTTGCACAATTCATTGCTTTACGGTGCAAATTGGCATAGGGCAGACAATTATTTCATCCTCAAAGACTTTGATGAATATAGAAAAACACATGAGAAGGTCGATGTTGATTACAGGGATAGACTAGGCTGGGCACGAAAATGTTGGTTAAATATGTCAAATTCGGGTAAATTTAGTTCAGATAGAACTATTGAGCAATACGCCCAGGATATATGGGAAATAGATAAAATTTAGGTTAAGGGGCTTAGCCCCTGACCTGTATTTACAGGATTTAATTCCTTCCTCAGGGATGGATTAAATTATATATTTTTACATTCTATGCAAGCGTATGCACAACATGATTAGGGGGAGAAAAAATGAAGAAAAATCTATTTTTGGTTTTGTTTCTTGTATTGGCACTTACAGTGACAGCATGTTCGCCTGCAACAAACGAGGAACCAGAACCATCTGAAGAACCATCAGGTGAGGCACCTGCTGAGGGCATAACAGCCAGCATATCAGTACAGGTTGAAGCTGATTGGAGAGGCTATTACGAGCAGGCAATTGAAAGAGTAATGGAAAAGCACCCGGATGCTACAATTGAGCTTATAGAAACAGGTTCATTTGATCATCTAGACGTACTTGATGCTACAGACGTAACAAATGAGGACGTAGCTGATGTATTCGCAATACCAGCAGACAGAATTTACGGATTATCCAATAACGAAGCACTATCACCAATGGATGCAATGGCGATGGCAGAAAATGTTGGTGGATTTACTAATTATGATGGAGGTCTTGGAGGGAACTTCGCCATTGATGGGGATTACCTTGCCTTTCCAATGAACATTGAGACCTTGGTGAACTTCGTTAACACAGCTAATGCAGAAGTAAAGGGAATCGATCTTGAAGGCGAAATCGAGTTTACTGAGCTTGGACATGTTGATATGCTTATACCAGCATTTGATGCATGGTTTGGCGTTGCATTTGCTAATGCAGGTGGAATCGAACTCCTTGGACATGATGAATCAGGAGAGTTGTACTCAGATATGACTAAAGAATTTTCAGAATTAGACGAGCAGCAACAAGCTGTATTTACAGCGCTTTATGATTATTGGAAGGCTCACTATGAAGCAGGAACTCCTCTTTGGGATGAGAATGCAGCATGGGGATTCATGGACACTGAGTTTTCAACAGGTGGACAAAATGTAATTAGATTGGAAGGACCATGGTCAACAGGAAGTCTTTCAGCACTGGCAGGAGATGGTGAAGACCTTGATATCATACCTATAAATCAGGTTGTTGTTGAGGGATACCCACTTGCTCACTGGAAAAGTGGCTGGGGACTTGCAATAAACTCGAGAAATGAGATGGATGCGGACAAGATGGCTCTTTCTCAAGCAGTGATTGAAGAGATTATGAACACAGAATTTGCTATCGATTTCTTTAAGGCGACAGGTAAGATAATGGAAAACGTGTCAGCTGATGAATACTTGAATTCAGACCTTTCTGAAACAGACAAAAAAGCAATTTCAGCGGTTCTTGAATCTTATGATGCAGCTCCAGCAAGACCATTGTTTACAGAGTGGGGATCTGTTTGGGATACATGGAAGAACGGACTTCTTTCATGGTCTTCTGTGAATCCAGGGTCAGTCGAAGAAGCATATGATGCAATGAAAGCTTCCTTCGAGGCCATGATGATGAATTACTAAATATTTTTGGGAACAGAGTCTAGGCTCTGTTCCCAAAAAAAATATCCACTACACGAGGAGAGAATAATGAGTGAAAAAAGCCATCTGCCTCTAAATAAATTTTACATATTATTGTTTATAACCAGCACTCTCGTATTGATCGCTTCGATTGAGGCTCTTATTCTGGTGAAAGGTGGGGAATTGTTTTTACAATGGGCACAAGAGAATTTTCCCGGCACAACTCCAGATAACTTTCTTTTCACTCAGTACGTATCATCAAATCTTTCGATATATTTTCTTAAGGTTTTGATTCCTGCTACAATCGCAATTGTAGCATTTATTACGGCTACAAAAGCAAGATTAACTCCCATTGTAGTGTATATATGGATTATTCTTTCCTTTGGTGGTCTTGCATTTACTACTGCGGATATGAATTTTCAGTCGATATTTTTTTATATTAATGGACTTTTTTATACTGGACTTATACTTTATATTTATTTTATAGTCGGATTATCCAGAGACAATACCGGAGGTGAGGATTAGATGGCAACCTACAGTTTATATCTGAAGGACAAGATTGGGAATAAGTATGAACGGAAAAACAACTATGTGTTGGAACTTGTCAAACTGGATAAAAAAATAAGTGAAGAAACCGACATGAAGAAGAAATCCTTGCTCCATTCGGAGAAAAAGAATCTGATTGCAAACAGGAACAAACATCCACACAATATCAAGCTTAAGGAATTTCATAACCAGGAAAAAACTTTTCTTAAGTCTTTGAAAAACAGTGAAGCTGAATTTGAAAAATCTCTTTCTGACTCGTTGAATTCGAAGGTAAAGCAACTCAAGACCAGAATGTACCATCATCAGCAGAGGATGACTTTTTACAGGGAGTATGTGGAATTAACATACGAAGCAGATTTCAAGTTCAAGGAAAGCAAAATCAATGTGGAACAGATACCCGAGATTATAAGATTTATCGAATGCATCGAAAGTGAATTGATTGAAGCGAAGGAGCAAAAAATCAAACTTGACCCCAAAAAAGATGCTAAATTAAAGAGTGAACTTAAATTATTTAAAGAGGAAGCAAAAAAGAAAAGGAACGAAGAAATTCACAAAGTAAAAGACCGAAAAAAAGAAGGAGTAATATCAAGCAAGGCAGAGAAAAATTCAATAAGGGAGCTAAAAAGAGAGTACAAGAATCAGGTCAAATTGGAATCATATAAAATTCCATCCAAAGAAAACAAGGATTTCATTCGAAGCAAGAAAAGAGAGCTCTCAAATGTTATTAAAAGAGAAGAAAAGATTTTAAAGGCTGATATAGCTGATGCCAGAAGGAAAATTCCCATAGAAATAGCAAAGAAGAAGCCTAAAGTCGCATATCTGACACCTCTTTTACCAGGATTAGGTCAGATGCTTAATGGCCAAAGAAGAAAAGCTATGTTTTTCTTTCTTGCCAGCTTTTTTGTATACTTCATTGCAATCCCATATGCCCTTGGTTATGGAAATTATCAAGGAGAGGGAATAGCTGGCTTGATTACACTTGCAGAAGGTGGAGCCAGAGTGCACAAGTCCCTTATATTTATGATTGAAGGGGTAGTGGCAATTTTTCTGTTGTTAATTGGGATTGGATTATTATATGCATCCTTTAGGGACGTTCTTTTAACTGAAAAAAACATGATATCTGGTATTCGTCCGCCTAATTGGTTCGAGACCAAAAGAATGTTGTTCCAGGAAGGGTTCCCCTATATATCTTCCTTGCCAGCAATGCTTGTAATTGTTTTTATAGTTCTGGTGCCTGTAATAACAACATCACTGCTTTCATTTACAAATATGAATCCACAAAATCAATCCAAATTCGCATGGGTAGGCATAGAAAACTACAAATTGATTGCTTTAGGAGAAGGACTTGCAGGGAGTGTATTCTGGCTAATATTTGTTTGGACCATAATATGGACATTGGTTGCAACAACACTTGCAATCCTTTTAGGTTTTTTCCTTGCCTTGCTTGTCAATAAGGATAGAATAAAAGGAAAGAAGTTCTTCAGAACAATATTTATATTACCTTGGGCAGTTCCTGCTTTTATCACAATAATGTTCTTCAGCATAATGGTAGCTCCAGGTGGAGTAATAACTGAACTGTTGAATTCAGTTTTCAACGGCAGAATTGAAATAAAGAACGATATTATCATGACAAGAGCAGCCTTGATATTGATACAGGGGTGGCTTGGTAGTGCATATGTATTTCTGCTTACTACAGGTGTACTTCAAGCAATTCCAGGAGACCTGTATGAAGCTGCAGACATTGATGGCGCATCATCATTTGAGAAAATGAGAAGAATAACAGTACCGCTTGTACTGTTCCAGATAGCTCCGCTGCTTGTAACGCAGTACACATTCAATTTCAATAATTTTTCAGTCATATTCCTGTTTAACAGCGGAGGCCCGTTTGATCCGCAAAGGTACGGTAATTTAGCTGGTTCATCAGACCTTTTGATATCATATATATATAAGCTGGCTTTCGTTCATCAATATCAGGCTATTGCTGCAGCCATAACAGTTTTTATTTCGCTTGGTGTCATGTTCTTTGCATTCCTGGGATTCAGAAGATCCAAAGGATTTAGGGAGGGGAGATTATAATGGTATTCTTCGGAGGAAAAAAGAAAAAGAGAAAAGGGCTATATCTCTCTGACAAACCACCATTGACAATTCCGGGAATAATTGGGTTGATAATGTCCTACACAGTTCTGTTTGCCTGGGTCATTGCAATAGTATGGCCGTTGTTTCAGATGGTAGTAGCTGCATTTAACGGAAGACAGCAGCAGAATATTATGGGAAATGCAAACTTTGAGTTTTCATTGAGACATTTTGAATTTCTATACAATGAAACGTATTATATGTTGTGGGTTAGGAATACACTATTTATTGCAATCAGCACGGCTCTTCTGACTCTGATAATGGTATCCTTCACAGGATACGCCTACTCAAGGTATAGATTCAAGGGAAGAAAGGCATCCCTGATGGCAATAATGCTGATTCAGACAATACCAACATTTGCTGGGATAACTGCATTTTTTACAATGCACTCAATCGTATCATCAATAATCCCGGCTTTTAGCAGACAGATGATGCTTATACTGATATATGCAGGTCCAGCCATTGCTTCAAACACCTTTATACTGAAGGGCTATATTGATTCTGTTTCTACAGAACTGGATGACGCCGCAAAAATTGATGGGTGTTCCAATTTTGACATATACAGGTTGATTATTATGCCCATAGCAAGGCCAATGCTTACAATCATAGCTCTCTGGTCCTTTATCGGTCCGTTTATGGATTACCTGCTTGCAAAAGTCCTGCTGACAAGTCCAAGTACCTACACTTTGGCTGTGGGATTATTTACTTTGATAAGTGATTTTAGAACCATGAATCAACCTGCATTTGCAGCCGGCGGCTTACTGACCGCCATACCGATAGTCATATTGTTTATTGTATTGCAAAAACAGCTGGTATCAGGATTGACTAGCGGTTCTGTCAAAGGATAGGAGGAGACTTGCATGAAGGTAATAATGAAAAATCTAGGCAAGAAATACGAAGGAAGAGAAAACTTTACCTTAAGAAATATAAATCTCGAAATCGATGACCAGGATTTTTGTGTAATTCTTGGACCATCAGGTTGTGGAAAGACGACATTGCTAAGAATGATTGCAGGACTGAATTCAATAACAGAGGGAGATCTTTACTTCGATGAAAGAAGAGTAAATACAATTCCTCCAAAGGACAGAGATATTGCAATGGTTTTTCAGTCATATGCGTTGTATCCTCATATGACAGTATATGATAATATGGCATTTTCTCTTGTTATGAGAAAAGAGAGAAAGAAATTAATTGACGAGAGGGTAAAAGAAGCTGCAAATCTTTTACAGATTGAAGATTACCTTCATGCCAAGCCAGCTGACATATCCGGTGGGCAGAGACAAAGGGTTGCACTAGGCAGGGCAATCGTAAGAAATCCAAAGGTGTTCCTAATGGACGAACCACTATCAAACCTGGATGCAAAATTGAGAGAGCATATGAGGGTGGAGCTGGTTAGATTGCACAAGAATTTAGGCACCACTTCCATTTATGTAACTCATGACCAGACAGAAGCAATGACAATGGCCACAAAGATAATACTTCTTGATGATGGTAAGATTCAGCAGGTGGGAATACCGGAAGAGTTTTATAACAAGCCTGCCAATATATTTGTTGCAAATTTCATTGGTTCCCCTTCCATAAATATTATTAAAGGAAAATTCAGAGAAGGAAAATTTATATCAGAAACTGATACCATTACATTGACTCCGTCACAAGAGGATGCACAGCTTTTGAAAGCTTATGAAGACAAAGAAATATCAATAGGAATCAGGCCGGAAAGATTTGAAAGTGGCGGCGAATTCGGAGACACATTTGAAGCAACCATAGATGTAATAGAAATGCTTGGTAAGGAAAAAACACTATTTGCAACATTGAAGGATGGATCAGACCTTCTTATTTCAACACCAGGACATTTTGAATACAAGGAGGGAGAAACCCATACTTTCGGATTCGATATAAATGCAATACACTATTTTGACAGTGAAACAGGAGAGAGAATAAACAAGTGATTGGAGTGTCGTCATGGTTAAAAGGCAAAGGATCACAATAAATGATGTAGCCAGGGAAGCGGGAGTTTCACCATCAACTGTATCAAGAGTAATATCCAAAAATCCAAGAATCAGCAAATTGACAACTGAAAGCGTATTGTCACACATGAAAAGACTTGGCTATCATCCAAATGCAATAGCAAGGAATCTGGCTATAAATTCGTCAAAAACTATCGCTCTGATAATGCCAGAAAATCCTGGGGAGGCGCTCTTAAATCCATTTTTTCCGGTAGCGCTTAGAGGGATAGTAAAGACATCCACAAAAAATGGATATGATATTCTGCTATCATCAACCACAGAAATCACTGATATGCAAATTGTAAAAGGATTGGTCTCTGCTGCAAAGGTAGATGGAGTTCTATTCATGACCAGTAAGATTGAGAATAAGTCAATTGAGTATCTTCGCGAAATTGAATTCCCCTTTTCAGTAATTGGATCTCCATACGAGGATGTGGATGACACAAATCATGTGGACAATGATAACGAAAGAGCCTCCTATGAGTTGACAACATATTTGGTGGACAAGGGATCCAAAAGCATAGCACTGATAACTGGAGGAAGATTCCTGACTTTGACAGAACAAAGGATAAAGGGCTTTAGAAGAGCTATATCAGAAAAGGGATTGGACGAAGAAAGCGGGAGATTATTTGTCGGTGAATTTAACGAGGAAACCGGCTACAGATATGCAAGGGAAATAATCGATTCTGGAGAGAAATTTGATGCAGTTGTAGCAACAGACGATGTTGTTGCATACGGTGTTGTTTCGGCTTTTATTGAAAGAGGATTAAGTGTCCCGGAGGATACTATGGTAGCAGGCTTCAACAATAGCTTATTGTCCAGACAATGTGCAGTACCAATAACATCAGTGGAAATTAATGCAGACTTGCTTGGAGCCCAGGCAGTGGATATAATAATGGAAAATATACGCAATGGTGAAAGACAGAAAAAGAGAACAGTTCCTTGCACGATATTCAAGAGAAAATCCACATGGGATTAGATAACCTGGCATAAATATGTCGGGTTTTTTAAATGTTCTGGAAAATGATACTTTATTTTGCTAAATAGCTATTTTGTGATTGAAAACCTTGTCAAATAGTGGTAATATCTTATTATGGTGGAATATTCCGCTAAATAATTCAGTACTGCGAGGGATAATATGGACCACAAGCTGATGGAGGATAACTTACAAAAAATAGAATCCGTAGTTTCAAGTAAGATTGTTTTCGGAAATGGCAACAACATTGATGAAATCCATCTTGTAGCAAATGGTCACAGAGGACCCAAGCAAATAGCCAGAGACGTTCAATCAATTTTACTTGCTACATATGACATAGATGTTGATCACAAAAAGATAAGCATAGCCCAGATTCAAGACGATACGCTCAGGAGAAAAGCCAACAGAGTGAAGTTGGAAGGTGTACTTAGGGAGTCTCGTGATTCCAGAGCGATAATTAAGGTAGCAATCTCTCTTGATGGAGAGGAGTTTACAAGCTCAAGGACAGGAGTAAATTCTTCCAGAAACACAGACAGAATGCTTGTGGAAACGACATTGGATGTGGTACAGGAAGCAAATGGATTTGAAGACATATTTTTATTTGACGATATAAGACAGGTTCCAGTTGCGGGAACAAATATAATAGTAATTTGTGTAACTGGAGTTATCGCTGAAACAGAGCAGAGACTTTGCGGTGCAAGTGTTGTTGGCACTGATTATAACAAGGCAGTTGTCAAAGCTACACTTGATGCAGTAAACAGATTTATCACAAAATAGTGATAAATGCCGGCTGATCCAAACTTTTTTACTTAGCGAAGCGAATATAGCATGCCTCACTAGCGAATGGCATAGTACTCTAAAGGAGGCTATATTCGATGAAAAAAATCGCAAGCGTACTACTAAGCGTAATGGCAATGGCATTAGCAGCAGGCGCACATTATTCACTAATCTAGTAATTTCAAAGTAAACAAAGCCGGCATTTACAATATAAGTAGGGAAGGGGGCTTTGAAATGCAGCTAAACAGAAAAACCAAGCTATATTTAGGATTTCTAGTTATAATAGCATTGCTATTGTACTCATATGTTTTTGTTAATTTTTCGATTAATAACATTTGGATGTTTCTGTTTTGGGCTATATTAGCAATTGTAGTAGAATCACTTTTGATTCCCATGCCTAATAATACAGTTGGAGTGTCTGTAGGGTATGCAGTGAATATATCTTCTATAATTGTTGGAGGACCATTATTAGCTACTACTGTAGTTGGATTGGGCTTCTTGCTTAGAGCACCTAAAATTGAAGGCAGAGGATATGTTCATGTTTTCAATTTACCTCCTCACAAATCTATTTTCAATGTTACTCAAAGTGTAATAGTAACTTCAATTATGAGTGTTACCTATGTCTATTCAGGAGGAAGCATTGGAAGTTTCAATTTTTTGTCGACAATAATAATAACTTTAATTGGGGTAGTTCTTAACACTTCAATAATATCAGGTTATCTTGCGTTGGTTAGTGATTCTAAATTTGTAGAAACTTGGATTTCAAATATTAAAGGGACATTACCAAGTTCAATAGCTGTTGGAGTAATTGGTATAATAATTGCACTGGCATATATCGGATACGGTTATGGAGCAGTTATCCTATTCTTTGGACCATTACTGCTTGCAAGATATTCATTTAAACTATACATAGAAATGAGAAATCTTTACCTTTCAACTATTCAGGCACTTAACAAGACCGTTGAAGCCAAGGATCCATATACAAGTGGACATGCAAACAGAGTTGAAAAATTTGCCGTTGATCTAGCCAAAGCTTATCATCTGCCATTTGAAGGTATACAGAATCTAAAGACCGCATCAATACTTCATGATATAGGTAAAATTGGAATTCATGACGAAATATTGAACAAGGCATCACGACTTACTCAAGAAGAGTTCCAGGAAATCATGAGACATCCTTCAATAGGTGCAGAAATAATCAGCAAGGTTGACTTCTTAAATGATATTACAACTATTGTTAAGCATCACCATGAAAGATATGATGGCAAGGGATACCCTGATGGTCTCTCTGGAGATGATATTCCAATAGAAGCAGCGATTCTTACAATAGCTGACTCCTACGATGCGATGACATCTGACAGGCCATACAGAAAGGCTATGACAGCACACGATGCTATTGAAGAATTAAGAAAAAATTCCGGAACCCAATTCCATCCTGAATTGGTCAAGGTATTTGTAGCCATTATGGATAATTAGGTGATATTATGTTCTTTGAACCAGCAGCTTTGTCCATCATATTATCAAAATTAAAGGGCGGAAAAATTGGAAACCTTGAGAATGTTCATATTGAAGGCGTATTTCTAATGATTATATCAGCCTTGACTCAGGCAAGTCTTTCGCTCGCAAAGAGATTTGAGTTGGAAAGTTTGTACATATTTCTTGATGATTACTTCCTATATGTTATTGTAGCGTCTTACACACTTTTATTGATTGCAATCATACTTAATATTGAAAAAAATTACATGAAGATTTTATTTGTTGGAGTTATGCTCAATGCAGCTGTAATAGCAGCAAATGATGGTAATATGCCAGTGTCATTGACTGGGATATCAGGCATTAATCAGGAATCCATATTGCCTGAGAGAGAACATGATATAAAGCACATAGGTGTGAATCAGCAAACAAAGTTAGTGTATCTTGCGGATATAATATTGATACCAAGACCATATCCTTTACCTCAAATACTCAGCATAGGAGACCTGTTTATAATGGCAGGAGTATTCTTGTTTTTTCAGAAGGAAATGGAATCCAGCTAGCAGACTAAATCCCATTACTATGTCATCAGCACTGGTTTATGGGATTTTTATTATGAAAAATTGATAATTGTAAGAGATTATCAAAGGAGGAAAATCAGATGGGAAACAAAGCAGTCGTTCTTGGAACCAACTACTACATAGGTTTAAGCATTATCAGAACGCTAGGCTATGAGGGCGTGGAAACAATAGCAGTTGACTACCAGGATAAGGAGTTGTATGGATCAAAGTCCAAGTATCTGGGCAGTCATGTAATGGCACCTGATTTTAAAAAAGAAAAGGATGGATACTTGAATAAGCTGATTGAGATAGCAAAAGCAGAAGAAGATAAACCTGTGCTTTTTCCCAGTGCGGATCCTTACGCAGAGTTTGTTGATGAGAACCTTGAAGAATTAAAAAAATATTACTTGATTCCAATGGAAGAGCAGGGGCTTTGGACAAGGGTAATGAAAAAAGAGAGCCTAAATGAAATGGCTAGCGAAAATAAATTAAATGTTCCTGAGACAATTATGCCGAATGAGGAAAACCTGTATAAAAGAGTCGAGGAAGAACTGGGATATCCTTGCATAGTAAAGCCCACTGATTCACCGGCTTTTGTAGCAGTGTTCAGAAGAAAGATATTCCATTGTCATAATGAAGAGGAACTTAAGGAAGCATTGGACAAGACCAAGTCTGAGGGACTGGAGGTATTTGTTCAGAGGATTATTCCAGGTTTTGATGACCACATGTATACCTTTGACTATTATGTGGATAGAAAGGGTAAAGTAACTCACTGGATGACGTGTAGAAAGTTGAGACAATTTCCAATAAACTTTGGGGCATCAGTATATACAGAGCAGATTCATGTACCTGAGCTGGGAGAAATAGGAATACCCTTTGTTGAGAAAATCGGATACAGAGGCTTCGGAGAAATAGAGTTTAAGAAAGATGCCAAGACAGGAAAATTCTATATAATTGAGATCAACACAAGAACCACATCCTTGAATGAATTGTTGTACAAAGTTGGAATTAATTTCACATATGTTGCTTATAGGGATATGATAGGTGACCCATTGGAACCAAAAACAGTAGAGAAGAGCACGAGGTATGTTTTCCAATACCTATTTGAAGATGTTCTGGCAATAAGAGATTATATAAAAAATGGACAACTTTCACTTGGAAGTGTAATAAAATCATTATTCAGGAAGAAAGTACCTGCTGTATGGAGTTTTGATGATCCAGCTCCAGGGCTAAATTATATATCAATTCTATTGGGGAAAGTGAAGAAGAAGATTTTAAGGTAGGAGGAAATTCATGAAACTTAAAGACCTTTTAAGATCGTTGGATATACTGGAAACAAGAAATGTCCTTGAGGACCTTGATATTGAAGGAATTGCCTGTCATTCAGCAAAGGTGAAGCCCGGGTTTATCTATGTTGCAATCAAGGGATATATAGCAGATGGACATAAATATATCGGGCAGGCCTTATCAAAAGGAGCAATAGCGCTGATAGTCGAGGAATTTAATTATGAATTGGACGGAGTCAGCCAGATAAAGGTCCATAACAGCAGAAAAGCATTATCCAGACTCAGCAGTAGTTTTTATGGTAATCCTACTAAAAAAACAAAGGTTGTTGGTGTAACTGCAACCAATGGTAAAACAACGACTACATTTATACTGGATCACATATATACCAAAGCAGGCTATAAGACGGGCATAATAGGAAGCGTCTTTTCAAAGACCGGTAAGCGAACAGAACTTGCAAGTCTTACCACTCCGGAGAGTCTGGACCTTCAGTGCATATTCGCTGAAATGATAGAAGAAAAAGTAGATAGAGCTGTCATGGAGGCATCATCATCAGCGCTGGAACTATACAGGGTAAATGACGTGGATTTCGACATTGTGTCATTCAACAACTTCAGCAGGGAACATATTGACCAGCATGGCAGCTTCGAAAGGTACTGGGAAGTCAAGTCATCCCTTATAAGGGACGTAAAACCTGAAGCAGTAGCCGTGTTAAATGTTGACAATGAAAAGATCGCATCTTTGGTTACAAACACACATGCAAAAGTAGTTACAATATCTGTAAACAAAGGCACTGGTATGATAAACTGCAAAAATCTTAAACTTGTCAAAGGTAGAGGAGTTTTTGATGTCGTCATAAAAGATGATATTGTTCTGGGAGACCTGGCAATTGAGAAAGGATCATTTCACATCGATTTAAGGATACCAGGATATCATTCAGTTGAAAATGCCATGATGGCAATTGCAATTGCACTTGTAGACGGAGTTGGCAAGGGTATTATTGTAGAATCTCTGAAGGAATTTGGAGGTGTGGAAAGGAGATTTGAGTTTATTTACGAAAATGAATACACAATAATTGATGACCATTTTGCAAATATTAAAAATATCAACAGTACTTTGGAAACTATTGCAGATATGGATAAAAACAAAGTCCACATTGTTTACGCAATAAGAGGGAACAGAGGCGTAACAGTAAATAGAGAAAATGCACAGGCTTTAGTGAATTGGAAGGAAAAGCTTGGAATAGAAGAAATAATTGCAACCAGAAGTATGGGAAGTGTAGGTGAGAAGGACACAGTATCCTCAGAAGAAGAAAATGTTTTCAGGGAAGTACTTGATAAGTCTGGGCTGGAATATACCATTTATGACACAATTAAGGAAGCAATTGAGACAATACTTGAAAAATCAGAAAAAGATGATATAGTTTTACTTGCAGGCTGTCAGGGAATGGATCGAGGAGCTAAAATAGCATTTGATCATATTCACAGAAATAACCCTGATCTAGACCCGCTTGATTTGTACGGACCGCTGACAAAGAGAGTGTCAGAGGAAGGTTATATACTGTAAAAATATGTTTTTTAATATCGACAGATATGGTAAACTAAGTATGTGATAAGAAAAATCTGTATTTAAGAGGAGGAATAATTTTGGATCTTAAATCTAAAATTAGAGAAATTGAAGACTTTCCAATTGAAGGTGTGAGTTTCAAGGATATAACAACGCTTACAAGGGATGCAGAAGCTTTTACATCTGCAGTTTCCATGATGGTAGAAGATCTTAAGGACAAGAATGTTGACTATATAGTTGGACCGGAGGCAAGAGGATTTCTTTTCGGTGCTGCTGTCGCTTATGGACTTGGAATAGGTTTTGTACCAATAAGAAAGCCAGGAAAATTGCCTGGAGATACTACCAGCTATGAATATGAATTGGAGTATGGAACAAACACATTGGAAATACACACAGAATCTATTGAAAAAGGTGACAGAGTTGCAATAGTTGATGACTTGCTTGCCACAGCGGGAACAGTTTCAGCTGCGACAGCTTTGATTGAGTCACTGGGTGGAGAGGTAATTGCTTTGGAATTTGTTATAGAACTTACATTTTTAAATGGCAGAGATAGGCTAAAGGATCACTATATAAATTCACTGGTTAAGTATTAGACGTCGGCTTACCGACGTCATTTTTTTCGAGAGAGTTATTCGTAAGGAGGAGTAATATGTGTGGAATAGTTGGTTATGTTGGAAAGAGCAATGCTCAGGATATAATACTAGATGGACTGGAGAAACTGGAGTACAGAGGATATGATTCAGCAGGTGTTGCATTAATAGAGGAAGGTAGTCTTAAAACAAGAAAACATGTCGGAAGACTAAGCAATCTTGTAGAAAGTTTGAGAGTGGAACCAATATATGCAAATGTAGGAATTGGTCATACAAGATGGGCTACTCACGGAGCACCTTCAGATATTAATTCACATCCCCATACAAACGCAGATGGTTCAATAGCGGTTGTTCATAATGGTATTATCGAAAACTACAGGGCTCTCAAGGAAGAGCTTGCCGAAAAGGGCTATGAGTTTGTTTCCGAAACTGATACGGAAGTAATTGCTCACCTTATTGATTATTATTATAAAGATGACCTTTTGGAAGCTGTTTTTCTGGCAGAAGAAAGATTGCAGGGAGCATATGCCCTGGGAGTAGTAGCACAGAACAACCCTGATGAAATAATCGCAGTAAGAAATGAAAGTCCCTTGATACTTGGAGTTGGGTCAGACCAGAATTTTGTAGCATCTGACATACCTGCAATATTGAAGTATACAAACAAGGTGATTTACCTGGAGAATAGAGATATTGTGAGACTTTCTTCAGAGGGGTATGAGATTTATACAACTGGAAGAAAACCAGTGAAAAGAGAAATCAAAGAGATTCAATGGGATGTTGAATCAGCAACGAAAGAAGGTTATGATCACTTTATGCTCAAGGAGATTTATCAACAGCCTTCAGCAATCAAGGATACTCTAGAGAGAAGACTAGATGATAAAGGTGAGATTTACCTTGAGAACATTACTATAGACGAGAAGACCATCAAGGAAATAGATAAAATATATATTGTAGGATGTGGAACTGCATACCATGCAGGGCTTGTTGGAAAGTACTTATTCCAGACTTTCATGAATGTGAACGTCATTGCAGACATTGCTTCAGAATTTAGATATGGAGAGCATTTTATTGATGAAAAGACACTTGTTGTAATTGTGAGTCAGTCAGGGGAAACTGCAGATACCTTGGCGGCATTGAAGGATGCAAAAGCCAAGGGAGCTAGAATTTTGTCGATAACAAATGTGGTCGGTAGTTCTGTGGCAAGGGAATCTGATGACATATTCTACACATGGGCAGGACCTGAGATAGCTGTGGCATCAACTAAAGCCTATACAACTCAACTTGTGGCTTTTTATATGTTGGCACTTTACTTTGGAAGGCTGAAAGGATCCCTATTGGAGGAATGCTACAAAGAAATCCTGACTGAATTGAAGAGCTTGTCGGAGAAAGTGGAAGGATCTCTGGAAGCAAGCAATGATTCCGCCAAGATTATTGGGGAATTGATAAAGGATAAGAGTTCATTGTTCTACCTGGGACGAGGATTGGATTATTTCACTGCCCTGGAAGGTGCATTGAAACTTAAGGAAATCTCCTATATACACACTGAGGCATTCCCTGCTGGAGAGCTCAAGCACGGGACTATCGCTTTGATTGAGGAAGGAACTCCTGTTATTGCATTGGCAACACAATCCAGAATCTATGATAAAATGGTATCTAATATTAAAGAGGTCAAGGCTAGGGGAGCATTTGTAATAGGAATAACCAGAAAGAGCAATACAGATCTTGAAGAGGTCTGTGACCAGGTTATCTACCTGGAAGAAACCTTTGACATATTCATGCCTTTATTGGCAGTTTTATTCCCTCAGCTACTGTCATATCATGCAGCATTGATTAAAGGCAATGATGTAGATAAACCGAGGAATCTTGCAAAGTCAGTTACCGTCGAATAGAAGCCAATATACAAAAAACCGTATTCTCTAAGGGAATACGGTTTTTTACTGGGCTGTGTTTTTATTTTTTGTTGTGATACCATTTTTTCTGGGTAGAAAATAAATATCCATATTTTAGGAAACTGAAATGGTTAATAATTAATCATACGTTCAAAAAAATTAGCCTCTTTTTTTTCCGGAAATTAGATTCATATACCCAATGATGTTCTTCCTGTCTTCATAGCTTAGCTTGTGGTACATATCCAATAGCATCTTTTCATCGTTGCTAAGATATGCAGGGGTCTTTTCTCTGATAATTTCATCTGATGGTATATCCTTGGGAAGATTGCCAGTAAGCATCCAATCTATTGAAACATTCAATAATTGTCTTAGCTGGATAAGGGTATTTGCAGATGGGGAAAACTTATCATTTTCAAGATCACTTAGATTACCTGTGGACAAACCTGTAAGGTCTCTAACATCAAGCAATGAAAGCTTCTTTGATTTTCTAGCAGTTCTTAGTCGCTGCCCTATTGTGGACATTCTATCACCTCCGTATGAGACACTTGAGAAACTTAATATAATTATCACTTTAACGCCATAACACAACTATTCTATCATATATGACTGCATAATTGTATAAAAAAAACATATAAAAAATCCATTAGGGAAATAAAAATTAAGGAAGTGAATCTCATGCGCAAAAGAAATTTGACACCATTTGGACAAAAAGTTAAACAGAGACTTGTTGAGATAAACCTCACACAAAAGAAGCTCGCTGAAAAAATTGGGACATCAGAAGTTTACTTGAGTATGATATTATATGGTGAAAGATCAGGAGAAAAATATATTTCCAGAATCAACGAAATGCTAAAGATAAGTGAATAACAGTATCTAATGGGATTATGTGCATTTAAGTAAATAACAGTATCTAATGGGATTATGTGCATTTAAGTAAATGACATAATCCCATTAAGCATTGATAAATATAAATTTAACGATATGTATTGATTGCATTCTTTCTCTGTGGTATAATAAGCATGTTGTTTGAACCTATAAAAATTATGGAGGGTGAGGAATGAAAAAATTATTAACATTATTATTAGTACTTGTACTTAGTATGAGTCTACTTGCAGGATGTACACAACCAGCTGAGGAGCCTGCAGAAACACCTGCTGAGACTCCAGCGGAAACTCCTGAGGAGCCGGCTGAAGAGCCTGCTGAAGAAGTAGAAGAGGGAACAATAGCAAAGTTGGGTCTTGGACATGTAATATCAATTGCCAAGTCAACTGATGCAGAAGCTGATAAAACAGCACAGGCACAATCAGATGTAACAGTAATTGCAGTTGGATTTGATGCAGAAGGTAAAGTTGTAAGCGCTGAGCTTGATGTTGCACAAACAAGAGTTGCTTTCGACGAGAACATGGTAGTGACAACAGACAGAGAAGGCGAATTAAAGACGAAGAAAGAGCTTGGAGAAGACTATGGTATGATCAAAGCTTCAGGCATTGGTAAAGAATGGTTTGAACAAGCACAAGCATTGGAAGCATGGATGATTGGAAAAACTGTTGATGAGATAACAGGAATTGAACTTGAAGACGGTGCTCCAACAAATGAAGACCTTGTATCATCAGTTACAGTTGGAGTGGACACTTACTTTGCAGCACTTGAGCAAGCGTGGGCAGAAGCAATTGATGTTGAAGGCGGAGAAACAGTAGGCCTTGGAATTAAGATTGGAATTGCCAAGTCAAAAGATGCAACTGCAGATGCAGGAGCATTGGCACAAGTTGATAATGTATTGGCAGCAACTTCATTTGACGCTGAAGGAAAAGTAACTGGCACTGTAATTGATACAGCACAAGTTAAGATTCAGTATGATCTTGAAGGAAAAGTTGAAACTGATAGAGAAGCAGAGCTTATGACTAAGAACGAACTTAAAGAAGACTATGGTATGCTAAAGGCTTCAGGAATTGAAAAAGAGTGGTATGAGCAGGCAGCTGCATTAGCTGACTGGATGGTTGGCAAAACTGTAGATGAAATCGCAGGAATGTCAATGGAAGATGGATCACCAACTGAAGAAGATCTTGTTTCATCAGTAACTGTTGGTGTAGAAGACTACATCTATGTTGTTGAAGAATCATACGAAATTGCTAAGTAATTTGATTGAAGGCTCCCCGAATGGGGAGCTTTTTATTGCCTAGGAAGTCTGTTTTTGGTATGATAAGTGAGGGTGATTTTAGTGAAAAAAATTAGTTTGATATTAATGGTAGCAGTTTTAGTAAGCATGCTTTCAGGATGCTCAGGCGGAGTTGCTTACAATAGATTCAACGATACATTCTTTGATTCCTTCGATACAGTGACACAGGTTATCGGATACACAAAGACCCAGGAGGAATTTGACCAGTACATGACACAGATTCACGACAGAATGCTGGAACTTCACAAGATGTATGATAAGTATAATGACTACGAAGGCATTAACAATATCAAGACGATTAACGACAATGCAGGAAAGGAACCTGTGAAAGTCAGCAAAGAAATAATTGATCTTATAAATTTTTCTAAAGGAATGTATTATAATACAAATCAGAAAACGAATATTGCATTTGGAGCGGTTTTAAGGATTTGGTCAGAGTATAGGGATGATGCAGAATTCGATCCAACAAATGCCAAGATTCCACCAATGGAGATTCTTAAGGAAGCCAGTGAACACACCGATCTTGATAAGGTAATTGTGGATGAAGAAAATATGACAGTATTTCTTGAAGATGCTGAAATGAGCTTGGATGTAGGAGCAGTTGCAAAGGGTTTTGCCACTGAGATAATTGTAGATGAAATGGTTGAAAAAGGATTTGATTCATGGATTATCAGTGCTGGTGGAAACATCAGAGCGGTAGGGCAACCAAAAGACCCTGCCAAGGATAAATGGGGTATAGGTATACAAAATCCTGATAAATCGGTTTTTGGAGATGGATCAAATATACTTGATACAGTATTTATGAATGACATTTCAGTAGTAAGTTCAGGGGACTATCAGAGATACTACGTTGTTGACAATCAAAGAATACACCATATAATAGATCCTGAAACCTTGATGCCAGCCTCTCACTATAGAGCAATAAATGTGGTAATTGAAGATTCAGGCTTTGCCGACTTTTACTCAACAGAAGTATTTCTGTTACCCTATGAAGAAAGCAGGGAACTTGTGGAATCAGTTGAAGGTTTGGAAGCAATCTGGATATTTGCAGATGGTAATATTGAAATGACAGAAGGATTTATGGCAGTATCAAGATCAGGTGGAGCCATTTCAACAGATTAGTTTATGAAATA
Source organism: Soehngenia sp. (assembly GCA_024637045.1). Classification (GTDB taxonomy): domain Bacteria; phylum Bacillota; class Clostridia; order Tissierellales; family Tissierellaceae; genus Gudongella. The sequence goes on from JAGXFX010000001.1 coordinate 73,416, forward strand.
AAGTCAGGGGGTAGAACCAATGGAAAAGACATTCATTATGATCAAGCCCGATGGAGTTAGAAGAAAACTTGTTGGAGAAGTACTAAAAAGAATTGAGACAAAAGGTTTGTCGATTGAAAAAATTTTGATGACAAAACCAGATAGAAGTATTCTAGTGGAGCACTATAGTGAACATGAGGGGAAAAGCTTCTACAATGACCTGATAGAGTTTGTATCCAGTGGTAGTGTAGTTTTAATTCAGGTCCAAGGTGAAGAGGCCATAAGAATCATGAGAAATCTTATTGGAGATACCGATCCTGTTTGTGCGTCCCCTGGAACAATAAGAGGAGACTTAGCCAATTCAAAGACTGAGAATATTGTGCATGCATCCGATTCAGAAAGTTCAGCTTCATATGAACTAAAGTTGTGGTTTGGAGATGATTAAAATGAAGAGAACAATAGGCATAATAGGTGGAATGGGTCCCTTGGCAACTGTAAAACTGTTTGAAAAAATTGTTCTTAACACTAGAGCTGATTCAGACCAGGACCACCCACGTACCATAATTGACAGCAATACAAAAATTCCCGACAGGACAAAGAACATAGTCTCCGATGGTGAGAGCCCAACAGTTGAATTGATTGAATCTGCTAGATGTCTGGAAAGAGCTGGAGCAGATTTTCTAACAATGCCATGTAACACCGCACACTATTTTATGGATGAAGTTTTAAAAGAGGTGGAGATTCCATTCATAGACATGATAAAGGAGACTGTAAAAACAGTTAAGAAGGATTTTGGAGGCTCAAAGGTTGGATTACTCTCAACTGATGGTACGATTTCATCCGGTGTGTACAGCAAGGAGTTGGAAAAGGAAGGGATAGAATACATTCTGCCTTCATCAGAAAGTCAAAAGGCGATTATGGAACTTATATACAATATTAAAAAAGGGCAGTATAATAACGACCTAACAAAGTTTTTTGCAGTAATCGATGAACTTCACACACAAGGCGTACAGACCATCATATTAGGCTGTACAGAGCTTTCAGTGGCTGCTGATATGTACAAGCTTCCGGATAGTGTAAACTATGTTGATGCGCTCGTTGTACTTGCCAGAGAGGCAATAATTGGAGCAGGCTGTGATATTAACAGCTGATGTGGGTATCAATCTACAGAGGTGATTATGATGAAAAAGTGGATTTCCACGTTATTGATAATTGTAGGAGCAGGCTTAATAGCCTATCAGTTTTTACCAGAGATTCTAATTAAGCGTCAAGTTGTAAAAAGTGAAACTGCTGTAGAAGAAATCACAGAGGAGCAAATAGTTGAAAACAATGAAAGAGAAGCAGTATACGACTATACTGCCATAGAAGATGTTTCCGGAAGAACGGCAGTTTCAGGTGTTTCACAATTCGAGAATGAAAACATTATTGGTATTCTTATGGTTGACGATCTAGGGATTAATTTACCGATTCTTAAGGGTGTGTCCGATGCTAATTTAATGGCAGGAGCCGGCACCATGGTACCAGATCTAGAAATGGGAGATGGAAATTATTCGCTGGCATCCCACTATATGAAAGATCCAAGTTTGCTTTTCGGAAATCTGTTGAATGCAGAAGAGGGAATGCAGGTAAGAATAACAGATAAGATAAATGTCTACGAGTATGAGATATATGAAACAGTTCTGGTACCTGAGACAGCTATGTATATGTTGGAACACGAGCAAGCTGCTGAAAGGGGCAAACCCATAATATCCCTTATGACCTGTTATTACACCTCGAAAAATGGGCAGAGATTCTTTGCTTTGGGTGAATTGGTCGATAGCTACCCATACAGACAGAAGTTTCAATAAGATATAGATAATATTCAAAACAAAGTTGTAAGAACAGATTAGAAGTGGTAGAATCAGATTATGAGTTTTGATAAAAATATATCGATATGGGAGGTTGAATTATGGGTTTTGGAAGATTAGGCATGCCTGAACTTATTTTGATTCTGGCTATTGCCTTGGTTATATTTGGGCCGTCAAAGTTACCAGAGATTGGAAAATCATTGGGAAAGGCACTGAAGGAGTTCAAGGCGGGTCAAGATAAAGATTCTGATGAGAAGGAAGAAGCTGATGAGAAGGAAGACAAGTGAAAATGATGGTAAAAACCTTACATTGACTGAACATCTTGAGGAATTGCGCAAAAGACTTATTTATTCTGCGTTGTTTTTCATAGCTACAGCACTTATTTGCTATACTTTTGCAGAAAGAATTATCAGACATATGGTAGATCTTGCAGGTGATATTGATTTCGTATTTATATCCCCAGCTGAGCTTCTGCTGGCAAATGTCAAGCTGGCGATGATAGGTGGACTTATAATATCAGCACCTTTTTTAATAATTCAGGTATGGCTGTTTGTAATACCTGGTCTTAATGCAAAGGAAAGAAAACTCGTAGCTTTAGCTATTTCAATGGGTGGATTATTTTTTGTAGCTGGAGCACTTTTTGCTTACTTTATGGTAATTCCAATAGTATTGGTGTTCTTTATGGGATTCCAGATGGATATAATTTCTCCCATGATAAGTTTCAGTAGCTACATGAGCTTTGTACTTAGTACGGTTGTAGCTTTTGGTGCAATATTTGAGTTGCCGATTCTTATGATACTTTTAACAAGATTTGGAATCGTCAAAGTAAGCTTTATCAAGAAAAACAGAAAATATATGGTACTTGGTATTTTTGTGCTGGCGGCAGTAATAACCCCACCAGACATAATATCGCAGTTGTTGCTGGGACTTCCCATGCTGCTTCTGATGGAACTTGGAATATTTCTATCGGGAATATTCGCTAAAAAAGAAGATGATGAATAAGACAAAAACCCCCTTATGGATGATTTCCATAAGGGGGTTCTCAATCTTATCTATATATTGAATTACTCCGCACTTTCAAGGGCGGCGTTTACTGCTTCAATAATACCTTCGCTGGTATATGTAGCACCTGACACTGTATCTATTTCAGTTGAGTTTGCTGCAACTATAGCTGCAGGAACTTCTTCGATTGCTGGATCACTAATTTCATCTGTCTCTTCATGTGACAATATTTCAACATTTGTTATAGTCTCGCCTTCAAGAGTAACTTCAACAGTGATATCGCCACCAAAGCCTACGCCTACTCCAGTTAGAACTACAGGCTCGTCAACTTCAGCGACTGGCTCTTCTCCTCCGGCACACGCTGCAAGACTTAAAGCCATTGTCAATGTCAACAGGATAACCATTAACTTTTTCATAGAATTCATCTCCTTTCACTAAAATATACTAGTAGATTATACACCCATGTAATTTAAAAATCAAGTTGGCTAAAGGCTATTAGTGCTTCCAAACAATGCAGTTAGGGTAACAATATAAAGTAAATCCAAAGGAGGTAAAAACATGGCAAAAGGAAAAGACAAATACAGCCACAAGTATGATATGAATGAGTTGAAGGATATGACAATCAAGATGATCAACAGGAGAGGTGTCCAGCTTGAGCAGATAGCTGAAATAGTTCTTGGCCTGCAAAAAGAGTATTATGAGGACCTTACAATCGAGATATGCATGGAGAATATCGATGCTGTACTTAGCAAGAGGGAAATTATTCACGCAATAATGACAGGAATAGCTCTTGATGAATTAACTGAACAAAAATTACTACCAGAGCCCCTTCAAAGTATAGTTGCAGCGGATGAAGGATTATATGGAATCGATGAAATACTTCCACTGTCCATTGTAAATGTCTATGGAACAATTGGTCTTACAAATTTTGGGTATCTGGATAAGGAAAAAATTGGGATAATCAAGGAGTTGGATACAAAAAAAGGTGAAGCCTGCCACACTTTCCTGGATGATTTAGTAGCTGCAATAGCAGCTGCAGCGGCAAGCAGGATAGCACATTCAAGATAGAATAGATAAAAAAGAAGCGAGGCCTCGGCCTCGCTTTAGTTATTATTTCATATTTCCTTTTTCTTTCTCTTGTGCAAAGAATTCCTTTGTAAGCTTGATAATGGTTCCACTTAGCATAAGAACACCTATAAGGTTTGGAATAGCCATAAGACCGTTCATTGTGTCTGCAAGAGCCCAAATAAACTCCAATCCTCCAATTGCTCCAACAACAACAAATGGAATCCAGATAATTCTGTAAGGTACAATTGCTTTTTCACCGAACAGGTACTCAGCACATCTCTCGCCATAGTATGACCAGCCAAGAATTGTCGAGAATGCGAACAACATGATACCTATTGATACAATGTATCCACCACCGATGATTGCTTCATCAAATGCCTGTGTTGTAAGTGCAGCTCCTGTTGCTCCTGAGCTCCATAATCCTGATACAAGGATTGCAAGAGCTGTAAGAGTACAGATAACGATAGTATCCATAAATACCTCAAATACTCCCCAAAGTCCCTGTCTTACAGGGTGGTCAGTAGTTGATGCGGCATGGGCGATAGGAGCACTACCAAGACCAGCCTCATTTGAGAATACTCCACGAGCAACTCCGAATCTTACTGCCATTGCAAGTGTTGAACCTGCAAATCCACCTACAGCAGCTGTTTTTGTGAATGCATTTCCAAATATAAGGCCAAATGCTTCAGGAACTTGTGCTCCGTTTATAATGATTATAAAGATTGCTCCAAGAATATAGATTGAAGCCATACCTGGTACAAGCTTCTCTGTTACAGAACCGATTCTCTTGATACCACCAAGAATTACTAGAGCAGTAAGTACTGCAAGTACAAGTCCTGTTGTCAATGGGGGAACATTGAATGATTCTTGAAGTGAAGCTGCAACAGAATTTGACTGAACCATATTACCAATACCGAAAGCTGCAATAGCTCCGAATACTGCAAATACAGTAGCAAGCCATTTCATGTTTAGACCATTCGCTATGTAGTACATAGGTCCTCCAACAAAACGTCCGTCATCAGTTTTCTCTCTGAATTTGATTGAAAGAACAACCTCACCGAATTTTGTTGTCATACCGAATATTGCTGATACCCACATCCAGAAAATTGCTCCTGGTCCACCAAGGGCAATAGCAGTAGCAACACCAGCTATATTACCAGTACCTACAGTTGCCGCAAGTGCAGTAGCAACCGCCTGGAATGGTGTAATCTCACCTTCACCCGCTTGATCTTTGGAGAAGATTTTTAGTAATGTATTTTTAAGTACATATCCAAGTTTAAGAATAGAAAAGAAATTAGTCCTGATTGTTAAGTAAACTCCTGTACCTACTAATAATAAAAGCATGGGTGGTCCCCATACAAAACCATTAATGATACTGTTAAGATTCATAAGAAAATCCATAAATACCTCCTGTTATAATATTTTCAAAGAACTTCGTACAAAGCAATTGGTGGATTGCCCTTAAGTTGTTAGTTAAACGTTTTCCCTTTACGCAAAAAACAACTTGTTTCCATTCTAACAGAAAGAATAAGGGAATTCAATACAATTTAGAGAAAATTTAAAATATACAATTAAATAATAAACTAATAACGAATTCATAAAAAAATATGTGTATAATCCACGCTTTTCTGACAACCATTATCTCTTCAAAGGTTGACATATCAAAGATTTAAAGAGGTTAAAGATGAATAATATCAGTAAGATCCGACAAATTAATAATATAGAAGTCGCTTTCACATCATTCTCCGACTAGGGTGTATTTACCATCTGTTGGATATGATATAATTAAATATATATCATTATGAAAAATAAGAGGTGAAGTATGGCAAAATACTATTATGCAGTAAAAAAAGGATTGAAACCAGGAATTTACAATAACTGGGATGAGTGTAAAAAACAGGTTCACGGATTTTCAGGAGCGGTGTACAAGAAATTTGGAACTATGGAAGAAGCTAAAGACTATATATCTGATAAGGATATTGCAGCTGAAATAATAAGTGCGACAGAAGACAGTTTTGCTGCTGTAGCATATGTGGATGGAAGCTATGATCTTGACAATGGAACTTATAGTTATGGTGTGGTAATAATATCAGACAACGAGAAGTATCATTTTAGTGGAAGAGAAGAGGATCCTGAGCTTGCAGCAATGAGAAATGTTGCAGGGGAACTAAAAGGTGCAATGGAAGCAATGAACTGGGCACTGTCAGAAAACAAGAAAACCCTGTACCTTCATTACGATTACACTGGCATCGAAAATTGGGCAAAGGGCAATTGGAAAACAAATAAATTTGGAACTAGGGACTATAAGGAATACTATGATAGCATCAAAGACAGACTTGATGTTAAATTCATAAAAGTAAGAGCGCACTCCGGTAATGAGCTCAATGATGAGGCAGACCAGCTGGCAAAAGATGCTATTCTTTAGGTAATCTTTTCATAACGAATATTATTATTATCCAAGAGTTGGATAGCATATTCATCCACTCTGTAGTCATTTTTGTAATAGATCTTTTTAATCCCAGCCTGTATTAGAGACTTTGTACAATTCAGACATGGGAAATGTGTAACATATGCAACGCAATTGTTTACAGGAATTCCTTCCTTCGCACAATATAAGAGGGCGTTCATTTCTGCATGTATAGTAGCAATGCAATGACCATCCCTCATCGTGTGACCTACATCATCGCAATGGGGGTTTCCTGAAACTGATCCGTTGTATCCAGTTGATACTATTCGGTTGCTGTCATTTACTATAACACAACCGACCCATGCTCTGTCACAGGTGGAGCGACTCGCTACCAGTTCTGTTATTTCCATAAAGTATTTATCCCAACTCATTCTTCTGGACATATAGTTCCTCCTTGTCAAGTGGATTCAATAGGGTAATTATATCATAAGGTTACCCGAAGTAGTATGGTATAATCTGGGTATATATTAGTGGTGGGAACATTAATTGAAGGTTTAACTGCAATTAGGAGGTGGATGCGAATGTATGGTCTTGTCCTTGAAGGCGGAGGCGCGAAAGGCTCTTATCAAATTGGTGCCTACAAGGCAATCAATGAATGTGGACTTGAAATATCAGCAGTTGCAGGGACATCCATCGGAGCTCTTAATGGTGCTATGATCGTTCAGGGTGATTTTGATGCATGCCTCGAGCTATGGGATGACATAAGGTATTCTGACATCATCATAGATAATGATCAGGAACTGAACAGACTTCTTCACACAAAACCAGATAGATATACAGTAAAGTTGGTAGCTGACAAATTGAGGGGCGTAATATCAAACAAGGGTTTTGACATAACCCCCTTTAGAAATATGATTGCCATGAATACCCGTGAAGACGAAATAAGAAATTCAAAGATTGAATTTGGAATAGCAACGTATAATCTAACAGACAGGATTCCCATGGAGTTATTCAAGGAAGACATCCCTTACGGAGAGATGAAGGATTATTTGTTGGCATCTGCATATATGCCTTTTTTTAAAATTGAGAAAATCGGTGGAAAGACTTTTTTGGATGGTTGGTTTCACGATAACCTTCCTTACCATATGCTTATAAGAAAAGGCTACACCAATCTTATTATTTTAAGAACCCACCAGATGAATCCAGGAGAACTGGAGGATTTAGAGGAACTGAAACCAATGATAATCTACCCCAAGGAAGATTTGGGCAGAACATTCGATTTGGATAACCAACGAGTAAAGAAAAACATGAAATTGGGATACTACGATGCCCTTAAAGAGATCAAACAATTGAAAGGTTATAGATACTATATTGAACCTGAAACTGAGGAATACTATTTTAAGTATCTTGAAAATATTGGCGATGAGAAAATTGAGGAATTATGCAATCTACTTAATATAGATGCGACACCTGGACTGAGCATACTATTTGGGCAAATCATTCCCCGCTTGGGATCAATGATGGATATTGAGAAAGGGTACGATTATGAGACCTTCATTATATACATTCTAGAGTACATCCTTGAGGCAGGTGAAGTCGAGAGATTTGAGGTATATAACTTTGAAAAGTTGATGAGTATACTCAAGCAGAGTAACGGTAAATTTCACAAGAGAGAGCACACCAGGTATGATAGTATCATGAATCGATTCGGAAAGCTGGTACCTTTTAACAGAGACGAAATTCTTTTAGAGGCTGCAAGGATAATATTTATGGATTGAATATGGAGGAACTTTAATTGATAATAGAAAGATTGACGGAGAAATTGAAGAACAGAATACCAAAGCCTTTGGATGCTATAGGAAAATTTTCAGTCTTGATTCCTTTGGTCAAGATTGACGGAGAGTGGCATGTAATCTATGAACTAAGAGCAAGGCACATGAAAACCCAACCAGGAGAAGTGTCTTTTCCTGGAGGAAAGGTAGAAAAAGGAGAAAGCTTCAAGACAACGGCAATAAGAGAAACCGTTGAAGAACTGGGTGTCGATCCAGAAGATATCGAGATTCTTGGAGAACTGGATTTTCTTGTATCCTACGCAAACTTTACAATTCATTGTTTTTTAGGGATTCTTAAGGTGGAAGACCTTGATAAGTTAGAAATCAATCCTGACGAGGTAGATCACATATTTACTGTACCCGTAGAATTTCTTTTGGATACAGAGCCCCTTGCATATGAGCTCTTATTAAAAACAGAGGATGCGGATGACTTTCCATATGAGCTTATACCAAGAGGTAGAGAGTATAACTTTCGTGAAGGAAAGCATCAAGTGCTTTTTTACCAATACGGGGATCATATTGTTTGGGGACTGACAGCACGGTTGACAAAGCATCTTACTGAAATAATTGGAGAAAGCTGATATATTATATAAAAGAGACTGATATAGCTATTCCACTGGAATACTTTAATCAGTCTTTTTATCTGGTTTATAATTCAAATTTTTAATTGAGTGAAAAACGAGTATTGCTGTTATCAGTGAAGCTGTAAAGTCAGCCAGTGGACCTGCCATCCAGACGCCTCTCAGACCAAGTAGCGGGGGGAGTATAAGGAGTGCTGGAATAAGTACCAACACCTGTCTTGACAGACTTAAAAGCATAGCCTGCTTAGGCTTTCCAGTTGCTTGAAAATAGGAAGTACTGACAATCTGGAATCCCACGATTGGGAACATAAAAAGTAGAGTTTTCATCCCTGGAACTGCAATTGGGAGCAAGCCTGACTTGGCTCCCTCGCTACCTGTAAACAAGAGAATTATTGCTTCAGGGAAAAACTGAACAATTAAAAATCCACTTGTAGTAATTGCAGTAGCCATCAATGCGGCATAAAGAAGTGTCTTTTTAACCCGGTCGTATTGTCTGGCACCGAAATTATATCCCATAATGGGTTGAGACCCTTGGTTTATTCCAAACACCGGCATTAGAACCATCATTGCAACGGAATTGATTACACCCATACTGGATGTGGCAAGGTCACCTCCGTAAATCTGAAGATTGGTGTTGTAAAGAGCAGTTACCATACTGGCGGCAATTTGCATGCTGAAAGGAGCAAAGCCATTTCCAAAAATCTTTTTTACATATTCTAGCTTAAGCTTCAAGTATTCCTTTTTAAGATCAAGAATGCTGCTTCCGGTAAAGAAGTATCTTAGAACCCACATTGCTGAAATGAATTGAGATATTATGGTTGCAATTGCGGCCCCTTGAACGCCCATTTTAAATACAAAAATAAATAGCGGGTCCAGTAGCATATTGAGAATTGCTCCAATTAGCATTGTAATCATGGCAATTTTAGGATTACCCTCACCTCTTATAAAGTTATTCATACCAAAACCTATAGCCTGGAAGGGGGCTCCTAGGAGTATAACTCTCATATAATCCATTGAGTAACCTATATTGGAATCACTTGCACCGAAAGTTCTTAAAAGAGGTTCAAGAAAAAGATTTCCCAATATTCCAAGGGATACACCGATAATAATAAGGAGCATAAGAGAATTGCTGGCAATTTTGTCAGCTTCATCCTTGTTGTTTTCACCAAGTCTAATTGATACCAGTGTATTTCCACCTATACCTACCAGCATGGAGAAAGCCATAAGAATAAGCATCATAGGCATACCCAAGTAAACACCACCGATTGCAATGCTGTTGACACCGCGCCCAATGAATATGCGGTCAACAATATTGTAAAGGGCATTGACCATCATTCCAACAATAGCAGGAATTGAGAATTTCAGGAGAAGACTACCCACAGGTTCATTGCCAAGTCTTAGGGCTCTTTGGCTGTTGGTTTTATTTTTGTCCATAATATCACCTTTGTTTTTCTAGATGCAGAACATAGCTGCGAAGCTATTGTCCTGTCCATTATAATTATTATTAGATAATTATACTATACAACGTGTATTATACCAATAAGAATCAGTTTCTTTTGACTTTTGTTCAGGGACTTGGTAAATTAAGAGTAATAATGAGAATATTGAGTAAAGCATACGATTTCCTTAGGGAGGATTTAAATGGCAAATAGAGACAGAGATTTCATAAGACAATCAAACGAGAGAAGCAAATCTTATGGCATAGATCCCAATCAAAAAAAAAGTAAACGCATTCTATCTCAGAAGGAACTCAATAGCAAAATTACCAATAATCACACACTTATTTCTGTATCAGAGCCTTTTATAAATCAGCTGTATTCCTTTGTTAAGGATTCGGAATTTCTGGTTATACTAACAGATAAAGAAGGATGCATACTCAATATAACGGGGAATGAAGATATGCTGCAAAAGGCACATGATACATGGCTGGTACCTGGAGCATCCATGAATGAAGAGGATGCAGGAACCAACGGCATGGGTACATCAATAAGAGAAGGATATCCTCTTCAGGTTACTGGTCGAGAACATATATTGAAGATTCTACAGAAATGGACATGTTCTGGAGCACCCATAAGAGATTATGAAGGAAAGATCATTGGATGCATTGATCTCACAGGCAGCATGGAGCTAGTCAACTCACATACGCTTGGGATGGTTGCTGCAGCGGCTTCGGCTATAGAATACATGATAAGACATACACATTGTTCAAATCTTCATGAAAAAATGGAGAGATATCTTGATACAATAATTAATTCTCTGCCTTCTGGTATTTTCACCATTGACATGGATGGGGGAATAGTTCTGGCAAATGACTATACATATAAGATATTGGGCTATTCAAGCGAAGAGTTCAGCTCAATAAAGGGACAAGATCTTTTCCCCGACTGGGAGAGAATTGTAGATAGAATAAAAAAAGGAGAGAGCATATATCAGGAAGATGTGTACGTAAATCTTGCTACAAATAAAAATGAAGTAAACCTAAGTGCATATCCTGTATATGGAGATGGAGAAACACCTTATGAAATAGTATTTGTAGTCAAGGATGTAAAGAAGATGAGAAAACTAGCCAATAAAGTTACAGGCTCACGTGCAGTTTATACATTTGACAAGGTTATTGGAGAGGATCTTGAATTTTTAAAGATTATTGATTTTGCAAAAAAAGTGGCAGACTCAAAATCCACAGTTCTTATTTTGGGAGAAAGTGGAACGGGAAAGGAAATTTTTGCTCAGTCCATACAAAATGATAGTAACCGAAAAAACGAACCCTTTGTAGCGCTAAACTGTGGAGCCATTCCCAAGAATCTAATAGAGTCTGAGCTATTTGGATATGAAGGCGGAGCTTTTACGGGAGCCAAGACAGAAGGTCAGCCAGGAAAGTTTGAGATTGCAGATGGAGGGACTCTATTTCTTGATGAGATCGGAGAAATGCCATATGAGCTGCAAACAAGACTTCTTCGTGTAATAGAGGAAGGGAATGTTAGAAGAGTAGGAGGATCAGTAGAAATACCAGTCGATGTAAGAATCATAGCGGCGACTAATAAAAATCTCAGAGAAGAAGTGGATAAAGGAAATTTTAGAAAAGATCTATACTACAGATTAAACGTACTTCCCTTAAGACTACCTCCTTTGCGAGAAAGACCTGGGGACATTCCGCTTCTGTTTGATTTCTTTATGAAACGAAAAGCGAAAAGCCTCAGCAAAAAAACGGTGGAAGTTCCTGATTACTACATGGAGTTACTAAAAAACCACAGTTGGCCAGGTAATATAAGGGAACTGGAGAATCTGGTTGAACTGATTATAATTACAGAATCACTACCGACTTATAGATTTGATAGTGATATTGACTCTCTACTATCTACTGAAATAATAAGCGACAGGACTCTGGAAGACATTGAAGCAGATCACATCAACAGGATTTTAAGGAAATATGAAGGAAATATAACTTTGGTATCAAAAAAATTAGGTATTGGAAGAAATACTTTGTATAGAAAGATTCAGAAATACAACATAAGTGTATAAATATGGAGCAATGTTCCAAAATGGAACGCGAATATTTGCCTTGTTATGCTCCGAAATGGAACGATTTATGATTAACTATAGAATCTAATAAGATTGAATTATTAGAATAGTTCAAATTCAGCCAATGTGCCAATTATTTCGCTTGTGGAAAAGTTGGCATCATTTTTGCAATGTATATATAGTGGAAGAAAGTGAAAAAAAGAAGGGGGGATACATATGTTTGGTTACACTGGAAAAATTCTAAGAGTAAATCTTACAGAAGGAACATTTAAAACCGAGGCATTGGATCACGAAATGGCGAAGAAGTTCATCGGAGGAAGAGGTTTGGGAACAAAGATGATGATGGATGAGGTAGACCCAAAAGTTGACCCATTAAGTCCTGAGAACAAATTATTTGTAGTTACGGGACCAATGACAGGGAATCCAGTTGCAACAGGTGGAAGATACATGGTTGTAACAAAATCTCCATTGTCAAATACCATTGCATCTTCAAATTCAGGTGGTAAATGGGGAGCTGAATTGAAGTTTGCAGGATGGGACATAATTGCTTTTGAAGGAAAATCTGCGGAGCCAGTATATCTAAGTATTGAAGATGATAAGGTAGAACTGCTTTCAGCTGCTGACCTTTGGGGAACAACTGTTTCAAGCACAACCAAGAAACTGCAGGAAAAACACGCAGATGGATCCAAGGTTCTGACAATCGGACCTGGTGGAGAAAACCTTTCTCATATAGCAGCAATAATGAACGACGAAGACAGAGCTGCTGGAAGATCCGGAGTTGGGGCTGTCATGGGTTCAAAGAATCTTAAGGCGATAGTAGTCAAAGGTTCAGGAAAACCTGATGTTCCAGATCAGGACAGAGTTAAAGAACTTAACAAGAAGCAACTTGCAAAGATAAAGGAAAATGGTGTAACAGGAGAAGGACTTCCAACATATGGTACGGCTGTTCTTGTAAATATCCTAAATGAACTGGGAAGCTTGCCTACAAACAACTTCCTGGAGTCACAATTTGCAGAAGCGGATGAAACCAGTGGAGAAACACTGGCTGACAAGTACCTGACAAAGAGAACTGCCTGCTACAGATGCCCAATCGGTTGCGGCAGATATGTAAAGGTAGGAGATTGGGAAGGTGGAGGACCTGAGTACGAAACACTTTGGTCATTCGGTGCTGACTGCGGAATAAGTGATATGGAATCAATCATAATGGCTAATCACTGGTGTAATGAGATGGGAATTGACACTATATCAGCAGGAGCTACAATTGCAGCGGCCATTGAATTGCATCAGAAAGGTTATATAAAAGATGATGAGCTTGATGGACTTAAGCTTGAGTTTGGAAATGGCACTGACATAACTGAATGGGTTAAGAGAATGGGATATGCTCAGGGACTTGGTGCAAAAATGGCTGAAGGTTCCTACAGACTTGCTGATGGTTATGGAGTACCAGAATTCTCAATGACAGTTAAGAAGCTTGAGATGCCAGCATATGACCCAAGAGGTATAATGGGAATCGGTCTTAACTACGCAACAAGTAACAGAGGTGGATGCCACGTAAGAGGATATACAATATCTCCTGAAGTTTTAGGACTACCTGAGCAATTGGATAGATTCGATACCAAGACTAAGCCTACCTGGGTAAAGATATTCCAGGACCTTACAGCTTCCATTGACTCATTGGGAGTATGTCTGTTCACTTCATTTGCACTTGGAGCAGACGATTATGCTGATATGTACAATGTAATTGCAGGTACCGAATTTACAGGTAGTGACATTCTAGCGATAGGTGACAGAATCTACAATATTGAGAAGCAGTTTAACCTTCTTGCTGGAGTAACTTCTGCTGAGGATACTCTTCCTAAGAGACTTCTTGAAGATCCTATTTCAGAAGGACCTAGCAAGGGTTGGGTAAACAAGCTTGATGAAATGCTTGGCGAATACTACAAGGAAAGAGGCTGGGGTGAGGATGGAATTCCTACCGAAGCTAAATTGAAGGAACTGGGACTGTAATGATAAAAATCGAAGTCAGATATTTTGCCACACTCAGAATAGATGGCAAGAAGAAAGAGACTCTTGAGGTCCAGGAAGATACTAGTGTGAAGACACTTCTTGACCAGATTGGAGTAAGCCTGGAGGATGTTGCGATTCTTCTGGTAAATGGAATAAGAACACCTCCCGAAAATAAACTAAAGGATGGGGATACTGTATCCCTTTTCCCTCCTGTTGGAGGGGGTTAAGAGGAAGCCTGAAAGGGCTTCTTTTTTTGAATATTTTTTTGGGAACTTTTAGGATTATCACCAGTTTCTTGATATAATGAATAAAATGACTTAGGGAGGGAGAAAATTGACTGGAAAATATATTCTTGCACTGGATCAGGGAACTACAAGCTCCAGAGCAATACTCTTCGACAAGGGCGGAAAAATCTGTGGAATTGCTCAAAAGGAATTTAAACAATACTATCCAAAAGAAGCGTGGGTTGAACACGATCCAATGGAAATCTGGGGATCTCAATCAGGAGTTATCAGAGAAGTAATGGATAGCGCTTCTGTCACTGCAGAGGATATTGTTGCCATCGGAATTACAAATCAAAGAGAAACGACAATTGTTTGGGACAAAAATAATGGAAGGCCAGTTTATAATGCGATCGTATGGCAGTGCAGAAGAACAGCGGATTATTGCGAAGAATTAAAAGATAGAGGTTTGTCTGAGTATGTAAAAAGAAATACAGGGCTATTAATAGATGCCTATTTTTCGGGAACAAAGCTACAGTGGATTCTAAATAACGTAGAAGGAGCCAGAGAAAAGGCGCTTAATGGAGATTTGTTGTTTGGAACCGTAGACACATGGCTTTTATGGAATCTTACAGGTGGAAAGGTCCACAGAACCGACTATTCAAATGCATCAAGGACAATGCTTTATAATATCAGAAAACTTCATTGGGATAAAAAGTTATTGGAGGAGATGAATATTCCAGAAAGCATGCTTCCTGAAGTGGTGGATTCTTGCGGAATATTCGGATATACAGATGAAAAAAGCTTTGGCGCAAGGATTCCAATTGGAGGAATTGCAGGAGACCAGCAGGCAGCCTTATTTGGACATACATGCTTTGAAAAGGGAATGGTAAAAAACACCTACGGTACAGGATGTTTTATGTTGATGAATACAGGCGATGAACCAATAGTCTCTGAAAGCGGACTGATTACTACAATTGCATGGGGATTAAATGGCAAGATAACCTACGCCCTGGAAGGAAGCATATTTGTAGCAGGGGCAGTAGTTCAATGGCTTAGGGATGGGCTCAAGCTTATTCGAACAGCAGCTGAGTCGGAATACTTTGCAATGAGGGTAGACAGCACAAATGGAGTTTTTGTTGTGCCTGCATTTGTCGGTATAGGAGCGCCTTATTGGGATATGTATGCAAGAGGTACAATTGTTGGAATAACAAGGGATACAACAGCTGAACACATAGTTAGAGCATCACTGGAGTCAATCGCCTACGAGACCAGGGACGTTTTGGAGGCGATGGAGCAGGATTCTGGGATATCACTTAAAACCTTGAGAGTTGATGGTGGAGCTGTAGAGAATAATTTCCTAATGCAATTTCAGGCGGATATTCTCAATGTAGATGTAGAAAGACCAGTAACAAGGGAGACTACTGCTCTGGGAGCAGCTTATCTTGCAGGTTTGGCAGTCGGGTTTTGGACAAGTAAAGAAGAAATCATAAAAATCTGGAGTCTTGATAGAAAGTATATTCCAGCAATGGATGAAAATTACCGAACTGATTTGTACAGACAGTGGAAAAGGGCCGTAGGCAGATCTCTGGGCTGGAAAGGAGAAGAATAATGCAGAGCATAGATGGTATAATACTTGCTGCTGGCTTCTCCCGGAGAATGGGAAAGGATAAACTCTTATTACCTGTTGGAGAAGACCTAGTGGTGGAGAGGGTTATAAAGACTGCTCTTAACTCAAAGCTTTCAAGGTTGATTCTTGTATACAGAAAAACAAGTGTTGCTGAAATTGGAAAAAAGTATGGAATCAGTATAATCAAAAACAATAAAGCCAGACTTGGACAGAGCGAAAGTGTTAAATGCGGAGTAGAAAAAGCAACTGGAGATGGATATCTGTTTATTGCAGGGGACCAGCCATTTGTATCCTGTAATTTGATTAATGAAATGATAAATGATTTTACAGCTTCAGGAAAAGGGATTATTGTTCCTACAATGGATGGAGAAATCCATATGCCAATACTTTTTTCAAGCTAATATAGAAGAGAGCTTTTAAAAGTACATGGTGAAAAGGGTGGATATGAAATAATCAGTAACAATCAAAATGATATCCATTGGTATCATGTAAATAGTCCCATGGACGTATCAGATATTGATACAGAAAGTCAATACAGGGAATTAGTCGCCGGAAAGGATAGCGAATGTGATGAAATACAAGATTGAAACTAAGGACAACAAAAGATATATCTATCTGCCTGAACTTGAGGAAATGGGGCTTAAGCATTGCTTTACCACAAGAGATATGGATGTGGGATCAAGTACAAACCCTGACAAGGAATCTCTTCAAGGCTATATAAATGAGGTATTTCAGTTTATGGGTAAAAAACCTGACCTTCTCTATAATGGTTATCAAGCCCATACTTCAAATATAGAACCAATTCATTTTCTTGATCAAGGTAAGGAGGGTGCATTTGGAAGGTATATACCAAACACTGACGGACTTCTAACTGATCTGAATAATGTAGCTCTACTGACTCGTTTTGCGGATTGTGTTCCTATTATACTGTTTGACAAAGGGAAGAAGATTCAGGGAAATATTCACTCAGGCTGGAAAGGGACACTCCAAAGAATAGTTGAAAAGGGAGTTCTCGGACTTCTGCAAGAGTATGGTTCTTCTGAAGAAGATATTATAGCTGTAATAGGCCCAGCAATAGGTAGGAATGATTTTCAGGTCAGAGAAGATGTCGGCAGTTTGTTTCTAGAAGAATTCAAAGAGTGGAAGGAACTTATAAGGAAGGTATCGGAAGAAAAATTTCTTGTGGATCTTCAGGAAATAAACCGAAGAATGCTTCTTGAAATGGGAATTGATAAAAAAAACATAACAGTCATTGATATTTCAACATATGAAAGGGATGACCTTTGCCATTCTTATAGACGGGATAGACAAGATTATGGATTAATGGGACTTTTTACAATTTTAGAAGGTTAAGGACAGAATAAGAGCTTCCCTGATTTGGGAAGCTCTTATTCTGTTGTTTGAACCAATCTATGTAGTTGGGTCTTTTGGCACTGAGTCTTGTAAATACAAAGAGGGGTAAGATTTACTTAAGAATCTCAAAAAGACCATCGAAAACGCCAAATTGACATAATTATAACAAAACATATCAAAAAATTTAGATTTGTGAATCTTTATGAGTCTATTATAAATCAAAAAACTTGCAATTGCAAGGGTGAAAGAGAGAGTATTGATAAAAAAATATCTAACAATGTAGAGAGATGGTTCAAAATAATCTTATAAACTTCGTTCTTGACACCATATACAAGAGATCAGTTTAATGGTATACTGTGCTAAATAAATAAGAAAAAGGAGGAGTTATATGAGTTTATTGATGGCATTTTCAACAGTTCTTATCGTTTTAGCTATTGGAGATATTGTATCATCCAAGACTAAGGCATTTGTACCATCCGTTTTCGTGGCGGCATTTTTATTTTTATTTGGATTCTGGACTTTCTTTCCAGAGGACATAGTTGCACTAGCTGGATTCCAGATGCCAGTAGTATTATTGTCGATGTACCTGTTGATAACACACATGGGTACAATGATGTCTGTAAGAGAATTAGCAGGACAGTGGAGGACCATTCTTATTGCACTTATAGGTATAGTAGGTATAATGGCTCTTACAATGACAGTTGGTGTTGCTTTGTTTGGAAGAGAAACAGCAATAATAGCTACACCGCCACTTACAGGAGGTATCGTAGCTG
The DNA here is from genome assembly GCA_024637045.1 of Soehngenia sp. GTDB lineage: Bacteria > Bacillota > Clostridia > Tissierellales > Tissierellaceae > Gudongella. The sequence goes on from JAGXFX010000001.1 coordinate 91,635, forward strand.
CAATAGTAATGAGTGATGCGGCAACAGCACTTGGTAAAGATAATCTGGCAATTCTTGCAATAATAACATATGTTATGCAGGGATTTGTAGGATATCCTTTGACTTCCTTAATGCTTAAGAAGGAAGGAACAAGGTTGGTTAATGGTTTTAGAAGCGGTGAAATCAAGCATATTAAGGAAGAGGTAGTAGTAGATAAGCCTGTTAAGAAAAAGCTTATCCCACCTTTGCCAAAGGACTATCAGACAACCTATGTAACTCTTGCTAGACTAGGTCTTGTAGCATGGGCTGCAATTGCATTTTCCGGATTTATCGCACCAGTTATTAACATTTCAGCTTTTGTAGTTTGTCTGTTATTTGGAGTTATTGCTCAGGAGATTGGATTTGTTGAGCAAAAACCACTTAACACCTCTGGCTCATTCGGATTCCTAATAACTGTCCTTATGGCTTACGTATTTGCAGGACTTGCAAGAGCAACCCCTGCAATGCTTATGGAAATTGTAGTTCCACTAATGGGAATAATCGTACTTGGTGTTTCAGGTATGGCTGTTCTTTCCATGATACTTGGAAAAAGACTTGGATACACCAAAGAAATGGCGTTTGCAGTTGCATTGACTGCTCTTTATGGATTCCCGCCAAACTATATACTTACTGAAGAAGCCTCAAAGGCTCTTGGTGAGACAACGGAAGAAAGAGAGTTCCTAATGGACGAAATGCTTCCTAAAATGTTGGTTGGAGGATTTACTACAGTAACAATTGTATCAGTAATAATAGCAGGAATATTTGTAAACTTGATTTAATGAAAAGCGCCTTGAAAGGCGCTTTTCCTACAATTTAAGATAGAAGAGGTGGGATTGAATGCAAAAAATTAGTTGTTCTTGGAAAGATAATATGACATTTGTAGGGAGAGATGAGCTTGGTCATGAATTGTTTATGGATCTTGGCGAAGAAGCTGGAGGAGATAATGCAGGATTCAGACCGATGCCTTTATTACTTGTTGGACTTGGAGGTTGTATGGGTGTTGATGTAAAGATAATTTTGGATAAGATGAAGGTTTCATTCACAGAAATGGATCTTGAAATCGAGGCTGATATGGATGAAAGCACTACCCCGAGAATATATAGCGAAATAAGGATTTTGTTTAAGTTCAGTGGAGAAGATTTGGAAATGGATAAGATTGAAAAGGCAATTAAACTTGCTGAGGAAAAGTACTGCAACGTGAGTGCGATTCTTGGCAAGACGTGCAGTTTGGTGTATAAGGCAGAGATTCTTTAGGAGGATGATTTATGTTTACAAAAGTTGAAAGAATAAAAAAAGACCTTGAGGAGCTTGCTAAGTTCAATAGTAGCAATGAAGGTGGATTGACAAGATTTTCATTGACCAGGGAAGACAAGATGGCCAGAGACTACCTAAAAGAACAGCTTAGTAAGTTGAATGTGAAAGTATATGAAGACAATGCAGGGACTCTTTTTGCAAGAAGAGAAGGAGCAGATTCAGATGCTCCAGTAATCATGATTGGATCTCATTTTGATTCTGTCAAAAACGGTGGTAATTTTGATGGCCCTGCAGGTGTTATAATGGCACTGGAAATCTTTAGAACTATGGAAGAAAACAACATAGAGACAAAATATCCAATAGAGTTTGTTGCGATGATAGAAGAAGAAGGTGGAAGATTTGGATCTGGTGTATTTGCAAGTCGTGCAATGGCAGGACTTGTTGATTACGATCAGCTGGAGAGAAATAAGGACAAAGATGGAATTTCAATGGCTCAGGCTTTAAGGGACTTCGGATTTGAACCTGAGAAAATAGCCGAAACCAAACGAAACAGAGAAGATGTAAAAGCTTTTATCGAGCTACACATAGAACAAGGACCAATTCTTGAGAACGAAGGCAAGGATGTGGGAATTGTTGATTTTATTGTAGGTATCAATGAATTCAAGGTAGAAGTCAGCGGAAGGCCAGATCATGCTGGAACGACTCCCATGGATATGAGAGCTGATCCGCTTTCAGTCGCATCAAAGGTTGTAGCCAATATAGACTCATATCCTGGACCAGAAAACAATGGAACAGTGGCAACGGTTGGAGTGCTTGAAGTGAAACCGGGAGCTGCAAATATTGTTCCTGCTCAGGTAGTCTTCACCGTGGATATAAGATCAAAGGATGAAAGCAGTATCAAGAATGTTAAGAAAAAAATAATGGATGAACTGGATAGACTTACAAAAGACACGGACGTAACCTATACTGTAACTGAAATGCTTGATGTGAAGCCTGTTAAGATGAATGAGGAAATGGTGAGTCTTTTCAAGGAATCAGGAGAAGAGAAAGGTATTTCCTATAGAAATATGATAAGTGGAGCAGGACATGATGCAATGGTAATGGCTGCCGTAACTGAGGTAGGGTTGATATTTGTTCCAAGCAAGGATGGCAGAAGCCATTGCAAGGAAGAGTGGACTGATTATGACAAACTTCAGAAAGGCATTGAGTTGATTTACGATACCATATTGAAATTAGGGGAGGCAAAATAATGAGAGTAAAGGAACTTGTAGAAAAATATAAAGATTATTCCATTTCAATGAGAAGAGAATTCCATATGAATCCTGAGCCTAGCATGAAGGAATACAACACTCAAAAAAGAGTAATGGAAGAACTTGAAAAAATGGGGATACCTGCTGAAAAAAGTGGAGGAACTGGTGTTGTAGGTATAATTAAAGGTAAAGGTGAAGGAAAGACAATAGCCCTTAGAGCCGACATGGATGCCCTTGAGGTACTTGAGGGTAATGAGGTGGAGTACAAGTCAAAGGTTGAAGGCGTGATGCATGCATGCGGTCATGATGCACACACAGCTGGACTTCTAACTGCTGCAAAAGTCCTAAATGACATGAAGGATGAGTTCGACGGAACGGTGAAGCTACTTTTCCAACCAGGCGAAGAGGTAGCACAGGGAGCCTTGGCCATGATTAAAGACGGAGCAATGGAAGGTGTAGATGGTATTTTTGGAATCCATATCTGGAATGATGTGGAGACAGGCAAAATATCTGTGGAAGAAGGACCAAGAATGGCTTCAGCAGCCATGTTCAAGATATTTGTTGAAGGAAAAGGCGGCCATGGTTCTATGCCCCATCAGACAGTAGACGCTGTAATCGTTGCATCAGCAATTGTAATGAACCTGCAGTCGATAGCGAGTAGAGAAATCAATCCTCTGGATCCGTCAGTTGTAAGTGTAGGAATGATTAAAAGTGGAACAAGATGGAATGTAATTTCCGGGGACGCATATATGGAAGGTACGACAAGATGCTTTTCAATGGAGGTAAACAAGGCATTTGAAGGTATAATAAACAGAGTGGTGCAAAACACCGCAGAAGCCTACAGAGCTACAGCTAGAGTTGAATATACTCAGATGACTATTCCTACAATAAATGATCCAATGATGTCAGCGCTGGCAGAAGAAACAGTTAAAAAGCTAAGAGGAGAAGAAACCTTGGTTAAGTTTGAGAAAACAACAGGTGGCGAAGACTTTGCATTTTTCTCTGAATATGCACCGTCAGCATTTGCATTTGTTGGTTCAAAGAATGAGGAAAAGCACGAATATCATCCTCATCATCATCCAAAGTTTAACATCGATGAAGATGCACTGGGTAGAGCTGCGGAATTGTACTCACAATTTGCGCTGGATTTCTTAAGCAAGTAATCTAAAATAACCACCAGACTTTTTATGTGTACCCTTTGTCAAGACATTTAAGGAAGACTAATAAGCAACAGTTAAGAGATGATTTCTGTATTGAACAGGGGTCATCTTTTTTAATCCCCACTAATTTTATAATCCCCAGGACAAGGGGACAGGAACCATGTCCTGTTCTACATCAAGAGCCATTGCACCAGGACAAGGGGACAGGAACCTTGTCCTATCCTACATCAGGAGCCATTGCACTATGTTCATTTGTGCCGCCAAAAATCTGAGCTTAGGACAAAGGGACAGGCACCTTGTCCTTACACCTTTTCCTTTATATATTCGTTTGGTCGTGTATAATATTAGTATGTAGTTGAAAGACTGAAAAAAATAGAAACTGAACTGCTTTTCTTAAAACAAAATATGGAGATGATATTTTAGGAGGTGATGTTGTGCGAATTTTAATTGCTGAAGATGAAAAGGACCTCTTGGAGTTATTGCATGATAATCTTTCAAGAGAAGGTCACGACGTTTTTATAGCAGAAAATGGCAAAGCAGCATGGGATATCTTTGAGCGTGAAAAAATTGAGTTGTGTATATTGGATGTCATGATGCCCGAAATGGATGGCTTGCAATTAGTACAAAAAATCCGCGAAAAGAGCGAAACACCAGTCATCTTTTTAACAGCAAGAGGTGACGAAACAGATAAGGTGTTGGGCCTTTCTTTAGGTGGTGACGATTATCTAGTGAAGCCTTTTAGTATGGCAGAACTCAAAGCAAGGGTACAAGTGCAGATACGGCATATTCAAAAGCGAGGAATGGAAGTTGATGAGTCGCATCCAAGTTTGACTGTACTTTCCTACGGCAAACTTAATCTGCATTTAGATGAAGCTGTTTGTTATAAAAATGATCAAACCATAATTCTTTCAGCCAAGGAGTTTTTACTGCTAAAACTCTTTATGGAAAATGTGGGGCGTGTTTTCACCAAAAAACAGATCTACAATGCGGTATGGCAGGAGGAATATCTATATGATGATAATACTGTTATGGTTCATTTAAGTCGCCTGCGCAGTAAAATAGAAGATGATCCGAAAAATCCCATTTACTTAATTACCATAAGAGGAATTGGATATAAGTTCTCTGTTTATCCACCAGTAAAAGCAGGTGAAGTTAATGCGCAGAAATAAACTCAAAGAAGATGTTAGTATTTCGAATCAATTAACCAAAAGTTATCTCATGATGTATCCCCTTTTCATAGTGTCTTACTTCGTTGTACTGCTAGTCGGCACGTGGGTAAGCAGTGGTTGGCTACAAGGTTCAAACATTGAGCCACAGTACACAGCATCAGAGCTTATTCGTTCAAATATCGAAGAAATTGACATTTCTGGTGTGACTAACTCTGACGGCGGTGTGGCGGTGATCTTTGAAGATGGCATTGTTCAGGAGCTTGGCGGGCACAGGTTATTTGAAAAGACAACTATTTCTATGTCTGAATGGACAGACTTTTTAACGAGGATTGAAAGCCCTGATGGAGAGTATGTTTACAGTGTTACCTACAACGAACAAGAGAAATTTTGGTTAGTGGTTGGCTTTCCTGTTTCTATCCGAGTACGACTTTCAGTTGCTACTAATGCTCAGTCTTCGGAATACATAAAAGCATTGATTTTGTATATTACCATGATCCTTTCTTTGTTTTTGTTGGTGTTTTTGGGTGCGTGGATTTATGCAAGATATTCTGCAAAGTCTTTTATTGCACCACTACGAAAGCTATGTAGCATGGTGAAGCGAATCACTCGTGGCGAGTATGAATTAGGAGAGAACGAGGGCTTAAATGGCGAATTTTTATGGCTTAAAAATGATATTCATAAGTTGTCAGCTGAACTGAGTCAAGAAAAAATTCTACGTGAAAAAGCGGAAAATGAAAAAAAACAAACTTTGATGGACATTTCTCACGATTTGCGAAATCCCATTGCCTCCATTATGGGTTATGCAGAAACACTTAGTACATCAGTGGAGATGGATGATGAAAAATACAATCGCTATGTAAATGTGATTCTTAGGAACAGCATCCGTGCAAACGACTTGATGAATGACCTCTTCACATACTCAAAACTTGACCATGCAAACTTTAAACCAACGCTTGTGCAGAGTGATATAACCGAATTTATACGAGAGCAGGCCTCGCAGTTTTTATCCGAATTTGAGATGGCAGGCGTAGATACAGAGTTTGATATTCAAGAAACAGAAATAACGATACCCTTTGATGAAAAACTCCTGCATAGAGCATTTGTTAATCTGTTTACAAATTGCATACAATATAATCCAGCAGGAACAAAATTTACTCTTAGCCTTACCGAGGAAAAAGATACAGTGAAAGTTGTGATGGCAGATGATGGAATTGGTATGGAGGAATCAATCTCTAAAAACATATTCGAGCCATTTGTAAGATCCGATAAATCAAGAAACTCGAAGACAGGCGGAAGTGGACTTGGACTTGCAATTGCTTCAAAGATAATAATGCTGCATGGTGGCACCATAGAACTTGATACTGCCCTTGGAGAGGGTTCGAGGTTTATTATAATGTTGAATAAATAGATAAAGATGAGTGAAAAAAACGGTACTTCCATTTCGGGAGTGCTGTTTTTTTGTATTTAAGGTTAATGTAAGCTTGAGTTAAGCTTCTTGTTAGAGTAGGGAGATATAGTAATAAATAGAATGATAAACATCATAAAAAAGAGGAGGAATAAAGTGAATATGAAAAAGATATTAATACAAACTGTAACGATGATTACATGCTTATTGTTGATTACTGGATGTGGATTACGTAGCGAATTCACTGATGCAAGTCTTGATGTACCAGCAATAGAAGTGACATCAACATCAATTGTAGAGGGCAAGCTATTGACCACCACTGCCGCTGACAAAAAATCAAATAATCCACTTGGGGAAAACAAAAGTCCCGCAGTAAGTTGGGAATCGGTTGAGGATGCGAACTATTACGCTGTAATTATGTTTGACGAGAGTGCTAATTGGTTGCACTTTTTTGAGACAGACATTACAACTACCAAAATTGAGGAAGGTAAATATTCAGATTCAAAAACATATATTGGACCCTATCCACCTCAATCAGCGGGTGAACATACTTACCGAATTGAGGTTTTCGCAATCAAGAATCAGCCAAACTATCCTATAGGTGAACTTGATTCAAGGGAATCCTACAGTGGTATTGTCAATCACCTCAATCAAGTGGGTGGTAATTCCGATAATATCCTTGCTCGCGGCTATATATTAGGAACGTATAAAAATGGGGACAACACAAAGGAGGATACAAAATGAACATGTCTATTATATTCATCATTTTATTGATTGCTGCTACAGCTGCTGTACTGACTAGTATTATACTTGGTGTATCGCTGCTGATTAAAAAAAGAAAGGAAAAAGCTCTTACTAAAACGATATCAAGATTAAAAAGATCTGGTGTTGTTTTATGCGGCTTAATGGTTGTTATGGTAGGAATTTCAGTGTTTAGTCAATTCACATCAAAAACTCCGCCAATTTTGAATGAGCAAGGTGATGTTTTGGAAGGTAGTATTGCAGAATTAACTAAGATTGAGTTAAACGAAAGAAAAGAATGGATTACCATCCGAGGAGAGAACAAACAGAATCCTGTCCTGTTATTTTTGGCAGGGGGTCCTGGTGGTACACAGATGGCGGCAGTTCGACATGATCTCGCAGAGCTTGAAAAACATTTTGTGGTGGTGAATTGGGACCAGCCAGGCTCTGGGAAATCATATTATGCAGCTGCTAAAAACAGCTTAAATGTTGAGGATTATATAGACGATGGACTTGCACTAACTGAATATTTATGTGAGCGTTTCAAACAAGAGAAAATTTATGTAGTCGGGGAATCTTGGGGAAGTGCACTTGGTGTTTTCTTGGCGGCAGAGACACCTGATCGTTATCATGCTGTGATAGGAACAGGACAAATGGTAGACTTCCTCAAAACAGAGTTAATGGATTACGATAAGGCGATGGAGATTGCACAGGAAAAGGATGATACTGATAAAATCAAAAAGCTTACAGCTAACGGTAAACCACCCTACTATGGTTCAGATGTTACATGGAATAGTGCTGAGTATCTAAACTATCTCTCAACTTATATGAGCAATAATCCCGAAATTCAAAACAAGGGTTACAATACGTTTCGTGATATTTTATCACCTGAATATGGATTTGTTGACAAAATTAATTACTTTCGGGGTATCCTGATGACCTATAATTATGTTTATCCCCAGCTTTATGACACTGATTTGCGAGTAGATTATCAAAAACTTGAAGTACCTATTTATTTTTTTCTTGGAAGGCATGATATCAATGCCCCACTCTCGTTAGTGGAAGAGTATGTAGATATTTTAGATGCACCTCATAAGGAAATTGTCTGGTTTGAACATTCGGGGCATAGCCCTTGGATAAATGAGAGTGATAAATTTGTTGAGGAATTGCTCATGGTAAAAAACAGTGAAAATCAATAAATGGTTATTCTGAGGATCAAACAAGGTTGGATAAAAAAAGGCAAAGGTCGCAAAGCGATTTGCAATAGAGTTAAACAATAATGAGGAGGAAGAGTAATGATTGCAATACAAACAGAAAATCTTACAAAGAATTACGAGGGGAGAATTGCCGTTAAAAATCTTAATTTGAGTGTCAATCACGGAGAAATATTTGCCTTGCTTGGAGTTAATGGTGCAGGTAAAACGACAACCATAAAAATGCTATCATGCCTTATTAAACCAACAAAAGGTGATGCACTAGTATTAGGAAACAGCATCATTTCAGATTCTTATAAAGTAAAAGAGCTTATTAATGTTTCTCCTCAGGAAACTGCAATTGCTCCAAATTTAACTGTTAGAGAGAATCTTGAATTCATTGCCGGAATATATGGATATGAAAAGAAAGCTTCCAAGGAAAAAGCAGATGAAATTATTTCTTCTTTTGATTTAGCTGGGATAGAAAAAGATATGGCCAAGATGTTATCGGGTGGTTGGAAGAGACGTCTTAGTATTGCAATGGCATTGATATCTGAACCAGAGTTATTGTTTCTCGATGAACCAACGCTTGGACTTGATGTTCTTGCAAGACGAGAACTTTGGGGTGTTATAAAAAAGTTGAAAGGGAGAATCACGATTATACTGACTACCCATTATCTAGAAGAAGCAGTTTCATTATCGGATAGAATAGGAATAATGGCGAAAGGAAAATTAAAGGATATAGGAAGTGCAGACCAACTGATGAAAAAAACTGGCATGACAAACTTTGAAGATGCCTTTATTACTATCACAGAAGAAGGAGGAGTTAGTGCATGAAGACATTAGCACTTGCTACACGAAATACTAAAGAAATTTTAAGGGATAAGTTAAACCCAGTTTTTGGAATTGGTCTTCCTGTTGTTTTGCTATTGTTACACAATGCTATTCAATCGAATATTCCAACAGAGTTGTTTGCAATTGAACAAATGACTCCTGGAATTGCTGTTTTCGGATTATCATTTATTTCACTTTTCTCCGGTATGTTGATTGCAAAGGATAGAACTAGTTCATTGATGCTACGTTTATTTACATCACCTCTTGTGTCCAGTAATTTCATATTTGGGTATACACTACCACTAATACCTATGGCAATATTGCAGATTGGAGCATGCTTTAGTGTTGCATTTTTTCTTGGATTGACGATTAGTATCAATGTTTTTCTTGCAATACTAGTATTAATACCCGCGGCGATAATGTTTATTGCCATTGGATTACTATGTGGTAGTTTATTCACGGATAAGCAGGTAGGAGGTATTTGTGGAGCAATACTTACAAATGTAACTGCATGGTTTTCTGACACTTGGTTTAATCTTGACCTTGTTGGAGGGCTTTTTAAGAAAATTGCTGAACTGCTACCATTTGCACATGCTGTTGATGCAGGACGGGCTGCTATTGCAGGGGATTATAATTCAATATTGCCTCATCTGTGGTGGGTAATTGCTTATGCTGTTGTAATTATGGTTATTGCGATTGTTGTGTTCACTAGAAAAATGAATGGTGATAATAATTAGATTAGGAAGTGTTGCCCAATCAAAGTGCGAAGTGATTAGCTAAACCAAAATGGGAAAGTGGTAAGTGATATCTCAACATAGATTCACTAAAAAACTTATCAAAACTATTAACGGAATCTATCGATGAGTTGCTTTCTTAGAAAAAGCTATGTGATTACTGACTTTAAAGTTTTAGGAAAAGCTTTAATAGTATTTGACGTGACTTATAACAGCGGTATGATCAACAAATATTTTGTAGCAAATGGATTAATTGTAAACTTAAGTGATTGAGTGTATAGAGAGTTTAGAAGATTGCTTTTCTGAATTGATTGGGGGTTGTGGCATTGCTTAATCTTGTCTATTTTGAAATCTTAAAATTAAAACGTACTAAAATAGTTTTTTTCAGTTTCTTTGGTGTTTTTTCTACGCCCCTTATGATGTTAGTTGAATCTTTACAAACGCAATTTGAACGATCTGAACAAGTAATTACTTTATCAGACATATATGATAGTAGTTTGATCTATGTTATGTTGTTGATGAATCTGTTGGTATATTCTGCAATTATATCTCATTTGTTTAGCAGGGAATATTCGAAAGATACCCTAAAAATGATATTGCCTACACCCGTTTCGCGGAGTTACCCAGAAGACGATAGAGTAGGGGGGCAGTGCCGACCCAGAAGACGGATAGAGTAGGGGCAGTTTCCATACTGCCCCGCATATAGAGTAGGCTTTTATTAGTCTGCTCTATAGGGTACATTAAATTGAGGTCGGGTGGTTTTTACATGTCATTGAGAATTTCAGCATAAAGGTCTGTTATTTCCAAAGCAAGCTGGATACGAAGTCTGGTTTGATAATCATCAAGATCGGCATCCAGAAGCTCTTTTAGTCTATTCAATCTATAAGTTAATGTATTTCCATGAATATGGAGGTCCTTCTTGGTCTTGGTCCAGTTTCCTCCATTGTAGATATAGGTTTTCAATGTTTTGAACAATTCAATTTTGGATGAGTGTGCGTATTCCAGCACAGGTGAAAGAACCTTTTTTGCAAAAATGACTAGATCCTGTTTATCATTCTTAAGAAGGATCTTCTTCACTTGATAATCTTCGTAGAAGTGGCATCCATACATTGAGTTTTCTGGTATTATATCAAACAATTTGTAAGTTCTTTCATATATATTACTGAACTCTTCATAATTTGAGATTTTATCACTTACAACGGATACGCAACTGGAATGAATTTGGGCTCTTGATTCCAGTATCTCAGTAATTTTAACAAGGTTCTCATGAAAGTTTTTCATTATTTCCCTGTCAAATCCTTCATTGTCGTCGACAAGAACTATTATAAGGTTTCTTTTCTGTATTGCCAGACTCTTTGCAAATGTTTTGAGTGCAAGTATATTGACTTCCTGGTAGAAGTAACGGAAATACTTATAAGCTGGATTCTCCCTTTTTTGATAAAGAAGATTAATCAGAATCATCCTATGAGGGTGGCTAAAGTCTATACGATACCTTTGATTGAACTTGTTTTCCAACTCCATTGAATTTCCCTTCAAAAGATTGTCAAAGTAGTCTCCTCTTATGGACTGTTCAAGATTCGCCATATCATAATCCTTTAAGATTTCAAGAGCAACCACATTGGAACACTTCTCAACAACAATTCTATCCAGTTCGGACAGATGATTTTTCTCCATAAATATTCCAATCCAACCGAAAACATCTCCGGAGACAAATATGGGGTATAATAAAATCCAAAGTCCGAGATCTTTATTGTAATTAATAGTATCTCCTTCAGATATCATGTAATTCAAAATTGCTGGTTTTATATCTTCAAGTTCTTCTCTTTTATCGTAGTGATTCCCTGCATAAGAAACAATGGTATAAAAAAGGTCTATTATAAAAACATCTGTCTGCAGCAGTTTAGAAACTTCTTCAATTATATCATCAGATGTATTTCTGTTTAATATCATCTCAGTAAATTTATTATGAAGAAAAGTAGAGTATTGGTATTTGTTTTTTTCCATTTCCACAAGTTGGCTATATTCTTTCAGAGCAACTTGTGCTTCAATTTCCCGAGAGTACTTTTCAGCATTCTTTATTGCTATTGTAGCATGAACTGAAATCAGCTCCGCGAGGTAAACATCATCTTTGGTAAATGGTTCCCGTCCAATGTAATTATCAAGCACCAACACTCCGATACACTCTCCATCGTGGATTAAAGGGCAGCTTATTGCACTTAAAAGAGTATCCATTGGTCTTATAATTCTCTTGTGCAGCATCTCTTTTATCTCACCTGACATGGAAGACATGGTTTCGTGAACTTCTTCAGGTGATTCCAGATGAAGGGTCTTCATTTGCATGAAAGTAATTCCGGTAATTGATTCCCCAGGCTTCAAAGATACGTTCATATCATTGAAGCCAAAAGAATACTTGGATTTCAATAAGTTATCAGATTTATCATATAGGAAAATAATGCCTATGTCTGCTCGCTTAATCAATCTAAGAGTCGTATTCATAAGCTCCTTCAATATAAAGTCCAGATCCCTTGAGGCATTCAGCAACTTGGTGGCCTCAAGGATATTCTGCAGTTCCTTGATTCTTTGTGAGGAATCCGTCATCATAAATCTACCTTTCAATATCTAAATTTGTACTTGGTGGTACGTTTTCTTTCCCTTTTTTATTAGGATTTTTCCGTCTTTGAAATCATAAAGTGTAACCAACTTATCCACTGCTTCAACTTTTTCGTCATCGATGCTTACGCCACCCTGCTGAACAAGTCGTCTTCCTTCGCTGTTTGACTTAATCAATCCCAATTCTCTCATAAGGTCCAGAATACCAATTCCTTCATCAAAAATACTCTTATCCATAGTAGTTGAAGGAATGCTGCTTTCATCCATGCCGTTTGCAAAAAGGGCTTTAGCTGCTTTAAGAGCATTGTCCGCCTCATCTTGTCCGTGAATCATTTTTGTTACTTCGTGTGCCAATACTTCTTTGGCTTTGTTTATTCCAGCTCCTTCAAGAGCACCCAGTTGTCGTACTTCATCAAGTGGAAGGAATGTAAGTAGCGCAAGGAATTTTTCTACATCTCTGTCATCAACGTTTCTAAGATATTGGAACAATTCGTAAGGAGAAGTCTTTTCCTTGTCCAGCCAAATGGTTCCTTTTTCAGTTTTACCCATTTTCGTACCCGCAGCTGTAGTCAAAAGCTTGAAGGTCATGCCGAAAACCTTGTCCTGCTCAAGCTTTCTAACAAGCTCATAGCCTCCGAGGATATTTGACCACTGATCACTTCCTCCCAACTGAAGCTTGCAACCATATGTTCTGTACAGGTGTAAAAAGTCATAGCTTTGCATTAGCATATAGCCGAATTCAAAGAATGTAAGTCCTTGTTCAAGTCGGTTTTTGTAGCAGTCAAAGGTAAGCATTCTGTTTACTGTGAAATGAACTCCGATTTCTCTCATAAATTCAACAAAATTCAGGTCCATTAACCAGTCAGCATTGTTGGGCATAAAGGCTTTTCCTTCACTGAAATCGATAAATCTCGAAAATTGATCCTTGAACCTTGAAGCATTGTAATCAATCATTTCTCGGGTAAGAACCCTTCTCATATCTGATTTACCTGACGGGTCACCAATCATGCTCGTTCCGCCACCTAGCAGTGCAATCGGTCTGTGACCTGCTTTTTGCATATGCATCATTACCATCATTTGCAGAAAGTGCCCCAGGGTAAGACTGTCGGCTGTAGCATCAAATCCGATATAAAAAGCAACGGATTCTTTTTCCAATAACTCCTTTAAGGCTTCCTCATCAGTAGCCTGGTCGATGTAGCCTCTTTCCTCAAGTACATCATAAACATTTCTCATATTATTCCTCCTCGCAAAAAAATAAAGGGCTTTCTCATCAAAAGGACGAGAAAACCCGTGGTACCACCTTAATTCACATAAAGCCTCATATCACGTATGGTGTGAAATTCCCCGCAGACTCCAGATTGTATTTGGATTATGTGCAATCTGCCAGCTTCTCAACACCACTGACTCTCTGTGAAGATACGTCACAAAATCTACTCTTTGTCCTTCATAGTCCCTATGAATTTACTAACATAGTATTATATGGAATCATGCTTGTCAAGAAAAGAAAAAGAGGACTGATTAGTCCTCTACCTTAATTTCCATGCTATTTTCCCACAGTCCGTGAATATTACAGTAGCTGGTTGCATATAGCGTACCAGGTGTTGAAACCTTAAACTTAGTAGTAATGTATGGAGCTGTAAACAACTCTGTTTCACCATGTGCCGCAAATGTAAACGTACCGATTTCTACAGGGAATTTACCTTCCGCAGGCTTAAAATAAACCTTGATCCATGCTATGTAGTGCTCTAGCGTATTTGGATGTGGTATTTCTTCACCTACAAGTACTTTAACTTCTACTTCTTCACCTTTTTTAACCATTTCGGGGGCATGAATAACAGGAACGTGCTTCTCTCCCTTCCAGTCTCCGCTTTGATAGAAAGTACCGATTGACATATTAATTCCTCCTTATTTGATTTCTCTACTAAATTGTATACCCTTAAAAGTTATAAAAAACACAAATTAATTATTAAACTGGGCATTTGGTTGGTATAATAGTAAATGAGGGGAGAGAGTAGAATGGAAAAAATTGAACTGATAGCCACCACCACGTTTGGACTGGAGGCAGTTACAAAGAGAGAATTGATAGAATTAGGTATAGAGGATATAAATGTTGAAAATGGTAGGGTTTCCTTTATGGGAACACTAAGGGATATACCCAGGGCAAATATTTGGTTGAGAACAGCTGAGAGGGTTCTGGTAAAAATGGGTGAATTCAAAGCCATGAGTTTTGAAGAGCTTTTTGAAAAAACCAAAGCTCTTCCTTGGGAGGATTGGATACCTGAAGAAGGTAATTTTATTGTAGATGGCAAGAGCATTAAATCTCAGTTATATAGCATCTCAGACAGTCAGAGGATTGTGGAAAAAGCAATAGTTGAAAGATTGAAAACAAAATACCCCGTGGAATGGTTTGAAAAATCCGGGCCAAGATACCGGGTTGAAGTAGCACTTCTTAAGGATATTGCAACCTTGACAATAGATACATCAGGAGAGGGGCTCCACAAAAGAGGATACAGAGACAGGGCAGGAGATGCGCCAATAAAAGAGACATTGGCAGCAGCAATGGTAATGCTCAGCTACTGGAATAAGGATAGGGTTCTATTGGATCCTTTCTGTGGCTCCGGAACAATTCTTATCGAAGCAGCAATGATTGGAAAGAATATCGCACCAGGTTTGGACAGAAAATTTGATGCTGAGAATTGGGATGTGGTACCAAATAATTATTGGTCTGAAGAGAAAATAGAAGCTAAGAGAAAAATCGACCATGACACCACACTTCATCTTCTAGGAGCAGACACTGACAAGAGGTCCATATTGCGAGCGAGGGATAATGCAGCCAATGTAGGACTTGAGGATGATATAGCTTTCTTTATGAAAGACATGAGAGATGTTGACTTGCAGGAGGAATACGGAGTAGTCATTACCAATCCACCATATGGAGAAAGAATGGGTGAACGTGAAGAAGTAGAACTTCTTTACAAGGACTTTGGAAAAAAATTCAGGGAATTAAGTACATGGTCAATATATGCAATTACATCCAACGAGAGTTTTGAAGCGCTGTATGGAAAGAAGGCAGACCGGAAGAGAAAATTGTACAATGGAAGAATAAAAGTGGACTATTACCAGTTTTATGGTCCCAGACCAGAATAAGAAAGGGTGATATGAATGGGAATCTATACTAAAACAGGAGATAAGGGAAAGACATCATTATTTGACAATAAGAGAGTAACAAAAGACGACATTAGGGTTGAAAGTTACGGTACAGTTGATGAACTGGGGACATTTTTAGGTCTGGCAAAGAATTATGTAAGTGATGAAATCAGAGAAACAATCTATGAAATTCAAAACAAACTCTTCACGGTCGCTACTAATTTGGCAACTGAAGACCAGTCAAAAGTCGCACACAGAATGAAGGATGAGGACATTAAGTTCCTAGAGGATACAATTGACGATTATATGGGAAGACTAAACGATCCAACAGGATTTATTATCCCAGGTTCAAATATCCCGTCGGCATATCTTCATGTGGCTCGGACTGTTTGCAGGAGAGCTGAAAGAAGGATAATTTCCCTGACTGGAGTAGCTGAAGTAGATCCTTTAGTTGTAAAGTATGTCAATAGATTATCAGATGCCATATACGCAATGGCAAGGTACTCAGAGGAAGAACAAAGAGCCGTAAAATATGATTAGATTTATATACTGAGCATATCTAATTGTTTTCCTGAAAATATACTGTTAAAATCTCTAAATACCAGCATATTAGGTTTAATTTGTTGTGGAAAAAAATCCTCATATGATATACAATGATAATAGTCACCAAATAGTTACTACTTGTGGTGCGAAAGGTTAGTTAAAGTATTAACGACCTCAAAGAGGTGATTGTTATGATTGAAGATAAAAAGGCAGTCCATACAGAAGATGATATTAATTATATTCCTTATGGAATACTTAATTATCGTGTTCTGGAAGGTATGGCCGACTGGGTGAGGGTGATTGATAAAAAGGGCAAGGTTATGTTTGCCAACTCAGCCATGAAAGAAGCACTTGGCGAGGACATTGTAGGCACTGATTGCTACGATGTGCATTGCAAAAATCAGAAGTGTGTTTTTTGTATAACCAATAGGAGTATTGAAACGGGGGAAACGGTCCAAAAAGAGGAAATAATCAAAGGACAATACTACTCAGTGAAGAGCTCACCTGTCAAAGACCAATATGGAGTGATTTCAGGAGCCGTTGAGGTTTTCAGGAATGTGACCAGAGAAAGAAAACTTGAACTGGAGCTTATCGAAAGGAACAAGAAGATTAGTCGGGACCTTCATTTTGCAAGAAGAATTCAGGAAAGAGTACTTCCCAAAAGAGGTATCGTAGAAAATCTTAAGATTGACTATGTCTATCAGGCTTCAGAGATGCTTAGTGGAGATATGTTTGATTTGTTCTATATTGATGAGGCTAATATTGGGATTTATATTTGCGATGTAGCAGGGCATGGAATCGCTGCATCCATGATGACTATGTTTATTAAGCAGGCAATGAGAAGTATAAAAGATGAAGTACTTAGTCCGGCTCTAGCATTGGAAGAGCTTCATAATAGATTCAGTACCCTGGGGCTTGAAGCGGACAAATACTTTACAATATTCTATGGAGTATACAACAAGGTAACACACCGATTGACCTACTCCAATGCAGGACACAACTGCTATCCAATCAAATTCAACTTTCAGGAGATTGAACCACTTAAAATAAAGGGATATCCTATTACGATGCTCTTTGAAAAGGTAGAATATAAAGAGAAGGAAATTAAACTGGAGCTAGGTGACAAGATACTTTTCTATACTGATGGAATAACAGAAGCAAGAGACCATAACGACAAACAATTTGGAATAGAGGGAGTTCTGGAGACTGTACAAAAGAATCCCGACAATATTCTAAAAGAAGTTGAAGATAAGTTTATAATCCATAGCTGGGGAGAGCAGGATGATGATTATGCCCTGGTGCTGGTGGAAGTAGTAGATTAACCTAGAATTTTAATTCTAGGTTTTATTTTCATCCGAAGCAAAAGGAAACATCCATTATACTGAGGAGGGATAACATGACTGTTGGTTTTGATTATTCAAAGAGTTTTGTAAAGAATCATGAAGTAGAGTTTATGGAACCATTTCTAAAGGAAGCGCATAATATGCTTCACGATGGCAATGGACCTGGTAATGAGTTTGCTGGATGGCTTAATTGGACTGAGAACTACGACAGAGAGGAATACAAAAGACTGAAGGTGATTGCATCACAGATAAGAGAAAAAGCTGATGTATTTATTGTAGTTGGTATTGGGGGATCATATCTTGGAGCACGTGCAGCTTTCGAAGCATTATCACACACTTTCCACAATAACGTACCGAAGGATGACAGAGGGGCTCCGCAGATTTATTTTGCAGGAAATAATATGTCTCCGAAGTATATTACTGACTTGATGGATGTAATTGAAGACAAGGAAATCTATGTAAATGTAATTTCAAAATCGGGTACGACCACAGAACCTGCAATTGCATTCAGGATTCTGAAGGCACATTTGGAAGAAAAATACGGTAAGGAAGAAGCGAAGAATAGAATAGTTGCAACAACGGACAAGAGCAAAGGCGCACTGAAAACCCTTGCTACCAATGAAGACTATCAGACATTTGTAATACCTGATGATATAGGCGGGAGATATTCAATTCTTACCCCTGTGGGACTATTGCCACTGGCTGTTGCTGGAATAGATATCGACAAGCTGATGGAAGGTGCACATGAAGGTGCAATCCAATATAGCAATCCATATCTGGCGGAAAACAGATGCTATCAATATGCAGTTACAAGACAGATTCTACAGAGAAGAGGCAAGGATATTGAGATTCTTGTGAACTATGAACCAGGACTTCAGTATCTTGGGGAATGGTGGAAGCAACTCTACGGTGAGTCAGAAGGAAAAGATGGCAAAGGCATTTTTCCAGCCAGTGTTAACTTTACAACTGATCTTCATTCCATGGGTCAAATGATACAGGATGGGAAGAGAAATATCTTTGAAACCAGTATCGTAATTGAAAGTGCTCAGAAGGACATGGATATTATCCATGATGAAGAGAATCTTGATGGCTTGAACTATCTTGAAGGAAAAACAATCGGGCAAGTTAACAGAAAAGCTTTTGAAGGAACATTATTGGCACATCTTGAAGGAAACGTTCCAAATCTGATTATATCTCTGCCAGAACTAAATGAATTCTATTTTGGAAAGCTTGTATATTTTTTCGAGAAAGCATGCGCGATTTCTGGATATATTCAAGGAGTAAATCCATTCGATCAGCCAGGTGTTGAGGCTTACAAGAGTAACATGTTCAAACTTCTTGGTAAAGAAGGTTACTAAGCCACTTGATAATAGGTGGCAACACTGGTATGATAAATATTAGACAAGGGGGGATATTGTTGGAGTTTAAACATTTGATTATTAAGAAGGAAAACAATGTTGCGATTCTATGGATCAACAGGCCTGAAGCAATGAATTCTCTAAGTACAGAGGTTCTAAAAGAACTATCAGTGGCTGTAGACAGACTAAAGGATGATGATGAGGTTTACGTGCTGGTTATCACCGGCGAAGGAAAGGCTTTTGTCGCAGGAGCCGATATAGCAGAAATGAGTGGCATGAACTCTGTCCAGGCTAGAATCTTTGCAGAAACGGGCCTGAACACCTTTAGAAAAATTGAGTCCATGGAAAAACCTGTAATCGCTGCGGTTAATGGCTTCGCTCTTGGTGGAGGATGTGAGTTGGCAATGGCATGTGACATTAGAATTGCCTCCAAAAAAGCAAAATTTGGTCAACCAGAAGTAGGATTGGGTGTTACACCTGGATTTGGTGGGACAGTCAGATTATCTCGATTGGTTGGTATTGCCAAGGCAAAGGAGCTGATTTTCACAGGCAATATTATAAAGGCAGATGAAGCCAAGGATATAGGGCTTGTAAACAAGGTGACAGAGCCAGAATCTTTGATGAGTGAAGCAATGGAAATGGCCAATAAAATAGCTCAAAATGCTCAGCTTGCAGTAAGATATTCAAAGCAGTCAATAAACAGGAGCTATGATGTTGACATAGAAACGGGAATGGAAATTGAAAGGAATCTTTTCGGACTTTGCTTTTCAACAGAAGATCAAAAAGAAGGTATGAAAGCATTTGGAGAAAAGAGAAAACCTGAATTTAAAGTAGAATAACTGGAGGTGCTTTATGAAAAAAGTAAGCGTATTGGGAAGAGGCACAATGGCATTGGGCATAGTTCAAATATTTGCTCAAAAGGACATTGAAGTGACAATATGGGTAAGATCAATTGATTCTGAAAAGCCTAGAGGCAGCGTTGCTCCAATTGAAAAAACATTGGGTAAATTGGTATCAAAGGAAAAAATAACTCAAGAACAGATGGATAAGACTCTTGCAAATATAAAGATTACAACTGAATTGAATGATGTTTCAGACAGTGACCTTGTAATTGAAGCAATATCAGAGGATATGAAGGTAAAGAGAGATACATTTGGAAAGCTTGATGAAATCTGTAAGCCGGAAGCAATTCTCGCAACGAACACGTCATCCTTATCTATTACTGAAATCGCTAACTCAACAAAGAGACCAGACAAGGTTATTGGAATGCATTTCTTTAATCCGGTTCCTCTTATGAAGCTTGTTGAAGTAATCAAGGGACTTGCTACATCTGATGAGACAAAGGACAAGATAATTGAGCTATCCAAATCACTGGGGAAAACTCCTGTTGAAGTAGAGGAAGCACCAGGATTTGTAGTAAACAGAATACTTATTCCTATGATAAATGAAGCAGTTGGTATACTGGCAGATGGAGTTGCAACAGCTGAGGATATCGATGAAGCAATGAAGCTTGGTGCAAACCATCCAATTGGTCCATTGGCTCTTGGAGATCTCGTAGGACTGGATGTATGCCTGGCAATAATGGATGTTCTATATGATGAATTCCAGGACTCAAAGTACAGAGCACATCCGCTTCTAAGAAAGATGGTAAGAGGAAATATACTTGGAAGAAAAACAGGCAAAGGATTCTACGCATATTAAAATTTGTATAATTGACAATAACTCTAAGAATATGATATATTAAATCTGCTAGAGGGAGTAACTGCCCATTACGGGAACTTAAGTCACCAATAACGGACCAATGGTCCTGGCTTAAGTGATGTGAAATCGTGTGAGACTCTACAATTCCTGAAGGGGAGTTGTAGAGTTTATTTGATTTTAAGGAGATAAATATGGAAGATCTAATTTTAAGTCTTATTAATCCATTGCCACTAATTTTTCTTTTAGGCATTATAGCAATTAGTTTATACACATTAAGTAAAGGTGCAGACCTGCTTATAGATGAAGCAGTCGCTGTGTCGAGTTATCTTAATGTACCAAAAGCAATAATAGGTGCAACAATAGTATCCTTGGGCACAACATTGCCGGAGCTTTCAGTATCTACTATGGCAGCGATTCAAGGAAGTCCGGATATGGCTCTTGGAAATGCCGTAGGTTCAATAATTACCAACACAGGGTTGATAATTGGCCTTGCAGCCGTACTTAGACCAATAGATATCGATCCCGATTCAATAAGAATCCAGGGCTGGTTAAAACTCCTTTCAGCTGGAATGCTAATAGCATTCTCCCTACCTTTTTTATCAGCAGGAAGTGAGGGTACAATATCTCAAACGATGGGATTTTTATTCGTTGCCATGCTGATTGCCTATCTTTACTGGTCATTTAAAGAGTCCAAAAGGGAGTCTGCATTAAGTGAAAATAAAAATGATGAAGAAGCATCAAAGGCTGAAATAACCAAGAGATTTCTATTGATGGGGGTTGGAATGGCAATTGTAATACTTTCATCGCAGGTTCTTATACCCACTGTTGAGGTAACTGCAATAAAATTAGGAGTCCCCAAGAGTATAATAGCTGCAACACTTGTTGCATTTGGTACCAGCCTTCCTGAGCTTACTACAAGTATAAAAGCTGT
Organism: Soehngenia sp.; assembly: GCA_024637045.1. Lineage (GTDB taxonomy): Bacteria > Bacillota > Clostridia > Tissierellales > Tissierellaceae > Gudongella. The sequence continues at coordinate 113,026 of JAGXFX010000001.1, forward strand.
ATTGAGAGGACATGGAGACCTGGCTGTTGGAAACATAATCGGAGCGGATATACTCAACGTATTATTTGTAATTGGAGTATCTGCTGCTGTGACGCCCGAAGGACTTCTTGTACCAGTATTGTTTTACAAGATACACTACCCGGCAATGGCAGTAATCCTGCTGACATTCAGATTTGTAACATTAAACAAGGGCAACATAATAAGAAGGAAAGAGGGAGCAATACTGATGGCCTTATACCTGGTATATCTTGGAATGAATCTTACCAACTTCATATAGACAAAAAGTAAAAAAGGGTCGTATCACAGTGTGTGTGATACGACCCTTTTTAATATTCTAGATTACTTTGTTTAAACTCTTGCTCAGCAGATTATCTCCAATTTTAAAGACATTGCCTGCACCCATTGTAACAACAACATCACTGTCCGAGGTTTCTCTAAGTATAAATGATTCAATCTCATCAAAGGATCCAAAATATGTGGCATCAGAACCCTTGTCCTTGATTCTGTTTGCCAGATCTCTTGAGTGTATTTCACCAAGGTCCTTTTCACGTGCTGCATATATATCCGCAATAATGACTTTGTCAGCATCTTTGAATGACTCTGAAAAGCTGTCTAAAAGAATCTTTGTTCTTGTAAATGTGTGAGGCTGAAAAACACAGAAGATCCTCCTTTTGGTTGATTGTCTCAATGCACTGAGGCTTGCCTTTATTTCTGTAGGATGGTGTGCATAGTCATCGATAATTTCAATATCACCTAGGAAGCCCTTATGCTCCAATCTTCGATGTACTCCTTTGTAACAAGATATTTTATCTGATATCACGTCCATATCCAAACCAATGATACTAGTGGCTATAATTGCAGCAAGAGAATTGTAAATATTATGAGTTCCCATAACGCTTAGCTTAATGGTGATTGACTTGACTCCATTGATAAACAAATCATAAACAGGATAACCCCTATCGTTAAATCTTATATTTCTAGCTTCGTAATCAGATGGCACCTCAATGCCAAAGGTTATAATTTTGGATTTCACTTCAGGAATCAATTTTCTGATGTGTTCATCATCATTATTCAAGATTGAATAGTCATCTTTACCAACATTCAAAAGATACCCTTTGAATGTATCCGTTATATGGTCCATGCTTTTAAAGAAATCAAGATGGTCTTCATCAATATTAAGTACAACTGCAATTGACGGAAAATATTTAAGAATATTAGCCTTGTATTCGCAAGCCTCAGTAAGCAAATAATTATCTGAGCCTAGTCTCACATTTCCGCCAATATCATCAAGCTCTCCGCCTAGTAATATGGTTGGGTTTATTTCCGGGTTATTAATAATAGTTGCGATCATACTGGTGGTAGTGGTTTTACCATGAGTTCCGGAAACAGCAATCGAGTTTTTGAAATTTCTCATTACAGCTCCAAGAAAAGCTGCTCTGTCAATTACAGGAGCTGGTGATTCAATTGCCGCAAGGAGCTCCTCATTGTCAGGAGATATTGCATCTGTGTATATAACAAGATCTGCATCTCCAATATTTTCCCTATTGTGACCGATAAATATTTTTGCTCCCAACGTTCTTAGATGTTCAACTATCTGGCTATCTGTATTGTCCGTTCCTGAAACATAGACTCCTTTTTGTATAAGGATTTCAGCAAGACCACTCATACTTATTCCACCGATTCCGATAAAGTGCACTCTACGAAACTCGGGATTGCTTAAATTTATATCAAACATTTAATTTCCTCCTGATTTAATCAAATTACATTCCATTACTATAAAGCTACCCAAAACAATAATTACTCAGGCATACATTCAATGATTATATCATAACAAAAATAATAATAAAGAACAAACTTGATAAAAAATATTTATAATTTTCAAAAAAAAGAAGGAATCTGTCAAAAAATGTAGAATAATAATAGTAATATGCAAAAGAACCGTCGAGGAAGGTGGTGAGACAATGAAGATTACAGACGTAAGGGTTAGGAAGGTTACAGAAGAAGGCAAAATGAAGGCAATAGTATCAGTTACGTTCGATGAAGAATTTGTTGTACATGATATCAAGGTAATTGAAGGACAGAACGGATTGTTTATTGCTATGCCAAGTAGAAAAATGGCAGATGGTGAATTCAGGGACATCGCTCACCCGATTAATGCCACCACTAGGCAAAAAATTCAAGAGGCAGTTTTTGAAGAGTATAAAAAAGCTTTGACACCAGAGTAGAAGGGCCTATGGGCTCTTTTATTCTCTTTAGAAGCTTCATTTTTTTTGTTTAATTATCAATTTGGTGTGGACTTATAAAATAAATGAGTTAAAATAATATGGAGGGAATAACAAAAAGAGGTGTGTTTATAAAATGAATATTGGAATAATACTGGCAGCCGGAGAAGGAACCAGAATGAAGTCCCGACACCCCAAGGTGTTGCACAAGATTTCAGGTAGACCTCTCCTAACCTATGTACTTGATGCGGCACAGAATGCAGATATAAGCAGAAATGTCGTAATTGTAGGCCATGGTAAAGAAGAGGTTATGGAAAACATATCCGGTGAGAACATTATTTATGAAGAACAGCCTGTACACCAGGGAGCACCATATGGTACAGGCTATGCGGTCATGCAGGGAATTAATCATGTGGCAGATGAAGACAATGTAGTTGTCTTGTGTGGAGATACCCCCTTGATTACTTCAACTACCTTGACAGAATTGATGGACTACCACGGATCTCAAAAGAATAATGCTACGGTTCTTACAACAGAGCTTGCTGATCCAACAGGATACGGAAGAATTGTAAGAAAAGATGATGGCAGCTTGGAAGGAATAGTTGAGCACAAGGATGCTACTCCAGCACAGATGAGAATCAAGGAAATCAATTCAGGAATCTATTGTTTTAGTGGCAAAGAGCTAAAATTAGGATTAGAGGGAATTGATAACGACAACAGTCAAAACGAATTTTACCTTACCGATGTTATTAGTGTTCTAGTCCAGGGGGGCTATAGAGTAAGAGCTTTCCTGATTGAAGATTCAGCTCAGATACACGGCATCAACTCGAGGGTGCAACTTGCTCAGGCTGATGATATAATAAGAGAGAGGATTAATACCAGACATATGGAAAGCGGTGTAACCTTGATAAATCCCAAAGATACTTACATTGAACCAACAGTCAGTATCGGAAGGGATACAATAGTGTATCCAGGAGCAGTACTAGAAGGTGAAACTGTAATTGGTGAGGATTGTATTATCAGAGGTACAACTAGAATCGTTGATAGTGTCATTGGCAATGGAGTAAGCATAGAGTCAACATTGATTGAAAAGAGCAAAGTTGACGATGGTTGTAAAATAGGTCCCTATGCGCACCTTAGACCAGATTCTGATTTAGGGAAAAATGTCAAGATTGGAAACTTTGTTGAGATCAAAAAAGCCACTCTTGGAGACAATTCCAAGGCAAGTCATCTATCCTATGTTGGAGATGCACAAGTAGGTTCAGGAGTCAATATAGGATGTGGTGTTGTATTTGTAAATTACGACGGTGAAAAAAAATACAAATCAATCATAGGAGACAATGCCTTTATTGGAAGCAATTCAAATCTAGTCGCACCTGTTAAGGTGGAGGCCTGGGGTTATGTAGCAGCAGGTTCGACAATAACGGAAAATGTCGGAGAAGGAGAGCTTTCAATAGCCCGAGCCAGACAAGTTAACAAGCCGGGATGGGTAGAGAAGAAGGGACTAAAAAAACACAAATAACTAGGAGGATGTAGAGATGAACCTTTGTTTAGGTGGAATCAAGATTTTCACCGGAAACGCAAATAGAGAGCTGGTAAAAAACATTTGCCAGGAGCTGGGTAATACCCTGGGTGCATGCGATGTAACCCACTTTAGTGACGGTGAGATAAACGTAAATATCGGGGAAACTGTTAGAGGCTGCGATGTATTTATTATACAGTCGACAAACACACCTGTTAATGACAATCTTATGGAGCTTCTTATTCTTATAGATGCAGTAAAAAGAGCTTCAGCAGGAAGAATAAATGCTGTAATACCATACTATGGCTATGCGAGACAAGACAGAAAAACCAAGGCGAGAGAACCAATTACGGCAAAACTCGTTGCTAATCTGCTGACCACAGCAGGAGCTGACAGAGTAGTGGGTATGGATTTACACGCAGGACAGATTCAGGGATATTTTGATATTCCAGTAGACCACCTTTCGGCGGTTCCAATTCTTGCAGAATACTTCAAGGATATTGTGGATGAGGATACTGTAATAGTATCTCCTGACCTTGGAGGAGTAACAAGAGCGAGAACTTTTGCCAATATACTTGATCTTCCCATAGCAATAATTGAGAAGAGAAGACCAAAGGCAAATGTCTCTGAAGTAATGAATGTAATAGGTGACATCGAAGGTAAGAATGTAATACTTGTTGATGATATTATTGATACAGCCGGTACGATAGTAAAGGCTGCCAGTGTTTTGAAGAGCTTTGGAGCTAAAAAGGTCTATGGTTGTGCGACTCACGGTGTACTTTCAGGACCAGCATTGGACAGAATACAAAATTCAGAGCTTGAAAAGTTTGTAATATCAGATACAATTCCATTGTCAGAAATGGCAAGGGTCGACAAGATTGAAGTTGTAAGCGTTGCACCGATTTTTGCTGAAGCAATAAGAAGAATCAACAGCAACGAATCAATCAGCGTTATTTTCGAATAGTCACATGGCAGGGAGTGGATTATGTGATTGTAATAGCAGGATTGGGAAACCCGGGGAGTAAGTACTCCGAAACAAGACACAATGTTGGCTTTGATGTAGTTGACAGATTGGCACAGTCCAATGACATTAAAGTCAATAAATTAAAATTCAAGGCTTTGATTGGTGAGGGCTTTATTGGTACTGAAAAAGTACTTTTGGTAAAGCCGAGCACATATATGAACAACAGCGGCCACTCCATAAGAGAGATTATGGAATTCTATAAGCTGCCACCCGAAAATCTTCTTGTGGTAGTCGATGACATAGACATAGAATTTGCAACCATAAGGCTTAAGAAAAAGGGAAGTGCAGGCTCCCACAACGGTCTGAAGTCAATTATTTATCAGATACAGGTAGATGATTTTCCAAGAATCAAGGTGGGAATTGGCAAAAAGCCTCCTTACTACGACCTGGCTGACTTTGTTCTCAGTAAGTTCAGTCTTGATGAACGAAAGCTGGTTGACCAGGCAATTAAAAAAGCATCAGCTGCAGCAGAGGAATTTGTAAAAAGTGGCATAGACAAAGCCATGAATGAATTTAATATTAGAAACACAGCCCAGGACTAAAACCTGGGCTTAAACCTTTGGGAGGATTAAAATGAAGGATTTTCTTATTGATCCACTGCTAAATCTAAAACCATATAAAAAATTACTCCAGGATATTGAAAATGGAACATCCCCACTCTCTACCCATGGTCTTATGGAAGAGAATCTGGGGCACTTTCTGTGTGGATTAAAAAGTCATACAGATAGGCAAATCCTTCTATTGACCCATAATGAGACAAAAGCCAGACAAATTTTTGAGGATATAAGGACAATCCTTCCTGAGCAGAAGGTTAGACTATATCCTGCAAAGGACACAATACTTTACGATGTGGATGCTTTCAGTTCTGAAAGGACACACCAGCGCCTTGAAGTGTTATCATGTCTTATTGAAAATAAAAGCATGCTTGTAATTGCGTCAATAGAATCTTTGTCAGATCACATAATAAGTAGGGATTCCTTCCAGAGTTTCAGCTTAAACATCAAATTGGGGAAAGAAGCGAGTCTAGTGGAACTAACATCAGGACTGGTAAGCGCAGGTTATGAAAGAGTTAGCCTTGTGGAACAAACTGGTCAATTTAGCATACGTGGGGGAATTCTAGATGTATTTCCACCCAATGTAGAGTATCCTGTGAGAATTGAATTCTTTGACACCGAAGTTGACTCAATCAGAACCTTTGATTGGAGGGACCAAAGGTCTGTGGATGTAATCGATGAAGTTGACATCTTTCCGGTATCAGAGGTTATTATTCCAGCAGCTGAAAGAATCGAAATTGCAGGAAGGCTGATAAAAGAACTGGAAGAATTTAAATCAAAAACAGATGCAGGTGAAACAAGAGATAAAGCAAGTGATAAATTCGGGAAATATATTGATGCCTTGGAAGAAGGATCACACATTACAAACAAGGATTTATTGATACCATACCTTCCAAAAAGACTTATGGGCACTTTAATTGACTTTTTTCAAGAGTCTTCTTTAATAATGCTTGATGAACCAAAAAGAATAAGAGAAAAGTACGAAGGTGTAACCGAAGAATTTCATGGAAGAACGATTGACCTTTTGCAGGTGGGTGAAGTTCTGAAATCACATCTTGAACTAAAATATGATTATGAAGATCTAATATCTGAGATTAAAAATAGAACAGTTGTTACAAGCGCATCGTTTTTGAAGCAGGACCACGACTTTTCGCCTAAGGCAATAGTTCGTTTTACAATGAGGACAATTCCTGTGTATCATGGAAAGCTGGATCTTCTTAAAGAAGATCTGGACAGATACTTGTATAAAGGATACAAGATAATTGTAATGGCAGGGACTCCGGATAGAGGAAAGAGACTAAAGGAGACACTGATGGATATCGGGATCGTCTCTGATTTTTATGGTTCAAGGGAAAAAACAATCCAAAGTGGCCAGGTTTTCATTGCAGAAGGTTCCTTAAAGGCAGGATTTGAGTACGAAGAGATGAAGCTTGCAGTAATAACTGACAAGGAAATCTACGGTGCAGGCAAGAAAAAGACCAGGAAGAAGTCCAAGAGACTAAAGGACAGTGGAGAAAAACTGCAATTCTCAGATCTTAATGAAAGTGACTATATAGTACATGAGAACTATGGTATTGGACAGTATCTGGGTGTATCACAGCTTGCGGTACAGGGTGTAAAAAAAGATTATCTTATGATTCAATATAAAGGTAAGGACAGACTCTACCTTCCAATAGAACAAATGACCATGATACAAAAATACATTGGATCAGATTCGATCAAGCCAAAAGTTAACAAACTGAGTGGTTCAGAGTGGTCCAAGACAAAGACCAGGACGAAGAAGGCAATTGAAGAAATGGCAATAGATCTTCTCCAGCTTTACGCAAAACGAGAGAAAGTAGAAGGATATCAATTTTCAACTGATACAACATGGCAAAGAGAGTTCGAGGATTTCTTCCCGTATGAAGAAACTCATGGACAGCAAACATCAATCCAGGATATCAAGGAAGACATGGAAACGAAGAAACCAATGGACAGGCTACTTTGTGGTGATGTGGGATATGGAAAGACAGAGGTTGCTTTAAGAGCAGCTTTCAAGGCGGTCATGGATAGCAAGCAGGTTGCGATTCTTGTACCAACAACCATACTTGCCCAGCAGCATTACAATACCATCGTCGAAAGACTTGGTAACTTTCCTGTAACAGTAGCAATGCTTAGCAGATTCAGAACCAGGAAGGAACAGCAGGCTTCAATTGAAATGCTTAGAAAAGGCATGATGGATATAGTAGTTGGAACACACAGACTTCTTTCAAAGGATGTGGTCTTTAAAGATCTTGGATTGCTAATAGTAGATGAAGAACAGAGATTTGGAGTCAAGCACAAGGAAAAGCTGAAGAAACTAAAGGAAAATGTTGATGTCCTTACCTTGACGGCAACACCCATTCCGAGAACTCTTCATATGTCGCTTGTTGGCATAAGAGATATGTCTGTAATTGAGGAGCCACCAGAGGAAAGATATCCAATACAGACATATGTGACAGAGTACAACAAGACTCTGATCAAGGATGCCATTCAACGGGAGATTTCAAGAGGTGGTCAGGTTTATTATGTATACAACAGGGTGGAGACTATTGATAAAGTAACAATGGAGCTTAGAGAACTAGTTCCGGAAGCGGAATTTGCAATTGCCCACGGTCAAATGGCAGAACGTGAGTTGGAGCAGGTGATGATGGACTTTATGAACAAGGAAACCAACGTGCTGGTTTGTACTACTATAATTGAAACCGGACTGGATATACCAAATGTGAATACAATAATCATTCATGACGCAGATAAATTCGGATTGTCCCAGCTCTATCAGTTAAGGGGAAGGGTAGGAAGATCAAACAGACTTGCATTTTCATATTTTTTATATCAAAAGGACAAGGTGCTTTCAGAGGTTGCCGAAAAAAGATTAAGAGCAATAAAAGAGTTTACTGAATTCGGTTCAGGATTTAAAATCGCCATGAGAGATCTTGAAATAAGAGGTGCAGGAAACCTACTTGGGGTTGAACAGCATGGAAATATTGAATCCATTGGATATGATCTTTATGTAAAATATCTTGGACAGGCTGTAAGAAAGCTTAAGGGAGACAAGATTGAAGAAAAACTTGATACAACTGTGGACATTAAGGTGGATGGATATATTTCAGGTAATTATATACCAGATGAAGAGCAGAAACTTGAAATATACAAGAGAATTTCAACAATCGAGTCCATGGATGACTATAGGGAGCTAATTGATGAGCTGATTGACAGATTTGGAGATCTTCCCAAACCAGTTGAAAACCTTATGAACATATCATATATAAGGGGAATGGGGAGCAGAAACCACATAACAAATATAATACAAATTGACAAGAAAGTTAGAATTGACTACGAAAATGTTGACCAGATAAAGCTGGATCTGATACAGATGCTTACAGAGAAATATGGACCTGCAGTTTCATTTGATCTTTCAAATCAGCCAAGTATAAGCCTAGTGATAAAGGGAGATGTAATTAACAGGCTGAAGGAATTTTTTGAGGGCATTGACAATTTTGCTCAACTGGGTAATAGTGTATAGAGTGAAATAATCTAGCAACATAGAGAGGATGTTAATTTTAAAATGAATAAGGCGTTGAAACTTATTATGATAATTATGATGGCTTCAGTGGTACTTTCAGGATGCTCAACAGATACTGAGGGACTTGTAGCTGAAGTTGATGGACAACCGATAACCCAGGAAGAGTTTGATAAGGACTTTCAGGTATACAAGGATCTTTACGAAAGACAACTGGGAGAAGGAGCTCTTGAACAAGAAGGAATCGACGGAAAGACAATGGGTGAGAGTCTGGAGGAAAGCATTCTGGAAAAACTGATCATGGAAAAACTAATCCAGGATGACAATGAAGAAAAGGGAATAGAGGTAACAGAAGAGGACCTACAGGTATATATTGATGAATACAAGGAATCCATTGGAGGAGAGGAAAGCTATCAGCAGTTTCTTCAGTCGAACAATCTCTCGGAGGAGTATTTTGTTGATAACATGAGGAAGGAATTACAAGGACAAAAGAATAAAGAAAATTTTCTCGGTGGAGTAACTGTGAGCGAAGAAGAAGCAATGGAATACTATGAAACAAACGGTGAAGACATTGTAGAAATAAATGCCAGCCACATACTTCTTGGCAGTGAAGAAGAAGCGCTTAGTGTGGTGGCGAGATTAGATTCAGGTGAAGATTTTGCCCAATTGGCAACTGCTAAATCAATGGATAGCGTCTCAGCAGTAAACGGTGGAAACCTTGGTTACTTTGGGAAAGGTCAGATGATTCCGGAATTCGAAGAAGTAGCATTTCAATTGGAAGAAGGCGAAATCAGTAATGTAGTAAAAACTGAGGTTGGGTATCATATAATAAAGGTTCAGGACAAAAAAGAAAACTTTGAAGAGCTTCAGGATAAGATAATATCATTAATTAAGGAACAGGCATACTTTGAATATGTTCAATCTCTGAGAGAAGAGGCTACAATCGAGAGCTATAGTAATTAATAAATAATGGGTTGTCAATACAATCCATTATTCAGGAAAGACACAGGAGGATAATAGGAATGTCGAAGGGGCATAGCTTTTTAAGAGGAGCGGCAATACTGGGAGCTGCAGGAATTCTTGTAAAGATTCTTGGAGCCATTTACAGGATTCCACTTTCCAATATAATTAAATCAGAAGGATTGGGATACTATCAGACTGCATACCCATTTTACGTACTGCTATTGACCATATCAACAGCGGGAGTTCCCGTTGCAATAGCAAAACTAGTATCCGAAAAACGAGCTCAAGGAGATTACGCAGGTGCTCACAAGGTTTTCAAGGTAGCCCTATTTGGTCTCATTGGCCTGGGCTTTTTAACAGCTATGGTAATCGCGTTTGGAGCAAAACACATAGTCAATTACCTGGGAAATGTGAATGCATATTATGCATTGATAGCATTGGTACCCGCCCTGTTTTTTGTACCCATAATGTCCGCTTTCAGGGGATTCTTCCAGGGAAGACAGAGCATGCTTCCAACGGCACTTTCACAAATAACCGAGCAGCTGTTTAGAGTAATCACAGGACTTGGACTGACATATCTTCTCTTGGACAAGGGAATTCCAATAGCAGCAGGTGGAGCTTCCTTCGGAGGATCCATGGGAGCAATAATGGGTCTGGCAATAATAGCATTTATTTATTTCAAGAGAAGAGCCTCCATAATGGAAGAAATTGGAGAAAGCACAACTACTCGTTATTATCCAGTAAGAGAAATTGCAAGAGATTTACTGCTTATAGCAATACCAATTACAATAGGTGCTGCAATAGCCCCTATTATGGACACAATAGATGCAGCATTGGTTTTAAGAAGATTGCAGGCCATTAACTATACAGCAGCCGAGGCAAATTCACTGTACGGAGAATTAAAGGGTATGGCACAGACTCTTGTCAACCTTCCCCAAGTGTTTTCAATTGCAATCTCCATGAGTCTTGTACCAGCAATTTCCAGTGCCAGTGCCAGAAACTCGAAAAAAGAAACCAGTGATCTTATATCCAGCGGAATAAGGATGACTCTTCTGATAGGATTGCCTTCAGCAATAGGTCTTTTTGTTCTTTCAACCCCAATAGTTGCACTTTTATACTACAACAATCCACCAGAAGCAATAGCAAGCGTTGGAAATATTTTGGCATACTTGTCGCTAGGAGTAATATTCCTTACGATGGTTCAAGCACTTACTGCCATACTTCAGGGACTGGGTAAACCCTTTGTACCTGTAAAGAACTTATTTATCGGAGCGTTGGCAAAAATTATGCTTACTTATGTATTGACAGGAATACCAGCCATTAATATAAAAGGTGCTGCAATTAGTACTGTTGTAGCCTACGCAATAGCATCGAGTTTAAATCTATGGTATGTAATATACGTAGCCAAAGCCAAATTAAATCTTGGTTCAATACTTTTAAAACCACTGATTTCAGCTATAGGAATGGGAATTATAGCAAGAGTTTCATATATGGTTCTTGCAGGACCAATTGGAGGAAGACCAGCGACACTTGTAGCAGTGCTTCTTGGCATAGTGGTATACGGAGTATTGTTGCTGTTAACAGGAACACTTACAGACGAGGACCTTGATCTTATTCCAAAAGGGGACAAGTTCAGAAAGATAGTTAAGAGATTTGATAAATGGTCTTAAAGGAGAATAGCTATGAGTAAAATATTTGTTGTGGGGCTGGGCCCAGGAAATATTAACGATCTTACCCTTGGAGCAATAATGAGAATGGAAAGTGGAAAACCCAATTATCTGAGAACAGAAAGACATCCTTCTGTGGAGTATATGAAGGAAAAAGAGATTGAGTATATGGCTTTTGACAGTATTTATGACAGCGAGGAGAGCTTTGAGAAGGTCTATGAACAAATAGTTTCGAAACTCCTGGCTGCTGTAAAAATCCAGGGTGAAATAAACTATTTTGTTCCGGGGAATCCAATGGTTGCGGAGAATACTGTCAGAATGCTTCTAAACCAAAATGAATGTCAGGTACAGATAATATCGGGGATGAGTTTTATTGAACCCATTCTTGAAATTGCCAAGGCTGATCCGGTAGATGGCCTTAAGGTTCTTGATGCAATAGGTCTCGAGGGATCACAGGTGGACATTAACTCACACCAGATATTTACTCAGGTATATAATTCAAGAGTCATGTCAGAGACCAAGTTGGTATTAATGGACATTTTACCTTCTGATTATGATGTGATACTTATACACAATGGTGGAATGGGAGACAGGGAATTAATTGAGAGAATACCCTTGCACGAAATAGACAGATCAGATTACATTGGTGCACTCACAAGTCTTTTTGTGCCTAAGGCAGATAAAAACAAACACAAAATATATGACTTCAACGATATTTTGGATATTATGAAAAGGCTCCGAGCAGAAGATGGGTGCCCCTGGGATCGTGAACAGGACCATTTAAGCATAAGGGGAGCAGTTCTGGAGGAAGCCTATGAATTGGTAGAGGCACTCGAGGAGGATGATCCTGATCATATTGTGGAAGAATTGGGTGATTTACTGCTTCAGGTGGTCTTTCACGCACAAATTGGACATGAAAATGGTGATTTCAACCCTATTCAAGTGACAAGTTCCCTCGCAAACAAGTTAATTACTAGGCATCCACACGTTTATTTTGAAAAAAATGTAGATAATTCCGATGAAGTAGTATATAATTGGAATAAGATAAAGTATGCAAACAGGAATATTACTACGCTTTCAGAGAAATTGAGAAATGTTCCCAGGTTGCCAGCTCTCCTCAGAAGCAATAAAGTCCAGGAGAAAGCAGCTGAAGTCGGATTTGACTGGGATATGATTGAAGGACCGGCAGACAAGGTCAGCGAAGAGCTGAGAGAAGTCCTTGAAGCCGCTTCAATTCACGGATCCGGAAGCTTGGTCGTAGAAAGTGAAATTGGAGATTTGCTGTTTGCTGCTGTAAACCTATCCAGATTTCTAGAGGTCAATCCCGAGGTAGCATTGGGTAGAACCATTGAAAAATTCACAAAAAGATTAGAGGAAATGGAGTACATGGCTGATAGAATGGGTATAGTTATGGAAGAAATGACCTTGGAGGAACTAGATAGCCTCTGGGATAAGGTGAAGCTCCAGGAAAAAGGAGATAACCAAGACTGATTATGGTTGGTATTTCTAGAAAATAAAAAAACAAGGAGGAATTATTAATGAACAAAGCAGAACTTATTGCAAGCATCGCGGAAAAGAGTAATCTTACTAAAAAGGATGCAGAAGCAGCACTAAACGCATTCATGGGATCAGTAGAGGAATCATTGGCAGCAGGTAATAAAGTACAACTTGTAGGATTCGGAACTTTCGAGGTAAGAGAAAGAAAAGCTAGAGAAGGTAGAAACCCTAGAAATCCTGAAGAAGTCATTAAGATTCCAGCATCAAAAGCACCTGTATTTAAAGCAGGAAAAGCACTAAAAGAAAGTGTAAATGTAAAAAAAGGCAAAAAGAAATAAAAAAACAGGAAATCAGGTCTTTGACCTGATTTTTTTTGTTGGAGGAGGGAATCGCATGAGATTGGATAAGTTTCTCAAGACAGCAAGGATTATCAAGAGAAGAACTGTTGCAAAGGAAGCTTGCGATCAAGGGAAAGTGACGATAAATGGCAGAGTTGCAAAAGCTGGAGACAATGTAAGCATAGGTGACAAGATAACTCTAAGCTTTGGAAGTGGCCAGATGAATATTGAAGTTGTGGATGTAAAAGATAACGCAAAGAAGGATGAAGCACATGAACTTTACAAATCTCTCGACTAATTCAAATGAAGCTTGAAAAAATCACCGATTAGTGAGATAATAAATTTGTGTATGGAGCTATTGGAAAGAGGATGGTGATGCTCATGTCTGATAAAAAAACGAGAAAGAGAAAAGGAATTAGAATTATTCACGTTCTGTTGATTCTTCTTGTTATTTACGTGGGCTTTGTTATGAATCATCAAAGAAAACTTATGAGCAACCTGCAGGAGAGAAGAGCATCAGTGGAATCAGAGATTACTAGCCTTGAAAGGGACATCAACATACTCAATGATGAAATTGGGAAAAGTGGTACCCTTGAATTTATTGAAAAGATTGCAAGAGATGATTTAGGGATGGTTAAACCACGTGAAATCATCTACATTGACAAGAGTAATAAAGGAAATGATACACTGGATGTTTTTAAGAATGATAACTGATTGACATGGGTCATTTAGTACTATATACTTGACCTAAACCAATATTTTTAAGGAGGAGTAATTTGTCTATGTCCGTTTCAGTTGGAGAAATCGTTGAGGGTACAGTAACAGGTATTACTAATTTTGGTGCATTTGTGTCATTGCCAGGAGGGAAGAGTGGACTGGTACATATTTCAGAAGTATCCCACGATTATGTAGAAAAAGTATCTGATTACTTAAAGAAGGATGAAAAAATTAAAGTTAAGGTTTTATCAATTTCCTCGGATGGGAAAATTAGTCTTTCTGTAAGACAAGCAAAGCCTAAAACTAGTAAGCCAGTAGAGATAGATTGGGCTAAACCAGATGACAGGCAAAAAAACATGTCTTTTGAAGATATGTTGAACAGCTACTTGAAAGACAGCAGTGAAAAGATGGATCAGATTAAAACCAAAGATGGCAGAAAAAGCTATGGCGTTAAAGGTAAAAAAGCCAGTAACGACGATTAATAAAAAACCGGGTTTTCCGGTTTTTTCTGTTTTTAATACTAAAGTAAATAGAATTCATGGGCTATTAGGTGATAGTATGATCAATAAGGTAAAAAATAATATTGAAAAATATAAATTACTGGAAGACACCAAAACAGTACTTGCGGCCATATCCGGAGGACCGGATTCAATGGCTATGTTGTACAGTCTGTATGAACTAAGACAAGAATATGGATTTAGGATTTTGGTTGCGCATGTGAATCACGGAGTAAGAGGTGAATTCGCAAAAAGGGACCAGGATTTTGTCCAGTTAATATCGAAGGAATTGGGTCTTGAGTATTACACGACAAATGTCGATATGGTTGCTTACGGTAAAGAAAACAAGATGACATCTGAAGAAGCAGGACGTTTGTTGAGATACGGTTTCTTTAGAAAGATTCTCCAAGAAAATGGTGGAGGAAGAATTGCCGTTGCACATAACAAGAATGACCAGGCTGAAACAGTACTTCATCGGATAATAAGAGGGACTGGTTTGGATGGACTCAGGGCGATGACCATGATAAATGGAGATGTCATAAGACCTCTTCTCAATATAACCAGAGATGATATAGAGAGTTTTATTGAAGAGAAGGGTATTAGGACTGTTGTAGATCATACCAATCTTCAGACAGTCTATACGAGAAACAAGATTAGGCTCGAGCTTATTCCATATCTAAGGGATAATTTCAATCCCAACCTAGTGGACTCTCTCTATAGACTTTCAGAAATAGCACAATCAGATTTAAGTGTTCTGGAGCAGGAGATAGAAAAAAAGTACAATTTAATAGTGAAAAAAAGAACAAACAATAGTATAATCTTTAAAGGTAAAGCTTTCATGGAACAAGATGAAGGTACAGCCAGGAGAGTTGTAAGGAAAGCAATATTTGATTTATTGGGTAATCTGGATGGATTCGGCGAGGTACATATCCAAAATACAATTGATCTTTTCAGATCGGGTATAACAGGAAAAGCAGTAGATATAGGCAGAGATGTTTCTGCAATGGTATCCTATGATGACCTGATTATAAGAATTGGGCAAACTAAAAGCCAAATGATGGAAAAAACCATTCTGGAAATTGGAGAAAACAGCTTGTCTGAGTGGAAGTTGATTGTTTCCCTGGAAGAAGCAGAATTAGACTCTGATCAGAATGGATATACAACTGTATATATTGACAGAGATAAAGTACAGGGAAGAATTTTTATCCGGCCAAGAAAAGATGGTGACAGAATCAAACCATTGGGAATGGAAGGAACAAAAAAAGTAAAGGATATTTTCATAGATAACAAAATTCCAAGAGAAGAAAGAAGCCATATTCCAATAATTGAAGACAAACAGGGTATAATTTGGATACCTGGAAATGCAATTAGCAGAGATTATCGAGTGGATTCAAATACAAAGAGTATTTTTAAGATAACAATTAAGACGATTGAAGAGGGAAAGAATTGACTGGGAGGAAAATAATTTGAATAATCCAATTAAGGAAGTTCTTCTGACAGAGGAAGAGATCAGTGAAAGAGTGAAAAAACTTGCAGAGGAAATTTCTGAAGAATATAGAGGCAAGAATTTACTGGTTGTAGGAATTCTTAAAGGGGCTGTTATATTCCTGTCTGATCTTGTTAAAAGACTTGAATTTCCAGTGATGCTTGATTTCATGGCAGTTTCGAGTTATGGTAAATCAAGTGTTTCTACAGGCGAAGTAAGAATACTAAAAGACCTTGATTATAGTGTAGAAGGTAAGGACATTCTAATCGTAGAGGATATTATTGACACCGGATTAACCCTTAATTACCTGAAAGACATATTGGGTAAGAGGGGAGCAGATAGTGTTAAAATCTGCACGCTGCTTGATAAGCCGGGAAGAAGAACAGTAGGTGTAAACATAGATTTTCTTGGATTTGAAATTCCAGATGAGTTTGTGGTAGGATATGGATTGGACTACAATGAGCAATATAGAAATTATCCTTTTGTGGGAGCATTGAAGGAAGAAATATACGAATGACCACTAATTGATAACAAGCTTCGGCTGTGTTATAATCAATAAATATTACCCATTGGAAGAGATGGAGGGAGGACTAGTATTGAAACGATTTTTTAAGGGCATCAGCTTATACCTTTTAATAGTTTTACTTATAATGTTTAGCGTAAGGATGTTCGGGACAGAAGTAGAACAGGTAACAGAACTGGACTTTACAGAGTTGGTGTCTAACATAAACGATGGAAGTATAACTAGAATTACATCAATTGGAAATACAGTCGAGGGAGAGTTAGAGGATGGAAGAAAATTTTCCGGAATACTACCTGAAGAGGCGAGATTGACATTCTACCATGACTATGTAAAAGAGTTGGTAGATACAAAGCAGATTGCTTATGGAGCAGAGCAGGTTCCTGAAACCCCTTGGTATATTAATATGTTGCCAACACTAATGATTTTGGTTGTCTTTGGAGTTTTTTGGTTTGTATTCATGCAACAATCCCAAGGTGGCGGTGGCGGCGGAAAAGTCATGTCATTCGGGAAAAGCAAAGCCAAGCTTGTTAAGATTGAAGAAGGAAAGCTTGTATCCTTTGATGAAGTTGCAGGTCTTGAGGAAGAAAAAGAAGAACTGCAGGAAATCGTAGATTTTCTAAGCGGACCAAAAAAATATATTGATATAGGCGCAAGAATCCCAACAGGAGTACTTATGGTTGGACCTCCTGGAACAGGTAAGACCTACCTGAGCAAGGCAGTCGCCGGAGAAGCAGGAGTACCTTTTTTCACAATATCAGGATCTGATTTTGTTGAAATGTTTGTCGGAGTCGGAGCCAGTCGTGTAAGAGACCTGTTTGAGCAAGCCAAGAAAAATTCACCATGTATAGTTTTCATAGATGAAATCGATGCAGTTGGACGAAGAAGAGGCGCTGGACTTGGTGGAGGACACGATGAAAGAGAACAGACATTGAACCAGCTACTGGTTGAGATGGATGGATTTGCAACAAATGAAGGGATAATAGTAATGGCTGCAACAAACAGAGCAGACATCCTTGACCCTGCGCTTCTGAGACCGGGAAGATTTGACAGAACAATATATGTAGGACTTCCCGATATAAAAGGAAGAGAAGCGATACTGAAAGTACACACAAGGAAAAAACCTCTTGAAGATGATGTTGACCTAAGAGTTGTTGCTAAAAGAACACCAGGATTTACACCAGCTGATCTGGAGAATCTGGTAAATGAGGCAGCACTACTGACAGCAAGATTCAATCTCAAGAAGATACCGATGCATTTGGTAGAGGAAGCATCAATTAAGGTACAGGCAGGACCTGAGAAGAAAAGCAGGGTAATCAGCCCTCACGAGAAAAGATTGACTGCATTCCACGAAGCAGGCCATGCACTTACAGCAAGACTTATGCCTGGAACTGACCCAGTTCACCTTGTAACAATAATTCCAAGGGGAATGGCAGGAGGTTTCACAGCATATATACCTGAAGAAGATAGGAATTACCTCACAAAGAGGCAGATGGAAGACAGACTTGTGATGTTGCTGGGAGGAAGGGTTACAGAAGCTCTTGTCCTGGAGGATATAAGTACTGGAGCACAAAATGACATTGAAAGAGCGACCAAGCTTGCAAGATCAATGGTCACACACTATGGTATGAGTGACGTGCTTGGACCAATGACATACGGAACAGATGAAGAAGAGGTATTTGTAGGTAGAGACCTGAATCGATCCAGGAACTATAGCGAGGATGTAGCAGCAGCTATAGACAAGGAGATGAGAAAAATAATTGACACAGCTTACCATAGAGCCGAGTCATTGATAAAAGATAATATGGAAACACTTCATAGAATTGCCGAAGCATTGCTAGAAAAAGAGACAATTGATGCAAAAGAGTTTGAAGAGCTTTTCCAAGGAAATTAATGCAGGACCCCATATTGGGGGCCTGCTTTTCCCATGTCCTGACATATAATTGCAATTTTACATTCATGATTCAAAATTATTGAATATTATATTGCAATTATGCAATAAGTTCTAATATAATAGGGGTTATAGAAGGTACCAATATGAGGAGGTAAAATGATGTACGAGGAAAAAAAGCTAGAGCAAATTAAATCGTCTTTCAAAGACTGGGATGAAGAAGTCGGAAAGCAGCTTGGCAAACGTCCTGAAATGAAGGAAATCTTTGCAACTGGTTCAGACAAAACAGTTGAAAGGCTTTACACGCCACTAGACATATCAGAACTGGATTATGAAAAGGATCTTGGCTACCCTGGTGAGTACCCATATACAAGAGGAGTACAACCAACAATGTACAGGGGAAGATTTTGGACAATGAGACAGTATGCAGGTTTTGCAAGTGCAGAAGAGTCCAACAACAGATACAAGTATCTTCTCGAGCAAGGTCAGACAGGACTGAGTGTTGCATTTGACCTGCCAACACAGATTGGTTACGATTCAGACCACGCATTATCAGAGGGAGAGGTTGGAAAAGTCGGAGTTGCAATAGATTCGCTTAGAGATATGGAAATTCTGTTTGATGGCATTCCCTTGGATAAAGTCAGTACATCAATGACAATAAATGCTCCTGCAAGCGTTTTACTTGCAATGTACATTGCAGTGGCTGAAAAGCAAGGAGTAACTCCGGGACAATTAAGGGGTACCATACAAAACGACATTTTAAAAGAGTACATCGCCCGTGGAACATATATATTTCCAGTAGAGGAATCAATGAGACTTATTACCAATATATTTGAGTATTGCTCAAAGGAAGTTCCTCAGTGGAATACAATAAGCATAAGTGGATATCACATAAGAGAGGCTGGTTCAACAGCAGCTCAGGAAGTAGCGTTTACACTTGCAGATGGAATTGCATATGTTGATGCAGCAATAAAAGCAGGACTTGACGTAGATGATTTTGCACCGAGATTGTCATTCTTCTTCAATGCGCATAACGATCTTCTAGAGGAAGTTTCAAAGTATAGAGCTGCAAGAAGACTCTGGGCAAGGATCATGAAAGAGAGATTCGGAGCAAAAAAAGAAAAGTCACTCCAACTTAAGTTCCACACACAGACTGCAGGATCAACATTGACTGCACAACAGTCTGACAACAATATAGTAAGAGTTGCAATACAAACATTGGCAGCTGTACTTGGAGGAACACAGTCACTTCATACAAACTCAAGGGATGAGGCGCTTGCTCTTCCAACAGAGGACTCAGTAAGAATTGCATTGAGAACACAGCAAATTGTAGCACATGAATCAGGAGTTATAGAGACAGTCGACCCGTTGGCAGGATCCTACTATATTGAGAGTCTTACCAATGACATTGAAAAAGAAGCAATGGATTATATTGAGAAGATAGACAACCTTGGCGGAGCACCAAAAGCAATTGAAAAGGGTTTCATTCAAAAAGAGATTCAGAATTCAGCGTATAAGTATCAAATGCAGGTTGAAAGTCTTGAGAAAATTGTTGTAGGAGTAAATAAATTCAGAATCGAAGAAACAGAGAAGAAAGAACTGCTTAAAGTCGATCCACACGTGGAGCTAATGCAAAAGAAGAAAATTGAAAGACTTAAGAGTATAAGAGACAATGACAAGGTTCAAAATACCCTTGATGTCTTGAAAGCAAAGGCTGAAACAGAAGAGAATCTTATGCCGTTTATAATTGATGCAGTTAAGGAATATGCAACATTGGGAGAAGTATGTGGAGTTCTAAGAGAAGTTTTCGGAGAGTATGAGCAATCTGTAATATTATAGTTATGAGGAGGAAGTCAAATGGATAAACCCATTAGAGTACTTGTGGCAAAGCCAGGATTGGATGGACACGACAGGGGAGCAAAGGTTATAGCCAGAGCGCTTAGAGATGCAGGAATGGAAGTAATTTATACAGGTTTGAGACAAACACCGGAGCAGATAGTAGCTGCTGCAGTTCAGGAGGATGTAGATGTCGTTGCAATGAGCATTCTATCAGGTGCGCATAACCACCTGTTCCCTAAAGTAGTCAGACTTCTTAAGGAAGAGGGAATAGAGGATGTTCTAGTACTTGGCGGAGGGGTAATCCCAGAAGATGACATACCTGGATTAAAAGAAGCCGGAGTCGAGGGGATTTTCACACCTGGAACACCAACCAAGGAAGTTATAGAGTTTATTAAGGGAAACGTTAAGAAATAATAGGTGGTGTTTTAATTGAATATTGAAGAAAGGCTTCTTGAAGGTGACAAAAGAGCCTGTGCACGCCTGATATCTTTACTTGAAAACAATGACGAACAGGCAGTGAATATCATAAAGAGACAATATCACAGGACCGGTAACGCCTATGTAATTGGAGTTACTGGTTCTCCAGGAAGTGGTAAATCAACACTTACAGACAGACTGACAAAAGAATTAAGAGCTCAAGGCAAGAAGATAGGTATACTTGCAGTTGATCCTACAAGCCCCTTTAGTGGCGGTGCAATTCTTGGAGACAGAATCAGAATGTCCGATCTTGCCCTGGATAAGGATGTCTTTATCAGAAGCATGGGAACAAGAGGTTATCTAGGTGGGATTTCAAAGGCAACCTGGGGAGCTGTAAAGGCATTGGATATTTATGGTTGTGACTATATTTTTATTGAAACTGTAGGTGTAGGTCAATCAGAAATTGATATTGTGAAGATGGCAGACACTGTACTTATGGTAATGGTCCCAAATATGGGAGATGACATTCAGGCAATAAAAGCAGGAATAATGGAAATTGCAGATGTATTTGCAATAAACAAATCAGATCTGGATGGTGCAGACAAAACAAAACTGGAAATTGAGATGAACTTGGACCTGAATGAGAAAAGTGACTACAGAGCACCAGTGGAGCAGGTATCTGCAATTAAAAATGAAGATATAGATGTTTTGCTACAAAAAATAATGAACCATGAGAATTATCTGAAGGAGACAGGAAAACTTCATGAAAGAAGAAGAAGAAATCTTAAGGTTGAGATTATTCAGCTTGTAGAGGAAGAGCTTCTGAAGTTAATCATGGATAAGGCCCTTGAAGGGGATCTTTTAGAGGAACTTTCTCATGAGGTAGAAAAGAGAAAGCAGGATCCATACACTGCAAAGGAAAAGATAATATCCCTAATCAGGGAGTAGAGGTTAAGGAGGAAGATCTGTGGTAACTAAAATTGATCACATTGGAATAGCAGTAAAAAACCTTGACGAAACGTTGAAGTTCTACGAAGATGTAATGGGAATAAAATGTACCAGCAAGGAAGAAGTGGAAGAGCAGAAAGTAAGAGTTGCATTTTTACCTGTAGGGGATTCGGAAGTAGAGCTTTTGGAGTCCACAACTGAGGATGGACCGGTAGCAAGGTTTATTGAGAAACGTGGAGAAGGAGTTCAACACATCGCATTTAAGGTAGACAACATCGAAGAAGCCATCAAGGATTTACAGGAAAAGGGAGTAAGACTAATCGATGAGAAGCCTAGATACGGCGCAGGTGGAGCGAGAATTGCATTCCTTCACCCAAAATCAACATCTGGCGTTCTTATAGAAATCAGCGAGAGAGACTAAGTACATTAGGAGGATGAAAATGAGCGATAAGATTCAAGATCTTCTCGAAGCTAAAAGAAAAATTGAGCTTGGAGGCGGAGAAAAAAGAATAGAAAAGCAACACAGCTCAGGAAAAATGACAGCAAGAGAAAGAATCAACTACCTATTTGATGAGGGAAGCTTTGTTGAGCTGGACGCATTTGTTAAGCACAGGGCAACAAACTTCAACATGGGAAAAGTTCATGCTGAAGCAGATGGAGTAATAACAGGATACGGAACAGTAGACGGAAGATTAGTTTATGTATATGCTCAGGATTTCACAGTAATCGGAGGATCACTTGGGGAAATGCATGCAGCAAAGATAAATAAAGTTCAGGATATGGCCCTTAAAATGGGAGCGCCAATCGTGGGAATCAATGACTCAGGTGGAGCAAGAATTCAGGAGGGAGTAGACGCCCTGTCAGGATACGGAAAAATATTTTACAGAAACACAATATCCTCAGGAGTAATCCCACAGATATCAGCAATAATGGGACCAAGTGCAGGGGGAGCAGTTTACTCACCTGCAATAACGGACTTCATCTTTATGACAGACAAGACAAGCATGATGTTTATAACAGGACCTCAGGTAATCAAGTCAGTAACAGGAGAGGAAGTAAGCCAGGAAGCTCTGGGAGGAGCAAACACTCACAACAAGAAGAGTGGAGTAGCACACTTTATCGACAAGACAGAACAGGATTCACTGGATAAGATTATAGAGCTGTTAGGTTACTTGCCTTCAAACAATATGGAACAGCCACCGGCTTATGAAGTAGTAGATGACATAAACAGAGTGGATGAAGAACTTAATGAAGTAGTACCGCAAAACCCAAACAAACCATATGATATGAAAAAAGTCATAGAAATGATAGCAGACGATAACCACTTCTTTGAGGTACAACCACTGTATGCACAGAACATAATCACAGGCTATATCAGATTAAATGGTAAAACTGTGGGAGTTGTTGCAAATCAGCCAAAGATTCTTGCAGGATGTCTGGATATAAACGCATCAGACAAAGCAGGAAGATTCATAAGAACCTGTGATGCTTTCAACATACCGTTGCTTAATCTTGTAGACGTACCAGGATTCCTTCCAGGAGTTGCACAGGAGCATGGTGGAATCATAAGACACGGAGCAAAGATGTTATACGCTTACTCAGAGGCAACAGTTCCAAAAGTAACAATGATAGTCAGAAAAGCCTACGGAGGAGCATACCTTGCAATGTGTAGTAAAGACCTTGGTGCAGATCAGGTGTTTGCTTGGCCAAATGCAGAAATAGCTGTAATGGGACCAGACGGAGCAGCAAATATAATATTCAAGAATGAAATATCAGAATCAGACGACCCAGTGGCAACAAGAGCAGAAAAAATAGAAGAATACAGAAACACTGTTGCAAATCCATACATCGCAGCACAAAGAGGATTTGTAGATGATGTAATAGTGCCAAGTCAATCAAGACCAAGACTGATAAGTGCATTTGATATGTTAGAGACTAAGAGAGAGACCCGACCAAGTAAAAAACACGGCAACCTGCCAGTATAGGGAGGAAAAACCATGGGAAATGAAGTAACGATGGGAGAAGCACTAATAGTGACTGTTGTTAGTATGGGAGTAGTATTTGTTGTTCTGATACTGATTTCATTGACAATCGGTTTTCTAAAATCAATGGGAGTAGATAAGAAAGAAACAAAAGGTGCTGCCCCGGTAAAACAAGAAAAGCCAGTCAAGAATGAAAAAACAGCAGCTGCACAAACATCAGAAGTGGATGAAGAAGAGCTTATAGCAGTAATAACAGCTGCCATAGCAAACAGCCTTGGAGTGGATATACCAGAAATTAATATAAGAAGCATAAGAAGAACCCCACAGGCAACAACAGTTTGGAGAGAAATCGGAAAACAGGAACAGATAATGGGGAGAATGTAGTTAATGAACAATGAACAACTAACATTGAACAATTGAGAGATAAGAAAGACAGGGGGACGTTTCATCTGTCATGTGAATGTCAGTTTAAACTAGAAAGCAGAACGATGCAAGGAAGTGCTTAAGAAAAGTAGTGATGATTAAGCGATCATATGGGAAGATCAGCTTGATTTTACACATGAAGTGAGAAAATCAGACTGACTTGCGTGATTACCACTTAAGTTAATAGTTGCTTGACTGCAAAAGAACGAAAATATATTACTGACCAATTGCAAGCTCAATCGATAGCAAGTCAATTTTCGAAACGAGTGTGATAAATCTCTGATCTTGAATCAGAGAGCGCTTCATCAGACTTTTCAAGTATTAGCAAATCTGTTGGGAAATAAAACAAAAATACCAATCTAAAAACGGAGGAGAAATAATGAGAAAATTCAACATAACCGTAAACGGTAAAAGCTACGAAGTAGAAGTTGAGGAAGTAGGCGCACTGGCATCCTCAGCACCAAAAGCAGCAAAAGCTCCAGCAGCATCAGCAGGATCTGCACCAAAATCAGCACCTAAGACAGAATCAAAACCAGCACCAGTAGCTGCATCAGCAGACCAGGAAGTAGTAGAAGCACCAATGCCAGGAAACATCTGGAAAATCCTAGTAAAAGAAGGCCAGGAAGTAAAAGAAGGAGACGTACTTTTGATACTGGAAGCAATGAAGATGGAAAACGAGATTGTATCTCCAAAAGATGGAGTGGTATCAAAGCTTGCAACATCAGAAGGCGCAGCAGTAAACACGGGAGACCAGCTGGTAATCGTGGACTAATCCCTTCAAGAAAGGATGAACTAAGATGTTAATGGAAATATTTGCAGATTTTTGGTACAGCACTGGATTCGCATTGATGGAATACGGTCATGCAGTCATGCTTTTGGTTTCCTTTGTGTTATTGTACCTTGCCATAGTAAAAGGGTTTGAACCACTGCTGTTAGTGCCGATAGCTTTTGGAATGATGCTGGCCAACCTGCCAGGAGCAAACCTGATGAAAGAACCATTGGTTGAAATAATGAGAGATCCAGCAACAGGAGATCTTGTTAGCAAGACAAAGGAATACGGAGGACTTTTATACTACTTATACCAAGGTGTTAAGCTTGGAATATATCCACCGCTAATATTCATGGGAGTAGGAGCCATGACTGACTTCGGCCCGCTAATAGCAAATCCTAAGTCAGTTTTATTGGGAGCAGCAGCTCAGTTTGGAATCTTTGTTACCTTTTTAGGCGCAACACTTTTAGGGTTTACTGGACCAGAGGCAGCGAGCATAGGAATAATTGGGGGAGCAGACGGCCCTACAGCACTGTATTTGACTTCTCAGCTGGCACCACATCTTCTGGGACCAATAGCAGTAGCAGCCTACTCGTATATGGCCTTGGTACCAATAATTCAGCCACCGATTATGAAAGCTCTTACTACAAAAGAAGAAAGATCAGTCGTAATGGAGCAGTTAAGACCAGTATCCAAGAAAGAAAAAGTAATATTCCCAATAATAGTAACAGTGCTTGTAACACTGATACTGCCATCAGCAGCACCACTTGTGGGAATGTTGATGATAGGAAACCTGTTCAGGGAAACCGGACTTACAGAAAGACTATCCAAGACAGCTCAGAATGAACTTATAAACATAGTAACAATATTCCTGGGAGTAACAGTCGGAGCGACGGCAAGTGCCGAGAACTTCATGAACTTCCAGACAGTAAGCATAATCGCATTGGGATTGGTAGCATTCTCAATAGGAACGGCAGTTGGAGTATTATTTGGAAAGATCATGTACAAGCTTTCTGGCGGAAAGGTAAATCCACTGATAGGATCAGCAGGAGTATCAGCAGTACCAATGGCAGCCAGAGTAGCACAAAAAGTAGGGCAGGAAGCAAATCCAAAGAACTTCCTTCTAATGCATGCAATGGGACCGAATGTAGCAGGAGTAATCGGATCAGCAATAGCGGCAGGTATGCTATTGATGTTCTTCGGATAATAATCACAGGCTCATCCTCACTTGAGGGTGAGTTTGTTTGCTTTTTGCATCAATAGGGTAAAAAATACCTACAAAAACTCGGGAGGAAAAAACATGTATTCAGGTTATATTACAGATGTAGATGGAATAATGGTTGGTCATGAAGAATCCGTCGAAGGCATGACAGGATGCACGGTGATAATTTGCGAAGAAGGTGCAACAGGAGGTGTAGATGTAAGAGGCTCAGCTCCAGGAACCAGAGAGACAGATCTCTTCAAGGCAGAAAAGATGGTGGACAAGGTCCATGCAGTAGTCCTTGCGGGAGGTTCAGCCTTCGGTTTGGAGGCATCGTCAGGAGTAATGGACTATCTGGAAGAAAAAGGGGTAGGTTTCGATGTAGGTGTAACTAAAGTACCAATCGTTGCATCGGCAGTTATCTTTGATCTTCTTATTGGAGACCCGAAAGTACGGCCGGATAAAAACATGGGATACAAGGCAGCAATGCATGCCAGTAAAGAAGAGGACAGACAGGGCTCAGTTGGCTGTGGCAAGGGAGCAACCGTCGGAAAGATACTAGGACCTGATAAGGCCATGAAGTCCGGGCTAGGGAGCGCTACAGTAAGGGCAGGGAACTTGACTGTAAGTGCCATTGTAACTGTAAATAGCTTTGGAGATGTATTTCATAAGAATACGCAGATTGCTGGAGCATATGACTACAAGGACAACAAGATGCTGAATACGGAATCCATAATGAAGCAG
Source organism: Soehngenia sp. (assembly GCA_024637045.1). GTDB lineage: Bacteria > Bacillota > Clostridia > Tissierellales > Tissierellaceae > Gudongella. The sequence continues at coordinate 139,788 of JAGXFX010000001.1, forward strand.
TCTACTGAAAGAATCCAGTTTGCAAACACTAATACTACGATTGGAGTTGTGGCAACAAATGCAATTCTGACAAAAGCGGAAGGAAACAAGGTTGCACAAACTGCACATAACGGACTTGCGAGAACCATAAACCCAGTCCACACATCAGTAGACGGAGACACATTATTCGTGATGGCTACAAACAATATTCAGGCGGATATAAACCTGGTTGCAATGCTTTCCGCTGAAGCTGTTGAGAAAGCTGTAGTAAATGCAGTGAAAGCAGCTAGTCCATACAAGGGAATGAAAACAGCCAATGAAATATAAAAACATTGCAATTATTCATTTCAGCTTATATAATGTTAATGTTGAAAAAGCTGACATCCATAAAGGAGTCGGACTGTAAGAATGTAAACTTGTTAAATCGACTGGTATCCACTGGAACCAGAGCGGAGGGATTATTATGAAAAGTAAAAAAAGTTTTGACATCAGGAAATTAACGATTATTGGTGTTCTGGGAGCAATTTCAATTGTACTGGGCATGACGCCTCTTGGATTTATACCGGTTGGGCCCACAAGAGCAACAATCATGCATATCCCCGTTATAATTGGGGCAATAATAGAAGGACCGGTCGTTGGAGCATTGGTTGGACTTATATTCGGCTTGTTTAGCATATACCAGGCCATAACAGCACCAACACCAGTTAGCTTTGTGTTTCTTAACCCCATAGTTTCAGTTCTACCTAGAATTTTAATAGGAATAACTGCTTACTACACTTACAAAGGTCTAAACAGTCTTGGATCAAAGAGAACCATTGGATTGCTGTATGCAATTTGGGCAGCAATAATTATATACCTTTCAAGAGGAATTTATCTTAGCTTAATGGATTATACAAGCATATGGCCACTCTTAATGAATGTGGGTCTGATTGTTCTGACTATTGGAATGGTTTACCTGACGGCTACAAAATTCAAAGATAAGGCTTTGGATACTGTAATAGCAACAATTGTTGGTACACTTACAAACACTGTTGGAGTCCTAACAATGATATATGTATTCTTTGGGGAAAGATTTGTTGAAGCTCTTGGGCAGGATGTTGGGTTGGCAAGAAAAATAATAGTCGGAATTGGAATAACAAATGGAATTCCTGAGTCAATAATCGCAATAATAATAGTAACTAGCGTTGTAAGTGCAGTTAAAAGACGAAGATAGAGGGTGAATAGATGCTACTTGTAATAGATGTGGGAAATACAAATATCGTATTTGGTGCCTATGAGGGAGAACAGCTGATTTATGACTGGAGAATATCAACGGATAAGGAAAAGACTTCCGATGAGTATGGATTACTATTTGACCAGATGTTCAAATACAACGGAATAGAAGCAAACGATGTGGACGATATAATAATATCCTCTGTTGTGCCGACACTGATGCACACATTACCTGCAATGGCTAATAGATACTTTAAGAAGGACCCAATTGTCATAGGTCCTGGAGTCAAGACAGGTATGAATATAAAGTATGACAATCCAAAGGAAGTTGGAGCAGATAGGATAGTAAATGCCGTGGCTGCCTACGAAAAATACGGAGGCCCGGTTATTATTGTAGACTTTGGTACAGCAATTACCTTCTGCTTTGTCAATAAGGAAGGAGAGTACCTGGGTGGAATAATAACACCGGGAATCAAGATCTCATCAGAAGCATTGTTCCTTAGAACAGCAAAGCTGCCAAAGGTTGAAATTTTAAAGCCAGAGAAAGTAATCGGCAAGACTACAATAGGAAGTATCCAGTCAGGGCTTGTATACGGATTCGTAGGCATGGTTGACTCATTGATCATAAGGATGATTGAGGAAATGAACCACACCATAGATGAAGTTAAGGTTGTTGCAACTGGAGGATTCTCAACTTTGATGGCAGGAGAAAGCAAGTACATCCAATACAACGACAAGTTTCTGACATTGGAAGGATTGAGGATTATATATGAAAGAAACAGTAAGTAGCCTTGCTACTTACTGTTGTTTTACGAGAGGTGAAGTATGAATATAGGAAATTTTCATATAGAAAACAAATTGATGCTGGCTCCAATGGCAGGGGTAACTGACCTGGCATTTAGAATAATCTGCAAGGAAATGGGAGTAGGACTTACAGTCACAGAGATGGTAAGTGTCAAAGGAATCTATTACAATGACAAGAAGACAGATGGTCTCACTACCATAGACCCGAGGGAGCGACCAGTTTCGCTTCAAATTTTCGGATCCGACCCCGAAATAATGGCTCATGTGGTAAGAGAAAATCTCAATGATAGAAAAGATATAGACTTGATTGATATAAACATGGGGTGCCCAGCTCCTAAAATTGTCAAGAATGGTGACGGAAGCGCCTTGATGAAAAATCCAAAGCTGGCAGCCAGGCTAATAAAGAGCGTGGTAGAAGCTTCAAATAAGCCCGTAACTGTGAAAATAAGAAAAGGTTGGGATAAGGACTCAGTCAACGGGGTAGAGATAGCAAAGATTGCAGAGGATTCAGGAGCTGCAGCAGTCACAGTTCATGCAAGGACCAGAGATATGTTCTATTCAGGAGAAGCTGACTGGGATTATATAGCCCTCGTAAAAAGTGCTCTTAAGATTCCAGTAATTGGAAATGGAGATATCTTCAAAGCGCAGGATGCACTCCTTATGATGGAAAAGACGGGATGTGACGGTGTGGCAATAGGAAGAGGTGCAATGGGAAACCCTTGGATATTCAGGCAAATAAACCAATTGCTCGAAGGCAAAGTTCCCGAAAAACCATCACCAGCTGAAGTTCTGGAAACAAGCATTAGGCACATGAACATGGTATGTGAATTCAAGGGAGAAAGAATAGGCGTAAGAGAGATGAGAAAACAGCTTGCATGGTATATAAAGGGCATGAAAAATTCCAATGAAATCAAGAACAAGATTAATACCATGGAGGATAAAAATGAGATAGAGTCATTGCTTAAAGATTATCTTCAGAATTTGATTGAGGATGATAATCTCCAAGAAGCTCTGTAACACTTGACAAGCTTGTTTTACTTGATTATAATATGTTCCATACAACTAGGAAATTATTGTAATTGATCACACGAAAACGGCATAATAAAGGGAATAGAAGGGGAGACCCTTATTTTTGTTTAATAAAGGAGAGAGTTTAATGGCAGAGAAGGACGTGTTTTTAACCCATGCGGGGTTGGTAAAACTTGAAAAGGAATTGGAAGACTCAAAGATAATCAAGAGAAAAGAGATTGCAGAAAGAATTAGAACTGCGCTGGACTTTGGAGACATCAGTGAGAACTCAGAGTACGATCAGGCTAAAAACGAGCAAGCTAAGCTTGAGGAGAGAATATCAAAGATTGAATCAATCCTAAGAAATGCAAAACTTATTGAGGATGAAGATATCTCAACTGAAATAGTTGGAATAGGATCCAAGGTTCTTGTTCTTGATGTGGAATACGACGAAGAAATGGAGTACACTATTGTAGGTTCAGCAGAAGCCAATCCATATGAGGGAAAGATTTCGAATGAATCACCTGTAGGGAAAGCACTTCTAGGAAGCAAAGCTGGAGATACAGTCGATGTGCAGGTACCTGATGGACTTATAAAATACCAGATCCAGAAGATTGATCGATAAATTCGAGGAGGTATAATATGCAAACAGGTGAACAAAGCTTAAATGAAATGCTTCAGGTTAGAAGAGAAAAATTGACAAAGCTGATAGAAAAAGGCAAGAACCCTTTTCTTATAGAAAAATATGACTATACTCACCATAGTACTGATGTAAGAGACCGGTTTGAAGAACTAGAAGGCAAGGAAGTGTCAATTGCTGGAAGAATAATGTCCAGGAGAGGACACGGGAAGGTAAGCTTTTTAGATATTCAGGACAGTGAGGGAAGAATTCAGGTTTTTGCGAAACAAGATTTAATTGGCGAGGAAGAGTATGAGGACCTTTCATATTTGGACCTGGGAGATATAATCGGAGCAAAGGGAACCATATTCAAGACAAAAACTGGTGAGATTTCAGTCAGAGCTACAGAGATTCTACTACTGACAAAGTCACTACAGATACTGCCTGAAAAATTTCATGGCTTAAAAGACCAGGACCTTAGATATAGACAAAGGTATGTTGACCTGATTGTAAATCCTGAAGTAAAGGAAACATTTATACTTAGATCAAAGATTATCAAGGCTGTAAAGGAGTACCTGGACGACAGGGATTTTCTTGAGGTAGAGACACCAATACTGAGTACTGTAGCTGGGGGAGCCAATGCAAAACCATTTGAGACCCACCACAATACCTTGGATGTTGATATGTACATGAGGATTGCAAATGAACTTTACTTGAAGAGACTGATCGTAGGTGGATTCGAGAAAGTATATGAAATGGGGAAAATGTTCAGGAATGAAGGGATGAGCCCTAAGCATAATCCTGAGTTTACAAGCATTGAACTTTACCAGGCATATGTTGACTTCGAGGAAATGATGAGACTTACTGAAAATCTCTTTGCATATGTTGCAGAAAAGGCACTTGGGACAACAAAGATCAATTACCAAGGAACAGAGCTGGAACTTTCACCACCGTGGAAGAGAATGGATATGGCAGATGCTGTCAAGGAGTATACAGGAGTTGATTTTTCTACAATAGAGACAGATGAAGAGGCAAGGAAGATTGGCCAGGCGAAAGGTCTTGATGTTAATCAGAACATGACGAGAGGACATATAATATCAGAAATGTTCGAGGAGTTCTGTGAGAGTCATCTTATTCAACCGACATTTATCACTGGTCATCCAGTTGAGATATCCCCACTTGCAAAAAGGAATCCTGATGATCCGAGAATCACAAACAGGTTCGAAGCATTTATAAATACCTGGGAGCTTGCGAATGCATTCTCAGAGTTAAATGATCCAATTGACCAGAGGGAAAGATTCGAGGAGCAGGTCAAGCAAAAAGAGTCAGGAGATGATGAAGCCCACCCAATGGATACAGACTTTATCAATGCCATTGAAGTAGGTTTGCCACCAACAGGAGGCCTTGGAATCGGAATTGACAGAATGATAATACTGCTTACAAACCAGCCAAGTATTAGGGATATATTGTTGTTCCCTACAATGAAGCCGATAGGCGGAGAAGTGGCTTCAAATGTAGTAGAAGGTCATGCTGCAGAGACTACAAAAGAGATAGATTTTTCGAAGGTGAAAGTAGAACCTCTGTTTGAAGAATTTGTAGATTTTGAGACCTTCAGCAAGTCAGATTTCCGCGCTGTGAAAGTTCTGAATTGCGAAGAAGTACCTAAGAGCAAAAAACTATTGAAATTTACGCTAGATGATGGTTCAGACTCTGAAAGGATTATCTTAAGTGGCATTAGCGAATATTATAAGCCAGAGGAACTTATGGGAAAAACGCTGATTGCAATCACAAATCTTCCACCAAGAAAGATGATGGGAATTGATTCTTTCGGGATGGTTATAAGTGCCATCCATGAAGAGGAAGGCGAAGAAAGATTGAATCTTCTAATGGTTGATTCACATATTCCAGCTGGAGCAAAACTCTACTAGAATATAATTTAACCTAGTAAACTTAAAAGACTTTGTAAGGCATAATTGCTTTACAAGGTCTTTGTTTTACTTTAATGTCAAAAAGAATGCATTGCTTACACTAGCTTTACATTATACTATCAATATTTATCTTGTAATATATTTGGGTATAGAAAGTACAAAACTAAAAAAGGAGAAGATACTATGACAAATATAGATTCAGGATTTAACTTAGAAAACACTTATATTACTTTACCAAAGTTTTTTTACTCAAAAATAAGAACTCAAGCAATTAGTGACCCTATGATTACTATATTAAATGAAAAACTAGCTAAGGATTTGGGGCTTGAAGTTAATTATCTAAAATCCAAAGATGGAATAGATATTTTAGCAGGTAATAAAATGCCAGAGAATTCAACGGCAATATCCCAAGCTTATTCAGGACATCAATTTGGTCATTTTACAATGCTTGGAGATGGACGAGCCTTGCTTATTGGTGAACATATAAGCCCAAATGGTGAACGTTTTGATATTCAGTTAAAAGGCTCGGGGAAAACTCCCTATTCCAGAGGTGGTGATGGTAGGGCGGCCCTTGGACCAATGTTAAGGGAGTATATTATCAGTGAAGCTATGTATCATCTAGGGATACCTACCACAAGAAGCTTGGCTGTGGTTAAGACTGAAGATAAAATTTATAGAGGCAAACAAATCAATGCAGCTGTTTTAACCAGGGTAGCCAAAAGTCATATCAGAGTTGGAACATTTGAATATGCTACAAAGTATGGAAATTCAGAAGATACTAAGACATTGGCAGATTATACGATAAAAAGACATTACCCAAATCTTATGCTTAAAGAAAATCCATATATTGAACTTCTAAGACAAGTAACAAATACTCAGGCAAAATTAATTGCTAAATGGCAGCTTGTTGGCTTTATCCATGGAGTTATGAATACAGATAATATGAGCATTGCAGGTGAAACTATAGATTATGGTCCTTGTGCCTATATCGATGTTTATAACCCAGAAACTAAGTTTAGCTCAATAGACCATCAAGGGAGATACGCTTTTGGAAATCAGCCTAAAATTGGTCTTTGGAATCTTTCAAGATTTGCTGAAACCATTCTGCCATTGCTAGATTCTAATACAGATAAGGCAATAAAAATTGCAAAAGATGTTCTTGGAGAGTTCGGTAACCACTATGGAAGTAACTACTATTCTGGCATGGCAAGGAAACTAGGACTTTTCAGATACAAAAGTTCTGATAAAGATCTCATAGATAATTTACTTGATTCCATGATAAAGTATAAGGTAGATTATACAAACTTTTTTTTAGGCCTAACATATAGTGAGAATTTTGAATTGGAGTTTTATAAAACAAAAGATTTTAAAGATTGGGAAAGAGAATATACATTAAGATTAAAAACTCAAGAGCAAACAGATGAGCAGAGTAAAGAGTTAATGAAAAAATCAAACCCTCTTTTGATTCCAAGAAACTACCTTGTTGAAGAAGCTTTAGAAAGTGCTGTAGAAAATAATGACATTAGAAAACTAAATGAATTATTACAAGGACTAAAAAATCCTTATGAGATTAGTATGGTAGATAAGAAATTTATGAAAATACCACAAGCTCCATCAATTCCTTATAAAACTTACTGTGGCACGTAAAGGTCTCGGTTTTAAAAAGCATAAAATAAATTACTCTATATTGTATGGAGGTAGTCTATGAAAATTTTGCATGTAACAAGCCAATACCCGGGAAAAACAGGAAGCGGTACTTATCTCAAGGCTATGATTGCTGAAGCACAAAAATCTGACCATGTCCAAGGACTTCTGGGAGCTGTCCAGGAAGGCATGAGTTACAGCAACAATTATATTGAGTATTCTGACATGGTCCAATTTGAATCAGATAAAATACCATTTTCTATAATGGGAATGAGTGACAAAATGCCATATAGAAGCAGTGTATACAAGGAGATGACCTTAGAAGAAATAAACAAGTGGGACATCGAGTTCTCAAACAAATTCATAAAGGCTGTGAGAACCTTTGGCCCGGATGTTATCTTGTCCCACCACCTTTGGCTCGGGACATCCCTTGTGGCCAAGCTATCAAAAGATATACCTGTATATGGAATATGCCATGGAACAGATATCAGACAGTTCCTTAAGATAAATTGGCTGGCACAAAGGGTTGCTAAAGAGCTGCATGCGCTGGAAGGTGTATTTGCACTGACAGTAGATCAGAAAACAACCATTGAAAGACTTTATAATATACCTTTTGAGAAGATTCATCTGGCGGGTGGAGGTTACGACGAGAATATATTCTATCCTCCTGAAAATAAAAAGATTTCAGACAGGACAAGACTTGTATATGCAGGAAAGCTAAGCCATGCAAAGGGACTGATTCCATTACTCGATGCATATGAGAATCTTCAGCGTATCCACCCCGTGGACCTGACCATAGCAGGAAGTGGCCAGGGTGAAGAAAAGGAAGAGATTAATAAACGGGGTAATGAATTGGGTGTTAAGTTTACTGGAGCCTTAAGTCAGGTGGAACTTGCTGATCTTTTCAGAGAGTCTGATATTTTTGTATTGCCATCATACTATGAAGGTCTTCCGCTTGTAACAATGGAGGCACTCGCATGTGGTCTTATGGTTGTAACAACAGATATACCTGGATTAAGGACTTATATGGGAGAAAAGCTCTCAACGTCAGGATTGGTGAGTTTCGTTAGATTACCCAGAATGATGGATGTAGATACACCTTTTCATGACGATTACAATCAATTTGTTTTTAATCTGAAAAAAACATTGGATATACAGATTAATAAGAATCAGGACGGGTATAATAATATTGCACCCTTTAAGAGTGAAGTTGAAAAGTTATCATGGAAGGGAGTCTTTGAAAGAATAAGTAATGTCTTTTAAATTGACATTTCCCTTGACAAACTGATCATTAAAGGGTATTATATATAAGCTGACTCTTTTGAGAAGGACACTACAGAAACGACAATAAAAAACTTCAAAAAAGATGTTGACTAAGGATTAGTATACATGGTATACTAATCAAGTCGCCTCGAAAGAGGTCGACAATGAACCTAGATAACTAAACAGTTGTGAGAACTTTGAATAAACCAAGAATCAATTTTTTAAAAACAAATAATAATGAGCTAGACAAACTTTTAATGAGAGTTTGATCCTGGCTCAGGACGAACGCTGGCGGCGTGC
>JAGXFX010000026.1 GCA_024637045.1 Soehngenia sp.
GACACCTGTACCCATACCGAACACAGAAGTTAAGCCTCTTAACGCCGATGGTACTTGGTTGGAAACGATCTGGGAGAGTAGGAAGTTGCCAGTCTATATACTTAGCAAAGATTCTGTTGATTATTCAACAGAATCTTTTTTTTATGTTCAAAAAATTGACACTAATGATATAATAAAGACAATCAGACAATTAATGAGGTGTTTCAATGTCAAAGAATACGATTTCAGTTGAAGATATTATAAATATAATTGATTCAGGACTAATAATATTGGATGATGACTACAATCTTGAGTTAATCAACAGTAAAGGAATGGAATTACTTGAGGTAGATCATAAAAATGAAGCTGAAAGAATTGCAACTGGAATACTCGGGGATATAAAGTTTCATGAAAGTATCATTAATGAAGAAGTTTCACGTAATCTAATTAAGTACATAGACAAGGAACTCCTATTATATACGGGTAGAATAAAAACAGATGATTTCCAGGGTGTGTTTATTGAATTCAATCCCTTAAGTAAACACAAGGAAGAATTAAAGTCTTTTGATTATGAAATTCAGGCATCTTCTCTTTTAAGGACTGTACTGGATTCTTCAAATGAGTCCTTTATATACGTCAACAAAGAAGGGATAATTGAAATGATAAGCGAAAGCTACGCGGAGTTTCTAAACAGAAAAAAAGAGGATCTGATAGGTCTGAACGTTGTCGATGTTGTTGATAATACAAGACTGGATGTAGTTCTTAAGACTGGAAAATCAGAAATAGCGCAGATACAAATAGTAAAGGGGAAAAAAATAATTGCTACCAGAATTCCGGTATACGCAAAGGGTAAGATAGTAGGAGCAATCGGCAAGATTTTATTCAGGGATGTTGATGAACTTAACAATCTATATATGAAAATCAACAATATTGAAAAAGAGTTAAACCTGTACAGGGATGAATTTAAGAAGGCTAACAAGGCAGAATATGCTCTTGAGAGTATAATTGGCGATAGTCCTGAGATAAAGAGACTTAAAGAGATGACTAAAAATGTTGCTTCCACGAATTCCAATGTGCTTATTCTTGGGGAATCCGGTACGGGAAAGGAACTGTTTGCCCATGCCATACATAACAATAGTAAAAGAGTAGAAGCGCCTTTTATAAAGGTTAATTGTGGAGCAATACCATATGAACTGCTTGAATCAGAGCTTTTCGGATATGAAGAAGGAGCTTTTACCGGAGCGAGAAAAGGTGGCAAGATCGGAAAATTTAAAGCTGCTGATGGAGGTACGATTTTTCTAGACGAGATAGCTGATCTACCTATGAATATGCAAGTCAAGCTTTTAAGGGTTCTTCAGGATAGGGTTATTGAGAGAATTGGATCCAATACTTCGGAAAAGGTTGATGTGAGGGTTATTGCAGCTACCAATAAAAATCTTGAGGAGATGGTAGAACATGAATCATTTCGACTTGATCTTTACTACAGATTAAATGTAGTTAGCATAAGAATCCCATCATTAAGAGATAGAAAGGACGATATTCCCCTCTTGTCCAAGCATCTTATCAATAAGGTCAGCATAAAGGAGAGCAGACAAGTACATGGAATCTCAAACCAGGCTCTTGATATGATGAAGAACTATCAGTGGCCGGGAAATATAAGAGAACTGGAAAATATCCTTGAAAGAGCCATAAACTTCCTGGGGGACGACAAAACTATTTTGCCGAAACATCTTCCACCTAAGATAAACGGTGGTACTGGATTCTACTATGACAGGAGCCTTAAGGATACTCTAGAAGAAGTTGAAAAAGAAGCAATAATTAGAAGTCTAATCCAGAGCAAAGGCAACAAATCCAAGGCTGCAAAGTTACTCAATATAAGCAGAACAAGTTTATATGAAAAAATGGACAAGTATGGAATACTAGATAGTTAAACAAATAACGATTAACAACTGTGTACATAATATGGACAACTATTGGAATACTATATCATATGTGTACATAAAGTGATACAATAAGAGATAACGACAGAGCAAAGTGTTAGGAAAAAATTACACTTGTTTATCGACATAGAGTCTATTCATACTTGAAGAGCACATATAAACAAGTAATTGAGAGAATAAATGATTATTATTTAACAATATTAATCATTTAGAATATAATTCCTATTATAATTCAGATGATTATCTATCATAATTGGCACGGGAATTGCAAGTTATTAAGGTTAATAAATCTAAAGAGGAGGAATTTTTAGTATGAAAAAAGTAGTAATTGTAAGTTCAGTAAGAACACCTGTAGGAAGTTATGGAGGAGTATTCAAGAATACAAGCGCAGTTGAACTGGGAAAGGTAGCTGTAAAGGCAGCAATAGAGAGAGCGGGAATTAATCCGGAGATAATTGATGAGGTAATTTATGGTAACGTACTTCAAGCAGGTCAGGGACAAAATGTAGCAAGACAAGTATCCATTGGAGCTGGAATACCTGATTATGTTACGGCATATACAGTTAACAAGGTATGTGGATCAGGACTTAAGACGGTTGCACTTGCTGCCCAGGCTATAAAAGCAGGAGATGCAGAAGTGATTATTGCAGGTGGTACTGAGAACATGAGCATGGCACCTTATCTCCTTCCTAACAACAGATGGGGACAGAGAATGGGCGATGGCAAAGTTGTCGACTACATGGTAGCTGATGGTCTTACAGACATATTTAACAACTACCACATGGGAGTAACTGCAGAGAATATTGTTGAGAAGTATGGTATTACAAGAGAAGAGCAGGATGAAATGGCATTTAATTCTCAGACAAGAGCAGAGAAGGCGATAAAAGAGGGAAGATTTAAGGAAGAAATCGTACCTGTTGAAATTCCTCAAAGAAAAGGTGATCCAGTAGTTGTTGATACTGATGAATATCCAAAGTTTGGAACAACAATGGAAACACTTGCAAAACTAAGACCAGCTTTTAAGAAAGATGGTTCCGTTACTGCAGGGAACTCATCAGGAATTAACGATGGAGCTGCTGCTTTTGTTGTTATGAGTGAAGACAAGGCCAAGGAACTGGGACTTAAGGTTATGGCAGAGGTAGTAAGTTATGCATCAGGTGGAGTAGACCCTGCAATAATGGGAACAGGTCCAATTCCTGCAAGCAAGAAAGCATTGGAAAAAGCAGGAATGACTGTTGAAGATATGGAACTTATAGAGGCAAATGAAGCTTTTGCGGCACAGGCACTATCTGTGGCCAAGGAATTGAATTTTGATATGGGAAAAGTCAATGTAAATGGTGGAGCTATTGCAATAGGTCACCCAATCGGAGGAAGTGGTGCCAGAATTCTAGTAACCCTGCTACATGAAATGGAAAAGAGAGACAACAAGCTTGGACTTGCAACACTATGCATCGGTGGCGGTCAAGGTATTGCAATGGTAGTCAAGCGCTAGAAGCATAACAATAAACCATAATGAAAGGCAGGTATCTGTATGAATAAAGAGTTAACAATAGATGAAGCGATAGATAAGATTCAGGATGGCATGACAATAATGGTGGGAGGATTCCTTGGCTGTGGGAATCCTCATAGACTCGTAAATAAGCTTGTTGAAAAGGGAACAAAAGATCTTACTCTGATATGTAATGACTCTTCTTTTCCTGAGTATGGAGTTGGCAAGCTAATCGTAAACAAGCAGATCAGAAAGCTTATAGCTTCCCATGTAGGAACAAATCCTGAGACTGGAAGACAGATGAATGAAGGCGAAATGGAAGTAGTTCTAGTACCCCAGGGTACCCTGGCTGAACAGGTAAGAGCAGCAGGATCAGGACTTGGAGGATTTCTTACACCTACAGGAGTTGGAACAGTAGTAGAGGAAGGCAAACAAAAAATTGAAATCGATGGAATAGAATACCTTTTGGAACTTCCTTTAAAAGCTGATGTTGCATTGATAGCAGGACAGACAGCTGATAAATTCGGTAATATTGAATACTTTGGAGCAACAAGAAACTTTAACCAGCTTATGGCAACTGCTGCGGATATTGTAATAGCTGAGGTAGAAGAAATTGTTGAAGTTGGAGAACTGGATGCAAACCATGTAGTAACTCCGGGAATCTTTGTTACTCATCTTGTCAACGGAGGTGCAATATAATGGATAGAAATGAAATGAAGGCATATATAGCAAAGAGAGTGGCAAAAATGCTTCATGATGGAGATGTAGTTAACCTTGGTATTGGTCTTCCAACCCAGGTATCAAACTATCTGCCAGAAGGAGCAAATATTTTCCTTCAATCAGAGAATGGTTTTATTGGTCTGGGTCCTGTGCCTCAGGAAGGCAATGAAGACTGGAGAATAACAAATGCAGGAGGACAATGTGTAACAATACTTCCTGGGGGAGTCTTTTTCGATTCTTCAACATCATTTGGAATTATCAGAGGTGGGCATGTTGATATGACAGTTCTGGGCGCTCTTCAGGTAGATGAGAAGGGAAATCTTGCAAACTGGATGATCCCAGGTAAGATGGTTCCTGGAATGGGTGGAGCAATGGACCTTGTAACAGGAGCAAAAAAGGTTACAATTGCAATGGAACACACAGCAAAAGGTGCAAAGAAAATATTGAAGGAGTGTACTCTGCCCCTTACTGCTGCCGGTCAGGTTGACTTTATTGTTACAGAGATGGGATTGATGGAAGTTACTGAGGAAGGTATAGTTCTTAAGGAAATCAATCCTGAATTTACAGTTGAGCAGGTACAGGAAGCAACCGAAGCGAAATTAATTATTGCAGATGACCTAAAGGATATGCAGATATAGTTTAGAGTAAAGAATTAAGGCACCACCGGGCTTTTCTGGTCGGTGCCTTTACTTTGGGGGATTTGATATGATACTAGACAGCATCAAAAGAATTGGAATTGCAGGAGCAGGTACAATGGGCTCTGGAATAGCCCTTATTTTTGCTAAGAAGGGATACAAAGTCATAGTAACTGATTTGAGCATAAAATTGCTGGAAGATTCAAGAAAATTGGTGGACATTTTTAACCAGACTCTCTTGGCTGAAGGATTAATGACTAGAGATGAAGAAGAAAGAGTAATGAGTAATATTGAGTACTCTCTGGATAAGAGTGCTTTTAAGGACTGTGATTTAATTATAGAGGCTATAGTGGAAAAACTTGAAGTGAAGCAATCATTCTGGAAAGAAGTAGAAGCAATAGCAAAAAAGGATGCTTATCTTGCAAGCAACACATCAGGCTTAAGCATTAACAGTATTTCGGAAGAGGTTATAAACAAGAGCAGATTTGTGGGAATGCATTTTTGGAATCCACCTCATATAGTACCTTTGGTGGAGTTGATCAAAGGTAATGAGACCTCGGATGAGACTGTTCAGGTTCTAAAATCTCTAATGAAAATAATTGACAAAGAGCCTGTTGTTGTACAGAAGGATACTCCTGGATTTATAGGTAACAGACTTCAATTTGCAGCTTTCAGGGAAGCACTCCATATTCTGGAGGAAGGTGTCGGTACAGTAGAAGATATTGATAAAGCCATGAGATTTGGGCCTGGCTTCAGATATCCTATCTTGGGGCCCCTCGAGACGGCTGATCTTGGAGGATTGGATACGTTTTACTATATCTCATCATATCTGTTTGAGGATCTTAGTGATATGAAGAAAGCACCCGAGATACTAAAGGAGAGAATAGATTCAGAAAAACTTGGCGTCAAAACAAAGGAAGGCTTCTACGACTATTCCGATGGGCGAGATGAAGAAGTAATAAAAAGAAGAGATAGTATGTTTATTAAAATGTTAAAACTAAACAATTCAACGGATGAAAAATAGAATCAAAAACAACCCTGAGGGGATAACCTTTCTCAGGGTTGAGTTGTTTTTTGGACTTGTCACTATGAATTTCGCATATTGGTTTGAGCCATCCACCCTTTGGTCACTTCATCTGCAGCTGCAAACAGATCCGTTAGGATCTCTTTTTTAATATCATCAAGGAATGACTTGGATGCAACTATGCTCAGTGTACCAATAATTTTTGAAGTCTTTTCGAATATTGGTACAGCAATACTACTCATTCCGATACTTATTTCCTCATCCTCCAAGGAATAACCATTCTCCCTTATCATTCTTATTTCCTCACGCATGGAATCGCTGTCAATGATTGTCTTGTTCGTGTATTTTTCAAAGTTGTTGCTACTCAAGTAATTTTCTCGGAATTCTTTTTTTTGAAAGCTCAGAAATAATTTTCCTGAAGATGTGGCATTCAATGGGAAAGATGTGTTCTTTTTGGTCAATAACAGATATCTGGAATTTTCCGGATTGAATGTCTCCACTGTAAAAACATTGTAGTTTGATACCAGCTGAAGTCTTGAGGAAACCTGGTGCTTGTTGGCAATGGTTCTCAAGTGAGGCTTGGCAAGACTCTTCATTCGATCCACATAACTATTATCAACTAGTTCTGCTTTTGGAATAAAAACATATCCAAGAGAGTAGTTCCCTTCTTCAGTATTGTGAATCAGATATCCGTTATAAACCAATGTATTAACGATACCTCTAGTAGTGTTTACATGTAGAGATAAATTTTCGCTGATTTGATTTATTGTGAGCTGACTATTTGATTCATCAAAGCAGTTGATGATATCAATCGCTCTCTGTACGGATTGAATCAACCTTAAGTTGCCTTTCATAGAATACCTCCAAAAGTTTGAGTTTTTGTAATAAAAATGTTCTAGTAAAATTATACTTTAATTCATT
The DNA here is from genome assembly GCA_024637045.1 of Soehngenia sp. Taxonomy (GTDB): domain Bacteria; phylum Bacillota; class Clostridia; order Tissierellales; family Tissierellaceae; genus Gudongella. The sequence goes on from JAGXFX010000026.1 coordinate 6,708, forward strand.
GACAAACTAAATTAAATTATATATTATTTAACTATAAACGATTATATAGTCTTTATAACGATAGTATCGTTTTGATTAAGAAAAGTCAATAACTTTTTAGGAGCGGATACTGTGAATGTTTCAAGAATCGCTTTGATAATACCTCATACAGACATTACATTGGAAACTGATCTTAATAGAGAATTGCCAAATTGTCATGTAGTTCACACACAGAGAATCTGGCTTGGAGAAGTAGGAGTGATCGCCGAGAAGAAAATGGTGGAGGAGGATCTGCCCAACTCAATAAAGTACCTTAAAGGCATAACTGAATTTGATGTGGCCATATTTGGATGCACTTCAGCTTCTGCACTATATGGAAAAGAAGGTCTTCACAATTTGGAGGAATTGATTTCAGAAGAATTGAGATGTAAGGGCATAAGTGCATTTGGAGCAGTTTTGAAACAACTGGCAAAATACAAGAATAAAAATGTTGCTTTAGTAACTCCTTATACATCCGAGGTAAATAAATCTATGGAAACTGCCTTGCTTGAGTTTGGATATACTACATACTATAGCTGTGGAATGGGCTATAAAGAGGACAGACAGATTGCGGGTATTGAACCAGCAAAGATTAAAGAATTCTTAATGAGTCATTATGATGGAATTATCTCCAAAGATGGCACTGTTCTTATCTCATGCACCAATCTGAGAGCTATGGAATTAAGGAATGAGCTGACTGAGATTTTGGATATGCCAGTTATAACCAGCAACCAATCCATCATAGACTGGTTGATGGATAATATGAAATAAAGGAGTTATGAAATTGAAGTTTCTAGTTCTGAAGGGAAGTCCTCACAGAGAAGATACCACATCATATCTTGCCTACGGAGCCACCACCAAAAAAAGGTGTAGAGGGAAGTGCATACAGCTTGAAGGCCAGAAAACTTGGTGAAAGTCCCTAAAGCAATTTCAGAGCAAAGGGATTATGAATGGATGAAATTGAAATGAAAGCTTAATACCAAAAGTTATGCAGCAAGTATATCAAAATCAATTCTCAGGTCTTCAGTTTTCATTTGGATTTATAAATAATAAACTGTAAAGGAGAAATGCTATGAACAAATCGATTGAATCCCTACCAAAGAAGTATACTCTTAAGGACAAAATGAAGGCTATGGGTCCTGGCATCATAATTGTTGGCTCGTTCTTGGGACCTGGAACGATTACAACTGCAACAAGAACAGGAGCAACCTTCGGGTACAGTGTATTATGGGCTGTTATTTTCTCAGTAGTAGCAACTATTATTCTTCAGGAGATGTCAGCAAGGCTTGGAATAATAACTCAAAAGGGCTTGGCAGAGCACATTATAGACATTTTTGAACATAACAAGTTTCTTAAGAATTTATCCATCCTCTTAGTTGGAGGAGCTATAACACTTGGTGGAATCGCATACATGTCAGGTGATTTGATTGGTACATCCCTTGGAATATCAAATCTTACTGGGATCCCGACAAATTACATAGCACCAGCAATCGGAGTAATAATTCTTGTATTATTGAACATTGGAACCGTAAAATGGCTGGAGAAAATACTTGGAGTTCTTGTATTGACTATGGTGACTGTTTTTGTAATAACAATGGTAGTTGTAAAGCCAGATCTTGGAGAAATGGCTATGGGTATGGTCCCAACTATCCCAGAGGGTGCACTGATGAACGTAGTTGCCTTGATAGGGACGACAATCGTTCCATACAATCTATTTATACATTGTGCAAATGCAAGAGATAATTGGAAAAACCCAGAAGATCTTGTACTATCAAGGTGGGATACCACTGTTTCAATAATCATAGGTGGAATAATAACCAGTGCAGTTCTTATAACTGCAGCAACTGTAATGAGAGGAATGACTGTAAATTCAGCTGCTGATATGGCTGTTCAGCTTGAACCGACTCTAGGTGAGTTTGCTAATATTTTTATGAGTGTAGGGCTATTTGCAGCAGGTTTTTCATCAGCTACCATTACACCTTTAGGTGTATCATATGTGCTTGCAGGTCTTTTGGGGTGGAAACAGGACAAAAGCGATAAGCGATTCTTTTATACCAATGTAGCCATCCTGATTTTGGGAATAATTGGTTCAGCGACAGGATTCAACCCCTTGACTATAATAATATTAGCACAAGCCCTAAATGGTATATTCCTGCCAATGATAGTAATATTCCTTGTTTATATTACTGCATCCAAGAAGGTGCTTGGAAAATACTCAAATTCAAAACTCGCAAATATATTGGGTGTTATCATCAGTGGGATAACTCTTGTAATTGGTGGCAGAAGTGTGATAGATGTTATTAGATCAATATTTTAATAGATTGGTGATTTACAGCTGGTTGATAATTTAAGGAGGAAGTGTAAATGAAAAACAAACCAATTTGCTATGTGCCCGGAAGGGAGATACCGGAGGTATTCAGTGGAGTACCAAGTTTTCTGGGACTTCCGGTTATAAGGAATGATAAGGATCTAGAAGAAAGTGATATTGTATTTATGGGAGTACCATGGGAGGGCGTCAACACAAATGGTCCATTTACCAGTGTAGAAATGGCAACAAAGACGGTCCGAAAAGCATCAACCAGATATGGAGGGTACCTTCCTGACTTTGATATCGACGTATTTGATTATTTTTCAGGAGGGGATATTGGAGATGTTGCCGTTAGAAACGGGGACTATGACTTTACATTTGAGAGCATAAGAAAGGATTACAAGAAAATACTTGATGCAGGGAAATTCCCTATAGTATTTGGAGGAGACCATTCCATATCCTATCCTCTTATCAGTGAATTTGCTAAAAAATATCATGGTAAAATTGGAGTAATACACTTTGATTCACATATGGATAATATGGATTCATATGGTGAAGACAAATATGCTAGGTGCTCCCCTTTTCACAGACTTTATGAGGATGAGAATGTGAATCCAAAGAATATGGTTCACTTCGGGATCAGAGGTCCCAGAAACAATCCTTCAGGCCTAAAAGAGGCCAAAAAGTTTGGAGCACACGTGATAACTGGAATGGAAGTAAAAATTAATGGTATCTTTGAGTCCATCAAGAAAGCCATTGATTTGGCAAATGATGGAACAGAAGCATTGTATGTGACAGTATGTTCAGATATTCTAGATGTTGCCCATAATCCTGGAGGTCCACCTGACCCATGTGGATTGACTACATTTGAACTGGCTATGGCATTGCATGAATGTGGAAAGGCTGGAGCAGAGGCATTTGACTATGTTGAAATCTATCCTCCACAAGATCCAAATGATGTATCATCACATGTAGCAAGCTGGATGACAATTTATCTGTTATCTGGTGTAACAAAAAGAAAATTCAATTTGTAAAATTAAAAATTTCTAGTATTGTCTTGTAACAATATGTATCTATAAGATAATATAATGATAAATACAAGAGACCATAATTATGGTCTCTTGTTGAATTAATAAATCTGATTATGGAGGGTGCTATGGAGATACTACTAAATGAAATAATTGAAAACAACAGACATCTTATAGAAAGTGGAAAGCTTGCAGACTACATACCAGCCCTGGCAAAGGCTGATATCGAAAAAATCGGAGTAACAGTTGCCGGAAGGACTGGAGCACTATTATATAGTGCAGGGGATTACACCGAAAAGTTCACCCTTCAGAGTATATCCAAGGTGATTTCATTTCTGGTGGCTGCAATGGACAATGGAGTAGAAGATATTTTTGAAAAAATAGGGTGTGACAGTACAGATGAGCCCTTTAATGCGTTTACCAAACTGGACTTGCCAAATATAAATAAGCCTGCAAATCCGATGATCAATTCCGGTGCAATTCTTACAACTTCCATGATAAAGGGAAATGGAGAGGAGAGATTCGAGAAGATATTAGAGCTTACAAGATTGATGGCTCATAATCCAAATATTGAATATAACGAAGAGGTCTACCTTTCAGAAAAGAAGACAGGCAGTAGAAACAGATCTATGGCATATCTTATGAGCAGTAAAAAGATTCTTGAAGGTGATGTTGAGGAAGTCCTTGATACATACTTTAAGCAGTGTTCAATTGAAGTTGACACTAGAGATCTTGCCAAAATAGGTAGATTTATTTCAACAGGATTTGATGGTATAAATATAGATGGAATTTCAAGAACAGATATGTCGATCCTTTTAAAAGGGTTGCTCTTTACCTGTGGAATGTACAATTACAGTGCTCGATATGCAATTGAAGTTGGTATTCCATCAAAATCAGGTGTAGGTGGAGGAATCATGGGCGTCCTGCCAAATGGCATGGGAATTGGAATCTTTTCACCAGCTCTGGATGAGAATGGAAATTCATCAGCTGGAATTGGAATAATAAAGGAACTCACAAGGAGATTACATTACAATATATTTGATGAGAGAAAATAAAAAGAGCAGTGACTCTTTTTTGAAACAACATAAAACGGATGAGGTGAACAAAATGGACTATCTTAAAACTGAAGATGGCTCAAAAATATTTTACAGAGCAACTGGAAATGGGCATCCATTGGTCTGTATCCACGGGTTTGGAGCGGACAGCACTGCATTCAGGCTAACTGAAAAAATACTTTCAAAAGATTTTCTTGTCGTTTCATTTGATCTTAGAGGTCATGGAAAGACTGTAATTGGAAATGAAGATCTCAGTTTTCATGCGATGGCAAAGGATATTGAGATGCTTCTGGAGCATCTTAAATTAGCGAAAGTGACTCTATTGGGCTGGTCCATGGGTGGGGCTATAGCAATGGAATACATAAGATGCTTTGGAAAGGATAGACTCGAGAATTTAATTCTTGTTGAGACATCACCAAAAGTTATTAATGATGATAAATGGAAGTATGGACTTTTCAAGGGAGATTTCACCAGAGAAATGGCTGAAGAGAAACTGTTGAGTATCAAGAATGATTTTAGTGGGTTTGTTACAAGTTTTATGGACAAGATGGCACCTGAACTTGACAGTGAGAATCTAAAAATCGCAATTGAAGCCATGAAAGGGAATAATCCTGGGCACATGGCAAGAATCTGGGAGAATATTATTTTAGCGGACTATAGGAATGTTTTAAGAGGCTTTGATATGCCGTGTCTTGTAATAAGTGGTAAGGAAAGCACATTTTACGGTGTGGAGTCAGGTAAGTTCTTGGCTGGAATGATGGAAAAGGGAAGGCATCATTCAACCAGTGGAGGTCACCTTGCACCAATTGAAAGCCCTGTCGAATTCAACAGGGCTGTTAAAGATTTTATAGATTCAAAGAGTTTATAATATACGAGTGAATACAAAAGTACCTCTGTGAAAGCTACAGAGGTACTTTTAAAGTTTTATAGAAATGGCATATATTTTTCAGAGGGCTCATTTTCTGATTTTGAAAGGATATCTTTAAGAATCCCAAGTCCCTTGTGTATTTCTTCCTCACTTACAGCACTGAAGCTTAAGCGGATAAATTTCTCTGAGCCGCTGGAGTCGGTGAAGAAGACTTTTCCTGGAACAATTGCAAGGCCTCTTCTTCCGCATTCCTCATAGAGCTCAATGGCGTCAAAGTCCTTAGGGAGGGACACCCATATGCTAAGTCCTCCGCCAGGCTCGAGGTATGAAATGCCAAAATGCTTCAGTTTCTCAAGACCTGAAATCATCAGCTGGTATCTATCTCTGTAGAAAGCTGTAATATTTTCGATATGATCTCTCCAGAAGCCTTTTCTCAAATATAGGTCAAAGGCTCTTTGAAGGTATCCAGAGGATGAAATATCAGTGGTGTGCTTGGCCTTGATAATATCTTTCATCAGGGCTTTTGGTAGAGTCATAAAACCAATTCTTACACCGGGCATAAATATCTTGGAGAAGCTCTTGATAAAAATAACCTGATCAAATTTGTCCATGGTTTTTAATGGTAGCTTATTTTCGTCAGAAAAACTTAAATCAGTAAGAAAATCGTCTTCGATGATGTAGAAGTCATATTCCCGAGCAAGTCTTAGAACATCTTTTTTCCTGGTCTCGCTGTAGCAGATGGTTGTTGGACTGTGGAAGTTTGGCATAAGGTAAATAAATTTAGGTCTGTATCTTTTTACATACGACTTAAGTTCATCCAGATCAATTCCATCATTATCCATTGGTATTCCTATAATCCTGGCTCCTCTTGATTGGAATGCAGCAAAAGCCCCAGGGTAGGTAGGGTTCTCAACCAAAATAACATCTCCAGGTTGAATAAGTGTCTTTGAGATTATATCAAGACCTTGCTGACCTCCTGATGTAATAAGTATCTGATCCTTGGTAGCCGAAATCGAGTAATGCTCTAGAAGAAATTCTGAAATAGATTCTCTTAGTGGTCCAAAACCTGTGATTTCAGGGTAAAGAAAAGCCTGACCTCCGTCTCTGTCCAAAACTTCAATTAAGGATTTTTTAAACTCCTCAATGGGAAAAAGCTCTGGAGTAGGTGATACGCTTGCAAAATCTATACTGTTCTTAAGGAGAGGATAAATTCCAGAAAGCATAAGTTCCATGTCACCTTCTTCGACAAGATAGTTATCCTGACTGAAAGAAGGACGTTTAATAAAGGTACCGCTACCTTTTACTGTATATATATAATTCTCCTGCTCAAGGAGTTTGTAAGCATTTACAACTGTAACATTATTAACCCCTAGCTGCTTTGCAAGAGATCTAATTGAAGGGAGTTTTTCAGATTGGATATTGTCATCCTCAATAACATCCCTTATTGCCTCATATAGCTGAATATACAACGGTAAATCCTTATCCTTGTTAAGTCTGATATGAGTAAGCACACGGATCAGTCCTTTCTGTATGGATACACTTAGTATATCATATTGTTTTCAATAAAGGGGCAAAAATTATCATCTTGGAATTGTCGAATTGACATATTGAATTGACATACGTTAGTGTAAAATAACTGTAGGAAAAATAAAAGAGAATAGAGCTCCGTATGGTATGATTAATTTTGAGGAAAAAACCAATACGAACGGAGGAATCTATTCTCATGAATATTATACAACAAGCAATGGAATTAATCACTAA
>JAGXFX010000027.1 GCA_024637045.1 Soehngenia sp.
CATATCCAAAAGGTCCTGTTATATTACCAGTAATGGAAGTAGGAAGTACATAACCCTCTGGGTATCCTGTCCACTCTTTAGTAATCTTCAGATAACCTTCATCAAAGCTATTGTCAATTTCTATACTTGCAGTATTATCAGCAACTACCTCAACACTATTAATATTTGGATAGCTGGTGGTCCACCCATCAACATCATATTCTGTTACAGTATAGATTCCAGGCATCAAACCAGTCAGTGTAGCAGTCCAGCCGTTGCCCGAATTTAAAGGTACATCCATACTATAACCCATACCATTGGATACATTTACAATAACCTCAGGGAGAGCAAACCCAATAGGATAACCCGAGAAGTTCTTTGTTATTGTTAATGCTCCTTTTTCAACAACTCTAACTCCCCATTCCTCAAACCCTGAATCTGCATCGCTGTGCTCAACATAAAGTACAAGATATGCTGTTTCCGGGGTTAAATCTGTATAACCCGTTCTTCCATTATAAACTTCTATCGCATCTGTGAAATATTCTTGTGGTATCAATACCCTGTAGTCAGCAGCTCCACTACCTGTGTTTACCAAGTAGTCCATAATAAGTTGTCTGTCAATTTCTGCTCCGTTTCCAAAGTCCCAATCAATTTCTCCAATCCATACTGGTTCAGGATTTGTATTGCTCCACTCCATCCCTGGACCCGGACCACCAGTTGGTGCATATCCAGTAAGCAGTGGGTCTCCAGTCAACCAAAATTGATATACATCTACATTCATAATCGACCCGGGTTTGGTCTCATTGAGGTCAATCATAAATTCAAAACCTGAATAAGTGATTTCTTGAGGAGTACCCTCATTTACTGTAGCAGTTCCATAAGGAATTTCACTAAGTGTTATTGCTTTTGTCCAGATACCAGTTTTTGTATTAAATTCTACTGATCCATTCGTGTTATATCCCTTTTCAATACCATTTGCTTGTATCCTCAGAAAAGAGTCAAATATTCCTGTTCCTGAAGATCCCTCAGGACGGTTAACCTCCCAGAAAACCTCATCAAATTCAGCCCAATGATAAAAGGTATCTGGGTCATCACCTGGTTGATATGACAAATCATACGTGTTTTCTGGATCTGCTGCGAAGCCTACGCTAGATGCCGTACCCATTACAAGTACTAACGTCATCAAAATCGCAAAAATTCTGTTGTATCTGAATTTAAGAATCTTATGCCAATACATATAAATTCTCCTTTCATAAATATATTTTTCGCAATTAATTAAAGGTTATATCTATCAATTTTGTATCATTTAACTCTTAAAAATCACCTCCTCACAAAGTATTCAGCATCTACACCCCGTCATCCGCATCACCTCCTCGAAATTTCTTCTATTTATGTTTGATTATAAATGGCTAAATATAGTATAATAAAAGCACAACAAACCAAACCTAACCAAGGCTTTGGAGTTGTAGGAATCCGGTTCAGCTGTCCAGGCGCTCCGGATTCCTTCTCTATTTTGACAGGCAATAACCTGTAATGGGTCAAAAAATACAAAATACCGACCATCGGTCGGTTACGCTACGAGCTCATAAAAGGAAAAGCGTCCATTATAATTCCCTTTAATCATGGCCACCAAAATTTATATTTCATTAATATTATACCCATTACAATTATTCAAGATCATATTATGTTATTAAGTTATTGTAATATATTACTAAAAGCCATTAAGGGAAGTACAAGAAAAGGATATGACTGTTAAGACTATTAATGGAAGTAGCTGGAACACAGCTGGAGTCTCAGTTGGAGAGGTTTGTAAAAAAGTTATTTAATAAAAAGCAAGGGGCGAAAATTCCGCCCCTTGCTTAAGTTTAACACGTCATTCTATAATTCTATATTCACCTGCGGGTTGCTCAAGGAAACAGTACTTCCCAAACTCATCAGTTGTAATGCTTGCAGTTTCAACCCATTCATCATCCTCAAATCTTTCAAGGATAATTGTTCATCCCTCAAGAGGCATGTCAGTTGGCAATGTATCCATCATGAAGCCATTGAAGTCCAAACCATATTTAAATCCACATATGTCAAACGTTTGCTCTCTGTTCTCAAAGTTGAACAGTGGTTCACTTGTATACTTCAATAGCGTCAAGGTCAAAACCATCAGTGTTTCGTCCTATGCTAGGTGAAGAAGTATAAAGCACTTTATCACCCATTAAAAGGTCAGAGATATCTGTTGTTTTTCCAGTATATGTAAATAATGATCCGCCTGGTGTAAAATAAGTGCCAGAGTTACCAGCTTCAGGATCATAGTTTGCTAGATATCCTGTAATATCAACCAACAATACTCCTGCTGCATAGACGACTTCATCGGGTAAATAGAATAGTGTAGTAGCTCTTGTACTGTTTGGAGATGGGTCGAGTTCAGTCTCGTTATTATAGAATACTCTGCCTACTACTCCGAAATCACTCGCAAATCCATCTCTAATAGCTTCTTTCTGTGCTTCACTAAACCCATCTATTGCCTCATTGTTGCCAGCTATACCAACAAAATATCCAAAGCCTCCATCGTTACCTGTATAAGCAACGGGCCCTGCACCTAAATCTACTACAGCATCAGTTAGGAATACCAGTACACCTTCAGCATGGCATGATCCCAAAGCTCCCTATATCACTTCTCTGAATCTAATATCGGCAATTTCTGGGTCTTCAACATTACAGAATCTTGTTCCATCATCGAAAGTGTATTCTACCCATTCTCTTGATGCTACACCAAAGAAATACTCATTAATACCTGTAATTTGTGTGGCATCAAATTGTCCATAAACATTTTCGGGGTCAAGTCTTTCTGGATGACCATTTATTCCTGAATCAAATGGTGAAACACTAACAGTTTTTACTGGTCCTTCAGAATGATCATCAGCATCACCTCTAAAAATATATTTTGGTTCTGATTGATTAAAAATGGCTAAAATAGTATAATATTGACACAACAAATCAGACCTTTAGCGAGGATTGGATGTTGCAGGAATCCGGTATAGCTGCCAGGCACCCCGGATTCCTAATTATATGAAGTTACTGCTAAATACTCGAATACTCAAAAACAATAACCGACCATCTTGGTCGGTTATGCTATTGGCAACTCAAAGAGAAACGCGTCCAATTAATCTCCTTAAGTACAAGCGTCCATTTTACAACCATCTGTTCTGCGCCTACATTACTTGTTTATTATTTCACCATTATTATAACCAACTAAATCAATTAATTACAAAATGATTACATAGATTCAAAACATTAGTATTTGTATATCTTTGTTGAGCAACTGCTCATTTATTCTAATTTCAGGTGTTACAGATAGTTATCTCTCCACCAGCAGTTTTCCATGCAGTCATGCCGTTTTCAAGGACATAGGCATCATAACCCAACATATTCAGCATCGATACAGCATATGAAGCGTTGATGTTTTTAGCACAATACACAGCAATTATCTTGTCCTTTGGAAGCATGTCTAGATTGTCCAAAAGCTGAGGCATAGGTATGAACATAGAATCCTTTATGTAGCTTACACCTCGCAACTGATTGCTGCGGACATCCAGGATCACTGCCTTTTCCTCATTAAACAGAGGTAGGATATCTTCTGCCTGCCTTATATACATCCCTTCCTCAGCATAATGGTCCATGAAATTTTGATACGGCGATACAATGTCAACGGTCATTGTTTCCTGTAACCATTTGACGTCTGCACCCATGGTTTCAGTGATGACTCTGATTGGTACCATAGTCCTATTCTGAATCAGCTGAGGTTCAACGTCGCTCGCAATTTTCTTGCCATCAATCTTAATAGTGATATTAAGATTTGCGTAGGAGATACCAGCAAAAATCAATAAGGCGAATGTTAATACAACTATTATCATAGCTTGTTTTCTTTTCATGGAATCACATCCTTAAGATTATTTTAGTTTTATTATTGAATAAAATTGATAGAAGAGTATATACGCAACAAACCAAACCTACAAACTGGTTTAGATGCAGCAGGAACCCAGTATAGCTGCCAGACACCCCAGATTCCTAATTATATGAAGTTACTGCTAAATACATGACTACTCAAAAACAAAAACCGACCATCTTGGTCGGTTACGCTATTGGCTCATAAAAAGGAAAGCGTCCATAGTAAACCCTTTTAATCAATGCCTCCATATTTTATATGTAATTCAATAATATTATACCCTGACGTTATTAATATATCACATTAAATTATTAAATTATTGACATAAATTCACTTCGTAAGATAGCAATTATTATTTGAGGTTAATAATATTTAGGGTGGAAATTAATTGATAATTCCTGTACAATGTAAAGAGAATAGAGGCTAATAAATAGCAGAAATTGGGGGATTATACAATGACCAAGGAATTGAGATCAAGTCTTTTGCTTCTTCTTACTGCTGCAATCTGGGGGTTGGCTTTTGTAGCTCAGAGGGTTGGAATGCAGCATTTGGGAGCATTTACATTCAATGCAATCAGGTTTGCACTGGGAAGTATTTCCTTGATACCTGTAATATATTTTGTGGGCAACTCCAATAAGAAGAAGGAAATTCAGGCAGACAAGGCAGAAAATGACATAAAGACAATAGCCAAGTATGGTGCAATAGCCGGGAGCATACTTTTTACAGCTGCAGCCCTTCAGCAGGTTGGACTTATTTATACAACGGCAGGGAAGGCCGGCTTTATAACAAGTCTGTACATAGTACTTGTACCATTACTTGGGCTTTTTATTAAGCAGAAATCCAATGGTTTTATATGGGTAGGCGCAGTTGTAGCAGCGATAGGTCTATATTTTCTGAGTATAAATGAGGACCTAACTATTCAGTTCGGAGATTTACTTCAACTTATTGGAGCATTCTTCTGGGCAGCACATATTCTGGTGATTGGATCCTTCGCATCAAAGATAAATGTTCTTAAGCTTTCATCAGCCCAATTTGCCGTATGTTCAGTATTGAGCCTGATTGTGGCACTGATATTTGAAGAGATTCAGATGGCCAATATAATAAGTGCTGCATTACCAATATTATATGGAGGTATTATGTCTGTTGGAATTGCATATACCCTTCAGGTAGTTGCCCAGAGACATGCAAAGCCATCCCACGCAGCCATAGCATTAAGCATGGAAGCAGTATTTGCAGCACTTGGTGGAGCCGTACTCCTAAATGAGGTTATGTCATTAAGAGGATACTTTGGAGCATTTTTAATGCTTGTTGGAATGCTTATTTCCCAGGGAGACAATATTATCAGCAGAAACAGAAAAAAAGCAACTATAAATGAGTAAGAACACTGAAACGGCCGAAGGGCTGTTTTTTTGTGAGGATTTTTTAAAAGTCATAATCTAGTCATATTTGTATACCATAATAAAGACAAGAGATAAAACAAAACTAGTGGGAGGAAAAAGAAATGATGATAGTGGTTGCATTATTAATTGGAGTTGCTGTTTATTACCTAGTGACAGGAGACAATCCAGTTAAGTCAATAGAAAGCAGTAAGACGAATTCTGAGGAAAAACTTAAGGAAAGATTTGTTAAAGGGGACATTAACGAAGAGGAATATTTGAGAATGAAGGAAGTATTAAGAAAATAAGGAGGGGTAGGCTATGATGTTCAACAGGGAATTCTACAGATTTGGGTTACAAAATGGTTGCGGTTTCTTTGGAGGCTGGCATTTATTTATAGGCATAGGCCTTCTTATTGGAGTAGTTGCACTGATTCTATGGATGAGGTCAAGGAATAACAGAATTGAAGGAGACTCATATCTGGCATTGTTGAAGGACAAGTTTGTAAGAGGCGAAATCACTGAGGAAGAGTATTTAAGCAAAAAAAACATATTAGAAAGGAAGTAGATGTAATGATGAAAAAGACGATAATAATTCTATTGGTATTGGCAGTAGCTTTTACAGCAGGAGGTATTTTTATGAAGTACAATGCATATGCGATGGGATTTGGAGGTAATTACAATGAAGATCAGACAGAAAATTTTTACAACAACAGAATGTCAGTAAGAGGACATATGGGTTGGTATGAAGATAGTTACAATAACAATGGATTTTCAGATAAAAGCGAAGAAGATTTGAATGTATGGCCATCTGGAGGGTATCAATATCCTAACCATCCAATGTGGGGTTACGATGAATATAGAAACAATCCTGATTTTGAAGGTTTCGAAGAAGGCCAGGGGTACTTCAGTGGTTGTCACGGTAATTTCTACAGAGATGGAATCAGGGAATAATAACAAGTAGAGGGTGAGCAGATGAATTTTAATGTACTCCTTGTGGAGGACCAAAAAGAAATAAGCTCAATAGTTGCAAAGTATCTAAGCAAGCATAATTACAGCTTCGATATTGCTGAGGATGGATTTGAAGCACTTGAGCTATTCTCAAACAAAAACTATCATATAGCAATTCTTGATATTATGCTTCCAGGTATAGATGGATTTCAGGTTCTTCAGGAAATAAGGAAGACAACTGATATTCCAGTCATTATGCTCACCGCCAGGGAGCAGGAATCTGACAGGATTAAAGGATTCGATTTTGGAGCTGATGATTATGTGATTAAACCATTTAGTCCCAGGGAGCTTATGAAACGAATAGAGGTCCTTATTAAAAGGGTGTACCACGAATCCAACGAAATAGTGCTTACAGCAGGGAATATAAAGCTTTATACAAGTAGTATGAAGCTTGTGAAAAATGATTTGGAAATTGAGATTACATCTGCTGAATATAAACTTTTGCGTACTTTTATGAAAAACAAAGGTCAAACACTTACACGTGAACAGCTTATCGAAAAATCCTTTGGATATGACTATGAAGGCTATGACAGAACTATTGACACTCATATCAAGAGGTTGAGAAGAAAGGTAGAGGATGATCCCAAAAATCCAGAGTATATAGTAACAAAATACGGTATAGGATATGTATTTGGAGGTGAGAAGGCATGACAATCAGAAAGATTCTATTGCTTGTAATGGTCTTTGTGGTTGTGCTTTCGGTGGGAATAAATGCTCTTATATTAACATCACTAACCGATCAGTACTTTGTAGACTATCTTGATGAAAGTTATGAGAATCACACTGAACAGATTGTTGAGTATACAAAGGCTGCCCTTGATAGAGATGATATATCCTATTCACAGATGGGAAGGGAGCTAAGCTCACATCTTATTGAACCTATTATAAGAATTCGTCTACTAGACATAAACGGCAATCAGCTGGTGGATGTCAGATCAGATGTTCCAATGATGGGTGGACATATGATGAACAGCAGAATGTTTGATAGATTTAGGAATAATTCAGCACAGGAATACATCTATGAAGTAGTATCTGATGGCGATTTTGTAGCTAATCTGGAAATCAGCAGATATGTAAACACTGAAAATACCGCAGTTGCCTTACTGTTTAAGTCAGCTTTGGTTAGAAATAGCATTCTATCTGTAGTAATTGCACTTGTGATTGCAATTATCTTAGGTGTAATCATTAGTGGTCGTATGGCAGGAGAACTTAAAAAAACTGCTGGACAAGCAACTGCAATCCAGGAAGGAATCAATATACCTGCTGAAAAGTCATTTATCAAGGAAATAACCAGTATAAGAGAAAGTCTGGATGATCTGAATGTTCGATTGAAACTTCGTCAGAAGAGCAGAAAAGAACTCACTGATCAGTTGATACACCAGACAAGAACACCATTGACAATCTTGAAAACTCATCTGGAAGCAATAGATGATGGTATGGTTGAAATGGATCAGGATGAAATCAACATACTTGAAGACCAAATCCAAAATATTACTGCGATAGTATCCAATATGAGTGAATTAATTGACGCTGAAACAAAGACAAGTGAAATAAATTATGAAGAGGTTGAGATAAACCAGTTGATCAAGAAAATTATGGCTGGACTCAAACCTCAATACTCAAAAAAAGGTATACAACTCGTTCTTGGATCAACAGACAAGATAACGATAACCACCGACAGATATTTGCTAAGCCAGACAATATACAATATCATGACAAATGCATACAAGTATACTGATAAAGGTGGAAAAGTCGAAATAGATTACAGCTTGGATGAGAATAAGCTTAAAATTAGAATAAATGATACAGGAATTGGAATTTTACCAAAGGACAAGGACAAAATTTTCAATGCATATTACAGTGTTGAAACAGATTCAACAAAAGGTGGAGAAGGCATTGGACTTTATATTGTTTCAGAAAATCTAAAGCATCTTGGTGGAAATATTACAGTTGAATCTGAACAAGGTAACGGTAGTACTTTCTTAATTGAACTGCCTTTAAATGGAAGGGAGAGATTGGATGAAAACACTTATAAGAAAGCTTAATGAGTTTATAGAAAAACTGGCGAAAGCCAACGAAAGCGAGTATGGAAATAAGAAACTGGACTGTTGTTCACTCAATAAAGAACAAGGTATTAAAGGGTAAGTAACTGTAAATTTCATATATTAATTCATTAACCAGGCGAAGATTGACAAAACGCCTGGTTAAACTTATAAATATCAGATAATTTTGAATTGTAAATTATCTCCAAATAAGATATAATAAAAATATGCCATAAAACGGTCTGGGGTGGGTTGAAAATGGCGATATACGTTAAGCTTTTGATAGTTCTTCAAATGTTGATTGTAAATCAACATATTACAATCAAGTGTTCAAGGTTAAAAAAGAGTTTTAATAAAACTTATTTTTACTTGGCTGCTTTTACAGCCTTGTTTTTATCATTTTTGTATTATCTATTGCCAACCTTACCAGAGGATACTGCCTTTATGGGAGATGGAATTTATCTTCTACTTGCAGCTATATATGTCTTCCCAATTGTTTTTCTTACTGACCAGCCAAAGATACATACCATAACAATAATGTCTGTGGCATGGGTCTATACCATGTTTATTTATATAATTTCCCATAGAATTGCACAGTACATTTATCCGGAACTTTTACAACTGTATTCACTGGGGATACAGTCAATACTATATGTCCTGACTTATAGATCATATTATAAAATGATAAACAGTAAATTTATATTTACCATATTGAATGTTGGTAAAGAGACATTATACATTATCATGGGACTGGGAATTTCATCATTAGCTCTTTTGTTTATTCTCAACTATTCATACATACATGGTGCAACTATTATAAATCAGATTCTTGAACCAGTTTTGCTGATAATAATTTTAATTTTTGGGTTGAATCTGGCATATTCATTTGTCAGGGCTGATAAATCGGTTAAAGATATTGAAAAAAGAGTCAGAAAAGATTCACTTACAAGATTAGGAAATCGCGAAGCAATGCTTGAGGATGCAAACACAAGAATTATAGAAGGAAATCCATTCTGCCTTTTATTTATGGACCTGGACGACTTCAAATTTGTAAATGATACTTATGGACATCAGGCAGGGGATGATTATCTGGTTGCTTTTTCCAACACCATAAGAAAGTATCTTGGATCTGATGATAGGTTTTATAGAATTTCTGGAGATGAATTTGTCTTGTTGTGGTCAAAAAAATCATGCAATGAGCTTGTTGAGAAACTTGAAGAACTTGAATTTCTCAATAACCCTATGGGGGTTGAATTCAGAGGGTTGAGTACGGGACACGCTCGTTTTCCTGAAGATGAAACTGATATTGTAGAGTTGCTGTCAATGGCTGATGAGAGAATGTATCAGATTAAGAAAAAGAAACATAAAAATCAAGACAACTGATTGTGTAATAAATACATATACTGTGATAAATATATATACATAGAATAATTATTGAATGTCCTCAAATTTAATATTCAGGGCATTTAAGTTATTATTTTTTACTGTTTTTGCATTCGTGAAGAACAAGTAACTTATGGAAATGGCTATCCAAAGGGTCTTAAGGGGATAGAGATTCCTGTTCTATCTAGGATAATATCAGCAGCTGAAACTTACGATTCGCTTACAAAAGATAAAAACGGTAGAAGGCTTACTAAAGAGCAGGCTATAAAGTATATTGAAAATGAATCAGGAGAAAAATTCGACCCAATGGTAATAAACGCTTTTATTAAGACTGCAGACAAAATTTAAATTATGAGAGAGCAATGCGCTCTCTTTTTCTTTGTCTAAAATGTATAAATGTTAAAAAACAGGGTATCTCTAATTAAGGAGGTGTGTGATGCTGGAGAAATGTGTTGCAAGAGCAAGAAATGCGGAAATATATTCTTGGGAGAATGATCAGGTACTGAAGCTTTTTTACGACTTTATTCCTGTTGAGGCAATAGATGGCGAATTTACAAAAACTCTATGTATAAGCAAGTTGACTGAGATGTGCCCTGCAATATATAAAAGGATCACACTTAAAGAAGGTGAAGGGATAGTATTTGAGAACATCAAAGGAAAATCTCTGACCTACAACCTCTTGAGCAATCCTCTTCGTGTAAAAGAATTCTCAACAATAATGGCTGAAAGTCATAAAAAAATACATAAGATTGCTGCAAACGAACTACCTGAGATAAAAGCTATAATTAGTTTCAAAATAGAAGATTCAAAAATACTGGATATGAGTCAGAAATCAAAATTAGTGGAAATGTTGGATTCTATGCCTAATATGGATAGACTATGTCATATGAATTATCATCCAGACAGCATCTTTATTGCAAATCAGAGAACTAAGGTAATTGACTGGATGGATGCAGGCAAAGGTAACCCTTTGGTTGATGTTGCAAAAACACTGGTGCTTTTGAGATTTTCATCATTGCCTTTCCAGAATGTTTTATTTAGAGGAGTTGCAAAATTGAGCAAAGAAATTCTAATCAGGGATTATCTCAATGAATATTTCAAGGGTAATGAGTATCCCGATGAAGAATTGGATAAATGGATACTCATTGTGGCTGCCTCAAGAACAAATGAAAAACTACCTGAGTCAGAGTCAACAAAACTGAAGACCTTCATACAGGAGGAGCTGTAGATTATAAACAAGTATGATAGAACTGATTATAGAAATAGCGAAATAGCTGTGTAAAGTAAAAGCAGGGCCATAATAGTATTTACGAACTTGTGGTGTTTTGTCATAAACAGTTGGAAAACTGAACCGAATATACCCCAACTAACAGTTGACAGAAATCCTAAAGCAGACATAATCAATGCAAATAGTAGCAGGATAACTGGTGATGAGTAGTATGGTACAATAAAAGTAGATGCTGTTGTTACTCCGTATATAATTCCCTTTGGATTTACAAACTGGAGAAGAAAACCTTTGGTAAATGTAGTGGTTCTTTTTCCTGCGTCATGAGTATTATCAGTAGGCGGCTTGCTTTTGAAGGTTTTCCATGCAAGCCAGGTTATGTAAGCAGCACCAATAAGCGTCATATATGGCTTGATCATAGGAATAAAATTAAACAAGGTACGACTGAATAAATTACTTAAAGCCAGAACAAGAAAGAATCCGGCAAACACACCGTAGTTGAAATGGATGCTATTTTTTAGTCCATATCTACTTGAATTGGACATTGACATAATATTGTTGGGACCTGGTGTGAAAGTGGTTATGAAAACATATGATAAAAATGCTGTTATATTAGGCATACAGAACACTCCTTGTTGTGGTTTAAAGAACTGAAGCAATACAATATTTTAACTCAAATATTGATGACTGTCAATAACTTGGGAAATTTATGGAAAGCAAAATACACTGAAACAAGCGATTATTACAATAAATAAAATTGAGGATGTGAGTATATGAGTATCAAGAAAGCAGTATATTATCTGGCGACAAAGAATAACGTGGATCATGTTGCAGCCCCAGTTTATAGAGAAATTGTTAGAAGTTTGAAACTTACTGGAGTTGACATTCTAGTGGATGACAAACCTGTTATGAGATATGTAGATGATGGTGGGAATATTTTTGATTTTGTACAGACAGATAAAGTGGTCTGCCATGATTACAAAAAATATCTGCCTATTATGAAAGAGAAATTTTCAGATTATGATGTAGCTGGATTAATAACATGGCATGAAGGGGAAAATGCTCCTGATGGAATCTTATCAGTACATACAACTGGGGATGTTGAAACCGGGAACTTTGGAAATGCAAACCCTTTATTTATGCACAATTTACTAACCGCACTAGAAAAAAACAGAATCGAGGAGAATCTAGAGGATTTTTTTGTGACAACCGAAGCAACTCATTGGTCAGGCATTGTCTACGGAGATAGTAGCCCGGAGATGATTAGGGAATATGAAGTGCCAATTATGGACATAGAGATTGGAAGCAGCGAAGCTAGCTGGAATAATGAGAATGCAGCAAAAGCCTTGGCCAAATCTCTCCTTGAGATATTCAATAATGATGGAAGGACACTTAAAAATATCCTATGTGCAGGTGGAACTCATTTCGAAAGGGGATTTTCAGGTGAGTTGTTTACAAGCTGGGAAGACAAGAGTTTTGGCATATCGCATATTTTACCTAATCAGTGGTTGGTTTCAGGAGAATTTGAAAATGAATCTGGGTTAAAAAAACTATTGGATTGTGTTGAGTCGATTGAAGATGGAATAGAGGGTATCGCCATGCATGATGGACTTAAGGGAACATATAAACAGCAATTAAGAAATCTGGGAGAAAAACTCGACGTCCCTGTTTTTAAACATCAGTTTCTACGAAAGCCAGAAAAGATAGAGTGGAAGTAATATAAATGGTGTATCATGGAATTGAATTTATAAACTATTTTTGACAAGTATATATCACTATCTGACAACAAAATAACTTTTAAAAAAATCTAATATATTGATAGTAGTGAATATATTCTGGGTATATATTCTCAAAGACATGAACCCCCCTGAGTTTGAATGAGGAGAGTGATTTGATGAGCATATATAAGGAAATCAGAACTGACCTTTGGGAGCTGGCTAACAGCCTTGACAGACATACCAGAAAGAAACTGGAGCTGCAAGTTTACTCTAATATAGTTAATAGAATGGAACATCTTTGCAATGATTACAATGAATGTAGTGTTTTCCTTGAAGACATGTCTTCAACAATCAAAGAACTGAAACAAAACGATGGTGAATTGAAACGTGAAGATATTCGTGCCATGAAGAAGGTCAAAAGTGATGTAGAATCTTATCTCGAAAAAGAACATGATCTTGTTAGAAAAGGCAAGTATATGTTCAGATATATGACTGTAGGGATTATAGTTGGAGCAATGGTGGGATATTTCTTTATGAACTATATTGCTGTAGGTGCTTTATTGGGAGCAATTGTAGGCATTGGTTACGGTACAAAACTTGACAATGATGCTAAAAACGAAGGCTATCAAATCTAAAGTGTAATTAACGCCGGATTAAATTCCGGCTTTTCTTTTTTTGACAATTGAATGGTTTATTCTGGTATAATTGAACTAACAAATTGAGTTTCATAAAGGAGAGTTCTTAAATGAGAAGAGTAATTAACTTTAGATTTTGTAGTTTACTTATTGTTTTTTCAGTTATTATGCTGATTGGACCGAGTAGTATTTTTGCTGAAGGTGATATTTACGATGTATTTGGTTATGAGGAAGATGAAGCAGACTTCACTGTTTCGAATGTGGTGGATACTTTTGATGCGTCTTTGATTGACAAAGCTTTTGATGCGGGACTTGTTGCAGAAACACCTGTAGAAATTACTCTTTTAAATGAAGGAGGATCAAACTTCGCTGCGTACAGTCTGGAAAAGACAGATAGTGGAATATATGGTTACAATCCCGATGAGCAGTTAGCTATTGAAGGTGAGGTTGTAACTTTGATACCTATCGAAGGGGCTGAAAAGAACATATTTGGTCAATATAGTCCAGATGACATGGAAGAAGTTACTATGGATGTAAATGAGCTTGGGAACTATGATTATCAGGGATTGACTTATCTGTCTGGAGCGAAAATCGTACTTGAAGAACCGGGAGATTATTATGTTCTATTCAGAATAAAGGCTACAATGGGTGCAACAGAAGCATTTGTAAAGGTAATCGATTCTGAAGATGAGCCAGAAGAAAATCAAAACCAAGAAGAGGAATCTGATATACCTGTGGAAGCAATACCATCAAATGCAAGGATTCTTGTGGATGGTGAAGAAATAGTCTTCGATGCATATAATATTAATGGAAACAACTTCTTCAAGCTAAGAGATTTAGCGTATACCTTAAGCGAATCACAGAAAGGCTTCGACGTAACCTGGAACGCTGAGGATAGAATTATTAGTATTTTTCCGGACACACCATATACGGCCACAGGTGGAGAAATGCTAATTGAAGACACAAATCAAACCACTGGGATATTGAATGTTGATCAGATACAAATGGATGGAGAAGAGATTAAACTACTTGCATACAATATTGGAGGCAATAATTATTTTAAGTTGAGAGACATTGCAAATCAGTTGGACTTTGGAGTTAGCTGGGAGGTTGAGTCTAAAACAGTAATTATCAACACTGATAACTCATACATTGAAGATATACCACAAAAGCAGGCCTTGTAAGGCCTGCTTTTGTGGCATTAGGACTTTTATGGTTCAAAAATTGTATAGTCATTTGGTATGTTGAATAAATTCATATCCACGGAATCGCTGAAATCTTCAATTACCCACTTGGAGTCGTATCCCTCACCGGTCATTTCCATACCAATCAAACTTTCACCGTCAAAATAGTACCTGATGGTACCATCTTCAACATCGTATTCCTCAAATTTTCTTGTTTCACCCATGAACTCAGCAGTTCCACTCTGCGTAAAAGTCATATCTTCAGTGTCCACAATATCTCCTTCAGTATCATTGAATTCTGAGGCTTGATCAGTATCTTCAGGAAATACCATTACCATATTTTGCCCATGCATCACCATGTAAAGTTTTCCATCCATTTGAATGGTAGTACTATTAGCTAGTTCTGACTCGAAGACAGTTGCAAAATTTTCACCATCAATTGCTGTGGTAATTGTGGCCTCATATTCCTTGCCCTCAACTTGGGTTATGGTTTTATACTTTATTGTATACTGATTTCCCATCATTATATCTGCATAAGCTGCAGAAAGTAAATTTTCCTGTGGCTCATCTTCAGGTTCTTCTTGAGGTTCTTCAACTATTGGAGTAGGTGCGTCATCGGTAATTTCTGGAGTTTCTGTCTCTAAACTTTCAGTTTCAGAATCTATGGGGGTTTCCTGACTGCAACCTCCAAATGACAATGATAAAACTAAGAGTAGTCCAATAATAATTATATATTTTCGCATGGTTTAAACCTCCTCTGTAATCGGATTCAACTTTAAAATTATATACCCTTATGTAATTACCTTAAGCAATTCGGAAAAGTACATAAGTGATTTGTGCTTTCTCCTGTGTTATAATTAAAGGAGAATTAAGTCGAAGCAAAGACGCTCAAGCTGTTACCAAAAGTGCGATTATAAGAACAAGTTGGGTTAATTACTAAAATATACGGAGGTATGGTGGATGAAAATAGGTAAGGAGTTACAAAGTGATATTAAAGTAATGTCTCAGTCAATGACGGAAAAGGATAAGATATTGCTTGACCTGCAATTGTTTGAAAGAATGATTCAAAGATTCGATTCCGCAGCGGGTAAGTGCAGGGAATGCAAAAGTCTATTGGAAGAAGCAGATCAGCATTTTAAAGAATTAAGTGAAAATGAAGGTAAAACTGACCGAGCTATGAGGAAAAAGCACGAAAAGTTAAGAGAGAGTATGCTAAAGCATTTAAGAAAAGTTCACAGGCTATATCGACCGGGACATTTTATGAGCATTTATGTACCTTTAGGTATTTCAATAGGTGTTACTGCAGGACTAGTAAATGGGACATTATTACCATTTTCTGTTGCAGGAACTGCAATAGGGTATCTTATTGGGGTGGTAAAAGAGAATTCTGTAATAAAACAAAAAAGAAGAATTTAGAAATTATAGTAATAATATTACAGTATTATTTACAATAAAATTGGGATCAGTATATTGCATATTTTTTAAATCAAAAACGAAATGACGGGAAAGTGAGGATTATATAATGTCTGCACTGGAGAGAATAAATGAATCAATTAATAAGTTGGAAGGAACTCAGAATCCGAACATTGTTAAGAAACTGGATGCTAAGCTGCTTCGAAGAATAGCAACAAGATTTGATGAATTTTCAGTCGAATGCAATGAGTGTAGATCAATGTTAAAAGATATGGAAGTATATCTGAGAAAACTTAGTGACATGAAAGATACAATTGACAAAGACACTCTTAAGGAAAACTTCAAAATTAAAAGCAAATATGTTGCTCATTTGAATAAGAATCACGAGCTGATTCAAATGTGACAGAATACAGGATTGTGGATGTCTCTTGGAGTCAGCATTGGAATGGTGTTGGGACTGACTACTTTTGACAATATTGCCCTAGGCATACCAATAGGGATATCAATAGGGCTTTTAATTGGTACATCTAAAGATGCACTGGCTAAGAAACAAAACAAACTTATATAGAACAAATTATTAATACAAAGAGTTCCAGAAAGATTACAATGTGGTTAAGATTTGTTTGAAATCAAACATTTAGAATGATAATGGAGTATAATAGGATTAGATGATGAAATCCTTTTGTACTCTATTCTTTTGGGTTGACTCATTTTCATATGGGTATAGTTTATATGGGATTAAATAAATGAAGAGGTGCGAAAATGAAAAAACTATTAACGCTATTATTGATATTAATTATGTTGGCAGGGTCCACTCAAGCATTAGCTGCTCCGAGCCAGTGGGCAGTAGCTGAGGTAGAAACAGCTCAGGATTACAATCTAGTTCCCCAGAGCCTATTAAGTAACTACCAAAGTAATATAACCAGGGAAGAATTCTCAGAGATGGTTATAAGATTGTACGAAGCTTTATCTGGGAATGTAGCCAGGAATGAATCGGGAAATCCATTTTCCGATACAACTAATCCTGAAGTATTGAAAGCGTATGACCTTGGTATTGTGGAGGGTTTGGGAGATGGAACTTTCAGACCTAAAAGCACAATTACCAGAGAAGCCATAGCAGCTTTATTGTTCAGAACTCTAGAGAGCGTAGATCCAGTTATAACACAAGGAACTTACACACTTGGTTTCTCAGACCGGGCTGAAATAAGCATGTGGTTTAGAAATGAAGTTGGGTTTATGAGCAAGAACGGTATTATAAATGGAATAGGATCAAATACATTTGCACCTAAGATGGAAACTACAAGGGAGCAGGCTATTGCACTTGTTGTAAGGATATTTAACCAGTATGGAGGAGAAGAAAAACTTACAGCTGAGCAAATTGGAGAGTTTTCAAGAAGTTCTGTGCAGATATTTACAGAGTATGACAATGGAGATTTTGGATACGGAAGCGGATTTTTCTTTGCTTCAGGAAAGATTGCTACTAATTATCATGTTATTGAAGGAGCAACAAGTATAACGATTGAATACGATAACGGAGATGCTTATGAAGGGAAGATAGCAATAGCTGGTTTTAGCAGCGGAAATGATCTTGCAGTTTTATCAGTTCAGGATTTGAACACGAGACATATATCATCAGGGGATTCATCAAATCTTATAAAAGGACAAAAAATTTATTCCATCAGTAGTCCAATCGGATATAGGAATATTCTTACAGAAGGAATTGTAAGTGGTGTAACCAGTGACGAAATACAAGTGACTTTACCCTTAAGTGAAGGAAGTAGTGGAGGGGTTTTGCTGGATGAATACGGCAAGGCTGTTGGAGTTGCTTTTGCCAGAATGTATGGAGTGGAGAGTCTCGGATTTGCAAAACCTATCAATATATTGAAATCACTAGATATAACTAAGAATTTAACACTTGAAGAGTTTAACAGTTCTGAAGAAATTCTCAATCCACCGATAAATATTATTGCCAGACAAGAAAATGAAGAAGAAGCGGCATTGAAGTGGGATTGGATGGAAGCGGACTATTTCATTATAAACAAGTCCACAGACGGTGGGGAGACTTTTCAGCTTGTTCAGAATGATAATGGTTCAGACAGATGGACTTACCAGAATGAAGTCATTATTCCTTTAGGAGAATACCAGGAAGGAACCAGGGTAATGTTTGCAGTTTCGTCTGTTAAGGATGGAGTTGTTTCTGAAAGAAACTATTCAAATTATTTGTCTCTTTTCAAAGGGATGTCTGAAGGGGAAGTGTTTGATGATCTCATTTTGAATATGCCTTCAATAAGTGCTGAAGGTACATTGATTAACTTTGAGGGATATAATGTCAGCAGGACCAGCGACAATGAGATTACAAGAATATATGCATATGTCAACGAGGATGGATTTGAAGAGATGCTTGGTGCCAGTGCTGATGTAGTGAAGGGGATTGCTCAGAGACTTAGAATTGTAGGTAACAGATATGCTGACCTTATTGGAACTGATGTTGAGATGACAATTATGTATCTTGGATTATATGATGAGTATCCTCATTTTCTGGAAGATAACTATATCAATCCAGATGGAATACGAAGGGATCAGTTTATTGGCTTGTGGGAAGCAGAGTATCCACTTATTAATGTAGCAAACAACTCTGATATATATATTACTTGGTATGGACCATATAGTTTCTAATGAACAAAAAGGCAGAGAATAGAATTCCTGCCTTTACTCATTGGGGGAGCTTATGAGAATATTCATAATATAGGGTATAAGTATTACAAGATAAAAATCAGACTATGTCTGGAGGTATACAAATGGATAATTTTAAATCGGCGGTTTCAGGAGTTTTCAAGAGAGCAGCTGACGCTTTCCAAACATATCCGGCTGCAATGGGGAATGCTTTCTTGTTTGCGTTGGTAGCGATTATTAAAATACACCTTGAATGGGATGTGCAACAGGAATACAGTTTTCTTCTTAATTCCTTACAGTGGGCTTTGGCTCTAGGTGCAATATGGAGCCTTACAGCTATAACAGGAGCAAACAGCAGGTACAATACTTCAAAGGCATTCACAATTGCAAACATTGGAGGATTTACAGTTGCTGCAGTAGTATTTCTGTTGCTTTATTTCTTCGGGGAAAGTGGACTTGGAATGGAATACAGATATCTATCTTCAATAGCAAGATCCAGAGTTTCTGTTGCCATTGCTATAGGAATGATAATATTTGTTTACCTTGCATCATTTCCTGAAGAGGAATCGGACTTTCCCAGAGCTTTCTTTATGACTCACAAGGTATTTTTTGTGGCTATACTTTATGGTTTGGTCTTAATGATGGGAGCTTCAGGTGTTGCAGGTGCAATTCAGTCACTTCTGTACAATGACATGAGCAACAAAGTATTTGAGTATATAGCAGTGATTGCTGGGTTTATGACATTCAGTATTTTTATTGGCTATTTTCCTGATTTTAGGAAAGGCACACAAGATCCAAGAAGACAGGAACTACAGGATCAACCAAAATTTGTACAGGTTCTTCTTGGCTATATACTAGTGCCCATACTTCTTGCTCTGACTCTTGTATTGTTGCTATGGACTGTAAGAACGGTAATGTCAGGGGTGGAATCATCCTTTGTCAGATTGTCAGGTATCGCTGCAAGTTATGCACTTGGTGGAATCTGGCTTCATACAATGGTAAGTAGACATGAAACTGGATTAGTGAGCTTTTTCAAGAATATATATCCTTTTACAGCACTCATAATTTTAGTTTTTGAGGCTTGGGCTTTATTTGTACAGCTTGGTGATACTGGCCTTAAAATTATAGAATATAATTTCATTATGGTATGGGTGTTTACAGTTATTTCAGTGATTATGTTAATCTTTCTTAAGGAGAAATCCCACAGGAGAATCGCAATTTTAGGATGCTTGATTGCGACAATAGCAGTACTTCCTATAATTGGATACCATACACTTCCTGTAAAATATCAGGTGGGTAGACTGGAAGAGATTCTTGAGAGAGAAGGAATGCTTCAAGACAACGAGATTATTCCGGCTACAATGGAGCCTGAAAGAGATGTCAGGGAGGATATAACCGATGCAGTAAGTTTTCTTGCATACAGAGAGAATAACAACATCCCAACATGGTTAAGTGAAGATCTAAACAACGACAAGGAGTTTAGAGAAGCATTCGGATTTGAGAAGACCTGGCCAGAGTATGATGGTGAAAATCCAAGGATGTATCTTACAACAAATTTAGTGTTGACATCAGGTGTGGTTGACATTGAAGAGTATACCTGGGGTGTGAATTTCAAGGATTACTATGGTAGCGAAGAAGTAACTACTGAGCTGGAGGGACAACTTGGGAATTATGATATATCATGGATAACTACAAGGACAGGTATACCTGAACTAGTGGTGAAGCTTGATGATGAGGTAATTATTCAGGAAGATCTTGAGGAATATTTTAATGATATAGAAGAAAAGTATCCACCGGGTGAACGAACATCTAGAGAGTCAAGTATTGAGGAGATGAGTGTGGTATTCCAGTCAGATGAAATCAAGATACTGTTAGTGTTTGAAAATGTAGAGATAGGAATTGATACAACTAATGACCGCACCAATTATTGGCTTATGGTTTCTGGAATGTATATAAGAGAATATTAATGAAAAACAGGCTCGCCGCAAGGTGAGCCCTATTATTAAGTACTTAGAATGAAACTGCGTTATGTGGGCATACCTGGATACATTTACCGCATCCAATACACTTCTCGTCGTTAATTGTTATTTTTCCCATAAAAAATCCGGCTCTTTCTACTGCACCGGTAGGGCAGACTCTCTTAACTGGACAGAAAGGAGATTTGTCACATTTTAATTCAATTATTTTGGCTATTTTTGATTTACTGCTGCTTTTCTTGTTGTTTCTTTTTTGTTTTTTCAAGATGCACCTCCAGATTTTTGTTCTAATTCATTATACACCCATAGGGGGTATAAGTAAAGAGTGTTTAAAGAAAGTTAAGAGATGGAAATTGTCTTCACAGTCTGGATGTATTATTTGATTACATGATATAATTAGAATGCAATGAGCTTTTATGTTTATTGCCTTCAAAAAAGAAATCGAGGTGATCAAATGATTGTTAAGATTAAGTTTATGGGTGTAATGGATATTGATATTCCTTCTGAAATTAGTATAGAAAAAGACGCTACTGTTGCAGATGTTATAGAATACCTGGAAAGAATAAATGGTAGCCATGTTGATGGATTAACAATTCTTGTAAACAAAGAAAGATCCTCCCTGGATACAAAGCTCCAGGAAGGTGATGAAATTCTTCTTTTGCAGGTCTTTGGAGGAGGTTGATTTTCTAAAAGGTGATATTGCCTTTGATAATTGCAAATATAAAAAGATGAAGCGGGTACGCCCAATAAAAGATATATTGAAGAGGCTTATTTTTTGGCCCAGGTTTGTTGTTATACATTAGAATAATTGGTAAAGCCAAGAGAGAGTACTGCTGTATCCATCCGGTCGATAGATAATTGGTGACAAATATTACGGCAGCAACTACGCTCATCCTTCGCATTATTGGTAGATTTCTGCTGTAATAAAATGAGAGTATATATATTATCCCAATAAAGTTGTAGTCCGTAGCCAACAAAGTAGCTGTAGCTGCTGCCCCGATAGCAATTAGGGGAGCATTATTAACTGTAGCTTTATTATTCTCAATTAAATACATTGCTGCAAGACCTATGAAAAGCGTAAAAAATATGTTTTGGTGTTCCCAGTGTAATCCACCATAAAAGGCATAGTCAAAGGGTATTTCAGAAATAATGGCGAAAGCTAACAATCTTAAACCATATTTCTTAATATCTTTTGTATGTATAAATCCTTCAACAAGAAGAAAACAGTACAATGGGAAAGCAAGTCTTCCGATCATTCTAAAAGTCATTTCTGATGGCTGGAAAATTGCTCCATAATGGTCAATTATCATGGTTGATAAAGCTATTATCTTTAAAATAAGTCCGTTCAATTAAACCACCGCTTTCTTATGATAATTTATATTATAACAAAAATATAGCATAGAGAGTACATTTCTTGATAATTTACTGGTATAATGATAAAACAATATAAAATTGAACTGGAGGGAAATTGTGATGGCAGATATTAAGTTTGAAATTACTGATAAGCTGGGAGAATTAGGTGAGTCCGCAAAAGGCTGGAAAAAAGAAATCAATATGGTTTCATGGAACAACTATCCTGCAAAATATGACATTAGAGAGTGGGATCCTGATTATGAGAAGATGAGTAAAGGATTAACTTTTAACAAAGAAGAAATAAAGAAGCTAAGAGATATTCTTAGCAAACTTGATCTTGAAGATTAAAAATCCTCTGTATCTGAGTTGATACAGAAGATTTTTTTCTTTGAGAGTAAAGAGAGATAAACTTAGTGCTTAGATAAAAAGAAAATAGATACGAATAGAAGGCACCTCAGAGGGGTAATAATGATATGAGGATTCCTAGGAGGTGTGTTTATGTTATATTTTGCGTACGCAAGTAATTTGAGCAAGAAGTATATGTCAAGCAGATGTCCACATGCTATGCCTTTGAAAAAGGTAAGACTGAAAGACTACAAGTTGACTTTTAACGAACTTGCAGACATTATCCCTGCAGAGGGAGAAGAAGTAGTTGGAGGACTTTATCTTATATCCAAGCAGGAGCTTGAAAAACTGGATATATTAGAAGGGCATCCTGATCTTTATGAGAGGATAATTGTTGAGGTAGTTGATGATAACGGAAACCTGTATGAAGCTTTTGTGTACTCAATGGTAGACAAAAAAGAACAGGCACCACCGGACAGCTACTACAAAATATTGCAGGATGGCTATGACGACTGGGAAATAAACAAGGATAGACTGGAAAGAGCCAAAAGATTTGAATAATAATCATCCCCTGGTCTATGACCGGGGGAAATTTTATGAATTAATAAAGATAAAAGGGAGTGCTTATATGTTAAAAAATTTGGGTGAAATAAAACCACAGATTCACAAGGATGCATTTATTGCAGAAACAGCTGCAGTTATTGGTGATGTTAAAATCGGTGAAGGTACCAGCATTTGGTATGGTACAGTTATAAGAGGAGATATTGAAGATATTATTGTTGGCAAGTTCTCAAATATTCAGGATAATGCTACCGTGCATACAGAAACCGATGTGCCTACTCGAATAGGAGACTACACCGTCATTGGTCACAATGCAATAATTCATGGGTGTTCAGTAGGAAACAACTCTCTAGTGGGAATGGGTGCAACTATTCTTAACAACGCTGTAATTGGAGATAATTGTATAATAGGCGCAGGAACTGTAGTGACCGAAGGAAAAACAATCCCAGACAATTCAATGGTTATAGGTATTCCTGGAAAAGTTGTAAGACAGGTTACTGAAGATGAAGTCAAAGCCATTAGAAATAATGCTGAAAGATACAATGAATTATTTAAAAAACATCTAGATTAAGCTAATAAGACGCGATGACCGGAGAGAAATCTCCGGTTTTTCATTGACAAAATATATTCTTCTGGTATTATAGTAAGTAAGTACTTACACATGGAGGTATATATGAAAGAGAATAAAGCAAGAATGAGTAGAGAAGAAAGGCAAGCACAGATATTAGAAGTATCCATGAAGATTTTTGTAGAGAAAGGATATAAAGGAACTACAACAGCTCATATAGCAGAAGCAGCAGGAATTTCAGAAGTTACTCTTTTTAGAAACTTCGATTCAAAAAGAGAAATATTCCTTCAAGGAGTAGTACCTATTCTTACTGAAACGTTGGAAGAGAGCTTGAGAATTGAAGATTCTGAGAGCCCACGAGAAGCTTTGGAGAGATTTCTTTCTGACAGACTCACTGTAATATCTGAAAATCACGGTGTTGTAAGGTTGATTCTTATGGAAAACCAGATGAATCAGGAGTTGTCTGACATCGATTTTATTAAAACCAGTGGGGAACTTATTAAAAAAGGTTTTATACGAATGGGATTCAAAATAGAAAACGAAGATTTCGCTATTAGATTGATAATGGGAAGCATACTTTCGTTTCTGTTCCTACCGGTGCGGAATGAACATGCAGTGAAAGAATTTGCAGGTGAATTGGCAAGGATAATAGATTCAACCAGTACGACCAGAGGGGTGTAATTAAATGAGCTGGACAAAGAAAATTATTATACTGTCAATAATAGTAGCAGGGTATTTTGTTTTTAGGAACTATGCAGGATTTCAATTAATGGCTAGTGTTGCTGAACCAGAAAAAAAAGAGCAGGGAATTGTTACAGAACTTTACCAAGTGGAGAAGAAACCTATGATACAGGACCTTAATTACCTTGGAACGCTTGAGAGTGATATGAAAGCAATGCTAAATCCCAAGGTAACAGGTAACATTACGTCTATTAATGTATCAGAGGGGGATATTGTGCATGAGGGAGATGTACTTCTTGTAATTGATACTGAGCAGATTCAAGCTAAAATGGAGACAATTAAACAGAAAAGAGTTTTATTTAATCAAACTTTGTCATATCTCGATTCTGAGATAAGCAGCTTTTATTCCTCAAATCCTTTGGTTTCCAAAATTCAGTCTTCAAAACTGAGCATTGAATATCAAAATTCAGAGGTTGATAAACTTAGAACTCTATATGAAGGTGGTGCCATATCAAAATCTCAACTAGATCAGGGAGAGCTTCAACTACAAACTATGAGAATTCAATTGCAAGAACTTGAGCAGTCTGCCAATTCAAATTATGACAAGTTTCAGCAAGAGAAAGATATTGCAGCAGCTCAGTTAAGTGAGCTGGAAGCCTCAATATCTGAGATTGAACTATCTTTGAGAGATGCTACAATAAAAGCGCCATTTGATGGACAGGTCACTCAATTGATGGTTTCAGTAGGAGAACTCGCCTCTCCAGGAAGGGTGCTGCTAAGTCTGGATAATGTACATCAGATTAGAGTTGTTACACAGGTTGGAGAATCGGATTTGCAAAAAATCACTAAGGGAATGGAAGTGGAAGTGACTCTTTCCGGTTACGAGGATTCAATTAAAGGATTTGTTTCATACAAAAGCGGCAGTGTTAATCCCAAGACAAGAATAGGTGAGATCAGAATAGAAGTAGACATGCCTGAGGAAATTGTTGTAATGGGATCTAGTGCTAGGATTAGAATACTCTTGGATTCAAGTAGAAACGAAATAATGATTCCAACTTCAGCCGTAAAAAATCTGGAGACAGGAAGTGTGGTATATGTTTTCAATGGAAATGAAAGAGTATATGAAAGAAAAATTAATGTTGGGGATAACGTAGGTGGTGAGTACCATGTGATAGAAGGACTTGCAGAGGGAGATATTATTGCAACTCGAAACATCCAATCTTTAAGTGATGGAACACTTATCTATTCACTGGAAGGAGAGGATGGTCAATGAGTTTCGGTAAATTCTCAACAGGAAAAAAATATGTAGTTCTATCTCTAATAATTGGTATCTTGATATTTGGAGTATACAGCATGTTTACTCTGAATACACAACTTTCGCCAGACACAAGTCCACCGACTGTAACTGTAATGAGTGTATACCCTGGAGCTATGGCTCTTGATGTTTCGACTGATGTATCGAAAACCATGGAAGAAGCTTTTGCCAAACTAGATGGAATAGAGGATATTAGCTCATCAAGCCAGGACAATATTTCCATTATCCGTCTAACATTTGATTATTCAACTGATGTTGACCAAGCGGCTATAGACATTCAAAATACAATAAGTACAATCAGGAATTCACTCCCTGATAGTTTACAGGATCCACAGGTTTTAAAGTTTAGCGTGTCTGATCAGCCGGTAATGACAATAGGTCTAAAGACTGAATCCCTGTCCATGAAGGATTTGAGAAATCTGACTGAGGATAAATTGGCATATGAGCTGCAGCTTGTTGAAGGAGTTGCTGCAGTAAACATTTTTGGAGGTTATGTCGAAGAGATAAGTGTAAGCTTAGATGGAGCAACGGTGAGAGCCTATGGACTTTCGATAGATCAGATAGTTGGAGCACTCAAGGCTTCAAATATAAAAGCACCTGGAGGGAATATTTCTTACGAAGGAAGAGATTTATTACTAAGAGTTGAAGAGAGTCTTTTGTCCCTGGAGGAGCTGAGGAATATTGATATTCCTCTTGGAGACGGTAATTCTGTTCCTCTTTCTGCACTTGGTTCTATTGAATCAGGTACATCTGACAGAGAAGGATCCTATCGACTTAATGGTGAAGACGCTCTGGCACTTCTTATCACAAAAAAAGCTGATTATAACACTGTAGAAGTGATTGAAACCATAAATGACAAGATGATTGACTTGGAAGAATCCTATCCCTACGTAGAAATGACAGTTGCCAACGATGATTCTGAGTTTACTAATCAGATGGTTTCAAATATGGCTACAAGTGTCTTAATTGCGATCATTTTTACAATGGGTATAATTCTTTTATTTATAAACAATGTATCTCGATCGTTGGTAATATCAATTTCAATGCCATTAGTTTTCTTAAGTACTATGGGACTGATGAAAATATTCGACATGGATCTGGATCTGGTAACACTATCAGCGTTGATACTTAGTATTGGGTTTGTGGTGGATACCGCTATTGTTGTTGTTGAAAATATAAGTAGTCATACGGGGCAAGGTAAAGAAATCACTAGGGCAGCAATAGCAGGTACCGACGAGATTGCGCTTCCTAGTATTGCAGGAGCCACCACTACTTTGATTGTGCTGATACCCCTTCTGTTTATATCAGGATTTGTCGGGGAAATGTTTAGACCTTTATCTATGACTCTTATCTTTGCAATATCTTCATCGTTAAGGGTGGCATTGATTATTATTCCACTATTAACCGTAATGTTTCACTCCTTTCAATTCACAAGAACAGAAAAACTTGTTTCAGTTCTATCAAAACCATTTAATAGGTTTATGGATTCAATTATGGAGAGGTACGTTAGTCTTTTTTATAAGGCTAGTAAGATGAAAAAAAGAGCTTTGTTAATAATGGTGGTTCTGATGGTCTTAAGTGGATTGTTTATTCAATCAAACGGAATGGAAATGTTGCCTAAATTTGATAGTGGTGTGTCCTATGTGACAATCGAAATGGTTCCGGGAACACCTTTGGAAAAAACTGAAGAAGCTGTGGGAGTAGTAGAGAAATACTTGCTGGAAATCGATGAAGTTGTTTCTTTTGATTCAAGAATTGGCTATGAGGAAGGGAATATACAACAAGGTGATTTCGGTATTATGGGAAGCGATCAGGCAATGATAACCGTGAATCTGACATCAAGAAAAGAGAGAAACCTGTCAATCTGGGAATTTCAGGAAGAATTAAGAAATAATATTGAGGAAATTCCTGATATCAATAGATATGTTGTTAAAGAAAAAGGAGGAACGGCCGTTACAGGTGCCTCTGCACCCATAGCAGTCAAGGTAACCGGTGAGGATCTTGATGTATTATATCATGTTGCAGAGGATGCAGTTGCAGGAATACAGGGAGTTGAAGGTACTACTAATATTTTCACAAGTTTCAACAATGATTATAGACAGATGTCTTTGAAGCTGGACAAGGAAAGACTTTCAGAACTTGGACTCACAAGTGCGTCTGTATCAACTCAGCTGTATGGAAGAATGGAAGGAATAGATGCAACAACCATGACAATTGGTGCTGACGATTCTATTGATGTACGAGTTGGTTATGACGGTGATTCTTCATCTGATATGGATTACCTTATGGATACCTATCTTACCACTCCATTGGGAGTAAGAATTCCCTTGTATGAAGTTGCTCGAATTGAGGTTGAAAATAGAGCCAATATGGTTGAAAGGGAAAATATGTCTTATACCGTTAGCATAAACGGATTCACTGAAGATCGTGCATTCAGTCATGTAGTGGCAGACATACAAAGTGAAATTGACAAAATGGAATTACCCAAAGGGTATACAATTGAGTTTAGTGGTGAACAAAAGACCCTGACTGATTCTGTTGGAGACATGGCATTTCTTATATCACTTGCAATTGTTTTTGTGTATTTGATATTAGTACCTCAATTCAAATCATTCTTGCATCCTGTTACAATAATGGCAGCAATACCAATGGTGGTTATTGGAATCGCACCTGCATTGGGACTAACTGGCAAGTATATGTCGATGCCGGTTTTACTAGGATTCATTCTGCTTGCTGGCACAGTTGTTAACAACTCAATATTATTGGTAGCTGCGATAAACGAAAATAGAGACAAAGGCTCCACAATTACACAGGAAATAGAGGATGCGATTAGGTCAAGATTTAGACCAATTATGATGACGGCATTTTCAGATATTGTAGGAATGATGCCACTGGCACTTCAGCTTGCATTGGGATCTGAGAGGTTTTCTCCGCTAGCAATTACCGTTATAGGAGGAATGCTTGCAGCTACACTTCTTACAATCATTATTATTCCGCTGATTTATATGACTCTAGAGGGAGCAGGCGTGAGCTTAAGAAGACTTTTCGGAAAAGAAGCTATAACCCCTGAAGCAGCTGGAAATTAACAGTCTGCTATGAAAACGATGGGTATATACAATAATACAGGGTATAAATGAAAGAGATATGTAAATATATTGCCAATGGGGGGATGAAGATGAATTATAGAGAGAAGTATCAATCATGGATTGATGATCCATTTTTTGATGATGAGACAACAGCGGAACTTAAGGCACTGACCGATGAGGATGAGATAGAAGATCGGTTCTACCAGGATCTTGAGTTTGGTACTGCCGGATTGAGAGGTAAGCTTGGTGCAGGAACCAATAGAATGAACATATACACTGTAAGCCTTGCAACAGAAGGTCTCGCACGTACTATTGAGAACTATGGTGAAGAAGCCATGAAAAAAGGTGTAGCTATTGCATATGATGTAAGGTTATATTCAGATAAGTTTGCCGAAATTGCAGCAAGGGTACTGGCAGCAAAGGGAATTAAAGTATACTTATTTGATGATATCAGACCTACACCCATGCTGTCATATGCAGTTAGAAAGCTCAATACACAGTCTGGAATAGTTGTAACAGCCAGTCACAATCCACAGGAGTACAATGGTTACAAGGCGTATTGGGAGGAAGGATCCCAGATTCTAGATGATGTAGCAGATGAGATATTAGAGGAGATTGATGGAATTGATCACTACAAAGACATAAAGATGATGGATTTTGAAGAAGCAAAGAAAAAGGGATTAATTGAAATTATTGGCAAAGAAATTGATGATGAGTATTATTCAGAACTATTAAAAATGAAGATAAATGATGATATTGACAAGAATGTCAAAATTGTTTTTACACCTCTTAATGGTACAGGAAACATTCCTGTAAGAAGGATTTTAAGTGAAAGAGGTTTCAACAATATTTTTGTAGTACCTGAGCAGGCAGAGCCTGATTATACATTTGCAACTGTAGGCTATCCTAATCCAGAGGATAGCAAAGCGTTTAAATATGCGAGGGAACTGGGATTAAAGAAAGATGCAGATTTATTACTGGCTACAGACCCGGATTGTGACAGAGTTGCAATAGCAGTTAGAAATGAGAAGAAGGATTATACCTATCTAAATGGAAACCAGACAGGAGCATTATTGATCTACTATATACTTTCAGAAAGAAGCAAGAAAGGCAATCTCCCTGAAAATCCTGCTATAGTCAAGAGTATTGTAACTGGTGATTTAGGGAAAGCCATTGCAAAGAAGTATGATGTGACAACATTTGAAACTTTGACAGGATTCAAAAATATTTGTGCATTGGCGAATGAATGGGATGAAACAGAAGCTTTCAATTTCGTGTTCGGTTATGAAGAAAGTATAGGCTATGTTTATAAGGATCTTGTAAGGGATAAGGATGCAGTTGTTGCTTCTATGATGATTGCAGAAATGGCTGGTTACTACAAGAAAGAGGGAAGAACCCTGCTTGAAGTACTTGAAGATATATACAAGGAATTCGGCTATTATTACGAAAAGCTAATTTCGATTGTTCTTGAGGGAGTTGAAGGACAGGAAAGAATCAAAAGAATGATGGATGATATTAGACACCATTCTATAGATTCAATTGGCGAAATGATGCTTCAAAAAACGGTGGATTATTTTAGAGATGAAACCGATGTAGGAAAATCAAATGTTCTCAAATATTATATGGATGAAGGATCATGGTATGCTATCAGACCTTCTGGTACTGAACCAAAAATAAAACTCTACATATACTCAAAAGGTAAATCAAGAGAAGACGCACAGGATAAGGTTGAGTTGATTGAAAAGGTTGTAAGACACAGACTGGAGTCAGTTGAATAAAATTATAATCAGCCAAATCAAGAGACATGTAATAATAATGCCCACCTCGCGAGGTGGGCATTATTATTACATGTTTTTCAGTATATGTTTTGCGAAGTTCTCAGCATTTATTTTTATATTAGGGACTTCATTAATTGACCCGGGATCATTTGCTGTAGCCATGATTGAAAATTCAGGTGGAAGCTCAAATGTCTTGTTCATATTTAAGCTGCTGATAAGCTGCTTGGCTAGAGCATCACCACCGGAGAAACCTGATACTATTACTGTGAAGATTTTTTTGTCATAGAATTTTGTCTTTCTGAACAAGGCTGTAAGTCTGTTTATTGTGGCTACAATATTTGCTGTAATCATATCGTTATAGTTTGGACAAAGAAATATTATGGTAGATGCATCCTGAATTGCTGGATATACTTCTTCTACAACTACTCCTCCATAAAAACATTTAGCCTGCTTTCCAAAGTACTTGCAGGTTTTGTAGCTACATCCTCTGCAGTCTGTTATCGTTCCATTCCCAAGATAAACTTCATTTATTTGAACATCATGAAGATGTTCCTTAACCATTTCCCAAAGTGAATATGTATTGGATGTTTCTTTATTCGAAGAGTGTAGAACCGCAATTGTCTTGTTTCTGAAATACTCCTGAGTTGAAAGAAGTCTTCTTCCGAGTTCTTCACTTTTTTTGAGACAGATTTCCTCCAAGGATAAATCATATATTTTTTTTAAGGGGATGTAGTTGTCCAAGTTTTGATTTGCTTCAATTACAGGTCTGCCAGGAAAAGTACATCCCAACTGGTTTGAAATAAAAACAACGTCCTGCGCTGCAGTCTTTGTAAAGCTGTCGTATCCACTATGAATCAGTATTGAGCCTCTTGTATTTTTCAAGGAGTCTTTTCCTCTATTGACAAGTGCCTCAAGGATTATATTTAGATGCGAATTAATACCTATAGAATTTAATTCTATTGCAAATAGAATATTGTGACCTTTTAAGTCAGGTAAATTCTCTTCGTTATTGATAACATTGAAAGACTCCCCATTTGTTGCCTTGTCAATCATTTTCTGTAGAAGAGGGGAGGGTTTTGATGGCACAATAAGTGTAAATGGTCTCATATTATACTCCTTAGTTCGTTATAGGTTTCTTCAAGTCTTTTTCTAAGCATTGAATCCAAATCATATGATGGAACTTCAATGCCATGTTTTGTAAGCCTCATTTTTGAACCCATAAATACTTCTCCGATCATTGAAGAGCCGTAAAAGTATTCATTTCTTATGGTAGCTATCAAGGAAAGTGCGCCTGATGACAAGCTAGGAGCTACATAAGGCTTAAATCCAAACTTCCTGATCTCCAGGTTTGAATTAAGGGTTTTATCTGTAAGTGCAAGCGATTGCTTCTCATTGTAGTTTATCATACTGTCAGCAACTATCAAGCCCTTTCCGTGAGGACCAAAGACCTGCCCTTCTTTAAGATATTGTATTAATTCAGGATTTCTCTCTGCGTGGAAGATAGCCCTGGCATTCATAACACCTAGACCATAACCAATTATTTGATTGGGAGCTAGCCCCATGTAATCAAGATTTCCTCTTTCATCAACGTTTGAATCAAGATAAAGTCCTCTGCAGAGCAGGTCAACAGGATCGCTAACAATTGCAAATATTCCCTTGAAGTGCTTTTCACGAGCAGCTCTGGCATATTTTTTTAAAATTTCTCTATTTCCTTCAAGTTGAACCATCCTCACATCAACATTTTCAGATCCTACTGGTGGAATACCCTTAGATGCGCAGAATACCAACATGTCACAATCGAATAAATCCTTCTCTTCCAAAGGTACAATCTTTGGGAATGAATCCTCATCAAATGGTTGTCTAACCTGGTTTAATTCATGCTCCCATCTATTTATCTTATCAACGCTTCTATCATATATTCCAATTGTCATATTTGAGCCTAAAAGTCTGAGTCCAATAAGAAGAGTGCTTCCAACATCGCCAAGAGCGATAACATTAATTCTCCAGTGTTCAGGTAAACTATCCAACTCTTCTTTCCATGTGGGGAATGAGGTGTTAATACACTTGATATTTCCATCAGCTATTCTTCGAGTTATCCAGGTGGGTAGACCGGAATTTTCTTCATCTCTCTGAAGAAGACCCAGTCCTTCTACATCTGATGCTATCTGTGAACAAGATGTCACCAAAAAACCTCTGCGGGATGAGAAGGGATCCATGGACTTCAAGAAATATATTGTTTCCTTTGCATTGACAATCTCTTCCTTGGAAGCATTTTCCAAGGAAGAAATTTTAAAAAATGAAAATAATAATTTGCTATTTAATTTATAATAGTATATTTTTTTCATCTCGAATGTCCTCTCATAGTATGTTCCAGTCTCTTAAGGTAATGGATGTCCATCTCCAGGAAAGTGGAGGGCTTTTGATGCCTTTTCTGAAATACACTTCTCTCCAAATCTGGATATCTTGGTGTGAAAATAACTTCTCCTAATGAAGCCAGTGTGAGATTCTTTTCGTTTATTTCCTGATAAACTTCTTCAATTATCTTTAAGAGGTCCAGAGAGTTATTAAGGCAAATCTCAGATAGATTGTAGATTGCATCCTGAGTAATGTCCTTAATAAACCTAGGAGATACATAGGGAAGTATAAAGTTTACACTAGGTATTAGGTTTGATTCCAGATAATCTTTTTTTACCATATCTCCACCTAGGAATGGGTATTGGCTGCTTTCGTTGAACCATAACCTCAAATTCGGTACAAAGTATGCGTATTCAACATCCAGATTCCTGATCTGAGCAATTTCTTTACCTTTACCAGAGAGTATCCCAACGAACAATTTGGAAATTTTGATACCTTCCTTTCGTAAAAGTGGTTCTACAATTTTAATTCTGTAACCTTTGTGAAGGAGGTCATCTAAAAGCATAACAGGTCTTTCAAATGATTTTATTGTCTTGCACTGACCTTCAAGTGATAAATAGTTAGGAAACTCACCTACTGTAAAGCTGTGTATGTCAGGTGCAAATATTCTTTCTGTATGGAGTGTCTTTGTGACTGTATTTGGTATTATTGAGTTATTTAGAATTATACCGAATGGAACACACATCTTCTCACCCAGGTATTTCTTTTTACTATCTAATATTGAAACTCCATTTTCATCGCAAAGCTTTTGAATAAGCTTGCTGTAGACCATGTCCCTGTTAAAGGATATCAGCAACTCATTTGGGTAAAGATCTGCCAAGGCTCGCTTGAGTATTTTTCTGGTCGAAGTGATTACCTTTTGGATTCTAAGATCACTGTCATAAGGAGCTTTCAATGTATTTTCCAAATCCAGATTAATGCTTATAGGATTATTCATGTCAACCATATACATGGGAGAGTTTTTATGTTGGAAAGGCATTCTCGAGAATCCTTGCATCAACAGATATTCTTCAGCTTTCTCATTCATTCCTGAAATCATTGTATTGCAATAAAGAGCATAATTATAGTCTCTGTTTAAGGCAATGGATAGTGTCTCATTTAACACCATGTCCATTAAATTGTCATTATCATCCCTTGCGTAAAGACATGATATAAAAGCGGTTCTTCCTTTTGCATTTGTTCGAATATAGTCTGTCAATTTCTGGTTTTCGAATTCATCATAAAGCATACTGTGTCTGACCCAATAAAAAGCTGAAAAGCCTAAAGGTAATCCTGTTTCCATATCCTTAAGTATAATTATTCTGTAACTCATTTTGTTCCTAAGGTCAATAACTCCTTC
The DNA here is from genome assembly GCA_024637045.1 of Soehngenia sp. GTDB lineage: Bacteria > Bacillota > Clostridia > Tissierellales > Tissierellaceae > Gudongella. Next base: position 33,993 of record JAGXFX010000027.1, read on the forward strand.
TTCTTTTATTTTGTTACCAAAGTTATCCATTAGGTATATAAGAATTTCACTGCTTAGATTTCGATGTACTTCAACATCCAGAGTTTTAGTTTCGACTAGAGTCTTATAAAGTGGTTCTCTGATGTACAGTCCATAATTATAGATGTAATCTGCTGCCATTGGATCTATTAACTTTGATATATCACGGTTTTTATCGATGTTATCTCTGATTTGTGTAGAACTGATATCTTCATACTGAGTGGGTAATGTTAATTGAATAACTTTGCCTTTAATACGTAATATAGCTTCCTTCAGGGAGTCACTATCACCTGTATGGGATTGATCTGTCCTTCGGTCAAATATTACATGGGAAAAATTAAGTATTTCACGATTTTTCTTATATGCTGATGCATTGATTATTACATCTGAACCTACAGCAACGTAAACTTCTCTGTCTCCAAATATTTCTCGCAGGTTGGACATATCACTATCGGAGCTTATGTTTATTGGTATCTCTTTAGGGAAGAGGTAAATTCCATCTTCCTTGGAAATACTCATATTAATGATATTACGTCTGAACTGGTGCGCTTCAGTTCGCTTTGACCAAGAAAATTCATCGACTGCAAGATATATTTCAAAGCCTTTTCGTCTGATTTCCTTGGCAATTTCTCTATGACCAAGACTAAAGGGATCAAAAGAGCCTGGGAAGAAAACAACATCCTCATCAGTAGTCACATCAAGAATTCCGTGTTCAAATTCAAAATCAGATATATATCTATAGATATGGTTTAGGGAAGCAGCATTATTATAGAAAACAAAATTGTTTTCCCTTGAATCTTCTATAAGTGTAAGAATTTTCTTGCCTATTCTTCTGAATACAGTTTGCTTTTCATGGTGTGTGAGTTTATCAGAGTTAAACACAGTTGATGCTATAACCCTTAGAGCTTCTGTTTTTATCTCTACGCTATATGATGCAATTGGAACTAGAAGTAGTCCAAGCAGCCTGTTTAGACGTTTTTTGTTCGTTTTGTCATCTTCTTTGAAAAGGTCTCTATATTTGGGATAATTGATAATAGCGGTACCTATGGTATTCAATAGTAGCATAATTGTTTGTGGCCGAGATACCTTGATTTTCTCCTCAAGGTCGTCAATCACTTCATCAAGCTCTTGTGGAGGAAGATAAAGGAATAGATGACCTAAATATTCAGGAATAAACTTCGTAAATTGATAGTTCTCCATTTCCAACGCTCGCAGGAGTTCTATTGCAACATCATTTCTTTGTTCAAGTGAGAGCATTGGAATAATACTGAGAAGTGTATAGCCACTATAGTTCCTGACTCTTTCCACGGCACTTACCTTGAGCATGTTACAAAGGTGTATTGCGGTATGAATTCCTGTCTCTTTTGGATTTTTTCTTACTTGGTCATACAGAATATCTATATTTATTTTTTTTGTGGTCCAGCCGGTCGCTGTCTTAAGATTTTCAAGGAAAAGCTCTGAAACATTAGCCTGATCCTGGATATAGTTTTCTCTGAAATTTTCAATAATTTCTTCGTCCATTGAAAGCTTGTTTGAAATAATGTATTTTAGATAATTTTCAGCCGGTATAGAAGATTTTAAAGGTCTTATTGCCAGGTAATCTCTCATAGGTGAATAGAGGTTTTCATCATTTACTCGAGTTATAACTTCAGAAGCTCTATCTAGAGCACTTAATCTGATGTTTGAAATATTCGAGGATACCATTTCTATTAAATATGAGTAAAACAAATTTCTTCTTTTTGAATCAAGTTCATTCAAAGGCAAATAGTTAACGGTCTGTACAAGATAAAATTGAGAAACTGTAATCAATTCATTAGATCTTTGATAAAAGTAGTTAAGAGCATCAAAATATTCGCCGTAACTACCTTTATCGCAGTTTTCAAACAGTGATTTCACTATCAACTTCAAGTTGTATAGCCACGTGTTTTGAGAGTCAATAATCTTGTGACTAGGTATCAAAAGCGACTCCAAAATTTCCTTGAATACAACCACACTAGTTTCTTCGGGTTTCTTGCGAGCAACAGAGTTAGGAAGTTCTTTTCTGTATTCCTCATCATAATTTGCTAAAAGCTTACCAATTAGTTCAGCTGATTCCTTCCGAACATCTTCCTCTTTATGAAGCAAGAGGTCGGTTAAAAAACTTAACACCATTATTTTTTGCTTCTGTGTAAGATAGGTTGAATATTCTTTTAGAATTTCAATATATAATCTAAGTATTCTCCAATTGGATTCTCCTCGTGCTTCTTCAAGTATTTCAAGAAACTTTTCATGATCCATAAGATTAGTCATTAGGAAGATATTATTTTCAATAGCTTTATACTTGAAGGAATCTACAATATCTTCACCACGCAGAAGACTCCAATAAGTTTTTTCTTTCTTTTCAAGCTTGCCATTCAATGTAGTGTTAACGCCCATTGATTCCATGTATTCTTCAAAGTCTTTTAGTTTGCTGTAAACTCGTTTGTATCGCATTTTTTTAGCTTCATCCACATTGTCTAACTTATCCAGGATAACTTGAAAGGATTCGTCTAAGTTGTAAGTATTCATTACATGTCTTCCATCAACGTCTTTATTCTTAACCCTGAAATCAGCATAAATCAGAACAAGTGATTCCAATGGTAGTGTTTCAAGCTCAAGGTCCCAAGTTGAGTGATTAGTGGATATGTGTCCAATCTTGTCCAGTCTCAATTGTTTGAACCATAGTTCAGTATAGTAGTAGTGCAAATAAGGAACTCTTTTTTGCTCATCTTTAACAACACCATATTTTCCTACATCATGTCCAAGGCTTGCACCAAGAACGACACCCAGATCAATTGGAAGGTCGAGTTCCTTAAGTTGAACTGCAACATGCATAGCGACATCTTTTACTCCCAGAACATGATCAATTGTATTGTAACCATTGATAACCATGTCAAGCTGCATTATTTCATAAATAAAGAGTTTGTCATATGCTTCCTTGAATCGATAAAACTCCTCAATCGCATCTTTAACATCATAGTCGAAATGACTGTTTCCATTAACATCTCTTAATAGGGTTAGAACCTCTTCATAAAGTACTAAGTTGTTCATATCGACTAGTTCACTTTCCTTATGTGAAAATGATTTATACAGAGCATAATCATAGATAGTCTTAATCCATTCAATCGGCTCCATAGGTTTAAATTCGTTTAGAAAATCCTGAATAATTTCCATAAAAGAAAGGACAGAAGCACTTCTGTCTTTTTTTAGTTCATCAATCCTCTTTTTTCTATTATTTGATACTAGATAATCTTCAAGCCTTTGTTCGATATTCATGGGCTTCCTCCTTGTAAAGGGTAATCCGTGACTGCCATCAATTATTCCTGGTCGATAAATTCAGTATTTAAGAATTTAAATGATTCGCATAGTTGTCCTTTAATGTTTTCATCCAGAACTCCTTCGACTTCACATTTCATAGTAGCAATGTTTTCATTTCGTGTAACAATCATAGTTGCAATATTTATATCATTTGCAGCAAGAATTGAGCTAATTTTGCTGATAACTCCCTTTTGATCCACATATTCAAATACAAAACCAGGTTTGTGGACCATTTCTGTTGAATCCTGTTCTGATACAGTGGAATTTTTCTTTATATTATTTACCATAGAATACCCCTCCTTTGATTACTTCAATTATATAATTATAAGAGTGGCTTTTCAATGATGAATTGGCAAAGACAATTGCAAGAAACACATATATATGGGTATAATAGTATGCAATGGGGGTGCAAATTATGATACTATCCATAGATTTAAATCCAGTATTGAACAAGTGGTTGGATGTTGATAAAAAGTTTCAGGAATCAAAGTCATATATGGCTGATATTACAGGAAAGATTCCGGGGGATGGGGGTGCATACCTCACCTTGATTTTAAGCTTGATGAACGAGCAGTCCAGACTAACCGGTTTTTCGGGTGGTTCCACAGGGGATTTCATAAAAACCAAAATAAGAGATGCAGGTGTTTTTGATTCTATTGTTAGAATTGGAGAAGAAAGTCCTGAAAGAATGTTTTTGAATTTTAAAGACAAGAAAGTTGATATAAGTCAGAAGTATCCGTGTATTACCCGAGATGAAATATCAGAGTTTTACAAGGAATTGAAAGAAGGACTTAATACCTGTGAGATAATCTGTTGCAGTGGGGAATACCCAGACAATATGCCAGATGAAATGCCTCTTGATATTGCTCTTCTATCCAGGGAGTGGGGTAGAAAATTGCTAGTTGCACCAAAGCTTGAGTTTTTAGAGGGTATTGTTCAAGAAGTTCCCTATTTACTTGTATTAACCATAGAAGGTTTGGAAAGTCTTACAAATCTTAAACTTCAGTTTGAGGGCGAAATAATCAGAGCCTGCCAGTATCTATTTCAGAATGATATCGAATACGTTGTTGTAGATATGAACGAGATGGGACTTTTAGTAATGAACAGTGAAAATGGATTCGGTATGAAAATTGAGAAGGAAGCTATGGGTGATGAAGATTTTATGCATAGTGGAATTCTTGCTGGATTTGCGACTGGAATGATAAGGAAGTATGATTTTGAGACTACTGCAAGATTATCATTTGCATGCGGTGTACTTGACTACCGTATTCATAAAGGAAAGCCTGATATGACTGATATAAAATATTTGATGAATAGGATTGACACAAGAAGTTTTCATAACTTATAGGAATGGTGATAAAATGGTTAGATTTTTACATTCTGGTGACATTCACCTGGGAATGAAATTTAAGAATGCTTCATTCGGAGCAGAGAAAGGAAAAGTGAGGAGAGAGGAACTTTGGCAGACCTTTGGGGATATGATTGAGTATTCTGTAAAAACTGAAAAAGATCTCATACTCATATCTGGAGATTTATTTGAGTATAGTACATTGACTATAAAGGATATAAAGAGAGTTAAGGATACTTTAGCCTCTGCCGAAAAGCAACACATAATAATATCTCCTGGAAATCACGATCCTGCCACTAGTGAATCACCCTATTCCGGAGTTGACTGGCCAGATAATGTAACTATTTTAAACCAAAATGGTGTTCAACAGGTTTATATTGAGGAGCTTAGAGCTTCAGTTTGGGGTATTGGTGCAATGAGAAATGAGAATGAGTTGAAATCTGAACTGGTAAAGATTAAGTCGGTTGAGGGTCAAAAGAATATTTTGATGCTTCACGGAGAGTTTGGGTCCAATGGAGATTATCCTCTTCCTAGCATAGAAAAGCTAATAGAACTTTCAATGGACTATATTGCACTAGGCCATATACACAAGCCTGAATTTCTTTATAAAAATATTGCTTATTGTGGTTCGTTGGAGCCTTTGGACTTTGGAGAAACTGGACCCAGAGGTTTTGTTGAGGGCGAATTGTCCACTGAGTGCAGTTGCCGGTTTATTCCTTTTGCAAAAAGAAATTTCCAAATAGTTGAACTTGAACTGACCAAGGAGATGACCGTCGAAAAGATAGTTGAGGAACTAATTCTATCAACTGGGGAAAAGCGAAATGATAATTTCTACCGCATAGTACTCACAGGAATATCACCCTTGTTTCTAGATATGAAAGCTCTTGAAACAAGATTCAAACGAGAGGTGTATTACCTGGAGCTGATTGATAGATCAAAACCGGATATTGATTTGGAAAAACTTTCATATGATAATAGAGGAAATATTCTTGGGATGTATATCGACAGTTTTAGTGATGAAGATCTTGACGATTCAGTTAAGAAAGATGCTTTTTACGCTGGAATATATGCTCTATTGGAAGGAAGCGACCTAATATGAGAATAATGGATCTTCATCTTCATGGGTTTGGGAAGTATCAAGATTTCACACTTAAGTTGGAGCAGGGAGTTAACCTTGTCCATGGTCCAAATGAGAGCGGTAAGTCTACATTACATAGCTTTATTAATGGCATGTTTTATGGATTTATAAAACCATACACAAAAAGAACACTGTACTCACAGGATCATCAAAGACTTCTACCTTGGTCTGGTTCGAGTTACAGCGGAAGCATTGTATTTGAAAAAGATGGACAAATCTATAGAATCTTTAGAGATTTTGCAAAAGGCAGGGAAGAGACCAGAGTTTTTCATGAAGATACGGGTGAGGATATAACTAAAATGTTTCAGAATGCTCATAACGCTAGGATTTTGCAGCCTGGAGAGTATTTTTTTGGAATAAACAGTGGTGTTTTTAACAATACTTTATTCATAGGTCAACAAAACATAAGACCCGAAGGAAGTCTGGCTTATGAAGTCAGGGAAAGACTAGTCAATTCATCAACGGGTGGTGACGAAAAGATATCCGTAGAAAGAGCTCTTGGATTTCTTGATGAACAACTTAAGGATATAGGTACTACTAGAGCATCTACTTCTGAATACGGTCGTTTGCAAACTGAAATCTTTGATACTGAAAAGAGATTGGCATTGGTAGTCGAAGATACCGAAAAATACAGACAATTGATGAAGAGTCGTTCAAATATATTAAAAGAATTAAACAACACAAAAGAGGACTTGATGAATTACAACAGCATAATTCACAAGCTTAAAATACAAGAGAAACTTGGAATATACAGAGATATATTGCAAATAAGAGAAAAAAACAAAAAAATAGGCGAAGAACTTGAAAGTGTGCTAGGGCATGAAAGCAAGACGCAGGATGACTATGATGAGGCATTAGCAATCAATGAAGAAATTGGACTGATTAACTCAAGAATTGCTTCTTGGAATGAACAAATTGTTGACATAGAGGAAAGTATAGAAAAAATATATACTGAAGAGACTGATTTTCTTGAAAACTATCAGGAGATAATTGAAGATTGTAACAGATTTCAAAAACTCGATTATCTCGCACCGAAAGACGAGAGTATGGAGTTTCTTAATAATAACAGAATCAAGATAAACAGATATAATGATTTTTACGTCTGGTCAATGTCAATACTTTCAATAATATATATGTCCTTATTTTTTTATTCTATTACTCAGGGAAATATTATTTTTCTTGCCTCGACACAAATCATTTTGATACTTTTGGTTTATGGTTTAACCAGAATAAGAACCTATAAAATGGAATTAGGAAAAATTGAAGATATCAGCCTGATTGAGAACGAAAAAGTACAGATATTGAAAAAATATGAAATGGAAGATAAACATCAGCTATATAGTCTCTTTGAAAGAGCTAAATTTAATGGAAGCAAGGCAGAGCAAGATAAAGAAATACTGATGGAATTTCTAGTAAAAAAGGATACTCTGTCTTTGAAAATAAGAAATTTGTCAATTGAGTCAGAATCGTTTCAAAAGGAGCAAAACAAATTGCTAGAACGTAATGATTCTGATAGTATAAGTAAATTCAAGAAAGGTTTACAAAAGAAAATAAGATTCTATGAGATAAAAAAGGAGATAGCCCATAACCAAGAAACCATAAAACGGATTCTAAAAGATGAAAACATTGAGGAGCTTAGAAGAATTCAAGAGGATTACCAGGAAGATTTTCAAACTTTTGAATCGGGAGATAAGGATAAGATCATCATAATTCATTCCAGTCTTGAAAACAGGAATAACGAACTACAATTGGAGCTTAAAAAGGTCGAGGGATCTTTATCACAGCTTGAGGATTCTGTTGAAGAGGAGATATCTCTGAATGAGAAGTTGGTGGGTTTGAAGGAAACAGAAAGTTATTTAAAGACAAAAAAAGGATCTCTTGAGTTTGCAAGGGATAGGATCAAGAAACTTTCTGGAGAGATTCATAAAGATTACGCCACTACTTTGAACAACAGAGTGGGCGGACTACTGGACATGATAACCGACGGTAAATATTCAGGAGTGAAAGTAGATAAAAATCTTAATGTTGGATTGGTGGAGGCTACTTCACAAAGAATTGTCCCGGTGGAGAACCTTAGCGGTGGAACTTTGGACCAATTATACTTTGGTCTGAGAATTGGAATTATGGATGAGCTTCTGTCACAAGAACTACCCTTAATTTTGGATGAATGCTTTTCACAGTATGATGACAAAAGGCTCAAAAATATACTTGAATTCATAATGAAATCTCAGGATAGACAGGTAATTATTTTCACTTGTCAGAATAGAGAAGAAGAATCACTTCATGAAATTGGCAAAAAATATAACAGGGTAGACCTGCAGCAGATTTAAGAGAGGTGCGTAAATGATATATGCAATTGGAGATCTTCATTTTGATCATTCAAAACAAAAGCCAATGGATGTTTTTGGTGAGAACTGGATAAATCACAAAGAAAAAATAGTCGATCATTGGAGGTCATGTGTTTATGATGATGACCTTGTTCTCGTTCCTGGGGACATTTCATGGGCGCTGAAGCTGGATGAAGCTGTCCCAGATCTTAAGCTTATTGACAGTCTGCCAGGGCACAAGCTTTTTATAAAAGGAAATCATGACTACTGGTGGGAAAGCATTTCAAGGCTTACATCACTTGATCTTGAGTCAATAACTTTTATAAGGAACAACTCCTATCTATATGAAAACATTGGTATTGGAGGTACAAGAGGATGGATGAGCAGGGATTCCGACGGATTTGATGAGGGTGATGAAAAAATCTATAAAAGAGAACTGCTTAGACTTGATGCCTCACTATCTTCCATAGACGATGGAGTATCAAGAAAGATTGCCATGCTACATTACCCGCCATTTGACGGAAAGCTAAGACCAAATGATTTTGTTGATGTATTGGTTAAACACAAAGTTGATATGTGCATATACGGGCATCTTCATGCAGAGGGGCTCAGATATGCAGTTGAAGGAATCATAAATGGTGTGGACTTTAAGTTGGTATCCAGTGACTTTCTGGATTTCAAGTTAAAGATTATAGAGGGGGACTGGAATGAAGACAATAGTGACAAAATCATATGATGAGATGAGCAAGACTGCAGCAGATATGTTTGAAACAGAAATCGGAAACAATCCTGAGCTTGTACTCGGACTGGCAACAGGTTCGACACCTATAGGAACATATAAGGAGTTAGTTAGAAGACATATCGAGAAAGGGCTTGATTTCTCAAGGACAAAGTCATTTAATCTTGACGAATATGTAGGCTTGTCTGGAGATAATCCGAACAGTTACAGACACTTTATGAATGAACACTTGTTTAATCACATAAATATTGAAAAGGAAAATACCCATGTACCAGATGGTTTGACTGAGAATCCTGAAGCATATGGAAAGAAATATGATCAAATGATTTTAGAATCGGGAGGCATAGGAATTCAGCTTCTTGGCATTGGCTCGAACGGTCATATAGCATTCAATGAACCAGATGAGGAACTACCAGTAGAAACTGGTCTAGTTGAACTTTCGGAGCAGACCGTTGAGGATAACGCGAGATTCTTCCAATCCGTAGAACATGTTCCAACACAAGCGATTTCAATGGGTATGGGAAGTATAATGAAAGCTGAAAAAATTATAATACTCGCCAGCGGAGAGGGAAAATCAGAAGTATTAAGCGAGCTGCTGAATAGAGGTAAGGTAACATCAAGAATACCTGCAACATTTCTGTTGCTGCATCCTGATGTTACACTTATTTGCGACGAGGAAGCATACTCAGGAGTAAACAGATAATCAGGAGGTTGAATATGGTTAAAGAGCTCGAAGTCAAGGTTCTTGATGTGGATATTGAGATTATGCAGGAGTTAATTCTTTCAAAAGGTGGAAAACTGATCGGCAGGGAGAATCAGGTCAACACACTAATTGATTCTTCACAACTCCCGATAAAGTCATTTATGGATGCTTATCTGCGAATAAGAGAAAATCACAATACTATTGATAATAGCAAGACTACGACATTTACACTAAAGAAGAATATCTTGAATAATGATTTGAGAGAAAACGAAGAGTATAATGTCCTGGTTGATGACAAGGATACATTGTTGGATATTTTGAAAAATCTTGGATTTGACGATATAAGAGTAGGTTACAAAGAAAGGGTATCCTACTCATTTTTGAATGGTAGAGTTGATATTGACATCTGGGATAAGGAAACTTATCCTTATCCGTATATGGAAATTGAAGTTGGTAATGAGAATGATTTAAAAAAGATTTTGGAAGAGCTTAAGGTTCCGAAAGAAAAAGTTTCAAAATTATCCATTGTTGAACTTCAAGAAAAACTAAAGGAGAGTCAGGTGGAGGAAGATGCTTAACAGAAACACGGTTGGAAATGTACTTGATGAGGCTTTGTCAAATGGAGGAGACTTTGCGGAGGTATTTCTTGAAGATAAAATAACTTCGAATATGAAATTGGTTGAAGGAGAGATCAGTGACTGCCTTTCAGGTCGGGATTACGGCATAGGAATAAGAATACTGAATGGAACCAACAGCATATATGGGTACACAAATGATTCTTCAGAAAAATCATTGATAAAGCTCACAAGATTATTATTCACATCACTAAGAGGGAAAAGAAGTGTAAACTCAAAGGACTTTACTCAATTTATTAGATCCGAGTATAGTCCTGTTCAAATTAAGTTTAGTGATGTGATAAAAAATTATAAGGTTGATCTTCTAAAACAAGCTTATCATGCTGCAAAGGAATACGACCAGGTTATTTCACAGGTAACAACAACCTATATGGAGGAAGAGCAGAATATCTTTATAGCAAATTCTGATGGATTATGGTCAACCGACAAAAGAACGAGAACAAGATTTGCAGTTTCGTCAGCTGCAAGTCTTAATGGAGAGATTCAAATGGGATACTTTGCTCCGGGATCTTCGATGGGCTATGAATTTTATGACAAAATAGACCTTGTTGAAACTGGCAGAGAGGCATCAAGAATAGCAAAAGTAATGATATATGCTGACCACGCTCCAAGTGGTAGAATGCCTGTTGTAATTGAAAACGGTTTTGGAGGCGTTCTTTTTCACGAGGCTTGTGGCCATGCTCTTGAAGCTTCTTTTGTTTCAAAAGAGGTTTCTGCTTTTGGTGGCAATCTTGGAAAGATTGTTGCTTCGCCATTAATAACAGCTATAGACGATGGAACAATGTCAAATGGTTGGGGAACGACGAACATTGATGATGAAGGTACTCCAACAAGGGAAAATATTCTCATTGAAAACGGGATATTGAAATCATACCTTATCGACAAGCTTAATGGCAGGAGAATGGATTTGGATTCTACCGGTTCAGCTAGAAGACAGTCATACAGATTTCCACCTACTTCAAGGATGAATAATACATTTATTGCGCCTGGTGAATCCACACCAGAGGAATTGATCAAATCAATTGGTAGTGGCTTGTATGCAAAAAAACTTGGTGGTGGAAGTGTTAATCCTGCAACAGGCGATTTCAATTTCTCTGTAATGGAAGGTTATCTAATTAAGAACGGAAGGATCACAACCCCTGTGAGAGGAGCGACTTTGGTAGGCAATGGAATTGAAGTTCTTAAACTTATTGATGGAGTTGGAAATAATTTAAAGCTCGAACAAGGAATGTGTGGAGCATCCAGTGGTTCAATTCCTGTTAATGTAGGTCAGCCTGCAATCAGGATCAGCGATATTACAGTGGGTGGCAGAAAGGAGGATGCTTGATGGAATTTGAGGATTTTAGCAACCTTGTTTTCCGTGAAGGGGAAAATAAAATCGAAGAAATGGAGATTTTTCATCTATCCCAGAGAGAAATGCAGATTGAAATCTTCAACAATCAAGTTGACAAATATATTATTTCTGACTCTTCGGGTGTATCTTTAAGAGGGGTTGCGGGTCAAGGTATGGGTTATTCATATACCGAGAAAATGGATGAGGAATCAGCTCGAATGATCATTGCTGAGGTAATTACAAATGGAGAGTACACTGATATTATTGAAGGAGCATCTTTTTCAAGCCCATCAAAAGACACAGATAAAAGGTATGAGAGAGCACAAGGTATGGATGAATTATCAGTTGAAGAAAAAATAGAAATTATGCTTGAACTTGAAAAAGTTGCTTTATTAATAGATAAAAGAGTAAGTAAATCTCAAACCTGTTCATACGAAGAATTTAGCTTAAAAAGGGAAATGAGAAATTCCAAAGGCTTAAACTTGTCTGATAGTTCGGATTGGGGATATGTATACCTTTCAGTTGTAGCAAATGATGGGGATGATACAAGAACTGGAAGCACTATGTTTTTGTTCAGGAACCCAAAGGATATCGACATTGCAAAAATTGCAAAGGAGGCTGTTAAAGAGGCAGTTTCTTCATTAGGTGGAAGACCAGTTGAGAGTGGAAAGTATAATATTATATTAAAAAACAATGTATTCAGTGAGATTCTTGAAGGTTTTATGCCAGCGTTTACAGGAGAAAATGTTCAGAAGGGATTGTCTTTTTTGAAGGGAAGAATTGGGAATGCAATTGGTAGTGAGATTCTCACATTAATAGAAGATCCTTTTCTTGAAAGCGGTTTTAAAACATGTAGATTTGATGATGAAGGTTTTCCTACAACAAGTAAAACAATCATAGAAAATGGTGTCCTAAAGGATTATCTATTTAATTCCAGAGCTGCAAACAAGGAAGGGATAGTCTCAACGGGTAATGGATTCAGAGATTCTTACAAAGCACCTGTTGGAACACGACCAACCAATTTAATGGTACTGCCAGGGGTCATATCAAGGGAAAGAATGATAGCGAGCATTGACAAGGGAGTGTATATAACTGATGTGGTAGGATTACACTCAGGGCTAAATCATGTATCAGGAGATTTTTCCCTACAGGCTCAGGGCTTTCTTATTGAAGAGGGTCAACTAAAGAGACCAGTTAATGGGATTACTATATCTGGAAATTTCATTGAAATATTGAGTAATATTTCTAATGTTTCTGACGACATTTACTTTGGATTTCCTGGAAATGGTCATTATGGAGCACCATCGATCAAAATAAATCTAATCGATATTTCTGGATATTGATATATCAATGACAAAAGTAAGAAGACTCAATAAATGGGTTGACCAGAGAGTAAATGTAATAACACTGGGATGGGAATCTGCAATTCAATGTAGATTCTCTTTTTTTATCTTTCATAACTAAAAGTGTTCGTATTAGAGCTTTTAAGGAGAGTGCAGGTTGTCAAGCAAATGACAATAACATAACAATCACATATGGTATTTATGCACTCAACTGATTGTTAATTCTGAATACTTAAGGTATAATAAATTTGGTGACTAAAATTATAAGTAAAGGAGTTGGTAATGTGGATTGCTGCGGAGCAAAGGAATTAAAAGGACACTTCCTTGATGAAGAAGTGAATTTATCCCTTCTGGATGATACAATCAAGAAATATAAGGAAGTTAAGGGTAGTCTTATAACGATACTTCAGAATGCACAGGAAATATACGGTTTCTTACCGATGTCTGTTCTGGAATATGTATCACAGGAAACTGGGATTTATAGTTCACAGATATATGGTGTTGCAACATTTTACACTCAGTTTAGATTAAATCCTGTAGGAGAAAATCTGATCATGCTTTGTAAGGGTACAGCATGTCATGTAAATGGTGCTGACAGGATCGAGGAAGCTATAGTAGAGGAATTAGGCATTAAAGATGGGGAAACAACTGAGGACAATGCTTTTACGCTGAACAATGTAGCTTGTCTGGGATGTTGCAGTCTTTCTCCAGTAATGATGATCAATGGTGAAACATACGGTAGTCTTACACCTCAGAAGGCTAAAGATATCATTAGGGGAATAGGTAAAAACACCCTTGATGAGAAGGAGGGGAACTAGATGAAGGTAGTAGTCGGCCTAGGAAGCTGTGGAATAGCAGCTGGTGCCAGGAAGGTGTACGAAGTGCTTGAAAATCAGGTAAGTAATCTTGGATTAGATATTGATTTGGAAATTACCGGCTGTGTCGGAATGTGTCATCTGGAGCCCATAGTGGATATTTATGATGATGAAGGACGAATGGAGCGTTTTGTAAAGGTTTCAGGGGACAAAGTAGTCGGACTTATTGAAAAAAAGCTTGCAAAGGAAGAAGATAATACATATAAAATATCCTCAGTTGATGAGGAAGCACTCCTTAAACAAGTGAGAATAGCAATTGAAAACTGTGGGATAATAAATCCTGAAAAACTTGAAGAGTACATAGAAAAAGATGGATACAAGGCATTGGAAAAATGTCTTAAGGAACTGTCACAAAAAGAAATAATTGATGAAATAAGAGACTCGGGTTTGAGGGGTAGAGGAGGAGCAGGTTTTCCAACATGGTTTAAGTGGAATGCTGCACTTCAGGAGAAAAACACACCCAAATTCATGGTATGTAATGCCGATGAAGGAGACCCAGGAGCATTTATGGACAGATCAATACTTGAAGGAGACCCACATAGACTCCTCGAAGGAATGGCAATAGGAGCTTATGCAATTGGAGCCGAGGAAGGCATTATATATGTTAGAGCTGAATATCCACTTGCAATAAAGAGACTTGATATTGCAATCAAGCAAGCAAGAGAATCTGGCTATCTTGGAAAGGACATCATGGGGACAGGATTTAATTTTGACATAAGAATAAAAGCAGGAGCAGGAGCATTTGTATGTGGAGAGGAAACTGCGTTAATTGCTTCATTGGAAGGCGAAAGAGGAATGCCTCGACTGAAACCACCATTCCCTGCACAAAAAGGATTCTGGGGACAGCCAACAAATATCAACAACGTTGAAACTTTTGCCAATGTGCCTTGGATAATAAGAAAAGGTGGAGATGCTTTTGCCGCGTATGGTACAGCTAAATCTAAAGGAACCAAGGTATTTGCACTTACAGGAAAAATAAAAAAAGGTGGACTTGTAGAAGTTCCAATGGGAATGCCTATCAAGGATATCATCTATGGAATTGGTGGCGGAATACTTAATGACAAAGAGTTCAAGGCTGTTCAGATGGGTGGACCATCAGGAGGTTGTATTCCAGCTCATATTTCCGATACTACTGTTGATTACGAGTCACTTGGAAAAGTTGGTGCCATTATGGGGTCCGGCGGTATGGTAGTAATGGATGAATCAACCTGTATGGTTGAGATGGCAAGATTCTTCCTTGATTTTACCAGGAAAGAGTCATGTGGAAAGTGCATTCATTGTAGACTTGGAACAAAAAGAATGCTTGAAATTCTGGAAAGAATTGTAAATGGTGACGGTAAAGAAGGTGACATTGAGCTTCTTGAGAGTCTTGCTGTCGAGGTAAAGGACGGTTCTCTTTGTGGATTGGGACAAACTGCACCAAATCCTGTACTAAGTACAATAAGATATTTTAGAAATGAGTATGAAGCACATATATTTGATAAAAAATGTCCTTCAAAATCATGCAAGGCACTGATAACATATGAGATTCAGGATAATTGTATCGGCTGTGGAATGTGTAAGAGAAGCTGTCCAGTTGAAGCAATAACCGGAGAACCTAAGCTGATTCATGAGATAGATCAGGATATATGTATTCAGTGTGGCAAGTGTTACGAGGTATGTAAATTTGATGCAATAACAATAAGTTAAAGGTAGGGGTGAAATATGTCTGTTATACATTTAAATATAAATGGAAAAGAAGTTAGAGGTAATGCAGGTCAGACTGTACTTGACATTGCAAGAGAAAATAAAATTGAAATCCCTACCATGTGCTTTGACGAAAGGGTAGAGATATACGGATCATGCGGACTATGTGTAGTTGAGGTTGAAGGGGTTCCAAAGCTTCTGAGGTCATGTGCTACTGTAGCATCGGATGGTATGATTGTAAGTACAAATACTGAAAGAGTCAAAAGTTCAAGAAAAACAGCACTTGAATTATTGTTGTCAGACCATGTTGGAGACTGTAAGGCTCCTTGCGTTCTGGCATGCCCAGGGTATACTGACTGTCAGGGTTATGTAGGACTGGCAGCAAATATGGAATACAAGGAAGGACTTAAGCTTATAAAGGAACAGTTGCCGCTTCCAGCATGTATAGGAAGGGTTTGTCCTCATCCATGTGAAGATGCATGTAGAAGAGAGCTTGTCGAAGAGCCTATCTCAATTGCCCACATGAAAGCTTTTCTGGCTGATATTGACCTGGCAAGTGACGATGTATTTATTCCGGAATTAGCAGAATCAACTGGAAAGAGAATTGCTATTGTAGGGGGTGGTCCTGGAGGATTATCAGCAGCATATTTCCTTAATGTAGCTGGACACCATACAACTATTTACGAGCAGATGCCAGAGATGGGCGGAATGCTTAGATATGGAATACCAGAATACAGACTTCCGGGAAGTGTCATAGACCAGGAGGTTGCCATAATTGAGAAGATGGGAACAAGGTTTGTAAATAATGTTAAGGTAGGCGAGCAGCTTGACATATCATATATTCAGAATAATTTTGATGCCTGCTACGTTTCTATAGGTGCCTGGAAGAGCACACCCCTTAGATTAGAGGGAGAAGATCTGCCAGGAGTAATTGGAGGAATTGACTTCCTGCGAAAAGCTACCGTTAACGAAGATATGAGAATTGGTGAACGTGTTGCTGTAGTCGGTGGCGGAAATACAGCTATGGATGCATGTCGAACTGCAGTAAGACTTGGAGCTAAAGAAGTGTATGTACTATATAGAAGAACTGAAGCAGAAATGCCGGCAGATTATATAGAAATTAAGGAAGCAAAGGAAGAAGGCGTAGAGTTTAAATTCCTAGTGTCACCAATGGAAATAATTGAAGAGAATGGAAGAGCTGCAAGAGTTAAACTACAGAAGATGGAGCTTGGTGAAGAGGATGCATCAGGAAGAAGAAGACCAATTCCTATTGAAGGAGAGGTTGAATTTATTGATGTAGACCTTGTAATTGGTGCAATCGGACAGCAATCAGCACTTGAAGGTTTTGAAATACTTGAAAAGACGAAGAGAGGTACCATAGCTGTCGATGAGAATAGTTACCAGACAAATGTAGAGGGAATCTTTGCAGGTGGAGACGTAATAAATGAAGGTGCAAACATTGCAATAAAGGCTATAGGAGATGCAAAAAGAGCAGTTGGAGTAATCAACTCATATCTGGAAGGACATGTAATTCCTTACAGGAGACCGTATGTAGTAGAAAGAACACATTTGACAAGCGAACATTATAATGACAGAAAGAAAGAATACAGATCAACAATGCCTCACCTTTCTCCTGAGGAACGTAAATATAACTTCAGAGAAGTCAATAAAGGATTCTCAGAGGAAGATGCAGTAAAGGATGCAATGAGATGTCTTGAATGTGGATGTCACGATGTGTTCGAATGCAAATTATACAGCTATGCCAACGAATACGATGTGGAACCTGAAAAATTCGAGGGAGAAGTACATTACCGAGAAGATGATGACAGTCATCCGTTTATTGTTAGAAATACAGATAAGTGTATTCTGTGTGGTCTTTGTGTAAGAGTATGTGATCAGGTTATGGACAATGGTGCTCTCGGTCTTGTGGACAGAGGTTTTGATACTATAGTCAAACCTGCTCTTGATCTTAAACTGGCTGAAACAGGCTGTATAGCTTGTGGACAGTGCGTAAGCGTATGTCCGGTAGGAGCAATTCAAGAGAGACTTCAGATTGATAAGTCTGTTCCAGTCGAAACAGAAATGTCAAAGACAATCTGTTCATTCTGTTCAGTTGGATGCAATATTGATCTTGAAACTAATGGAGACATGCTCTACAGAGCTATTCCAGACAAGGAGTCCGACGTTGATAAGGGATTACTTTGTGTGAAAGGAAGATTTGGTTACAACCAGTCCAATCAGAAGACAAGATTGTCCAAACCTCTTGTAAGAAGAGAAAACGGAGAATTAGGTAGCGCTTCATGGGATGAAGGTTTGAGAATGACAGCTAAGACAATGCAGTCACTTAAACTTCAATACGGTCCTGAATCAGTTGCAGTAGCAATTTCAGACAGATATACTAATGAAGAAATATATATCGCCAAGGAATTTGCTCAAAAATATTTGGGAACTGACAATATAACATCGTTTAACAGAAATTACGGAGGAATTGAGGAAGTATTGGGATATGATGCCTCCACTAGCACATTCAGCGAAATAGAACATGCGGAGTTTATTCTTGTTGCTGGTGCCCACATGATGAAGGATCACACAATAGCTGCTCTAAAAGTCAAAAAGGCAGTTGATAAAGGTGCAAGATTGGTTGTACTAAACAACACCTACGATCAAATAAATGACTGGACAGAAGCAACCGTAAGTCCTGATAATAATCTTGATCTACTAAAAGGGATCCTTAAGGTAGTAATCGACAAGGTAGAAGAGCCTAAGAATGTTGTTGGTTACAACGAACTTAAAGAAAGTCTGGCGGATTTCAAACCAAGAAATGCAGCAATAGACATTGCAGAAATCTATCTTGAGTCAAAGACATCGATGATTATCTTTGATGAGAATCATCTGACAAGTGAAGCAGCAAAAATTTTGGCTAGTATAGCGGTTCTAGCAGGAAAAATCGGCAAACCGAGAAGAGGAATCATTCAACTTAAGCCGAAAAACAATAGTCAGGGATTGGCTGACTTGAGAGTTGACAAACCAAGTCAAGAGATAGTTCAAGGAATCAAGGACGGCGTCATAAAAGGGCTGCTCGTATTTGGTGAGGACATTCCTCTTGAATATCTTGAAAATCTAGAATTCCTTGCTGTACAGGACCTTTATGTTACACCGACAGGTGAGAAGGCGGATGTCGTATTGCCAGCAGTAAGCTATGCTGAATCAACTGGCTCTGTAACAAACTCAGAAAGAAGAATACAGAGGTCATACGCTGCAATTCCACCTTTGACAGGATATTCAAACTGGCAGGTAGTTGATGAGATGATGCACATACTTGGAAGAACTGCAAGGTATAAGAAGATCGACCAGCTGACCGAACTTGTATCAAAGGCCGTTCCGGAGTATACGGATCTGTTCAAATTCAAGGAAGCAACTTTCTGGCCAATCTATGGCAAGGAAATACTCTATACTGAGGGATTTGCTTTTGACGATGGAAAAGCAAGACTGTCCATTGTGAAAGACGGAGAAATGTTTAATAAGAGAGTTTCAACAGACTTCGTGGAGAAGGAATTTGCAAAGAGAGTCGATGAAATCTAGTATTTTAAGGTGGGGACATTGTTCCCGCCTTTTTTTTGCCCAAAATCATGATTATATGTTAAGCTATATATGTGATGATTTTTTATCGGAGGTGTCTGAATGCTAAAGATTGAAGGACTTTCAAAGTCATATAATAAAGGAGAAATAAAAGCAGTCGACAATATTAGTCTAGAGGTTAAAAAAGGTGAGATTTTCGGATTCCTTGGTCCCAATGGTGCCGGGAAGACTACAACCATAAAAATGATAGTTGGTCTTCTAAAACCTGATGAAGGTGAAGTGGTGCTCGATGGAATCAATGTATGGGATGAACCCATGAAAGCCAAGGAGAGAATAAGCTATGTACCTGATAATCCTGAAATTTATGATAGGCTCAGTGGCGTTGAGTATTTGAATTTTATTGGGGATATGTATGGTATACGGACAGAAGTTAGAATAAAAAAGATTGATTACTACAGTGAGATATTCAAGATTAATGATTCACTAGGAGATATTATAAGCAGTTATTCACATGGAATGAAACAGAAACTGGTTTTAACCGCAGCATTGATGACTGATCCTGATCTTTTTATTTTGGATGAACCGATGGTGGGCTTGGATCCGAAATCATCATTTAATCTAAAAGAGATTATGAGAGAGATGTGTGACGAAGGAAAATCTGTCTTCTTTTCAACTCATGTTATGGAGGTTGCCGAAAAACTATGTGATAGAATTGCGATTATTAATAATGGTAAGATTATCGCAATGGGAAGTATGGAAGAGTTGAGAAGGAGCGCTAAAGAAAAAGAGTCTCTCGAAAATATTTTCCTGGAGTTGACAGATAATGAATAGGAAACTGGTTTCACTTATTAAGACGGATTTAAACATCACCTTTGGACTTTCATCCCTTGCATATAATATCAGAAAAGGAAAAAGAATAGTTCCAATGGCAATAATAGCATTAGCTGTTTTGTCACTTTTTCCATCTTATATTTTTGTTGTAAGGGCATTGGGATCCTTTTATGATGCTTTCCGACAAATTGGTCAGCAGTCCTTCTTCCTGCATGTGGGATTCATGTCTGCTCAACTGATAGTATTGGTTTTTGGGTTTATGTATGTAATGAGCAAGTATTATTTTTCAAATGATCTTCCACACTTGGTACCATTACCAATAAAGCCATCCCATATAATTGGATCAAAATTTGTATCCTTGATGGTAAGTGAATATTTAACAAGTCTCCCTATTATACTACCTTTTATTATTATATATGGAACAAGGGGAAATGAAGGAATTACATATTGGTTAATTAGCATATTAGCAGTCATAACACTACCGTTGTTGCCTTTGGTGATTTCATCAATTCTTATTATGATATTTATGAAGTATACAAATATAAAAGGTAAGAAAGATCTAATTAGGACCATATCTGCAGTAGTTTTTATTGCATTAATTATCTTCGTTCAACTTAAATTAAACCAATGGACAACCCAGAGTATAATTGATAGTGAAGACTTCATGTTCAACCTGGCCAGAGATGCAAATCTTCTCCTTACAAGTGCAGGGATAATGTATCCACCCGCTATGTGGGGGGCTTTGGCATTGTCAAAAGGATTTTCTGTTCAAGGAGTGTTTAATCTATTTTTATTTATAGGATCTGGATTAGTGGGCTTTGCATTAATGATGATTCTGGCTGAAAAGATATTCTTTGATGGACTCATTGGGAATATTGAAGTCTCAGCTTCAAAGGGAAGAGGAAAGAAGTTGGATTCATCTTCTGTTCTAAAAACCGGAAACCCTATAATTACAATGGCAAAAAAAGAAATTTTAATGATAATTAAAACACCTGTATACCTCATGAACTCAGTAGGAGGTGTTGTTATTCTGCCAATTTTACTCGTAATATCCATGGTGACCGGTGGGGAATCTTATGAACCGATGAAGGAAATGATCCTTCAAAGCAGGGAAATACTAATATTGGGTTCCATTGGTGCTATAGGTTCATTTGGAGTCCTGAATGCTCTAGGAGCTACAACATTTTCAAGAGAGGGAACAAATATGTGGATTCAGAGGACGCTTCCAATTGACCCGAGAGTACAGGTTATTGGAAGGACATTGCCATCTGTGGCTTTGCAAGTTGTGGGGGGTGTACTATTAATTGGTGGGATTTTCTTTATTGTGCCCCTGAAAATATTTGAGATTATCATAATTCTAGTGTTAGGAATAACCGCAAGTGTTCCTTTGACTATGATAGGTATGACGATTGATATTATAAGACCAATGCTTGAATGGACAAACCCTCAGCAGGCAATGAAGCAGAACTTAAATGTATTGATATCTATGGCAATAGGAACTCTTTTTATGGTAGGAGCAGCATTTCTTGGATATTTGTTGTTGCCAGATTATGGATTATTTGTAGTGTTGGGGCTGTTTGTGATAATTATTGTACTATCGACTGTATTTATATACAAATTGCTTGTTAATTTGGTCAAGACCAAGTTTATGGATATGGAATAAGAAAAAAGGAAGGTCACATTCACTTATGTGAGACCTTCCTTTAAACGTTCTTAAATCAGTTTTGAGTAGTATTCTACAACAAGCTGATCTTCGATTTCAATTGGGACTTCTTCTCTTTCAGGAGGCCTCTCGAAAGTTCCTCCGAAAATGTCGGCATCTTTTGTAAGGTAAGGAAGTGTACTTGGGAGTGCATTCTCAAAATTCTCTTTGAAAATTTCAATATTTTTTGATTTCTCCCTTAATTTAACCGTATCTCCCGGATCACAAAGATAAGAAGGTATGTCAACTTTACTGTCGTTTACAAGGATATGACCATGTACAACCATTTGTCTTGCCTGTCTGATAGAGGAGGCAACCCCCAATCTGTAGACTAGATTGTCAAGTCTTGATTCAAGAATTTTTACTAGAGCATGTCCGGTTTGATCATGGCTTTTTTTAGCCTTAACCACATATTTTACAAACTGTTTCTCCATTACGCCATAATAAGCCCTAAGTCTTTGTTTTTCAAGTAATTGTTGTCCATATTCCGTCAATTTTTTATCTGCCCTGGACGTTCCTTTTACAGCTCTGTCCATAGCCTTGGGATGTCCGTATACATTCAAACCAAGCCTTCTGCTTAACTTAAACCTTGGTCCATTCTTGTTAGCCATTAATTATCATCTCCATATAGAAATTTGCCGCGATAATTTTTTAAGCCATGGATATTATAACATAGAATTCGAACAATGTAAATGATAATCTATATCAATTACATTAGAGCTTCTTTGGCTTCTTTGTATGCAATTCTTGATTTTTCGATAGATTCAATTGCTGCTTCTATTCCAGCCCAACCGCTTACAATTACTTCTTTTTCTTCAAGTCTTTTGTACTCTGAGAAAAAGTGTTCAAATTCTTTCTTCATGTGTGCACCCAGATCATCTATTGATTCGATTTCCGTAAATCTTGGATCATTTCTTGGCACGGCTATGATCTTTTCATCTTTGCCTTTTTCGTCCTTCATAAGAAACATTCCAATTACTCTTGCGTGTACAAGACACCCAGGGAATGTAGGGTTTGCAATAAGTACCATTATGTCAATAGGGTCGCCATCTTCTGCAAGCGTATCAGGTATATAACCGTAGTCTGTCGGGTAGAACATGGGTGAGAAAAGCGATCTGTCCAGTTCAAAGACCTTGAATTCCTTGTTGTATTCATATTTGTTGCTACTTCCTTTTGGAATTTCTATAAACGCGTTTACAATATAATTCATAACAAATCATCCTCCTATTATATTTATTATAACAGTGTTTCCATATTTTTCATTGTTTTTTTCCATATTTTGAGGAAGTTCAACTATTTATTTAAAATATTTAAGATTTAATATATGTATGGATATTTTAGCGTCTTGTAGTTTTAAATGGATGTAAAAAAGCGATTGAAATGTTATAATAATAAGGAATCAATCAATATATCTCAAGGGAGGTTTTAAATTGAAATTATACATAAGTGCAGACATAGAAGGAGTAACAGGTGTAACACACTGGGATGAAACATCCAAAATTAAAAGTGATTATTCAGCTTATGCCCAACAAATGACTGACGAAGTTCGATCTGCCTGTGAAGGTTGCAACGATGAAGGTGCAGACTGTATTATAATAAAGGATGCACATGAAAGTGGAAGAAATATTGATCACATACAACTTCCAAAGAACTCCAAGCTTATTAGAGGATGGGATGGAGGATTGTATTCCATGGTACAGGAGCTGGATGATTCTTTTGACGGGATTGTTTTTATCGGATATCATTCAGGTGCGAGTATTGATGGCAGTCCATTGTCGCATACGCTTACTCCAAGTGTTCTTTCAATTAAACTAAATGGGGAGCTTATAGATGAGTTCTTATTGCATGCATATATTGCGGCTTATCATAAAGTGCCAATTTTATTTATTTCTGGAGATAAGTCATTATGTGAGTCAGTAAAGAAGCTGAACCCATCCATTGAAACAGTTGCAGTAAAAGAAGGTAAAGGTGATTCAACAATTAATATCCATCCTGAACACGCACTTGAACTTATTAGGGAAGGTGTAGGAAAGTCACTTAAAAAGGATATGCAAAATTTGATTCTTAGCCTTCCAGAAAAATTCCACGTGGAAGTCCAATATCCTAAGCATATGGACGCTCTAAGGAATTCAAATTACCCTGGAGCAAGACTTATGGATTCAAGGACTGTAAAATTTTCAGCAGATGATTATATCGAGGTGCTTAGATTTATACATTTTACAGTTTAATAATTAATCGATTGTTGGTGCAGGAATTGAAGGACATATTTAATGTAGAAAAAGGTATTGAGAAGCGAGTATGCCAGTAGGAGGGCTATATGGGATTAAGAATAAAGAATATTGATATAGTAACGATGAATTCAGAAAACAAAATAATTATGAATGGTAATATTTATATTGAGAATGGAATAATTACTCATATAGGAGAGGAACTAAAAGAGTACAAGGCAGACGAGACATTTAATGGTAGACATATGATTGCAATGCCAGGAATGATAAATGCTCATACTCACATGGGAATGAGTTTGCTGAGAAATTATGCAGATGATTTGCCACTACATCAGTGGTTAACTGAGAAAATATGGCCAGTTGAAGCAAAGCTTTCCAGCAAAGACATATATTGGGGTTCACTTTTGAGTATGACTGAGATGATACAAACAGGGACTACGACATTTTGTGATATGTATTTTTACATGGATGAAGTGGGTAAAGGTGCTGAAGAATCAGGAATTAGAGCCATGCTAACCAGAGGGATTATTGAAGATAGAAATGACCCTGATAAGAAGTTAAATGAGAGCAGAGAACTTTTCAATCGATACCATAAGGCTTCTAATGACAAGATTAGGGTTATGATAGCACCACATGCACCATATACCTGCAGTCCGGAATTTCTAGTCAAGGCCAAGGAGTTGGCATCTGAACTTGGAACAGGTCTTCATATACACCTTTCTGAGACAGAAAAAGAAGTTCAGGAGAGCTATGAAAAGTTTGGAAAGTCACCAATAGAACATGTATATAATCTCGGGGTATTTGATGTGCATACACTTGCAGCTCATTGTGTGCACGTTGATGATAATGACATTAGAATTATGGTAGAAAAAGGAGTTCATCCAGTCAACAATCCAGGAAGCAACATGAAACTTGCAAGCGGTTTTGCGCCAGTACAAAAGATGATTGACAAGGGTCTTTTTGTCTCATTGGGTACTGACGGAGCATCATCAAATAACAATCTGAATATGTTTAAAGAGTTGAATTTGGCTGCACTTATTAATAAAGCAGTAGATAAGGATGCTCTCAGTGTAAAGGCAGAAGATGCGTTAAGAATGGCGACCATAAATGGTGCCAGAGGACTTCAGTGGGAAAATCAAATTGGTTCGTTGGAAGTCGGTAAAAAGGCAGATCTGATTCTGGTTAATATGGATAAGCCTCATTTAACACCAAAACACAATCTTGTATCATCATTGGCTTACTCAGCATATGGCAGTGATGTGGATACTGTATTTGTAGATGGTAAAATACTTATGAAGAATAGAGAAATGGTTACAATTGACCTTGAAAAAGTTAAGTATATGGCTCAAAAGCAAGCTATGGATCTCATAACCAGATAAGTAATAATCCAGATCATGGTATCATTTTAAAGGGGAAAATATATCAAGGTTAATTCATTGACATTAATATAGTGGAGGAGTACAATAAAGGTGTAAATTAAACATTTATCAGAAATCTATAACAAGAAAGAGTGATTTAATGGAGTTGACATCATACATAGAAGAACTGGAAAAAAAGCTTGTTCGAAGCTTCGACCTTTTCAGGAATTACGAAATAGACGATGAAAATTTTGATTTGTTTGCAAAATATCATCTTAGGGCAGAAAAGTATTTCCTTACCAAGTCTGCAAAGATATATGGGATGGAAAATAATGAGTATATATTAATGAAAATGATGGAAAATCTTGACAATAGAACGTTTGAGATATTTAAAAATAGTATAATCGGTTCCATTGACAAGCTGGTTGAACTCCATGATGAGCATATGTCAAGTATAATAACAGGCGTAATGCTGACCGATAAACCATTTAGTGAAATAGATGATGATGTTTTAAAAAAAATATCCAAGTTCAAGTATCACAAAGGCTTTTCATTCGGATTTAAGGGATGGGTTGATATTAGGTTAATTTTGGTTTCCCTTAATGATGAATACAATATAGCAAATAAGAAAGGAACGGAGGTAAGCGAGATTTACAGTATCAAAAAGTTGACTTAATCTTACATTCTATTTAGGAGGGAAATTATGAATTCATTATGGTTAATTATTTTTAGTATCATCGCATTTATATTAGCTTATGCTACATACGGATCATGGTTAGCTAAAAAATGGGGACTTGACATTACAAAGAAGACTCCTGCGCATACCATGAAAGATGGCGTGGATTACGTTCCTGCTCCGGCACCAGTTTTGCTGGGTCACCACTTTTCATCAATTGCAGGAGCAGGACCGATTGTCGGTCCAATAGCAGCATCCATGTTTGGATGGCTACCTGTAATGCTATGGATTGTAATAGGGTCCATTTTCTTTGGAGGAGTACATGACATGGGTTCTCTATTCGCATCTGTAAGACATGGTGGTAAATCCATTGGTGAGGTAATTGGTCACACAATGGGTAGCAAAGGCAAGAAGTTATTTGCATTGTTTGCATGGCTTACATTGATTCTGGTAGTAGCCGCATTTACTAACATCGTGGCAGCAGCATTCGTTTCAACACCGGAAGCAGCAACATCATCAATTTTATTTATTTTTCTTGCAATTTTATTTGGAGTTGGAGTTTATAGAAGAGGCGTAAGCCTTGCAGTAGGAACAGTAGTAGGAGTTATTCTACTTGCAGTCGCTGTATGGGTAGGAGTAATGTTCCCGATTAATCTTTCAGTCAATACTTGGATGATAATTCTACTGGGTTATATCTTCGTTGCATCAGTAACTCCTGTTTGGATTCTTTTGCAGCCAAGAGATTACTTAAACTCATTCCTGTTGTATGCTATGCTTGCAGGTGGAGTAATCGGTCTTATTGTAATGAGACCTGAAATTCAACTTCCTGCATACACAGGTTTTAAGGTAGGTACAAACTACTTATTCCCTATTCTATTCATTACAATAGCCTGTGGAGCAATATCAGGATTCCATTCACTGGTTGGTTCAGGTACAACATCCAAACAGCTTGATACAGAAGCTGATATTAAACTTGTAGGTTACGGTGCAATGCTTATAGAAGGTGTGCTTGCAACATTGGCAATTATTACAGCTGCATATCTATCAGCAGATAAGCTTGCTGAGATTAGTGCAGCAGGTGGAGCACTTAACGTATTTGCTGATGGAATTGGAACATTTATGGCATCTTTGGGATTCCCACAATTGATTGCCAAGAACTTTGTAACACTAGCAATTTCAGCATTTGCATTGACATCTTTGGATACTGCAACTCGTCTTGCCAGATTTATTTTCCAGGAATTCTTTTCATCTGACAAAGAAGGCGCTACATCTAATGGATTTACAAGTACTTTGACAAACAAATATGTGTCAACATTGATTACAGTTATTATAGGTGGAACATTGGCATTTAGAGGCTACCGATCAGTATGGCCTATATTTGGATCTGCTAACCAGCTACTTGCAGCGCTAGCGTTACTGGCTCTTGCATTATGGCTTAAGAGAACTGGCAGAGAGTACAAAATGGCAATATATCCGATGGTATTCATGTTTGCAGCAACATTGGTAGCACTTGTGTTGCTTATGATGGCGAACCTTGCAAATCCAGTACTCTTGGTATTCGCAGTAGCATTGTTTGTCCTTGCGATAGTATTGATACTGGAATCCAGAGCTGCTTTTGCAAGTACGGAAGAATTAGACTGATAGCAATCTAGAATTAGTAAAAGAGAGAAGCTCAGGCTTCTCTCTTTTAAATAACTCATTGAAATCTTGTTAGAAGGAGATTAATATGAATATAATCAAGAAATTTATCACTGATTTTGGGCTATTTTTCAAGGGAGCTACAGATTTCAAAGGTAGAGCTTATGAAATGCTCGAAAGTGAGACAAAGACAGAAATGGATAATTTCATTCTTATATGCTTTTCTGATCAATTGGGGATGCCACTTCCTACCAGTTACTACACCTTGGAGCTTCTGCCTTACTTGGTTGATGAAATCCAAGATTGGGATAAACGAATGGGAAATAGAAAAAGTGTATGGGAAGAGAGATGGTCCAATTATGATCTGGATCCTTAAAATTGATGGAGGAAGAATATGGCTAAAATAATATTTTATGGTGGTAAAGGTGGCGTTGGAAAAACAACCTGCTCTACTGCCAACAGCATTAGTTATGCAGAGCGAGGTCTCAGAACACTTCTTGTTTCAACAGATCCCGCACATTCAATTTCTGATGTTCTCGGGGTTAAAATCGGAAAGAAAATAATAAATTTAAGAGAAAATCTGGATGGTCTTGAAATAGATCCGGAATATGAAGCTGAACTATATGTAAATAAAATCAGAGAAAATATGAAGACTATTCTATCAAATGTCATTATTGAAGAGATCAATAGTCAACTTGATGCTGCAATGGTTTCTCCAGGCACTCATGAATCAGCACTTTTCGACAAAATATCAGATATCATTATTGATAAGTTTGAAGAGTACGACATTATTATTTTTGATACTGCGCCTACAGGTCATACATTAAGAATTCTTACACTTCCGGATTTGCTTGAAGGATGGATGGGTTCTTTGGCGAAAAAGAGGAAGTCTATTGTGGACATGAACAAGATGGTTACAAGAAAATATGATAAAAAAGATCCTGTGCTTGAAATCCTGGAAAAGCGACAGAAAAGATTCAGCGAAATTAAAAAAATATTTAATGACAATGATAATGTTAGGATAAGATTTGTGCTAAATGCTGAAAAGCTACCTATTGAAGAGACAAAAAAAGCAATTAAGATGCTGAATCAGTTTAATATCCCTGTGGATACTCTTGTAATAAACAGGATAATGCCAGATGATATAGGTGCTGATTTCTGGGAGAAAAAAAAGAAGCAGGAAGAGGAGTACCTCCTAGATATTGAAAAGGAATTTAGAGGCAAGGAATTTATAAAGATACCAATGCTGGATACTGACATGAGTAAAGATACTGTGGACAGACTTTCAAAATTTTTTAACGATTAGAGAAGTTGGGGATGCGCAAGAAGAATAACAGTCATTGAAATTCATCCGGGTGCAATAATGGGTAAGAAACTATTCATTGATCACGGAATGGAATTGTTATAGGTAAAATAGGTTGCAATGTAAAAATAGGTTAGAATTCGTTGTTTTAAGGATGTGCCAAATAAATCTATTGCTGTCAAAACTCCTGTAAGGCTTATTCCCAGTGAAAGACAAAATCACTTAAAAATAATATAGTCTAATAAAATCACCATCTAACTTAAAAATTAAAGTAGATGGTGATTTTTATTCAATAATATCCTTGAAGTCACTGAGACTATAAATTTTTTCACCATCTCTACCATTGGTTGAATCAGAATAAAACATTGAATTCATTATAGATTCCTCCGTTGCTTGGACAGTGGCGAGAAACACGATATCTATGAAATCTTCATGAAGTACTTTTTTATTAACGATTGGATCTTCAGGATAGTGGTTTATTCTGTTGGCAGTACTGAAGCCGATGGCTATTTCTCCACTTCCGTTTCCAGTGTAGGCACCGGTTCGAGCTATTCCAGATTGAGTTCTCTTCAAGATTCCTGTTAACTGTCTAGAAGCCATAGGTCCTTTTTTAATAAGGGTTTGCATACTGTCTTTATTTTAAAGTAGACTCATAATAACAACTCCTCTTCTTGTGTAAACCGATGGATAATTACTTCTAGCTAGGGTATATACTTATCATATGATATAGGCTAAAGGGGGGAGATGCAAGATGAATTATACAGTATTAATTGGTGGAGCAGCAGGACAAGGTATGGACACATTGTCTGAACTGCTTACAAAATCCTTAAAGAGATATGGATTTTTTGTATTTAAGCATAGTGATTATATGTCCAGAGTGAGGGGAGGACACAATTTTATTCAAATCAGATTTTCAGACAAGCCAGTATATACATACGAGGAAAATATTGATATTATTTTTGCTTTAAACAAGGAAACAATAGATTTACACAAGGGAAGACTTAAAGAAGATGGGATAATTCTGGCAGATAAAGAAGTGTCAGAAGAAAATAATATTCTAGCTCTGGATCTTGAAGATACAGCAAAGAATGCAGGGAATTCAAGAGCCATGACATCAGTAGGAATGGGTTCTATTATCAAAATGTTAGGTTTGAAATCCGACAAGGCACTAAAGGTAATGGAGGATACTTTAAAAGAAAGTATTCTTGATGTAAACATGAATGCTTTCTCTAAAGGTTATGAAATGGTAGAAAAAAGATTCAATCTTGATAGTATGAATGATGGTAGAATACTAATTGACGGTAATACTGCTGTTGCAATGGGAGCAGCTGCCGCAGGATGCAGATACTATTGCGGTTATCCAATGACGCCTTCTACTACAGTTTTGAGCAATATGGAAAAATGGAGCCACGGGCTAGGCATTTTCACTGAACAAGTGGAAGATGAAGTTGCAGCATTGAATATGGCTTTAGGAGCATCTTATGCCGGTGTGAGAGCGATGACAGGATCATCAGGTGGTGGAATTGCACTGATGTCAGAGGCACTTAGTCTTGCTGGTATAATTGAGACTCCGGTGGTTATTATTAATGTTCAAAGGCCTGGTCCTGCAACAGGTTTACCAACAAGAACGGAACAGGCAGACCTTAGGTTCGTAATGCACTCAGGACATGGTGAGTTCCCTAGAATGGTAATCAGCTTAAGGAATGTTGAAGATGCATTTTACCAAACAACAAGAGCATTCAACCTGGCTGAAAAATATCAGATACCGGTAATACTGTTAAGTGATCAATATCTGGCGGACGGTGCTACTACAACTGTACCATTCGATTTCAAAAAGGTTAAGATTGAAAGATTTCTACATGAAGAGAAATTACCTGAAGGTAGATATAAGAGATACGAATTAACAGAATCAGGCGTATCACCTAGGATTATTCCGGGTAAATTTGAAGACAAAGTTGTACTTGTTGACAGTGATGAACACGACGAATATGGTAATATAACTGAAAGTGCCCAGGTAAGAAAAGACATGGTAGACAAGAGAAACAAAAAGGGAGCATTACTTGAAAGTGAAATACAGGAACCGTGGTTAATTGGAGTTGAAAGTCCAGAAAATCTAATAGTATGCTGGGGATCAGTTTATGGGCCTGTGAAGGAAGCTATAGAATTACTGGTGGAGGAAGAAATTTCGATTGGAGCACTGGTATATGGAGACATATATCCTTTCCCGATTAAACTTTTGCAGGAAAAGTCAAAGAGTGCAAAGAGAATAATTGATATTGAGAACAACTCAACTGCGCAACTGGATGGACTGATGCGTCAATTTGCATTGATCAAAAGTGATATAAAAATCCTAAAGTATGATGGCAGAGCTTTCAGTATCGATGAAGTATATAGAAGATTAAAGGAGGTTATTGAATAATGACATGTGAATATGATCTTTATGACCCTTCATGGTGTCCAGGTTGCGGAAACTACATGATTATAAAAGCTTTGAAACAGGCATTAGAGGAGCTGGAAATACCATCTCATATGGCTGTTATAGTAACAGGAATAGGACAGGCAGCCAAAATGCCCCACTATATTGCAGCCAATGGATTTAATGGTCTTCATGGAAGAGCATTACCTCCAGCAATAGGAATCAAGCTTTCAAATAAGGATTTAACGGTTATTGCAGAATCAGGAGACGGGGATACTTACGGAGAGGGTGGGAATCATTTTATCCACACGATAAGAAGAAATATTAATATTGCTCACTTTGTGCATGACAATCAGATATATGGTCTTACAAAGGGACAGGGTTCTCCAACAACTGCTATGGGACAGGTTACAACTCTTCAGTATGATGGAGTTAAGGTTGAACCAGTCAAGCCTTTGGCACTGTCTCTTACAATGGGAGCAGGCTTTGTTGCCAGAGGATTTTCAGGAGACATCCCTCAGCTGGTTGAATTGATGAAAGAGGCTATTCTTTACAGTGGGTATGCTCATTTGGACATATTTCAGCCCTGTGTTGTCTGGAACAAGGTAAACACTTTCCAATGGTATAAAGATCGTGTTTATAAACTACCTGAAGATTATGACTATACAGATTTTAATGCAGCCTACAAAAAGGCAATGGAATTTGGGGACAAAATACCAACGGGTATACTTTTTAAGGTTGAAAAAGAGACTTATGAGGACAGATTCGAATTTATAAAAAATGGTCCACCATTGGTTGATGCTGAACTAAATCCTATGGATGCTGAAAAACTTCTAAATGACTTTTATTAAAGGTGGGTAAGTAATGGATTATACTATATTGATTGGAGGCGCCGCCGGACAAGGAATTGAGACCGTGGTACTTCTTCTTGAAAAAACAATTAAAAGAAGTGGCTACAATGTATTCACCTACAAAAACTATATGTCCATGGTTCGAGGAGGACATAATTTTATGCAGGTTAGGTTTTCAGATAAAGCTATTTCAACTTACTCAACTAAGGTGGATATGATATTTGCCATGACAGCTGAGACTGTTGCTTTCCACAAAAATAATCTTAAAGATGGCGGTTTGATAATCCTAGATGAAAATTTTCATAATGAAGAAAATTTCATGCACTATCCATTTCAAAAGTTAGCAAAAGAAATCGGAAATGAAAAGGTTGTACCGACAATAGGATTTGGAGTAATTGGACGATACTTTGGATTAGACAAAGATATTGCAATTAATACCTTAAAAGAGACATTTAAAGATAAGATTCTTCAGTTGAACCTGGAAGCTTTAGATAAGGGATTTGATTTGACTGAAACTAATAAACAATTGGATAAAAGAGAAGATAAGAATATAATTATAAATGGAAATCAGGCATTGGCAATGGGAGCAATTGCTGCTGGAGTAAAATATTATTGTGGTTACCCAATGACACCTTCAACAAGTGTTATGAGTTATATTTCTGGAAAGTCAAAGGAAATGGGAATAGTAGTGGACCAGATAGAAGATGAGGTAGGCGCATTGAATATGGCACTTGGTGCAAGCTATGCTGGAACAAGGGCAATGACAGGATCTTCGGGCGGAGGATTTGCTTTGATGGTAGAGGCTCTAAGTCTAGCAGGAATACTTGAACAACCCGTAGTTGTTGTCAATGCTCAAAGGCCAGGACCTGCGACAGGTTTATCAACAAGAACTGAACAGGCTGATTTAAGGTTCGTAATTCACGCCGGACATGGTGAGTTTCCAAGAATGGTTATTACCCTAAGAAATCCGGAGGATTCATTCTATCAGGCTGCAAGAGCATTCAACATTGCAGAAAAATATCAAATTCCAGTTATTTTAATGACTGAAGAATACCTGACAGATTACATGACTACAACTAAACCATTTGACTTTTCTAAAATAACAATAGAAAGGAATATTGCTGAACCTGAGGAAGGTAATACTGAAAGGTACAAGCGATATAAATACACTGAAACAGGAGTATCCCCAAGGTTATTGCCAGGCAAGACAAAAGACACAGTGGTTCTTGTGGACAGTCATGAACACAATGAGTACGGAAATATTGATGAATCAATTGAGACCAGGAATTCGATGATGAGGAAGAGAATGAAGAAGCTTGACGGACTCAAGGATGAGTTGATGGAACCAGATCAATTAGGTGTTGATAATCCTGAGATTCTTCTAGTGGGTTTTGGTGCAACACATGGTGCATTGGCTGATGCAGTACAAAGACTCAGCAGTGAAGGCATGTCTGTTGGTGCACTTGTTTATGGTGATATTTGGCCATTCCCTGATAAGTTGATAAATTCATTAGGTAAAAATGCAGATAAAATTATTACAGTTGAGCAGAACATGACTGGCCAATTGGAGAGCCTAATTCTTGAAAAAACAAGACTCCAAATTTATGACAGAATTCTAAAATACGACGGAAGAGCAATAAATGGCGATGAAATAATCCATAGACTCAATGCAATTCTTGAAAGCTGATTGTCCGAAGAAGCAAATCATGGTAGAATAGTATTCAAGAAAAGTTAAAGAGGTGTTGAAAATGGATGATAGTCATTCAAGTCCAAGATATGAAAAAATAGCATTGGATATTGCAAATGCCATCTACAAAGGTCAATACGAAGAAGGAGAAAAACTATACGGCAGATCAACTCTGGCTGGTACTTACAATGTTTCTCCTGAAACCATTAGAAGGGCTATTAAAATACTTGAAGATGTTGGCGTAGTAGAGTCTTCTAAGGGGAGTGGTATAACCATTCTCTCAAAGGACAAAGCATATAAGTATATCAACAGATTTAAAAATATCGAAAGTGTCACTTCTTACAAAATGAAAATAATGGAGCTTGCAGAAAAAAAGCAGGAAATTGAGAATGAAATACTGGAGATTATTGATAAAATTATTGAAAGAAGCAGCATACTGAGTCATACTACAGCTTTAACTCCATTTGAGCTTGAGATTACAGATAAATGCAGCATGACTGGGAAGTCAATTGGTGAAATAAATTTCTGGCAAAACACTGGTGCGACAATTGTTGGAATAAGACGAGGTAATGAAACCATTCTTTCACCTGGACCGTATGCTTTAATTAAAAAGAGAGATATTCTCCTTATTATAGGAGAAGATGAGGTTTTTGAAGCGGTAAAGATATTTATAGATGAAGATTAAATGTTGAAATTGAGAGCTCTTGATGATTAAATATCGAGAGCTCTTTATTTGACCGATGTGATAAAGTTATGTATAATGAATATTAAGTGTTAATATTTAAATAATTCAAAAGAATTTCAATACTTGGGAGTGGTCTGATGAACAAGAATGAACTGGAAAAATTATTTTATGAACTAGTAGAAATTCAAAGTGATACAGGAACTGAGTTAGAGAAGGATGTTGAGACTTTTATCCATAACTGGCTTGGTGATCTTGACTACTTCAAGGAGAATCCGGAATTGTTTGGAAAATATCAATTAAAGGATGATCCACTAGGTCGAGCAGTAGTTTGGGGACTTAGACGAGGGGATGGTCCGGGAACGGTTATACTTCTCCACCATCATGATGTAGTAGATTCATACGATTACGGAAGACTAAAAGACTTGGCATATAGACCTAAGAAACTTATAGAAAAAATTGCTGATGCTGATATCAACCAGGAGACAAGAGATGATTTGGAGTCTGACAAGTGGATATTTGGTAGAGGAACAGCAGACATGAAAGCTGCAGGAGCTATACATTTGTTATTATTAAAGGATTACACTGAGCTTGATTCATTTAAAGGTAATTTACTGTTTTTATCGGTACCTGATGAAGAATCACTTTCCCAGGGCGCCAGGGAAGGAGCAAGTCTTTTAAACAATTTGAAGGAGAAACATGGCCTTCAATACTTAATGTGCGTTGATGGAGAACCTCACGAGAGAGACGAGAAGGGCAGAGCGGTTTTTTATGAGGGTTCTGTCGGTAAAACCATGGTAGTGGTTTATGTAAGAGGAAGAAAAACACATCTTGGGCACATCTTCCAGGGTTTGAATCCTTCTCATATATTATCAGAAATTGTAACATCAACTGATATGAATCCGTTGTTCTCGGATGTAGTTGAAGGTGAAGTGTCACCTCCACCATCATGGAGCTTTATGCGGGATACCAAGGAACAATACGATGCTTCAATACCAGAATCCGCAGGGGGTTACTTCTCGGTACTTACCCTGACACAAACACCCAAAGATATTCTGGAAAATACACGGAAAATATCTGTTAGAGCATTTGATACTGTTATCAAGAGAATAAACGAACATTATAGCAGATTCAGGATTATGGGTCATCAACCAATTGAAAATTTACCATGGAATTCAAACGTCATGTACTTTTCAGAAGCTTATCAGCAAGCTCTCGAAGATTATGGAGATGAGTATCTAAGAGCCTATGACGAGAGAGTAGAAAAAATCAAGAATGACATAGCAGAAGGAAAGACAAATATACCAGATAGTACATTGGATCTTATAAGCTTGACTATCGATTTTATGAAGGACAAGAGTCCAAAGGTAGTAATCGCATTTTCACCACCGTACTATCCACATATTGCAAATCTTGACTTCGAGGATCTATCGGAGAAAGCAAAGCATCTAGGTCTTCATCTTATTCAATATGCCAAGGAAGAGCTAGGACAGTGCTATGCAAAAAAACATTATTTTATGGGAATCTCCGACCTGAGTTATGTAGCTCTAAACGACAGCGAATCAGTAGTGCCATATATAGAAAAGAACATGCCCCACTGGAACAAGACATATTCCATTCCGTTTAAGGATCTTGAGGAAATTTCTGTTCCAATAATCAATATCGGACCATGGGGTAAGGATTACCATAAGTTTACGGAAAGGGTATTAAGAGAGGACTTGTTAGAGAATACTCCTAAGTTGACTAAATTTGCAATTGATTATCTTTTATCATCATGATTTTAATGATTTTAGGTGCCACAGGCATTTAAGATAAAAAATTTAAGAGGAGGTATTGTATGGAAGCAATTATTAATTTTGTAAACTGGATCACAGGTTTGGTATGGGGATGGCCCATGCTACTCACACTTGGTCTGGGAGGGTTTGTACTGTCAGCAAGACTTGGATTCTTTCAGATTCGTTACTTCCCGTACATAATCAAGCAGACGTTCGGGAAGATGTTCAGCAAAGCAGAGAAAGGTCAAGTATCACCATTCCAGGCTGCAACAGCTGCACTAGCATCAACAGTAGGAGCATCTAACATAATAGGTGTACCTGCAGCAATAATGTTTGGTGGACCAGGTGCCATTTTCTGGATGTGGGTTATGGCCCTTATGGGAATGGGATCAAAATTTGTTGAAATCGTACTTGGATACAAGTACAGAGAAAAGAACGAAGAAGGCGAATTCGTTGGTGGACCGATGTACTACATGAAAAAAGGTCTTAAGATGCCATGGCTGGGATCATTCTTTGCGTTAATGCTAATGCTTGAGCTTGTTCCAAGTGTTATGGTTCAGGCAAATTCAGTAGCCGCATCAGCACAGGAAGCATTCGGACTGGCACCAATAATAACAGGAGTAGTTACTCTTGTACTTGTTGGACTTGTAGTTATTGGTGGAATCAATAGAATTGCAAGCACTACAGAAAAACTTGTTCCATTTATGGCAGGGGCTTACTTTTTAGCTGCAATAATAATCGTTATAGCAAATATTGGTGAAATGCCAAGAGTATTTGGTCTTATCTTTGGAAATGCATTCACACCAATGTCAGCAGTAGGTGGATTTGCAGGTTCAGTAGTTGCAGCATCAATTAGATGGGGAGTTGCAAGAGGTGTTTACTCAAACGAAGCTGGTATGGGTACTGCTCCAATGGCTCACTCCGCAGCAACTAATGACCATGCTGTAAGACAGGGATTCTGGGGACTATTTGAAATTATAGTAGATACACTTGTAATCTGTACTACTACAGCATTTGTTGTACTTTCAACTGATATCTGGACATCAGCTGGTGCAATGGATAATCCATCAGGACTGCCAGCGGCAGCTTTTACTGAATTCTACGGAGTTTTCGGTGGTATGCTTGTAACTGTATCACTGTTGCTATTTGTAGTTTCAACACTTATAGTTGTTATATTCTACGGTGAGAAGCAGGCTGAGTTCTTGTTTGGACTTAAATTCTCAAGAGTTATGAGATATGTTTATCTTGCATCAATCGTTGTAGGTGCAATAGGTGGAGCTCAGACATTATGGATATTCCTTGATATAATGCTTGCATTGATTATATTCCCGAATATGTTCGCTTTGTTTATGCTTCATGGAGAAGTCAGGGACCTTACAAAAGAATTCTTTACTTCCAAGGAGTACTACCTAAAGGATGTTGGTAAAGCATAAAAAGGAGGAGAATGGAGAATGATGCAAAGTATAATTGACAAGGAAAAACTAGAGAAGCTTTTAGCCGAGCTCATCTCCATATACAGTCCATATTTAAAGGAAGAAGAAGTCATGGAGTATGTTCTTAAATGGTTCAAGGACAGGGATATTCCTGCCGAGTACCATCGTTACTCCGAAGATAGAATACTGAAGTACAATGGCATCAATGTGATTGGAAGATTAAAGGGTGATTCGGATGGACCGAGAATTCTTCTCAATGGACACGTGGATACTGTAGAAAAGACCGAAGATTGGTCAACAAATCCGACTGAGCCCATACGAAATGGAGATAAATTGTACGGACTAGGAGCTCTTGACATGAAGTCAGGTGTTGCTGCAATTATGATGGCTATTGAAGCATTCAAGAAGAATCATAATAGCTTTGCAGGTGAAATAGTTTATACAATTGTATCCGATGAGGAAGGACCATACGGCCTCGGCACTGACGCATTGATTCTGGATGGAATAACAGATAATGTTGATGCAGCAATTGTTCCTGAACCAAGCAGTGGTTTTGTTGGAAAGCCTTTCCCGGTGTTATGCCTGGGAGCCAGAGGAGGCTGGAATTACTCTGTCTTTCTTAAAGGCAAGGCAGCTCATGCCGCTGACCCTGAAAAGGGCTTAAGCGCGATTGTGGAAGCTTCAAAATTGATTATGGAATTGAAGAACACTGAGCTAAGACAAGATGACAAATTGGGTAAGGGAGATATCTGCATTATAGGAATAAATGGCGGAGGCGCTGCCTGCAGTGTAGCAGAAAAAGCTGTTTTTACGGTATTCAGACACGTAGTTCGTGGAGAATCAAGAGAGTACCTGGTACAGGAGGTTATGGATGCTGCTGAAAGAGCAGGTATCCAGGCTGAAATACAGGTTAAATTCAGAGATTCACCACATTCACTAAACGGCGGTTTTGATCCGTATATTGTTGAGGAAGACAACCAGTACACCAAGCTTCTAATGGAAAGTATAAATGAGATAACGGGTACAACAGTTGATATCCAGTATTTCTCGAGCATAGGAGATTTCAATTATCTGGGTACAAGAGCCGGCATACCTACATTTGTATTTGGTCCAAGTGGTGAGAATTACCATACTGCAGATGAATATGTCAACCTAAACAGTGTAGTGGAGACGTCAGAGGTCATATACAAATTTCTCGAAAAGAATTTGATTAAGTGATTATTAGATCCGGTGGGTGACCACCGGGTCTATTCTTTTAAATATCATTCTTCAAATAGTATACTATTAACATTTAAAGGGTATATGATAGAGGAATAAAACAAATTTACAAGGGGGGCGAATTATATGAAAAGAATTTTGGTACCTGTCGATGGCTCAGAGGACTCAGCTAAGGCTCTGAACAAGGCCAAAGAAATAGGATTGTTAAATGACAGTGAAATACTTATTTTGACGGTTGTAAACAGTCAAAGGGACAATCCTTACATTATAGAACAGGATTATACATCGGAATTAAGCAAGAAAAACATAGAAAAGGGGAAGAAAGTTTTAGAAGCATCTCTAGAAATAATTGGAGAATATCCTGGGAATGTTGAAACGATGATTAGAAACGGAGATGTTGCAGAAACCATAATTGATATTGCCGAAGATGAAAAGTATGATCTTATTGTTATGGGTAGAAGAGGTGCGAATATTTCATCAAGATCATTGCTTGGAAGTGTGTCAAACAAGGTTCTTAATTATGCTCCAAAATCAGTACTAGTAGTAAAATAGGCAGCCCATTGGGCTGCCTTCTTATGTCTGTTACTTGATATAACTGTCAAAGTAGCCCTGAATAAATATAATCGGAGTACCCTTGTCACCACTTCCAGAAGTCAGGTCTGATAGTGATCCAATTAGATCAGTTAGCCTTCTGGGGGTAGTACCCTGAGATGCCATTTCACCAACAAGTGAATCGTCCTTGTTTCTAATATAATCAGAAATTGCTTTTTTTAGCTCTGCTCCTTCAAGATGACCAAAATCATTATCTGCAAGATATTTTAGCTTGACTTCAGATGGAGTACCATCAAGTCCCTTTGTGTAAGCAGGGGATACCACAGGATCAGCTAATTCCCATATCTTACCTACAGGATCCTTAAATGCCCCATCCCCATAAATCATAACTTCAACGGTTTTCCCTGTGAGTTCCTTGATTTCTCTCTGAATTTGCTCAACAATTGGTTGACCGTCTCTTGGAAATAGTTTTATTCTATCTTCAGAAGATTTATTGGATCCAAGAAGTCCATA
The DNA here is from genome assembly GCA_024637045.1 of Soehngenia sp. Classification (GTDB taxonomy): domain Bacteria; phylum Bacillota; class Clostridia; order Tissierellales; family Tissierellaceae; genus Gudongella. The sequence continues at coordinate 73,916 of JAGXFX010000027.1, forward strand.
TTCCTGGTTGTAGCCTCTTCCATCAAGAGGGATGTTAAGGATATCATCCAGGCCGTATATTTTTTGACCACCATATTTCTTCAAAAGACCTTTGGTTCTAAATCTTGTGTGGATGTCACAGGCAATTACATTTTTCGTATAATCCAAAATTGTCAGAGGATTATTCGAAAAAATTATCTCAAAATCTATATTGTATTCTTCCATGATTGATTTGTAATACTCAATATAGTCTACACCAGTAAATGGATGTTTTATATATCCGAAGTAGTCTCTAAATTGCTTTTCAGTCAGTACATCTGTCCATGGGTTTACACCTTTAACATCTAGAACATCCATGTCCACAAGATGATTCCCGACTTCATCAGCAGGATAGCTTAGCATAAGATATATTTTTTTTGCCTCCTTTGCCAATCCACGGAGAATAACAGCGAATCTATTTCTACTTAAAATAGGAAATATAACCCCAAACTCGTCGTCACCAAACTTTTTAACAACATCTTCTGCAATTGAATCAATCGATGCATAATTTCCCTGAGCTCTTGCCACAATTGACTCGGTAATAGTTATGATATCCTTGTCCTGTATGTCATAATCTTCATTAGAAGCAGCTTTTATAACTGTATCTACAACCAACTTGGAAATATCGTCGCCTTCTTTGATTATAGGTGCTCTAAGACCTCTAACTACAGTACCTACCATTCTTTCCACAAAGCATCTCTCCCTCATTTAATATGTTTATTCATCTCTTTACTTAAAGTATATTTTATTTTATGATATAAGTAAAATAAATAATAAATATGAGGGTAATAAGGAGGACTTATATGAAAACAAAACTGGATCCATATAGAATATTCAATGAGGTTGTAGTAGAAAAAAGCTTTTCCAAAGCAGGCAAAAAACTATATATCAGTCAACCAGCTGTTAGTCAAATTGTATCTCAACTGGAAACAGATCTGCAGGTAAGATTATTTACAAGGACTCCGAAGGGAGTAGTTCCAACAAAGGAAGGGGAACTTCTTTTTGAGTATGTGAATGCCGGAATAAACCTTATTGAGAAAGGAGAAAAGAGACTCCTTGACAGCAAAAACCTTTTTGAAGGAGAGCTTAGAATAGGTGTGGGAGATACAATAGCTAAATACTACTTGATTGATTATCTTGATAGATTCAATGCTATTCATCCTCAGGTTAAGCTAAGGATTATAAACAGGACAACAATGGAACTGACTACCTTGCTAAAATCTGGAGTTATTGATATTGCCGTTGTAAATTTGCCTTTAGACGATACGAGCATTGAGACAATACGGACTAAAAAGATTCAGGACATACTGGTTGCAGGTGAAAAGTTTGCTCATCTTAGGAATAAGAGCCTAGACTTCGGGGAGCTAACTGATTATCCATTGATAATGCTTGACAACAGATCAAAATCAAGAAAATATGTTGAAGATTTTCTTGACTCTCAAGGAGTTAGGGTTGAACCTGAAATTGAGCTGGGTTCTCACGATTTATTGCTTGAGTTGGCGAGAATTGGATTAGGTCTTGCATTTGTGGTAGAGGATTATGCCAATAATTATATAGACAGTAAGGAAGTGTTTCCCGTAAAAACTAGTGCGAAAATTCCAGGCAGAAGTGTTGGGATTTGTCACCTCAAGGATGTAAGTTTATCTCCTGCTGCTGAGAAGTTTGTAGAGATACTTCTTGATAGAGTGGCTACAGAGAGTAAAGTGGTAAAAAATGTGATTAAATAGAGGATATGGGTATAAATAATTGAGTATACTAAACGGAATATACGGAGGCTCCCATGAATTTTAGAGACAATACTTCAAATGATGATAATGTATCTAAAAAACTTAATAACAAGCTGGATTATTACAACGACCTACAAACTGGTGTTAAACCTAAGTATGAAAGTGCAAGATTAATCTTGATTTATATTGTTATCGGATCATTGTGGATAATTTTTTCTGATAAAACACTGGTTTATCTAGCAGGAGATATAGCATTGTATCAACGGATGCAAACTTTTAAGGGATGGTTTTATGTTGTTTTCTCTGGAATGATTTTCTATTTCATAGTTAAGAACAGAATGGAGCTCTTTAAAGATGCATCCGAACAACTTTATGAAGGATATGTACAACTTGATTTATCTCATAATGAACTTCGCAATGCACAGAATGAACTTCAGGAAAAATATGACCAGTTAAACTATTACCAGAATGCGCTTGAGGAAAGCCAGTTGAAATACAATCTGTCAATACAGGGAGCAAATGATGGAGTATGGAATTGGGATATAAAAAATGATATATATAATACATCAATAATGACAAAAGAGAATTTTGGATACACCAAAGAAGAACAGGAATCAATAGATACCATCTCTAAGTGGCAGAGTCTTGTTCATCCTGATGACCTTCCAAAAGGAAGAAAGAAATTGAGTGACTATGTCGATACTGGCGAAGATATTTACGAAAATATATTCAGAGTAAAAACTGCTAGTGGTGAATACAGATGGATACTTATCAGAGGGAAGTTAATAAGACATGAAAATGGAGAGCCCATGAAGTTGGCGGGTTCACATACCGACTTGACAGAACAAATGCTATTACAGGAAAACCTTCATCAGGAAAAAGAACTTGTAGAAAGCATATCAAGAGAAGCTCCAATTATGATTTTAGTTTGTGACAGGACAGGAATTGTCAAAAAAATCAACAATTATGCCGAGAAGCTTCTTGGGTATGAGGAGGTAGAAATACAAGGCAAGAATGCATATCAAATTTTTATTGAAGAGCAAGAAAAAAGTGAATTCGATAAACATCTTGAACAGATATTTCTAGGCAATTCAATGAGCAATATTGAAACCAAGATTGCAACGAAGTCCGGAGAAATAAAAACAATCCTATGGAGTAACAGTTTTCTTCATGATATGGAGGATGAAATTACTGGACTTGTATTTGTAAGTGTGGATATAAGTGATCGTAAAGAAATGGAAGAGAAACTTGAAAGGTTGGCATATTTTGATCCTTTAACAGAAATGTTCAATAAAGAAAAATTCAGAGAAGACACAATAAGTTTGATTTCTAATAATCACAAGATAGGAAATTCATTTGCAATGATATATGTGGATATTGATAATTTTAAATTAGTCAATGACACAATGGGTCATGCTGCAGGGGATGAATTAATAAGGCATATTGGAGGCTCAATGGTAGAATCTATTGGATCAGGTGAACGAGTGTACAGATTCGGTGGAGATGAATTTGTAATACTGGTAGAAAATTCTTCTGAAACAATGCTTGAATTTAAAATCAATGCACTTATGGACAAAATACGTATTCCGTGGCAGTACAAGGAGCATACGTTTCATATTTCCGCCAGTGCAGGAGTTGCTGTTTATCCATACCATGGTCTAGATTTTGAACAGCTAATGCAAAATGCTGATACCGCTCTTTCATTCGCAAAAGAAAAAGGTAAAAACATATTTGTTGTATATGATAGAGAGATGAGAGAGAAGGCATGGAATCATATTCAATTAAGCAATGATTTGAGATCAGCGCTTGAAAGAGATGAATTTGAGCTTCATTATCAACCACAAATAAACTTGTCGACAGGAGATGTTGTTGGTGTAGAAGCGTTGATTAGATGGGATCATCCAATCAAAGGGAATATTCCGCCTGTTGATTTTATTCCATTTTCAGAGGAAACCGGTCAAATTGACAAAATTGAGGAATGGGTTATCGAAACTGCCTGCAGACAAAGCAAAAAATGGTATCAGAATGGATATAAAAATATTTCAATTTCAATAAATATATCAGGGAAAATGCTTGGGAGAAGTGAATGGATTGATAGAATTCAAAAGTATATATCTAATTGTAAAAGTTATGGGAGAATAGTATTTGAAATAACTGAAACAGCAATCATTTCAGACTTGGAAGAAAGTCTTGTATCATTGATACAAATTCATGATTTGGGAATAAAGTTAGCATTGGATGATTTTGGGACCGGATTCTCTTCCCTGACATACCTTCAGAAACTTCCTATTGATATAATTAAACTTGATAAGGATTTTATCTGGGAAATTGGTGTGGATGAAGGAAAGGAATTTATAATAAAGGCTGTAATTGACCTTGCTCACAATCTCGGTATGAGCGTTGTGGGTGAAGGAGTTGAAACTGATGAACAGCTTCAATTTCTTAAAGACGCAGGATGTGATTATGCGCAGGGCTATTTGTTCAATAAACCTATGAATGTAACAGATGTAGAGAAAGTGTTTCAAAATCTTTGATACTGGGGATTGGTCTAAATGAGAGAATTTGAGTTTAGTTATTACATTTATTTAAACTTATGGAGAACAATAACTTAAAAGATTTTAGTAACAGTATAGAAAAATCTGTTAATAATATGTATAATCATAAGGTGAGAGATTAGGCTACAATATTTATTAGGATGGAGGTAAATAAATGACAGATAATATAGATCTTGTTGTCTTAAGAACAGTGGAAAATGAATTTGAAATGAACATGATAACTGCAATTTTAAAGGATAATGAGATTCCATTCTTAGTAAAGAATAAAGGGTCAGGGAGTTATATGAGGATAATTACTGGTAGCTCTCCATTTAGAACAGATATAATGGTCGACAAGAAAAGTTTTGAAGATGCGATGGAGCTTATCATTCCAATAATTGGAGAGCAAGAAATTTAGTGGATATCAATTTGTTATAGTTTAGTAATTGGCCCCGGATAAAACTCGGGGTCGATTCATGAACATTCCGTAGAAATAAAGATTGGGGGAAATGTAATGATTGGAAATTTTGATTTTGTATTGCCTACTAAAATCAAGTATGGAGCTGGTTCATTAAAGTTGCTAGGGGATGAATTAAAGGAGCTCGATGCCAGAAAAATTATGATAATTACCGACAAAGGCATTATGAAAACCGGGTTGATGGGTAGACTGACAGATTTATTAAATGATGAAGGTCTTGAATATATTGTTTTCGACGATATTGAACCTAATCCAAAGGACTATAATGTAGAGAAATGTGCAAAAGTTGCCAGGGATAACAAGGTGGATACTTTTGTTGCATTTGGAGGAGGCAGTCCAATGGATGCTGCAAAAGGAGCTGCGGTACTAGTCAATCAAGGTGGGAGGATTAAAGATTATCAAGGGAAAGACAAGATTGGAGAAAACTGCATACCTTTGATAACAATACCTACAACAGCAGGAACAGGCAGTGAAGTTACTTTTTCATCTGTAATTACCGATACAGAGAATAATTTTAAATTCACGGTTAAGAGTCCTTACATAGCAGCAAAAACAGCGATTGTAGATCCTGAATTAACTCTAAGTGTACCACCGCTAATAACAGCATCAACAGGAATCGATGCCTTAACCCATGCCATTGAAGGATATACTGCAAACTGCACTGAACCAATAGCAGAAGCCATAGGTTTATATGCCGTGGAGTACATATCATCAAGCATTTTAGGCGCAGTTGAAAATGGAAATGACCTCCACTCAAGGGATAGAATGATGATGGGTAGCTTAATGGGAGGATTATCTTTCAGCCATTCGGATGTTGCTTCTGTGCATTGCATGGCTGAAGCCCTTGGAAGCATGTACGATGCGCCACATGGTCTTTGTAATTCAATACTGCTGCCATATGTTATGGAATACAATTTACCAGATTGTGAATTTAAGTATGCCAGAATTGCCAGAGCAATGGGTATTGATGGTAATAGTGACAGGGAAACTGCCGAAAAAGGGATTGAATTTATTAGAAAACTATCGAAGAAAATCGGATTACCTGGTCTCAGTTCATTGCAAATCAATAAAGATGATTTTGAAACATTAGCAGAAATGTCAGTGAAAAATGGTTCGAATGGGAGCAACCCAAGAGCAATTGATAAAAACACTTACAGAGACCTCTTTATCAAAGCGTATGAAGATATGAGATGATGTGTGTAATATAATAAGATGAATGTCAGTTCATAGTTGATTAACCTATGTGTAAATTGTGTATTTTTTGTTTACAAAGTTGAACAATATAGTATAATATAACATATACACTTTGAAAGAGAATAGTAACTGCTTAGAACCTTATAGAGAGTCGATGATGGTGTAAATTCGGCAGGTGCAAACAGTGAATGGGCTCTAGAGTTTTGTCTGAAAAAGTAGGACAAGGGAATCCCCCCCTTACAGGGAAAAAAGCTGGCAGAAATGCAAGAAGAGTGGCAACGCGGAAAACCCTTCGTCTCTTTATTAAATGAGATGAAGGGTTATTTTATTTTCAGGGAGGATGATTAATATGGAAAAGAAGATTGTATTTAGTGGTGTACAGCCTTCAGGAGCATTAACAATAGGAAATTATATAGGCGCTTTGAGAAATTTCGGAGAACTACAGGATGAATTTGATTGCAATTACTGCATCGTTGATATGCACGCAATTACAGTGCCTCAGGTCCCTAAAGACCTTAGAAAAAATACTCTGGATGTCTTGTCAATGTATATGGCCAGCGGGATTGATCCGGAGAAATCGACTTTATTTGTTCAGTCTCACGTTCCTGCACATGCAGAATTAGCGTGGGTACTCAATACCATAACTTATATGGGGCAACTTAACAGGATGACACAATTCAAGGAAAAATCAAAAAAGTCTGATGAAAACCTAAATGCAGGTTTATTCACATACCCTGTCTTGATGGCGGCTGATATATTATTGTACCAGACTGATTTTGTTCCTGTGGGTGAAGATCAAAAACAACACCTTGAACTTGCCCGTGACCTAGCAGAAAGATTTAACAACAAATACAGTGATACATTTGTTGTCCCTGAACCATTGATTAAGGAGTTTGGAGCAAGAATAATGAGTCTTCAGGATCCCACATCAAAAATGAGCAAATCAGATAGTGATGAAAATGCATTTATTCTTCTTCAGGACAGTAAAGATAAGATTTCAAGAAAAATAAAACGAGCTGTTACAGATTCAGTAGGAATTGTAAATTATACAGATGACCAACCTGGAATTAAAAATCTAATCAATATTTATTCAGTGCTGTCAGGAAAAGAAGTAGATGATATTGTTGATATGTACAGCGGTAAAGGTTATGGTGTTTTCAAGTCTGAATTAGCTGAGGTAGTAGTGGAGGCGCTGGATCCAATTCAAACCAAATACAGACGGTATTTGGATAGCAAGGATTATCTTGAAAAAGTCTATACAGAAGGTGCACAAAAGGCTGATGCCAAGGCGAGAAAAACGCTGAGAAAAGTTTATAAGAAGATAGGTTTTATTCCAAGAGGTTAATCTCAGTAAATTTGCACCAACTTGATACTCTTTTTAGAAATTTCAAGTGAATGGAGTAAACTAAATATTTAGCGTGTTTGACCGCAGGGTACAAATAGAGTAAAATAACGCTAAGTTAAGATATTATGCTGTTTAGACAAGGAGAGAGAACATGACACTACCTAACCTAATTACCGTATTCAGAATAATACTGGTACCTGTGTATCTAAGTTTGTTTTTTTCAGATATAGATAATAAAGTATTTATTTTGGGAATGATATTTATGATAGCAGGAGTATCAGATGTTCTTGATGGATACATAGCAAGAAAATATAATCTGATAAGCAAACTGGGATCAGCTCTTGATCCATTCGCAGACAAACTGATGAGTTTTACGGTATTAATAACTTTTACAGCAATTGGCTTAATACCATTTTGGATTTTGATTCCAATGATTATAAAGGAAGTAATTATGATAACTGGAGGTATAATATTATACCTGAAGCATGGAAAAGCTGTGATACCCTCAAACATATATGGAAAGATAGCCACATTTTCGTTATATGCTGCAGTGTTATCGATTATTATCAACATGAATATGATTGTTTCAATGCTGCTTTTAATTATTACAGTATCGCTTAATATTGTTGCGTTTATTATTTACTTGAAAATATTTAGAAAAATGCTTCTTGATGAAAAAAGTCAATAGACTTTATACGATAGTAACAATAAAGAGCAGAACATATCGTATGAATTATGTGAGGAAAACATTGACAAAGAGTCTTTTAATGGCTATAATTGAGACTATATATTTAGTGATGAGAAAGAGGAGTAATCTGATTCTCTTAAAAGAGAATGGGTTCATGGCTGGGAGATCCTAAGCAGGAATCAGATGAAGGTAGCTTTCGAACATTCAGGCTGAATAGAGTAGGTCTGAACGGGATACCGTTATCTATTAATGAAGTGTCATGGCATAGCCATGAAATTAAGGTGGTACCGCGAACCCTTCGTCCTTATGTTAGATAGGATGAAGGGTTTTTATTTTTGCCTAGGAGGGGACAAAATGAGAGAAAACTTACCAAAGAATTATGATCCAAAGGAGTTTGAAGACAGACTTTATGGATTCTGGAATGAAAATGGCTATTTTACTCCAGAAATTGACGAGACAAAGAAGCCTTATACCATAATGATGCCACCACCAAATGTAACAGGTAGTCTTCATATGGGACATGCATTGAATAATACAATACAGGATATATTGATTAGATGGAAACGGATGGAAGGATACTCTGCATTATGGCTTCCAGGTACTGACCATGCAAGTATATCTACTGAAGCAAAAGTTGTAGAAAAGATAAAATCAGAAGGAAGAAGCAAAGATGAGCTTGGCAGGGAAGGCTTCATAAAAGAAGCTTGGGAGTGGACTGATCTTTATGGGGGAACCATAAAAAACCAGCTAAAAAAGTTGGGTGTTTCATGTGACTGGACCAGAGATAGATTTACTCTAGATGAAATGTTGAGCAATGCTGTCGAAGAAGTATTTGTAAGGCTTTATGATAAAGGATTGATCTATCGAGGAGATAGAATAATAAACTGGTGTCCAAGCTGTCACACGGCAATATCAGATGCTGAAGTTGATCATGAGGATTCACACGGTCATATCTGGCATGTAAGCTATCCAATAAAAGACAGTGACGAGACAATAACCATAGCAACTACAAGACCAGAAACGATACTTGGTGACCTTGCAGTAGCAGTTCATCCTGATGATGAAAGGTACACTCATCTGGTAGGTAAGACAGTTATTCTACCACTTGTAGGAAGAGAGATACCAATAATAGCCGATAATTATGTAGAAATGGATTTTGGAACTGGTGCTTTGAAGATCACACCATCTCATGATCCAAATGACTTTGAGGTAGGAGCAAGACATGGCCTTGGTCAGTGTGTTGTAATTGATGAAGAAGGATTTATAAACGAGAATGGTGTTGAGTTCAAAGGGCTTGAAAGATTTGAAGCGAGAAAAGCAATTGCTGACAAACTTGAGGAACAGGGTTATCTTAAAGCAGTTAAGGACCATGAAAATGCAGTAGGACACTGTGAGCGATGCAAGACGATAATAGAGCCAATAATATCAAAGCAATGGTTTGTAGAGATGAAACCTTTGGCAAAGCCTTCTCTTGAGGCATATTACAATGGTGAAATTAATTTTGTGCCTGAAAGATTTGGCAAGATATATGTACATTGGCTTGAAAATATTAAAGACTGGTGTATATCAAGACAGCTTTGGTGGGGTCACAGATTACCTGTGTATTACTGCGATGATTGTGGAGAAATAATAGTTTCAAGAGAAGAAGTTACAAGCTGTTCAAAATGTAACAGCACAAATATCAGACAGGAAACGGATACTCTTGATACATGGTTCTCTTCTGCTCTTTGGCCTTTCTCAACACTGGGGTGGCCTGAAGAAACAGAAGACCTTAAGTATTTCTTCCCTACAGATGTACTAGTTACGGGGTATGATATTATTTTCTTCTGGGTTATCAGAATGATATTTTCAAGTCTGGATCAGCTGGGTGAACTTCCTTTCAAGGATGTATTCCTGACAGGTCTGGTTAGGGATGGTCAGGGCAGAAAAATGAGCAAGTCACTGGGTAATGGTATTGACCCTCTTGAGATTATTGAAGAATACGGAGCTGATGCTCTTAGATTTACTTTAATTACTGGGAACACTCCAGGTAATGACATGAGATTCTATACTGAAAGGGTGGAAGCAAACAGAAACTTTGCCAATAAGCTTTGGAATGCTACAAGATTTGTATTAATGAACCTTGATGAAGATATGGGTAAAGCTTCTCTAGAAGGTCTGGAACTTCAGACCGAGGATAAATGGATTCTCACAAGACTGAACACTGTTATCGGTGAGGTACAAGATAACATGGACAAATATGAAATTGGTCTTGCTGGTCAGAGGATGTATGATTTTATTTGGGAAGACTACTGTGACTGGTATATTGAGATGGTTAAATCAAGATTGTATGGAGACGATATGGATTCATCAAGAACAGCACAGAATGTTTTAGTAGTTGTTTTGATGGAAACACTAAAACTACTGCATCCGTTTATGCCGTTTATAACTGAAGAAATTTGGCAACACCTTCCTGAGAACAGCGAAGCATTGATTATTGAATCATGGCCAGTTGCTGACAGTAGCTTTATTTTCGAAAAAGAAGCAGAAGAAATTGAGTTTATTAAAAGAGCAATCAAAGGAATTCGTAATGCTAGAGCAGAAATGAATATTGTTCCATCTAGAAAATCTAAGCTGATTTTCGTTCTTGATGATAAAACAAAGGAATCGGTAATTGAGAGAGGGAAACTAAAATTTATGACATTGGCAAGTGCTGAAGACATTATGTTTACTGATGACAAAAAATCTTTAGGTGATGACAATATATCTGTGGTTCTCGATGGATGTGAAATCTATCTTCCACTAAGTGATCTTATTGACTTTGACAAAGAAATTGAAAGATTGGAGAAGGAGAAGGCTAAACTTGAAGATGAGATAAAGAGAGTGAAATCAAAGTTATCAAATGAAGGGTTTGTGTCTAAGGCTCCAGCCAAGATTGTAGAAGAAGAGAAGGAAAAACAAGCCAAATATTCACAGATGTTGGAAAATGTGGATGAAAGACTTGAATCCCTTAAGAAGCAGTAGGAGGAAGCCCATGAACTATCAAGAGGCTCTTGCATATATAAACGACAAAGAAAAGTATGGATCAAGACTCGGTCTTGATTCCATAAGGACACTATTGAAACACCTTGGAGACCCTCACAAAGGAATAAATTACATCCATGTGGGGGGAACTAATGGTAAAGGTTCAACATCAGCATACCTGGCACAATGTCTAAAAGAAGCAGGTTATAGAACTGGTCTCTATACATCACCTTACCTTGAAAGATTCACTGAAAGGATCCAAATAAATGGTGAGGACATTCCCCAGAAAATTCTTGGAGAAATAACAACCAAGGTAAAAGTAGCCGCTGACAAAATGGTTCAGAGTGGTTTAGAGCATCCAACTACATTTGAGTTGGTTACAGCTGTGGGATTTGAGTATTTCAGTAGAAGCAAGGTTGATTTTGTTATCCTTGAAGTAGGACTTGGGGGTAGGTTTGACAGTACTAATGTTATTGAATCATCCATTGCATCGGTAATAACCACAATTGATTATGATCACACAGACGTACTAGGAGATACACTTGCAAAGATTGCATATCAAAAGGCAGGAATAATTAAGGAGAATGGTCTCGTTATATCCTATCCTCAGGATAAGGAAGCGGAGCAAGTTATAAGGAATGTAGCAGATGAATACAATGCTGATTATGTTAAAATGCCTGCTGATAATTTAGATGTAAATAGCAGCACACATAAAGGAAGTGTATTTGATTTTGAATATAAAGGGATAAAATATCAAAATTTAGTAATTGGCATGCTAGGTGAGTACCAGATTATGAATGCAACTCTAGCGATTACAACTCTTATTGAACTGAAGGATAGAGGGTTGGTTGAATTTACAGAAGAGCAACTAAGAAATGCTCTTTTAAGCACAAGATGGAAAGGACGCTTGGAGGTTATTGCAACGGATCCAATCTTTTTAATCGATGGAGCCCATAATCTGCAGGGTGTAAGATTATTGGCCAAGTCGGTAGCGATGTTTCCATATAAGAGACTTATACTTGGTATGAGTGTTCTTAAAGACAAGGATTATACTCATATGATTGAAAAATTGGTCCCATTGGCATCTGAGGTTGTTGTTACGGAGGTAAATATGCCTCGAAAACTAGCAGCGGAGCTCTTAGGTGAAGAGGTTAGAAAACTTACGCCTAATGTTCATGTGGAGAAGACACTGGAAGGTGCTGTCAGAAAAACAATTGAGCTCGCAAACAAGGATGACATGATTCTATTTGGTGGATCACTTTATATGATTGGTGAAGTGAGGTCTCATGCAATAAACCTACTATTTAAATAGTAGGTTTATTGTCTATGAATAGCTCGATTATTGATTTGTAATAATATTCAGGAGAATTCTCCCACTTATCCATTAGTAATTTAGCTTGATCTTCATTTGGGACACTGATATAAAGGCTGAACACAGTCTCTCCTTGCTCAACAAGTTTTAGGTTAACATTTATCTCCCCGCTGTCTCTGGGATATGAAGTAGCTTCTGTTTGTACAGGCACTGGATCACCGAATGAATCGAGGTTAAAAATGCTATGTATAGTTGAGATAATCGAATCTGTAATCTTTGATTCAAAATAATCCAAACTTTCAATTCCACTTTCTTCAAGCACCAACACAGAAATATGATTATTTTCCTCTATTCTAATAAAGGAACCATCTGATAGTTCAGAGATATACTGTTGTATAATAAAAAAATTCATATTGAAATTTTCAATCAAGAGTTCTGAAATTTTTTCCTTTGACAATGGTTCAGGAGATACTTTAAGTATATATAGTAGGAGAAGCTTTTGTTTTGCAACATCTTCAGAATTGTTTTGAAACATTTTTACACCCCTTTGAATATGAGATTAATTGATTATATCATAAATAGCAGTATGCTGAATAGAACAGCTGGTTTATACTAATGCATGTTTTTCGCTGAGTTATATTTATTGTTCAAGGGTATAAGGCAATACAAGAGTATTTGAGGTCATTTTCAATAAAGGGATGGTTATTTTATGCAAACACAGTTGCTAATAGGAGTAATAATATTTATAATAGTTGTAAGTCTTCAATTGACTTTAAACTTGATTTTGAAAGAATTAAGAGAATTGAAGGATATATTACGCAATAAATTCAAGTAGGAAGGAGAGAACAGCTTGATAGATAATAAGAAAGAGAAAATTTTATTTTCAAGAGATGAAATTGACAAGAGGGTAAAGGAATTGGGGCTTGAGTTAAGTGATATTTACAAGGACAGAGACCTTGTGATAGTATCTTTGCTAAAAGGAAGCTTTGTTTTTACAGCCGACTTATCAAGAGAATTGAGTATTCCTGTGGAAATAGAATTCATGACCACAGCAAGTTACGGGAATGAAGAAGTTTCATCAGGTATAGTAAAAATCCTTCAGGATGTAAGAGGTAGTCTTAAAGGCAAGGATGTTTTAATTGTTGATGATATCATTGATACAGGACATACGCTTAAAAAAGTAATTGAACATCTGGAAGAGAAGGAACCTGATTCAATAAAGGTTTGTGTTATGCTTGATAAACCAAGTAGAAGACAGGTAGATCTTGAACCTGATTATGTTGGTTATGTAATTCCAGATTTATTTATAGTTGGATATGGACTAAACTACGGGGATTATTATAGAAATATTCCTTATATATTTACATTTGAGTAATCATAATCACCTACAGGAAACTGTAGGTGTATTTAATGGATAGTGAGTCATAAAGGATAGGATGTGGATTAATGAGGATTAGGAGTTCACCAACAATAAATGAAGTTAATGTTCTGTTCCTGGCATTGGGACTTGTGCTTTTGTTATTTGGATCCATGGTACAGCAAAGAGATTTGTATACTGGTGTTTTAATAACTGAGTATATTTTCATTTTAATACCAAATATAATCTATCTCAAGCTCAGGGGTTTCTCTTTAAGAGAAGTATTGGGACTTAGGCCTATTTCGATAAGACAATCAATTCAAATAATCTTTATAATGATATTTGCTTATCCAATGGCAGTCTTTCTAAACTATATTGTATTAGTAATGGTTAACTCAATGAGTCAAGCCATGCCAATAGGAGTACCTGTCCCAACAAATTTAATGGAGTATATAATCGGGTTGCTGGTAATTGCAATTACTCCTGGTATCTGTGAAGAAGTCATGTTCAGAGGAACAATGCAGAGTGCTTACAATAGAATAGGTGATACAAAAGCTATTCTGGCTACAGCTCTGCTATTTGGGATGTTTCATTTTAATCTTCTTAACCTACTGGGTCCATTTTTTCTGGGAATAATACTTGGCATAATAAGGTCTAAGACCGGCAGTTTATATGGTTCTATACTAGGCCATACAGTCAATAATGGAATTGCCATTACAATAGGATTTGTACTCACTGGGCTCAATGAAAATTTACAGGATATTACAGAACAAGCTCCCGCATTACCTGAAGGTATGCAAATGATTGTGACCTTGGTAGTACTAGGTGGTTGGGCTCTTTTTTCATTCGTGGTCTTGTATCTGTTGTTGAAAAACCTTCCGCAATCAAATGCGCAGATTGAAGCTGAAGACGAGCATTACTATGAATCTGGTGAGGAAGATATAATAAAAGTGCCAGAAGAGAGTGAAACTAATAGCGATAAGTTTCTATGGGCTCCAATTATTATCATTGTAGGTTTATTTGTATTTTTAAATTACAGATACTTTTTCCTGATATAGAAGGATGTGAGAAATGATGACTAGTTATGGAAATTTTGCTTTGCTATATGATGTACTGATGGATGACTTTGATTATGTTGCCTGGAGTGGGTATATACAACGCATATTAAATAAAAATGGAATTGAACAGGGTAGAATCCTTGAGATGGCATGTGGTACAGGAAGTCTTACAAAAGAATTACTCGACCTTGGATATAGAGTAGATGGATTTGACTTGTCCGAGGAAATGCTTGCAGTAGCACACAATAAATTGTCAAAAAATAAGAATCTGAGACTTTTTAACATGGATATGACGGAATTCAAGATGGATAGAAAGTATAAAGCTATTATTGCAGCTTGTGACAGCATTAACTATATTCTAAGTGAAAACTCTCTAAAGCAGACGTTTAAGAGGGCTTATGATCATCTTGAGGATGGTGGTTTGTTTATATTCGACATAAATTCTGAGTATAAACTGCGAGAGATATTGGGAAACAATATTTTTCTTGAAGACAGAGACGAAATCTTTTACACCTGGGAAAATCAATTTGATGAAGACAGCAATATATGTGAATTCTATCTTACGTTCTTTCACTCAGATGATGGAGAAAATTACCAAAGGTTTGATGAAGTACACAGGGAGAAAGCGTACTCAATTAAGACAGTTAAGAGTCTACTAATAGAGGTTGGGTTTATTGAGATAGATATTTATGAGGCATTTGAATTTGAAGATGTTAAGGAAGAAAGTGAACGAATAAATTTTGTTGCTAAAAAGAAATCGAAGGTAAGGGTGATATAATGAATGATTATATGATTAGAGGAATGGACAGAGAAGGAAGACTAAGAGCATTTGTAGCAAAGACTACAGGAGTAGTGGATGAAGCCAGAAGAATTCACAACACATCTGCTACTGCCACAGCTGCCATTGGTAGACTTTTGACTGCAGGAATAATGATGGGAGCAACCATGAAGAATGACGATGATCTCATGACTTTAAAGGTATCAGGTGACGGTCCAGTTGGAACTCTTACAGCAGTTGCAAATAGCAGAGGAGAAGTCAAGGGATTATTGGATAACCCAGCCGCTGATGCTCCTTCTACTGTGGACGGAAAACTTGATGTTGGAGCTATTGTAGGGAAAAATGGCACTTTTGTATCAATAAGGGATATTGGCATGAGAGATCCATATGTTGGTCAAACTAGTTTGGTTACTGGCGAAATAGGTGATGATATAGCAAATTTTTATAGTGAATCAGAACAGATTCCTACAGCAGTAGGCTTGGGAGTATTGGTTGACAAGGATTTGACTTGTAAAGCAGCTGGAGGATTTATTATACAGCTGATGCCATTTATCACTGATGAAGAGATAAGTATGATAGAATCATCGTTGAAAAAGGCTAGACCTCTTTCTACTATGATTGATGAGGGATATACACCAGAGGAAATTATGAATGAATTGTTGTCTGAATTTAATATGGAGACTACAGAAAAGATTGATGTCAGCTATACATGTGATTGTTCATATAATAAAGTTGAAAAAGTCCTGATCAGCCTTGGAGAAAATGAAATCCAGGACATAATTGATGAGGATGGAGAAAGTGAAGTAGTTTGTCATTTCTGTAATACAAAGTATCATTTTTCAGGGGATGACCTGGAGAAAATCCTGTTGACAATCAAGAATAATTAATATATACTAGCTATTGTGGCATCGGCCAGGAATGGTATGAATACTAGCCCAGATAGCTCAGTCGGTAGAGCAGTGGACTGAAAATCCACGTGTCGCTGGTTCGATTCCGGCTCTGGGCACCACAATGGTTTTTAATAGAATAATGGTATGCGGGAGTAGCTCAGTGGTAGAGCATCGCCTTGCCAAGGCGAGGGTCGCGAGTTCGAATCTCGTCTTCCGCTCCAGAAATATGGCGGCATAGCCAAGTGGTAAGGCAGAGGTCTGCAACACCTTCACCCCCAGTTCAAATCTGGGTGTCGCCTCCATTGAGAACAACTCATTTATGGGTTGTTCTTTTTTATTTCAAAGTGTTAAAAGTGTCCTAAAAGTGTCCTCTTGGGGACAAAATGAAAACCGCCATATTATTTGGCGGTCTTTTTTATAGCATTTTTTTTTACAGCATCATCAAAAGCTAAGGCGGTGTCTTTTCTTTTTTTCTCGCTCATATGGATATAAATATTATCCGTAGTCGATACCCGGCTATGTCTTAATCTCTTACTGATCTCGTGACTGGATGCCCCAACATCATAAAGAATTGATGCATGGGTATGTCTTAATCCATGGAAGGTGATAAGAGTTATCTGGTCCTCTTTCTTTAGCAGCTTATTCACTTTTTCAACCGCCTTCTTGAATGCCTTGCTTATATAATTTGGCCTTAATGGCCTGCCATCCAACCATCCACATACATACTCCATTTCTATTCCTGTCTGCAATTTGTGCTTCTTGTGCTCTAACTGCAGCTTCTTCAATGTCATAATAAGAGAATCGGTCATAACTACAACTGATAATGATGAGTCAGTCTTTGGAGTGTCCAACTCAAGAATCCCGCCTTTTTTTTCTATCATGTTATGATTTACCTTAAGAATCCCTTCATCTAGGTCAACATCCTGCCATCTTAATGCAGCAACTTCTCCTTGTCTCAAGCCTGTATGATAAACCACGTAAGCTGGGAGCCACACCTGGCACTCAGGGAGAGTTTTAAAGAACAAGTCAGCCTCTTCCATGGACCACGCTTCTATTTCCCTTACATCGTCTTTTGGAGGCTTGGCATAGTGTACTGGGTTCTTAATCAAGAGCTCCCATCCGACTGCCTGCTCCATGGCTTGTCTGAATACCCTATGGATCTTGACTATTGTTCCATTGGCAAGATTGGTATCTCTCTTAATGTCTGCATAGAGCCGGTCAACTATTGGTGTTTTAACATCAACTAATGGTAAGTATCCGATTCTCTCCTTAACCTGTGTTAGTAGTCTTTTGTACCGTTTCTGTGTATTATATTTTGTATTTGCTTCTACGTATGTAGCAAACCAGTAGTCAAGATATGTCTCCAGGAGCATGTTTTCGTCAAGATCCATGCTGCCGGTTTTATATTTTGCAATTATTTCTCGTTCCCACTTCTTGGCATCTTTTTGTTTAACAAATATTTTTGTCTTTCTGGCTTTCTTGCCGGAGCTTTTCTTGCCAAGATAGACTTCCGCTTTATACCGGCCATCTTCTATTTTACGGACTGACATATGATCACCTCCAGATCGAGATTCTTAGTAATTGATGACTAATGACTTATATCAATTACCATGCCATAATGTAATGTTTCAGTCTTTACCTTGTCTTCATCATAATCTACATATTTTTTCTTGCCACCAACAAGTTTCCATTCCACTTCGTAGTCTTTATCAAGCACTGATTTAACTTTTTGGGTAGATTCTTTAGGGACATACCCGATATGTCCAATATCTTCATGAATTACCTTGATTGCATTAGGATCATAAGGATTATCAGGTTCAGGGATTAATTCAATATCGCCATAGTCTCCAAGGTCGACTTCGAATACATCAACTCCATCCTCCAGTATCTCCTTGTTTGACATTCCTTCATAAACATCCTCACCACTAAATTCTATTTGGTCCTTAACAAATTCACGAATAAGCTTTTGTATGTTATCGCCCTGATCATTCTTTTTACTTATACCAACTACATTAAATGAAAAACTTCTTCCGGTTGATGGTTTTGTTTCTGATGTAGGACTATAGCTTGTGGTTCGATTATTATGCATAGGGACTGATTTTTTATTTTTGAAAAGGTTATATCCAAGTGCAATTAATATGATGCCACTTAATAATCCAATAATGGTGAAGTCAACCAGCAAAGTCAACAAACCCATAACACCAAAAGCGATCAAAAATATCCCTAATATCTTCTTTAGCATAACCAACCTCCTTATCTTATATTAAGAACAGCTACCAACTTGCCAATTATCCTGATGTCGCCTTTATCAAAAACTGTTGTAGGGTATTCTGGATTCTCACTTATTAATCTTACAGAACCGTTATCTCTATAAACTCTCTTCAAAGTTGCTTGGTCACCGTCAATCATTACAGCTGCAATTTGACCATTCTCTACTTCAGGCTGTTGCCGAATAAATGCATAATCACCATCGAGTATTCCGGCATTAATCATAGAAGTACCTTTAACCCTAATTATAAAGTCAGCATCGACAGAGGGGTCAATGATGAAATTGCGCTCTATGTTTTCTGTCGCTAATATGGGCATTCCTGCTGCAATTTGACCTAAAATAGGTATTTTACGGAATACACGAGAATCTGGGTCATATGGTCTCTGCACCAAATCTTTTCTAGGACTAAGATCAACATTCATTAGATCATCTATGGTCACCTTTAATATGCCTGCTATGTCTGAAAGTGTCCCGGATGATGGTATTCTCTTGCCATTTTCCCATTCACTAACACCAGAACTACTCTTGTATCCTAGCATATCTGCAAGATCCATCTGTTCCAGTCCAGCTTTGGTCCTTAAGTACTTTAGATTTGTTGAGAAATATTTGCTCAATTTATTCACCTCCTCCTAATGATTTAATTATACCCTATTAAATCGAAAAGTAAAAACAAATTTCTATAAAATCGAAAATTATTTCTTGACTTCTATAATATCGAAATGTTAGAATATTAATAACGAAGGAGGTGAGGATATGGCAAAGAAGACTTTAAGACAAATTAGAAGAGAAAAAGACATCACACAAAAGCAACTAAGCCGGCTTACAGGTCTATCTGAACGCATTATATCAATTTATGAAAATGATGTTGAAGCTTTACGTGCTGCAAGTTTTAATAATTTGGAGAAACTTGCAAGAGCCCTTGGAGTAAAAGTGGATGATATTTTTTTGGGCTAGACTTCTACAATATAGAAATACATATGTTGTGGAGTTATTAAAAAGGAGGTTCAAAGAGATGAAAAGCTATACAACCGGACAAGTAGCAGAGGTCCTCGGGGTCTCAAGTGTAACTGTAAGAAACGAAATTGAGAGAGGTAACCTGAAAGCTTTTAAGGTTGGTATCGAGTACAGAGTAACCCAACAAAGACTTGATGAGTATATGGGCATCAACAATAGTTGGGAGACGGAGAAGGCGGATCTACTAAAAACTATTGAGGATCAGCAGAGGATCATCAACAAAGTGAAGGTGTTTGTAAGAGAACTGGAGGTGAGTTAATGAGTAACTTTGAAAAGATTAAATCAATGAATCTGGAAGAACTGGCAGCATTTCTATACGTAAAAATATCAAGGAAGGGTCTGAAAAAGACTGAGGAATGGCTCCAGGAAGAAAGTGAGGAAGATAACAATGAAAATCGGTCAGAATATAAAAAAGTATAGGAAGGCACGAAAACTGACCCAATCGCAATTGGCGAAGCTTCTGGGCAAAGATATGCGTACTATACAAAAATACGAATATGACGAAATATCCCCTCCCCTAAGAGATTTTGAAAAATTAGCTAGAGAATTAAAGGTAGAAGTGGTTGACCTATTATATGGCGATAACAAACCATTCTACCCTGTACCAGAGTTCATGTCGAAAGAGCTTGTAATAAATATCAGATTAAAAGTAAGCCCGGATGGATTTATAGATGTTGAGATGGATTGAGGAGGTGGATCATGAAAATACATCCAAGTAAACTGGCTGCAGCATGGTTGATGTGGTCCCTGGTACTTATGATAGTAACAGTAATAGCGACACAAAGCCTGGCACAGCCGGAGGAGATTATAAGGGTTGAGTATATCGTGATGGAACCTGAGGAATATAAAGAGTATGAAGAAACGATAACACCAGAGTCTGTGGATCCAGAGAAAAACCTGTTAGGTGAGTATACTATAACCGCCTACTGCGGGTGTGAAATCTGCTGTGGAGAGTGGGCCAGCAAGAGACCGCTTGATGTTGATGGCAACCAAATAGTATACGGGTCTTATGGGATAGAGTTGACACCGGATTATAGCATAGCTTCACCATTGCCAGAAGGCACAAGAGTAGATATAGAGGAGTTAGGCATACACGAGGTACAAGATACAACTTCAATCTGGATAAGGGACGCATATGAGGGCAGAATCATAGACCTGTATATGGGCAATGATGAGGAGGCACATCAGAGAGCATTGGAGTGGGGCAAGCAGACAATGAAAGTATGGGAGGTTGAATGATGAAAAGGAAATTTATAAGAGATCATATCAGGAAAGAAGTTGGAAATAAAAACTTGAAAGATATGTGGAAGCAATTTCAGAAGGAGAAGTATGGCGATGACTATAAGAAGGTATGCAGCAGGAAGAGAAAAAGTAGATGAGGAGGTGGAATAATTGACAAAGAAGGCGGAATTGAAATTTAGTTGTGCTGCGTGCGGTAAAGAGGTTAAACACGATGAAGCAAGGAGCAACGACAATTGGAAAGTAGCGCCAAAGGAATGCAATCACTGTGGGAGCAGTTTGGTTCATATAGTAATGCCAGGGAGGTCAAACGATGAACAATAATTATTATTATTTTACCTTTGGATCAGAAGGACAACTCTTCAAGGGCGGCTGGGTGAAAATTAAAGCTCAAGGCTTGTATGAAGCCCAACAGAAGTTCATCAAGCATTTTGGGAACAAAGCCCGGAAAGGTCAATTTTTAAACTACTCATTTGACTATACGGAAGAGAAATTTCAAGCTTCTGGCATGCAGGAAGAAGGGAATATTGGTGCATATTGCCATGAAATTATCGAATGAGACCAAAACAGAAGGAGATCATCAAGGAAATTGAAAAGCTATCCGGTAAACACTCATCATGGAAGGTATTCACTGATTTTGTTGAAGTTGCTGCAATAACGATTAGTAACGCAGTGGATAGAACCAAGTGGAGAGAACGGGAAGATCGTTACCTTGCAATAGTTAAGGAATACGGGAAAGATGAATTTCTGACATTCAAGAAGATGTTTCACCTTCTCATTGAGGCAATGGATGAAACTGTAGAGATGGAGGGTGGACCCAAAGACATACTGGGACCAATATTTCACGAATTGGCACTACATAATAAATGGAAAGGCCAATTTTTTACACCAGTTGATGTGTCCGAGCTCATAGGAAAGATGAATGTAAGGCAGCTCAAGCCCTGGGAGATAGAAAGGTTAAACGAACCATGCTCAGGTAGTGGATCAATGGTCCTTGGATATGCCAAAGCAATGAGAGATAACAACATGAACTACAATAGACAGCTACTTGTAACCGCTCAAGATGTAGACACAAAATGTGTTCATATGACTTATATCCAATTATCTCTTTATGGGATCCCGGCAGTGGTTCTAAATGCAAATACACTCACTTTGGAAGTTTGGGATGCCTGGTACACTCCGATTTATTTAATTGATGGTTGGAAGATGAGGGAGAAAGCTAAGGATCATTTGATTAACCCAGCAATTGAAGAAGCTACTCAAATGATGATGGAGATATAGGAGGCGGAATAGATGGAAAAGGATAGATGTTTGTTTTGTAGAAGTAGAAATTGCTTTGAAAGGGTAGTGACCAGAGATGGTCTGTATGATGAGATAGCTTGTTCAAAGCATGTGGAAGATTTACATAGACATGCTGATGAAACTAGACCCGGTGTTCCAAAGCTGTTTATTAGCAGTACGGGAACAGTAATAAGAGGTGATAAGTCACCGTTTGAGGAGGTTAAATGATGCTGACATCAATAATAAATGTAATGACCTTGATAATCATCTTATTAATATTTTATGATCTGCAATCAATCAAGAAGTTCCTGAAGGATATGAAGGAGGTTGAATGATGGCAAGAATATTACTCAAAATCAAGGGTTACCCAGATGAAGCAAAAGAGCTTGTAGATATATGGGAAAAATACTCTAATAGCGGACTCGCTAAGGACGGCTTTAATTATGTAACCTTTGTTAATAAAAGACCACAGAATCCAAAAACACAGAATCGCAGGATTATGGGATTTAACGCGGAAAGCATATCTTATCTCAATAATGACAGGGAATTGATAAAAATGAGCGTGGAAAACTTCATTTATCTCATGGCGAAATGTGGAGTTGATATTGAGGTGAATGACCTGGAGGTAGTCGAATGAAAAGAGCATACAGAGTTAGCTATTTTGATATGACAAATGAAAACGGAGACTTAATGATTACAACAACAACAGATGAAGGCTTAGACAATCTGCTTGATAATCCAGTGATTGATGTTATCGGATTTACACTATTAGAAGGAAGGGAGGCTGAAATGCTTGAAGGATCTAATTAATGGAACGAGGTTAAAAAGATACATTTGGAGGTCAATACTTTGGGGAGGAAGTAGGTCACTCATATGAAAGACATCTGCAAAGTAACCATACTTGAAGCTATAAGAATTATCCGGACAAGGGAACCGATTGGCTTATTTATCATATATCAGAAAGATGGTTACATCGGACTTGATAACTCTAAAGGTTATGCCTGGACCGAAGCTTTTAAAACAAAAGAAGAGTGTGAGATCTGGTTAAGAAGGGAGGATTAGAAATGATTGAGAAGGAAAACAGAAGAGAAAGTTATGAAGCAATACAACCCAAGGTCCCAGACAGGAAAGCACTAATACTTGAGGTATTGGAGAAGGGTCCAAAAACAGCTCACGAAATTGTTGAGGCATTGCTAAGGGAAAGGATCATCCCATATTATGATCGCAACTTCGTGTCTCCAAGGTTAACAGAACTGAAGGAGATGGAACTTGTAGAAGTAATTGGCAGCAAGTACGAGAGGCGCACAGACAGAAAGGTATCTGTCTGGAAACTCAAGGAGGAAAGCTGATGGAAAAATCCAGTGAATTACGTAAAAAGATAAAGAATAAGGATAAGGAAGGGATACAGAAAGATTTTAAGGACGTATTTGGCTCATTAGACAGCAGAATAGAATTAAGCGAATTTTTTAGAGTAGGCAAAATTGTACGTGATCTAAGAGACTACATCCTTGAGGAGTGCGAATAATGGATACTTGTCTAAAAAGAGCCATAGTACAGCTGGATATTTTAGAGCCAGGGATGACTTACGGAGTTGTTGTTAATGATGGTAGATATTCAAGGGATGAGTTAATGCAGCTTATTGGATGCTACAAGGACCACTACTTATTCATCAATGAAAAGGGCTTCAAGGAAAGTTTTTTAAAGAGTGACCTGCTTAATGGATCATGGAAGGTCAAAGGAATTAACCCAAGGAAGATGCTACTGGAAGCAGCTGAAAAGTTAAGTGGCATTGAGAAGGCAAATGTAGAGGAGGATTTGAATATGAAAGCTAAGATACACATGGAGGAACTGGTTCAAAAGTGCATGAAGTGGTTGGAAGAGCATCCAGGGGAAGGTCTTCATATAAAATCAAAATTTCACACATACAACTTGAGTAACCCACAGGCAAGTATAGCAAGAGATACTGTATTACAGAGAATGAATGATCAGGGCAAGAAGGTGGTTATTGAAGGCGGAAGACCCAAATTGCTTATATATAAAGGGGAGAAACTTACAGAATCTAATGAATCAGAGGTTGAAGAAGCAAAAGAGGAAGCTCAAGAGGGACCTGAAAAAATATATGAGGATGAATTTGAGGGAGAAACAGTCGAAACGGAAACTATAACTAATGCTTTGAGGCGGGTTTTTTCGGTGGAGGAAGAGGAATCAATCGATGAAGAAAACAAGGACAGAAAATTCCTAATTGAAAAGATAGAAGAACTACAGCTAAGAGTTATAGATGCACAAGAGAAACTTGATAGAGCACAGATAAGGCTAACTGTGGAGATAGATGTTTATCAGGAGCTACTAGATGATATTACTAAACATTTAGAAAGACAGGAGGTATAAAGAATGATTATCAGAAGTCAATGTAATAGAAAAATAGTAATTAACCCTAAGACAATAACTATAGACAGTGGACTACAAAGGTATTTCTTGTATGCAGATGATGTGATTATAGGATCATACAAGTCTGAAAGTAGAGCTATTGAAGAAGTTGATGCCATAGAAAAGGCGATTAATAATAAATTTAAAAATTATACAGTGGGAGCTGATTACTGATGACTAAATCAAAAGAAACTACATGCTTTGCTTATGATGAAGGGAAATGCAAGATATTATCAATTGCTAAGTGTGAAGGTGAATCATGCAGGTTTTTAAAGACTAAGAAGGAGGTTCAGGAAAGTGAGAAGAGGGCTCTTGAAAGAATCAAGTCGCTGGATAAAGAAGATCAGAAAAACATCCTCAATCTCTATTATCCAAAGAATAAGAAAATACTTAAGAAAATATAAAAAAGACCCATTAGGATTGCAGTCCTTCAGGGCCATAGCAAATATTCATTCACTATCATTATAGCAATAAAAGGAGGTTTTAGCAATGAATAAGTCTGACAGCATCACAGATTTAGCAGCTGCATTATCAAAATTTCAGACAGAAGTTAAAAATCCACAAAATTCAGAGACGGTTAAGGTTGAAACAACCAAAGGATCATACAACTACAAATATGCACCACTTGATGAGATTTTAACCATGGTCAGGCCATTATTGGGAAAAAACGGTCTCAGCATTGTCCAGGCTCCATCAAGTGAAGGTGCTGACATTGTGGTTACTACTACACTACTGCATTCAACAGGACAATACATTGAGTTTGAACCATTGAAGCTGAAAGCAGATAAAGCAACAGCCCAGGGCGCAGGTAGTGCCATAACATACGCCAGACGATATGCCCTATCAGCAATACTGGGAATATCATCCGAGGATGATGACGATGGTAACGCAGCAGAACCAAAAGAGAAAAAGAGTGGTAGTAAGAGCACAAGTCCCGCCTCTACAAAAAAGAATGATACAAATTCAAACCCAGGCAATAACCCAGCAACTAAAAACCAAGTGGAATATATAGTCAAACTAGCTAAAAAGAAGAAATATGAAGAAAGTATTAATGGCTACATTAAGAGCAATTATAAAAAAGACAACCTAGACGAACTTGCATTTTCAGAAGCATCAGAACTTATTGAGCTATTAAAAAGTATGGAGGGATAACTAAGATTATTCCTCTTGGGAGGTGAGAGTGTGGCAAGACCGAAAAAGGAAACAGTGGACTATTTTCCACATTTTACTAATAGTGGTAAAACACTTTTTATTCTTGAAGGTGAGTTTGGCAATGATGGTTATGCTTTCTGGTTTAAGCTGTTGGAACTGTTGGGTTCGTCTGATGGTCATGTTTATGACTGTAGAAATACACCATCATGGAAGTTTCTACTAGCAAAAACTAAAGTGGATGGAGATACAGCTACTAAAATACTTGATACATTATCGGAATTAGAAGCTATAGATCAGGATTTGTGGAAATATAATCTAATTTGGAGTGATAATTATGTGGATAACTTACAACCGGTTTATAACAACAGGAAAGCATCACTGCCTGAAAAACCTATTATTACAAGTAGTAATAATAACCCAGATGAATTACTACAAGTAGAAACTGATGATAAAGAAGTTACTATCATCAAAAACCGACAAAGTAGAGTAAAGGAAAGTAAACTAAAGGAGACTATAGAAGAGGAGACGGAAAAAGATCCTGTCGGTAGTAGTCGTCCAGATGAAAAATTAATTTTACTAGTTAAAGCCTACGAGCAAAACGGATTCGGTCAACTAAGTGAAATCGTTAGAGATAAACTTGTAGCTCTATTAAATGAGTATGATTTCACCTGGATAAACGAGGCTTTTAAAATCGCAGTCGAGAATAATAAACGCACATTAAAGTACGTTGAGGGGATCCTTCGTAATTGGCGAGCAGAAGGCGGCATGAAGACAGAGACAATAGGAGTGAAGAAGTCTCCGCCTACACCACGAAAAAAAACGAGATTTCATAATCTCGAGTCAAGAACAGACAAGTATTCCGCTGATGATCTTGAGAATATAGCTAAGAGGAAAAGAGAAGAGTGGAAGAAAAAACAGAAGGAAGCAGGAGGTAGAGGATGAATGAAAAGAAAATATTAGATGCATGCTGCGGTAGTAAAATGTTCTGGTTCGATAAGAACAACCCTTCAACAATTTATTTTGATAATAGAGAAGTAGACAGGCATGAATTTTACCCAGGGCAATATATCGAGATTAAACCTGAGATAGTCGGAGACTTCACAGATCTACCCTTTGAAAGTAATTCTTTTAGTTTAGTAGTATTTGATCCGCCTCACTTAATGAAAATAGGTACGAACTCATGGACATATCTGAAGTATGGTCGACTAGATGGATTCCATGATATAGACGATTCAGGCATTCCATTTTAGGGAGGAGGTTGAGAGATGAAAGTTTATAAAATATATTATACATTCTCTGGAGAAGTTGAAATTGATGCTGAAAATGAAGAAGAAGCAAGGGACGTGGCTGAATATGAAGCATACAAGTCATGTGGATGTAATAATTGTTTTAGTATAGATATATTAGAAGAGGTGCAAGATGATAAATGATAATAGATATGGTAAATTCAGGATCTCAATCAAGTTGATGGAAGAAAATCCAATTATTGTAATGCGTATCATAATGTCTAATTTTCTGGTTACAAGGGCAGAATGCATCTATGGCCTTGGTGTAATACAATATGAAGCATATTCGCCATTGTTTAGAAAAATAGAGGTAGGTGAAAGACCGCCATTATATGTAATTGGATTTGATGAAGAAGAGAATATTTCAGTCACTGAGGAGGCGGAGTAAATGTTTGCTAATTGCAATGAAAAAGTAATAACAAATGCCTTGCAAGAAAAACATGACAGATTACAGGATATATTTGCTCCACAGGTTAAATTAGGACCTGCAGGCAGCAAGATAATTGATGCTATTGCCATAAAAAAAACATGGTCACCCAGAACAGTAATAGCTTATGAAATAAAGACATCAAGACAAGATTTTCTTCAAGACCAGAAACACCCAGTTTATATGGAAAACTGTAATTTATTTTACTTTGTTACAACTAATGGAATAGTTCAGGAAGGAGAAATCCCAAAAGGAGCAGGACATATGATTTATAATCCAGAAACAGGAAAAATTAGGACTAAAAAGAAAGCTCCTTACAGAAAACAACCAATCAATTCGGATTTACTACTCCATATTATGTTTTGGAAAGCAGAAAGGTACTTTGGCTTTAGAACAAGAGCAGAAAGGCTAGAGGATTACAGAGCTAAGGAAGATCTACGAGCTTTAGGGCATCAAGTAGCAAAAAAAATCAGTTGTTTAGAAATAAAAATAGAGGGATTTAATCACAGTTATTATAAGCAAAAATATGACGAGATTCTTAATGAGTGGGAACGGTTATACGGAAACAGATACATAGATTTTAATAAACTAAATGCTAAAGATGGATATTCAGTTGGAGATATGAGGAGGATTAGCGTTTATTTAGAAGCGGCCAAAAAAGACATTGAGAGAGTGAGTAAAATAATTTTAGAGGAGGCAGATTGATGAACTGGACGGAAGAGGAATATGAAGAATTTATGAAGATGAAAAACATGTTGCCGCCTACCAATAAATCTAAACCAAAGAAGAATAAATATAGTAATAGAAAGACCACGGTTGACGGAATAACCTTTGACAGTAAGAAAGAGGCGGACTATTACCTGAAGCTAAAGCAGCAAAAGGCAGCTGGTGAAATCAAGGACTTTAAACTTCAACCGGAGTATGAACTTCAACCAAGATTTAAAAAGAATGGCAAGACATATAGACCAATCAAGTACATCGCAGATTTCATTATAGATCACAATGACGGGACTACTGAAGTGGTTGACATAAAGGGCATGGAGACGGAAAAATTCAGGATAAAGAAAAAACTGTTTGAATACAAATATCAAGACTTAGCGTTAAGAGTCATTAAGTAAGAGGGGAGTTAATGAGAGGGAAAGCTTGGACAGAGGAAGAGCAGATGATCCTTGAGGAAACCTTGAAGGACATGTCAATAAATGATGTGGCGAAGATGCTAGGCAGACCATACACAACGGTATTTCAAAATGCGCAGAAACTGAGAGAAGAGGACCCTGATAGATATATCAAAAACAAAAGGCGGAAAGTTGTTGAATTAACAAAATGCCCTGACTGTGGTAGCTCAAAAATCAATCAGGTTGATAACATGTGTCAGGGTGCGAAATACTTCTGTGTTAACTGTTTCCGAGAGTATAACAGGTATGGTGAGGTAGTGGATCCGATTAAATAGGAGGTGGAATAATGATAGAGAATCCAAAAATATTGGAACAATTCAAATTAAAATGCGACCCAAAGGAAGTAAAAATAGAAATGCTGGAAGCACAAAACGCTGACCTGATCAGGAGAATAAACCTACACAGAGAGATACAAGAGCAGTCCATGATTACCATTGACGATCTCAGCAGAGAGAATAAGATGTTGAGGGCTTGGAAAGATGAAATTGAAAGAGCGCTTAAATCTAATCGATATGGAAGAGTAAGTATTGGTATTGACTATGGTCAAGTTGATGGCGACCAAACGCAGGAGGTGGACAATGACGTGTAAAGACATATTGAAACAATACAATGATGTGCAGCAGGAGATCAAAGATCTGGAGCATAGGATAAAGAAGCTCAACAGCAAGAAGCAAGAGGCTGAAGCTGATACAGTGGTAGGATCTAATATAGAATTTCCATACAACGAGAGGATATATGCCATTAGTGGATTTAATGTTGAAGATAAGAGTGACAAGATAGAACGGCTGGAGAGAGTACTTAAAAAGAGAAAACAGAAGTGTGAAAGCATGAAGGTAGAGATAGAAGAATTTATAAATACGATACCAGACAGCAGGACCAGGCGGGTATTTACTTTCAGGTACATTGAAGGGTTGACCTGGTTACAAATTGCCAGAAGGATTGAGAGGTATGATGAGTCCTACCCAAGAAAGATAATACATGACCGATACCTGGAAGAATATAAAAACGGGTAAAGAATAACACAAAATCCGAATAATCCGATTTATATCTGATAGTATGAGAGTATGAGGTAGTGTAAAGAAATTGAGCGATTCATCATATACATCCTCCTTTCACTTGGGCTTGTCACTAGGACAGGCCCTACTATTTTGCAACTAACTAATTTAATAGAGTGCGGGCAGTTAGTGAGTAGCGGGTGGCTTCTTCCCACTAAGAAGTGGCAAACCATTAAGCCTGACAGATGGTGAATACATGATGGTAGGAAGTACGGGTAGATCCCAGAAACCACAGCAGTAACCCTACCAGACTGTAGGATATACTATGACTTGGGCAAAAGCTAACTTACTGCAAAATTATAAGGTAGACACTCAACGGGAGCGTTGATGGCTTTCATTGGGTGTAGGGAATGAATACGCAAACAAATGCGAGTGGGCGGGCGCAAGCGTATAAAATAATTGTTTGTTTGTCAAATATTAGGATATAGGTATCTCAAAGGGGTGATACCATGGCATTATTTGGAGAAAAGAAAACCAAGGATGAAAAGGAAGAAGAAAAACTTCTAGAATTTATGGAGAGGTATCAACTGGAGGATCTAGACAACAAGGACATGGTTGTACTAAAGAGGATAGCCAATGACTTAGTGGGTAATAACTTTTTCAAGGCAGGAATGGCATTCTCATTTGCAAAGGCAGAGGAACAAGCAAAAGTAAGTTACTTATCAGCACTGGTTGAACAGAATTGGATGATAGTAAGACAGTTGAGTAGGTTAAATAAGAATATAGAAGCGATGCAGGAGAAGGACCTTTAGGGGTCCTTTTAACATGCCCTGAAAGGTGGTGAGATCATGGCTAAGAGCAAGTGGCCAATGGTAGAAGCAAAGCTTATGCTTGTACAGAAGTGGTGCCGGGATGGATTGGCAGAAGATCAGATTGCTACAAATCTTGGGATAGCCGTGTCCACTCTTAACGATTACAAACACAAACACCCGGAATTTTTGGAGGCGTTAAAAAAGGGAAAAGAAGTATTTATTACAGAAGTCGAGAATGCTTTGGCTAAGAAAGCCTTGGGATTCTATTACGAAGAAGAGAAGACATATATCAAACAGGAAGATGGCAAGGATGTCCGATATAAAGAAGTAACCAAGAAATATCAACCGCCTGATGTAGCTGCATGTAGTTTGCTGCTCAAGAACAAGGACAGAGGTAATTGGTCAGATAATCCTATGAAACTTGACCTGGATAGGGAAATGGCTGAGTGGCGAAAGAAGAATGAAAGCATGAAGATGTGGTGATGATATGGACAAGATTCATAAGTTCTACTGTACCAAGGCATGGAGGAATCTGTCATTTAACTCAAAGATAACAGCAGGAGGAAAGTGTAACAGGTGTGGATATATAGCAGATAAGATGTCAGAGCTGATAGGTCATCATAAGATAGAACTAACTGAGGATAATGTTGATGATCCACTAATATCACTTAACCCTGAGAATGTTGAGGTTATATGTCAGCTATGCCATAACAAGGACCATAGGAGATTCGGG
Organism: Soehngenia sp.; assembly: GCA_024637045.1. Classification (GTDB taxonomy): domain Bacteria; phylum Bacillota; class Clostridia; order Tissierellales; family Tissierellaceae; genus Gudongella. The sequence goes on from JAGXFX010000027.1 coordinate 105,108, forward strand.
AATAAACAGAATGTATATATAGTATATGGTAGTCCACTCTCAGGCAAGACTACACTGGTAAAGGAGATCATGAGGCAAGGGGATATAGTCCTTGACATGGATGCCATATGGCAGGCAGTAACCTTACAGAATGATTACACCAAACCAAACAATGTGAGGTTCAATGTATTCAAGATAAGGGATGAGATGCTGCAACAGATCAAGACCAGGTATGGTAACTGGTATGATGCTTATATTATTGGAGGTTACCCTGATAAGTATGAGCGTGAGAGGTTGGTTAAGTCATTAGGTGCTGAACTCATATACTGTGAGAGTACCAAGGAAGAGTGCATCAAACGACTAGAGGGCAGCGACAAGCCGAGTAGATGGTTGGAATATATAAATGATTGGTGGGATAAATACAATGGGTGAGGTCATAAGTAGCATAGGTTGGTTACTAACTGGATTAGTGACAGTACCAGTGATAATAATACTGTTGATTGTACTGGTGGCAAGGAAGGTAAGTTGAGTTATACCCCCCGGGTTAGTCTATATAATCGGTTATTTGTATACTGTGAGTGGGCCTTTTCTGCACACACACTGAAATTTTGACTTTTCGATTGAGACTTTTCGAGAACATTTGAAGGCAGGTGAGAATATGAAAACTCCGGAATTATCGAAGGAGATTCAGCGGTTGAAAAATGAATTTCCAGGCGCTGATGATAACAAGCTTAATGCAATGGAGGCCTTGATTGAACAAGCAGCTTATGAAAGGCTGTATTTGCAAAAGTTGAATGAACAGGCCATAGAAACAGGCCTTGTGCAAATACACCCTGAGAATGCTTCATTACAACGGGCATTGCCTGTGTCTAATGCAATTGCTAAACACTCAGCTACCTTGACTAACATAATGGACAAGCTATTCAAACACCTGGCTGTAGAAATGGATGATGAAGATGACGGACTTGACGATTACGAATAAGCTATATAAAAAGCATCCTGGATCATACTTGCTTACTTACATCAAAAAGTGTAAGGAAGGGGAAATCATCATCGGCAACGAGCTCATGCAGATGCTCGATATTCTGCTTGATAACTTCCAGAATCCAGACTACCGATACGACAAATCGGAATCCAATACAAGGATAAAATTTATTGAAACTGAATGCAAACACTACGAGGCTCCCTTTGCAGGGAAGCCTTTTATTTTGACATTGAGGCAAAAAGCTTTCACTGAGGCCTTGTATAGTTTTAAAATGTATGATGATGAGATTAACAGATGGGTGAGGTTATTTCAGGAATCATTATTATTAATAGCCAGAAAATGCGGGAAGACTCCATTCGTGTCTGCTCTGGTATTAGCAGAATGGTTTTGTGGTGAGCTGGGAACAAAAGCTCTCTGCTCATCCAATGATTATGAGCAGGCGGATCTAATGTTTCAGGCAATAGAGGCAATGAGGGAGGAAAGTCCAAAGCTTGCAAAAGTGACTCGAAAAAATATTAAAGGAATCTACTTTGGAAATCCCAAGTACAGAAAAACAAAAGGGAAATTCAGTTACAGTAATAAAGGCAACATCCGGAAGATATCAGCTAAAACGGGTGCCAAAGAAGGTAAGAACATAAAAGTTGGAGCAGTTGATGAGGTCCACGAATTGAAGGACAATAGATCAATCATGCCAATAAGACAGGCTTTGTCCACACAGGATGAGCCTTTGTTTTTTGAGATGACCACAGAGGGATTCACCGAAGATGGCTATTTGGATCAAAGACTTGTTGAAGCAAGGCAAGTGCTTAAGGAAGAGTTACACCGTCCAAGGTGGTTAATATGGTTGCATACTCAGGATAGTGAAGAGGAAGTATGGCAGGATGAAGAATCCTGGGTGAAAAGCAACCCTGACTTAGGAGTGATCAAGAAGAGATCCTTCTTAAGACAAATGATTGAGGAAGCAAAGACCAATTCAGCAACAAAAGCCTTTGTCCTGGCCAAGGATTTCAACATCAAACAATCAAGCGCTCAGTCATGGCTTGATTTAAGTGCAATAGTAAATCTTGATACATTTGACCTGAAGGATTTTGCAGGATCATTCTACATTTCAGGCAATGACTTTGCGGAAACCACTGACTTGTGTTCATCCACAATATTGTTTAAAAGACCGAATGACAAGAAGGTCTATTTTCATACTAGATATTGGATTCCTGAAAGCAAGCTGCAGGATAGTCCAGACGATGTTGATTATGAAGCTTGGGCTAAAGCTGGATGGATCACTATAGTTAAAGGAAATGTGGTCGAGAGTAGTGTTATAGCTGATTGGCATTTTGAACTACTTAAAGATTATGATCTTAAGCCTTGCAAGTCTGGCTTTGATAATAGATTTGCCAAGGATTTTCAAAACAGATACCTTGAGTTATTTGGTGACAAGATTGCAATAAACATTCCTCAGGATTTCAAGGTATTAAATAATCCAATGAGGACATTGGAGGCGGATATGAGAGATGGAAATGTAAATTATGACAATAATCCAGTGTGTGCATGGTGTTTCAAAAATACCGGAATCATACTTGATAAGGTCGGGCGGATTATGCCCGTGAAAATACATTCAACAAAACGTATTGATGGAACTGCAAGCAAAATAATTGCCTACACTACACTTGAATGGCATCGTAGCGAATTTATGGCACTTGTAGGTTAGGAGGGAGGGATCATATGGGAGTATTAAATTATTTGAAAAGTGTACTACCAGGCACAAAAGAATCACAATACAAACTCTGGCTTGCAGATTCGCAGCCGATATTCACAAACTTTGGACAGGATATTTATTTGTCGGACTTTGTTAACAATGCCATTGAGCGTGTGGCAATGGAAATCAGTAAGATTGATATTAAAAGCGTAACACAATTAGGGGACAATTTGAGGATCCAGAACGATGACATTACAAGACTTTTTCGATTCAAGCCCAATCCCTTACAGACCACAAGTGATTTCCTGGCAAACGTGGAGTGGTTAAGGCGAAAAGTTGGGAATGTTTTCATTTATCCACAATATGAGATTGTAAGGACAAACACAGGAAGGGAATTTAAGAGGTACATTGCATTATATCCATTGAATCCTCAACATATCTATATTGGAGTTAAGGACGGGGACGTGTGGCAGGTACAATTTGATTTTCAGGATGGAAGCTCCTATACCTTGCCTTATGCAGACCTGATACATCTTAAATGGAGGCGTGGAGCAAACACTGTAGTTGGGGGCGGAGATGATAACGGAATACTAAACAATTATGAAATCATAAGAACACTTGATGCTCTCGACAAAACAATCCAGGGACTACCTAAAAGCATTGAAGCAAGCCTGCAGATTAAAGGGGTGTTTGCTGCAAAGACTATGGCAGATCAGCTTAAGCTGAATAATATCAGAGAGGAATTTGAAAATCACATAACAACAAGTAAATCCGGGATGGTTGCTACTGACCTTGGGGGAGACTTTACACCAGTTAATATAAAAGCAGCTGAAATTCCAGAAAGTACAATGAAATTCTTAAAAGCAGTAATCCAGGAGAGATATGGAGTAAGCGCTGCAATTCTATCCGGGGATTATTCTGGAGAGCAGCATTCAGCTTTTTACCAGACGGCAATTGAAGATTTTATAAACCAATTTGAGCAAGCTTTCACGGCTTGCCTTTTTAGTGCCCGAGAACAGGATATTGGACACAGAGTGAAAGCATATTATGCCAAAGTTAGATACATGGATGCAAAGAATAAGCTAGATCTTGCAAACTTGGCAAAAGAGACAGGTATCATGACACTTAATCAGATTGGTGAAATGTTTGGCATGGAACCATTTGAGGATGGTAACAGAAGATTACAGTCTCTTAATTATGTTAACTTGAATGATGTTGATGAATACCAGAAAGCCAAGGCAAGAGTAAAGGAGGGTGAAGATGACAACCAAGAATAAAGTAGAAAAACCTATATTTGAAAGACGATTAATTGAAGTAAGAGCAGTTGATTCCAGTGAAGAAAACAAAATGACTGTTGAGGGTTATGCAATTGTATACGATGAGCCAGCAACACATTCATACAGGTCTAGTAAGTTTACGGAGACTATTAAAAGAGGGGCTTTGGATAAAACCGACATGAAGGATGTCCCACTTAGATATAACCACAATGACAATGTAATGATCATGGCAAGGACAAGAAATAAATCCTTGAGACTTATCAAGGATGACAAGGGGTTAAAGATTGAAGCTGACCTACTGGATACACAATCCAATAGAGATTTATATAGAGGAGTCCAGGAAGGACTGATAGACAAAATGAGTTTTGCATTCACAGTGTCCGAGGGTGGTGACACATGGACATTCAAGGATGATGAAACAATGAGAGATGTTAACAACATAGAGCGCCTATACGATGTGAGCGTGGTGGATACTCCGTTCTACGATGGGACCTCTGTGTATTCGCGTAGTCTTGAATTGCTGGAGAGTGAGAAAAGGCGGCTGGATAGCTTAAGCGAAATAGAGGCATTAAAACTAAAAATAAAAATTAAAGGAGAGATTTGATTATGAAAGAAAAATTACTAGCGTTACTTAAAGCTAAAAAGGAAGCAAGAGATGCAAAAGTAAATAAGTCTGAGAAGATTGAAAGTGTTGAAGAGTTAAGAGGCATTATGGCAGAAGTTGAAGGGCTAAACAAAGAAATAAGAGCACTTGAGGACATGATCAACGAAATGGAAGATGAAACTGATCCTGCTGATGAAAGAACTGCAGCAGTAAACAAACTTCCAGGAGTAGTTAAGGCAAACACAGAATCTGAGGAGATCAGAAAGTCTGCAGATAAGGCAGACATGGAGTATAGGAGAGCGTTCCAAGAGTATGTTACCAAAGGTGTCGAGATTCCAAAAGAAGTAAGGTCAGATGCAAGTACTCTTTTATCTGACATCCCAGGAGCTATTCCAACAGTATTGATGGATCAGATCATTGAGAAGATGGAATCCATTGGAAACATCCTTCCATTGATAACTAAGACTAACTTTGCAAGTGGAGTTGCTATACCAAAATCTTCAGTTAAGCCAGTTGCTACTTGGGTACTTGAAGGTGCTGGATCAGACAGACAAAAGAAAACCACTGTCAATATATCATTTGGCAGCTTTAAGCTAAGATGCGAAATTTCAATGAGCCTTGCAACTTCTGTTATGGCTCTAGCAGCATTTGAAAGAGCATTCGTTAAGAATGTAGTTGATGCTATGGTTAAGAAAATTGAAGCTACTATTTTATCAACTGCAGATGGAACTACATCTCCAAAAGGTATTTTGGCTGAAACTGTAGTATCAGGTCAAAATATTGATGTTGCAGCTTCTGGTTCATTGGCATATGGCACATTAGTAAGTGCAGAAGCAGCCCTACCATTAGCTTATGAAAGCGCTGCAGTTTATTGTATGACTAAGAAAACTTTCATGGGCTTTATCGGCATGGTTGATGATCAAAAACAACCTATTGCAAGAGTTAACTACGGGCTTGCAGGAGTGCCTGAAAGAACATTGCTTGGTAGAAAAGTAATTTTGAATGATTATATGGATAGCTACGCAGCAACGGTTGCTTCTGACACAGTAGTAGCATTCATTTTCAACCTAGCAGACTATGTATTGAACACAAACTATGACATGGGAGTCCAAAGAAAGCAAGACTGGGAGACTGATGACATGCTTGCCAAAGCAGTTATGATCCTTGACGGTAAGGTAGTAGATAAGAACTCACTAGTTACAATAACAAAAAAAGCGTAGTCGATAGCTCATTGTCCGGATTGACTATCGGCGCATTGACACTTGTGCCGGAATTTGACCCCGAGGTATTGACCTACACGGCTGCGACAACCAATGCTACTAATCTTATAACAGCTACTACAGATGACCCATCAGCGGTTATTGCGATAGAGGTTAATAGTGTAGCGCATGAGAACGAAACAGCTGCAACATGGGAAGAAGGGGAGAATACTGTAGTAATTACTGTAACTGATGGAGCGTCTGAAACTGAATATACAGTGACAGTAACTAAATCATAAAGTGCGGGGGAAACCCCGCTCTTTTTAAAAAATTGAGGTGATTAGATGGCATTAATTGATGATGTCAAATTAAGACTAGGCATCTACTATTCAGATGCCAATAAGGATTTAGAAATCCAGGGAATGATTGATGGCGCCATAGATTATTTCAAGGGGGCAGGATGGGATATTGTTGATACAAGCTCTACTCCACTGGCCAATGAAGCAATAGTATTATATTGCAAGATGGCTCAATCAACTGACCCAGCAATGCTTATTAACCATCCGGTATTGTTGTCTTTTGTCGCTCAGGGTAGGGTGGTGGTTGTTGGTGAGTAAAATTAAGCAAAGGTACATTTATGCAAATCCTCTGAGATTTAATCCAAACACTCCCATCAAACTATATGCAGGAGATACAACTTATGTACCGGGGGAAGGTAACACTACACAATGGACACAGATTATAAGTGACTCTTTCGAGACTTACTATTGTGAGTGGACAGGCTCCTTTGGAGACAGAGCAATGTCAGCTGAGGCATTGGGTGTTAAGGATTCAGCAACAATCAGAATGTCATACAATCCTTATATATACGAGAAGTTAAGGACTGTTAAAGTGGTTATATTAAAAAATGCAGATACAACAGGAATTGTTGAAGATAAACCAGACAAAAACAACCCTAATGTTTACGAGCTTTGGGGTGGGGTTGACAATGTAAAAGAAGGAAACTTGTATATGGAATTTAGAGTGAGGAGGTATGAGGGACTATGATAAAAGCACTAACACAGACTACCCTTGATACCTCTCTCTATCCTCTAGGAGTATACTCCCACGAACAGAGAAAGACAGGTCCTGATGCGGATGAGTATATTGTATATAGCCTATCTGGAGACAGTGAAGAAGATCATGCGGATGATAATGTACTTGTTAAGGTTGGTGACATTGCCGTTAGGTACTACTACAGGGCGGACATGATAGAGACATCAGTAGGTAGGGCTAGAGTAAGACAGATTGAGGGGGTTGTTGAAAACTCAATGAATACAGTTGGATTCTCATTGCCATTCGGTCATTTTGACGGCGGAGATGTTGATGATATTGGCTATCTTGTCACTATCTTTGATTTTGAGTATTGGCGGGTGATTTAGATGTCAAGTGATTTTACATCATTGGAAATTACACCAGACATGCTTGATGATGCCATAGCTGATATTTTAGAAGATTATGGAGATGCAATATATCAGGCAACCGAGGAAGGGCTCACAGCTGCAGAGAAGGTGTTGATAAAAAATCTAAAAATTGCCAGTCCTAAAAAAATAGGGAAATTTGCCAAGAAGTGGAAAGGTAAGGGGAAAAAATACAAATTAAGAAGGTATGTAGGAAACAGCACCATGGTAAAAAGCGGTGGGAAAGAAATTCCGCTTGCAAATATATTAGAATATTCAACACTGCATGGAAAGCCGTTTATAAGAAATACCTACGCAAATAGCGTGGATGAGATGGCAAAAGCAGTCATGAATGAGATAAAGAAGGGAGTGTAAATAAATGAGCAATAAAGTTAAATATGGTTTGAAAAATGTATATTACAGCGTTATTTCAGAATCAGGCGGGGTTGTCTCCTATGGATCACCTAATCATGTACCGGGTGCGGTTAACCTGGTGCTTAATGCAGCAGGAGAAAAGGTTTTATTCAGCGCTGATGATACAGAGGGCTACTACGAAGAGGACACAAACAACGGTTATGAGGGAAGCCTTGAGATGGCACTTATACCTGACACATACAGAGTGGATGTATTTGGGGATGAAATCGACTCCAATGGCGCCTTGATTGAGAATGCCAATGCTAAACAGAAAAGGGTAGCTTTGATGTTTGAATTTAGTGGTGATTCCAAGAAAATGAGACATGTTCTTTACTCATGCCTTACATCAAGACCAAATCTTGAAGGTGCTACCAAGACGAATACCAAGGACATCAAAACTGAGAGCATGAACCTGAGTGTGAAACCTGCAATTGATACAAGCAATGTTAAAGCAAAACTTAAAGAAGGGGATACTGGTTATGACACATTCTTCAGTGCTGTATATCTTAAAAATGCAGTAACTAATACTCCAGATGCGACATCCTACGATTTCAGCAAAGGGATTCCTGCTGATGTATTAATTGATGTTACAAGTACAGGATCACCAACAGTTACAAACGTATTATTTGACGGGGCTTATCTTGGAAGTGTAAACATGAGCGTATCTGGTACTGATGTGACTATTGATGAAATATTCCTTGGTGGTCTTGCTAATGCTATATACCCAGTAACAATTCAGTATAGCTCTGGTAACGCTGTCGATGTACTTGTTGAGGTAGGTGTATAAGATGGAAAAAATATTAAACATTGATGGCCGGAATGTTAAATTAAAGTCTACCGGGGCACTTTTGCTCCGGTACAAACAGCAGTTTGGGCGGGATGCAATAAAAGACATATACAGAATGGATGGAGCAATAGACAAGGATACCGATGAGATTAAAAATATAGATGTATTAGACATGGAAGTATTCTATAACTTGATTTGGACTCTGGCTAAGACAGCTGACCCATCAATTCCACCTCCTCTAGAGTGGTTAGATACCTTTGGAGAATTTCCTCTTGAGCACATTATCCCAGAGGCACAGGAGATGTTATTCGCAAGTTTTAAATCTACAGTTGCAGGAAAAAAGTAGAAACCCAATCTGATGAAGATACCCCTTTTGAGCTGACTACGGAGAAACTAATCCTTAGAAGCATTGAGAGGGGTGTTGCTTTGAGGGATTGGGACCATCTTACTTATGGAATGATAGTCGGCATTATAACTCAATACAATAATGAAATCGATGAAAACGATGATGAAACTGAAACTATAACAGAAGCTGGGCAATCCCATTTTGATAGCTTCTAAAAGTGAGGTGAGAATATGGCTAATAAAATTGCAGGATTGACCATTGAGATAGGTGGCAATACCGGACCGCTTAACAAGGCATTGGGAGAGGTCAACAAGAAATCAAAGGACTTGTCCAAAGAGCTTAAACAGGTTGACAGGATGTTAAAGCTTGACCCAAAAAATACAGAGTTGGTAGCTCAAAAACAGAAGATTTTATCTGAGAGCATAGAGAACACTTCTGATAAGCTTGAAAAACTCAAAACAGCTGAGAAACAGGCGCAAGATCAGTTTAAGCGTGGGGAGATCAGTGAGGACCAGTACCGGGCATTGCAACGAGAAGTTATAAAGACAGAGGGAGAACTTAAAAAACTCAATGATACAGCTAAGGATATGGGCAGAAACCTTTCAAAATCCCTTGAGGATGCAGGAAAGAAAATGCAGGATTTTGGAGGTAAGGTTGAAAATGTTGGCAAAAAACTAGCGCCATTGAGTGCTGCAGCTGCAGGAGTAGCTGCGGGGTCGGTAAAAACATTTACAAACTTTGACGATGCGATGAAACAAGTCCAGGCTACAATGGGCGGTACTGAGAAAGACTACGAAAAGCTATCCAAAGCAGCTCAGGATATGGGGGCAACCACAAGATATAGCGCCACTGAATCAGCGGATGCGCTTAATTATCTAGCCCTTGCAGGATATGACACAGACAAGGCCATTGCAGCATTACCCAAGGTGCTTAGTCTAGCGCAAGCGGGAGGCATGGAACTTGCCTCAGCATCGGACATGGTTACAGACAGTATTTCCGCATTGGGCCTTGAATCTGCTGATATGGATAAATTTATAGACCAACTTGCCAAGACTAGCCAAAAATCAAATACTAGCGTTTCACAACTTGGTGAGGCAATCTTAACAGTGGGCGGTACTGCGAAAGTTTTATCAGGTGGTACAACTGAAATGAACACAGCCCTTGGATTGCTTGCGGACAACGGTGTTAAAGGCTCAGATGGTGGTACAGCATTGAGAAATGTAATCCTGTCACTTACTGCCCCAACAGAAAAGGCTAAGAAAGCAATTGAAGATTTAGGGGTTGAAGTGCTTGATGTAGATGGTAACATGCGACCGCTTCAAGACATTATGGGTGATTTCAATTCCCAGATGGGGGATTTATCTGAGGGAGAAAAAATAGAGGCTCTTAATAAAATATTCAACAAGGTTGATTTAAAATCAGTTAATGCATTAATGGGTACTACCAACGAAAGATGGGACACTCTTAATGGGAACATTGAAAACTCTAAAGGTGCTGCGCAGGACATGGCTGAGACTATGGAGAGTGGTATAGGAGGATCATTCAGAAGCCTTAAGTCAGCAGTTGAAGGAGTGGCAATAGGACTTGGTGAAGCATTGGCGCCTGTAATCCAAGATTTGGCAGAGTGGATTAAAGGGCTTGCTGATTGGTTTAACGGATTAAGTGATGAACAGAAGAAATTTGCTGCTGTTGTAGTTGTGGTAGTTGCAGCTTTAGCACCATTATTGATTATTGTCGGGAAAATAATTTCAGTCGTCGGGGTAATAACATCAGCATTACCTGCACTAGGTGGGGTTTTTGCTGCATTAGCCGGACCAATTGGAATTGCTATTGCAGCTGTTGTTGCAATTATTGCCATTGGAGTTGCACTCTATAAGAATTGGGACACTGTCAAAGAGAAAGCTTCACAGTTTGCAGAATCCATCTCTGAGACTTTTACTAAAATTAAAAACGGAATCTCTGACAAAATCAATGCTGCAAAGGATGCGGTTAAGGCTGCCATTGATGCAATCAAAGGCTTCTTTAAATTTGAGTGGAGCCTACCAAAGATTAAGCTTCCACATTTCAAGCTTGACGGCAAATTCTCCTTGTCTCCTCCAAGCGTGCCTAAACTGGCGGTTGATTGGTATAAGGACGGAGGTATCTTTGACCGTCCATCAATTATAGGCGTAGGAGAAGCTGGCAGAGAGGCGGTTATTCCTCTAAATCAGTTGAGTGGAATATTAGCTGAGGCAATGGGTAAATCCGGCGGTGGAGTTACTCAAGTAGTACACTCTGGAACTATAAGATACGAAGGAATCAACAACAGAGGTGAGTTGGTGGCAGCTATCAATCAAGATATGGCAAGAAACATATCTCAGGATGACAGAAGGATCCCAAACAGGGCAAAGATTATACCTATCGAATAAGGAGGGGATGTAAATGAAATGGGGCAATACTCAATTAAATGTACTTCCTGAAACATACATTCCTCCATATTCGGAGGTTGCAATTAATGAAATACAAGTTATTTCTGGTCCTGATAATCTTAATCCTGCAAGCATAATCCAACAAGGAGGCAGGTCAAGGGAACAAGCAAGCTTTGATGGGTTTGTCCGGAGTTGGGATGATTACCTGGCGCTGGAAACCGATAAGAGGAACGGACAAGTAAGATCATTTGAGGGACAAGATGATTACGTAGCTGACATGATGATCACTAGCCTTGTCCCTACAAGAAGATCCTTATATCCTTACAGATTATACTACTCAATCAGCTTATTGGAGGTGTAGCTATGCAGACAATGAGTACAGCAATGGCTACACTTCTTAAAAGTAAGACTATGATAGGGGATAATAAGCCTACAGCAGAGGTTGTAATTGGTGAAGGGGCAGGTAGTTATGATTGGGTAACTGCAACTACAACTAAATATCCAACAACAGAAATTTCATTACATGGAAGTTTTGAAAAATCAAGCGATGGTAGTATTTTATATGTTTACACAAGAGGAAATATAGTTTATCAATCTAATATTGTAGATGTTGAAACTTTATTATTGCAGGATGATTCCATAACAGATGAAACTGCTATATTTACTAATCTATTATATCCGAGAGCGACACTTTTTAAAGTTGATGGAATATTATATTTAGGGTTAATATTTACAAGTACAGTTGGAGAAGTTCCACTCACAGGGGTAACAGGAAAAGAAGTTATCTATAAATCTGTATTAGGGGATGGAAGTGATTGGAGTTTATATTCTACAATCACATCTATTACAGCATATAATAGTTATGTCAATCCAAGTGGTAGAGATAATTCATTTCCAAAACCTTATGTAATTGGAGAAAGATGGATATTGCCAATAACTGATTTAGAAGTTTATGGTACTTCGGGAATGGTAGGGTTTTCGAAAATTAAAGTATCAATAGACAATGGTATCACATGGGTTAATAAATACATTCAAGGGGGAAGTTCTCCTTATCAGTTAGAATGGGGAAGGAATATAGTAAAATGGAAAGATAAAATATGGGTATGCGGTTGGAATTTAGCGGGGTTAACAGGACATGTTATATTATATAATACAAGTGATTTAGGGGAAACATGGAATATAGTTGAGGATATTGGGGCAGTAGCAGGGCCAGTTAGTCCATTGCAAACTATGAATTTATTAGTTGATAACCAGATGTTATACTGGTTTATTAATTCAGATAGTCCAAGTTATTTATATGGAACAACAGTAGAGCCTACATCATGGAGTGATTTTACAGAAATTAAAGAATTACCTTTTGCAAATGGGGAATACCCAATAAATATTGAGATTGATGGTAAGTTGATTATTTCGTTAATGAATATTGCAGGGAGTGAAATATATTATACAAGAATTTTAGGTGTAGATTTTGATGAGTTAAAATTTCAACCCAAATCCATAAATATTTCACGAAACAAAGGAATGGCAGGAAGTTTGACACTAGAATTTGACAACAAAGCAGGAATTTTAGCACCAGATGGGACAAGCAACCCTAAGTTACTATGGCCTAATAAAAAGGTTGTAGTCAAGCAAGGTTATGGAGCAGAACTACTAACAACATTCACAGGTTTAATAGACAATGTATCCATGAATAGAGGCTCAGTTGCAAGCGTAACTGTTAGTTCTAGGGATAACATGAAGCCTTTGTTAGACCATTATCTGAGAAACGCAGAATTTCTATATACATTGACATATACAAATATGGCAGTTGAGACCATATGGGAGAATCTGATGATACTTGCAGGGGTTGACTATGACACCATCGAAGAGACAGGATTGACCATTACAGAGAAACAATTCTCCTGGGAAACATACGGGGATGCTATTAGTTGGTTAGATGAGATTGCAGGATTCCAGACTTACTGTGATGAGTTTGGGAATATGAACTTTGTTCGGGATGGCAGACCAGTAGATGTAACCACAGCTTATTCATTCGTTGAGGGTGTAGATATTATTTCGTTAGGCTATGACATATATGATAAGGACTTGTACTATGCGGTGGCTGTATATGGTAAGGCTGCTGATGATTCAGTAATCTATTACGCAGTACAATTCCCACAGGCTGTATACTGGAACATACCGTCTGGAAAAGTCATGAGGATTGATGCTCCTGATGCAGATACACAAGCTAAATGTGAGATTATCGCAGACAAGGCTATTTACTTGATGCAGACAAGAGCAAGGCAAGTGCAATTTGAATCAATCGGAATCCCTCACTTGCAGATAGGGGATTTCATTCAGGTGACAGAATCATCTACAACCATATCAGAGATATACAGAATCACAGATATAAGTACAACTCAAACAAGTGGTGAGGGTGCGAAGTATACCATGAATCTAACCTGCTATTATCACGCAGCACCGGAGGTGTAATATGAATCTAAGTAAAGCACTAAAAAAGAAAAGGGATGCGGAGGCAAGGCTTAGAAATCAATCTCCAACTCCAAATTTTTCATCAGATGGAACAACCGACAGTTATATTGATGTTTCTAAGTTAGCAACTAAAGTATCAGTAATAGCAGGGTTGGCATTAAAATCAGACATAACACATACACACGAAATAGTTGACTTAACTGATGTATCTATAACCTACACAGCTAATGCAGGGAAAGTGTTGATGGTTAATACTACTGAGGATGGAATTGAATTAGGCGATGGTGGAGGGAGTGTAGCATTTACAGATTTAACAGATGCACCAAGTGTGTATACAAGTCAAGGTGGAAAGCTAGTGGCAGTTAAATCAACAGCAGATGGAATAGAATTTATATCGGCTCCTGCTGCTACCAATGGAATCCCAGTAGGAGGCACAGTAGGGCAACTTGTAGAAAAAGTAGATGGTACAGATTATAATGTTCAATGGGCCGATGCTCCAAGTGCTGCTAATGGATTGCCAACAGGAGGCACAGCAGACCAAATATTAAGCAAGATAGATGCAACAGATTATAACACTCAATGGGTTGATGCTCCTAGCGGTGGGGGTGGAATCACTTATTATGCTCTGTTTGATGATGGTACATCAGTTTCAGGGAGAACAGAAGTTGGAACAACTGTATTATTTAAAGCAATGGCAGGGGTGCCTTGCTTGGGGGGTACATTTTACACAGTTTGGTCAAGTGGGGTAGTTTTTACTTGTAAATTATGGAATAGTGCGGGAGATACGGTTTTAGCATCAAAAACATTTACAGGTGATGGCACAACAGAAAGAAAATCAATTTTATTTGACACTCCATATGACCTTACAGCACTAACTAATTATTATATAAGTATTGAACGCACATCTAGTAGTATTGCAAAATACTACGGAACAAGCCCGTTGTTGACTGCATTTGTCACATATATATCGGCTTGGAGTGGGATACCAAGTGGGACTCTTACATCTTCTACTGCGGGATATTGTATAGGTGCAATTTTAGAAGTATAAAGTATGTAAAAATTTAAGTACTAAAGAGAAAGATGAACTACTTGAAACAATAGCTAAAATGCTTGGATTAATCGAGTAACAGGAGGTGTCTGATGATAGACGAGAATATTTGCAAGGAAATAAGAGAGAAAATAAACTATAGACTTGAAAATCAAGAACGCAGAATGGACAAACATTCGGATAGATTAGATTTAATTGAAAACGGATATAATCGACTAGATGAAAGACTGACTAACTTAATAAATAAGCTCGAATCATTAAATATTACAATCAAGTGGTTTATGGGGATGTTAATAGGAGCTTTTGTAGGCTTCTTTTTTTACGCAGTACAGAATGGGGTGTTGTAGATGCGGAAAATATTACTTCCAAGAAATAAATATTCAATCAAATCTCCATACTCAATGAATCCTGGATTTTATGTAGTGCATAACACAGCTAATGATGCCTCAGCGAATAACGAAATAGCTTACATGATAAGAAATGACAACAAGGTATCATACCATTATGCGGTTGATGATAAAGAAATAGTACAAGCTATCCCTGAGAATCGCAACGCTTGGCACGCAGGTGACGGAGGCAGTGGAGATGGCAATAGAAAAGGTATAGGAATTGAGATTTGTTATTCCAAGTCAGGTGGCACAAGATTTCTCGATGCTGAAAAAAAAGCTGCTGAATTTATTGCACAAGGATTGATAGAAAAAGGTTGGGGAATTGATAAGGTTAAAAAGCATCAGGACTTCTCAGGTAAATATTGCCCTCATAGAACTCTTGACCTTGGTTGGGATAGATTCCTAAAGATGGTTGAGGATTATATGCAGAAAGAGCCAGAGGGAATAAAAGTCAATGTCAAAGGTAAGTTGTATTACATGGATGGAGTATTTCAGAGCAACAAAAACTATGTATCTGTAAGAGAATTGGCGGAGGCTTTAGGGCATTCGGTCACATGGGACAAGTCAAACCAGACGGTGGTGATAAAATGACAGAGGAAGAATTAATGAAAATATTGAATAAAGAAAAGAAAACTAACTTCTCTAAAAAGGTAGTTATAACTGTCATTTTCCTCAACATCATTTTCACTACTGCTATTATGTACCTATTTTGGCAGACAGGTAATGAGCCATCATCTTTGGTGGTTGCATGGTTTGGGTTTACTGGAGTTGAGTTGTGGAGTCTTGCTGGGATAAAGAAGAAGAAGGAGGGTAATAATGGATAATGGACTGGTACAAATCATATTAGCAGTAATAGCATTGCTTGGAACAATCATAACTGCTATGGTGGCACCATATATAAGGACGAAGTACTCGAAAGAGAAGCGACAAGAGATATATGAATACGTTGACATTGCAGTTAAGACAGCTGAGCAGATTCTTAAGAAGCACGACCCAAACGGAACCCTCAGAAAAGAATTTGTGTTAAGGCATCTCAACGAGAAAGGATTCAAGCTGACAGAAGACGACCTTAATATGATGATAGAAGCAGCAGTACTCGAATTGAATATGGCAAAACAAGCAGCCCTGGAATAATCCGGGGCTTTTTTAACTTTTTGAGGAAGTATTTGAATTTTCTATTGCGTTTGAACAACATTATAGGGTATATTCTAAACAGGAAGGATTTCATTTTGCTTTAAGGAGGGAGTAAGATGGCTAATGTTTTTGATGTTGCAGAATATATTCTAGGTAGTTTAGGAACATCTATCACTACTATGAAATTACAAAAACTTGTCTATTATTGTCAAGCATGGTCTCTTGCTTGGGATGATAAGCCACTATTTGAAAATGATTTTGAAGCATGGGCAAATGGACCTGTATGTAGAGAACTATTCAATGCACATAGAGGCTTATTTGTTATTGAAAAAGGACGTTTTGAAGGTTTTGCAAGTAAAGAGGAGTTCACCGAAACTGAAATTGAAACAATTGATGCAGTAATTGATTTTTATGGCGATAAAGATCCTCATTGGCTAAGTGAACTAACACATAAAGAAGATCCTTGGAAATTTTCAAGAGGTAACTGCAGCGATTTGGATTATTGCGACAATGTCATAGACAAATCAGTTATGCAAGACTATTATAGTAGAATGGTCTATGGCTAAGAAGAATAAAAAACCTATAGCAAACGTTCAAGTTTCAGGCGAAAAAACTCCTGCTACAAAGGAAGATGCAACCTCATATTACAAAAAACATCCAGTTTGGAAGTTCTCTAAATGCGATAGAAACCACGATAGATGGAAGTTATCCGAAGATAAATTTAATGAGGATTTTTTAGGCAAACTGATTAATTATGAGAGAATGACGTGGAGCGATATCATTCAAGTATTTGGTGGTAAGAAGAAAGGGAATAACAATCATCACGTTAGTGTTATTGAATTTTGTCCAGAGGCCCAAAATAGAGTCAAAGAATTAAACTTGGAAGAACATCAGGACTTTTTCTGTTTAAGACTAGATGGAAAGTCTAGATTATGGGGGATACTTATAAATGGTGTATTTCATATTATATGGAAAGATGATTCGCATGAAGTGTGCGTTTCACGAAAGAGACACACTTAAAAATTAGAGCCATTAAGGCTCTTTTTTATTATCTTAAAACAGTTGAGCATATCATCTAAGTTGCCTAAAAACACACTAATTTTCAACCAAACGAATTACTTTAGCTATATGTATAAAAACGTGTAAAACAAGCCATTTTAACGAGGCCGCACAAGGCCCGTAGAGACGTTTTAAAAAGAAATAGGACCTATACTATGGCTAAAATTAGCCGTGTTCCGATTGGTTGCTCAAAAATTAGCCGTCATTAATTTATATGCGAATATTTGCGAATATTTGCGAATGTTTGCTAACATTTCCGAATAAAAGTGTCCTAAAAGTGTCCTCTTGGGCTCGATTTATGTTATAATGTGTTTCAACAGATTTCATACAAAGTAACAGGAAGGTTTTAATTTCAACATTTTAGAGGTAGTGCGTTTCGCAGATTATGCTAGGTTTTTGATACCAATAGTCCTGCAACACCTTCACCCCCAGTTCAAATCTGGGTGTCGCCTCCATAATGAGATCCTTCTGTTAGTTCAGAGGGATTTTTTCTATACTAATAAATTTTGAAACAGGTGATCTATTGAATGAAAAGTCCATTTACGCCAGATAAGAGAGTTAGTGTTGCAATAATGAGTAAAGATTCACCGGTTGATGTTTTCAATTCGCTTTATGAGATGGGAATCAAGACTATTCCAACGATTCCTTCCATAAATCTACAATCATATGTGGCAAATCATCCGGATATGGTACTCACCCCATTAGAGGATGGTTCAGTGGTTGTAGCACCATCTGTTTGGGAATATTATAATATGGAACTTGCTAAATTTGGGATAAAAGTCATAAAGGGTAACGTAGAACCAAGTGCAAAATACCCTGATGATATTCCTTACAATGCAGCATTTCTCGAAAACACACTCATACACAAGTTGAATAATACAGAGAAAGCCATTCTGGACTTAGCTGAAAGATCTAAAATAATAAAACTAAACACAAAACAGGGATACTCAAAATGTTCACTTGCTATAGTCGACAACAAGAGCGCAATAACATCTGATAAAGGGATGGCTAATTTACTCCAGTCCAATGGTTTTGACATACTCCTAATTAAACAAGGGTACATAGATCTTCCAGGTATGCAATATGGGTTTATCGGCGGAGCTACAGGATTGCTTTCGCCGAAAGAAATGGCAATAACCGGAAATCTGAATAGACATCCGGATAAAGCTAGAATAGAAGAGTTTATTACACAAAAGGGTATCAAACTTATCTATCTTTCAGATAAACCTGCAGTTGACATAGGTACAATAATTGGACTAACTTGTGATATATGAAAAAGTGTATTCTCTGGAAGCTTTTAATATTGAGTGATTAGTGGTATTATAGAACATATATTAACATTATCGGGGAGGGTAAATATGGGAAATGATATAGTAAAACCATCAATACTGCCTGGCTTTATGGAATTGAATCCTCCGGACCAGATTCTATTTAACAGAATGATGGATACAATAAGAAAAAACTATGAGAAATTTGGATTTTTACCAATTGATACACCAGTAATTGAAAAATCAGAAGTACTTCTCGCAAAAGGTGGAGGAGAGACTGAAAAGCAGATTTATAAGGTCGTTAAAGGAAGCACTGATATGTCAATGAGATTTGACCTCACAGTACCATTGGCAAGGTATGTTGCACAACATTATTCAGAGCTAAACTTCCCTTATAGAAGATATCACATAGGAAAAGTATATAGAGGTGAAAGAAATCAAAAAGGTAGATTCAGAGAATTTTATCAAGCCGATATAGACATTATTGGGAATGGAAAACTTGATATAATAAACGATGCTGAAATTCCAAGTGTTATATACTCTACTTTCAAGGATCTTGGCTTCGAGGAGTTCACCATTAGGATAAACAACAGAAAAATACTATCAGGTTTTTTTAATTCAATAGGTGTTGAAGATGCTCACGTAGTTTTGCGAATTGTTGATAAGCTTGAGAAGATTGGCATGGAAAATATAGAAGAAGAACTTGAGTCAAACGGTATAACACAGGAACAGATAGAGTCAATTAAGAGATTTATTTCAATAGATGGCAATAATGATGAAATTCTGAAGTTGTTGGATGAGCTTAATATTGAAAATGATGTTTTCAAGGAAGGTCTGGATGAAATTGGTACTGTAATCAAGTACCTGAGATTATTTGGAGTTCCTGAATCAAATTTTGCAGTTGATTTAAGGATAGCCAGGGGCCTTGATTATTATACTGGAACAGTTTATGAAACATACCTGGATGAATATCCAACAATAGGCAGTGTATGTTCAGGTGGAAGGTATGACGATCTAGCAACATATTATACTAGCCAGAAGCTACCAGGTGTTGGAATTTCAATAGGACTGACGAGGTTGTTTTATCAGTTGATGGAAGCTGGAATAATTAATACTCAGGAGAGTTCACTGACAAAGGTTCTTGTTATCCCTATGGAAGGGTATATGGATGAGTCCATTAAACTAGCTGCTGGTATGAGAAACAATGACATTTTTACTCAGATATACCTTGAAGAAACAAAACTAGGAAAGAAATTTGGTTATGCTGATAAGATGGGGATACCATATGTAATCGTAATTGGTGAAGAAGAAAAGAAAAGTGGAGAATATACACTAAGAGATATGAAGTCAGGTGAAGAGTCTAAGTATGACAAAGATAGTTTAATTGACGTTTTAAAGTAAACCATTCGTGGTATAAACAATAATGACTTGACAATGGAGAGCATAATTGTTAATATTTATCTAATTAAATAGCAATGGCATAGATGGGAAGAGTAAGTTAACTGTTATTGGCAGAGAGAGAGAACCAAGTCTGGAAGTTCTCTTCAAAGATGTTTACTGAAGACCACCCCTGAGCCGTACCTGAAAAGGTAACCGCTATAAAGGCGTTATTTAAAATGAGTATAAATTAGGGTGGAACCACGGTCTTTCGTCCCTACAGTGATGTAGGTATGAAGGACCTTATTTTTTTAAGGAGGGAAAAAAGATGATTAAAATTACTTTGCCTGATGGTTCAGTAAGAGAGTTTGAAAATGGTGTAAAGGTGTATGATATAACTGCTGATATTTCTGAAGGACTAGCAAGAATGGCAATGGGAGCAGTAGTAAATGGTAAGCTTATGGGAATGCAGGAATCCGTTAAAGAGGATGCAGATTTCAGGGTAGTGAAATTTGAAGACCCTGAAGGCAAAAAGATATTCTGGCATACTTCTGCTCATATTATGGCTCATGCAGTACAAAATTTGTTCCCAGATGTAAAATTTGCAATTGGACCTGCAATCGATAACGGATTCTATTATGATTTTGATACAGATCACAGATTCACACCAGAAGATCTGGAAAAGATTGAAGAAGAAATGAAGAAAGTAGTAAAGGAAGGGCACGTTCTTGAAAGATTTGAAATGCCTAGAAATGAGGCATTGGAGTTCTTTAAGGAAAGAGGCGAGGAATACAAGGTAGACCTAATTGAGAATCTGCCTGAAGATGAAATAATTTCCTTTTATAAACTTGGTGAGTTTACAGACCTTTGTGCAGGACCACATCTTTATGACACAAAGAAAGTAAAGGCCATTAAACTGATGAGCATTGCCGGAGCATACTGGCGTGGTGATGAAAAGAATAAGATGCTTCAAAGAATATATGGAACAACATACGAAAAGAAGAAAGATCTTGAAGAATATTTAAATAGACTGGAAGAAGCAAAGAAAAGAGATCATAGAAAACTGGGCAAAGAGCTTGACCTTTTCAGTATGCAAGATGAAGGGCCAGGTTTTCCATTCTTTCATCCAAAAGGTATGATAATTAGAAATATACTGGAAAGCTTCTGGAGAGAAGAGCATACCAAAAGAGGATACGGAGAAATAAAGACACCTCTGATTCTGAATGAACAACTTTGGCACCAGTCTGGGCACTGGGATCATTACAAGGAAAATATGTACTTTACTTCGATAGATGAAGGTGCTTATGCAATAAAACCTATGAACTGTCCAGGATCCATACTTGTCTACAAGTCCAGGATGTACAGCTACAGGGATCTTCCGTTGAGATGGGGAGAGTTGGGTCTTGTGCATCGTCATGAGTTGTCAGGAGCCTTGCACGGCCTTATGAGAGTAAGAAGCTTTACACAGGATGATGCACATTTATATATGCTTCCTTCACAGGTTAAGGATGAACTCAAAAAGACAATTGATCTTGCGGATTATATATATGACGTTTTTGGTTTCAAGTATAATATCGAACTATCTACTAGACCAGAAAATTCAATGGGGACTGAAGAACAATGGGATCTTGCAACAGAAAGCTTAAGGGAAGCTTTGGAAGAAAAGAATATTCCATTCAAAATTAACGAGGGTGATGGAGCATTCTACGGACCTAAAATAGATTTCCATCTTGAGGATGCCATAGGAAGAACATGGCAATGTGGAACTATTCAGCTGGACTTCCAGATGCCTGAAAGATTTGACCTGACATATGTTGACCAGGATAATGAGAAAAAGAGACCAGTAATGGTACACAGAACCATCCTTGGAAGCATGGAAAGATTTATGGGTATTCTTATTGAGCACTTTGCAGGTAAGTTTCCTGCATGGATTGCACCGGTTCAAGCAACAGTGCTGCCAATATCAGATAAATTCAATGATTATGCAAATGAAGTAGCAAGACTACTTGAAGAAAAGGGAATACGTGTGGAGGTTGATGAAAGAGCGGAGAAAATTGGGTATAAGATCCGTGAAGCTCAAATGCAGAAACTGCCATATATGCTTATAGTTGGTGAAAAAGAAGTTGAGGATAGACTGGTTTCAGTAAGAAAGAGAGATCAGGGAGACATGGGGCAGATGGGTATAGAAGCATTTATTGAACAGATTATTGATGAAATTGAGACGAAAGCCAAGTAATCCGAAGATTTGTATGGATCGGAGATATGGATTCAGAGCCAATAACTATTGGTGGTGGAACTTACGCCAGAGCAATGAAAAATGCAGTTGCCTTCGGACCAGTATTTCCTGGTCAAGAGGAATTAGCCCATCAAAATGATGAGAATATATCAATTGAAAATATCATAAAGCTTACTGATATATATGCTCATGCATTGTTTGAACTTGCCAAACAATAATGTTTGACAAAAACTTGATGATGTCATATAATGATTAAGGAATTGAATATATTATTCAAAGTAGAAGTTCCGCTTCTCACCTTATAGCTGCGGCTCATAAGGTTGACAAAGTTATCTTGTGCATTAAAGCACAGGAGTTACCATGCGATGGTATTTAAGCGGACATTTCTATGTCCGCTTTTTTTAATTTATTTTTTTAAAACACAGGAGGTGTAGGATTATTAAAGAACTTCAAATCAACGAAGAGATACGGGAAAGAGAAGTTAGACTTATTGATGCGGATGGTAGTCAGCTAGGTGTAGTGCCACTCAAAAAGGCTATGGACGTTGCTTTTGAGAGAAGACTTGATTTGGTAAATGTTGCTCCTACTGCAAAACCTGCAGTATGTAAAGTAATGGATTATGGCAAATACAAGTATGAAATGGCCAAGAAAGAAAAAGAAGCCAGAAAGAATCAAAAGATTATCAACATAAAAGAAATAAGGTTAACACCCAATATCGAAACTCATGACTTGAATGTTAAAGCAACCAGAGCAATCGACTTCTTGAAAGATGGCGATAAGGTTAAGGTTTCAGTTAGGTTCAGAGGTAGAGAGATGGGCCATACTGAAATGGGAAAAGAAGTATTGGATGAATTCGCTCAACTGACAAGTGAAGTTGGAAAAATTGAAAAAGAAGCTAAGCTTGAGGGTAGAAACATGGTAATGTTCCTCATGCCCAAAGCAGACTAAGTTAGGAGGAATTGAACAATGGGAAAGATGAAAACACATAGGGGCTCAGCAAAGAGATTCAAGAGAACTGCTTCAGGACTTTTAAAGAGATTCAAAGCTTATAAGAGCCATAAAACAGGTAAAAAGTCACCTAAGAGAACAAGAAATTTGAGAAAAGGTGCATATGTAAGCAAGGGAGATCAAAAAAGAATCGATTCAATGCTACCATAGTATTGAGAAACTTATATAGGAGGCGTTTACAATGGCAAGAGTAAAAAGAGGAGTTAATGCCAAAAAAAGGCATAAAAAAGTATTAAAAGCTGCAAAAGGATATTACGGTGCAAAAAGCAAAATTTTCAGACCAGCTAACCAAGCTGTTATGAAGTCACTTAACTATGCTTTCATCGGACGTAAGCAAAGGAAGAGAGAGTTTAGAAAAATGTGGATTGCCAGAATCAATGCAGCTACAAGACAAAATGGCATGAGCTACAGCAAATTCATAAACGGGCTTAAAAAATCAGGAATCGAAGTAAACAGAAAAATGCTTTCAGAAATGGCTATCTATGACTCAGAGGGCTTTGCCAAACTGGTAGAAATAGCAAAGGAAGCATAAATGCAAAAGTTCCATTAGGAACTTTTTTTGCATTTAAAGGCTGTTTGTCTATTACTTAATGGAGGACTGTCATGTCATACATAAAAGAAAAATTATATTTATTTGAATTAAATCCACCCAGAGTGCTGGCTCTGGGATTTCTTGGATTAATTTTGATTGGGACAATATTATTGAACCTGCCGATAGCTTCAGCTAATGGTGAAAGCATAGGTCTATTAGATGCTCTTTTTA
Source organism: Soehngenia sp. (assembly GCA_024637045.1). Classification (GTDB taxonomy): domain Bacteria; phylum Bacillota; class Clostridia; order Tissierellales; family Tissierellaceae; genus Gudongella. Next base: position 128,993 of record JAGXFX010000027.1, read on the forward strand.
CATCTGCATCAGCAGTTTGCGTTACTGGCTTGATTGTTGTTAACACTGCTGAGTATTGGTCCATGTTTGGTAAAGTGGTAATACTATTGCTGATTCAAATGGGTGGCCTTGGAATAATGACCATGGCAACAATGGTTGCTTTAATAATGGGTAAGAAAATCTCCCTGAAAGAAAGACTGATTATCAAGGAGCAGATGAATCAGGAAACCATGTCTGGTATGGTAAGACTTACACTTTACGTTATTCTCTTGACTTTCAGTATTGAAGCAGTTGGTGCTATACTTCTGTCTTTTAAATTTATACCTGAATACGGGACAGCAAAAGGGATCTGGTTTTCTGTGTTTCACTCTATCTCAGCATTCTGCAATGCCGGATTTGATATAACAGGCGATAGTTTTATGTCGTATTCTAATTCACCATTAACCATACTGACATTAAGTGCATTGATTATAATTGGAGGAACTGGATTTGCAGTGTTGCATGACGTTTTCCGGAATAGAAAATGGAAAAGATTAAGTCTACATACGAAGTTGGTTATTACAATGTCTTTGGTACTATTGCTTATTGGAACGTTTTTCTTTTTTATTCTTGAATACACAAACCCATCTACTATTGGAGAAATGCCTTTTTGGGAAAAGGTCTCATCTGCGTTCTTTGCTTCTGTGGTTCCAAGGACGGCTGGGTTTAACTCAATAGATACTGCAGCTTTACGCGAAAGCAGCGTATTTCTCACAATTATTTTTATGTTTATAGGTGGAGCTCCTGGATCTACTGCTGGTGGTGTCAAAACTGCAACAGTCGCTGTTGTACTAATGGCGACTATAAGCATAATAAAAGGAGAAAAAGATATTGAGGTTTACGAAAAAAGACTTAACCCGGAGACAATATTTAAGTCCTTGGCAATTGTAACTGTTGGTATGGGTATGATTCTATTTATTTCTTTTTTGCTTACAATAACAGAGAGTGGTACATTCTTGGATCTCCTCTTTGAAGCTACATCTGCGTTTGGAACTGTTGGATTATCTAGAGGTGTAACTCCAGAATTATCAAAATTAGGAAAACTGATAATTATCGGTACAATGTATGCTGGAAGGGTTGGGCCACTTACAATGGCTTTCGCAATAGGTTATAATAAGAAACATAAGAGATACAGATACTCAGAAGGACACATATCAGTAGGATAGGAGGAAATCGGATGAAGTCTTTTGCAATAATTGGATGTGGTAGATTTGGTTCTGCAGTGGCGAAGACCTTGTATGAACTCGGGAATGAAGTTTTGGCAATAGATGGGGATATGGATGTAGTTGATAATATTGCTGGTCAGGTAACTCATGCTATACAGGCTGATGTTATGGATGAAGGAGTGTTGATGGAACTTGGATTGAGTAACTTTGATGTCGTAGTTGTAAGTATAGGAACTGATCTTCAAGCTTCAATTATGGCGACATTGATTGTGAAAGAGCTGGGGGTAGACAAGATAGTTGCAAAGGCTCAGTCAGAACTACATGGAAAAGTACTTAAAAAAATTGGTGCTGATAAAGTAATATTCCCAGAACGTGATATGGGAGTAAGAGTTGCTCATAACCTTGCTTCAAACAGTATTGTAGATTATATAGAGCTTTCTCCCGATTACAGTATTCTTGAGATTCAAGCTATTCCAAGATGGCATAACAAGACCTTGGAAGAATTGAGGCTTAGAAACAAGTACCAGGTAACTGTTATGGCTGTAAAAAGAGAAGAAGAAGTTAATGTTTCTCCTGGACCTAAGTATCAAATCCAGAAGGGGGATATTTTGGTAGCTCTTGGTTCAACTGATGCTATAAATGACATCGCTGAAGAAGCAGGTGAATAATATGCAGAATATCACTTCAATTAAGAATCCTTTGATTAAGGAAATAAAATCATTGGAGAGAAGGAAAAATCGATGGGATGGCTCAAAATTTGTAATTGAAGGAATTAAATTAATTGATGAAGCTCTTGAAAACAAAGCTTCTTTACTAAAAATAATAGTTTCAGATACACTAAAAAATACCGTGCAAGGTGAAAGGCTTTTTAATAGCATAAGGAACCTAAATGAGGCAGTTTATTTGCCTCAGAAACTTTTTGACAGCATTGCAAACGTTGAGAATTCACAAGGCATAATTGGCGTAGTAGCATTTAATCCCCTCGGCTTGGAAATACTTCCCAGTGATGGACTTATTGTCTATCTTGATGGACTACAGGATCCTGGTAACATGGGGACGATAATAAGATCAGCTGATGCATTTGGTATTCGCGGAATCGTGATTGGTAATAACTGTGTAGATCCATATAATCCTAAAGTTGTAAGAGCTACAATGGGATCAATATTTAGAGTTCCCTTGTATTTTAGAAGAGACAATAGTGGTGATTTTGAAGATATATTTAGAGAAAGAAGAATTATTGCTACTTCTCTTAAGGATGCAACTCCTCTAAATTCTCTTCAATTCAGCGGCAAGGATGTTATAGTTATAGGCAATGAGGGCAATGGTGTGTCGTTTGATATTATTGAAAAATCTGATGCTAGAGTTATTATACCTATGAGAGGAGATGCTGAATCCCTCAATGCGGGTGTTGCAGCATCGATTATAATGTATGAGAGCAGTCGACAAATGATTAAATAGGTTGAGTTTTGGCCATTGTGGTGCTATAATTTAGTAAATAATCTGAATATTAGATATAAATAAATTTGAAAGGAGTCCACTATGAAGGAGAGATTGGAAGACTTGAGGGATGCTGCCTTCAAGGAGATACAGGATAATATAGATTTAAATGAACTTGAGGAATTACGTGTAAAGTTTCTAGGAAAAAAGGGAGAAATAACTAAAATTCTGAGAGATATGGGTAAACTTTCAGCTGAAATGAGACCTGTAATTGGACAGATGGCAAATGAGGTGAGGGCTGATCTTGAAAATAAGATTAATGAAACAAAAGAGATACTTAGAGAAAAAGCCAAAGAACAGAGTATTTCTTCTGAAACCATAGATATAACCGTTAAGACAAAGGAAATTAAAAGAGGTCACAGACATCCTCTTATTCAAACAGCGGAAGAGTTGGAAGATCTTTTCATATCAATGGGTTTTTCTGTTGTAACAGGGCCTGAAATCGAAACTGTAGAAAATAACTTCGATTCACTGAACTCACCTGATAACCATCCTTCCAGAGACCTCTCAGATACATTTTATATAAATGACGAGTTGCTATTGAGAACCCATACATCACCCGTTCAAATAAGATCCATGAAGAAGTATGGTGCACCTTTAAGAATTGTATCGGCAGGAAGAACATTCCGTTTTGATGACGTAGATGATACTCATTCACCAATGTTTCATCAACTCGAAGGTCTAGTTGTTGATGAGAATATTTCAATGGCAAATCTTATTCACACATTGGATATATTTATAAAAGAGCTTTTTGGAGAAGATATGAAAACCAGATATCGCCCACATCATTTTCCTTTTACTGAACCAAGTGCAGAAGTTGATGTGACTTGTATAAAGTGTAGAGGAGAAGGCTGTCCGGTGTGCAATTTCACAGGTTGGAGCATGGAGCTTTTAGGTTGTGGAATGGTACATCCACAGGTGCTTGAGAACTGTGGAATTGATTCTGAAAAATACACAGGATTTGCTTTTGGTATGGGAATTGATCGAATTACAATGGTCAAGTATGGAATTAATGATATTAGACTACTGTTTGAAAATGACAATAGATTTCTTGAACAATTCTAGGGGGGTATTGAGAGGATGTTATTACCAGTAAATTGGCTAAAAAATTATGTTGATCTGAATATCTCATCAAAAGAGATATCTGATGGATTGACCTATTCTGGATCACATGTTGAATCCATAACAAGCATGAATAAAGGTATTGAGAATGTGGTTGTTGGAAAAATTGAGAAGATTGAAATTCATCCAAATGCTGATAAACTATTGATTTGCATGATAGATGTCGGAGATGGGGTTTATACTGTAGTCACTGGAGCAAAAAATCTTAAAGAGGGAGACTATGTTCCTATAGCTCTGCCTGGAGCTACTCTTCCTGGAAATATTGATATTGGAACAACTGATTTTAGAGGCGTTGAATCACAAGGAATGCTGTGTTCACTTAAAGAGTTGGGATACGCTGACAATGTCATACCAAAGGAAATGAAAGATGGAATATTTGTTTTTGACAAGGAATATTCCCTTGGAGAAAATGTAGTTCCATTGATGCAATTGAATGATGATGTAATTGAGTTTGAGATAACACCAAATAGACCCGATTGCCTTAGCATATATGGGATGGCAAGAGAGGCATCTGCTACCTTCAAAGGTGAATTGCAGGAACCTGAAATAAGTTTAAACAACGAAGTAGATAACATTAATAGTTATACAAATGGAATTGAAGTTGAAACAGAAGCTTGTAGAAGGTATTACTCAAGGGTTGTTAAGGATGTAGTTATAAAACCATCACCACTATGGATTCAAACTACACTTATGAATGCAGGAGTTAGACCTGTTAATAATATGGTTGATATAACCAACTATGTAATGCTTGAGCTTGGTGAGCCATTGCATGCATTCGATCTGGACAGACTAGGTGGAAGGAAAATCATAGTTAGACAGGCAGATAAAGGTGAAAAACTTACTACACTTGACGACGTGGAAAGGACCTTGGACGAAAATGATATAGTAATAGCAGATGAGAATATTGCAATTGGACTGGCAGGTATAATGGGAGGTCTTGATAGCGAAATTACAGCCAATACAAAAACTGTACTACTTGAAGGTGCTAATTTCAGCCCAAGACATGTCAGATTGACATCAAAAAAATTAGCATTAAGATCAGAAGCCTCCACAAGATTTGAGAAGGGAATCGACCCTAATCTCTGCAGTCAGGCTGTTGAAAGAGTTTGTGAGCTTATAGAGGAAACAGGAACGGGTACAGTAGTAAATGGCGTAATCGACGTTAACCACACGAGTGCAAGCCTACACACAATTGTATTAAGACCTGACAGAGCAAGAAAACTTCTGGGTGTTGACATGCCTGATGATGACATCGTAGATTATCTTGAAAGATTGCAATTCAAGACAACCTTAAAAAGTGGTAGTATTATAGCCGAAGTGCCAACATTTAGAGATGATGTTAAGGTTGAAGCTGATCTAATTGAGGAAGCAGGAAGATTGTATGGATTCCATAATATCGAGAGCAAGCCTCTTACAGGTGCTCTTACAAGAGGTGAAAAACCGTACAACAAGCAAATTGAAGCAAGAGTAAAGTCAGTGCTTCAGGGAATTGGTTATAATGAGGTTATGACATATTCATTTATCAGCCCCAAGGCATACGACAAATTGAACCTGCCTGAAGAGGCTTCTGAAAGAAAATACATCATACTTATGAATCCATTAGGGGAAGATTACAGTACAATGCGTACTACTTTGATGTCAAACATGATGGATTTGCTTGGACGAAATGAAAACAAAGGTATTGACGAGGTTCTTGCATATGAAATAGGGTATGCTTTTATTCCAAAAGCATTGCCCGTAGTCGATTTACCAGATGAAAAGCAAGTATTGTCAATTGGGTTTTATGGTCAGAAGGATTTTTATTTCATGAAAGAGACACTAGAAACAGTATTTGAAAGACTTGGAGTAAAGAATCTAAGCTATGAAAGAGAAGAGAAAAATCCTTCGTTCCATCCTGGAAGAGCTGCTACAGTTTATTCAGGCAATGTGAAGTTAGGGATTTTCGGCGAAGTGCACCCAGATGTCGCGAACAATTATGAATTAAAGAAAAGATCATATATTGCAACAATAGATTTTGACAAGATTGTAGATCTGACTGATTTGGATATAAAATATAGACCTCTGCCAAAATATCCTTCAATGAGCAGAGACATTGCAGTTGTAGTTGATGAGGGAGTTATGGTTGGAGAAATTGATAAGGTCATACGTTCACACGGCAAGAATCTTGTTGAGTCAATAGAACTCTTTGACATATATAGAGGGAATCAAGTTGAGAAAAACAAGAAAAGTGTTGCATTCTCAATAGTTTATAGGTCATATGAAGGAACTTTAACAGATTCTGTTGTTAATGACATTCAGAATAAGATTATATTAGACCTTGAGAATAGATTTGATGCTAAACTTCGAAGCTAAAGGGTGGAATTTCTACCCTTTTCTAGAGTTAAATGAGGATACTGTACTGTTTTAAGGAGGTTGGTTATGACAGATAAAAGAAAAATTAATGTATTGATTGATGGTCGTAACTTTACAGTTGTAGGTGCCGAAAATGATAGATATGTAAGAGAGCTGGCGGCTTATGTAGACAGTAGTATCAAAAAAATGTCGAGCAAAAATGAAAGACTTAGCCCAACTATGGCTGCGACTTTAACAGCATTTAATGTAGCGGATGAACTTTTCAAATTACAGGAGGAACACAAGGAATTAAGAAAGAAATCAAAAGAACCTCTTGAAAAATATGACTCTTTAAAGAAGGAAATGCAGGAAGCAAACGCAAAAATCAGGGAAATGGAAACAAAAAGCTTTGAATATCAGGACGAAGTTATCAAGACTAAGCTATCAAAAGAACAACTATTCGGTGAAATCAATGAGTTGAAGGAAGGTATCAAAGTCAAGGACCAAGAGATACATAAGTGCCACACTGACCTAAAGGAATACAAAGACAAGCATTTTAAAACTCAGATGGAAATTGTGGAACTTAAGAAGCAACTTAAGGAAACACTTGAACTTCTTGATGAGAATTGATCAGGAGGAAAATTTTGAATAATAAATTGGAATTATTGGCTCCCGTAGGGAGTATGGAAGCCCTTGAAGCTGCCGTTATGAATGGTGCAGATGCAGTGTACTTGGGTGGTAAGTTGTTCAATGCAAGACAATATGCCTCCAACTTCGAATATGAAGAATTAATGGAGGCAGTTTCTTATGCTCATTTAAGAGGAGTATCAGTTTTTGTTACAGTGAATATTTTACTGGATGACAAAGAAGTATCGGATGCTCTTGACTATGTGAAATATCTGTACGAAATTGGAGTCGACGGGATAATCGTTCAGGATATTGGATTTGCATCAATGGTAAGAGAAGTATTCCCAGAATTACAGATTCATGCAAGTACTCAGATGACCATCAATAATCTTGAGGGTGCAAGACATCTTGAAGAACTTGGATTTACAAGAGTTGTTCTTGCAAGAGAAGTACCTTATAAAGAGATCTTGAGGATTAAAAATAACAGTGATATAGAACTTGAGGTATTTATCCACGGCGCCTTGTGTTTTTCCTATTCAGGGCAGTGTCTCATGAGCAGTCTTATCGGTGGAAGAAGTGGCAACAGAGGAACATGCGCTCAGCCTTGCAGAATGGAATATAGTATAATAGATGCTAAGGGTAATATAGCAGGCAATCTTGACAAAAGGCATTATCTAAGTACCAGGGACCTTAATACTTTGGATGAAGTCGGGGAATTGATAAATGCAGGAGTAAAATCATTTAAAATTGAAGGAAGAATGAAAAGGCCTGAATATGTTGCTACAGTAGTAAGTGCGTACAGAAAAGCGATTGACAGTGGAAGTGACTCCTTGACAAAAGGAGAAAGAGTCAATGTTGAACAGATATTTAACAGGGAATTTACAAAAGGACATACTTTTGGTGACTTCGGGAAGAAATTTGTTTCTGTTGAAAGGCCTGACAATAGGGGAAGAGTAGTAGGAAAGGTTATTTCATCAGATAAGAACAAGATTCAGGTATTGTTATCTGAAAATGTTGATGTAGGTGATGGATTAGAGTGGGATACCTATCACAATGATCGATCAGGAACAAAAGCTCAATTTTCAGGTCAAAAAGGAGAAAAGATCTGGATAGGGAGAATCAAGGATACTGCTCCGGAAGGATCACCTTTTAGAAAAACTTCCAGTGCTGAACTATTGGGGAATGCTAAGAAATCATATATTAATACTGATAAAAACCTCCCATTATCCATGAAAATAAGATTAAAAATAGGAGAAAAGCCTATTCTTACTGTCGAATTTATGGAATTTTCTGAAACGGCTACAGGAGATAAAGTTGTCGAGACTGCTGTGAAGACTCCTATTTCAGGTGAAAGAATAAGTGAACAATTGGCAAAACTGGGAGATACGGTTTTCTCTATGGAGAGTCTTGAAATAGACATGGATGACAACTCATTTATTAATGTTAAGGATATTAATGCTCTTAGAAGAAATGCTGTGGAGAGACTTTCAGAAAAAGTAGTCGCAAACTTTGTAAAATACCCTGTAATAAACTTTAAGGACAAGAAAGACAGTGTAATGAGTTTTAGCAAACTACCCAAGGATAAGAAAATGTTGACTGTAAGGGTTAGCAATCAAAAGCAGTTTGACCAAATGAATCTAAAAAAAGTAGATAGAGTCTACCTTGGCTTTAATGAAAGTCTAAAAGGCAATCTTGAAATTCTTAAGAGTAATAGTATTGAGGCATTCTACTTGTCGGATAAAATTTTATATAAAGAAGATTTAGACATACTTGAATCAACAATAAACACGAATCTTTCTCAATTGGATGGAGTTTCTGCTTCAAATGTTGGTACTGTAGAATTTCTGAAGAACAAGTTTAATTTAACTATACACGGAGATATCGGGCTGAATGTTTTCAACTCTTATACTTTGAATTACTTCAGAAAAATTGGGATAAATGGGTTGACTCTTTCACCAGAGCTAAACCTTGGTCAGATAAATGAGATTGCAGAAAAGACGGGCGGAGAAGTAGAAGCAATAGTATATGGATATTTACCGGTGATGATTTCTAGAAATTGTCCGATGGCATATCTTAAAGGATGCAAGGATGATAGTGGCTGTGAAACTTGTTCATATGCAAATGGATATATGCTTAAGGATCGAATGAACAAGAATTTCAGAATGGATAGAGGAGCAGGCTTTACAACTATCTACAATTCAGTACCTGTTATGGTATTGGATAGACTTGAAGCAGTATCAAGAGCAGGGATTACATCTTTCAGGTTGGACTTTACCTTTGAAGATGATATAAGGGATATTCAGGAGATGTACTATGATTGTCTTAATGGTATGATTGACAAGAATACAGTAATTAATTTTATGAATGATTATAAAGCCAAAACTGAAGTGACAAATGGACATTTTTTCAGAGGTGTCCTTTAACGAGGTGATTTTTTGAATCATAAAAGCTTAAACGTACTTGAATTTTATAAAATCAGGGAGATGCTTATAGAAAAAGCAGAATCGACTCCTGGGAAAAGCATTGCTAAAGACCTTATGCCCTCAACCGATTCAAATGAAGTCAAATACTCACAGAATGAGACTCAGGAGGCATTGACCTTGCTTATGAAAAGAGGGAATCCTCCACTGTTTGGAATTAACAAAGTAAGGGATGATGTCAAGCGTGCGGAACTTGGGGGGATGTTACATCCTGGAGCATTATTAAAAATAGGTGAAGGTCTTAGAGTTTCCAGAGCACTTAAGAATTATATGAGAGACACTAGAGAAGAGACAGCAGAAAACTACAAGATTATTGGTGATATGATTCAAAATCTTGGTGTGTTTAAAGATCTTGAGGATTCAATCAGTAATGCAATAATAAGTGAAGATGAGATTTCGGATAATGCCAGTACTAGTTTAAGAAATATAAGAAGACAGATTCGTGCTAAGAATGATGGAATTAAGGATAAACTGAACAGCATAATCAATTCTTCAACACATAGAAAATTTCTTCAGGATGCAATTGTCACGATGCGTGAAGGAAGATATGTTATACCAGTCAAACAAGAGAATAGGGGTAGTGTACCAGGTTTGGTTCATGATGTTTCCTCAAGTGGAGCTACTGCTTTCATTGAACCTATGGCTGTGGTGGAGTTGAACAACCAGCTAAAGGAACTAGAAATCAAGGAAAGAGAAGAAATTGAGAGAATTCTCATTGAACTGACAGGGATGGTTGCTGAAGATGCAGAAGGAATAAGAAGCAATGAGTTGTTGCTTTCCAGACTGGATTTTGTTTTCGCAAAAGGAAAACTTGCTTTAACAATGAATGCAACAAAGCCTTTATTTAATGAGAATGGGTATCTTAACATAAAAAAAGGCAGACATCCTTTGCTTGGAAAAGAAGTTGTTCCAATAAATGTATATCTAGGGGATCAATTTAATACTTTAATCATTACAGGACCAAACACCGGGGGGAAAACTGTAACATTAAAGACAGTTGGTCTTTTCACTCTCATGGGGCAAAGTGGTCTTCATATTCCAGCAGACTTTAATTCAGAATTATCGATATTCAAGAAGGTTTTTGCAGACATTGGAGACGAACAAAGCATTGAACAAAGTCTTTCAACATTCTCATCCCATATGACCAATATAGTTGATATTCTGGATGAGATAAATGAAAGCAGTCTGGTGCTCTTTGATGAACTTGGAGCTGGAACTGATCCAACTGAGGGTGCTGCTCTAGCCATGTCAATTCTTGACCATCTAAGAACAATGGGAATAAGAACCTTGGCAACTACGCATTACAGTCAGCTAAAGGTTTATGCATTGACAACAGACTATGTAAGAAACGCATCTGTTGAATTTGATGTAGAGACCTTAAGTCCAACTTATAAGTTGTTAATAGGAGTTCCTGGCAAATCTAATGCATTTGAAATTTCCAAGAGGTTGGGACTACAAGATTATATTGTTGATAGGGCCAGAGAATTACTCACAAAGGAAAATATTGAGTTTGAAGATGTACTTCAGGCGATGGATAGAGACAGAAGAATTGCCGAAGAGAATAAGACTGAAGCTGAAAGATTAAAACTTGACATACATAAGTTAAGAGAACAGTTGCAGAATGAAAAGGGTAAGACTGAAGAATTGCGTGAAAAGATTTTACAAAAGGCTAAAGAGGAAGCAAGGCATATCGTAAGAACTGCAAAAGATAATGCGGATCTTATAATAGATGAATTAAAAAGCATATCCAATGAAATTGACAGAGACAAAGGTAAAAGACTCCAGGAAGCCCAGGATATGCTCAGGAAGGAAATAAGAGAAAAAGAAGCTCAGGCAAGCACTGGTATTAAAGAGGTAAAATCAAAGAAACCTCCCAAGAACCTTAAAGCAGGTGAAACTGTGGAAGTGCTTTCTTTAAACCAACAGGGAACAGTTGTTACGCCTCCTGATGATAAAGGTAATGTTGAAGTGCAAATTGGTATAATGAAGGTTAATGTATCGATTTCTACTCTGAGAAGAGCAGAAGGCAATGAGCAGACAACATCGATGGAGAGGAGCAAATCTGTTAAAACAAGAAAAGCCAAGGCTATCAAGGCAGAATTGGACCTGAGGGGTAGGAATATAGAAGAAGGTACCTTTGAGCTAGACAAGTATTTGGATGATGCATTTATATCAGGACTTAAGGAAGTTTATATAATCCACGGCAAAGGAACCGGTGCTCTTAGGGATGGTGTCAAATCCTATTTAAAGAATCACAGACTTGTTAAATCCCAGAGGTTAGGAAAGTATGGAGAAGGTGGCGACGGAGTAACTGTGGTCGAATTGAAAAACAGTTGATTACGATATTTAATGGGAGGAATAAATATGATTAGTTTCAAGAATGTGGTAGTAGAATTACTTGACGCAAAAGTAGTAAGTTTAAGTCAGGATGAGATTGTTAGTCTTATTGAAATACCGCCATCTTATGATATGGGAGATTATGCATTTCCAACGTTCAGACTAGCCAAGGAGTACAGAAAATCTCCTAATGTAATTGCGGAAGAACTGGCAGCTAGTATCAGTGGAAATGAGTTGTTTGAAAAAGTTCAGAATCAAGGACCATATGTGAATTTTTTTATAAATAGAACAAAACTTGCTGAAGATGTTATTTCAGAGATTATGGATAAAAAGGAAAAATATGGTTCATCAGATATGGGTGAAGGCAAGAAGGTTATTGTGGAGTTTTCTTCGCCGAACATCGCAAAACCATTTCACATTGGTCACATTAGAACTACTGTAATAGGAAATTCACTAGCAAAGATATATGAGTTTTTAGGATTCAATACAATTACAATCAACCATCTAGGAGATTATGGAACTCAATTTGGAATGCTAATCTCAGCTTACAAAAAGTGGGGGGATCGTAAAGTAATTGAAGAGAACCCAATCTCTGAGCTTCTAAAGCTGTACGTAAGGTTTAACGAAGAAGCAGAAGATAAACCTGAACTTAAGGATGAAGCAAGGTATTGGTTCAAAGAACTTGAAAATAAGAATCCAGAGGCTATGGAATTATGGCAATGGATCAGGGACATAAGCCTTAAGGAGTTTGATAGAGTATACGATATGTTAAATATCAAGTTTGATTCCTACACAGGAGAAAGTTTCTATTCAGACAAGATGCCAACAGTCTTGGAAGAAATGAAGGGAAAGGGTATTATCAAGGAATCAGAGGGTGCATTAATTGTTGATCTTGAAGACTACGGGATGCCGCCTGCTCTGATTATGAAAAAAGATGGCTCGACACTTTACACGACAAGAGATATTGCAGCAGCACTCTATAGAAAAAAACACTACGATTTCCATAAAAACCTCTATGTAGTTGCATCTCAGCAAAATTTACATTTTAAGGCCTGGATTAAGATTGTTGAACTGATGGGTCACGAGTGGGCAAAGGATTGTATTCACATACCATTCGGGATGGTGAGCTTGGAAGAAGGAACATTGTCAACTAGAAAGGGAAGGGTTGTATTCCTTGAGGATGTTTTGAACAAGGCTATTGAAAGCACTAAGAATATAATTGAAGAAAGAAACCCAAATCTTGAAAACAAGGATCTTGTTGCAAAGCAAGTGGGAATTGGAGCAATTTTGTTCCAGGAATTGTTTAATCAAAGGATTAAAGACTATACATTTAATTGGGATAGGACTCTTAGCTTTGAGGGAGAAACAGGACCATATGTACAATACACACATGCACGAGCTAACTCATTGCTTGAAAAAGGCAATTTTAATCCTGAAGATAAAATAAGCCTTGAAAAGCTAACGAGTGATGATGAAACAAATATAATTCGAATGCTGTACGACTTCCCAGATATTGTGGTGGATGCCATGGAGAAGAATGAACCATTTTATATAACTAGACAAATTGTTGAAATTGCAAAGGCATTCAACACATTCTATAACAGCACTCAGATAATAACTGACGATGAGGAAGCAAAGAAAACACGACTTGCATTGGTGTATTCTACCAAGACTGTAATAAAAACGGGTCTTGGGTTGTTGGGTATAGATGCTCCTAACAAGATGTAATAGCATAAATAAGAAGAGACCTTATCTAGAATGATAAGGTCTCTTCTTTCAAGTAATCAAGGAATTGATCTTGTGAAAGTTCAGCAAGTGAGGATAGTTCTATCAGGATATTTTCTCTTAATTGAAGAAAATCATCGATATTGTTGGCTTTGCCAGTGTATTCAAGGGCTTCTATTATTAGTAACATATCGTCCTTTGACATTTCCTGAATTGATATTTTGTCGAAATCAAAGTGCTTCATTTTATGTCCCCTTTCATTAGTTCTAATATACATTTTAGTACTTTTCAGGAAATTATTCAATAGAATTAATCCTAATAATCATTGGCCTTACTCTGTTTTTTAGGGTAAAATAATAATGGTGATTAGAACAGAAAGGAAGATTATAATGTCAGTTACATTAACTACACTAAATTCAAAATTTATACATTCTAATTTGGCCTTAAGATATTTGAAGGAGTATGTCAAGGACATAGAGGATATTCAAATTGAAGAATTTACAATCAATCAGAACCTTGCAGATATAGCATCTAAGATTTATGAAATAAATCCGAAGTTGGTTGGGTTTTCAACATACATTTGGAATGTTGATGAAACACTTGAAATATGCGAAAGATTAAAGCTTGTAAGCCCACGGACAAAAATACTACTTGGAGGTCCGGAAGTATCATATGATGTGGCGGAACTTATGACTAGTCATCCATACATAGACTATGTTGTTTATGGAGAAGGTGAGGAGACTTTTAGGGAACTTTTGATTAGGAAAAACCCGGAAAACATAAAAGGACTCGCATTCAGAGAAGAGGAAAAGATAAGAATCAATCCTCCAAGGCCGTTGATAAAAGATATAAACAACATCCCTTCTCCATATGAGTCGATTGGGGATGAATTGAAAAACAAGATAGTATACTATGAGAGCTCAAGAGGGTGTCCGTTTAACTGTGCATTCTGCCTATCATCGACCATAAGGGGCGTAAGGTACATGAATCTTGACAGAGTAAAGAGAGATTTGGACAATCTTATTGAAGTCGGCGTTAAACAGGTTAAATTTGTAGACCGTACTTTCAATGCAAACAAGGAATTTTCTCAGGCCATTATGCAACATATCATCGAAAGAAATCCAGTTGGAATAAATTTTCATTTTGAAGTTACCGCCCACCTTATAGATAATGAGCAACTAGAATTTTTCAAGGATATCAAGGAAGGGTTGTTTCAATTTGAAATAGGAGTTCAGTCAACAAATGAGAAGACGATTGAAGCTATTGGTAGAAATACAAATTTCGAAAAACTTGCCAGCGTGAGTAGGTCAATAAAACTTAATAAAAACATTCACCAGCATTTGGATCTGATTGCTGGACTCCCGTATGAAGATTATGATAGATTTGGCATTTCATTCGATCATATATTTCAACTTAGGCCAGAGAAGATTCAACTTGGTTTTTTGAAACTATTAAAAGGTTCTGCTCTTAGAAATTTAAAAACTGAATATGGATATAGACTAATTGACAAGGCGCCTTATGAAGTAATGGAATCCAAGTGGATTAGTTATGATGAAGTCATAGCTTTAAAAGGAATTGAGGAATTGGTAGAAAAATATTACAATGAAGAATACTTCAAACACAGCATTGAATACATTTTACAGAATCTATTTGCTAGTCCGTTTAGATTTTTTGAAGACTTTATGAAATTCTGGAAAGAGCATGATCTCTATGACGTATCACATAGCAAAGATAGTCTTTATGAAATCTTAATAAACTACTACATCGTACGATCTTTTGAACAATTAGAAATTTTCATCGAATTGCTTGCATTTGACTACTTGCAGAATAATAAGGGGAAACCTTTGCCAGGATATTTTAATATTAAAAATGATTTAGACATGGGCAGGAGCCATGAGATATTGAAGTCAGAAGCATTATTATCAGAGGTTTTACCAGAATTCAAGGATATGACGACAAAAAAATTATTGAAGAAAGTAAGAATTCAAGAATTTGAGCATAATTTATATGAAATTATTAACAGTGGGTATAGTAAAAAGAGTAATAAACAAAAAACTCTAGTTTTATTCAATTATAAAAATGGGGTTTTGGAAAGATGCAAAACATATAATATTTCAAGCTATGCAGAGGAGTTGACTGAATGAATATAATTAACGATATTTTACTTGTAAACAAGGAGATTATCTCAAAATCCAAAAACACGTTGGCAAGAAACCCAGAGGTATTGCTAATGGGCGTGGTGTATTCAGTATTGAGTTTGGTGGCAGGAATCGTAGTGTTTAATTTATTGTCTGGTCTTGGATTCTTGTTGGGTATTATTTACGCACTAATTGAGAGTGCAATTATTTCCAGTTATTTATTTGTACTGCACAATGTAGTTGTTTATAACAGGTTCAGGTGGAAAGACATAAAATATGGCTTCACTTATTTTATTAGGAAAGTATATGGGGTTCTTTTCATATTCTATCTTGTAAACATAATATTGAGTTTTGTATCAAGCATTATTGGTGCATTTGTAGTTGCAATTATACTAATCATAGGAATCGCAGCATTAGTAGTTTTAAATCCATTGCCTGAGTCATTATATATCAAGGAAAGAGATTCGCTTCAAACCATCTTGTATTGTATTGACTTTATGAAAGAAAATTGGTTGAACTGGATTGTACCGAACGGATTATTGATGATTATTCTTTATTTTGTTACAGGTGGCTTGTTGACTGGTGGGCTAAATCCATTTAGAGGATTGTCTTTCAGTAATTCTATTCTATCAATGATAATGTACCTCTTGGGAAGTGTTCTTCTCTCAGCAGCAATGATATACAGGGGTCATCTATTTAAGCTACTGAGCACAACAACATTAAGAAAAAGAATGTTTATGAGAAAGCTTTAAGGAGGAATTAATATGTCAGTAGGAGAAAAATATTTCAGCGATAAAACTGAGTCTGTGAGCTTTGTACAGCTTAAAGACGAGAGGGAATTTACAATTAAAGACTTTGATTTAGATCAATCGATACCCTTGCCAGTGGTAACTGAGAAACTATTGAGTGAGTTAAGTAACCTAGATTCAGAACAAGGAATTACATTGGAAAGAGTTATTGAAGGGATACTATATTTAATGGGAGCTGACCAACATTTCAAATACAATGAATACTACGCTAGAATTCTTGAAGCATATAACCCCGACATGGAAAAGGAACTATTCAAGAGAGCAATTTTAGCATTTGAAAACGATGATTATATAGAAAGCGGTCTTCATTTCAGGGCATACAACAATATGTATGGTAGCAAGGAAGGGATGCTTTATTATGCAATGGTTCTAGAAGCAATAGGCAAGAATAGAATTGAAGAAGAAAAAATTGATGAAGGTAATGATTTTCTGGAGGAATCAACCGCAATACTGGAAGAATTACTGGATGAAGATAAAGAGTATTATCCTGCATATTACAAGTTGGGATATCATTATAAGTTCTATGAGCAATATGTAAAAGCGAAACTAACTTGGGACAAGGTTTTAATATATGATCCAGACGAGAATAGACGGCAGGAAATCAGACAGGAATTGGATTTAATCGATTCAGATTACAGAGTAGAACTTGGGCTGACATATATGAATAATATGAACTATGAAAAGTCCATAGAAATATTATCGAAACTTATGCCGAAGCACAGTAAAAGCTGGTATGCTAATTACCTGCTTGGAATGGCTTACAGAGGATATGGAGACAACCAGATAGCAATGGATTATTTTTACGCATCCATGGATAGTGATCCAACAGTTTCTGAAGTTTATAATGAGCTTGGAATATCATATTTCAATGATAATGCCATTGAAAAAGCAATAGACATTTTCACAGAAGGTATAGATGCTTGTAGTCATGATGACTATAGACTATATTTCAATAGAGGACTTGGTTATCTAAATCTTGGAGACATAGACAAAGGATACGATGATATTTACAGAGCACATCAGCTGGATCCAGAGGATGATAATATAAAAGCTCAGTTAAATGCAATTGATCGATTCAAGAAGGACAAATAAACGAGGAGGAATTCATATGATAGAGAGATTACAGGATATTTTATCTGTAGAAGGAGACAAAATGAGACTTGCTGTTGTAGCATGTCAAGATGAAGATGTTTTGGATGCTGTTGTAGAAAGTTCAAGACTTGGAATAAGTGAGCCTATTCTTATAGGTTCCAAGAGAGAAACTGAGGAAATTGCTGAGAGACTCAATCTAGACATATCAGAATTTGAGTTTATTGATGAGACCGATATTTCAGCAGCCGCTGAAATCGGAGTAAGAATGGTTAGTGAGGGGAAAGCCGATTTTTTAATGAAAGGGCTTGTTGACACAGCGATATTACTAAAAGCCGTTTTGAACAAAGATTGGGGATTAAGAACTGATAGCCTATTAAGTCATGTAATGGTATACGATGTAGAAACATATCACAAGCTACTTTATCTAACAGATGGAGGTATGAATTTAAATCCATCTTTGGAAGAGAAAAAGAAAATTATTGATAACAGCGTAACTGTAGCAAAGGCTATGGGATGCATTAATGTTAAAGTAGCAGCCCTGGCAGCAAAGGAAAAAGTGAACCCAAAGATGCAGGCAACTGTTGATGCTGATGAACTTAAGAAGATGTCAATAGCAGGTTTATTTGGTGAGGGGGTAATTGTTGAAGGTCCACTGGCATTGGATCTGGCAGTTTCAAAAGAAGCAGCAAAGACCAAGAAGATAGATAATGAAGTGGTAGGCGATGCTGATATATTGCTTGTTCCAAACATTGAGATGGGTAATGGAATCGGTAAGACAATAACCTACTTGGCAAATGGGAAATCAGCAGGAATAATAATGGGAGCGAAAGCTCCAGTTGTTTTGGTATCAAGGGCAGATGATAAAGATACAAAGTTATATTCAATTGCTCTCGGAAATATGATATCAAGATATACCAACAATATGGCTTAAAACTGACATTTGTAAGTAATATATCTGTTTTGAAAAGGATAATATTGTTGCAAAAAATCGTTGACTTTTTCCACGAAAGATGGTAGTATTTAAAAGGTCAGCAAATTGAATAAACGAAGCACTTTAAAAACTTCAAAAAGATGTTGACGCAGGATTAGTATACATGGTATACTAATCAAGTCGCCTCGAAAGAGGACGACAATGAACCTAGATAACTAAACAGTTGTGAGAACTTTGAATAAACCAAGAATCAATTTTTTAAAAAC
>JAGXFX010000003.1 GCA_024637045.1 Soehngenia sp.
AACGATACAAGATAGAAGCAAAAAATGGAGAACTAAAAAATAGACATGGTTATGATACTGCATCATCATCAGGTTTAATTGGCATGAACATGCAAGGAGCCTTAACAATATTTGCAGTAAATATCAAGAGAATAATCACGTTATTAGGGAAATAAGGAGCAAAACTCCTTATTTTTATTATTAAAAACTAACATTTTCTTAAAACATTAAGAAAAATGTTAGTGAAAGAATTTATTATTAAATTTTGGATTGAATTGCAGGGGGTTTATCAGTGGCCTCTTTCCATGCTGCCCCGCATATAGAATCATACTCCTAAACTTCACAATTTTTATACTATATGCAGCAACAAAGAGACCTTCAGGGTCTCATTTTTTCTGCAAGTCAAGCATCAGTCAATTATTGAAAAATATAATGATTTTCATAGATTTAATTAACAAGAAGTAGCAGTGGGTATAATCAAAATGAGTGTTTACAGGGACAATCCACATGCAAGGGAGGAACTAACATGATAGGAGCAATAATCGGAGATATAGTAGGATCAAGATTTGAATGGGACAACCATAAGTCAAAGGAGTTTGAACTATTCACACATGAATGCCACTTCACAGATGACACAGTATTAACCATGGCAATAGCAAAGGCCATTATGGAAACAGAAAAAACAATCGAGCCTTCACCAGGCAGATACGGCTTTGATTCAGATTATTACAAACTACTTAGTGAAATGAGCATAAAATTTATGCAGGAAATTGGCAGAAAGTATCCCTATGCAGGCTATGGAAGAAGATTCCACGGCTGGTTGTTCTCAAATAACCCCACGCCATATAACAGCTACGGAAACGGATCAGCAATGCGAATAAGCCCTGCAGGTTTTGCAGCAAGATCTGAAACAGAAGCAATAAGTCTTACAAAAGCAATAACAGAGATAACCCATGATCATGAAGATGGATTAAAGGGAGCAGAAGCAACAACAATGGCAATATATATGGCAAGGCAAGGAAATTCAAAAGATGAAATAAAAGAAAAGATTTCAACAGAATACTATCCACTCCACTTTATGCTGGATGATATCAGAGAAGAATACACATTTGACGTATCCTGTCAGGGGAGCGTACCCCAGGCAATAAAAGCATTTCTGGAATCAGATTCATTCGAAGATACAATCCGTACGGCAATATCAATCGGAGGCGACAGCGATACAATTGCAGCAATAGCTGGAGCAATTGCAGAGGCACATTACGGAGTACCAGAGGAACTTGAAAAGGAAGCCTTGGAATATCTGGATGATGAGCTAAGAGGAATATATGAGGACTGGCAGGAATTCATATCTGGATGTTATAATTGAATCAACAAACATCGTTAGCATCGAGGAGGAAGCAAATGAAAATCATTGCAGGAAGAGCAAAATCCGGTAAGTCATCCTACATCTATGATGAAATAAAAAATGAAATGGACAGCAACCCAGATGGGAGCTGTATACTTATTGTGCCTGAAATAATGACATTCAAGGGTGAAAGCGACATAATCGAAAGATTTAATGAAACCGGCATAATGAATATCAGAATTACAAGCTTTGCAAGATTGGTTAATACAATCCTGGAAGAAATGGGCGGAAGTGATCTTCCTGATATTACTTTATTTGGTAAGCTGATGCTCTTAAAGAGAGTATTTGATAAGAATGCAGATCAGCTTATGCTCTACAAAAAAGTAGCAGGTCATCAGGGTTTGCTGGTAGAGTTTGAAAGATTGATCAGAGAATTAAAGGAAAGCAGAATAACTCCAGAAGATATTGAAAGAGTTATTCAAAATACCGAAAGGTCATTGACTAAAAGGAAGCTTATAGATATAAAGCTTCTTTTTAAAGAGTACAATAAGTTGACAAAAGGGAATTTTCTTGACGAAGAAGACAAAGTAGAGCTAGCAATTTCAAAAATAAAAGATTCCAAACTTATAAAGAATTCAAAGATCTGGATAGATGGCTATGAAAGCTTTGACAAACAAAAGCTTGCCCTAATAAAGACATTAAAGGATCATGCAAAGGATATGGAAATATCCTTAAATATTGACACCAATTATCTAAACGAAGATGAATCCTATGAAGACTTGGAAGTATTTAAAATTATTTCAGATACATACAATACCCTGGATGGGATGTTTAATGACGAAATAAGCATACATCCTCTTCAAAATGGTGAATCAATGAAACCGGAAATCCAGGCAATTGAAAAAAATCTGTTCTCACTTGAACCAAAAGCATACGAGGAAGAAACAGAAAACATAAGAATAGCTTCTGCCATGAACCCATACACAGAAGTTGAAAAAGTAGCAAATGTTATCTGCTCATTGGTAAGGGATGAAGAGTACAGATGGAAGGACATTAAGATTGCAACAAGCGATCTTAATTCATATAGTTTGGATTTAAAAAAGGTATTTGGAAGATACGATATTCCTTACTATATGGATGAAAGGAAGGACATCCTCTCGAATGCCATTGTAAAGAACATCCTTTCCTTGATGGACATGCTGGCTGATAACTTCAGCACAGAAACCGTCTTTAATTACCTGAAAAGTGGATTTTCATCATTAAAAAAGATGGATGAGAACAATCAACCTGTACCAATTGAACTTAACGATATAAATGAAATGGAAAATACGGCACTTAAATATGGAATTCAAGGTGACAAATGGTTCCAGGATAATAATCCACAGCTAAATGAGGATGAAGAAGATTTTAGAAAAATCTTTGCATCTGAGTTTGATAACATACGGCATGAGTTCAGGAAGCTCAAGACCGTAGGTGAATATTCTAAGTTTATTCTGGATTTCCTGGAACATCAGGACATGCACAAAAAAGTAACCGATGAGATTTCAGAGTATGAAAAGAACAATATGTTTGAAGAAGCCAGTGAAATGTCACAGGCTTGGAACAGTGTGATGGAAGTACTTGAGCAAATGGTTCTAATTGCAGAGAAGGAGCGGGTTTCAGTAACAGAGTACATAAAGATCCTGGAAGCAGGCTTAAGTGAGATTAGAATCAGAACCATCCCTCCAATTATCGACAGTATTGAAATCGGAAATATAAACAATATCTCAGTAAAGGAATCCAAAGTACTGTTTATCATGGGAATGAATGAAGGAGCAATCGGAAATACCCGTGAGAGAGGACTGTTATCAGATGATGACAGGGAAGAATTTATTAAAAATGATATTGATATAGACAGCGGCTCTGTTTTTCAGGCATATAAGGACAACCATATCCTCTACAAGCTCTTTACAGTTCCAAAGGACAAACTGATGGCAACATATCCACTGGCAGGCGGTTCAGGGGATTCCCTGCAGCCATCACTATATATCAGCACCCTGGAGACGATCTTTGCTTCTCTAGAAGAAGAGACAGATTTGTGGAGAAAAGACGAGTTTGAGGACATTACCCTGGAATCAATTACATCCGATTCCTTGATTAAGAACCTAAGGCTATTTATAAAAGGAGAAGAAATTAATCCAGTATGGCTTGCAGTCTACAAATGGTATGAAGAGAACGACAACAAAAAAGCTGAAGAAATAATAGAAAGACTGACCCATAAAAAGGAAGTTCCAAAACTGGATTCTGAAATAATAAAAAATCGATTTGATGATAAGTTAAGCATGACCGTTTCCAAACTTGAGACCTACTCTGAATGTCCATTTAAATACTTTGTTGAAAACATCCTTTCACCAAAGGAAAGGACAATTCAAAAGGTTGAATTCTACGATATCGGAAACGAATATCACGATGTCCTTGAAGAATACATCAAGAAGTTGATCCAGGAAAAAAGGGACATATCAGATATGGATGATGAAGATGCAGACCAGCTGATTAAAGAATCCATTGAAATAGTGAGAAACATGGATTCCGAAAGAAAGTACACATTTGCATCCAGCAGTCGTAACGACTATATCCAGAAGAAGCTTGAAAGAGTATTATACAGAAATGCAAGGATAATAATGACCCAGATACAAAGAGGAAAGTTCAGACCAAGAGCTGTTGAACTCAGAATCGGAAAGTTTGGAAGAGACGAAAGGGAGTACGAGCATATTGATCCAGTAACAATGAGGGTTGAGGATACTCCAGTTGAACTAAGGGGAAAAATTGACCGGGTTGATATGTATGAGGATGAGAGTGGTGATATCTATGTAACAGTAATAGACTACAAATCATCGTCAAAAGCTCTGGATCTCTGCTTTGCATACGAAGGACTGCAAATGCAGCTTCTTGTATATGTAAATGCACTTATTGAAAAGGGAGATACACTGCTTGGAAGGAAGCCAAAGATTGCAGGAGTCTATTATCACCATGTCGATGACCCCATTATTGACAAGGATGTAAAAGACCTTGATCAACAGATACTTAGGAAACTAAAGCTAAAGGGATATACTCTAGCAGATGGGGATATTATACTGAGCATAGATGAAAGAGCAAATGGCTACGGATCAGATATTATCCAGGCCGGTATCAAGAAGGATGGATCAGTATCATCGAGGTCAAAGACACTGACAGAAGATCAGTTCGACGACTTCTTAGCATATATAGATAAAAAGGTCCATGAAATCTCCTCAAATATCATAAATGGAAACTTTGAAATCTTACCGTACAGCTTTGAATACAAGCAGAAAGCCTGTACCTATTGCGACTATGCAAGCGTATGTCAGTATGATGAGACAGATGATGACAGACCAAGATTTATAAGCAGAACTGAAGATGAGACTCTTATGAAGCGAATTTCAGGCAAGGGAGTGAGTGCAGACAATGGAATGGACTAAAGAACAGAAACGGATAATTGACCTAAGAGATTCCAATGTACTTGTATCTGCAGCAGCAGGTTCAGGTAAAACCGCTGTACTTGTGGAAAGGGTAATACAGCTTGTAAGAGATCAGAACGAAGAAATCGACAACTTTCTTGTTGTTACATTTACCAATGCGGCAGCAGCAGGCATGAAGCAGAAGATACAAAAGGCCCTTGTTAAAGCTGTAAAGGAAGGGACAAATACAAGACACTTGCGAAAGCAGCTGAGTCAATTAAGCAAGGCACAAATTACGACCTTTCACTCATTCTGTCTGGATGTAATAAAGGGTCACTTCAATGAAGTCGGACTGGATCCCGGATTTAAAATCGGAGATATGAATGAGCTTGAAAGCATATACAGAGACGTGATTGACCAGGTGTTGGAAGAGTCATACAAGGAAGGCAGCGAATCATTTAAGACACTAGTCGAAAGCTTTTCAAGCAACAGATACGACACTGAAATTTTTGATCAGGTAGACAGGGTCTACAAATTTATCCAAAGCTTTCCTGAACCCCTTAAATGGATCAACAAGAGTGTTGAACTACTCCAGATGTCCAAGGATGAGCTCGATGGTTCAAGATGGAACCAGGAGCTGTTTAAGTACGTCAGAATGCAACTAAACGGAGCAAGGAAGCTATTGGAAGAGGCAATCAAGATCAGTGAAATGCCAGAAGGACCGGAAGTCTACATTGACTTTTTAAAGGAGGAGCTTGTTACAGTAGAAACCTTGATAACTTCAACAGATCAGGGACTAGAAAGATTTATCCAAACACTTTATGGAGTGGAATACAAGAAAATGCCAGCAGCCACTGCAAAGAAATATCCTGAGATTGACCAGGAAACAAGAAGAAAGGTCAAGGAGGATTTAAGGGATAAAGCAAAAGATATTGTAACCTCAATAAAAGGCATATACATTTATGAAGATATCTCCGAATACACAGAAGACATTAATCATATGCATGAGCCAGTAAATGAACTTAAAAATCTAGTAATAAAAGTCGATAAGCTGTACACAGAAAAGAAAAGGGAAATGTCTATTCTAGACTACAACGATCTTGAGCGCTATGCACTTCAGATATTGACAGAAGAGCCGGAAGTTCCGGACTTGTCAACAGGTCTTTCGCCATCAGAAATAGCGCAGGAGTTTAAAAATAAGTTTAAGTACGTCTTTGTGGATGAGTATCAGGACATCAATTCGAAACAGGAAGCAATAATAGATCAGATTAAAAGGGAAGACAATCTGTTTATGGTTGGAGATGTTAAGCAGAGCATCTACAGGTTCAGACTGGCAGACCCAAGCATATTCAACTACAAGTACAATACCTTCCAAAAAGACAGAGAAGAGCTGGGCAGTGAAGATATTCACAGAGTAGTAGAGCTAAACAAGAACTTTAGAAGCAGAAGGGAAATCCTTGACTCAACGAACAATATCTTCAGCAGGATAATGTCTGAGGAAATTGGCGAAGTGGAATACAGTGAAAATGTATACCTTAATACCGGCAAAACAGACTTTCTAAACAAAGAGTCAGTTGAATTGAACCTCATTAATCTCAACAAGGAATCAAAAAACAGAGATTACACAAGCGATGAGAATAACGACGATTCTGAAAGCACAGAAACAGTGGATGATGAACTTAAGTTTCTAAGTCAGGCGGAGTTTGAGGCAATCTTTGCAGCAAAAAAGGTCAAGAAACTCCTTCATGAATACACTCATGATGATTCAGATGAGAGACTTAGAAAAATTGAATACAAGGATATTGTAATACTTATCAGGGCTGTATCATCCTGGGCTGGTGTATTCGAAGAAGTGTTCAGAAAAGAAGGAATCCCCTTCTATTTTGACGGCGGAGGAGGATATTTCAGTGCAATGGAGATTCAGATAGTGCTAAATCTTCTTAAGCTCTTGGACAACACAAATCAGGATATACCACTCTTAAGTGTAATGAGATCCCCAATCGGCAATTTTTCAACCAGTGAGTTGACAGAAATCAGATCCAGATTCAAAAAAGGTACATTTGTAGATGCCTGCAAGAAGTATATAGATGGCTTTGAGGAAGGAACTGAAGCTGAACCAAATGAGGTGTTGCAGCATAAGCTGGGGAACTTCTTCCAATTTTTATACAAGTGGACAAGCAAGAGCAGACTAATTAGGACAGATGATCTGATCTGGAAAATACTGATGGAAACAGAATACTATGAAATAGTTGGCTCAATGCGAAATGGCAAGCTTAGACAGGCAAACTTAAGAATGCTTGTGGACCGTGCAAATGAGTACACAAAAGGTAGAAGCAGAGGACTGTTTGACTTTCTGAAATACATTGAAAAAATATCAGAGAAGAAGGAAGACAAGACAAGCTCAGCAAAGACACTTGGTGAAAATGACAATGTGGTCAGACTGATGTCAATACACAACAGCAAGGGTCTGGAATTTCCGGTGGTGATACTCTGTGGACTGAACAAGGGCTTTAACAAGACAGATACCAGAAATCCGATTTTGATGCACAAGGACCTTGGAATAGGGTCGAAATATGTAGACTACAAGCAGAGAGTAAAAAAGGATACCCTTGGAAGGACAGCAATTGGGAAGAAAAATGAAATTGAAGGCTTGTCAGAGGAGATGAGAATTCTCTACGTGGGAATGACAAGGGCAATAGACAGACTCATCATGGTCGGAACAATAAACAGCTTTGAAGAAAAGGCTAGCACCTGGACCTTTGGGAATGAAAAGTACTTTCTCTACAAGGCAAAGTCGTTTATGGACTGGATAGGCTTAAGTCTTTTCGGAGGGCTGGATTCTGAAGAGATCAGCAAGACGATAGAAAAGGGAGATCATGAGGACATCCACTTGAATATGATAAACACAGTGGATCTTGCAAAGGACAGAAAGGAAACAGAGAAATACAGCATTGAAGAAAAGCTGGAAGAAATACGAGCTTTCAATGATGAGGAGATTTATGACGAAGTCAACCGAAGGCTAAGCTTTAGCTATCCCTTTAAGGATTCAGGAAAAGCTCCTTCAAAGCTTTCAGTAACAAGTCTAAAGCATGCCAGTCTTGACCCGCAGGGTACAAAGCATGATGTTCCAATACTATCGGAAATGTTAGGCTATGACGGTGATGCCAGCAAACTTGAGGATGGAATGAAGTTTGCTGGAGCAGAAATCGGAACCCTGGTCCACCTGATATTGGAGCATATAGACTTAAAGGAAGAAATCAGCCTGGATGGACTAAAAAAGCAGATCCATGGATTTGTTGAAAGCAATATGATAACAGAAAAGCAGTTTGAATTTATTAAGGAAGTTTATATGGATAAAATCTATGGTTTTCTCATTTCCAGCATTGGAACCAGAATGAGAAAATCAACCTCCATTAAAAAGGAAGTTCCCTTTATCATCAAGAAAAAAGCAGCAGAGGTCTTCCATAATATAACTGGAGACGACTCAATCTTTATTCAAGGGATAATAGACTGCTACTTTGAAGAAGATGGAGAAATTGTAATTGTCGACTACAAAACAGACAGATTAAGAAACAGAACCCTTCAACAATTAGCAGATGAATACAGAGTACAGATAAATTCCTACAAGGAAGCGATTGAAAAGATCACCAAAAAAAGAGTAAAGGAATCATATCTTTACCTCTTCTCAGTTGGAGAAGAAGTACAGGTATAATAACAAAAGAGGAGAGAATCTTAAGATTCTCTCCTCTTTCATATGCCTTGATATTAATCAAGATCTTCTTGTATTATTTGACTCTCCTTGACATTTAGCTTTTCCAATGCATCCACTACTGCATCCATCATTGGCTCTGGTCCACATACATAAAAATGGTCATCTGGGGAAGTGATACTCTTTTTCAAGTACTCAGCATCAACACGACCATGTGCACAACCCTCAACGTCCTCTTGGGACAGGATATTTAGAAAGTCTTCTCCCAGTATGGATTCAAATTCTTTTCGGTTGATGATATCCCTCTCTTCACTGTTGGCAAATATCAGCCGGTTTCCGGATAGTTCACCTTTTTCATTGAGATCGCGAAGTATTGAAATAAAAGGCGTGACACCTGCTCCACCAGCAATGAAGGTTCCCTTTCCCTCGTAGTTTATTGCTCCAAATACAGCCTTTATTATCAGGGAGTCTCCTACATCCAGCTTTGACAACTCATTGGTAACCCCTTCATGATCTGGGTAGATCTTGATTGTGAATTCCAGATAATCCTCAGACGGGAGTGATGTGAATGTAAAGGGATGTGCCTCATCCCGCCATCCATCCTTGTCAACGGCAATTTCAGCCGCCTGTCCAGGAATAAAGTCAATTTCATCAGACTTGTCAAAAGTAAAGCGCAATACATTATGTGTCACTTTTTCGATTGTTTTGATTGTTACAATTGTTTCTTCCATTTCAAATACCTCCACTTAAATTTATTTAGATTCAATTTCGAGCTTACTTTATTATCAACTTATATTTTTTTACCATACCTTTATTCTCTAACAACCCTTATATATTTTATTACCCTTTACAATAATATAGAATCAGCTCAAACAATAAAATATGGGAATCAAATGGAATGATTGAGATTTGATAATTACTTAGTATCTTTTTCATAAAATTTCAGAAAAATGCGGCAATTAGATGGAAATATGCTGTAAATATTGTATAATGATTGTGATAGAATAAATCGAAAATGAAGCTAAAGCTTAGTCAAAAAAGTCGCTTAATAAAGTATAATACACTTCTTTTTAATCGAGTGTTTTAAGGAGGAAGATAATGATGAATCAAGATCTAAAACAGCTTATATACTGCAGCGTATCCTTCAGCAAAGGAGGCTATACATACTACTACAGGACTGAGGATGTAAGCATCGAAGTAGGGGACAAGGTAGTAGTACCGGTTGGTCCCGACAAATTTGAAAGAGTGGGTGTAGTTGAGGAAATTGAACACTTGAATTCTCAGGATGTACCATACCCAATAGAAAAAACCAAGTTTATACTAAGAAAATGGGCTAAGGAAGACTCTGATAGGACATCTGATGAGTTTATCCTTCTTGACAATGAAACTCACTCAGCAAAGATAAGAGTTTGGGGAGAAATCAAGGATGGTTGTCTAAAAATATCAGGACAGGACATTGGTAGAGCTCCAGATGACGCCTTTGATGACAATGAATATGAGTATTTCTATGACTTTGACAGTTACAACACAGAAAGACTATTTAAATTACTCTCAGATGAAAACGATGACCCAGTTGACGAGTTTATCAGTCGCTTTAGTGGATTGTTTGGCATAAAGGCTTTACGGGAGTTCTGTGAGGAGAATAGGATCAAGTATAGATTCTTTTCTTTTTAAGATAGAGCATTAAAACAAATTGAAAGTAAACAGGATTTATCCAACATGGAAGGAGAAAATCTATGGACAACGGATTATATGAGAAAATCATTGATAATATTCTCAAAGAAGAATTAGAATCTTTGAACAATATGGAGACTAGGAGTATAGATGACAATGAGCTTCCAAGAGTACTTTCAATTTCATATCAAAAAAGTATTAGAGAACTAATTTCAAAGATTCCTAATAAAGCTGATAGAAATGAATTCATAAATAGTCTAAATGAAGTTCTTAAACTAGGTCATTTTGATTATGTTAGCGATAAGTTTATGGAGTTACTAGCGACCCATGAAGATAAAGATCATTTTGATGATCTGGTTAAAAATAGACCCAAAACATCGATCGCTTCTAGCACACTCTTCACTGGGTTTACAGGCCCAACTCTAGAAAGTGAATTAAGTAAGGAAATTAGAACTGCTGATGAAGTAGATTTTCTAGTATCATTCATAAAATATAGTGGATTAAGACTAATTTATGATGACCTGGTTGAACTAACTAAGAAAAAGAAATTACGAGTAATAACAACTTCATACATGGGAGCATCAGACTACAAGGCAATTTTAGAACTATCTAAATTGCCTAATACAGAAGTAAAAATTTCATTCGATACTAAGAGGACCAGGCTTCATGCCAAAGCATATTTTTTCAAGAGAAATACAGGCTTTAGTACTGCATACATAGGATCATCTAACATATCAAATCCTGCTTTATCAAATGGATTAGAATGGAACTTAAAGATATCAGAATATACATCTAAGGATGTGGTAGATAGTTTTATTAAGAATTTTGAAACTTACTGGAACGATGATGAGTTCATAACTTTTGACCCCAATGATGAACAAGTGAGAAATGAGTTAAAAGAATCATTACAACCACAAATTGGTGATGATTCTAGTACTCATGTTTTTTTTAATCTTAAACCTTATTCGCATCAAAGAGAAATACTAGAAGATTTAAGACTAGAAAGAGAAGAATATAATTCATACAGAAATTTGGTGGTGGCTGCAACCGGAACTGGAAAGACTATGATTGCTGCCTTTGATTATAAATCCCAGATAGAAGCTGGAGATAAGAAACTACTTTTCCTTGCTCACAGAAAGGAAATTTTAGAACAAAGTCTGTATACATTTAGAAATGTACTAAAGGACCAAAACTTTGGCGAACTATGGGTGGATGGTATAGATCCTGTTTACAAAGAACACGTTTTTGCTTCGATTCAAACACTTAACTCAAATAGAAAGTTTGAAGAATTTGAACTTAATCATTTTGATTACATCGTTATTGATGAGTCACATCATGCTTCTGCTTCGACTTATTTGAGAATACTAGAATATTTTGATCCTGAAATATTACTAGGATTAACAGCAACACCTGAAAGAATGGATGGAGGAAATATTCTAGAGCATTTTAATAACAGAATTGCGTCGGAAATAAGATTAACAGATGCGATCAATCGAAAATTATTATCCCCATTCCACTATTTTGGAGTGTCAGACTCTGAAGATCTTAGTCATTTAAGATGGTCTAGGGGAGGTTATGAGATCAGTGAACTTGAGAATGTATACACAAAATCAAAACAGAGGGTTCAAGTTATAATTGATGCAATGGAAAGATACCTGAAGGATTTACACAGTTTTAAAGCCATAGGCTTCTGTGTTAGTAAGAAACATGCAGATTTTATGGCTGATTCATTCAATAAGGCAAAAATTCCTTCAATTTCACTGCATTCTGATGTGGATAAAGAAACTAGGAAAGTTGCAAAGAAAAAGCTCCAAAAGGGAGAGGTCAATTGCATTTTCACAGTGGACTTATTTAATGAAGGAGTAGATATACCAGATATAGATACTGTACTGTTCTTAAGGCCTACTGAATCTCTGACAATATTTATTCAACAATTAGGAAGGGGTTTAAGATTGTCAGATAATAAAGAGGCATTGACAGTATTGGATTTTGTCGGCAGAGCACATGAAAATTATGACTTTACTTTTAAGCTAAGAATCTTAACTGGAAAGACCCGACGAGGGATAAAAGAAGAGATTAATGATGATTTTCCCAATATGCCTATTGGTTGCCATATTAAGCTTGAAAGAATTGCTAAGGAATATATATTGAATAATATTCAGTCTTCAATATTTAACGTTAGCGATCTTCGAAAGATGATCATAAACTTTAGCCTCAATTTCTCTAGTGAGTTAAATCTAAAGAATTTCTTAGATAATTACGGTATAGACAAAGATAGGTTTTATTCCAGGTATTCATTCATAAGGCTTTTAGTTGATACTAGTATTAAAAAAGAGTACCATGCAAGAAATGAAAATGAGTTAAGGAGTGCATTAAGAAGGTTCTCTCAGGTAGACTCAAAAAGATTACTGGCATTTGCAAAAATAACTCTATCCAAGGATGTTGATTTAAGAAAAATATCAACTGATGATAATAAGATGTTAGGAATGCTTCATTATACTATATGGGGAGACAAACCTAAGCTTAGCTACGAGGATTCCTTAAGAGAGCTGAAGGACAATAATAAAGATATTGTAGATGAAATATTAAGTATCATAGACTACAATATGGATTCAATTAGACTCATTGAGAAAGAATATGAAGATATTTGTATACCACTTGATATTTATGCATCTTATAGTGTAGATCAAATTATGGTTGCATTTGGAATGACAACTGAGAGCTTTAAATTTCCAATGCGTCAAGGTGTAATCTTTGTAAAAGGTAAGATTACAGACATCTTCTTTATTACAATAAATAAGAATGAAGAGGATTACCTGCCTTCCACTATGTACAATGATTATGCAATCAATAGTGAGTTGTTCAACTGGGAATCACAAAGCACCACTGGAGTTGGGACACCAACTGGGGAACGCTATATTAATGACAGAAGTGAAGAACATAAAGTATTGCTATTTGTTAGAGAGTATAAGCAGAGGTTTAACCAAGCTCAACCATATACATTTTTAGGTAATGCAAGATATGTTTCTCATAAAGGAGACTATCCAATACAAATCGTATGGAGAATGGATCATCCTATACCTGAAAGGGTTATCATGGAATCAAATTTACGGGTGGTTAATTAAAAAAATATATTATGAGTAATAGTATTGCTAAGATATAATATAGTACACGGAAAATACATTTAATATGATACCTAAATAAACTGCAATTTCGGGATTGGAGGATCATTATGAAGATTCCAAAAGAAGCAATTCTCAACAACGTAATAACAGGAGATGAAGACAATTATCTTTCCTATTGGCTTAAGCAGTCTATTAAGCGGGCTAATAGGATTGATATAATTGTCTCTTTTCTTATGGAATCAGGTGTGAAGATGTTAGTTGAGGATCTCAAGGATGCAATTGATAAGGGAGTGAAGGTTAGAATTCTTACTGGGAACTATTTAAGCATAACTCAACCCCAGGCATTGTATCTACTTAGGGATGTATTGGGAGATAGAATTAAATTGAGATTCT
The DNA here is from genome assembly GCA_024637045.1 of Soehngenia sp. Lineage (GTDB taxonomy): Bacteria > Bacillota > Clostridia > Tissierellales > Tissierellaceae > Gudongella. Next base: position 13,681 of record JAGXFX010000003.1, read on the forward strand.
ACAGTGAAAAGAACAAATCATTTCATCCGAAGGCATATATTTTCCACTATGAAGATGACGGGGAGGTTTTCATAGGATCCTCCAATATTTCTAGAGGTGCATTGACGAATTCTATAGAATGGAATTATAGACTTACAAAGGGTAATAATGTAGAGGATTTTAAAGCATTTGCAGATAGTTTTGAGAATCTTTGGAAAAACCATTCTTATGATATAGATGACAAGGTTCTTGCTAGCTATGCCAGATCTTGGATAAGACCAAAGATATATAAAAAGATGTTTGAAGAAGATGAAACAAATGTTTTAGATATTATTGAGCCACGAGGTGCTCAAATTGAAGCTCTTTATGAGCTTAAAAAGACAAGAGAGGAAGGTTTTGACAAGGCTCTTGTTATTGCATCAACTGGAATTGGGAAGACTTATCTAGCTGCATTTGATTCAAAAGAATATGAAAGAGTATTGTTTGTAGCTCATAGAGAAGAGATAATCAAGCAAGCAATGAATAGCTTTGGAATAGTATCACCTGAGAAAACAACAGGACTTTTCTACGCAGATAAGAAGGATTATGAAAGAGATGCCGTATTTGCGATCGTAAATACACTGGGCAAGGATGATTACTTGAATGATGATTATTTTGCTAAGGATGCATTTGATTATATTATCATAGATGAGTTTCATCATGCTGCTGCGAATACTTACAAAAGGGTTTTAGATTACTTCGAGCCTAAGTTTTTACTGGGCTTGACAGCAACTCCCGAGAGAATGGATAATAAGGATGTATTTGAGCTTTGCGATTATAATGTTGCTTATGAGATCCGATTAAAAGAAGCAGTGAATCGTGGCGAACTGGTTCCATTTGATTATTATGGAGTACATGATGACACCGTAGATTATGATACCATTGAATTCAAGAATGGAAGGTATAATGACCAGGCACTTGAAAAAGCTCTACAGATAAATAAAAGAGCTGATAAAATAATACAAAACTTTGAGAAGTACAGCTCCAAAAGAGCCTTAGGCTTTTGCACATCAAAAGCTCATGCTGAATATATGGCAAAGTTTTTTAATGAGAATGGAATAGCCTCAGCTGCTGTTTATAGTGGTGAACAGGGAGAACATACTCAGGGAAGGGATATAGCAATAAATAATCTAAAAAATGGAGAAGTAAGGGTTGTCTTCTCTGTTGATATGTTCAATGAGGGCTTGGATGTACCAAGTGTGGATCTTGTTATGTTTCTTAGACCAACACAATCTCCGACAATATTCTTACAGCAACTGGGAAGAGGATTAAGAAAGAGTAGAGATAAAGAGAAGCTTATAGTAATTGACTTTATAGGAAATTACAAGAAGGCAAACTTGATACCGTTTTTATTAAGCGGTAGACCTTATAAGAAGAGCGATGTGTTAAAAAAACCGGTGCTGGAGTTTGAATATCCCGAGGATTGTCATATAGACTTCGATCTTCAGGTTATAGACATATTTAAGAAGCTGGCACAAAGAGATTTATCAATTAAGGATATGATAGAACAAGAGTACTATAGAGTTAAGGAACTTAATAATAAAAAGCCAACTCGGACAGAGATGTTTGTTCTTATGGATGAAGATGTCTATTCTAGAGCTAGAAGAAATGCAAGTTTAAGTCCATTCAAGGGATATTTGAGCTTCCTCAATAATTTAGATGAACTTACATTAGGTGAAGAGAAACTGAAAAGTTCGTTAGCAGGTGATTTTATCAATATGGTCGAAAAAACATCAATGTCAAAAACATACAAGATGCCTGTGCTTCTTGCATTTTATAACGATGGTGAAATGAAGATGGAGATTGATGACGAGGATCTGTTTAAAAGCTTTAAGATATTTTACTCCAATTCATCTAATGCTGTAGATATGCTTAAGGATTCTTCAACAAAGAATTACAAGCAATGGGGCAAAGATAAGTACGTAGATTTGGCAAAGAGAAATCCGGTACATTTTCTTGTTAAGACACATAGCGATTACTTTTATATTAGTGAAAAAGGAAATATGTGTTTGAATGAATCACTAAGAGAATATGTGGATAATAGAGAGTTTTTGGGCCATTTTAAGGATGCCGTAAACTTTAGGACGAAGGAATTCTATAAGAATAGACTAGAGAAGAAAATGAAAGATTTAGGTATAGAGTAAAGATTTCAAAAGGAGGAGAAGCAGAATGGATTGTATTTTTTGCAATCTGGAAAGAACAAAAATAATACTTGAAAATGAGGGAGCACTAGCTGTTTTTGATGTTTTTCCAGTGAATGAAGGACATATGCTTATTGTACCTAAGAGACATATTGAAACATACTTCGATTCCAGTGAAGAAGACAAGAAATACCTTTGGGATTTAATGGAGAAGTGTAAGAGATACTTGGACAAAAAGTATAGTCCTGACGGATATAATATTGGTATAAATTGTGGTGAAGCTGCAGGACAGACTGTCATGCATCTTCATATCCATCTGATCCCCAGGTATGTTGGAGACATTGAAAATCCTAGAGGAGGAGTAAGAGGAGTAATTCCTGAAAAGAGAATCTACTAATAGAGGATATAATATGCATTGGAATTTATATTTGGATGAGGTGTGAAGATGGAGAGAAATGATTTGCCAAATTATTTATTTGATAAGATAGCCTTAGTTGAGCCCTATCCTGAGAAGGTAGCTCCTACAAGAAAAAGGCTTGATATTACAGCTTTCTTCCCGGGAGGTTCAGGACTGTGGATGGAAGATGAAACTGATATAATTCCAGACATTCTTGTTCTTGGACAAGACTTTTCAAATGTTGTGGAATATGAGAGCATGATGAGAAATGAATCCACAGATTTAGATGGGCCTACTTGGAGAGAATTGATTAAACTATTTAGTTCAGCGAGTATTGATTTAAAGAGGTGCTTCTATTCAAATGTTTTTATTGGTTTAAGAGAGTCAAAGTCGATGGTGGGTAGATTTCCAGGATTCAAAGATAAAGAATTTGTAAAAAGGAACCTAGAATTTTTAAGGGAACAAATTAGTATAGTTAGACCAAATCTTGTCATAACACTGGGTAGACCTGCATCAGAGATGCTATCAAAATTATCCGATGATTTGATGATTGATTGGAAAGATGGGAAAGCTCTTAGCAAACCTAATAATGGATTAAAGCATGATATTAAAATCGAAAATATACCTTACTCATGTGTGGCCTTGGAGCACCCTTCTATGAGAAACTCAAATGTTAGAAGGCGAGTTCATTATAGTGATGGTATAGAATATTTTGGCAACGAAGCAGAAATTAAAATGCTGAAAGACGCAATGATAATATTTGACAAGATAAACTAACAAAGGATTTACTGGGAGTTAAGTTCTTTCGAACTATGGAGTTGAAATGTAGGATAATTTTGGTATTATTAGAAGAATTTACATCTATTTCAAAGGGGGTTAGAAAACGACAATTATTGAGAAAGTCAGGGACACATTTATTGACAGTGATTTAGGCACAGTATATTCAAGAAGCGAAATTGTCGATATGGTAAATTCAAAATATGGTATAAATAAAGAGAGTATTATTCCAAGTGATTATTGCTATAACCTTGTAAATAAGGGCAAATTGGCAAATCCTGCTCTAGATAAATTTAAGATTTTTGAGTGGATATCAAGAGGGAAGTATAAGTATGTAGGTGAAAACCATCTATATGAAGGAGTTGTTCTCAGTAATCCACGAAAGGAACCAAGATAGTAATCTAGATTAGCAAACCTATTAAACTAGTATGCAAGATATGAGAAAAAAGCATTATAATCACCCAAAGGCACAAAATATGGATTTTATGACTAATGAAATAGATTTCATTGGAGCAATATTAATGATTATTTGCTTGGTATGCTAATAGGTGTTTTCTCTCAACCAAATTAATGGAGGTTAACTATGAAAAAATATGTTATCACAACAGAAAGCGGTTCAGATTTATCGAAAGAAATTATTGATCGCTATAATATCCAAGTCATACCAATGCATGTAATTATGGATGATCAAACATATCCAGATGGAAGCTTTGAAGTTCAAAAAGTATTTGATTTCTATGAGGAAACAGGAACTCTACCCAAGACATCAGGTTCTACACCTCAAGATAACACAGAAGTTTTCAAAAAAGTTTTTGCCGAATATCCAGAAGCACATATAATCCACATTGCCTATTCAGCAGTAACAACTGTTTCCTTCAATGCGGCAAATATTGCAGCTCAAGATTTTGAAAATGTCTATTTAGTAGACTCCAAGAATGTGTCTATTGGAGCAGCTGCTATTGTTAAAGCAACCGCTCAATTTATTGAAGATAATCCTAATAAAAGTCCTGAAGATATTATTGCTTTTGTAGAAGATATTCGCGAACGTACCCACATGCTTTTCCTGCCCAAAACACTTCTTTATCTAAGAGCTGGCGGTCGTGTCTCAAATTTAGCTTTTCTTGGAGCAAATATTTTGAAAATTTTTCCAAGTATCAAATTAGAAAATGGGTATTTGGTACCTGGAAGAAAATATCGTGGATCCTTTGATCGCTCTTTTAAAAAAATGATTAAGGATTTTTTTGAAAGCTATAACATTGACCCGGAGACCGTTTTAATAGTAGGTGCCCCTAGTGTTGATGATAATTACAAAGAAGTAATTTATAATCTGCTAATGGAAAATGGTGTGCAAGAAGCTAGATGGATGAGAGCTGGTGCTGTGATTTCATGTCATGGTGGTCCCGGTGCGATCGGCATCGCAGGAATTGAAAAAGATATTACTAAATAGTATTAAGATTTGAGTTGTCAGAAAAGTATCCTTACAAGGTAGTGTATGAAAAATGTCTGGTATAATAAGAATAGCATCTAGAAAATCGAGTGTTGCTCTGTGGATAACTTACAGAGTTTAATAAGTATCTTTGTTGAAAAGTTGCAATCAATAATTTATCGGAAATGATTGATAGGTGGTGGTAAATAATGTTACAATATGTTAGAAACAGTCTTGATTCTTCGTGACATAGCGTTCTGTGAAGCTAATAAAAAATGCACGTGGAATTTAGGTATATCACATATTTATATATGCTATAATTAACTTTACTATAAATAATAATATTATTAATAAAATAAAAACATAAGGGGTCTACATGAAAAAAACTAAATTTATGCCTAAAACTCTAATCTTCTTTTTATTTTTATGTCTTTTTTTGCAAATTATACCAAATGTTGCAGAAGCAACATCAGAACTACCAGCTTTGACATATTTTGATATGAATAACTGGTCAAAATCAGGGCCTTCATATGCTGGTACTTGGACAGTTCAACCAGGTGGTAGGACTGTTAAACAATCAATTAATGGTGTTACTACTTTTTTTGTGAGTCCTGATAATTATATTAATCAAATAATAAAAGGTACTATTTCGATTGGTGGTAGCAGCGATGATGATTTTGTAGGTTTTGTCATGGGATATCAAGAACCTGTTAATGTAAGTGAAAATATAACTAATAAAACTTATAGCGGTGAACATGAATTTGTATTGTTTGACTGGAAAAGGTTAGATCAGACTAACGATGGTTATCCTTCAAGCATATCTGAAGCAGGGTACTCACTAGTATATGCAAATGGTACTTTTGATAATACAATATATACTGGCGGATTTGGTGATTACTCAAAATACTTTTGGTATCACGAAAATATAACAGACAGTCTTAGAAATGTAACTATTTTAGCTACTGATTATGGTACAGATAAAGGTTGGACTTTTAATAAGGAATATCAATTTGAGATATTATATACAGAAACTCAAGTAAAGATTAAAATCGATAATGTTGTAATCTTTGATGTGAGTGGATCATTTATTCCCGGTAAAATAGGATTTTATAATCTTTCGCAGAATCCCGTAACTTATGGAAATGTTAAAACAGCTCCATCCAGCCAAATACAGGTAGCACCTGTTACAAAAGAAGACAGATATATCACTTCAACAAATACACTATTAACTGTATCTGCGGCAAATGGAATTTTAACCAATGATTACGATCCGAACTTGGATAATTATAGTATCTTTTATTCAACTACAACTTCACATGGAATACTTGATTTGGATGCTGATGGTTCGTTTGTTTACACACCTGCTACTGGATATTATGGACCAGATTCGTTTACTTACAACTTAGAAGATAGTACTAATCGAACATCCGAAACAACTACAGTATATATAAACACTATTGTAGGTGCCAATGCTGCTCCTACTGATATAATATTTGATACAAATCAAATTTATAGCAATTCTCCAAATGGTACGGTTGTATCTACACTGACAACAACTGATATAAATGTTGGTGACTATCACGACTATATGCTGATTAACAGCTCAAGTGGAAGATTTGGAATAGTAGATAATGAAATTATTATAAATGATATTTCTAAAATATCCCCACATGGAAATTATTCCATTACTGTTAGATCAACTGATTTAAGTGATGCATATATAGAGGAAGATTTTACCATAACTGTTGATAATTTAAGTCCTGAAATATCTCAAGGTGCATATGAAGATGTGCGAATGTCTAAAAACGGCTCCCCTACTGACTTTTCACTGACTTTGAATGCAACAGATGAGGATAACGATACGATTACCTGGAGTGTTAATAAATTAGCTGATCATGGTTCGGCATCAGTTTCTGGTACTGGCTCAAGTAAATCTATTTCATATACACCTGATACAGACTTTTATGGTTATGATTCCTTTACTGTTAGTATATCTGATGGTTATGATGGTACTGATGAAATTACAATAAATGTAACTGTTAATGCCTTACCCGTTGCGGGATTTGGCTATGCTCTAAACTTTGATGGTACAAATGAATACGTTGATATGGGAAATAATATAATAGTTGGAAACAATTTTACAGAAGAAGCCTGGATTTATCCTACTGATACTGGAGATAGTGAATACCATGGGTTTTTAGGTTACCAGCCCGAAAAAACTTTTGATAGACCACCAAGTTTATGGTCATATGACAAGAAGAAAATACATGGTGGATTTGGAGATGGAACAGATTGGAATTCATGGATTAGTAATGAGGATGTATTGATATTTGATACATGGAATCATATTGCTGCTTCATTTGATGGAAACACTTATAAACTGTATGTAAATGGAAATTTGGCAGGAATTAGCGTAAGTGATTTCACTGGAAAAACACCTTCTTTAACTCCTATAAGATACATTGGTCGTGTTGATAATTATTTTAAGGGAGGAATTGATGAAGTTAGAATCTGGAATACTGCTGTTTCTGAGGCAGATATTAAATCTTGGATGAATCGTGACATTACGTCAAATCACCCTGACTATAATAATCTCTTAGGCTATTGGCAGTTTAATCAAACAATTGGCACAAACTCTGATGACAGCAAAAATAATAATGATGGTACATTAATAAATATGGAAAATGATGATTGGACAGTATCGACTATACCTAACAGGTATTTCGTCAATGAAGGTGAAAGCGTCAATATTTACCTTATTGGTTATGATTATAATGATGACGATTTGACTTTTGAAATTGCAGATAGTCCATCTAATGGTAGCTTGTCGGGGTCAGGTAGTGAACTAACCTATACACATAATGGAGGCGAGACTACTTCTGATATTATTAGATATAAAGTAAAAGATTATGAATCAACTTCTATAAACACAGCTGAAATTGAAATAATTGTAATTCCAGTAAATGACAATCCTATAATAACTCACCAAAGTAATTTATCTGTAGATGAGGGAGTTAGTATAGATTTGCCAAATATTGTTTTCACAGATGAGGAATTAACTGATACTCATAGAGCCGAAGTTTATTATACTGAGGATGTTGCTACAAATTACCCAAATATAAGCAGTCCTTTTGACATTGGAAGTAAAATGTTCCCAAATAATGGCATATATCCAATTACCGTTAAAATATTTGATAATAATGGTGGAAGCGATACAATGACATATGATGTTGTGGTAAATGATACTACCCCTACTGCCACGCTAACTGGATATTCAATCTTAAATGAAGGAAGTACAGGAAATTTTGATGCATCCGGTTCTTCAGGTTACGATGTACCACTAACATTTGAATGGGACTGGGATTATGATGGCTCATTTACTGCAAGCCAAGATACCAGATCAACTGCATCTCATATCTGGAATAATAATGACGACTATATTGTTGCCGTTAGAGTTAAAGATAATGATGACTCAACTTCAATTGATACAATAAGTGTTACTGTAAACGATTTAAGCCCTACTGCTGATTTTGAATTTACAGACACACCAAAAGAAGGTCTATCAATATTATTCACTGACTCATCTATATCCTCCCCTGATAGTATTGCATCTTGGAACTGGGATTTGGATGGTGATGGAGATACGGATTCTACAATTCAAAATCCGGAAACTATATATGGAAATGAAGGAACTTTTATTGTAACTCTAGTTGTAACTGATAGTGATGGAAGTATTGATTCAATAACTCATACTGTATCAGTTGAAAATGTTGCTCCAATAATTGATAATTCAAGTAAATCAGGTATTGAAGATAATACATTAACCTTTTCAAAAACTGACTTTACCGATAATTACAATGACGTGATTATTGATGAATTAAATAAAATAAAAATAACTAATTTACCAGAACATGGTGTTCTAAAAATAAACGAAACAACTATTAATATTAATGATGAAATAATCAATACAAGTTTAAGTGCCATTACATATGTTCCAGATGAAAACTGGAATGGTAGCACAAGCTTTGATTGGCAAGCAAGTGATGGAGTAGATTATTCGTTAATAGGAACACTTACAATAAATATTTCGCCTGTAAATGATGCTCTGGTAAATACTACTGCGCCTTCATATAGTGGGATAATGCATAATGGAAAAACACTTACTATCGATAATGGCTCTTGGAATGATGATATTGATGGAAACTCAACAGATTCTATCTCTTTTGCTTATCAATGGCAAAGAGCTGATGATGCAAGCGGAACAAATATTATAGATATAGGTGAAGCAACTGAGTCTACATATAATCTGACAATAAATGATAATGATAAATACATTAGAACAAAGGTAACTGGAACAGATTCAGGAACGCCTGACAGTGAAAGCTTAACAATCTTTACAGAATGGAAAGAAGTATTAAATGTTGCACCGATTATTTCTGATGGTGAGTCTATTACTATAAATATGTCGGAAGATGGTAACCCTACTCCTTTTACACTGACACTAAATGCTACAGATTCTGATGATGATGAGATTGCTTGGTCCATATCTTCGCAAGCTGTAAATGGTACCGCAATAGCTACAGGAACAGGAACAAGCAAAGTCATATCATACACCCCCGACAGTGATCATAATGGTTCAGATTCATTTGTAGTTGACATAAATGATGGCAATGGTGGTGTAGATAGCGTTTTAGTAAATATTATTATCGAACCTGTTAATGATGCACCAGAAAATACGTCAATACCATCATACTCAGGTACAATGCATAACGGTCAAATATTAACTTCGATACCTGGTGTATGGAATGATATCAAAGATAATAATGAAATTGATACAATAACATATACTTATCAATGGCAAAGATCTATTGATTCTTTAGGTACCGATTTTTCTGATATAGATAATGCTACAAGTTCAGCATATACATTAACTTTAGATGATAATGATAAATATATAAGAATTAAAGTAACAGGGACTGATTCTGGTAATCCTGGGATTAAAACAACTGATGCGTTCTCTATAGGGGAAATTGTACAAAATAATTCTCCAGTTATTAGTCAAGGAAGTTCAGAGAATATTAATGTAGACGAAGATGATACATCATTTGTATTTACACTTGATGCCAATGATTCGGATGAAGATATTATTACCTGGTCTATAAGTACCTTACCGGAAAATGGAATCGCTGGTTTAAGTACTACTGTTTCTGGAATAAGTCAGGAAATATCTTACATACCAGATGCGAATTATTATGGCACTGATTCTTTTGAAATAAGTGTTTCAGATGTAAATGGTGGCTCAGATTCAATATCAATAAACATAACAGTTAGATCAATAAATGATTTACCTATAATAACTCCAACAAACACTATATATGTATATAAAAATGAAACAGTACATCCTTTTGAGATTAGTTTTAGTGATGTTGAATCAGCTGATTCCCATACAGGCAGAATAGACTGGAGTGACGGTAGTGCAATAATTGATTTGGGTTCTATAACCAGTCCTTTTGTAACTACGGAGCATTCATATATTAAAGAAGGTTCCTACAAAGCAAAGGTCATAGTACGAGACAACAATGGTGGAGAAACTACGAGTTCAATATTAATTGTAGTTAGAGAAAGATATAAAGAGCCTATAGTTGATTTGGTTTTTGGTGGAGAAATAAACAATAGAACAACATTAGTTAATACAGACCAGGAAAACGGAAATGTTATAACCAATATTCAATTTAGGAATGATAATATTAATAAACTTTTATCAAACATTCCAGATTCAAGTAATATTTTGGTACCTGCTGAAGATTTACAGTCTGATCAGATAAATAGCATATTAAATGGACAATTGGTCAAAAACTTGGAAAATAAAGATGTTTCACTGGAAATTCAAACAATGAGAGCAACATATATATTACCTTTAAGCGAGATAAATATTGATGAGATATCTAATCAATATGGAGAAAATATTAATCTTGAAGAAATTCTAATTTCTGTCAAAATTGGTGAAGCTTCATTAAAAGATATTGAAAAAATTAATAATTATAAACCAAATGGAAATATGGAATTAATCATAGAGCCAATCTCCTTTGAAATAGTTGCGACATATGGAATTAGAGAAATAAATATATCAGGGTTTAGTCGTTATGTTGAGCGGCTGATACCAATAAGTAATGATACTGATAATGAAAGAATTACAACGGCAGTCGTACTTGATGAATTTGGAAATTTGCTTCATGTTCCTACTAAAATAGTCGTTATTAATGGTAAATATTATGCTAAAATAAGCAGTTTGACCAACGGCACCTATTCACTAATTTGGAATCCAATTGAATTTGCTGATGTAAGCAGTCATTGGTCAAAAGAAGCAGTAAATGATATGGGATCCCGACTTGTAGTAAATGGATATGGTGAAGGGATGTTTGAACCAGATCAATCTATTACAAGAGCTGAATTCACATCAATAATTATTAAAGCTCTTGGACTGAGAAATGCTTCTGAAAATACTGAATTCTCAGATGTTAATGAAAGTGATTGGTTTTATGATTCTTTAAATATAGCAAAAGAGTATAAATTAATAAATGGATATGTAGATGGAAGCTTTAAACCAGATAACAAAATTACAAGACAAGAAGCAATGGGTATAATGTCTAAGGCTATGGAACTTTGTGAAATGTCATCAATTTTGTCTGAAAACGAAATGATTCAAATATTAAGCAAATTTGAAGATAATGATGAAATTAGCAATTGGGCTAAAAAATCAGCAGCGACTTGTGTTGAAAGTAATATTTTCAATGGTTCTGATAATGAACTAAACCCAAAATCAAATATCACAAGAGCAGAAACAGCAACTATAGTCAGACGGTTATTAATCGAAGCTGGACTGATTTAATAGGGAGGGATAATTATAAATTTTAAGAAATCGTAAAATTTATTGAAAATATACTCCTTCGTTTGACAGCAAAAATTATTAAAAACCCCCAAGCCATGCATGAACAAAGAGCTTGAGGGTTTTCTTTGTTGTCAGAAAAACGAGATGTTTTATGGCTACTCATGGGCTGGTGTAACTATAGACCAATTCATTGAACAGCTTGTGCATACATTCGGTGGTACTGTGACAAACGGATTAAGCTATCACTCGGAGGTGTTTATGGTAATCTAAAAATGCATAAATGCAGTTGTTTATGGTAATCTAAAAATGCAATAAATGGCAGTCAAAAATACAAAAAGTAATTGCCAGTACAAACCTAACAATATATCACTATTAAGTGACAAAGCTTATAGGGGAGGAAAGGAAGTGTTGGCAATTACTCAAGTCAATTATATCCGAGAACTGTTCTTTTTAGAAGGCAAAATAAAAAACTCAACCTAAAAGAGTTGCCTAGCCCACTTTTTTAGGTTGAGTTTTTATTTGTTTGACTTGAAGCTTTCTCTGCTTTTTCATCGTATTTACAAGGAAGCCGCCCCTAAATCTTCTAGGTTCGTAGGAGACGACAAAGGACTGGGGCTCATATTCATCTATTAATTGCAGCAGTTCCTTTTCTCTGTTCCTCTTTGTTAGGATATCTAACCTATAGCGTTTACTATCCCTGCCTTCTCCCTCATAAACGGTAACTCCAAAGCCATCGTTTCTTAAATGGGCAATTAAATCGGTGTTTTTATTCATCATATTTACTACAAAGTTGTTATAACCTATAGCAAGTTTATTCTCCACATAGCCACCTACGAGTATACCTACCCCAAAGCCAACTGCATAGACGATCATTGCTAGGGCTCCTTGGTCTCCGCTAAAGACAAGGGATAAGCCAAATACATAGACAAGGGCTTCCAAAAAACCAAGAAACGATGCTATAAGGGTCATATTTTTAACTAAAAAAATTGTTCTAAGGGTTAATATGGGAACATAAACCAATTGTAGTAATAGTATTAAAAGTATATTTAGCATAAGTGTCAACACCTTCCAGATTAGTCATTCAAATTATAGTGTAAACCATAGTAGGGTTTTTGCCAAGAATAATTTATCTGAATGTCAGCGAAAAAGTTTAACACCTGGCATTGAATTTCTTTACCACCATTACGGTGAATTAGTTTACCACTCTTGACACTCAAAAAGTTTACCAGTTGACAGATTAATGTCCGAGATTAAAAGAGCTGTTATTATCGAGTATAGTGTTGCTCAGTGGGATTGTTTCCTATACAATGGACCTATTGCTCCATGATGATGGGTCTAGTTTACCGTCACAGTGGAATCGCTGAACCGAAAACCTACTAACTACACATATACCGAGTAACTATAATGCATGGATATAAATATAAGTGTAATTTTGTGTTTAGGGTAACTATATTACAAATAATTCAAATAGGATTGAAGGAATACAATGAAATCTAGTAGAAAGACGAATTAATTGGGAGAGGTATAAACAATACATAACAAGGGGATATTGCAGTTTAGTATTGATGAATTAGTTTGTGATAACAAATATTTAAGGAGGGTTTAAATGACAAATTACAATGATTTCATGAGTTCATTCAATAGAATAGAGGATTTTCTGAAAGACTTGGTTGATGCCAAATATAACATGGCTTTCTATAAGCTATTGGAAGAAGCTATGAAAAGAGATAAATTGGTTAAACAGTTCTATCAGGAATTAAGGACCATGTCTGATTTACGAAATATAATTGCCCATGGAGATCCAAATGATCCTGTGGCACTACCTTCGGAATCAACTCTTGAAAGGATAAAGTTTATTGAAGGCCAATTCACTAATCCAATAAAGGTTAAGGATGCATTTAAGAAAAGTGTCAATGCTGTGGATGCTAAGGATAGTTTGGCAGAGGTATTAAGCGAGATTGATAAATACCATTATTCGCAATTTCCCGTTGCCAAGTCTGGAAAATTCATAGGCCTTATTACAGAGAATGGACTTACAAATTGGTTAGCTGCAAGTGTAAAAGATGATATAATCTCTATTAAGAATACATCTGTACAAGATGTGATCCTTAGAGATGAAGAAAGTGACAGTTACAGTTTTTCACTTAGTACTGATACTCTGTATGATGTCATTGATAAATTCGAAGAAATCAGAAAGATGGGAAATAGAACAGCTACAATCATTGTATTGAACCGGAAGGTAAGTCCAGTAAATATTGAGGATATCTACACAATATTAACGCCATGGGACTTAGATACAATTTATGGGAAACTGGGAATGGGATTAGAGGAATAGTATGAGTGTAATAGAATTTATGATTAACACTTTATAAAGAATTATTGAAATTTCAAGGTGGAAATACCAAATAACAAACCGGAATGAAGGGATAAAATGGAGTTTGGAAGAAAGCTATATTCATTAGGAGAAATATACACAATACTATACAAGGGAATTAGGTCTGCACCATATATGTCAAAAGCTAAGCGCAAGGGTGAGATGAACACTGAATTTATTGAGAGGATCATGCTTGCCGTAACCGAGGTCAATGGATGTCCTCTATGCTCTTATGCGCATGCGAGAATTGCACTTGAAGCAGGGATGAGCAATGAAGAGATACATAATTTGCTATCGGGGATTATGGAGAATGTGCCTGAAGAGGAGCTGCAAGCTGCCATGTTTGCTCAGCATTATGCCGATTCAAGGGGAAACCCCTCCAAGGAGACATGGGACCAGGTTGTTGAGAGCTATGGTTTGAGCAAGACAAAGGGTATACTAGGAGCAATTCGAGCAATTATGATGGGAAATGCTCTTGGAATTCCTTGGGGATCCTTCTTCAACAGATTCAAGGGTAAGCCGGATGAGAGAAGCAACCTAGCTTATGAGCTTTCTGTAATTGTTCTCGGTAGCGTAATGATTCCGTTTGCAATGGTTCATGCTTTGATTGCCTCTGTTGTTGGAGTAAAGAGTATTTGATTCACGAAGTAAGTATAATCGTTCATTTTAAATTCCTTAAATTCAAAAAAAACGTTGAAGCTTTTATTTATTAGTGTATGATTAATCTAGATTATTCTTTTTTTGCGCAAATGTTTAATTTTTAATATCTTCATCCTGTTTACGCATCACCTATTCTTAAGTTATGAGGTGTCCTATGAAAAAATGGAAAAAGGTAGTATTACTTTTGTTGACTATTATTGGTATTCCCATGATAATCAAATTGGATGTTAAGATAAGGTATGATATGGATCTATTAGAATTCATAGAATACAATGCTGAATTGACTGCAGAAGAGATTAGTCTTATAGGGGAAAGACCCATAAATGTAGGTGTTTATGATGATCCTCCTCTATCGTTTACAAATGAATTTAATAATTACAACGCTGGTATTGTAGTTGATTACATATCTCAATTAGCAATTGAGACCAGAAGTAATATGAATCTCAAAGTTAGGCAAGAAGAATCAATCATGGATTCATTGAAGAGTAATGATGTTGATATTATTGTGATGGAGAATAGTCGAGAGAACTCTGAGATTTTGGATTTGTCTTTACCACTTTGTGTAGTAAAAACGAAAATCTTAGTGCCAGTTAATTCGGGGATTAATAATATACAGGATCTTGAAGGACAGAAAATTGTTACCCTTAAGAATGATAATGTCAATGGCAGAATCTCAGATTATTTTAAAGACCGAGCGAATGTTGAGCTGGTAGAAGTTGACAACATATATCAGTGTTTTGCATTAATGAGAAACAAGGGAGTTTCTGGGTTTGTAGGTGACGATATGGAAGCTGTTCACTTTTTGAATGTAACAAACAAAAGTAATAGCTACAGGTTCTTGGATATGGTGCTTTTTGAGAAAGAAATCTCACTCGCAACAAAAAAAGATAACGATCAGCTGATAAGCATCATAAATAAGGGCATACTGGAAATGAAAAGAAAGAATCTGATTGTACAAACTCAGTACAAGTGGCTTGGTGATTTTGACACTGACAGTCTGGATTTGAGGACTATTCAAACTACATATAATATAATCCTGGGTGTTTTGGCTATTGTGAGTGCGTTCGCAAGTTGGAATTATGTAATAACTCAAAGAGTAAATACTAAAACAAGAGAACTTTCTGAAAGCAAAGAGGAACTTAGACTAATTATTGATACCATGCAAAATGGATTAATGGTAATTGATGATAGTTCAACGATTGTTGAGTGCAATGATTTTCTTGAAGGACTTATTGAAGTCCCAAGAAAGAGTCTTCTTGGGAAAAAATACAGTGAGATTAATAGTTTGGAGCCATTTATCAAGGAAGAAAACATGAATAAGTTGACAAGTATTGGCAATAATTACTACTACATTTCAAAGCAAAGGGTTTCTAATAACAAGTGTTTGATAATGATTGAGGATTATACTGAAAATTATCTTAGAGAGAAGAGTGCGAGACAAGAGTCAAAGATGGTTGCTGTTGGACAGTTATCAGCTGGATTAGCTCATGAAATAAGAAATCCTCTGGGATTAATAAAGAGTTACAACTTTATTATCGAGAAACATAAGATTAATGATTTATGTGATCACGCCGTACAAGTTATCGATAACTCGGTTGATAGGATCAATAAGCTTATAGAGAATCTGTTGAGATTCTCAAAATTATCAAACGATGAGATAAAGTACGTGAAGTTGGGTGAACTCTTTAATGATATTATTGAGTCCAAAAACAAACGAATTATAGAAAATGATATTGAAGTTAATGTTTCGTTTAAGAGTAATTGTGAGCAAGGGGTAGCTATTAACGAAGATATTCTGAGGATGGTTGTGTATAATCTGATTGATAATGGCATAGACTCATTTATCGGAATTGAGAGGGAGATTAAAAAGGTATCAGTAATAGTAGAAGCTATGGAGAATACACTTTGTTTAGAAATATCTGATAACGGTTGTGGAATTGGAAAAGACCTAATTGACAAAATATTTGATCCGTTTTATTCAACTAAAGAAAGTGGTACAGGTCTGGGTCTCTATATTATTAGTACTGAAATTATGAATAATAACGGTAGTATCTCAGTTATTAGTTCAGTTGATGAAGGCACCACTTTTAATATAAAATTACCTATTACGGGGTGAAAAAATGATAAAAAGAAAAGGATACAAAATATTAATAGTAGATGATGAAGTTGAGTACCAAAAGGTACTTTCATTAATTTTATCAGACTTGGGCTACAACATTGCAAGCTGTTCAAATGGATTGGAAGCAATGAAATATTTAAGTAACAATTTTGTAGATTTAGTGGTAACTGATATTAAAATGCCAGTTATGGATGGTCTTCAACTTATCAAGAAAATAATGGATAAAAACTATAGTCTAGATATTATCGTTTTGACAGCTTTTGGCAGTATAGAAAGTGCCATAGATTCAATAAAATTTGGAGCTAATGATTACTTTGTAAAAAGCAATGATCTTAATGAGTTGGTTATGAAGGTCGATAGACTTGCCAAAATTCGCAGGCTAGAAAGAAAGAGCTATGTTTTGTTGGACAATCAAAACAAAACAGAAATTTTCATAGAATCAAGAAATGAAGAGTATCTCAAACTCTTGGAAATGTGTAAAAGAGCTGCAGATACAGGTATAAACATATTATTGTATGGGGAATCTGGAGTTGGGAAAGAAGTAATTGCAAATTATATTCATCGATTGAGCGGAAGAAGAGAGGAACCATTTGTACCAATAAATTGCCAAGCATTTCCTGAAGGAGTGATTGAATCAGAGTTATTTGGACATGAAAAAGGATCATTTACAGGAGCGGTTGATACTAGAATTGGAAAATTTGAACAGGCAAATTTAGGAACCTTGTTTCTTGATGAGATAGGCGACCTTCCTCTACAAACCCAGGGCAAATTACTTCGTGCTATTGAAAGTCGTAGAATTGAGAGAATCGGAAGCAATAAATCAATAGACCTAGATACTAGATTCATATCTGCAACGAACAAGGATTTATCAGTAGGAATAAAGGAAGGTAATTTCAGGGAAGATCTTTTGTATAGAATAAATACTCTAACACTTGAAATTCCACCTTTGAGAGAAAGAAGAGAAGACATCCCAGCATTAATTGAATTCTTTACCAGAAAGACTGCTTCTGAGCAAAAGAAGAAGATTGTTAGTATTGATGAGGATGTTCAGGAGTACTTAATTAGCTACAATTACCCAGGAAATATTAGAGAACTTAAAAATATAATTGAAAGAATGATAACTCTCAGCAATGATGGAGTGGTTACTATTAGTGATATGCTGATGCCCATTAACTGTAAAGAGAAAAAAGCTGCTGAAGTTAATGAAGGGAAGAATCTTAAAAGGGCTCGCGAAACTTTTGAAAATAGATTTATCAAGAACGCTTTATCTAACAATAATGGCAATGTTACAAAAACTGCAGGTGAACTAGAGATAAGCACCAGACAGTTATGGAATAAGATAAATCAGTACAAGATAAATTTAGAAACAATGAATAAAAATTCATAGTAAAAGAATGTGAGCGTGAAATATTATTCACGCTTATTTTTTTGCGTTTAATTATTTGACATTCATAAATGGCTTAAAGTCAAGAAAGTTTAATTTTTAATTGTTAGAAATATTGTGGCATAGAAATTGCAAATATAATTACTAAGAATTTAATAATAAAAAAAGAGAGGATGAAATTAATGAAAAAAAGTAAAATTATTGCTATCATTTTGACGCTGACAATGATTATGAGTTTTGTGGCAGGCTGTGGAAATAATGGAAATGAAGCAGAAGAGGAAGGTCCAATTGTCATCAAAATAGGACATACAGATTCTTCTCAAAGATCCACACACATTTGGAGTGAAGCTTTAGGCGAATACCTTGAGGAAAACGCACCAGGAAGATTCCAGGTCGAAGTATACTCAGATGGACAACTTGGGGATACTCCGGATTTAGTATCAGGAATTAAACTTGGTACTGTTACAATGATGTTTGACCTTTCATCAGTACTTACAGCAGCAGCAGGACCTGCTTCAACTAGCATCGATCTTCCCTATTTATATCCATCTTTTAATGATTGGGAAAAGGGTACATTTGAAAACGGAGGTCTAGAACTCTTTAATGAGACACTTGAAGAGGCAGGCTATTACTGTATTGACATGTATTACAATGGAATGAGACAAGTAATAAGCAGGGATAAAATATATCATACATCGGAAGATTTTAAAGGTCAGAAAATAAGAATTGCACAGAATGATTTGAATATCAAGATATGGGATGCAATGGGAGCAAATCCTACTCCGATGGCTTGGGGTGAAGTTGTTACATCACTATCACAAGGACAAATAAATGCACTTGATCATTCACTAGGGGTATTCAACGATTTTAATCTTCATGAAATTGCTCCTTATGTTACATTAACAAATCATGCTAGCTCACCATTTCCAATCATTACTTCGAGAGATTGGATTGAGTCACTTGACCCTGCTGACAGAGAAGTTCTAGAAGCTGGAGTTAAGGAAGTTGCCAAGAACCAGAGAGCGGAAGAATTTGCAAAAGAGCAAGATTATATAGAAAGATTTAAGAATGAAGGTGCCGAAGTATATGAATTAACTGATGCTGAGGTAAAGGCATTCCAAGATTCAGTACAGTCTGTATATGAATATCAAAGAGAGCTTGTCGGAGATGAAATGGTTGATAGATGGTTGGATACTCGTCCATAAAGATAGGTTTTACGATAATTGAACGAGGTATAGTTTAAGATGAGAAAATGAGCCAACGAAGATTTGCTCAACTCGTTGGCTTAATTTTAAAACCTATTTACTAAATAATAATTATGACCAAGTCATATGAAAGGAGGAAGTCCGTTACTTTCTCATATAAAGTAATGATTAAGTATGAAAAAAATACTAAAAATTTTGGATAGAGTAGAAGATACAGCTTTGATATTAATGTTTATGGCTATGGTAGGAGCGATTTTTCTTCAGGTTGTTATGAGATTTGTATTTAACAATTCATCTTCATGGTCTGAGGAATTAGGTAAATTTCTATTTGTTTGGTTATCATGGTTAGGAATAAGCATTGGTCATAGAAGAAAAGAACATATAAAAATAACTATGTTAGTGGATAAGCTACCCGAAAAGTTGAGATTAATGTCTGAAGCATTTACAGAAATAATACTTATAGCAATTTGTGGAGTGACCCTTTATTACGGAATTATAATGATTGGAATACAGTGGAAAGTACCATACGCTGGGATAAAAATAAGCACTTCGTGGGGCTATTTATCCTTAGTAGTCGGTTGTGGGCTATTTATTCTTAGGGCAACAATATTTCTAATTGAGATAATTAAAAATATAAGAAATTCTGGATCCTCGCTTGAAGGGGGGGAAGTGTAATGGCAGTTCCTGTATTGTTTATTCTCTTGTTTATGTTACTCTTACTGGGAGTTCCAGTTGGATTTGCAATAGGCGGTGCTACTATGGTATCTATGCTTGCATTTTCAGATTTAAACATGGCAATAAATGCTCAATACGCTTATAGTGGTATCTTCTCATTTACTGTTATGGCGATACCTTTTTTTATGTTGGCAGGATTGATAATGTCTACTGGAGGTATAGCAAGGAAAATTGTTAACTTTGCTTCCACGTTAATAAGCTTTGTTAATGGTGCTATTGCAAGCGTTACGCTTATAGCTTGCATGTTTTTCGGAGCATTATCAGGTTCGGGCATGGCAACTACATCTGCGATTGGTGGAATGATGATCCCAGAAATGAAAAAGAGAGGTTATGATCCATCCTATGCTGCAACAGTTGTTAGCTTCGGTGGGATAGTAGGACCTATCATACCCCCGAGTTTGTCATTTGTTCTTTATGGAGCTACAACTGGTGTATCAATATCGCAATTATTCTTGGCAGGAATATTGCCGGGTATCCTTTTGGGAGTTATGTTTGTTGGTGCGAATATTGCGATATGTACGATAAAAGGCATGGATTTAAAGCCAAAAAAAATAAGTGAGCCAGATGAAATAGTTCCAATAACGGTTGCCCTGAAATTTAGGCTAATGGAAATTTGGAAAAGTTTGAAAGAAGGTTTCTGGGCCCTGCTATCACCTGTAATTATACTAGGCGGCATATACTCTGGTGTATTTACACCTACTGAAGCAGCTTGCATTTCAGTAGTTTATTCGATGATAATAAGCTTATTTGTATACAAGGATCTTTCATTTGCTGGGTTAAAAGATGTTTTTCTGGCAACAGCAGTTCTAAATGGAATAACATCTTTCTTGCTTGGCTATTCTACTGTATTTTCAACTTTCATGACTTATGAAAGGATTCCACAAATGATTACTGAGTTCCTTACGAATGTATCAACCAATCCAATGATAGTACTAATGTTTGTTAATCTAATATTATTGGCAGTTGGATTATTTTTAGATACAGTCCCAGCAATTATTGTTATGGCACCAATGCTAATGCCTACAGTTAGAGCCCTTGAGATTAACCCTGTTCATTTCGGTGTAGTTATGGCTGTAAACCTTGCAATAGGATTATGCACTCCTCCATATGGATGCAATTTGTTTGTTGGTGCAGCAGTGGCAAAAGTAAAATTGGAGAGTATGTTTAAACATATAATCCCTTTCTTTATCATTGCACTAGTAGGTCTTGCAATAATCACATATGTTCCGTGGCTGTCATTGGTGTTTCTTAAATAGTTTTTCATCCCCCTAATTGACTTAATTGGGTCTAATCAGGAATGCTCTCCCGTGTATATAATTGGAGAGCATTTTTGTTAATTAGAAGATATAAGCAATTATAATTATGAAAAGGAGATTTGATAATGGTTGAAATATTTGATGTTTCATTCGATAGAATTGGAGCAATTAAAAATTTGTGGGAAAAGAATCGGCAATATCATGAGAACAATTCTATATTTTTCGGTGACTTATATCGTTATATTTCTTTTGATGATAAGGTTAATGATTTTGAAAAATTCCAGGAAGATAAGATCAAAATATCTGTTGCTACGGTAAATGATGAATACATAGGTTACTGTATATCAACTATAATTGATGATAATGGCGAAATTGCATCAGTTCATGTAGATAAATCATATAGAAGGATTGGAGTTGGGAAAAAATTAGTGGTTGAACATCTCGAATGGTTGAAAGGGAAAAAATGTAAAGTTATTGGAGTTACAGTGTCTCATGAAAATGAGATTACTATAAGTTTTTATAAAAAGCTAGGTTTTTATCCGAACACTTTATATATGCAACAAAAGATTTAATGTTGCTTAATTGTTGTAAAAAACAACATCGAATAAAAACATTTCATGCTTCTAGCCGGAAGTGTAACAGAACAAAATGACTACTCATTAATTCAAGATCCATGAACTGATCCCTGGAAGTTTAAGACTCCAGGGATTTTTGGTGCCAGTGTTTATAGGCGATAAGGTTTGGTTTTTGTTGTGTATAAATTTGGTTGATGATATAGTGAGTCTTAACGATTGATTAAAAGAAAGAATCATTGAATTAGGTTAGATAAAAAGCATGTGAGGAGATTTTAACAATGAAAAAACTAAGGACAATAATTTTAATTTTTTTAATACTTACTGTTGTAACTTTTGGAGTTCTTGTGATGAGTAATGATACTCTATTTCAAACTAGAACCAATATCACTTCAGAAACATCACTAATACAGGATAGATTAGTCGAGTTGTCAGAATGGACAACACTAAGGTATGAGTATAGTAACGTCATTGTAAGCCGTACAGAAAGGACCCTATCATTAGGCGTTACTGATATCAACTACGGAGAAGCAATAAGGTTAATCGAGTATTCTGGATATCTAAAAGCAGGAACAGATCTATCAAAAATTCAAATGACTTATAATGAGCAGTCTGAAGAAATGTTTATAAGAGTCCCAAAATCAAAAATTCTCGATAATGTTGTAGAGACTGATACAGCGAAAGTGGAAGATGTCAAAGGCAACATATTTTCAGATTATCCTACACAAATAATTTTCGATGAAATAAATGCAGATAAAAGGCAGCTGGAAGACGAAAAAATCAGCCAAGGATTTTTGGAAGAAGCAGACAATAGAATACGTCAATTGTTGACTTCCTTTTTAGCGACCAATGGATACAATGATGTAGTTGTCGAATTCTATTAATTGCTTAAAAGAAGAACCATTATTATTTATAAGGAATAATAATAACAGAGTAATCTTTGGGAGGTATAAATTTGAAAAAAGACTTATTAAAATCAGGGATTGCAGGCTTTGATGAAATACTAAAAGGTGGATTAATTCCTTCACGATTTTATTTGGTTAGAGGTGGACCAGGTACAGGCAAAACCACTTTAGGGATTCATTTTTTAGTAGAGGGTTTAAAAAACAATGAGAAGTTGCTTTTTGTCAGTATGACTGAAGATGTAGAAAAGATAAAACAAAATGGGAAAATATTTGGTTTTCCTATGGATGATATAACTTTTTTAGATTTAAGTCCTAAATCGGATTTTTTTTACCAATAATAAGGATTACGATCTTTTTTCTTCTTCTGAGATTGAAGAAGAACCAATAATTGAGAAATTAATTAATACAGTAAAGAATACCAATCCAGATCGAATATTCTTTGATGGTTTTACTCAACTAAAATATCTTTCTTCAGATGATTTCAAGTTTAGAAAGCAGGTATTATCATTTGTCCAATTCTTAAAAGAATATGATTCCACAATTTTATTGACTTCAGAGGTAGGCACATCCATAAATGATGATGATTTACAATTCATGGTCGATGGGATAATCCATTTAAATTATGAAAATATGGAAAACACTCTGGAAATAAGCAAATACAGAGGTTCTGGTTTTAATAAAGGGAAACATACGATGAAATTTAAAGATAATGGGCTTGAAGTTTATCCAAAATTGAAAGTGTCAGATTATGACATAACTCCCAGTAAGAATAAAATTACATCTGGTATTATTGAAATAGACAAAATGCTTTCAGGAGGTATAGAGGAAGGAACGACTACGATGATAACTGGTCCAAGTGGTGTTGGCAAAACCACATTAGGAACTCAATTTATTAAAAATAGTGCTGAAAAAGGTAAAAAGTCAATAATATATACCTTTGAAGAAAGTCGTAAAACCTTAATTGCTAGGAGTATGGCAATCAATATACATTTGGAAGAAATGGTTGAAAACAATAGACTTTTAGTTAAAAAGATTAGTCCCTTCGAATATACTCCTGATGAGTTTTCATGTGTAGTCAGAAATGATGTTGAAAATCAGGGTGCTTCCATAGTTTTAATAGATTCTATTTCAAGCTATTTTTTATCGTTTAACAGCACTCAGGGAGAAGTGAACATGGTAAGAGGGCTTCATTCTTTATGCGATTATTTAAAATCACAAGGGGTTACTGTATTAATGACAAATGAGATAAAAAATATTACTGGGGAGTTTATAATCACTTCTACAGACACTAGCTATTTAGCAGACAATATAATATTTTTACGTTACTTAGAAATGCATGGTAAGTTGGAAAAAGCAATTGGTGTCTTAAAAAAGAGGATGAGTGGTTTTGAAAATACCATGCGTAGATATAGAATAACATCGGAAGGGATAAATGTAGGAGAGTCTTTAGATAATATGAGAGGAATTCTAACTGGCAATCCTGAACTTTTAGATGAAAGTTCTGGGAAGAAATAATGGATACCAATAATCTAGGTTATCAACTGAATCTAATTGAGAAAAGCAAGGTTAAACTCTTGGTTATGCATGAAGAAAATCGTAAGATTTTAAGAGATTATTTAGCTGAAAAATATGAAGTTATAACTAACCAAGATGAATTTGAAAAAGCCGATATGATAATAGCAGATGAACCCGGGTTTGCAAAGTATAAAGACCGAATAATGAGTATAAAACAATCAAATGCTTGTAATTACTTGCCAATTATTTTAATTACCCGAGTCTCCTCCGATAAAATACCCGAAAAATATATAGATACAATAGATGAAATCATTCAGACTCCAATTCAACAGAGAATTCTAAATTCACGGATTCAGAATCTGTTGAATGTAAGAAAATTATTTATATCAACTCAAGTATATCAGGATTTAACTGATAAAAACCCTACCGGTATTTGCATACTATTCGAAAATGAAAAGATAAAGTATGTAAACCAAGCATTTTTGAATATACTCGATGAGAAAAAAGAAGATGTTTTAGAACATGAAATAACTGATATTATAAGAAACAGTCAATTTATAAATCATCTATCAAAACATGAAATCATGGATGCAGAAAAACTAACTATCAAGTTAGATATCAATAAGCATGAAAAGTGGGTGGATATTCGTTTTTCAAATATAGTATATCAAAACATTAGTTTAAGATTACTAATAATCATTGATGTAACAAAAGAGAAAGAGTCAGAGAAAGAAATCAAATATTTAAGGTTTCATGATCAAATGACAGGATTATATAATCGAGACTTTTTTATGGAGGAAATTAAGAGATTAGATACCGAACGACAGCTTCCCTTAACTATTATTATGGGAGATATTAATGGTTTGAAATTAGTAAATGATGTTTTTGGTCATGAACAAGGGGATGAGCTGATTAAAAATACCGCGGAAATAATGAAAAACAGCCTGAGGGATGAAGATATATTAGCCCGAATTGGTGGAGATGAGTTTGCAATTCTACTCCCGAAAACAAACGAAGAAAGTGGTAAAGTAGTATCTCGAAGGATTAATCAGAGTTGTTCTGAGTTTGCTGGTGAGGGTATAATAAGCATTTCTCTTGGTGTTTTTACTAAAAACAATATTAAACAAAATATTAATGAGATATTTAAAGCTGCAGATGACAAAATGTATCAAAACAAAACTTCTGAAAGTAAGAAAGCTAAACAACAAATTATATCCAGTATTTATAAGAAACTAAGAAAAGAAAATGATGAAAGTAAAGATCATATTGAAAATGTGAAAAAACTTGCACTACTATTTGCAGATAGACTCAAATTGAGTAATGATCAGAAAGAAAATTTAAAACTACTTGCAGAATCTCATGATATAGGTAATATAATTGTGAAGCATGAGAGTTTGAATGATATAAGTGAATTGACAAATCAGGAAATAGATAAATTAAGAAGTCATACAGAATACGGATATCGTATTTCTCATTCTATTCCTGAATTGTCAAGTATTGCAGATGAAATTCTTTCTCATCATGAAATGTGGGATGGTGAAGGCTATCCTCAGGGACTCAAAGGTAATAGTATACCATTATTGGCAAGGATATTTACTATTGTTGAAAATTATGATTTACTAGTGAATGCTAAAGGGTTTAAAAACAAAACAAGTAAAGAAGCAGCATTAGAAGAAATAGAAAAACGTGTTGGAAGTCAGTTTGATCCTGAACTGGTGGAAGAATTTGTTGAGATGATGAAAAAAATTAAACTACTTTAGTAGTAGTTCATCTTAGGAGGTTAATTTGGATAATAATTATAAAGAAATTCAAATGTTAAAATTGAATGAATTTGCTAGATGTGAATGTCAATGAAAAAGTTTACCACCTGACATTGAATTTCTTTACCGCCATGACGGTGAATTAGTTTACCAATAACAGGGCTTTTGACATTCAATTAGTTTACCACTTGTGACACTCAAAAAGTTTACCAGTTGACACTGAATTTGTTTACCACTTTGTTTCTAAGAAAGGGAATACTAATAGGTAGCAGCATCCCCTAAATGGAAATATCTTTAATCTTAGTCAGAAGTCTTTGCTGCATGTTCTGCTCTGTAAGGGTTATCTGAGTTCATGTTGAGTACATGGGACCGAAAGGTTAATCGGTCGATTAATGCAGTTACCATGGTATGATTCTCAAACATTGAAGTCCAGTCTGAAAAGCTTAGATTGGTCGATACAATTACGCTTCTTCTTTCGGCACGATCAGCTACCACTTTGAATAATAATTCTGATTGGTGCCTGTTGAATGTAAGATAACTCAGTTCATCTATGATTAATAAGTCTGCCTTTGCTATTTGTTTCTCCAGACGGATAAGCTTGTGATTGTCCTGAGACTCTATCAGTTGATTGGATAGATTGGCGGCAGTGAAGAATTTGACATTCATACCTTGCATACAAGCTTTGATTCCCAGAGCTATGGACAGATGAGTCTTTCCTGTTCCTGGATTGCCAATCATAACAATATTTTTTCTGTTGGCAACGAAGTCACATGATGCAAGTTCATGTATATATGCTTTGTCCATATGTTCGAACTTTGAAATATCCAGTTCTTCAATAGTCTTGAGGTAAGGAAATCCGGCAGCTTTGATTTTTCTTCTGCGTGTGCTGTCATGCCTTGAGTCCAGTTCAATTTTCATTAGTGCAATAAGGAAATCATCGTAGCTTTGATCAGCATCCAGCTGTCTGATGACATCCATGTATTGATTAAACATAGGTGTTCTAAGCTGCTTTGAGTAAAGCTCAATGGTTTGAGATTTCAGGTTATCTGTCATTTTGACACCCCGCATTTCTCATCGTATTTACGTAGATCAATTGCAGTTACTGGAATGTCATTTTTAATGTAGAGCACATTTGATTCTGGTACTTCATGAAGAAAGCTTCGAATCATATCCACTGTGGGGATTACGTTTCTAGGGAGCTGGTCCCTGATGGAAAGGATTCTTTCCTCTCCAGAATCTACGCAAAGCCGTAGTAGTTTAACCATCTCGGTATTCCCACCAGGAAGAAGATGTCCCCAGTCGAGTAGTTCCTTTGTCACATTGGCTCTGACTGGCTTAGCCTGAAATACAGAGCGGGGTTTTCTTTCAAGCAGGTCTATGTAGTGCTCAAGACGATAGGAGGTCTTCCCTGATCCGTACAAGCGGTCAAATGAGGCAATAATTGCTCCGTCTTGGTGTATACAAACTTCATTGGCGTAACCTTTGACTGTTACAGTCTTTCTCAAGTATTTAACAGGAACTGAGTAATTGTTTTTTTCAAAGCGAACAGTTGAGTAGTCTCCGACTATAGGTGTTGTGGTGCGACTTGTATCAAAACGATATGAAGGGATCTGTCTTAGGAAGTACAGTTCTTGCTCATAAGCCTCTTTAACAGTTGATGACCGGGATTCCACCTTATGGGTGTTGCGATAATTCAAACAATCTTTAAGGAGCTTTTGGTTGAGTTCACTAAGGCTAGATACTCTAGGTATTGGAACCATAAAGTTTCTTCTTGCATAACCAACAAGATTTTCAACCAAGCCTTTTTCATTGCCACTGGCAATATTGCAAAAGTCTGTTTTAAAAGCATAGTGAGCTGCAAAAGACATATAGCCTTCAGTTGCTTTTGCGTGGAGTCCAAACCCTTCGCGAACAGCTACCTTGGCATTATCAAATATTACACGTTTAGGAACTCCTCTGAAGTAGTCAAACATTGTCTGCTGTGCTTCAAGGAAGCTTTCACGGTTTTGAGAATAATATGCCTGAACAAATATGTCACAGGAGTTGCAAAGTCTTCCACAAAAGAAGTTGATCTTGGTCTTTTGGTCTTTGATGTACACTGTAGACTCACCCCAGTCAATCTGGATGGCATCGCCAGGGTCATATTCCAGAGGAACATCGGCTTGTTTTGGGACCATGTGCTCTGACTTGAGTTGCCTCACAGCCTCGCGAACGGCAGAATATGATCCGGTGAAATCCTCTTCTTTGACAAGTCTGTCATATATGCGTTTAGCTGAATGGTTTTGCTTGGGTATTTTTTCTTTCTCATCGTGTAGAAAGCAATCAAGGATAAATGCCTTAACATCATCTGTGATGATATCAGACTTTCTTGTGTATGATTTTCTGACATCAGGATGAGTATTACCTTCGCAGTACTTCTTAACGGTCTGGCGTGATACGCCAAGCCTTGTTGCAATTGATCGAATGGATTCGCCTTCAGAATAGAGGAGCCGAATCTTTGAGTATAGATCCACTTCAATAATCACACCTTTCATCTCCTTGTAAGAAAATTTGTTAATTTAATCTTACAGGAATATATTTCAAGGTGGTAAACTTTTTCACTGTCAATTGGCACTGAAGTGGTCAACTTTTATTATGTCATTTACATGCTAGAGGATATATTGAAAACAAGGATAACAAGGTAGATTATCAAAAAATCTCTGAACAAATGAAAGAATTTTCAGGTGCTGAATATGTAATGTTTAATATTTTTGACGAAAATGGAAAAGACTTTACCCTTGTTGGTTTTGAAGGAAATACAAAGAATATTGCTAGAGTAATGGATGTAATCGGATACAATATAATAGGCAAGAAATTCAAGTATGAAGAAGATAGAAATGAGAAGTTTGAAAAATCAATAGTTACCAAAGTCGAATCTCTAAAAGAATTAGTGGGTAATGCATTGCCAAATGCAGCTATATCAATAATAGAGAAAGCATTTAAAATAGACAGTATCCTAACAGTTAGGATAACAAAAGATGAAAAAACCATGGGAAACTTTACTTTGATATTTTCTGAAAATCAAAATAAAAATGACAATGAAATGCTTAAGCTTTTTGCATCCCAGGTAGGGTTGTTTATAGATAAGAAAAGTTTTGAACAAAAGAGTTTAGAATCTATTGAAAGATTTCAATCTCTGCTTAAAAACAGTGTCAGCATTATTACTATAGTTGATAATAGAGGAAATTATATAGATGCCTCTGACTCTGCAGCAGACTTTATAGGCATAAAAAAAGAAGAACTTATAGGTAAGAATTTTAAAGAAGTAGTGCCCGAAAAAACGGAAGAGTTTATGAACACATTAGCAATTATTAACAAAACAAAAAAATCTATATACAAAGAAGAAATTTATCAAGTAGATAATGAAGAAATGATATATGAAAGTAGAGTATTTCCCATAGAAGAAAAAGATAATGAAGTTGTGCTTTTTGGGTCTATATCTAACGATATAACAGATAGAAAAGAAGCTGAGCAGGACTTGATTAATTTAAATAACCTTATAAAATATATTTTGGAGCATAATCCAAGTGGTGTAGCAGTACACGATAAGGACCTAAATTATATATATGTAAGCGAAAAATATTTGAAAAGTTATAACATTGAAGAAAATGATATTATAGGCAAGCATCATTATGAAATTTTTCCAGACTTGCCTCAAGAATGGAGAGATGTACATAAACGGTCTTTAAAGGGCGAAATTGTAAGCAAAGAAGAAGATCCTTACTACAGAGAAGATGGTGGTATAGATTGGACTAGATGGGAATCAAGACCTTGGTATGATAAAGATGGGGAAATAGGCGGGATTATTATATATACTGATATAATAACTCAACAAAAAGAAATGGAAGCAGAGATATATAAAGAGAGAGAACAATTTAAGACAACTTTACTATCAGTTGGAGATGCAATTATTTCCACTGATAAAGATGGTAGAATTAGTTTAATGAACAATGTTGCTGAAAAACTTACGGGGTGGTCTCAAGAAGAAGCATATAATGAACCACTGGAAAGAGTTTTAAATATAATTAATGAACATACAAGGGAATATTGTGAAAATCCAGCAAAAAAAGCACTGGCAATAGGAAAAACTGTTGAAATGGAAAATCATACAATACTTATAGCAAAAGATGGTACAGAAATTCCTATAGAAGATAGTGCATCTCTTATCAAAGATAGGAATGGTACTATAACTGGTGTAGTTATAGTGCTTAGAGATTTCACAGAAAAAAAAGAAAAACAGAAAGAAATAGAATATTTGAATCTTCATGATCATCTTACAGGACTTTATAACAGAAGATTTTTTGAAGAAGAATTAGAAAGACTTGATGTAGATAGAAATTTGCCACTTTCAATTATAGTTATTGATGTTAATGGATTAATACTTATAAATGATGCTTTTGGTCATAATAAAGGGGATGAAGTTTTAATTAAATCTGCACAGGCTATAAAAAATAGTCTAAGAGCTGATGGAATAGCGTCACGGGTAGGAGGAGATGAATTCTCAGTGATCCTTCCAAAATGCGGGGAAAATCTAGTGTCTAAAATCATAGAAAGGATTAAAGAGAATATCGAAGAAGAATCAGAAGAAGGTATTCCTTTTTCTCTAGCTATAGGATTTAATACTAAAATAGAATCAAAAGAAATCATATCGGATGTAATGAAAAAAGCAGAGAGCAGAATGTATACAAATAAAATATTTTCTGAGCAGAGTAAAAGAAGAGAAGTAATACTTACTATGCTTTCTACATTACATGAAAAGCATCCAAGAGAAGAAGAACACTCAAAGAGAGTTAGTGAGCTTTCTTATGAGCTTGGCAAAGCAATTGGATTAAAAGATGATAGATTGAGTTTACTAAAAACAGCGGGACTGCTTCATGATATTGGGAAAATAGCTATTGATTATTCAATAATAGAAAAAGCAGGTGCCCTTACAGAAGAAGAATACTTGGAAGTAAAAAAACATCCTGAGATTGGTTATAGAATACTAAAATCTTCTATTGAATATGAAGATATAGCTAAAACTGTACTTTACCACCATGAAAAGATTGATGGAAGCGGATATCCAAAAGGATTAGAAGGAAATAAAATACCTTTAGAATCCAAAATCATTAGTATTGCAGATGCTTACGATGCTATGGTATCTTTACGACCCTATAAAAAAAGAAACAACACGAAAGAAGAAGCAATAAAAGAATTAGAAAGATGTTCAAATACTCAATTCGATTTAGATATAGTAAAAGTTTTTGTTGAAATAGTAATTAAATAAAATAAGTTTATCATCTCTAGCAATAATACTCTTTTCTCGTAGGTGGGAGATGAATTGCTAGAATTTTTTTGATTTCAGTTTTAAGATCAATTATGTAATTTGCTCAATTTTCATTTAAGATTACAAAACGATAATATATTATTGGAGGTTTTTATGGATTTTAACAAATTGTTGAATATAGGTGAAGTTTTTAAATCTAAATACAAAGTTGAAGTGCCTGATACTGCTGATTTTCAAGGGAATACAGGGGTACGTGTATTATCTACACCTGCCTTGCTTAGATATGTAGAACAAGGATCTTCTACTGGTGTATATAATCGCCTGTCAGTAGGTTATAGACCAGTAGGAACTTATGTTGAACTTCATCATGTAGGAGCAACTCCTGTAGGTGGTAGTATAGAAATCGTATCAGAAGTTAGTAAAATTGAAGGTAGAAAATTTACTTATAATTTCAAAGCCTTTCACCAAGACAAGGTAATCGCATATGGAGTATATGAGCAAGTAATTGTTCCCTTGGAAGATTTTTTAAAGAAGAATAATGCCATATAGTTTGATTTGTTGATAATAACTATTTATTGAGAATCCCTTTATTTCAAGGACTTTTAATGTTTTTTGGGTATAAGGGTTCTATATAAACTCTATTTGAATAAAAGTATAAAAAAATGTTATTAAATGTTATTAGATGGTATAATTGAATGAGTGTTTTTGGCAATAGCTCAAATGCAACTTTTGGCAATCAAAAATACAATTACCAGTACCAACCTGGATTAGTTTATCAGTTTGAAATAAACAGAAACACTTAAACGAGCATTCGCAATTCTTTATGCTAGAGTATTGTGAGTTTGCTAGTTAAATGAAAGTATTAGTCTATAGGGAGTGAAAAAAATGAAAAAAATCATAATTCCTATTATTTTATTAGTTTTGGTTTTGTTTATGATAGTTGGTTGTAGTGATAAAACAACCGAACCGACATTAGATGCTGTAACAAGTGCAACTTTAAGTCGTTACAGAGAAAACGAGGTCAGGGAATATGAAGGAGCAAGACTTGATCCAACCATTGGACCAAGGGACAATTCCATTCAAGGAGTTCAAACTGTTAGCATTGATGAATATAAACTAAAGCTAACAGGCCTTGTAGATAAATCTTTAGATTTAGAATACAACGATGTCCTTGCATTGGACGCACACGAAAGAAAAATCACTTTGTATTGTGTTGAAGGATGGGATGCCACCATACTTTGGAAAGGTGTGCTGTTAAAAGATATAATGGATCTTGCAGGAATAAACCCACAAGCAAACACGGTTATTTTTCATGCTGTAGATGGTTATACAACATCACTTCCTCTGGAAGATATCATTGATAACCAACTCATATTGGCTTATTCTGCTAATGGCTTGGAGTTACCCCCTGAGATGGGGTACCCTTTTATTGTGGTGGCGGAGAATAAGCTTGGATACAAATGGGCACGTTGGGTATCAGAAATTGAACTCTCAGATGACTCCGATTATCGAGGCTATTGGGAAGATCGAGGATACAACAATGAGGCAGACCTGTAGTAGGGGTTGATTATGGAAAAGCTTACATTTGAGAAACATATCTACAAATATTAATAAGTGAATGAAATTAGTTTAAATAAGTGATATTGAATTTTTTACTGTAATTGAAATAGAATTGAAGCCTTATTTGGAAGGAGGAGATGTGATGGATCGGACTATTTTTGTTGCCATGTATAGCAATGCTGCCTTACTGTTGGTTTTATCAGTAATTTACGAGGTTACGTATTTTATTCCATCCAGATATCGTCGTATTAAACCAATTTTCGATGGGCTTCTGATTGCCTTGATATGTACAGCAATTATGAATATGCCTTTAATTCTTCAACCAGGTATAGTATTCGACACTAGGTCAATCCTTATTAGTGTGACGGGCCTGTTTTTTGGCCTAATTCCGACAATAATCACAGTGGCGGTGGCTTCCTTTATTAGAGTGGGTATCGGTGGAGTCGGAACAATGACCGGACTCGCAGTCATAATGACCAGTGCAATTATTGGTTTGGCTTGGCGGCAGTGGCTGTATCCGAAGGAGACCAAGTGGCGCTGGTTAAGTGTCTACGCCATGAGTGGAATCGTTCATGTCGCCATGCTTGCCTTTATGCTCTTGCTTCCCTCCCCTGAAGATTTGAACACCATTCGTGAAATTGCTTTACCAATAATGGTAATTTATCCGATTGCATCTGTCCTGCTCAGTCTGCTGCTTATGCGACAACAGGATCTTAGGAGTACGCAAGCTGCTGAACGCAAAGCCAATAAAGACTATCAGTTGTTGTTCCGTGAAATGGTAGACGGTTTTGCATTGCATGAGATTATTTGTGATGAAGAGGGGATGCCAATAGATTATAGATTTCTTGCAATAAACCCTGCGTTTGAACGAATGACCGGTCTTAAGCAAGAGGATATTGTTGGCAGGACGGTTATGGAGGTTTTACCAGATACCGAACCATTCTGGATAGAAACATTCGGAAGAGTTGTTTTAACAGGGAAACCCGTAGTGTTTACCAATTTTGCAATTGCCCTAAAAAAGCACTTCAAGGTCAGTGCCTACCCGTCGTCATCAAATCAATTTGCTGTAACCTTTTCTGATATCACAGAACAAATAGAGGCTAAGGAAAGGGAAATGGAAAGCCTGTCAAGACTTAAGGGCCTGCTTGACAACAGCCCAAGCCCAATCGTGATTATTGACGAACATGGAAGATTTGTAGAAGTTTCTGCTGTAGCGGAAAAAATTATGGGGTTGCCAAAAGAAGAAATCTACATGAAAGAAGTAGCTCAAGTTGCACCTCCTGATATGGCTAAAAAGGCATTATATGTGTTGTCACAGTCGTCAGATGACGGCCAGTTTCTTGAAAATATTGATGTTTTTGAGTTTGATGGAAACAAACGATATTTTGAAAGCCGAGTATTTCCGATTCATGTTCCGGATCAAAACACAGAATTATTTGGTTATCTTGGAATTGACATAACTGATCGTATAGTTGCGGAGCATGCTTTGAAAGAAAACGAAGAGAAACACACAAGTTACATTGAGAATGCTCCCTATGGAGTTTTTGTAACAGATGAAAACGGACAGTATGTTGAAGCGAATATTAGTGCATCATCCATAACAGGGTACAGTAGAGAAGAATTATTAAAAATGTCCTTACAAGACATTACAGCTGAGGAATTTATGGAATCAGCATTGCAACATTTCGAAAAATTGGAAAGTTTAGGTCATATGAATGGAGAGTTTAAATACATTCATAAAAATGGATCACTACGGTGGTGGAGTGTAAATTCTGTGAAGCTATCGGAAAACAGATATCTTGGTTTCTGCAATGATATAACAGAAAAGAAGGATGCAGAAGCGAACCTGATTTACCTGATTAATCATGATCATCTGACTGGTTTATATAACCGTAAGTTCTATGAAGCCGAACTAAAGCGTGTCGATATTGAGAGTGAACTGCCGTTATCTATTATTGTTGCAGATATCAACGGCCTGAAACTCATCAACGACTCCTTTGGTGACTCCGAAGGAGATAAAATCATCATTGAAGCGGCAAAACTCTTAAGTCGTTGTTGCAGACAAGGAGATATTCTTTTCAGAATCGGTGGAGATGAGTTCAAGATTATTTTACCAAAAACCAACATTGAATCAGCAATGAAACAGTTGGAGAGCATTCATGCTGCCTGTGAACAATACAACTTAAATACTGTTAACGAAGCATATCATATCAACCTGTCATTAGGTACTGCTACGAAAGATAATGTAAAAACTGATTTTGCAGAGGTTTCTATAAGAGCGGAAGATTATATGAATCAGCGCAAGCTATTAGAAAAGAACAGCTCATACAGTGGTATCATTTCAGCGATAAAAGCTACTATGCTAGAAAAAAGTAATGAGACCGAATTACATGCAGAGAGAATCGCTCAATTATCTAGAAAAGTTGGCATTGTATTCAACTTGTCACAGATAGAGCTTGATCAGATTGAATTATTGGCAACACTTCATGACATCGGGAAAGTGGGAATTCCTGAGCGTATTGTGAAGAAGCCTGGTAATCTGAATCATGATGAGTGGGTTCAAATGAAAAAGCATCCTGAGATTGGATACAGAATTGCAATGTCTTCACCTAATCTTGCCCCAATCGCAAATTATATACTATGTCATCATGAGCGATGGGACGGAAACGGTTATCCCCGTAACCTCAAAGGTACTGAGATACCATTGATTTCGAGGATAATAGCGGTTGTTGATGCATATGATGCAATGACTGAAGATCGGGTTTACCGAAAAGCAATGACATATGAAGCAGCAATTGAGGAGATAGTGAAATGTGCTGGAACACAATTTGACCCCGAAGTTGCTAAGATATTTGTTGAGGTTATATCTGACAAAGAGGTTTTTATTTAGGCTAATTCATGAAAAACACCGGCTAACTATAAACTAATATAGCTAGCCGGTGCTTTTGACTTAGTGTGTCAATTATTACCTTAACTACTTCTCCTATCCGATCTCGTGAACTTCAAGGTCACGGTCTTGCATTATCCAAGTATCATTTTCATAACGGAAGGTGATGGTTATGGTGTAATGTCCTACCATCTCTGTTGTGGTTTCCTGTATCATCTGATACTCTCTAGGATGAACCATTTCCAATTGATAGTCTCGATCTTCAATAATTGTAGTAATGCCATCCTTTGGAGGTAGTACAAGTTCTCCGTCCATATACTCATAGTAATTATCTACATAGGTTACTACAAGCTCGCGATCTGCTATTTCAGAGATATAATCAATTAAATTTTCTTTGTTGTCATAATCACTTACAACCCAGCTGTCACCTTCTGTTTCTTGATAAAGTCTATTTTGAAACTCTGCATCCAAAGCTAATGCATCATATTCATTGAAGTCTTCGGTGTGAATCATATCCTCAACCAGAATAACAAACAGTTTTGAGGCTTCTGCTCTTGTGCTTGTTCTATCTGCACGGAAGGTGTTATCTGAAGGATAGCCCTCTATAATGCCAAGTTCAACCGCAGTATAGATATAGGGTGCAAATTCAGCTTTGATTTCAGCGGCATCTGCAAAGCTTAATTGTCCACTTTGAAGCTCTTCACCTGATGCCTTAACAATAATCTTTGTCATTTCCTTACGGGTGATTGGACGATTATAGTTCTCAAACTCATCTTCTTCAATCAGTTCAAGCTCAATTGCTTTTGAAACGTAAGGATCAAACCATACTCCGGATGTTCCCTCTTGATAGTAGCTAAGGGATTCAACCGTTATTTTAATAAATTCTGCAACAGTTATCTGACCATTAGGCCTGAACGTTTTGTCTGGATAGCCTTCTATAAGATCCAGTGTAACCAATTTTGATACGTAGTCAATAAACCATTCTTCACCAGTTACATCATGGAATTCTATCTCCAATTCTACGGATTGGGTGTGGTTCTGTGAAAAGACGCTTATTGGACTTAATGCCATGGCTAGTATCATAATAGCCAGCAGCTTTGTATTTACAAACTTTTTCTTGAAATTCAACGTAATCGCTCCTTTCAAATCTCCTAATCATACTTATTATTAATTTACCCGAGGATGATTCAAAGAAACACAGGGCATAAGAATCGACAGCTTCAGAAAAAAAGATTGTACTTCCTAAATGGATTAGAATGTTTGCATGAATTAATACAGGGTATTTAAAAACTCATAATAAGCATAACTATAAATCTATAAAACGATTCCTAGTTTTATTAGATTTTCCTATCAAATTCCTTGAAAGGAGCATAAAATGACAGCGTTTATAAATCCACCAAAGAAAATCCCAATGTTTTTAAGACCGGGAATTTGGATAGCAAAGAAGATTACCGGAATGGATCTTGAGATTCCGAAGCTATTGTCTTGGTATCCGAAAGCTGCTATCGGGTCGGCTGTTTTAGAGTCACTTGTCGCTCATAAGGACAAAAAAATAACTGAGAGGATGCTAAAACTCGTTCGTATGCAAGCTTCTTTTGCTGCTTCTTGTCCTTTCTGCATAGATATGAATTCTTCTGAATATGTAAAATCTGGGATAACACCTGAAGAATTATCTGCTCTTCAAAACAGCAATCTAATACCCACAGTCAATACATTTACAAAAAGAGAAAAATTAGCATTGGAGTATGCAGTGTTGATTTCAAAATCACCACTTTCTTTTCCGGGAGAGTTTATTAAATCTTTAAAGGAAAATTTTGATGAACGCGAGATCGTTATTCTCGCAAGTACAGCTGCTCAAGTTAATTATTGGGCTAGGTTGATACAGGCTCTGGGTGTTCCGCCAGCGGGTTTTTCAGGATCTTGTCAGATACCAGAAATAAAAGAGCTGTAATAGTTGGGTGGTAGTATTCTCCAGTTATTATTAAACATGATAAAAGGCTATCAGAATTTTGGTTACCTGATAGCCTAATAAATCTTGATTCAATTTAATAATTGAGAGTATCACTAAACTCACTTGTCAATTCAGAAGAATTTTACTTTGCCTGCTCCATTGCTGCCATTAGTTCCTTCTCAATATTTGAGGCAATCTCAGACAACTTGCTACTACCAAAACCTTTTATAAGCTCCGTGGGATTAAGCATGCCAATGAATACTGATCCCTTATCCTCATAAACTGCCATCTTGCAAGGTAGCAACAATCCTGCTTCAATGTTTATTTCAAGGATTTCTTTAGCCTGCTTGGGATTGCATACCTCTAGGACCTTGAAGTTACCTTCATAATCCAATCCTTTGCTTTTAAGTGTTTCTTCGAAATCCAGCTCCCATAATACCCCGAAGCCTCTTTCCTTAAGACTTTTCTTAATTGCCTCCAATGATTCTTCGTAGCTTTTTTCGGTCATAACTTTATATTTGATATCCATCTAAATCCTCCTTTGATTTATTAGTGCCTAGCAATTACATACCCTTAGGAAGTATAAATATTCAACCTTAACGTCTCGATTTTAGGATATATTGTAGCTATAAGTTATGGAATCATATGTCAATATTTGTATTCCAACATTTCACAATCGAATTACTGGTCGGATAAATTCAATAATAATCTGAAATTAGATTGATTAATACCAGAATAAGTTTTATTATGCCTAAAGTATGGTATATGAGTAATGATGAGTAGTTTTGTTTATTAATGTGATAATGGAGGAGATGATGCTGATGAAAACCATTGCTGTTGCAGGTACATATGATAGCAAGGCAGAGGAGTTGGGTTTTATTAAGGATGTTCTTGAAGGTGTTGGTCTGAATACGCTGACGATCAACTGTGGTGTCTTTAAACCGGAGGTTCACACTGATGTCAAGAGCATTGATATTGCTGCTGATATCGGTGAGAATTTAATTGAAATAGCAGCAAAAAAAGATAGGTCCCTTGGAACCGAAGTGATGTCAAAGGCAATGGAGAAGGCTATTCCAAGGCTGTATGATGAAGGAAAGTTTGATGGAATTATTTCTCTTGGGGGAACTGGTGGTACATCCCTTGTTACTCCTGGAATGAGAGCTCTTCCTGTAGGAGTACCCAAGGTTATGGTTTCAACTGTAGCTTCTGGAAATGTATCTCAATATGTTGGTACCAGTGATATTATGATGGTTCCTTCAATTGTTGATGTATCCGGATTAAACTCAATATCAACCAGGATATTTACTAATGCTGCCCTTGCTGTTGCAGGGATGGTAAGTCTTGAGCATGAAGAGAAGGTACTGGATAAGAAACCCCTTATTGCTGCCACCATGTTTGGCGTTACTACACCATGTGTGAATATGGCAAGGGAGTATCTTGAGGATAAAGGCTATGAGGTTTTGGTTTTCCACGCAACAGGAACCGGTGGAAAAACCATGGAAAGATTAATAGAAGAAGGATACTTTAAAGGTGTACTCGATCTCACAACAACTGAGTGGTGTGATGAGTTGGTTGGTGGAGTACTTGCTGCCGGGCCTAACAGACTTGAAGCTGCTGGAAAGGCTAAGATTCCTCAGGTGGTTTCTGTTGGAGCATTGGATATGGTCAACTACGGACCAATTGATACAGTTCCTGAGAAGTACAAGGACAGGAATCTATACAAGCACAACCCAACAGTTACATTGATGAGAACAACTGTTGAAGAAAACAAGAAGCTTGGTGAAATAATTGCAGAAAAGCTTAATATGGCTGAGGGACCAACGGTCATGATGCTGCCACTTAAAGGTGTTTCGATGATTGATGCCGAGGGCCAGCCTTTCTTTGGACCAGTTGAGGATCAGATGTTGTTTGATATGTTAAGAAAGAATATTGACAGAACAAAGGTTGAGCTTATTGAGATGGACAATAATATTAATGATGAAGAGTTTGCTTTGGCAGCTGCAATGAAATTAGTAGATTTGATTGAGGGGCGATAATTGATATGGATAGACAACTGGTAATTAAGAGACTTAGGGAACAGGTTGAAAATGGTAAGGCAATTATAGGGGCCGGAGCTGGAACTGGAATCTCTGCCAAGAGTGCTGAAAAAGGCGGAGTTGACTTGATTATTATTTACAACTCCGGAAGATACAGAATGGCTGGTCGTGGATCTCTGGCAGGGTTAATGCCATATGGAGATGCTAATCAGATTGTTGTTGAGATGGGTAGTGAAGTGCTGCCGATTGTAAGTGACACTCCTGTTCTTGCAGGAGTTTGTGGAACGGATCCATTCAGGATTATGGAGAAATTCCTCGAGCAGTTAAAAGCGCAGGGCTTTGCGGGAGTTCAAAACTTTCCTACAGTGGGACTGATTGACGGGGTATTCCGACAAAACCTTGAAGAGACCGGAATGGGCTATGACCTTGAGGTTGATCTGATTAGAAAGGCTCATAAACTGGGTCTTGTTACCACTCCATATGTATTTGATACTGGGCAGGCCAGAAAGATGGCAAAAGCTGGTGCTGATGTAATTGTTGCACATATGGGTCTTACCACCAAGGGATCAATTGGTGCCCAGACTTCTTTGACCCTTGACGAATCTGTTGTCAGGGTACAGGAAATTTGCGATGCAGGTAAAGAAGTTAATCCTGATGTTATTGTTCTTTGTCATGGTGGACCAATTGCCATGCCTGAGGATGCAAAGTATGTTCTGGAAAGAACAGAGGGAGTATCCGGATTCTTTGGAGCATCAAGCATTGAAAGGCTTCCAACTGAGGTTGCGATCAAACAGCAGGTTGAGGATTTTAAGAAGATTAATTTGAAAAAACATGTGTAAGTAAAATTAGAATTAGACAGGCAAGCTGAATTTTTGGCTTACCTGTTTTTTTGTTGCGGAAACATTTCCAATTCTGCATAAAAACGATATAATACTATGGACCGGATTCTGAAAAATGAATGAATTGATATATTGTGAATAGATTATGTTGTTAGGAGCTGCTTATGAAAAGAGTAATATTGTTGGTTTGCATAGTAATGGGAATAATTTTTACTCAACCTTCCTACTCGGATGCTGAAGTCTACAAGGTAGCTGGTGATCGTGACTTTCCTCCTTATGAATACGTCGATGATGACGGTAAATTCAAAGGGTTTAATGTTGATCTTCTTAAAGCGATCAGTCTTGTAACTGGTATGGAATTTGAGTTCCTCCCGATGAGCTGGGGGGATGCATATATTTCAGTTCATCAGGGGAAAGCTGATATTATCCAAGGTATGAAGGAGTCTGATGAAAGAAGGAATAAATTTTTGTTTTCTGAATCTCTTTTGATGAATTCGCAATCAATATTCGTATTGGATGAGAATAC
Source organism: Soehngenia sp. (assembly GCA_024637045.1). Classification (GTDB taxonomy): domain Bacteria; phylum Bacillota; class Clostridia; order Tissierellales; family Tissierellaceae; genus Gudongella. The sequence goes on from JAGXFX010000003.1 coordinate 54,918, forward strand.
TGATATAAGGAGCGAAAATGACCTGACAGGAAAACTGGTAGCCCTTAATAAAGAGGACACTGTACTTGAAGAAATGAGTGAAATCGAGAATGCAAAAATAATTGAATATGATACCCTTGGGGAAGCTCTTGATAGCCTATTAAATGGTGAAGTGGATGCTTTAGTTGGAAATACCCTGACGGTCAACTACTTGTGCAAGGAAAAGAACTCAATTGAGCTTGTCAAAATAGTTGGGGATTCCATAAATGAACAGAAGTATTCAATTGCTGTACATAGGAACAATACCGTTTTAATGGATAAGCTAAACGAAGGAATAAATGAGATACAGGAAAATGGTATGTATGACTCCTTGTACAGAAAATGGTTTGGGGCACCTATAAGAAACATCAAGACAGATTATGAATTTCTGTGGAAAATGACATTGGGTTTAATTGCGGCTTTGTTTGTCTTAATCTATATCATAAAGAGTGCAAATGATAAGCTCAAGGCTGTTGTCAGTGCAAAGACTGAGGAACAAAAAGCTCTGATGTATGAATTAAGACACTACGACAAATTGCAATTTATGAACCAGATAATTTCATCGATTGCTCATGAAATTAGAAATCCACTTACATCAATAAAGATTTATACAAATCAGATTAGGGACAAACTGGATAATCGTGATTTTATGCTTGCTGCATCTGAGGATATTCCTGTTGAGATTGATAGAATAGATGGGCTAATCAAGGAGTTCATGGAATACGCATCACCTCGAAGACCGGTTATTGCAAATATAAACCTGTACGAAGAAATTGTAAGCTCAATCAAGCTGGCTAAATTTCAAATCAATAAGATAAAGATTGAGCTCAATATCGACAAGTCGATTTATTTTAGATTTGATATATCTCAATTTAAGCAGATAATAATCAACATCCTATTAAACAGTAATGATGCAGTAAAGGATGTGGAGGAGCCTGTTATTGAGATATCCGCAATGGAGGATGGAGAAGAAGTAGAGATTACTTTTAAGGACAATGGTTACGGTATGAAAGATGAGAATCTTCAATATATATTTGAACCTTTCTACACGACAAAGGAATATGGCAATGGTGTGGGGATGTTTGTTGTAAAGCAGATTATCGATGACAATGGTGGAAGCATTGTTGCTGAAAGTGATGGAGAAAATCTGGGGATGAGCATTAAAGTGAGGGTTAAGAGGGGTGAGATAATTGAAGAATAAACTGCTTGTTGTCGATGATGAACCAAAAATACTAAGGTCGCTGAAATTTCTACTAGAGAATGATTTTCAGGTATTCACAAGTGAAAATTCAAAGGACGCTTTAAATACTTTCAAGGATGAAAGCATCAGCCTGGTTCTCCTTGATTTAAGGCTAAAGGATGACAACGGAATAGATCTTATGAAGAAATTCCTGGAGATTGAATCAAAGGCAATAATAATAATTATGACTGCATACTCAACCTTGGAAAATTCAATCAAGGCAATAAAATCCGGTGCATACTACTTTATTACAAAACCAATTGATAATGAACAGCTTAAACTACTGCTCCATACAGCAGATGAAAAGCTGAATATGATGAATAAAATCAACAATCTCCAGGGGCATATAAGAAAGGACATTATTGGCAACTCACCCAGGATAAGAAAAATCAATGAGGTTATTGATAGGGTAAAGAACACCAATGCTACTATTCTAATAACAGGTGAAAGTGGAACAGGCAAGGAACTGATTGCACAGAAGATTCATGGTACCAGCAACAGGGCGGGCAAACCCTACGTAGCAATAAACTGTGCTGCCATGCCTGGCGAGCTTTTGGAAAGTGAGCTCTTTGGTTACAAGAAAGGTGCTTTTACTGGGGCTCAGAAGGATGAGATTGGAGTAATTAGAAGGGCTGATAAGGGAACGCTTATTCTTGATGAAATAGGTGAGATGGATTTAAGGCTTCAGTCAAAACTCCTAAGGTTCCTTCAGGACAAGGAAGTAAGACCAATTGGTGATGCCACAAGTCACCAGGTCGATATTCGTATAATCTGCATTACAAACAGAAACTTAAAAAAAGAAGTGGAAGCTGGAAACTTCAGGGAGGATCTTTACTACAGAATCAATGTTATAAACATCATCACACCTCTTCTAAGGGAACGAATTGATGACTTGAAGTATCTGGTGCCATATTTTATCGACAAGTACAATATCTCCTTTGACAAAAAAGTTAAGGGAATAACTGATGAGGCTTATGAAATTCTCACCAACTACAGTTTCCAGGGTAACATCAGAGAGCTTGAGAATATCATCCAAAGGGCGGTACTTTTAAGTATCTCGGAGTACATTGATGCAGATTCATTGCATATCAGCCCACAGAAACCAATTGTAAACAGCGATAAGGCCAGCGATGATTTCCTCAGGATTTATAAAGGTGAAAGCATGAAGGAGATTGAAAAGAAGGTAATTGAGTTCGCACTCCGGAACAACAACGACAACAGAAAGTGGACAGCCGACAGTCTTGGAATAGGAGAACGAACACTAAGATACAAAATAAAAGAGTACAATCTGTAAAACAGCCCTGCAAAATCTGCACCGTGCAAATTTTGCAGGGCTGTTTTATGTCAAAATTCAATCTTTGTTGTTTTGACTTTGTACGAAAACCAGTAATATACACATTGTTTGCTTCATGACATATTTGGCATGGCTCTTGCAATTAGTTAAGTTTGATATTATTTAATATTTAGTTAATTCAATACAAGGAGGGAAGAAGGAAGAGGAAAGTTGTTCGGTACGAATACATACTGTTTAAAAAACTCAAAAACTAGGAGGATGTCATGAACTTTGAACTTATTGATGGTATTACTACGATTAATGTAAACTCAGCGGTAACTTTGGCTTTTGCTGCATCATTATTGCTTTTAGGTTATTTTGTGAAGAACAAGGTAACTCTACTGGATAAGTATTGTATCCCTGCGCCGGTAATCGGGGGTTTCATATTTATGTTTATTACTTGGATTGGCTACTTGACTGGAGCATTTTCATTTAGCTTCGACAACATATTCCAAAATACTTTTATGCTTGCTTTCTTTACAACTGTTGGTCTTGGTGCCAGCTACAAGCTTCTTGTAAAGGGTGGGAAATTACTTATTGTATACTGGCTAATTGCCGGAGTTGTATCAATACTTCAGAACACTTTGGGAATTGGTCTCTCCATGGTACTAGATCTTGAAGCGCCATATGCGCTTTTAGCAAGTGCAATTTCCATGATAGGTGGACACGGAGCAGCTCTTTCCTATGGTACTACCTTTGGAGAAATGGGATATGAAGCTGCACCACTTGTTGGAGCGGCGGCAGCAACATTTGGTCTTATATCTGCGGTTCTAATTGGTGGACCACTGGGCAGAAGGTTGATTGTAAAAAACAATCTTACGCCTGATGAAGATTCAGCATTTGATTCATCTGTAACTGATATCAACGTGGCTACAGGTGAAAAACTAAGCTCGCTTGATATTATGAAAAATGTATCTGTAATTTTCATATGTATGGCGTTTGGTACAATAATAGCTGGCTGGATCGGCAATTTAATCAACATGGGATTCCCTACATATGTAGGTGCGATGTTTGTAGCAGTAATAGTGAGAAACCTTAATGAAAAGATTCATATGTACAGATTTGATTTTGGATTGGTTGATGAAATCGGAAACGTAACCCTTAACATCTACTTGTCACTAGCTCTTATGACATTGAAGCTTTGGGAACTATCAGGACTAATAGGTGGAGTATTCATTGTAGTTATGTCACAAGTACTTTTAGTTTCACTCCTGGCATACTTTGTAGTATTCAGAATCCTTGGAAAGAACTACGACGCAGCAGTTATGTGTGCAGGCCTTTGTGGTCACGGCCTGGGAGCTACTCCTTCAGCAATAGTTAACATGACGGCAGTAAACGAAAAATATGGAATGAGCAGGAAGGCCATGATGATAGTTCCAATAGTTGGTGCTTTCCTTGTGGATGTTATTTACCAGCCTCAAACAATATGGTTTATAAAAACCTTTGTTGAAAATTTGATGTAAATCAATTAGATTATAACTAGAAAGTATTTTACTTCTAGAAAAAAATGGAGGTTGCTATGAGAAAATTAATGGAATGTGTACCAAATTTCAGTGAGGGTAGAGACGAAGCTTTAGTTGAGAAAATCATAGATGAGGTCAGAAAGATTGAAGGCATAACAATTCTTGACTATTCATCTGACAAGGATCACAACAGAACAGTTCTTACCATGATTGGATCTCCTGAAAAAATAAAGGAAGCTGCAATCAATACAGCTAAAAAAGCTGCAGAGCTTATAGACATGTCAAAGCATGAAGGCGCTCATCCTAGAATGGGAGCTACAGATGTTATTCCATTCACTCCGGTATCAAATGTTACTATTGAGGAATGCAAGGAAGTTGCAAATGAAGTAGGAGCTGAAATTGGAAGCTGGGGAATACCAGTATATCTATATGAAGATTCAGCATCAAAACCTGAAAGACAAAATCTTGCGAAGGTAAGAAAAGGGCAGTACGAAGGTTTCTTTGACAAGATCAAGGAAGAAGAGTGGAAGCCTGACTTCGGACCACAGGAAATGAATCTTAAGAGTGGTTGTACTGCTGTAGGTGCAAGAGTTCCACTAGTAGCATTTAACATTAACCTGGACACTCCTGATGTTGAAATTGCAAATGCAATTGCTAAGAAGGTAAGACATATAGGTGGAGGACTTAGATTTGTTAAAGGTATTGGTCTTAAGCTTGAAGAAAGAAATCAAACCCAGGTTTCAATGAACCTTGTTAACTTCGAAAAAACTTCAGTATACCAGGCTTTCGAAATGGTTAAGATGGAAGCAAGAAGATATGGTGTCAGTATAGTTGGCAGTGAAGTTATCGGAACCATTCCAATGAAATCTCTTCTTGATGTTGCTGAGTACTACCTGCAAATTGAGAACTTTGGCATTGATCAGATTCTAGAGAAAAGATTGTTGGATGAACAATAAACAATGAGCTTTACGGCTTTTAGGCTCGCCATGTGCGAGCCTATTTTTTAAGGGTGTTGAGATAAAATTTTAAAACAGGAGGCATAAAATGGATTACAAAGATATAATGGAATTAATACTTGATACAGATGATGTTACAGTTGGAGGCGGAAGTGCTTCAGCATTATCAGGTGCTTTGGCTTGTGGATTGATTGGAATGGTTTGTAAGCTTTCAACTAAGAAGGATTACGGGATTGCACCTGATAGACAATTAGAAATAGCTAAGGAGCTTGAGGATATCAGAGACAAGTTATTGACTGGTATTGTAGATGATGCAAATGCATATGGTGTAATAATCAATGCTTTCAAGCTTCCCAAAGAGACAGATGAAGAGAAGGAAGAGAGAAAAAGAGCTATTGCAAATGCTGGAGTAGTTGGAGCAACTGCACCAATGGAAAATGCCAAGCTCTGCAGGAGAGTCTACGAAATTGGGATTGAGCTGGATGGTAAGACTAATCCAAATTGCAATTCTGATTTGGTAATAGGTTATGAGCTTGCCAAGGGTGGAACAAATGGATGTATTATGAATATTGAAGCAAATCTTCCTTTGGTGAAGGATGAAGCTAAGATTCGGGAGTTTAACAATGCAATTAAGGATTTAAAAATCGACTAATTAAGAGTATGTTTTTCAATAATTAAAGGCAAGGTGTTTATTATGAAAGAAAGAATAATAACAAAAGAGGAATTTACTACAACAAAATGGGCTGGTGGTGAAACAACTCAATTGACAATTTATCCTGAGGATGCAATTTTTTCTGAGAGAGATTTCCTGTGGAGAATTTCATCAGCTACATTTACTGGCACTGAATCAAAATTCTCAGATTTCAGTGGATATCAAAGATATATTCTTCCCTTGGAAGGAACACTCAGTGTTGCTCACAAAGGTCTGTACAGCAGGGAACTGAAAAAGTTTGAAGTGGAATACTTTGATGGATCGTGGGAAACATCTTCAGAGAATTCGTCAGACTGCAGGGATTACAACTTTATCGTAAAAAACGGTAATCTTGCCAAGATGCAGATTCTAAATGAAGGTGGAAATTATCTTCTTAAGGCTTCGGAAGTTGTGACATTATTCTCAACTCATGATTTTATGATTGAGCTTGCTGGTGGAGAGAAAAGAGAGATTGAAGGATTCTCACTTCTGGTTCTAGAAATTGAGCAGGAAGAAAAGATTAAAATTAAGAGTTCTGGAGCACCAATTATATTAACTGAGTTTTCAATAGATAACAAAAAAATCAAATAATACATCAACTAATAATTCAGGCTACTGTAAATTTACAGTAGCCTGAATTATTTTGCACAAAATAGGCAAAATGGTTGTGGAGGTAAAGAACAAAAGAGTATATTCATACATTACGGGTATAAATATAAATGTGAAAACAGATAGATAATACTAGAATACCAATACATTGGAGGTTTTATTATGAATGATAAACAAAGAGATATTATGAAAAATGGCAAAGGTTTTGTAGCTGCGCTGGATCAGAGTGGTGGAAGTACTCCAAAAGCACTGTTGGGCTATGGGGTAACTAAAGACAAGTATGACAATGATGAAGAAATGTTTGATTTAGTGCATGAAATGAGAACTAGGATCATAACAAGTCCAGGATTTAAATCAGAACATGTATTGGCAGCTATTCTTTTTGAACATACTATGGACCGAAAGGTAGAAGGCATGTTTACGGCGGATTATTTATGGGAGAAAAAGGGAATAGTTCCAATTCTTAAGGTAGATAAGGGACTGGCAGATGAAGAAGAGGGCGTACAGCTTATGAAACCAATTCCAGAGCTGCGAGAGTTACTGGATCGAGCAGTTGAGAAAAAGATTTTTGGCACCAAAATGAGATCGGTAATTAAAAAGGCTAATCCAGAATCGATTAGAAGAATTGTTCAGCAGCAATTTGAAATAGGGAATCAAATAATGGCAAAGGGCTTGGTCCCTATTCTAGAACCGGAAGTTGATATTAATAGTGAAGATAAAAGGGAATCTGAAGAGATACTCAAGAAAGAGTTACTAAAGCACCTGGATACACTTTCAGAAGGGCAAGAGGTTATGTTAAAACTTTCATTACCTAGTGAAGATGGTTTTTATTCTGAATTGATTGATCATCCAAAAGTTATGCGTGTTGTTGCTTTATCAGGCGGTTACAGCAGAGAAGATGCTGTAAGACTCCTTTATAACAACCCGGGTTTAATTGCAAGTTTTTCAAGAGCGCTTTCGGAAGGCTTAAGTGTTGATCAAAGTGAGAAAGAGTTCAATGATATGTTGGGCAATTCAATTACTGAGATATATAGTGCCTCAATCGCCTAACGGTTATACTGACGGAGTTCTCAATTGAGAAATAGATCTTAAAAATTAAATTTGACAGACATACCTCTAGTACTTGGAGCGGTATGTCTGTTTTATTTTACTAAAAAGTATTATAATATGAAAGTAGGTATTTATGATTACAAGTAACCATTTAGGAGGCATGGAAATGAGGAAAATAAGAACAGAAGAACTTATTCCTATAATCAAAGAACTATGCAAAAAAGCTTGCTATGAATTAGAAAATGAATTAGTCGATAAACTAAAAGAGTCCTTTGAGGAGGAAGAATCAGAATTAGGTAAGGAAGTACTTGATGAATTGATTGAGAATGCTGAATATGCTAAGGAAAATCAAGTAGCTTCTTGTCAGGATACAGGAATTACAGTTGTACATATGGAAATAGGTCAGGAAGTAGTTTGGGAAGGAATGTATTTATATGATGCTGTAAATGAAGGCGTTAGGCAAGGATATGAAGAGGGTTATCTCAGGAAATCTGTTGTTGGAGATCCGCTTATAAGAGAAAACACAGGTGATAATACTCCTGCAGTCATAAGAACGGATATCGTTGAAGGGGATAAGGTAAAAATTGTTGTCATGCCTAAGGGAGCTGGCAGTGAAAACATGAGTAGATTAAAAATGCTAACCCCTGCCGATGGTTCTGAAGGTGTTAAGAGCTTTGTACTAGAAACAATAAGACTAGCAGGTGGTAAAGCATGTCCTCCGCTGATTGTTGGAGTAGGAATAGGCGGAACAATGGATTATGCTGCCTGGTTATCAAAAAGGGCACTTCAGAGACCTTTAGGTGAGGCAAACAAGGCAGAACACTTAAAGAAATTAGAGCTGGAACTTTTGGAGGAAATTAACAAAACGGGTATTGGACCATTGGGATTAGGTGGTACGGTAACAGCTTTAGATGTAAATATCGAAGCATTTCCGTGCCATATTGCAAGCTTGCCTGTCGCGGTGAATTTACAATGCAACTCCAGCAGACATGCAGTGGTAACCATATAATTGTAGAATGAGGAGAGATAAATATGAAAGTAAAACTTCCATTGACAAGGGAGGTTGTCGAAGAACTCAACATAGGAGATGTACTAGAACTTACAGGATACTTATATACGGCAAGAGACGCTGCACATAAGAGGATGGTTGAAACCATAGAAAGAGGAGGCAAACCACCGATAGAATTGGATAATCAGACGATATTTTATGCTGCTCCATGTCCGGCTCCGCCAGATAAGCCGATTGGTTCAATAGGTCCTACAACAAGCGTTAGAATGGACCCATACGTTGAGACTTTATTAAAAGAAGGACTTATTGCCATGATTGGAAAGGGTGATAGATCTTATTATATCCCACCTTTAATGAAGAAATATAAGGCGGTATACCTGCTGGGCTTAGGTGGAGCTGCAGCAATTATGGCCAGAAAAGTTAAGGAAGCTAGAGAAATTGCCTATGTGGATTTAGGAGCAGAGTCAATTAAAGAGCTATATGTTGAGAATTTGAAGGTGATAGTTGGTATTGATACAAAAGGACGTATTCTTCAGGAAGAAGGCATTGCAAAATATAGAAAGATTTAAATAATCAGTTATAGACCAGATAGATAGTTTTATATCTGGATAAATACAATACTTAGGTAGAATAAATCGAAGACGATGTTTATGTTAAAAGGAGCAGGTGATTGCATATGAATTTAAGAGAAGAAGCGCTCAAATTACACAGGGATAACAAAGGGAAAATTGAGGTAGTTAGCAAAGTAAAAGTGGAAAACACTAAGGATCTGAGTCTCGCATACACTCCTGGAGTAGCCGAACCTTGCAAGGATATAGAAACAAATCCCGAATTGGTTTACGAATATACGAGTAAGGGAAATATGGTGGCGGTCGTAACTGATGGATCTGCTGTCTTGGGTCTTGGAAACATCGGCTCTTTAGCCGGGTTGCCGGTAATGGAAGGAAAAGCAGTACTATTCAAGGCTTTTGCGAACGTGGATGCATTTCCCATATGTCTTGAAAGTCAAGACACTGATACCATAGTCCAGACAGTCAAGCAAATTGCACCTTCTTTTGGAGGAATAAACCTCGAAGATATTTCAGCACCTAGATGCTTTGAAATTGAAGAAAGACTGAAAAAAGAATTGAATATACCAGTTTTCCATGATGATCAACATGGAACGGCAATAGTGGTATTGGCAGGTATTGTCAACGGATTAAAGGTAGTGGGGAAAAGAATGGAAGATGTAACCGCTGCCATAAGTGGTGCTGGAGCTGCAGGTATTGCAATCGCGAAATTGCTTGTCAACGCTGGCATCAAGGATGTAATTATTTGCAATAGTAGAGGAATCCTGGATAAAGATGACGAGAAACTAGATCCAATTAGAAGAGAAATGGCTATTTCAACTAATAGATCGAACATAAAAGGTTCCTTGGCAGATGCGATGGTGGGAACAGATGTTTTCATCGGAGTTTCAGCTCCTGATATTGTAACCAAAGAAATGGTTGAAAGCATGAATGATAACTCAATTGCGTTTGCCATGGCAAACCCTGTGCCTGAGGTGTTGCCGGAAATTGCATTGGCAGGTGGCATAAGGGTAATGGGAACTGGTAGATCGGATTTTCCAAATCAGATTAACAATGTGTTGGCATTCCCCGGGATTTTTAAAGGAGTATTTAAAGTTAGGGCATCTGAGATAAATGAAGAGATGAAGCTGGCTGCGGCTTATGCCATTGCAAGCCTTGTAAGAGATGAAGAATTGACTGAGGAATACATAATTCCTAAAGCTTTCGATGAAAGAGTTGCTGTTGCGGTATCAGAAGCAGTCGCTGAAGCTGCATTAAGAACAGGCGTAGCTAGAATTAAATAGGATCAATCAACCAAGCCGTCTTTCTATTTTGGAAAGGCGGTTTTTTGACTGAAAAGGTAAAAAATCTTTGTAGTTTTCAGAATAGTAATAAAATTTAGAAAATTAAATCAAAATATGATATAATAATGAAATGTAGAATTTTTATTTGATTAGCTGTGATGCCAACAAAATAGTAATAATAATCCATTAATATATTAGAATTCAATGAATTAAGGGTAAATAATTAATATAGACAGACACCGAATAAACCTCCCAGATACATTAAGGTTACCTCTTCCAATGAAGATCACACCTAAAGTTCTAGATAAAAGGTTTTCATGAGACTTGGATTTCTCTCAGTAATGATTTTCTGAAGATAAAAACTCACGATGTATTTGATGCACTCAAAAATAGTAAAGACAAGTAGGTTTTTGACAATATCTTAAATCTGTTGTACTGGAGGTTTGGAATGAAAAATTATGTTCTGGAAGTGAAAAATCTAAGCACTAGCTTTCATAGTGGGAAAAAAGAAATACCGGCAGTTGAAAATCTTAGCTTTAGTATTTTAGAGGGAGAAACTCTTGGAATAGTCGGAGAGTCAGGATCAGGTAAAAGTGTAACTGCTTTGTCAATCATGAGACTAATACCCAATCCCCCCGGTGAAATAATTGGAGGGGAAATTTTATATAAGGATTCAGACTTGCTGAAAATAAGCGATGATAAAATACGCCAAATAAGAGGGAATAGTATATCCATGATATTTCAAGAGCCCATGACATCGTTAAATCCTGTATATACCATTGGCAATCAACTGTCTGAAGCTCTGATATTACATAAAAATCTCTCAAAAAAAGAAGCGATGGCTAAATCTCTCGAGATGTTAATAAGTGTTGGAGTTCCTTTAGCCGAAAAAAGACTTAGACAATATCCACATCAGTTAAGTGGTGGAATGCGTCAGAGAGTTATGATTGCAATGGCACTTTCCTGCGAGCCAGATATTTTAATTGCTGATGAACCAACTACTGCTTTGGATGTAACCATTCAAGCACAAATATTAAATTTGATCAAGGAAATGAAGGATAGGATGGGGACAGCTGTTCTGCTAATAACTCATGATATGGGAGTTATCGCAGAAGTTGCAGACAGGGTATTGGTAATGTATTGCGGAAGAGCAGTGGAATACGCTGATGCCAGGACGTTATTCAAGACACCCAAGCATCCTTATACCGTTGGATTATTGGAGTCCATTCCTAATATAGAAGGGGAGAAGAAAGAACTTCATTCAATAAGAGGTTCAGTTCCAACTCCAGGTCAGATTACTGAAGGCTGCAGATTCAAGACCAGATGTGATTTTGTAATGGACAAGTGTATTACATTGGAACCTCCGATATTTGATGTAGGAGAGAGCAAAGTGAGATGCTGGAAGTATGAGTAGCAGAGGTGATGGGATGAACGAAAATATTTTAGAAGTTAAGGATCTAAAAGTCTATTTTCCAATAAAAGGACAACTTATACCCAAGACAGTTGGACATGTCAAGGCTGTGGATGGAGTTGACTTTAACATAGGATATGGAGAAACCCTTGGATTGGTTGGGGAAAGTGGTTGCGGGAAATCCACGACAGGCAGAGCAATATTGAGACTTTTAAAGGTAAATTCAGGCAGCGTTTTGTTTGAAGGAAAAGACGTACTTAAGCTTAGCAAGAATCAGCTTAAGGAAACCAGAAAAAACATGCAGCTTATTTTTCAAGACCCATATGCATCACTCAATCCAAGAATGACCATAGGCGATGCGATTGAAGAAGTTCTTCTTGTTCATAATTTCGGAACAAAACTCCAAAGAAAAGAAAGAACAGAGGAATTAGTCCAATTGGTTGATTTAAGCAAGACTTATTTGACTCGTTATCCACATGAGTTTAGTGGAGGGCAGAGACAGAGAATTGTTATTGCAAGAGCATTGGCTGTAGAACCAAAGCTGTTGATATGTGATGAGCCTGTGTCAGCTTTAGATGTATCAATACAGTCTCAAATAATTAATTTGTTGGAAAATCTTCAAAAAGAACTAGGTATTGCATATTTGTTTATTGCTCATGATTTAAGTGTTGTTAAACATATCAGCAAGAGAATAGCAGTAATGTACTTAGGGAAAATAGTTGAAGTCGCTGATAGTGAGGAATTGTTTAGAAATGCTTTACACCCATATACACAAGCGCTCTTGTCGGCTATACCTGTTATTGATCCTGATATAAGAAAGGAAAGGATTATTTTGGAAGGCGATATGCAGGACAATATAGAACTACCAAAAGGATGCAGATTTAATAATAGATGCATGTACGCCATGGAGTGTTGTTACAGTGAAGAACCAAAGACAATTGATGTTGGAGAGGGTCACACTGTGGATTGTCACCTTTACAAATAGAAAATTAAGAGGAGGGATCAATTGTGAAAAAGCATACTACAAAAAAATGGACTTTTGTACTATTGGTACTGTTTACTATTTCATCCATATTAACCGGATGTGCTACAAGTGATACAGTGGATGAACCATCAGGAGAATCACAAACACCCGTAGAAAAAGAAAAGGTGCTAGTTATCGGTTATGAAAGAGATGCGGAAATACTGGATCATATAAAGACTGGCTGGTATTCGGATGCATTGGTCTATATTTATGAAAGACTTGTATCCAGAGATTATGATTTTAATTATGTTCCAGGGCTGGCAGAATCATGGGATACATCTGAAGATGGAATGATTTGGACATTTCACTTGAAAGAAGGAGTCGAGTTTCATAATGGAACCCCATTTACTGCAGATGATGTCAAATGGACACTTGACACAATTTTAGATCCTGAGACTGCATCACCTGCTCAAAGTGATTTTGCAGCAATTAAAGAAGTGGAAGTAGTGGATGATATGACTGTAAACATAGTATTGAACACACCATTTCCAAATCTGTTGTTTGTACTTTCCAATACAGCAGCAAGTATTGCAAGTGAAGATGCATATGAGCAGTATGGAGATGAATATGGAATCAAGTATGTAATCGGAACTGGAGCATATATGTTTGAAGAGTGGATACAAGGGGATAAGATTGTACTGGTCAAGAATCCTGATTACACATGGGGACCTGAATGGATGTCCAATACTGGACCTTCTGTTATTGATAAAATAGTCCTAAAAACAATACCCGAAGAAAACTCGAGACTTATGGAATTGCTTTCAGGTAATGTGCATATATTGAGAGATGTACCGGCAACATTTATTGACAAGGTTGGAGATAATCCGGATGTTGAAATTTTCCGTGATGAGTCTACAAAACTTGGATATCTTGCATATGCAACTGACAAGGAACCATTTACAGATGTAAGAGTTCGCCAGGCAATAAATCATGCCATCAATAAAGAAGAGATAATAACCTATGTATTCAGGGATGTTGGTATAGTAGCGGATGGTTACTTGCCTCCTGCTTTAACGAGCGAATTCTATGCAGATAGCAAAAAAGACGGATACGAGTATAATGTTGAAAAAGCAAAAGAATTGCTTAAAGAGGCTGGATTCGAGGGTGGATTGAAGTTGAAACTGGCTGCTGAAAATTCAACAGAATACAGTAGACTGGCTGAAGTTTTGCAAAACCAGCTTAAGGATGTGGGTATCGAAGTAGACATCCAACTGTATGACAGCTCAAGCTATACAGCTATGCTTAAAACAGGTGAACAGGAATTGTTCCTGAGACTTTACAGCTGGCCAAATGCTGATATTCTGGATTGGTTCTTGTTATCAAGCCAGATGCCATATCCAAACCATTCAAGATGGAACGATCCGACTACAGATGAACTTATTAAAGCTGCGGCTTCAGCACCTACGTGGGAAACCAGAGCAGAAGGATATCATGAAGTACAGAAACATCTGATTTCAGAAGCAGTCTGGGCTCCAATCTATGTGCCTGAAAGATTAATAGCAGTTAGAAAAGAAGTTCAAAACTTTAAATTGCATCCATGGATACCTTTCTACAACGATGGAATGGATTTGATTGTAGAATAGATTTTCATTAGATCAACCAGGGAAGGAGGGGAGTCAATGCTAAAATACATCATAAAAAAAATCATTTTAATGATACCCGTACTTATTGGGCTAACGATAATAATATTTCTGATACTGCATCTTGCACCAGGAGATCCTGTAGACTTGATTGTTGGACCCAATGCCACTCCGGAAGTTTATGAGAATATCAGAAGAGATCTTGGCCTTGACAAACCACTGCTGACACAATACATGGTATTTGTTGGGAAGTTATTAAAGGGGGATCTTGGAGATTCCATACTGCAGAGAAGACCGGTAATGGATATGATCATCCAGAGATTTCCCATAACTTTAGAGGTGGGGGTATGGGCTCTTATACTATCATTTGTAATTGCTATCCCAACTGGAATCTTGGCTGCAGTAAACAGAAATTCAACCTTGGACTACGCTGCCATGACTTTTGCATTGGTTGGAGTCTCCATGCCTACGTTTTTTCTTGGGTTGCTTTTGTTATACTTCTTTGCTTTTAGACTTGGATGGTTTCCGGTATCCGGCTATGGTACCTGGAGACATCTAATACTTCCTGTAATCGCCATCGGGGTCACCGATGCAGCTGTTACAGCCAGAATGGTAAGGTCCAGCATGCTTGAGGTGATAGGACAGGATTATGTAAGAACCGCCAGAGCCAAGGGTTTGGATGAAAATAAAGTTATTAATAAACATGCCCTAAAGAATGCGCTTATACCTATAATCACGTTATTAGGTATGAGAATGGGATGGATTATGGGTGGTTCGGTTATACTTGAAATCGTTTTTAACAGACCCGGGATTGGACGGCTTATGGTCGATGCAATCTTTTCACGGGACTACCCTGTTGTCCAGGGATCGATGCTACTTTTAACTGCATCTATATTGCTTGGCAATTTAATTGCTGACATACTTTATGCTGTAGCTGATCCACGAATTAAGTACTAGAATTGATGCAGAAGGTGAGGTGTCATTTAGATGGTTGATAGAATAGAAATTTTTGAGGAAATAGAACCTGTAGATGACAGCTCAGGTTTTCTGGTGCGACTGTTTTCAAATAAGATGGCGCGATTTGGAGGCATAGTTATTCTAGTTGTTTTTTTATGTGCGATTTTTGCTCCAATAATAGCACCTTATGAATATGATGCAATGAACCTGCCAGAAATGCTAAAAGCACCTAGCGCAGAAAATATTTTTGGGACAGACGAGTTTGGCAGAGATATATTCAGTAGAATAGTATATGGGTCAAGAATATCATTGAAAGTCGGTTTCCTGGCAGTTGGAATTTCAATGTTAATTGGGACGACTTTAGGAGCATTGGCAGGGTTTTATGGTGGTATAATCGACTTGATAATTTCTGGAATAACTGATATCGCATGGTCTTTTCCTGTTACATTGTTGGCTATAGCTTTTGTTGCTGCCCTTGGTCCCAGTTTGACGAATTTAATAATTGCATTGGCAATTGTTAGTTGGTCTGGTTTTGCAAGATTAGTAAGAGGTCAATTTCTGTCTCTACGCGAAAAAGAGTTTGTTGAGGCAGCCAGATCCCTGGGAATGAGTGATTCAAGAATAATACTTAAGCATATTTTACCTAATGCTTTTGCACCAATCATAGTACTTACATCTCTTGAAGTGCCAAAAGCCATAATTATCGAAGCTTCATTAAGCTTCCTTGGGTTGGGAGCGCAACCTCCCGCACCTAGCTGGGGCTCAATCATGAGTTCCGGTAGAGCATATATCATGGAAGCACCTTGGGTCTCGTTTTTTCCAGGGATAATGATTGCATTGATTGTGCTGGGGTTTAATCTTTTTGGTGATGCACTGAGAGATACACTTGATCCAAGATTAAAGGACTAATTGAATGAGTTAACCAAAAATCCCTCCTGGGACACTCTTGTCTCAGGAGGGATTTTATACTTCAATTATTTCATATTTTTACAGCTTGTCAATTTTTGATGCTAGAATAAAGTCGTTATCATGAAGTCCTTTTATCTTGATTGTTTGAAGATTAACCTTTAGTTTTCCCCAGGATACTTTAAGGGATGGGTGATGGCCCTCTTCTTCTGCCAGGTCAGCAATCTTGTTTGCAAAGTTCATTGCACCCATAAAATCATCAAACTTGAAGGTCTTCTGAATAGATTTATCGTCTTCACTGCTCCAACCTTCATCCAGTTCCTTAAGCATGTCTTTGACCTCATCTGGTTGAAGGGGTATTGCACCTACTTCGCAGGGAACACATTTTTTGTTTGAAAGCTCACTCAATATGAACACCTCCTTTGTCATCTAATACATTGTTACCCATTAATGGTCTGAATTATTGAAATAGTGTTATTTAAGATGCCAATAAGTGTATTGATTGTGATATAATTTACTTAACTGAGTAATATTTGGGAGGAGATTGGATGAACGGTAAAATTGAGACGAGAATTGAGGATGTTACATTAAGATTAGCTGAAGAAAAGGATATTTCACTGATTCTGAGATTTATAAAGGAGCTTGCTGACTATGAGGAGCTGCTGCACGAGGTAGTTGCAACTGAGGAGATTCTAAGAGAAAGTCTGTTTGAGAGAAATGCAGCTGAAGTTGTAATTGCAGAGTTCAAGGGTGAACCTGTAGGTTTTGCACTGTTCTTCCACAACTTTTCAACATTCCTTGGAAGACCTGGTCTGTACTTGGAGGACCTTTATGTACAGCCTGATATGAGAGGAAGAGGAATCGGCAAACTGCTTCTTTCATACCTTGCAAAGCTTGCAATGGAAAGAGGATGCGGGAGATTCGAGTGGTGGTGTCTTGACTGGAACAAAGCATCAATTGACTTTTACAAGAGCATCGGTGCCATTCCGATGGATGAATGGACAGTGTACAGAGTATGCGACAAGGCCCTTGTGGACCTGGCAGACGAATTTTAGCAGGGAGGATTTAAGTTGAGATTATATATTACCAGACACGGACAGACCAAGTGGAATACAGAGGGAAGACTTCAGGGATGGATGAATTCACCTTTGACACCAAAAGGATTAAAAGGAGCTGAGCAACTTAGAGATGCATTGAAGGATGTTCACTTTGATGCCATATATTCAAGTGACCAGTACAGAGCTGTTAAAACCGCTGAAATAATCAACGGCCACAGAGAAGTTGAAATCAGACAGATTATGGAATTGAGAGAAATTGGTTTCGGGCTATGGGAAGGTCAGAGACTTGTTGATATAAAGAAAAAGTACTCAGAGGAGTTTCACAATTATATGAACAAACCATTGGCGTACAAATCCTATGGAGGAGAATCGGTTGAGGAGCTGTTTGAGAGAGTTGAGAAAGCACTACATATGGTAATGGAATCCGGAGGAGAAAATGTTTTGATTGTAGCTCACGGGGTTAGTATCAAGGCTTTGATAACAATACTTAAGGGATTGCCAAGAGCAGCAATTTCAGAGCTTCCTGTATTTCCTGGAACGTCTTTGAGCATATTCAAGAGAAATGAAGACTTATGGGAAATTGAACTTGAGGCTGATACATCTCATTTTTAGGAGTGATTACTGGAGGTTATTAAATGAGCGGGTTTAATTTAATTTTTATGGTTTTTCCGATATTTTTTCTGCTGATTTTTGCAATAATTGCTATAACGCTGATTAAGGGTTTGGCAGGTTGGAGGAAGAACAACGACCAACCGGTACTGAATGTCAATGCATCTGTTGTATCAAAGAGAGAAAATTACAGAAGAGCTGCTAGAAATCAAAATAATCATCCATTGCACACCGGACACACCAGCTATTTTGTTACTTTTCAATTTGACAGTACGGATAGACTTGAGCTTCAGGTCGATGGTGAGGATTATGGAATGATTGTCGAAGGCGATGAAGGAGTTCTGGTCTTTCAAGGAACTAGATTTCACAGCTTTGACAGGTTTTCTGACTTATAACTGAAGGGAATGAATTATATGAGTAATGGAAAAAGCATTATCGGGGAAACTGTCAGCTGGCTTTTATCCCTTGCGGTAGCACTTTTAGTAGCACTTTTTATAATATCCAACATAGTTTCGATGACAATGGTAATGGAGCAGTCCATGGAACCGACATTCAGTCAGGGAGACAGATTGATTGTAAACAGGGTAGGGTATTTCTTTACGGATCCCCAAAGGGGAGAAGTCATCATTTTCGATAAGAACCCAATTGAGAGAGGACTTATCAAAAATATGCTAAATGAGATCAAAGACATAAGAAACAATTTTAGGTTCAGATTCACCGGGACTGCAGAAAAAAATCTTCTTATCAAAAGAGTAATTGCCGTGGAGGGCGATAAGGTTGAACTGATTGAGGGAGAAGTATATATTAACGGAGAAAAACAGGATGAACCTTATTTAAATACCATGACCTATTCAAGAGGAGACACATATTGGAGTGTTCCTGAAGGAAAACTGTTTGTACTTGGAGATAACAGGGAAAACAGTCTTGACAGTCGTGTGATTGGATTCATAGACAAGGAGCAGGTAAAGGGAAAGGTTGCATTAAGAATATTTCCGTTCAGTAAGTTTGGAATAATAGATTAGATAATCCAGGGGGTACAAAAATGAAAATGCCTGAGAGAATTGATTTGGCTAATTTACCTACAAAAATTGAAAAGATGGATAGGCTCAGCAAAGAGCTTGACAAAAATATCTGGATAAAAAGAGATGACCAGACTGGGATGGAAGTATCGGGAAACAAGGTTCGAAAGCTTCAGTACGCAGTGAAAGAAGCTCTTGATGGAGGATGCGATCACCTTATAACCTGCGGCGGGATTCAGTCAAACCATGCACGTGCAACAGCAGCAGTTGCTGCAAAGCTCGGGATGGGATGCACTCTTGTACTTCGAGGAGAAGAAAAAGAGGATAGGGAAGGGAATCTCTTCCTTGAAACTCTCTTGGGTGCGCACGTGGAATATATCACAGCTGAGGAGTATGCCGAGTCCAGGGGAGGCATAATGGAGAGCATCAGGCAAGAGCTTGGCAAAGAAGGTAAGAAGGCTTACATACTGCCTGAAGGGGCTTCAAACGGAATTGGATCATTTGGGTATCTCGATGCATATCATGAGATAGTTGAGCAGGAAAAGGAAATGGGTATTCATTTTGATGCCATTGTTCTTACTGTTGGTTCCGGAGGTACATTTACAGGACTTTTTGTAGGGAACAGACTTGATGAAAAAAATAGAGATGTTGTTGGAATTAACATTTCAGCTAGTGCTGATCATTTTAGGAATGTCATAGCAGAGATTGTAGAGGATATGAAAAACTACGCGGAGATACCTTTTTCTGTAAATCCTCAGGACGTCTACATAATTGACGGATATCAAGGTCTTGGATATGCAATAAGCCAAGATGAGGAGCTTCAGTTTATAAAGAGACTGGCAAGACTTGAAGGAATCATCCTCGACTCTGTTTATACAGGAAAGGCGATGTATGGTCTTGTTGAAGAAATTAAAAAGGGGAATTTGGATAAGTACGAAAACATTCTATTTATCCACACCGGTGGCATATTTGGATGGACCCGGGAGGTGAGAGGCAGAGTATGAAGGTTGAATGGAATGTTAGGTACCTTACAATAGCTGTATATTCCTTTGTAGTGATTGCATTGAGTATTCTTTTTTATCTTATTGCCTCGGATATAACAATATTCAGTGAAAAGGTTTCAGGATTTTTTGGGACACTGTATCCAATCATAATCGGTGCTGTAATGGCATATCTCTTTAACTTTATTCTTGAAATTATCGAAAAGCACATTACGGATCCCCTAATGAAAAAGAATAAAATGCCAAGACTTAAGAATGCCATTGGTATAATAATCACCTATGCCATAATAGGTGCTTTGGGTTATCTATTTACAATAATAATTATACCTCAGCTTATATCTTCAGTTGCGAGACTTGTAACTCTTGTAACAGAGAACTTCGACGATATTTCGCTGTGGGTAATTGATCAGATTGAAGGACTTCATATCAGAGAAGATTATCTTGAATATATCGTTGAGTGGTGGAATGGAGTACTCGATAATGTATTTGGCTTTGTAACAGGATTGATTCCAGTAATTGGCAACATTGTTGGAATTGTACTTGCCAGTGTTTGGAATATTGCAATTGGTCTTGTGATTTCAGTATATCTTCTGTTTGACAAGGACAGATTCAGAGCATTGGGCAGAAAGGTGACATACTCGATTTTCCAAGGTCCAAGGGCAAACAGGATATTGGAGCTTACAAGAAGAGCTGATACAATTTTTGGAAGGTTTTTAAGCGGCAAGATACTGGATTCAGTTATTATTGGTATACTGACATATATTATACTCTTGATTTTCAAGATGCCATTCCCAATACTTGTCTCATTTATAAGTGGTATTACAAATATAATACCTTTCTTCGGGCCTTTTATAGGATTGGTGCCTTCGTTCTTTATCATTGCAATAGTATCACCTATCCAGGCACTTTGGTTTATACTGATTATTATTCTGATACAGCAGTTTGACGGAAATATACTTGGGCCAAAAATTCTCGGGGACTCTCTTGGGATATCGGCATTCTGGATCTTGTTCTCATTGCTGATTGCAGGAAAGTTGCTGGGCTTTATTGGTTTGATAATTGGAGTTCCACTGTTTGTATTCATATATTCAATCATCAAGGACAATGTTGAAAGAAGGCTGGCTAAGAAAGGTCTTCCAATTGAAACCAAGGAATACTTCTAGAATTATCCTGACAGAATTTAAGGTTAAAGGAGAGTTAAATGATATTTTTTAATTATGGAGACAAGGAAAAGGAATATTTATCAAAAAGAGACAATGTAATGAAAGGGCTTATTGAAAAATATGGACATATTGAAAGGGAAGTAAACCCAGACCCTTTTTCAGCTCTGGTTTCCAGCATCATCAGCCAGCAGATTTCAACAAAAGCCGCAATTACGGTTGAAAAGAGACTTTTGGATAAGTCTGGGGAGCTTTCTGCCAATAAACTGGATGCTTTAACACTTGAGGATATTCAGGAATGTGGATTATCCTTCAGAAAATCAGGGTATATCAAGGGCATAACAGGGGCTGTGATTGAAGGTCAACTTGATTTTGAGAGGTTGAAGGCACTTTCTGATGAGGAGATAATTAAAACCCTTGTAAGCCTTAAAGGTGTTGGAAAGTGGACTGTGGAGATGATGCTGATATTTTCATTTGGAAGAGAGAATGTTTTAAGTTTTGATGACCTTGGAATCAGACGCGGGATCGAATCGGCATACGGACTCGATGAGGTGAAGAAGGAGCAACATCCGTATTTTAGGGGTCTTTTCAGTCCATATGGCACAGTAGCATCCCTGTATCTGTGGGAGGAATCTTCAAACAGGCAGTAATTGAAAGGAATCGGACAATATGAGAAAAATAGCGTTTTTTGCATTTAGAGGCGATGATATGTGTTTTATGCACCTGGTCTTAAATGCCATAGATTTTCATAACAAGGGAGTACCTGTAAAGATAATAATGGAAGGTGGAGCTGTAACGATTATTGAAAAGCTTGAAAAAAGTGAGAACAAACCTTACTTAAGAGCAAAGGAAATGGGATTGTTTGATTGTATTTGCAAGGCATGCTCAGCCAAGCTTGGCGTACTTGAATACAATGAGACAGTTGGAATACCTTTAAAAGGCAATCTAGAGGGTCATCCTGCAATGGAAGACTACATAAAAGATGGCTACGAAATCATCACACTATAGACAAGAAAACAAGATGGAGTGCCCCTTTGGGGTGCTTTTTTGTACACAAATAATATTTTGATTCTAGAAATGATTCATGTTATAATGAATAGGTGTAGAATTCAAACTTGTTTGAAAATTGCAGTAATTGAAAAGGTTATCATATCTTTTAAAATTCTAGTTAGGGGGAATGTATCTTGAAAGCGTACTCAACGGATAAGATCAGAAACGTAGCCCTTCTCGGGCACAGTAGTAACGGAAAGACCACTTTAACAGAAGCAATGCTATTTGCAACAGGTGTAACTACAAGACAAGGAAAGGTAACAGATGGAAACACAGTATCAGACTTTGACAAACAGGAAATTGCCAGGAGTGTTTCAATCGGAACATCTGTAATTCCTGTAGAATGGAATAATATTAAATTTAATATTCTGGACACACCTGGATACTTTGACTTTATTGGCGAAATGTATGGGGCAAAGAGAGCAAGTGAAGGTTCAGTACTTCTTGTAGATGCTTCCTCAGGTATTGAGGTAGGAACTGAAAAAGCATGGAAGAACTTGGAGAAGTATGACACTCCAAGAATTATATTTATTAATAAAATGGATAAGGAAAACATCAACTTTGACAAGTTGCTTGAGGATTTGATAAGCAAGTTCGGGGATAAAATCGTTCCTTTTGCATACCCGACTGTAACAGGTGAGGGATTCAAAGGCTTTGCAAATCTTATAGATGAAGTTGCATATGAATACGAAGGAAAGAAAAGAAAAGAAGTACCCTTAAACGATGAGCAGAAGGAAAAAATCGACGAATACAGGGAAATATTTATGGAAAGAATCGCACTGTCTGAAGAAGCACTAATGGAAAAGTACTTCGAAGGCGAAGCGTTTACATCAGAAGAGGTAACAAGAGGAATCAGAGGAAGCGTTTCAAGCGGAGCACTAGTTCCAATAGTAGTAGGTTGTGCTGAAAAGGCAATTGGAGCTGACTTCCTGCTTGATCTAATACAAAGATATATTCCTTCTCCAGCTGATGTTGGAAACGCAACTGGAACAAAAAATGGAGAAGAAATTGTTAGAAAGGTCGATGTAAGCGAACCATTCTCAGCGATTGTTTTCAAGACAATCGTTGACCCGTTTGTTGGAAAATTGACTTTGTTCAAGGTTGTTTCTGGTAAATTGACCAAAGAAACCGATCTATACAACTCAACAAAGGAAAAATCGGAGAAACTTGGAGGATTATTTATTCTAAGAGGAAAGAACCAGGTGGATGTTTCCGAGATCATGGCAGGTGACATCGGAGCTACTGCAAAACTTGCATATACTCAAACAGGAGACACCTTGTGCGAGAAATCAGACCAGACTCTTTATGAAACTATAAAATATCCTCAACCTACTTTATTTATGGCAGTTGAGCCAAAGAATAAGGGAGACGAGGAAAAGATAGGTACATCCCTTAACAAGATGATAGATGAAGACCCTACATTCGTTATAGAAAGAAACACTGAGACAAAACAGCTGCTTATTGGTGGACAAGGAAACATGCAGCTTACTGTAATAGTTGATAAACTTAAGACCAACTTTGGTGTAGAAGTTGTTCTAAAAAGTCCAAAGATTGCATTTAGAGAAACCATCAAAGGATCTTCAACAGTTCAGGGAAAACACAAGAAGCAAACTGGTGGAGCCGGTCAGTACGGTGATGTTCATATGAAATTTGAACCAAGTGAGGAAGAATTCGTTTTCGAAGAGCAGATCTTTGGAGGTTCAGTTCCAAGAAACTACTGGCCAGCAGTTGAGAAGGGAATAAGAGAATCTCTTGAGCACGGAGTATTGGCAGGATTCCCTGTGGTAAATATAAAAGCTATTCTATTTGATGGATCATATCATGATGTTGACTCAAATGAGATGGCATTTAAGATTGCTGCAACAGTTGCATTCAAGAAGGGCATGGAAGAAGCTAAGCCAATACTACTTGAGCCTATTGTAAAGGTTGAGGTTTCGATACCTGAGGATTACATGGGCGATGTAATGGGTGATATGAATAAGCGTAGGGGAAGAATTCTTGGAATGGAGCAACAGGTTGACGGCAGCCAGAAGATAATTGCAGAAGCTCCACACACTGAGATGTTCGAATACGCAATTGACCTTAGAGCAATGACCCAGGCAAGAGGAAGCTTTACAATGAATTTCACGAGATATGATGAAGTTCCTCAGATGATTGCAGATAAAATTATTAATGAAGCAAAAGCAGAAAAGGAGAATAACTAGCCATTCATTCAGCCCGGTTTTATGCCGGGCTGAAAAATTCTGAAAGAATTGCAAAAAGAGGGTTTACAAAGCGTTATATTGTGGTATAATTGTAATGAAAACTAAATAGCATTTGGAAGAGTATGACAAATACATTAAGGCGATTCCTTTTTGTATACTGTCAAACGATAAAGGCAAACCTATCGAGAGGTAGGGACGCAAAGCTATAGGGCCTGAAAAGGCAGCCAGCTACCGAAAGGAGAGTTTACACATGAAAAGGAGAATACTGAGCCTTTTATTAGTATTTGTTTTTTTATTTGGATCAATGGGAATATCAAACGCTGCAGAGAGCTTCGGCGTTACATCAATGGACAACAGTCAACTTAGGATAGATAGCGTAGCATACGGCAGCAACGTGAGAGTCATGGTTGAGAAGGGAACTGAAAAGTACTTCTACAGCATGAACAACACACAGGAGTATATACCTCTGCAACTTGGAGACGGAGTATATACTGTTAAGCTTCTAAAAAACATCGAAGGAAACAAATACCAGGTACTTGGAAAATCAGAAATGAACGTTTCCCAGTGGAACGAAAATGTATACCTGACTTCAAGTCAGCCAGTTTACTGGGCAAACCAAAGCTTGATGCCGGTATTGGCGAACGCATTGTTTCATGGTACGGAAACAGATTATCAAAAGGTGGTAAAAGCATACAACCACATTACAAACAACATAAAATATGATTACGACAAGATCAACTATATAAACGATTCCTATATCCCATCAATAGATGAGACCATAACAAGCGGTCAGGGAATCTGCTACGATTACTCAGCACTGTTTGCAGGACTTATGAGGTCTCAAGGCATCCCAACCAAACTGGTTAAGGGATACGCCACAGGAGTAGACGTATATCACGCATGGAACGAAGTATATGTAAACGGAAGCTGGATGATAATTGACACAACATTTGATGCTGCTTATTACCAAAATGATATGACAGTTAAGATGGCAAAAAGTGAACTTGATTATCAAAAAGTCAGAGAATATTAGAGAATACAAAATTAGGCCTGTTTGGGCTTAATTTTTTTGGGTAAAAGTCAAAGAAAGTCAAAGTCAGAAAGAAGGAATAGTTATGGCAGGATTAAGCAACGTTATAGAAAAATTTCTTAAGGAGCTTATTGAGGAAATGGATGGTGTTGTTGAAATTCAAAGAAATGAGCTGGCAGTTCAGTTTGAATGTGCCCCTTCGCAGATAAACTATGTCCTGAGTACAAGATTTACCCCATACAAAGGCTACTACATTGAGAGTAGAAGAGGCGGTGGTGGGTATATTAGAATAGTAAAAGTAAAGCTTCAGGATGATACCAATCTGAACAATATTATTCAGAATATCGTTGGGGAGTCGCTTACTGAGAATAAAGCCTATGAAATAATTACGGCTTTGAATGAAGAAGAAATTATAACCAGCAGGGAGTCTGAAATTATCACGGCTGCTGTCAGTGACAGAGCATTTAATTGTGGGCATGAGGACAGGAATGTAATAAGAGCTTCTGTTCTTAGAAACGTATTGCTGATTTTGGTTAAATAGATTGGAGTGTGACTGATTATGAAATGCGAATCCTGCAATGAAAGAGAAGCAAAGATTCATTTCACCAGCGTTATAAATGGAGTTATGGAAGAACATCATGTTTGTGAAGAATGTGCCTCAGGAATTCAGAAGGATCTTCATGAACAATTTCCTCTCCACAAGTTATTTGAAGGAATAGAGGTAGACACAAAATGCCCAAACTGTGGATTAAGTTACGAGAAATTCAGATCTACAGGCAAGCTTGGATGTTCAAGGTGTTACGATGCCTTTGGAAAGGAACTGGAAAATGTAATAAGAGGAATTCACGGACACACAAAACACAATGGAAAGATTCCAAAGAGAGGATATTCAATGATAAGGCATCAGGAGGATATCGATCATTTGGACAAGGAACTTCACGAGGCAGTCAAGCTGGAGGAATATGAAAAAGCTGCTGTACTAAGAGATGAAATTAAGAGAATTAAGAGTGTTATGGATTCAGATAAAAGAGGTGATTAAAATGACTATCTGGCTTGATCCGCAAGAATATGACCCGGTCGTAGTAAGTACAAGACTAAGGGTTGCGAGAAATATTCGGGAAGAGGTGCTTCCCTTGTATTCAACAAGGGATCAGTCCCGGGAAACTGCCGATGAAATAATTCAAGCAGTGGAGGAACAATTTCCTGAGGGCGAATACGAGTTTCATCGCCTAAGTGAAATGGAAAACAGAGAAAGAATAAGATATATGGAAAATCACATAATTAGTCCAGGACTTCTTGAGCATATCGATAAGGGCAGTTTCTTTATGCGAGAAGATGAGAAGGTGACAATTATGATAAATGAAGAGGATCATATCAGACTTCAGACATTGTTACCCGGACTTAACCTGATGGGTGGATGGGAGATTTGTTCTCAGATTGACGATCTTTTGGAAGATAAACTGGATTTTGCATTTCATGCCGAATTCGGATATTTGACAGCTTGTCCAACCAACACAGGTACTGGGTTGAGGGCATCTGTTATGCTGCATCTTCCAGGAGTGACCATGACAGGACACATTGCCAGTATTTCAAATGCTCTTAGAAAAATTGGACTTACAATAAGAGGAATATATGGAGAGGGCACCGAGGCGGTGGGTGACCTCTATCAGGTTTCCAATCAGCTGACTTTAGGGGAATCTGAAGAAGAGATAATTGAGAAACTCAACAGGGTTATCCAGCAGTTGATTAAAAGAGAAAAAAGCACAAGGGTATACCTAAACGAAAAGAAGACTACAGAGATGGAAGACAAGGTATTCAGATCCTTGGGAATTTTGCGAAGCGCAAGAATCCTTTCTTCCAAGGAAGCCATGAAGCATATATCAACGATTAAGCTTGGTTCAGACCTTGAGATTCTGAAGGCTTTCAGAGGGAGTGAACTAGTCAGATTGATGATATGGATTAAACCTGGGAATGTTCAGGTTTCTGAAAAGAGGGCAATGGATAAAAAAGAGAGAGACAGAGTCAGGGCTGACCTGACCAGAGAATATTTCAAGTAATGGAGGTAGAGTATGGGAATGTATGGTAGATTTACTGAAAGAGCTCAAAAGGCAATTTTACTTGCTCAAGAAGAAGCCAAGAAGTTTAATCACAATTATGTTGGAACAGAGCATCTTCTTATGGGTTTAATTGCTGAAGACCAGGGTGTTGCAGCTTTAAGCCTTAAGGAAATGGGTGCGACCATCGATAAGACGAGAAAGCAGGTTTATGATGTTGTTGGAATGGGTGAAGAAAGTGTTGAACTGGTTGGATTTACACCAAGGACAAAGAAAATATTTGAACTGGCGGCTGCTGAGGCAAGAAACCTAGGTCACAACTATGTCAGTACTGAGCATCTATTGCTTGGACTGATTGGAGAAGGCGAAGGTATTGCAGTTACAATTTTAAGGCGGATTGGCGTAGACCCTGCGAAGCTTGCAGAATCCGTAGCCAAGAAGGTGATTGAGTCTACACCAAAGCAACAACAACAGGCGCAGCAACAACAGCAAAAAGCAAAAAAAGGTGAGTCAAGTATTGAAAAATACAGTATTGACTTAAATAAAATGGCACAGGAAGGAGAAATTGATCCTGTGATTGGAAGAAAAAAAGAAATCGAAAGAGTCGTTCAGGTTCTTAGCAGAAGAACCAAGAATAATCCGGTTTTAATTGGTGAGCCTGGAGTTGGTAAAACCGCCATAGCAGAGGGACTTGCCCAGAAGATAGTAGAAGGTGACGTGCCTGAGATAATTATTAACAAGAGAATTGTAACCCTTGACTTGCCGGGAATGATTGCCGGTGCAAAATACAGAGGTGAGTTTGAAGAAAGACTTAAGTCAGTTATGAAGGAATTGAAGGAAGCAGGGGATGTAATTCTGTTTATCGATGAGATGCATACAATTGTGGGAGCGGGAGCTGCTGAAGGTGCAATAGATGCATCCAACATTCTTAAGCCAACCCTTGCAAGGGGAGAGTTGCAGATAATCGGAGCCACTACGATTGATGAATACAGAAAGCACATTGAAAAGGATACGGCTCTGGAAAGAAGACTTCAGCCTATTGTGGTGGAAGAACCTAGTATTGCTGATACCATAAAAATCCTTGAGGGTTTAAGGGACAGATACGAAGCACATCATGGAGTAAAGATAAAGGATGATGCGTTGGAAGCGGCTGCAGAGCTTTCCTACAGATATATTGCAGATAGATTCCTACCGGACAAGGCCATTGACCTTATTGACGAGGCTGCATCAAAAATCAGGGTAAACACATATGTTGCTCCTGATGATTTAAAGGACCTTGAGGAAAGGCTGGAAGAGCTTGAGCAAGAGAAGGAAGAGGCAATCAATACCCAGAACTTTGAAAAGGCAGCAAGTATAAGAGATCAGGAAAAAGAAGTCAAGGAGCAGATTGAAAGCAGAAAAATCAAATGGCAAAAGCACAAGCAGGAGAATAATCTTGTGGTTGGATATGATGAAATCGCTGAGATAGTATCAAACTGGACAGGGGTTCCTGTAAGCAGAATGACAACTGAGGAAAGCGAACGACTGCTTAAGTTGGAAGAGGTTCTTCACAAAAAGGTTGTAGGGCAGGACCAGGCGGTTAAGGCTGTGTCTGCTGCCGTGAGAAGAGCAAGAGTAGGATTGAAGGATCCGAAAAAACCTATAGGAAGCTTTATATTTGTTGGACCTACAGGTGTAGGTAAGACCCACCTGGCAAAGGCTCTTGCTGAAGCATTATTCGGTGAAGAGGATGCGATGGTAAGAATAGATATGAGTGAGTATATGGAAAAACACTCAGTTTCACGGCTTGTAGGTTCACCTCCGGGATATGTAGGTTATGATGAAGGCGGACAATTAACTGAAGCCATCAGAAGAAAGCCATACTCTGTAGTTTTGTTTGACGAAATAGAAAAGGCACATCCAGATGTATTCAACATGCTTCTTCAAATACTTGATGAAGGAAGGCTTACTGATTCCAAAGGAAGGACAGTCGACTTTAAAAACACTGTTATAATCATGACTTCAAATGCAGGGGCAACTTCCATCAAGAAACAGAATGTACTTGGATTTTCAGCTGCAGAGGACAATAATGTACAGGAGTATGACAGAATGAAGGAAATTATCACAGAGGATTTAAAAAGGACATTCAGACCGGAATTTTTAAACAGGCTGGATGAAGTTATTGTTTTCCACGGGCTTGAAGCAGAACAGATTGAAGAAATTGTTGATATAATGGTAAATAATCTTGAAAATAGAATGGAAAAGCTTGGTGTGCGTATTAAGATTTCAGAGGAAACCAAGAAATATATATCAAAGCATGGATTTGATGCTGTTTTCGGAGCACGACCACTTGAAAGAACAATCAGGAAGATGATTGAGGATCAACTGGCGGAAGAGATTCTTAAAGGAAGCGTTTCAAAAAATGAGAAAATATCTGTTGAATATGATGGAGAAAAGCTTACATTCAACAAGAGTGAATAGATGACAAAGAAGCCGGGGGGAGAATTTATTGGCAAAGAAGAGTAAAATCAACAGATGCAGTGAATGTGGATATGAAATGGTTGGGTTTATGGGAAGGTGCCCTGAGTGTGGTGCCTTCGGGTCATTCCAGGAAATGGAAAGAAACGAAGGTAGTACCACTACAAAAAAAAGATCTTCTACCAATGCAGAAAGACTTAACAAGATAGAGACAACCAACAGCCAGAGAGTCAAAACCTCCATCAATGAGTTTGACAGGGTTATGGGAGGTGGAATCATAAAGGATTCCATTACAATACTCACTGCCAAGCCAGGTGCAGGTAAATCCACATTGCTTCTTCAGGTTGCAAATGATCTGGCAAGACAGGGTATAAAGTCTTTGTACGCCTCCGGCGAAGAGTCAACATCACAAATCAAGTCAAGGGCTGACAGGATACTAAAGGAGATCCACGACGATCTTCACGTAGTATCAGATAATAATTTGAATTCTGTTCTCGAAATAATCGAAAAGACTGATGCGAGATTTATTATTGTGGATAGTATCCAGACATTTACACTGGATGAATTTCCAACTTCAAGGGCAGGCTCTCCAACACAGACAATGGAGTGTGCATACGAACTTGTTAAAATCGCTAAGCGACCAGACAAGCCGAGGATAGTTTTTATCGTTGGGCAGATGACAAAGGACGATGAGTTGGCTGGAGTAAGGGCGTTGGAACATCTTGTGGACACCGTGCTGATAATAGAAGGTGATAGCGGTGAAGAGCTTAGAAGCCTTGTCTCAACCAAGAATAGATACGGTTCTACAGGTGAAATGGGTTTTTTCAACATGACTGAGGATGGGATGGTATCAATCGACAACCCATCCGAGTACTTTATGACTAAGCGTTCAGATGAGAATCAGGTTTCAGGAAGTGCACTTACTGTAGTAAGAGAAGGAACAAGGCCAATTCTTCTTGAAGTGGAATCTCTCGTATCGCCATCGTTCACACCATATCCAGCGAGGATTGGTGAGTCAATGAAAAGAGAGCAGATGAATACCCTGGTGTCCATTCTTGAACAAAGGGGTTCAATTCCACTATACGATAAGAATGTAGTTATCAAGACTACTGGAGGAATTAAATTGAAGGAGCATTCTGCTAATCTGGCAGTGATAGTGAGTATTGTTTCTTCCGTGCATGACAGGCCGGTTGGCAGTGATACTGTGTTTCTTGCAGATGTTGGTCTGACAGGGGAATTAAAGAAGGTCCCATCACTCCATGCAAGGCTTCGTGAGGCAGACAGAATGGGAATAAGAGTGGCATTTGTATCTTCTGATTACAATGAAGGCGCTAAGCTTCAAAACCTAAAGGTAATGAAGCTGAGAACTTTAAAGGATGTATTGAACAGGGTATTTTAGATTAAAAAAGACACTCTGAAAATTTTCAGAGTGTCTTGTAAATTTTTTCTTCATTTTACTTCATCCCATAAACCCCAAGAGTTTTGGTTCTGTTCAGTTCTTTCTCTACAGTTTCTTTAAGACTGAAATCCAGAGTATTTGCCAAAGATGCAAGAAAATAAATGTATGCTCCAATTTCCTGCTCCAAGACTTCCTTGCAGTTGGGGCATATATCCCCTACAACGTGAGAATCAGCTTTTGTCAAAGCATCGGAAAGAGTTTCAGAATTGATATCCTGCTTTTCTGCTTCGATTTTAATACAGCCACAGGATGTTACGGATTTTGCTACGGCCCTGTTGATTCTAGCATTGTATTCATCCAGTTTCGTCATAATATCCAGAATGCTTTTATGCCTCACAAGTGTTCCAGATACCTGATCCTGTAATTGCTCTATTAGATTTTCCTGATTTGTCCTGTCAGCCATATGAACCTCCTCTTGTTAAGTTCTCTTCTTAATTATAAGGTCTATTACAGCAGGTTGTCAAACTGAAAAACAGGGGAATCGATAAATTATTAAGTTACAGTCATTAATTTAAAATAATATTGACAGAATTTATCCTTCTATGATAATATATAAACTTTACTTATGATCAAATCTGCGTTATAATAATATAATGAGGGAATACTATGGGGAGGTTTTAATATGTTCAAAATTGGCGATAAAATTGTTTATCCTATGCACGGTGCTGGAGTTATTGAAAAGCTCGAAACAAAAGAAATTTTAGGTGAAAAAAGAGAGTATTTTATAATAAAGATGCCCATTGGTGATATGAAGGTTATGGTGCCTGTATCCAATGTGGATGAAGTCGGCGTAAGGGAAATAATTTCTCAGGAAGAAATTGAAGACATTATGTCCATTCTTAGAGGACACAAGACCAAGATGCCTCAGAATTGGAATAGAAGATACAGAATCAACATGGATAGAATCAAGACTGGAGATATCCACGAAATTGCTTCTGTTGTAAGAAACCTAACTCTTCTGGACAAGGAAAAGAGTCTGTCCACAGGAGAGAGAAAAATGCTGAGCAATGCAAAGCAGATGCTTCTTTCGGAACTGGTACTTGTTACAGATCAGGAATATGAAGATGTTGAAGAACTTGTAGACAAGGAAATCATGGAAAATGAAGACGTTGTCGAAGACGAAGAAGATGGCGAAGAAATCGTTGAAACTGAAGAAAAGACTGAAGAAAAGACTGAAGAAAAGACTGAAGAAAAGACCGAAGAAAAGACTGAAGAAAAGACCGAAGAAAAGACTGAAGAAAAGACCGAAGAAAAAATTGTAGAATAAACTTATACTGGTAAACCATATCCAATAGGTTTATAATGGAAAAGATGTAAAAATCAGGAGGTGTAGTTATGGTTAAGAAGATTGCCAGGGTTATGATTGGACTCTTCGGTATGCTTTTGGGATACTTGGCATACACTGGGTTCAAGGACCTTGAGTTGGTAAATGTTACTGGGATGGCTGAGCTTGTTGCAATTATAATATTTGTAGTTATATTTGGAATTATATTTTTTATTTTTTCTTCTAAAATCATTAAGCAAGGCCAAAAAATTGCCAGAATTATTGAAGTGGAGCTACAAAGGTTTTCAATCCAAAATATCGCACTGGGAGCTGTGGGACTAATAGTAGGTCTTGTAGTTGCAACCCTTTTAAGTCAGCCTCTTTACAGGCTTGATATTCCTTATGTTGGGGTTGTCGCATCTATAATTCTGTATGGTATATTCGGTTACCTTGGAGTAACGATACCAAACAGAAATATTGATGATATTACAACATCATTGGGTAATTTCACGGGCAATATTGGAACGGGTAAGAAGAACAACAAGGAAAAGAATGTAGAATCAGGTGCTTGCCCTAAAATTCTTGATACAAGTGTAATAATTGATGGAAGAATTGCCGACATAGTAAAGACCGGGTTTATAGAGGGACCATTGGTAATTCCTGTTTTCGTCTTGGAAGAGCTTCAGCATATTGCAGATTCGTCTGATGGGCTCAAGAGAAACAGGGGAAGACGTGGACTTGATATACTTAATAGAATTCAAAATGAATTGGATACTGAAATCATTATCCATGAGAAAGAGTTTGCGGAGGTAAATGAAGTTGACTCCAAGCTGTTGAAACTGACTCAGTATATGCAGGGTAAAATAATCACCAATGACTATAATCTGAACAAGGTTGCCGAAGTTCACAGGATTCAGGTACTCAACATAAATGAACTGGCAAATGCAGTCAAGCCAGTGGTACTGCCAGGAGAAGAGATGGTTGTACAGGTTGTCAAAGACGGCAAGGAAGCAGGCCAGGGTCTTGCATATCTTGATGATGGGACCATGATAGTAGTAGAATCAGGTAGAAAGTTTATTGGAGAAACGATTGATGTCATTGTAACATCAGTACTGCAAACATCCGCTGGCCGTATGATATTTGCAAAACCTAAATCATTGTACGATAAGGTTAGTTAGAGGGTGACTGAATTAATTTTAATCAATTGTTTGTTGAGGTGGTCAAATGTATAAGGGGAATTTCGTGTCAGTGATAATTGCTGCTGCAGGAATGAGCAATAGAATGGGTAGCAAAATAAACAAGCAGTTTATTGTCATTGACAATAAGCCAATACTTGCCCACACAATCGAGAAATTCGAGGCATGTAAGTATGTGGACGAGATTGTCGTTGTGTCCAAGGAAAATGAAGTAGAGTACTGTCGCAAGGAAATTGTTAGAAAGTACGGCTTTAGAAAAGTAACAAACATTATAAAAGGCGGCAAGGAAAGGCAGGATTCCATATATAACGGTATAATGGCATTGAATGAAAGAACTGACATTGTTCTTACTCATGACGGCGCCAGACCTTTTGTAAGGATGGAATCTATAATAGATGGAATTAAAGGCGCTCTTGAATTTGGTGCCTGTGTAATAGGTGTTCCCTTAAAGGACACCATAAAAGTCATTGAAGAAGAGAACAAGGTGCACCATACACCCAACAGGGATCTGTTGTGGGCAGCACAGACTCCGCAGTGCTTCAAGATCAATCTATTGAAGGAAGGATACGAATACGCCATCTCCGAGGGGATTTTAGGCACTGATGACAGTTCTCTCGTTGAAAAAAAGGGATATCCCGTCAAGATGATTATGGGTACCTACGACAATATAAAAATCACAACTCCTGAAGATCTTGTGGTCGCTGAGTCCATAGTCAAGGACAAGACTTTAAGCATCTCGGGCAGAGACTAGGAAGTGAAGCTTGATGAGAGTAGGAATTGGTTATGATGTTCACGAGCTTGTTGAAGGTAGAAAGCTTATAATCGGAGGGGTCGAGATTCCTCACGAAATGGGTCTGTTAGGTCACTCTGATGCGGATGTTCTGGTTCATAGCCTTATGGATGCCATATTGGGTGCCATGAGCGCAGGTGATATCGGAAAGCACTTTCCGGATACGGACATGACTTACAAGGATGTTTCAAGCATGCTTCTACTGGAAAGAGTTTATGAAGTCATGATGAAAAAAGGCTACAGGTTGGTAAATGCAGATAATGTCATTGCCGCACAAAGACCTAAGCTTGCACCATATATCGACCAGATGAGAGAAAACATCGCAAAAATTCTGCATGTCCCAGTTGAAGACATTGGAGTGAAGGCAACTACCACTGAAAGGCTGGGCTTTGAAGGCAGAGAGGAAGGAATATCCTCATATAGCACTTGTTTATTGGAAAAAATCGATTGACAAAAAATAAGCTTTTGTGTAAACTTATCAGTGTTAGCTTTGATGGGAGCTAGTATTGTATCAAGGTCCAAGAGAGGAAATCCAAGGCTGGAAGATTTCTGTCCCTCTGATGCAGGAACCTGTCCCGGAGCTTTCCGAAAAACGGAACGTTTGGCTACGTTACAGTCATTGAGTGAACCCAATGGGTTTATAAGAGTGGTACCGCGGAATATACCTTTCGTCTCTTGGTGAGACGAAAGGTTTTTTGTTTTTTAACACAATAAAAAATGAGGTGAAAAGTATGAGAATGTCAAAAATGTACATGCCTACTTTGAGGGAAACTCCTTCTGAGGCAGAAATACCAAGTCATCAGTTGCTTTTAAGAGCAGGGATGATCAGAAAACTTGTAAGTGGAATTTATTCATACCTTCCTCTTGGTTATAGAGCGATTAAGAAAGTGGAAAAGGTCGTAAGGGAAGAAATGGATGCGGCTGGTTCACAAGAACTTCTTATGTCTGCGATACAGCCAAGGGAACTTTGGGAAGCATCTGGCAGGTGGAAAAACTTCGGTCCTGAGATGTGGAGACTTAAGGATAGAAACGATCGTGAATTCTGTCTTGGACCAACACACGAGGAGTACTTCACTGACCTTATAAAGGATGAAATCAAGTCATACAAGCAGCTTCCCTTAAGCATCTATCAGATTCAGACAAAGTACAGGGATGAAAAAAGACCCAGATTCGGACTGATGAGATGTAGAGAATTCATTATGAAGGATGCCTACAGCTTTGATGTGGATGAAGATGCAATGGGAGTTGCCTACCAAAATATGTGGGATGCTTACGACAGAGTATTTACAAGACTTAAGCTTAACTACAAGGTAGTTGAGGGTGATTCTGGATCAATGGGAGGAAAGGTTTCCCATGAATTTACTGCCATGAGCGATGTTGGAGAAGGAGTCATTGCATATTGCAAGAGCTGTGACTATGCTGCAACGGACGAAAAGGCCCAGGTAATATACTCAATTCCACAAAACAATGATGAAGAAAAAGAAATAAAGAAGGTTCTTACGCCTGAAGTTAAAACTATTGATGGTCTTGTGGACTTTTTTAGTATTGAAAAGTATAAGTTCGGCAAGGCTTTGGTATTTCTTGCACAGGGTGAGCCTGTTGTAGTTATTATTCCAGGAGACAGGGAACTAAACGAAACAAAGCTTGCCAATTATTTGCAAATTGCTGGACACGAGCTTGAAATGGCTGATGAAGAAATAATCAAGAAAATATCTGGTGCCAACAAAGGTTTCACAGGACCGGTCGGTCTTCTTGAGAAGACAAAGCTTCTTGTTGATAAAAGGGTTACAACTGTTAAAAACATGGTGGTTGGTGGAAATGAAACAGATTACCATCTTGTAAATGTCAACTACGGAAGAGATTTCCAAGGTGAGGTTGTTGAGGACCTGCTTATGGTGGAACAAAACGATATTTGCCCAACATGTGGAGAACCCCTGTCACTGGATCGAGGAATTGAAGTTGGGAACATATTCCAGCTTGGAACCAAGTACAGCGAGAGCATGAAAGCCACATATCTTGATGTAAACGGTAAGGAACAGCCATTTGTAATGGGAAGCTACGGTATTGGGGTTTCAAGAAGTGTAGCGGCTGTAGTTGAGCAATACCATGATGAAAAGGGTATTGTTTGGCCATTTGTAGTGGCACCCTATCATGCAATTGTTACCATTGTCAATGCAAAGAAGGATGAACAATCTGAGCTTGGAGAAAAAATCTATGATGACCTCAAGAAGATGGGCGTAGAGGTTCTTCTGGATGATCGTAACGAAAGACCAGGAGTTAAGTTCAACGACAGAGAACTAATTGGTATACCTGTGCAGATAACAGTAGGTAAAATGGCAGGTGAGGGAATTGTTGAATATTCCTTAAGAAAAAGAGATGAAAAGATGGAAGTTAAAGCAGACCAGATCAGGGAATTGATTCTGGAAGCTTTCGAAGAGGAAGGATTTTCTCTTTAACAGACCATAATAAGGGGTATTAAGATATAGAGGATTGATATATTCAGGAGGTGTGTGAATTGAGTGATATAAGAGTTAGATTTGCTCCCAGTCCCACGGGATATCTTCATATTGGCGGCTTAAGAACTGCATTGTATAATTACCTTTTTGCCAAGAAGAACGGCGGGAAGTTTGTATTGAGAATTGAGGATACAGACCAGACCAGATTTGTTGAAGGGGCAATTGAGAATCTGATTGAATCTCTGCACTGGGCAGGTGTCGAATATGACGAAGGAGTATTTGTTGAAGACGGTAAAATTGTTGAAAAGGGAGATTTTGGACCCTACATCCAGTCAAAGAGATTGGATATATACAGAAAATATGTAGATGAGTTAATTGAAAAAGGACATGCCTATTATTGCTTCTGCTCAAAGGAAAGACTCGATGCAATAAGAGATGAGCAGAAAATGAAAGGTATGGTTCCAAAATACGACGGATTCTGTAGAAACGTGTCTCTTGAGGATGCGAAAAAGAGAGTAGCTGCAGGTGAGAACCATGTTGTAAGATTGAAGCTTCCTCACAATCAGGACATTCATTTCCATGATCTTGTAAGAGGAGATATTACAATAAATACAAATGACATCGATGACCAGGTTCTGTTGAAGTCCGACGGATTCCCAACTTACCATATGGCGGTTGTTGTGGATGACCATCTAATGGAAATTACACACATAGTTAGAGGAGAGGAGTGGCTTCCATCAACTCCTAAGCACATATATATGTATGAAGCTTTTGACTGGGAAAAGCCAACCTATGTACATCTTCCAACTGTTCTAAACAAGGAGAGAAAGAAGCTTTCAAAAAGACATGGCGATGTATCGGTTGATGACTTCAGAACCAAGGGATATCTTCCTGAGGGACTTGTAAATTACCTTGCTCTAGTAGGTTGGAGTCCGGAAGGAAACGAAGAAATCCTGACCATGGAAGAAATGGTTGAGAAGTTCTCCTTTGACAGAGTATCCAAGACAGGAGGTATCTTTGACAAGGACAAGCTTGACTGGGTAAACAGTCACTACATCAAGAGTGAAAGTTTGGAAAGAATCAAGAACATGACACTTCCTTACCTAATAGAAGCGGGATACATGGATGAATCCTTTGCAGAGGAAAATTCTGACTGGGTTGATGTTCTGATTGAAACCGTAAGGGAAGGACTTTCAACTGTTACTGAGGTTGTTGAAAAAGTAGAATTTGTATTTGAAGAAAACCTTTTATATGAGTCTGATGCATATGATGAATTCTTGAACAATGAAAATGGAAGAATCCTTATGGAATCCATTGTAAAAGAAGTCAAGGAGTCTGACGAGATCACAATGGACAATGCCAAGGAATTTATGAAGAAAATCCAAAAGAACACTGGAATCAAGGGTAAGAATCTGTTTATGCCTACAAGGGTAGCCCTTACAGGTAGTGCCCATGGTCCAGAGCTTGTAAATGTCCTTTATCTTCTTGGAAATGATAATATTGCAGAGAGGGCTCAAAAGGTACTGGATATAATTGACTGATAGCTGCTTCATATTATAGAATGAATAGAGCATAGACTGGTTTTAAATGTTGTGTTAAATCCTGATTAAGGTTGGAATCGTCTCTGCTGAAACAGGGGCGATTTTTGATAGAGCTATATTGAGCGAGGAGGACTGCTATGAAACTATTTAATTCATTGACAAGAACGAAGGAGGAATTTGTACCCATCGTGGAAGGACAGGTGAGCATGTACAACTGTGGTCCTACTGTATACAATTTTATCCACGTGGGAAACGCAAGGCCGCTTGTAACGTTTGATACATTAAGAAGATATTTTATCTACAAAGGATATGATGTCAATTTTGTACTGAATTTTACTGATATCGATGATAAATTAATTAACAAGGCCAAGGAAGAGAATATCACCGTCAAGGAGGTTGCGGATCGTTATATAGAAGCATTCAAGGAAGATGCGGGTGCTCTCCACATTTACGATTACAATACAGTTAATCCAAAGGCGACTGATTATATTTCTCAAATGGTTGATTTTATAAAAGCTCTTCAGGAAATGGATGCTGCATATGAGGTTGATGGCAATGTATACTTTAGTATAGAAAGTGCCAAAGACTATGGGAAGTTGAGTAAGAAGAATATTGATGAGCTTGTCAGCGGTTCAAGAATTGACATTAATGAAGACAAAAGAAACCCAATGGACTTTGTTCTCTGGAAAAAGAAAAAACCAGGAGAACCATCATGGGACAGCCCGTGGGGCAAAGGAAGACCAGGCTGGCATATCGAGTGTTCTGTTATGGCCAAGGCTCTTCTTGGAGAAATAATTGACATTCATTCGGGAGGAGAAGATCTTCAATTCCCTCACCATGAAAATGAGATTGCTCAATCTGAGACTTTATCTGGAAAACCATTTGCCAATTACTGGCTTCACAATGGCATGTTGTTTATTGACAATCAAAAGATGTCTAAGTCTCTTGGAAACTTCTTTACATTAAGGGAAATCCAGGAGGAGTACGACATGGAGGTTTTGAGGTTCTTCTTGTTGTCTGCTCATTACAGAAAGCCAATCAACTTCAGCAGGGAAATAATGGATCAAAACAAGAACGGTCTGGAGAGAATGTACAGTGCCAAAAAAAATCTGGAATTTATTCTAGAAAAAGAACTTACCCAGACACTGGATAACGATTATATAGTAATTAATGAAATAGACAAATTCAAAAAGGATTTTGAAGACAGTATGGATGATGACCTTAATACTGCAGATGCAGTAGCTGCAATATTTGACATGGTGAAATATACCAATTCAAATTTTAGCGAGGAATCCTCCAGGGAGACTGTCGAATATGCCTATGATATATTGCTTGAGTTGGCTAAGGTTCTTGGAATTTTAACCAAAAAGGAAGAAATCATAGATGAGGAAATACAGAAGCTTATTGAAGAAAGAAATGATGCGAGGAACAACAAGGATTTTGCCAAATCAGATCAGATCAGGGATGATCTCCTGGAGAAGGGAATAGTTCTTGAGGATACGAGAGACGGTGTAAAATGGAAAAGAATCTAGACATAAAGTCCTTCAGAGATGTAGATGAAGGAATCGTTCAGGAAGACTTGAGGATGATGTCGCCACTTCAGCTTGCATATATTGGAGATGCGGTATTTGAACTACTTGTAAGAACTGCAATTCTATCAAGGGATGTCAGCGTAAACAAGCTTCACAAGGAAGCTACAAAATACGTAAAGGCCAATGCACAGGCTGAATCTGTCCTGAAGCTTGACGAAATCCTTACAGACGAAGAAAGATCATTTATTAGAAGAGGTAGAAATGCCAGAATAAATTCATCCCCAAAGAATGTTGATCTTAGGGATTACAAGTATGCAACAGGTTTTGAATGCTTGATGGGATACTTGTACCTTTCAGGAAATGATGAAAGACTTATCCAGTTGTTTAAGCACATATACCAGTCTGATGCAGAAGGGGGAAACTAGAATGAAGGTTGAATTATTGAGGTACACTCCTGACGGTGAAAAGCTTGTGGCATCAGCAGCCAAGCTTTGCTACTCACCTGTTGGAATCAGTGAGATTGAAGAAGGACAGGATGAAAAGAAAGTCCATTCTTTTCTTAAGCTGCTAATGGATCTTGGACATGAAAGCCCTATTGAACATGTAAGCTTTACATTTGGAATCGAAGGCGTGTCAAGAACCTTGACCCACCAGCTTGTAAGGCATAGAATTGCGAGTTTTTCACAACAGTCACAAAGATATGTAAGACTTGCACAGTTTGAGTATGTCATTCCACCTCACATCCAGGATGATCCTGTGGCTAAAGAGATATTTGTTAAGGCCATGGAAGCTGACCAAGAAGCTTATGACAAGATATCAAAGATACTTTATGAAAAACATTACAATAGATATATAGATGAAGGCAGAAAAGAGAAGGATGCAAGACAAAGAGCAGAAAAAGAGGCAATTGAAGATTCCAGATATGTGTTCCCTAATGCATGTGAGACTAAAATCGTTGTAACCATGAATGCCAGAAGTTTGATGAACTTCTTTGCTTTAAGGACTTGCAACAGGGCTCAGTGGGAAATAAGACAGCTGGCAATTCAGATGCTTAGAGAAGTAAAAAAGGTTTACCCCGTATTGTTCAGTCATGCTGGGCCGGGTTGTGTTAACGGACCTTGCCCGGAAGGTGAAATGACCTGCGGCAAAATTGTTGAGGTCAGGGAGTTTTACAAAAAATTAGATGAAGAGATAGCAGCAGAGACTGCTGCAGAGTAGAGGAGAATATATATGAAAGAAATGTATGTATCTGGAAGGAATCCTGTTATGGAACTTCTTAAATCAGATAAGCAGGTGGATAAGCTGTACGTCCTTAAAGGAGATCTTAAGGGTTCAATTAACAAGATAATGGGCAAGGCAAAGGACATGGGAATTGTCATACAGCAGGTTGATAAGAATAAGCTGGACTCAATGTCTGAAGGCAATGCTCATCAGGGTGTGGTTGCTCTTGTGACAGGATTTGAATATTCGGAAGTAAAGGACATTATTGAGTTGGCCAAGAGCAGGAATGAGTCACCATTTGTAGTAATACTGGATGGGATAGAGGATACACACAATCTGGGAGCCATAATACGGACTGCAGAGAGTGCTGGAGTGCACGGAGTCATAATCCCCAAGAGAAGGGCTGCAATGGTTAACCAGACCGTATACAAGGCCTCAGCAGGTGCTGTTGAATATATGAAAGTAGCTCATGTGACAAACATTGTTCAGGCAATGGAGGAGTTAAAAGATAAAGGATTGTGGATTTACGGAGCTGATATGGATAGTGAATCAGAGTATTTCAATACTGAACTAAAAGGTGCAATCGGTCTGGTAATCGGTAGCGAAGGAAAAGGGCTATCCAGGTTGGTAAAAGAAAAATGCGATGTTCTGGTTAAAATACCAATGACAGGAAAGATTGGATCTCTGAATGCTTCCAATGCTGCATCAATACTCATTTATGAGGTTGTGAGGCAGTCTTATGAAAAGGAGTAGAAAATCTAAGGAGTATCTGTTTGTAGATGGCTACAACATTATAAACTCCTGGGAGAATTTAAAGGAGATTGCAAAGGTTGATCTTGAGCAAGCCAGATCGGCTCTTCTTGAAATTCTTGCTGAATACAAGCATTATTCTGACATTGAAATATTCGTTGTGTTTGATGCATATATGGTTAAGGGTAACAACAGGAGTAAGGAAGAATACAAGGGTCTTCATGTTGTCTATACAAAAGAAAATGAGCTCGCCGACCACTACATTGAGAAGGCTCTGGATGTTATGGGCCGTGAGATGAGAGTAAGGGTTGCAACTTCCGACTGGATTGAGCAACAGATTATCCTTTCAAGAGGTGGCATAAGGGTATCTGCAAGAGAGCTTCAGGTGGAAATTGAAGATGAAATGAAAATGGTAAGTAAAAAGCGGAAAAGACTGAATACAAAGAATGACATAAACATTGGCAGGCTCGAGGATCAGGTTTTGCACAAGCTTAAGGACTGGAACGGAAAATAGTCATAATCACCAGGGAGGATTCACAATGGTCTTCAACAGACAGGGTTCAGAAATCGGACAAATTTATGATGGAATGTCAGATGAGGAAATTGTAAGACTGGCCAACGGAGGGGACCTTCTGGCCTTGGAATATCTGATATACAAATTCAAGGACCTTGTGAAGGTAAAAGCAAAGGTCTACTACATTGTGGGAGCCGACCGGGATGATATAATCCAGGAGGGGATGATTGGACTCTACAAGGCCATCAGGGATTTTAGGGATGAAAGGACATCCTCATTTAGAAACTTCGCAGATATCTGTGTTACAAGACAGATGATTACTGCAATAAAAACTGCTACAAGACAGAAACATTTGCCTCTTAACGGGTATGTTTCCCTGAACAAACCTATTTATAGTGATGGTACATCAACAATGGCTGAGACCGTAACCAGCGGCGGCGCAACAGATCCCATGGAGCTGTTCATAGGCAAAGAGGATCTGGATGACATGGAACAGAAAATAAATAGTATGCTAAGCAGCCTTGAGCGGCAAGTACTTACCTTCTATGTGGAAGGCAGGAGCTACGAGGAGATCGCCCTTGATCTGAACAGGCGAGTTAAAACCATAGACAACGCATTGCAGCGGATCAAGAGGAAGATTGAAAGATACTTGGTCAATAAAGAAAGCAGCTAAAATATATTAAGAAGACTTTCTTTGATACTCATGTACGGAAATTTCATGATCTAAAAGGGGCAGAAAATTCCTATTCGTAATAAAGAATGAGTATTGACAAGCATCTTAATCAATAGTAAAATATCTTAATGTAAGCCCACGTAGCTCAGGAGGTAGAGCACTTGCATGGTAAGCAAGAGGTCACCGGTTCGAGTCCGGTCGTGGGCTCCATAGTAAGAAGAGAAACACCCGGACAAGTTTTCTTGGGAAAGGATAATTTAAGGGAGGAATTGAGAAATGGGTAAGAAAAAGTTTGAAAGAAACAAACCACACGTAAACGTAGGAACAATTGGTCACGTAGACCATGGTAAGACAACTCTTACAGCAGCTATAACATTTGTACTGAACAAGAGATTCGGTTCAGGAGAATTCATAAGCTATGACAACATAGACAAGGCACCAGAAGAGAGAGAAAGAGGAATTACAATCTCAACAGCACACGTTGAGTACGAAACAGATGCAAGACACTATGCACACGTAGACTGTCCAGGGCATGCTGACTAT
>JAGXFX010000004.1 GCA_024637045.1 Soehngenia sp.
TTAGTGATTAATTCCATTGCTTGTTGTATAATATTCATGAGAATAGATTCCTCCGTTCGTATTGGTTTTTTCCTCAAAATTAATCATACCATACGGAGCTCTATTCTCTTTTATTTTTCCTACAGTTATTTTACACTAACGACGTTTAGATTCAACACATTAGGGTAGAATTATTAGAAGAGAATAAAGGAGGATAAATACTATGAATAAAAAACTATCAATCGAATATTGTACTTCCTGAGGCTATTTGGATAGAGCAGTTGCTCTTGCAGAGAATCTCCTTAACCAACACAAGAACAAAGTTTCCGAACTGGTAATTATTCCATCACAAGGTGGAGTTTTTGAGATTAGGGTAAATGATAAATTGTTGTTTTCCAAAGCTGAACTTGGAAGATTTCCAGAAGAAGGAGAAGCTGAAAATCTTGTTAAGGAAGCCATTTAATGAGGGGCCATCAGGGCCCTTTTGTTTTGTTAGTGTAAAGGACGAGTTTTTTTGGTATAACTCAGCGAAAATATACTGGAGTCAAATTATGTAAAAGTATCATAAACTGAATTAACTCATAGAAAATGATAAAAATTTTCGTTTCGTTGAAACGCTTTTGAATGTTTTTTGCATTATAGCAAAAAACTACATTGAAATCATGTTATAATAAAAGATATTATACAGATAGGGTGATTCCATGTATCAGGCATTATACAGACAATACAGACCTAGGACATTCGATGAAATTTTAGGTCAAACTCATATAACCAAGATCTTAAAGAACCAGATAAAAAAAGATAATATTGGTCATGCATATCTGTTCTCAGGCACAAGGGGAACGGGTAAGACTT
Source organism: Soehngenia sp. (assembly GCA_024637045.1). Lineage (GTDB taxonomy): Bacteria > Bacillota > Clostridia > Tissierellales > Tissierellaceae > Gudongella. The sequence continues at coordinate 835 of JAGXFX010000004.1, forward strand.
CTGCTGCAAAGGTTTTTTCCAGAGCAGTAAACTGTCTCAATCCACAGGATGGAAACCCGTGCAATCAATGTGCGATTTGCAAGGGAATTCTCGATGAGAGCCTGATGGATGTCATTGAGATGGATGCTGCCAGCAATAGGAAAATTGAGGATATAAGAGAATTGAAGGAAAAGGTAATTTATCCTCCTTCAAAGGCAAGATTCAAAGTCTACATAATAGACGAGGTTCATATGCTTACAAATGAAGCATTCAATGCTCTTCTAAAGACATTGGAGGAACCTCCAAGACATCTATTGTTCCTTCTTGCCACAACTGAACCAGAGCGTCTTCCTCAGACCATACTCTCAAGGTGTCAACGTTTTGATTTCAAACGACTGTCATCTGAGGACATGATATATGGAATGAAAAATATAACTGACAAGCTGGGGATAGAAGTTGAGGATAAAGTTCTTCAACTTATTGCAAAGAATTCTGACGGGGCTATGAGAGATGCATTAAGTCTTTTGGACCAATGCATTGCTTTTGAAGGTGATTCAGTATCATATGACGATGCAATAAATATACTTGGTATAGCAAATGTAGATTTGGTGTTTGACCTGGTTGATTCCATTAAATCAGAGAGCACAGAAAAAGCTCTTCTAATGGTTGATCACATGATTCAGGAAGGAAAGGATATTTCACAGTTTCTAAAGGACATGATACATCATTACAGAAATCTTATGATATCCAAGACATCAAAAAATCCTGAGACACTTATTGAGTGGGGAGAGGTTGGTCAGTATAAGGACCAGTCTGATGAGATGGAACTACATTATCTTATGTCCAGCCTTGAGGTGCTGACATCTTCAGAAAGTTCAATGAAGTGGTCAATGCAGCCGAGGATTATTCTTGAAATGGCAGTCATAAGACTTGTTAACCTGAAAAATGAATTGTCCCTTGAGGAACGGGTAAAAAGACTTGAAGAAGGAATATCAATAGAACCAGTTAAAAAAGAAGTTGCCACTACAGTAAAACCAACTCCGAGACCATCAGAGAAAAAACCTGAACCTAAGATTGAAAAGCCTATGGTTAAAAAGACCGCGGATGATAACAAACAAGTTGTCAGTGAAAAGGATCAATTGATGGAGCCAAAAGGTGATTTAACCCTTGAAGCAATAAGAAGCTCATGGTCAAAGGTCATGCAGATTATAAAATCCAAAAAAATAAACATATATGCCCTTGTAATGGAGGGAGAGGTTTCACAACTTCAAGGAAACAGAATAACACTATCATACAAGGATGGATTTGAATTTCACAAAGATGCAGTAAACTCAAATCAGAACAAGGAATTTTTGGAACAAATTCTTACAGAATTTTTTGGACAGAAAATAGAACTTCTTGTTATAATGAAGGGGTGCGAAATGCCTGTTTCCGGAAGTGGGAATCAGGAAGATGAAAAGTCTGCCAAGGATGAGACCATAAACAAGGTCTTGGATTTCTTTGGCGAAGATATTGTTGAGATAAAATAAGGAGGAGATTTAAGATGGCAAAAGGCGGATACCCTGGAATGGGTGGAAATATGAATAATATGATGAAGCAAATGCAGAAAATGCAAAAGAAAATGGAAGAGGTTCAGGCACAGGTTGATGCAACTGAATTGGAAGCTACTTCAGGTGGAGGAGCAGTCAAGGTAGTTGTAAACGGAAAAAGAGAAGTCCTTGATATTAGTATCGATCAATCAGTTGTAGACCCTGAAGATGTTGAAATGCTTCAGGACCTTGTGATGGCGGCTGTAAATGAAGCATTAAGAAAAGCAGAAGAGTTTTCCAGCAAAGAGATGAGCAAGGTAACTGGAGGACTTAATATTCCAGGAATGTAGTACAATTGGAGGATAAAATATGGATTATTATGCATTGCCAATCGCAAATTTAGTGGACCAGTTCTCTAAGCTTCCGGGAGTTGGACGAAAGACAGCCCAGAGATTGGCATTCTATGTGCTGGAGATGGACCAACAGGAGGCTGAAAGACTTTCTGCAGCCATATTGGAAGCCAAGGAAAAAATCGGGTTTTGCGAAGTTTGTGGGAATCTAACTGACAAGCCAATTTGCAATATCTGTAGCAGCCACAACAGAGATAAATCAGTTATATGTGCTGTCCAAGGTCCTAGGGATATAGTGGCCATGGAAAGAAGCAAGGAGTACAAGGGTTTGTATCATGTGCTTCACGGCACAATTTCTCCAATGGAGAATATTGGACCTCAGGATATAAGAATCAAAGAGTTGCTGCAAAGACTGGGGGATGAAGAAGTAAAGGAAGTAGTAATCGCTACAAATCCTACAGTTGAGGGAGAAGCAACTGCTATGTACATTTCAAAGCTTATTAAGCCACTTGGGGTAAAGGTTACAAGAATCGCCCATGGAATTCCAGTAGGAGGGGATCTTGAATACTTCGATGAAGTGACTTTAGCGCGAGCAATGGACAATAGAAGAGAAATGTAGGGATAAAATGTTTATCCGAAACTATCAGGAGTAAGCGCACAAAACAGCGCCTACTCCTTTTTCATACTCTTTTTTCCATTGTTATTTTGATAGAGATTAATTCCTTATTTCCACAAAAATGGTAGAGTTAAGCTGATTTAGTGTTATAATATTGTAAACAGGAATTTAAATAATTTTGTTCTCATAAAGTGGATTGATGTAAGTAGAAATCATTCTAATATATAAGATATAACAATTGAGGAGGACTTATGATTACTATTTTCAATCGCAAGGAACTTTGCACCGTTTATTCAATGAAAGAACAGAGCAATATCCGTATAGCCTTAACAAGAAGCAATATTGAGTACTATATAAGAACCATAAACAGGATGTCCTCATCACCATTTTTCAGAGGAATGAGAAGCAGGACTGGATCATATGGGCAAAAACCAGAATTAAGTTATCAATACATATTTTATGTGCACAAGAAGGACTTCAAGAAAGCATCAATGTTGGTAGGCAAAACATCTAAAACATAGCTATGGGTACTTTCGTATACCATAGTTAGTATAAGCCTCTCCAAATTAACTAACTTAAAGCACAATTAAATGCATTATTTATGACTTTATGACGCCAAGTAGATGATCATGTCTTTGTCCTCGGGTCTTTGAGGTCCCAAACTGTGAGCTCAAAACATCCTATTATCATATTCCTGGTCTGATCACCTAATTAGTGGATTCAAAACTTGACAGTGATTTTATATGTTTGAGTTAAAAAACACATTAGGAGGAGTTATAGAATGACTGAATACTTACCTTCGATTATTCTATTGGGAACAATCGCAATAACAATAATTCTAATAGGAGCTATAATAATTGGTTTGTATTTCATGATAAAAAAACTAATTACTTATAATGCTTCGTTGAGAGATCAGAATAAAGATAGTTAAGAATACTAAGTTCATTCTACTGCAATAAGGATGAATAAAACAAACAACCGATTTCTGTGAATAGACTAGAAACAATTTTTTTATTTAAAGTGGTATTGTTATTCTACAAAAGGAGGAAAGCATGAAAATTAATATTAACAAAAAATTAGCTTTAATAATATTTATCATTGTTATTGCAGTCCTAATAAATGTTATTACAAGAAAGACTCCCTATGAAGTAGTTGAAGGAATGCGTGATGGGGTTGAAGGATATGAGCTTATTTCGACTAATGTAACTGATGAGGGTGAAATTCTATATACCTCAGGAGTAATCAATGAAGCTGAAGATAACATTTACTATGTAGATATGGTTAAAAATACTCTTACAGGATATAAGTGGACTGGTGGAGGAGGACATATAAATAGAGATATTGTCGAAGGGAATAAAGATTTTATAATATCAATGCAACTACTTAATGAAGAACAAGATATTACCCCAACAGCTCTTGGGATAATTTCAGACGAGAGAGTTATAGGCATAAGAATAGATGTTCTTGATGAATTATCTAATAAGGCAACCATCTATAACGGTAGGGATGGTAACGAGAAATTCTATGTAGTACATTTTGAGAGCGAGATTGCAGATGTGTCATACTTGATAGTAAGAATAATGTATACTGGTGGCCGTGAAGTAGTATTTTTACCTTCTGGTGAAGATATGGAAAGACTCCAAGAAGGCAAACAATTATATATTAACGAAGAAAATATTGAGAAGTGAAGTAATAAAGGAGTGTAAAAAAATTATGGGAAAGAACCTTGTATATTGGATGGTCAGTATTGTATTCTATGTAATTTATTTTCTAATATTTAAATATTCTATAGGGAATCTCTTTCCTATTAGTCCAATGTCTAATTTTATTATAATTTTTATTCTCACTATTATAAACATTCCATTGTCAATATTCAGTGCAGGAAAAATATTTTCAATAATTGAAAAACATTAACAGTATCAGTTGCGCAATATTTGCATTATGTTCAGCATTAATCAGCCAAGCTCCGTAATCATTATCCTGCTACAGTCCCTCCTTAAGTTCCTGCTATCCCAATCTCTTTTTCAGCTTCATTTTCTAATGTTCTTATTCTTTTAATCAGGGAAGAACATTTAGCCAATTTGTCTAAATGCTCTTCTAAATGGAGAGGAAATGTGTATTATTGGGGTAAGAAATAGAATAGGATTTTTAGATGGGGGCACCTAATATTAATGTATAATGAAAATAATAGGAGTAATCGCAATAGAGAGCACCTACTCCATGTTCATACACTTTTTAGGTATCTAAAAAGTAGAATAAAGATTTTTAAATATGCTATAATTAGCCAATTAGTAACAAGGAGATGAAAGTATGATTGACATGGGAGAGAGTATGATCACAATTGAGGATTTTTACTCAAAAATCCTCAACAACAGTAGGGAAATCAACATATATATACCATCAAGTTACTTTGAATCTATGGATAAGACATATCCAGTATTATACATGCATGATGGCCAAAATATCTTCGAGGGTGAAAGGGCATATGCTGGAGTGGGATGGAGGGTACATGAAGTACATGATGAGCTGGCTGGTAGAGGAATGATTAGAGAGCTTATAATTGTTGGAATAGACAATATGCAAGGGGATAGGTTGAGCGAATATGCCCATACGGATGGCCGGTACAAGAGAGAGAGAATCAAGGGAAAGGGAAAGCTATATGAAAGGTTCCTAATAGAAGAACTTAAGCCTTTTATTGATGAAAACTTCAGAACCTCGACTGTTGCAGAGGATACAGGCCTTATGGGATCATCAATGGGAGGACTTGTGACATTCAATATTGGATTTAGACATCCTGATGTGTTCGGAAGGCTTGGAATAATATCTCCTTCATTCTGGTGGGGTACAAGGTCAAATATCAAGACTATTTATATGAACCAGGATGCCATTGCCAATAGTCGCATTTGGATAGATATGGGAACGAAAGAGAGAGGTTTGGATAAGTCTTTTGATAGGGTCGTTGAACATATTTTAAGTAAATGTGATAAATCAAGAGGCAATATCGAAGCCCATTGGATCATTGGAGCTGAACACACAGAGGCTGATTGGCAAAGACGGGTCCATTGGCCGTTAATTCATTTGTTTGGACTTGATTGATAGGAAATATTCAAAATTGAACATTTTGTAAATATGTGGGGTATGATACGTATGCTTGATATAATGTTAATAATTGTAAATGTTATTTCAAGGTCGGTTTTTCTAGTGTAAATTCATAAATTCAAGGGCAATCATGAATTGAGCGGAGCTGCGAAATTTTTTATAATGGTTTCAGGAGCTGTTTTAGTAGGATTTTCAATATATTCACTTTATTCAGTTATTGCAGACTTTTATTGAGATAGTTCATAAAATTTATAAATTATGAAGTACCATTAATATGAGACGAAGCATATGGTATCAATCATATAATTGGGGGAGAACCATGATTGAAATTAGACAAATTGAGCCAAGAATGACTTACGGTATTAGGCATAGTGTTCTGCGTCCGCACCAGACACTTGAAGATTGTAAACATGATACAGACCATGAAGATCATGCATTTCATGTTGGAGCATACTACCAGGGAAAACTTGTAAGTATTGCATCTTTTTGCATGGAAAAGCATCCTGATTTTCCTGTTGAAAAGCAATACCGACTGAGAGCTATGGCAACCCTTGAAGATTTCCGGATGTTAGGTGCCGGAAGGTTAGTGGTTAACTACGCTGAAGAGCTTATAAAAGAGCAGGGAGTTAATTTTTTATGGTGCAATGGAAGAACTACAGTGCAAGAATACTATAGTAAATTGGGGTTTAAAGTACACGGTAAAGTATTTGACTATCCTCCTATTGGTCTCCATATCGTTATGTTTAAATATTTAGACTTTATTGAAGCTGACATTTAAAACTGTGATAGTGTATACTTTTTACAAATGGATCAAAAAATGTCTAAAACTGAACATTGTTTGCAACAAATGGGTATGATTAATACAAAGAAAATATTTGGAGAAAACATAGGCAATAAACGATTCAAATCCAAAGGAGTGAAAGGATGAAAAAGGCACAAAAAAGCACCCTGAAAATTTTGGTACCGGCAGTTATTATTGAACTGTACTTTTTCTACAAGAGCGGCTTTGTAATGAGTGAAATGTTCTTCTTTGTATGGTTTGTTATATTCGGCACGTTTTTCGCATTCCGATGGATAGGTGGAAGTGCAAGCCCTATGGGTATTGGGGGCAATGCCAGATTTCTTGCCGCTAAATTTGGTGAAAGCATGTTTCCAGATAAAGATACAGATAAGTTTAAAGAAAGTGACTTTAGCATGGATCTGATATTTATGTTTCTTGCAATAGCAAATCTTGTACTCTCACTAGTTTCATATTACATAGAACGATAGAAGTATAATTTGAAAGGTGTGATTTTATGGAATTTGTTAAGTTTGGTAATAAATATGTCTTAAGACTAGACAAAGGAGAGGAAATTGTTGAAACCCTTAAGGAGTTTTGTAGTCAGCATGGAATAAAGCTTGGATGGATAAAGGGAATCGGAGCTGTCGGGGAAGCTACTATAGGACTTTTTGAAACAGAAAAGAAGGAGTACCATTCAGTTGATCTAAAAGGTGATTATGAAATTACTTCACTTCTTGGGAATATATCAACCATGAATGGGGAGACTTATCTTCATTTGCACATAACCCTGGGTGATGATAAGTATACAATCCTGGGAGGTCATTTTGCAAGAGGCGTCATAAGCGCTACAGGAGAGTTTCTAATCGAGTCAATTGATGGAGAAGTGGACAGGGAATTCAATGATGAAGTAGGACTGAATCTTTATAAGTTTAAATAAAAAAAGTTTCCAAAATATTTAACAATCTTTTTAAACTCTTATAAGAATTATTAGGAATCCTTTGAGGACATAACTTAAGTGCTATCACTTCCACTGAAATATCGTATAAGGTTCAGTAAAACAGATGATATTGAGCACTTAAACCAGGAAGTCAGCAGAAGAGTAAGGGTAATTGGAATCTTCCCGAGCAAGAGGATTGCGCATCAAAAATCACTTGTAAAAAATGTATGCTTTTCAAGGTTAACTTAAAGCAAAAAAATCCGAGGAATTTACTTAATGTTATAGTTTCAAAATACAAACGTTAACTTATAATGGATTATTTCTGAAAGGTTGGTAAATATGAATCCAAAGAATTTCGAATTAGTTAAAAGATTAAGACATGAACTTCATCAAAATCCTGAACCTTCCAATTTTGAGGTTTGGACAAAGAATCACATAATTGAATTTTTAGTTGAGCATACAAGCCTAGAAATTGTGGATAGAGGAAAATGGTTTTATGCAGTATATCATGCAGGTAAAGATAAGCCAAATATAGCTTTTAGAGCTGACTTTGATGCTCTTAGGATGGATGAAACAATAGAACTCCCATATGGTTCAAAAAATAAAGGAGTATCTCATAAATGTGGACATGACGGACATTCAGCTTCCCTTGCTGGATTTGCTCTTGAGATTCACCAAAATGGTTCAGATAAGAATATTTTCTTTTTATTTCAGCATGCAGAAGAAACTGGAGATGGCGCAGCGGAAGCTAAGGTATTTATAAAAGAAAATAAGATAGAGGAGATATTTGCATTCCATAACAGGAGTGGTGAGAAGAAGAATACTGTAATTACAATTGATGGAACAAGTAACTTTGCTTCAAGAGGTATGATTATAACTATGATTGGGAAACCTACTCATGCAAGCCAGCCAGAATTTGGGATTAATCCAGCTTTTGGAATTGCAAAGATTGTTACTGCAATCCCTTCACTTACTCATTCAGATGATAATCAAGGGATGGTACTTTGTACTGTGATTCAGGTAGATGTAGGCGAAAGATCATTCGGGATTGCTGCTTCCAGGGGTGAGCTTTTAATGACAATCAGAGCAGAGCTTGAAGATGAACTTGATAAACTACAAGAGAAATTTGAGGAGATGGCAAAAAATATTGCTATAGAAGAGGGACTTGAAGTAAGTTTCGAGTATAATGATGTCTTCCCTATGACATATAATCATAAGGAAAGCAGTGATAAAATTCGCCAGGCAGCAAGGAATAAAGGTCTTAACTTGATAGAAAAAGGCACTATGCGTAGGGGCTCTGAAGATTTCGGACATTATCTAAAAGAGACTAAAGGAGCACTTTGCTATATAGCAAACGGAGAAGAGTATCCTGAGCTTCATACAACTGGATATGATTTTCCCGATGAAATAATCAAAACAGCAGTGGAGCTATTTAAGGGTATAGCAGAACTATAGGTATTAGGGAGGAAGATATATGCAATCAGTAGATATGATAATAAAAGCACCCCACTTTTATACAATGGCGGGAGATGGAGTGGGGTACAAAGAATCGATTACTATGGTTGTTGATAGGGGAAGGATTATAGCACTAGAAAATGATAGTAACATTTTTAGAGAATATAGGTCAGAAAATATTCTGGATTTGGCACATCATGCTATATTTCCAGGTTTTATAGATGCCCACATGCATACAGGTTATGCAATTATGAGAGGTTTAGCTCAGGATACCAATAATTGGATGATGTATGGTCTTCAGCCTTTTGACAATGTACTTACTGTGAGTGAAAGACTCGCTGGAAGCAAACTTGCAATCATAGAAGCTATTAAATCTGGCACAACGACAATTGGAGATTTTGATAGTAATATGGAAGGTGTTTGTTCGTTTATAGATAAGATTGGAGTAAGGGGGAATATTACTTCTACCATAAGAGAAGCAAAGAGAAGAGTATATAATCCAGGAGAGCTATATGAATTTGATGAATCTCTAGGGGAAAAGAGTCTATTTGAAAATTTAAGACTCTTCGAAAAATGGAATAATAAAAATAATGGGCTAATTAAAATTCTATTTGGACCCCAAGGTGCTGATTTCGTAAGCAAAGAAATGCTTATAAAGATTCAAAGATTGGCAAAAGATAGAAACACAAAAATCCATATGCATCTTCAACAAGGTGACAGAGAAACCTATCAAATAGTAAATCGTTTTAATAGAAGGCCAATAGAATGGTTGCAAGAGATTGGATTCTTAGATAGCACTTTAATTGGAGTTCATTTGACAGATGCAGAAAATGAAGAAGCTACACTAGTAGCAAAAAGTGGAGCTTCGATGATCGTATGTCCAGGTTCCATCGGGATAATAGATGGAATCGTTCCACCATCTGTGGCATTCCAAGTAGCGGGTGGAGATGTAGCTTTGGGTTCTGATCAAGCGGCAGGAAACAACTGTCATAATATAATAAATGAAATGAAACTTGTAACATTATTTAATAAGATAAAATATAATAATCCAGAGAGTATGCCTGCTTGGAGAGCACTTAGAATGGCAACAATAGAAGGTGCAAAAGCTCTTGGATTAGATAATGCAATAGGCTCATTGGAAGTAGGTAAAAGAGCAGATTTTATAGCAATAGATTTAAACAAGCCATCAATGTTGCCTGTTTTTACCAAACCAATGAGGAACATAGTACCAAATCTAGTTTATAGTGCAAGAGGTGATGAAGTTGCTCTTTCTGTAGTAGAAGGAAAGATAATCTATAAGGATGGGAAAATCAGAAATACAGATGAGAATGAGTATATAGATACTAATAAATATACAAGTGGAATTGGTGAAAGAGCAGCTAAGGAATTCTATAAAATTGATGGTACTAATGCAAAATTTATGAGGGAAGAAAAGTTGTAGATCAAGATGTTAGGCTGTTTAGTTGTTCTATTTTGATTTATAATACAAAGAATTACTGTCAATAACTTTTGAAAATGTCACTAGATAATTAAGAGATGCAATTATATGAGGCTTGGCAGTTGTAGTTACTCAAACAGAATGAGGTATTTAACGTACTTATAGTTTAGTCGAGGATGAGCATTTTTGGCTCTTTTTAATTAAAGTATCTTTGACACCATTATACGGACTTAGTAAAAAACATCACTAAAATTTATGGAACCTATAATAATACTAAAAGGAGGATGGAATTATTACTATGAGTAACTTAAATAAACCTAAATCTAACAATTTTTTTAAAAGAGGGAATAATAATTCAATAACTGATGTCAATGGGGTAAGCGTTGGACATTATACCTTAGATAATGATGATTGTAAAACTGGAATAACATCAATTGTTCCACATTCAGACAATATTTTCAAGAAAAAATTAATTGCTGCAAGTCATGTGATAAATGGTTTTGGCAAGTCTGTAGGTCTAGTGCAGATAGATGAGTTAGGAACTATTGAAACTCCAATTTTACTTACTAATACCTTTGGTGTAGGCACTTGTTTAAATGCACTTACTAAAAAAATGTTAGAAGACAACCCAGATATCGGAGACACCACTGGAACAGTAAATTCTATAGTAGCAGAATGTAATGATGGTGTATTAAATAATATCAGAAAGATGTCTATTACTGAGGAAAACGTCATTGAAGCACTAGAAGATGCTTCTTTAGATTTTAAGCAAGGAAGTATAGGTGCAGGGAGTGGAATGGTATGTTTTGGTTTAAAAGGCGGTATTGGTTCATCCTCTCGGTTAGTAAATCTTTATAATAAGGATTACACGGTTGGGATGCTTGTATTATCTAATTTTGGTTCTATGGAAAACTTAACTATGTATGGAAATCGAATAGGACATGATATAAATGAAAAATTGCATTTATCTTATAGTGAGCCAGATAAAGGTTCTATAATAATTGTGCTTGCAACAGATATACCTTTAAGTGCGAGGCAACTAAAAAGAGTACTTAAGAGAACACAATCTGGAATAGCAAGAACAGGTGGTTATGCTGGTAATGGCTCCGGTGAAATTGCCATTGGCTTTAGCACTGCAAACCTTATTACTCACTACCCTTCAGAAACAACTATAAAGTTAGAAATAGTTCATGATGATTTGTTAGATTCAGTATTCAGTGCTGTAGTTGAAGCTACTGAAGAAGCAATAATTAACTCGTTATTATTTTCAAGCACAACAATAGGTAGGAACAATACCATAATACATAGTTTAAATGGATTCATAGATTAATGTCCTAAAGTACATTGGATAGAACTGATTACCAATACTTCTAGAGAATCTATAAACTTTGACTGTTAACACTAACATCAGACTTAATCCTCCCAACACTTTATGCTTTAGGGGTTCCAGATTTTGGCTCAGTATTACATACAATATTTGGAGAAAACAATGAAAGTTTCTAGAAAAGCTAAAAATTATTTTATTGTATCGTCAAATGTACTGTGGTATAGTAATGTAAAGAAAACAGAATATTGATTAGTTGCTTTACCATGAGGGTTTCACTTCCCGTGAAACCATAATCCGGTAAAACCCAGCTCAAAATAGTAAATACTATTTTTGGGCTGTTTTTTTTTAAGCTTTTCATGGTAAGGTTGGGCACTACTAAAAAGGAGGTGCTTGTGAGATAATAAAATAAAAAACGGAGTGTGATACCATGAAATATTCCAAAAAGACCAGTTATGTTAGTAGTTATGCAAAGCTACCTGTTGGAACTCCATCAGAAAATGTATACAAGTCTCTTGATATCGGACTAATAATAAACACTGAAACGGGAATAATTGAAAACGCCTCGGTTACATTGTTGACAGATGTTGCTGCTGAATTTCTGACAAACATAATAGTAGGATTCAACATAAATGATAATAATCTTGATGTGCTATTGGATGAGATAAAAGAAAGATATCATGGATCAGCTCAGAAGGCAATAATTGTAGCCATCAAGAAAGTTGTTGAAAAATACGAATCAATTATTTCAAGTATGTAGTCTTTTAGAATGGAGACTCTAATAAACTGGATTTTTTGTAGTCAGTTTAATTGCAAACCACTGAACCGAAGAAAGGGGATTGAAATGAGTTTAAATAAAGCGCCTAAAAATCATGTATTCTATAGAAATCAGAACTGGCACTATCCAAGAATAGAAAGGGGAGAGGGAATCTACCTTTATGGAGAGGACGGTAAGAAGTATGTAGATGGCTGTTCAGGATCTGCCGTAGCAAATATCGGTCATGGTAACAAGGAAGTTGCGGAATTTGCCAAGGAGCAGACTGAGAGAATAGCGTTTACACACCTTTCAAGATGGACAGTGGATGTTATTGAGGACTGTGCTGAAAAGGTTGCTAGCTGGTGTCCTGATGGACTTGATTACGTATACTTTGTATCAGGTGGATCAGAGGCAACAGAAACTGCAATGAAGATGGCAAGACAATATTTTGTTGAAAGAGATGGAGTACAGTCAAGCAAGTGGAAGGTTATATCCAAGTGGAATTCTTACCATGGAGCAACACTGGGTGCGCTTTCAATGACAGGAACAATAGAGAGAAGAAGAATATATGACCCAATGCTAACGAACTTCCCTAAAATAGCCCAGTTCTATCACTACAGAAATCCGTGGGGAGCAGAGACACTTTACGAGACAAGTGTTCTGGCAGCAAAGGAACTCGAAACAGAAATACTTCGACATGGAGCACAGAATATCGCAGCATTTATAACAGAGCCAGTAGTGGGGTCTGCAGCTCCAGGAGCACATCCTGAGAAAGTATACTTTGATATGGTAAGAGAAATCTGTGACAAGTACGATATCCTGCTTATTATGGATGAGGTTATGGCTGGTTCAGGAAGAACAGGAAAGACAATGGCATCAGAGCATTTCGATGTGAAGCCTGATATTATTGCAGTTGCAAAGGGACTAAGCAGCGGATACACTCCAATGGGAGCTGCGGTGTGCAATGAAAAGGTATTTAACACGATTATGGTTGAAGGAACAGGAAACTTTATCCATGGACACACATATGCATCAAATCCACTATCCTGTGGGATTGCACTGAAGGTTATGGAAATAATTGAAAGAGAAAAGTTTATTGAAAACGGAGCTGCTCAGGGAGATTACCTGATTGAGAAGATGCAAGACCTTTACAAGTATCCAATAGTTGGGGATATAAGAGGAAAAGGACTTATGATTGGAATGGAGTTTGTACAGGACAAGGAAACCAAGGAGCCATTTGATTCTTCAATGAAGATGAATGCAAAGATCAACAATGCCTGTATGGAAGAAGGGCTAGTTCTATATCCAGGTGGAGGATCTGCAAATGGAAAGGGAGATCACGTCTTAATAGCGCCTCCGATAAATATAAGCAGAGATGAAGTGGACACATTGTTTGAAAAAATGGAAAACGGAATAAAGAAAGTCTGCGAAAGCCTTTAGAATAAGGTGTTGAAAGGGGATTGTCATGGAAAAACTTATTGTAACAATTGCACTGACTGGTAATGTGCCAACCAAAGAACTTAATGAAAGTACTCCACTAACAGCAGATGAAATAGTATCAGATGCTAAGGCTTGTGCAGACCTTGGTGCATCAGTTGCGCACATACATGTAAGAGATGAAAAGGGAATGCCTACCAGTAGACGTGATTTGTTCGAGAAAGTTGTAAATAGAATGAATGAAGAAAAAATTGACATAATTAAACAGCTTTCAACTGGTGCGAGAGGTGGAGAAAATACAGTCGATTGGAGAGGTCAGATGCTTGACCTGAATGTAGAGATGGCAAGTCTTGCTACCGGCTCATCAAACTTTCCATCGAGTGTAAATGCGAATTCGCCTGACTTGATAAAAGAACTTGCACAAAAGATGCTGGATAATAACATAAAGCCCGAAATAGAGATATTTGATACTGCAATGCTATCAAATGCACTTTTCCTTGAGAAGAAGGGAATTCTTAAAGGACCACTGCATTTCAATCTGGTAATGGATGTCAAGGGATCGTTGCCAGGCACTCCAAGGAACCTGATGTTCCTGGTTGAAAGTCTTCCAAAAGGATCAACCTGGACGGTTTCAGGAATTGGAAGGTCACAGGTTCAGATGATTACCATGGCAATCGCCTTGGGTGGTCATGTAAGGACAGGACTTGAGGACACGATTGAGTTTGAGAAGGGAATTGCAGCTACTAACAAGATTCTAGTCCAAAGGGTGGTAGACATTGCCAAAGCTGTTGGGAGACCAATTGCCACAACTGATGAATCCAGGAAGATATTGAATTTAGGTTAGAAAAAAGTCTGTATGGGAAATTTTTCATACAGACTTTTTGGTGCCATCATAAGCTATAATTTTATGGCCCAGTCAGGTCTTTTTAGTCCAGTTTCATTTCTGCCGATACTCTTTGCAGGAAAGCCCTCAAGGATAGCATTCTCTTCAAAGACACTTCTTTGCTTGACAAGGGACCCAGATGTAATAAGGGTATTGCTTCCAAGCTTGCTGTAATCACAGACAATAGCTCCTGATTCAACGACACTTCCCTTGCCGATTGTTGTGCCATGGATTATGCATCCCGGACCGATTGTAACATCATCCTCGATTATAAGTTGATTATCCGGAAGAAGGTGAAGGACGGTATTTTCAAGAATTTGTACATTGTTGCCGATTATTACTGGACCATGGGTATTTCCAATAATTCTTACTCCAGAAGCGATAATTGAATTTTCCCCAATTTCAACATCTCCGTTTATTTCCGCTGAGTCGTATATGTATGCTGAGTCTGAAACATTCGGATACTTGCCGTTTACAGTATATAGTTTTCCCATCATATCACTCTCCTTGCCATTAGAATCGATTATATTCTCCTCAAATGGAGAAATCGAGACATCATTTCCTCTCATCCTTTTTATCATATCTTTATCATCTTCAGTTAGCTTCCTAATAACACGGCCAGGTCTACCAACAACTACGGATTCATCTGGCACAATCGCATCCTCTGGGATTAAGGTTCCCTCACCAAAAATGCACATATTACCAACCTTTGAACCAGGAAGGAAAGTAGTTCCATTTCCAATTTCACACAAATCTCCGATTTCAGTACCGATAGCGATGCATTTGTGACCAAATACAGTCTTGCTGCCTACCTTAAGGGGGTTCTTTTTTGTGCCTAAAAGTACTGAATTTTCAAGAATCCAAGTCTGGTTGCCAATTGCGACTGAGTCGTCATTTGATCGTACCACTGAACCTTGTGCAATGTAGGAATCCTTGCCAAGTCTTGCTCTGCCAATCAGTCGGGCAGATTCATCAATTTGGATCATATTACCGAGCCTCCTTTGTAATTGCTTGCTCCTTGTTTTCATTTTACCTTTAATAAGTATGAAATAACAGGTTATTTTCTCATATCATTTATGAACAATCTAATCTGGAGCAAAATTTAGCTACAGGAAGATGCTTCTGATGTTGTAAATAGCTAAAAATAGGGTAGTATGAGAATAAATGTAATTATATTCAATGATTACTACAAGCTAATATGAGGGAGGTTCATATGAAAGTTCAAAAGTGTATTAACTGTGGAACGCAGTTTAGATACAAATCCATTCAAAAATCAATATGGTCTGGATACAAATCAATAATATGCTTTAATTGTGGAGCAGTTCATGATTTTAAGTTTATATACAGACTTTTAGTATCAGTGATTATAGCACTGCCAATATTTTTCACCCGCTGGATAAGCTCCGTTGCATCAAACATATTATGGGCTTCCCTGATGTATTTTGGGTATCTATTTGTAGCAATAGGAGTTCTGCCTTATGTAATAAGATATCGGCTAAAAAGCAATAATCTAGAGTGAAAGAGTGTACTAAAGAAAGGGGAGTTGAAATGATAAAGGAACTAGTATTAAAAAACAGAACTTATCGAAGGTTTTATGGGGAGGAAAAAATCAGTAAAGAGACCTTATTGGAGCTTATTGATTTGGCAAGGCTTTCATCTTCAGGAGCCAATATGCAGCAGCTGAAGTACATAATATCCAATACACCTGAAAAGAACCAGATGATATTTGAAGAACTTAAGTGGGCTGCATATCTGAAGGACTGGGATGGACCAGTCGAAGAAGAAAGACCATCTGCATACCTTGTTATGGTTGTCGACAAGGAAATAGGCAGCAATATCTATTGGAACCATGGGATAGCCTGCCAAAGCATACTGCTTGGAGCAACTGAAAAGGGACTTGGTGGTTGCATGTTTGGAGCTATTCATAAAGAAAACCTCAAGAACAAGTTAAACATTCCAGACAGATACGAAATAATTCTCGTAATGGCACTTGGAAAGCCCAAGGAGGAAGTAGTCCTTGATGAAATTGGTCCAGATGGAGATATAAAGTACTGGAGAGATGAAAAAGGAGTACACCATGTTCCAAAAAGAAAACTTGAGGACTTGATCCTGGAGCTTTAAATAATTAAATTAAAGATTTTTATTCAGGAGGACCATATGAATGTGGTCCTCCCATTTTTCGTTGATTTTCAGATAATCCCTGGATATCCCCTCGTTTTCAAATCCGAGTTTTTCAACAACCCTAAGAGACCTTTTATTTCTGGGCATAATATTTGCTTCAATTCTGTGCAGACCCATATCATTGAAGGCTATGTGAATAACCTCCTGCAGGGCTTCAGTTGTATATCCCTGGTTCAGATAGTCCTTGTCCAGCCTGTAGCCTACAAATGAAGACAGAAAGGGTCCTCTTATTATATTGTCCATTGCAATGGTGCCAATAACCTTTTTTGGCTCATTATTTTTAAAAATCCAAAGCCGAAGCATTAGACCTTCCTTGTATCTTTCATAGTCCTTTTTCAACAGTTTCTTTTGATTGGAAATACTGTAGTAATCATCTGACCTATCAGTCTCCCACTCCCTGAGAAATTCCTTGTTTCTGCTAATGTAGTCAAGAACAAGCCTTGAATCTTTTGGTTTAAGGATTTTCAGAATCAATTTTTCTGTATAATATACTTCTTTCACTGTTAATCTCCTCCATATTAATAGACATCAGGCATTTGAAATAGATTCCATGGAAAGATATCACCGGGAACAGAGTAGAAGGAAACCTTTCTTCCTCCTGGGTGTCTGAACTTTAGTCTATGTGACCAGAGTGAAATCTGGCTCCATTCCTTCCGTTTTGTAAATGCCTTATTATACTTGGTATCTCCCCACAGAGGCAAACCAGCATTTTTAAGTTGTACGCGAATCTGATGGTGTCTTCCGGTTTGAAGTACTATATGAAGAAGACTTAAGCATCCGAATTCATCGGTTTCAACAGATTGCAAAAGTTTGTATTCAAGGATTGCCTTCTTTGAACCAGTCTCATCCTCGGGAACAACCTTACTCATATTTACAGTTCTGAGTTTCTTAAGAAAGACTACTAGCTCTCCGCTATCCACATCCGGCTTGCCGCATACAATTGCAAGATATTCCTTGTGAAATGCCCTGTCTGATATTGCTTTGGACAACCAGGAGTTAGCATTCTGGTTTTTCGCATAAACCATCACACCAGCTACCGGTCTGTCCAGTCTGTGAACTAGACCGAGATAGTCCCTGTCTAGAGCTGTCATTACATCCAAATCACCGGTCTTGTCAGTTTGACAAGGCATTCCTGGTGGCTTTTCAACTACAATTATTTCATTGTCTTCTAGAAGGACATTAATATTCATTGTTATTTACCTCCAATGTTGCTTGGTTATTTTATTATACATCAAAAGTAGCTAGGTTACATCATTGTAACGCGAAATATCAGGGTGCTGTGGTATAATAAATGTGAAAGGAATGAGGTATGAGATGAAAAGGCTGATCCAGGCTGACACTAAAAAACTTAAGAAGGAATTTCTTGAATTTTACATAGATCAATATAAATATCATCCACTAAGAAGAGACTCAATGTCAGGACTCCTTAAAGGAATTCTCTTTGAAAGCTCTGAGCTTTCAAAAGCCGTCAGATCCCATCCAGTAATGGTTCTGGATGATGAGAAGATTGTCCTTGTAGCGGTTCTTGCTCATGTGGAAAGGATGGCTGATTATTTTCAAATAGCCTTCTTTGAATCACCAGAGTATGACATGGAAGCATTTAGTCTTCTTATGGAGAAAGCCTTGATTCTTGCAAGAAAACATGGGACAAGTAAAATAAGTGCCTCTCTGAATATACATGTAAATTATGGCCTTGGATATCTATATGAGGGCTACGAAAAGCCACAGAGTTTTGGAATGGCTCATAATAAACCTCATATCCACAAGTACTTTGAAGAATATGATTTCAAGAGAATTGAGATGGTTACATTCAAAAAGGACATGGATAGTCTGGAGACTCTACTGCCTTCTACATTAAGGAAAAGGGTTAGAAGAAAATATTCTGTCCGTCCGGTTGATTTTTCAAAATTAAAGGAAGAGGCAGCTACATACACTAGAATAAACAACGATTCTTTTAAAGATCATCTTTTTTATTATAGACGGGTACAGGAAGAAGATTTGGAGCTGTTTAAGGACTTTCGATTTTTGCTGAAGCCAGAGAACCTTTTATTTGTTCAGCGGAACGGTAAAGATGTAGGTTTTATGCTTTGGTATCCGGATTTTCACCAGATAATGAGTGAGAAGAGAAGCATGGGTGCAGGGACTGTATTAAGTGCAAAATTTAAAGCCGACAAAATTGACACCTTCAAGATAGTGGAGATGGGAATTATTCAGGAGGAACAGGGAAAAGGAGCAATTCTTGCCCTTTTTGATTATTGCCAGGGAATCACAAAGGGAAGGTACAGATATTTTGAATCCGGATGGGTTTTAAAGGAAAATGTTAGATCCAAATCCTTTGGGGAGAAATGGTCGGACGGAGTGTCAAAGACCTTTGCCGCATATATAAAGGAGTTGGTATAGTGAGGGATTTTGAGCTTTCACAGATTAACGATCTTAAGATAGATAGAAATTTCAAAGACTTATTGGTACTGCTCCAAAAGGTCAATCCCTGTGGCCAGAAATATCATTATGAGAATTCAACATTTATAGTATCCTACAAGCTAAAAATGGATATTTTAAATCTTTGGGGCAAGCTTTCCCTAAAAATGAATACAAATGTTGTGGGGATTCCCATATCTGTTTCAAGACCAGGATATTTAGGGGATGAAGCAGATGTAGAACGGTTTTTGTACAGACAAAAAGGGCTGTGGATAGTGCTTAATGGAAAGAACAGCTTTTCCACACCTGCAAAAACCCTATCAACATTTGTTTTCAGGAACAACTTCAAATCCTTCAATGAATATCTGTCAGCATTAAGAAGTCCATACAGAAGAAGGATAAATAAGGCATTGAAGGAGAGACCCTTGATTTCCATCCAAAAGGGTATTTTTACTCCAGAGCACTATCTGTTATACAGGGATGTTGTGAATAGATCAGAGCATCCTTTGGAAATTCTGCCAATTGAATTTTTCAAGGAATATGATGGAGATATACATGATTTCAGGTCAAAAGAAGGCGATCTGCTAGCATTTGTTCAGACCAGAATTCAGAACGAGCAACTTGTATTTTTATTCTGTGGGTTTAGGAGGGAAAATGTTGAGAAGTTCGATTTATACTTCAATATGCTCCTTTGGATAATCCAGCTGGGAATAGAAAATGGTGTAGATGAAATAGATTTTGGGCAGACATCTGAAGAAAGCAAGCTTAAGATTGGGTGTGTGGAAAAGGAAAGATACCTATATATCCATCACCACAACTTAATCATCAGATCGATTCTAAGAAAGTTGTTGCCATTGTTCTCCTACAAGTCATACCCTGTAAGTCACAGGGTTTTCAAGGAGGATTATTATGCTGATATTTCTTGAAAAAGTAAGAAAGAGGACCGTGTTTTCAATTTTCGAGCCCATAATTACTGAACCTCTTGAGCTTTTATACCTAAAATCAGTTCTTGATGAGATGGGGATAATAAACAGAATAGTGGATCCCCTTTTTAAGCTAGCGGAGCTAGAGGATGAAATACCTGATTTGGTGGTCCTTACAGGATACAATACAGCTCAGGACGAGATTAAAAGGCGAGCAGAATGGTGGAAAAAGAGAAACAAAGAAACTCTTGTAATGGTATCAGGTGTTCATGTTCAGCTTAACAGGGCTGAATTTAGAAAAGAGAGTATTGATTTAATATTTCATTCACAGGATTTCAAAGTATTTAGGGATATAATCTCGATTCTTAACAAGGCGGAATTGCCTGAATCATCCGATGGAGTTGATATTAATCTGGGAGAAGGGAAATGGAGCCTGGGAAAAACGGTTCCGGTATTGTATCCAGAGAAAGTTATCTCTTCAAGAGAATTCTTCGGGAAATACAGGGAAAAACTCAGGTATGTTGACAAGAAAGACCTGGTGATAATCAAGGGAGGAAGAGGCTGCCCATATAATTGTTCCTATTGCTATTGCAGAAGCCTTAACGATAATGTATACGTTAAACCTGATTATAGGGAAATGTTTGGTGAAATGGAAGAGATCGATGCTGAGAATTACTGGATTGTCGATGATGTGTTACTGACTGATAAAAGGGATGCACTCCAATTCATAAATGCGTCAAATGAAACTGGTTTTAAAGGGAAAATCATTGCTTATCTACGAGCGGATTTCATAGTTCGTGAAAAGGATCTTTTACCTGAATTGTATAAATCAGGACTTCATGAGGTTATTATTGGATTTGAAACTCCTGATGAAAAGGAGCTTCTAGACTACAACAAGAAAATGGCAAACGGCATCTACGCTGATGCCATAAGTCTGCTCAGGGATAATAATATTACTCTTTCAGCTCTTTTTATGGTTCATCCGGACTACGGCCTAAAGGAGTTCTTAAGACTTTGGAGGTTTATTGGAAAGAATAGACTCGATCTTTATACAATTTCAATATTCACACCCCTGCAGGGGAGCGATGAGTTTGATGAGTACAAAAATAAATTAATTGCAAAAGATCCTGGAAAATTTGATTTTCTACATCTTGTACTACCATCAAAACTACCAAAGCCAATATTCTACATTTTATTCTATTTAAGTCATATAAGACTACTCCTATCCAGGAGAATCTGGAAATATATATTTACGAGGTAATACAATGAAAAAAACCATCTGGGACTTCTGGGCAAAGAGGTATCATAAACTCTGGGTACAGAAAGAATCCCTTAAACCGACAAGAGAATATGTTGTGAATCTGATTCAGGAAGAGTGTAATTATACTTCAATGAGTCTTCTTGACATTGGATGTGGACCTGGCGAGCTGATTCATATGGTTAAGGAAAGAATAAAGGATGCTGAGATTACCGGAGTTGATTTTTCAAAAGGAATGATTGAAGCTTCGAAAAAGAAGAATAAAGGAACAAGGCATCTGCTACTTGATGCAGAGAATCTTTCTGGAATAGACGAGAAGTATGATGTCGTGGTTTGTACTCACTCAATTCCATACTACAATGACAAGTCGAAGGTACTCCATGAAATAAACAGGCTTTTAAAATCTGAAGGCAAGTTCATAATTGCATTTGCAAGTGCAAATAATCTATACGATAAAATAGTCATGTCACTTGTAAAGCTTACAACAGGACCTGCACAGTACCCTTCAGATAAAGAATTCAGAGATATGATCAAAGGGGTCTTTATTGTAGAATCGAGACATATCATCAGAGAAAGCTTCTACATGCCTACTATTTCTGTCTATGTTCTTGGGAGGTTATCATGAAAATACTGCTTGTAAGACCTAAGCCACACAAGGAAACCATTGGATTGAAGCATGTAATGATATGCGAGCCTCTTGAACTTGAATACCTTGTTTCAAATATTCCGGAGGAATTGAAGGGAATATACCAGAGTGAAATAGTTGACATGATTCTTGAAAAAAGAAATTTCAGGGAAATACTACTAGAGAAGGAACCGGATATGGTACTTTTAACAGGATACATCACCCATGTTGGAACAATCAGGGAGATGGCAGGACTTGTGAAGTCTATTTTGCCAGATGCCATAACAGGTGTTGGAGGAGTGCACGGTGAAGTGGTTCCGGAGGATTTCCTGGACTCAAAGATTGATTTTTCATTTGGACGAAATGGAGTAAAAGCATTTCAAAGTACATTAAGAGGTTTGGTTGAAGGAAAATCTCTGGAGGGTATAAAGGATGATATTTTAGAAATTTCAGAGAAGAAGCTGGATTTTAATCTCAATCCACCAGATAGGAGCAGTGTTTCAAAATATAGAAAAGACTATTACTACATGTTTCATAATCCCTGTGCCCTGATAAAGACATCCTACGGTTGTCCCTACAACTGCAGTTTTTGCTTTTGCAAGGAGATAACAAATGGAAATTACCACTCAAGATCAATGGAATCTGTAATAGAAGAAATAATTGAAATACCCGAGGAAGAAATATATATAGTCGATGATGACTTTCTCTTTGGACGGGAAAAGTTGTTAAGATTTGCCGAACTGCTTAAAAAAGTGGGAATAAACAAGAAGTTTCTCGTATATGGAAGAGCAGATTTTATTGTAGAGAACAAGGATATCATGATCATGCTTAAGGATGTGGGTCTAAGAGCTGTAATAGTAGGAATAGAGTCAATCAGGGAGTCTGATTTTGTGGACTACAATAAAAAGTCATCAAGAAGAATCAATGAAAAATGCATAGAAACACTTAATGAACTGGGTATTGAGCTTTATGCAACCATGATTATTCCACTGGATTTTTCAAAGGATGACTTCAAGCAACTGACAAGATGGCTTAGAAAACAGAAAGTGACATTTGTGAATCTGCAGCCTCTTACACCATTGCCTGGAACTGAAATTTTCGATAAGTATAAGGACAAGCTCCTCTATTACAGATCAGAACACCATGTGTTTGATATGGCCCATGTAGTCTTAAAACCTGAAAAAATGAGTGTCAGGATGTTCTACTTAAGATTGCTCCTAAGCTATTACAGGGTTGTAACAAGACCTGTAAATATCCTTAGGCTCATAAAGGAATATGGAATATCTGCAAATATGAGGATGCTCAAGGGAAGCCAGATGGTAAGCCTTCAGTATTGGAAGAAGATAGCGAGGGGATACTGATGAAGAAGCTGCTTTTAATACAGCCAAGTCCTTATGACAGCAGTAAAATACCAATAAAAAAGAAAAGACTCTATTTTGTTGGACTTTCACTGCCATTACTTGCTGCCATGACACCACCTGACTGGGAGGTTGAACTGATATTTGAAATAATCGAGGATATTCCTTACGATACGGATGCAGACCTAATTGGAATCAGTACAATGGGCCATGGTGTTATTCGGTCAATTGACATTGCCAAGAAGTTTAGGAAGAGAGGAAAGACAGTTGTTATGGGCGGTTATATGGCAAGCATTATGCCACAGGAAGCCATGAAACACTGCGATTCTCTGGTAGAAGGTGATGCAGAATTGGTTTGGGAAGATCTGATCCGGGATTTTGAAGCGGGACAATTAAAACCACACTACAAAAAAACACTTGAAAAAGGCTGGTTTTCAACTCCAAAGCCCAGATTTGACTTGGTGACAAACAAGAAGATTGGTGACTTTCTTCCTGTACAGGCAGGAAGGGGATGTCCCAATACTTGCAGTTTCTGTTCAGTTGCTTGTCTGTACAAGGGAAGCTATGTAAAAAAGTCGCTGAATGAGGTAAAAAGAGACCTTGAACAGATAAAATCACTAGGATTCAACAAGGTGCTGCTACTTGATGATAATATATTTTCTGACAGGGAGTATCTTGGGGAACTTCTGCAGGTGCTTCAAACGCTTGATCTTAAATGGATGAGCCAATGTGACATAAGAATAGGCAGGGAGGATGACCTGCTGGAAGCTCTTGCAAAAAGTGGCTGCACCACATTAAGCTTCGGGCTTGAAAGCATATCCAGGGAGAGCCTTGTTGCCATGAACAAGGGGTGGGCTAATCCGGGGGAGTACACGAAACTTATCGACAACATAAAAAGCTATGGAATCGATGTATCAACGGAGATGGTTGTTGGAGGAGAAGGAGATACTCTCAAGTCAATTGAAGAGACAAGGGATTTTATTGAAAAAAACAAGATATCAGTGCCTAGATTCTACATTCTCACCCCATTTCCAGGGACAAAATTTTTTGAAGAGATACAGGAAGCCGGCAGACTTGAGAACAAGGATATCTATTCCTATGACGGAAGCAGTGCTGTCTACACACCAGCCAATATGACATCCAGTGAATTGACTGAAGCCTACTGGAAACTTTATGAATCTCTCTTTACCCTGGGATCGATTTTCAGGAGAAACATCATAAAGAAGGAATTTTTAAGGCAACCCTTTACATATCTGTTCTATGCGGGAGTGAATCTATACTATAGACATCAGATAAAACAAAGGATAACCCCCAATATATTTTAAGGGAGGACAAAATGAGGATACTTTTAGTAAGACCCCCTAGAATTAAACAGGCAATAACCCTTGGCAGCTTCATGTTTTCAGAGCCTCTCGGCCTGGAGATGATTTATGGAGTTCTCAAAAAAGACCATCAGGTAAGAATTTTCGACATGATGATAGAGGAGAATCTCCTTAAGGAGCTTCAGGATTTTGCACCTGAGATTGTTGGGATTACAAGTCTGTGCATTGATGTCGAGAAAGTGATTTCCATAGCAAAAAAAATCAAGGAATTTGATGATAATATCACGACTCTTGTGGGAGGAACCCAGAGTTTTTTATCCCCTGAGAGTTTCTTCGACGAAGACATAGATCACATTTTCAAATACACGACAAAAGAGAACCTTATTCAACTTATGAATGGCCTTGAGAATAATAAAGTAGATAACATAGAGGGGATACTTTCAAGAAGTTTGTCCTATCACGATACAGGACAGAAGAGAAGAAACGAGTACCTTTCCCCAGATCGAGAATCCACCGAAAAGTATAGAAACCTCTACTCGTATTTTGGGTACAGACCAGCTGCAATAATGGAACTTGGAACAGGCTGCTCAAAGGCTTGTGATTTCTGCCTGAGGTGGAGAATTGAGGGAGCCAAGGAGGAGATTATTGATAGAGATATTTGGATGAATGATCTTCTATCTATTAAAGAACCTACAATCATGTTTATTGACAATGATCTTTTCACAGATGATGGAAAGGTGAATGAGCTTATAGAAGTAATAAAGGAGAATGGCATAAAAAAGAATTTCATCGCATACGGATCCGTTGCGGGAATTCTACGCTACAAAGACCAGGTAGAAGAAATGGCATCCCTGGGACTCAAGGCTCTGTTGGTGGGTTATGAGACATTTAACGACAAAGAGCTTATCAATTATCGAAAAATATCCACAACAGATGAAAACCGTGAAGCGGCAGAATTCTTAAAAACACTCAAAATTGATGTATGGGCATCGTTTATGGCTCATCCTGACTGGGACAGGGAAGACTTCAAAAGCTTCAGAAGATATATAAAAGAGCTGGCTCCTGAAATTTCTTCAATAAATCCATTGACGCCTTTTCCTGGTCTACCAATGTATGAAAAGTACAGGGACAGACTTCTTTATGGTGCGGATGATTATGACAAGTGGAGCTTTGGACAGGTAATGATCAAGCCCTCCAAGATGACATTAAAATTCTACTACAAAGAATTGTTAAAGACGTATATCTATATAAATCTTGCCCTCAATAGAAATACAGAGATGATAAAAAAATACGGACTCCATAATATGATGAGAATTATTAAAGGATCCATTGGGGCGTCAGTTAAATATATTCGACTGATGTATGGCAGCAAATCAAACCTGCCTGATTAGATAAAGCATGTAAGGGTAACTATTTTCCATGGAATATATTGTTAAAGTATGAAATGGAGGAGAGAGAGATGAGCAAAAAACTCATAATAATAGTTGGATTGATGTCTTTGATTTTGATTTTGTCATCATGTGGAACCGATACAGATCAGGCTGTAGTAAATCAGGATGATGAAATAGTGCTTGGATCATTTATAGATACCGAGGGTGGTATTCTCGGGAACATGATACTTTTGGCTCTTGAGGATAATGGATATGAAATTGTGGATAAAGTTCAGTTTGGAACACCAGATGTCCACAGAAATGCTTTGCTTGAAGGAGAACTTCACATAGGAGTAGATTACACTGGCAATGGTCAGTTCTACTCTGAAGGTTATGAGGAAGACATGTGGAGAGATGCTGACGCAGGATACCAGGCGATCAGAGATTATGACATGGAAAACAACAACCTCGTGTGGTTGTCTCCAGCAAAGGCCAACAATACAGAAGCCCTTGCAGTAAAAAGAGAGTTTGCGGAAGTCAACGATATAACAGATATGTATGATTTTGCAGAGTATGTAAATAATGGTGGTGAGGTTAAGTTTATTACCAGTCAGCTATTTGCAGAAAAACAGACTGGTCTGCTTGGAATGGAAGAAGCTTATGGTTTCTCACTTTCACCTGATCAACTTATTATGCTTCCGCATGGAAATACAGCAGAAACACTAAGTGCCTTGGCGAATGAAACAGATGGAGTCAATGTTGCACTTGCTTATGGAACGGATGGTTCAATAGCAGATTTGGATCTTGTGGTAATAGATGATCCGCTATCAATACCCCCTGTATACGAGCCTTCTGCAATAGTAAGAGGAGAAGTTCTAGAAAAGTATCCTGAAATTGAAGTTATAATTGAAGATGTTTTTGCAACATTGAATTTGGAAAATCTTCAGGAAATGAACAAGAAGGTTATTGTTGACGGAGCTGTTCCAAACGAGGTTGCCAGGGAACATCTGGTGGAGAATGGTTTATTGGCAGAATAAGTCAATAGGGTGATGATATGACTGATAAAAAAGACAAGGTTTTAATCCTGATATCCACATTGGGAATGGGAGCATTTTTCTTGTTTCCCCTTGTTGAAGCCAAACCCAACAGGATAGTGACCGGTGAGAAGTTGTCCGCCATTGAGTATCTTGGAGGGTGGGGAATTGTTTTGATTATGGGATGGGTCATTTTAATGGCCCTTTCTTTGTATGCAATAAAACGGAAAAATGAATTTGTTTCCATTACAGGAATTGTTTTGACTTTGGGCTTGATATTCCTGCTGCCTCTTGGAGCAAGGGGAGACCTAGATACAGGGGGAGCCTGGAGAGTTAGCCTTTCATCGGGATTCTATATTCAAACATTTTGTCTATATATAATCCTTTCTACCTATGTTGCCAAGGCAGGATGGAAATCTTGGCTAAAACTTGTAACAGGAACTGGATTAATTCTGATTTTTGGACTTGCAGCATATCTCGGATATTTTGAAGATTTATCGATTATGAAAGAATATAATGCTAGGCAAGCTCAGTTTTACAACAATCTTTATATCCATGGGGTACTCTCTTTCGGATCCGTGTTTGCAGGCGGATTGATTGCAATTCCTTTGGGTTACATCGCATATTCAAAAAGGAAGCTAGAGGGTAAAATCATGGTACCCTTAAGCATCATCGAGACCATTCCAAGTCTATCTCTTTTCGGGATATTGCTCGTTCCTCTTTCGGGTCTGGGTCAGCTTCAGATTTTCAAAGCCATTGGGGTAAGTGGAATAGGTTGGGCTCCAGCATTTGTAGCACTTACGCTCTATACACTTCTTCCAATAGGACGAAATACCCTTACCGGATTTCACTCAATAAATCCTGATGTGATTCAGGCAGCAAAGGGAATGGGAATGAGCAGAAGAAAGATACTACGGAAAATTGAAATTCCTCTGGCCTTTCCTGTTATATTTACAGGAATTCGCATTGCATTTATCCAGACCATTGGAGGAGCAGTTTTGGCAGGTCTGGTCGGTGGGGGAGGAATGGGAAGCTTTGTATTCCTTGGCCTCGCAGAAGCATCGCCTGATTTAATTCTTCTCGGTGTATTGCCAATAGTATTCTTCACAGTGGCTTTGGACTATTTCCTAAAAGCCATTGAGAAATCAGTCAGGAGGGCTATCTATGATTGAACTTAAAGATGTTACCAAGAAATATGAAAACTTCAAAGCAGTTGACAATCTGTCCCTCCACGTTAATAATGGGGAATTGCTTGTAATACTTGGACCATCTGGCTGTGGAAAATCAACAACACTGAGGCTTATGAATAAAATGACTGAAAGAACCTCAGGAAGTATAAAAATAAAAGACAAGGATATAGATTCCTTCAAGGAAGAGGACTTGAGAAAAGGGATTGGCTATGTTATTCAAAGCATAGGACTTTTCCCTCATATGAATGTGTGGAAAAATATTGCCACTGTACCTCAGCTTTTGGGATGGGAAAAGGAACGGATTGACAAGAGGGTACATGAACTACTGCTTTTGGTCGGTTTGGAACCTGATAAACACCAAAAAAAGAAGCCATCACAGCTATCTGGAGGAGAAGCTCAAAGGGTTGGAGTAGCAAGGGCTCTTGCATCAGATCCGGATATAATTCTTATGGATGAGCCTTTTGGTGCTGTGGATCCCATAAACAGACTGAGGCTGCAAAAGGAATTCAGACAGATTCAAAGACGACTTCAAAAGACAGTTGTTTTTGTTACCCATGATATTGATGAGGCTATACTTCTGGGAGATAGAATTTGTATCATGAATCACGGAAAGGTTGTCAGTGTTGATACGCCTGAAAATGTGGTGCTTAATTCCTCAGATGAGTTTGTGGACAGCTTTTTTAAAGGAGAAGGTATTCTTACAATACTATCCAGAAAAGATGTGGAGGATTACAAGGAAGACATTCCAAGCGATGGAATTGAATTGTCCAAGAGTGCGACATTAAAAGAAGCTCTAGCACATATGCTCCTGACAGGAGAGGATAGAGTTTCTGTTGAAGGAGGAAGCATTTCCTTTAACAGAATCCTGCAGGTAGTAGGGAGGGATATAAATGAGAAAGATTAGTAAAAATCTCATGGTTGCCCTTATTCTGACAGTTGTTTTGGGACTTATCATCTTTTACTCCAAGGAGTTTGAAGCCGTTCTCTATAAATATTTCAGTTCAAAGAGCACAATCGGATCCAGGACACCCTTGGTTGTTTATTTTATGCAGCATATCTGGATGGTATCAATATCAAGTATCATAGCGGTTGGAATTGGTGTAAGTGTAGGAATTTTTGCTACAACAGATTTTGGAGCTGAGTTCAAGGAACCATTATTGAAGGTTGTAAATCTTGGGCAGGCATTTCCATCCCCAGCGCTCTTGGCACTGGTTGTACCAATACTTGGATACGGTTACGAAGGAGCCCTTATAGCCCTTGTTGTCTATGCTCTGATGCCGATTGTATATAATGTTGTAGTAGGAATTCAGGAGGTTTCTGAAGATGTTGTAGATGCTGCCATAGGGATGGGAATGACCCCGGTGCAGCTTTACAAAAAAATAAAAATCCCCCTGGCATTAAATGTAATCCTTGGAGGAATCAGAACAGCTCTTGTTATAAACATTAGTGCGGCAACACTTGCTGCAGCTGTTGGTGCAGGAGGTCTGGGAGTACTTGTTGTAAATGGAGTAAGAACATTTGATATGGTACAAATTCTTCAGGGAGCAATCCCTGTTACAATAATGGCTGTTATAGTTGAACTGGTCTTGAAGGAAATCCAGGGTCGACTATCTTATTGACACTACCGAGAAAAACACTACCAAAGGGACAATTTCCCTGGTAGTGTTTTACTGTTTCAACTGCTATTGAAATTGCCCTTTTAAGTCGGTTTTCTTCCATTAAGCATACTCCTATAAATTAAGTAATACCGTTCCCTCAGAAACAATTTCCACTTCTCCGTCGAGATAAATCTCAGTAGCTTCACCATCAAGCCACTTTACGTTTATGTTTAGGATTCCACCTGTCTGAACTATATCTGCAGTTGTGTCAACATCATCCAGATATGAAAGGCATACTCCCAATGCCGCAGTACCGGATGCACAGCTTTTTTCCCAGCACATGGTATCAGTTCCTTTCACATAAACCAATGGCACCAAATTCTTTTCTTCGAAATTGTAAAACATTATCCCAAAGGCTTCATAATTCTCTTCGTTCATTTTGGATTTTACAATGTTGTAGAATTCCAAGCTGCTTCTTACAAGGTCTTTGTCCACAATAAAATGAGTTATTCCAAAAAAATCGACTCGGATAGTTGATATTGTTTCTCCCTGAACTATAAATTCCTGAGCTCCAACATCCTTAGGCAAAGGCATTTGTATCCGGGATCGAAATCGATTCTTTTGCTTAAGAGGTGTAACAATACATTCCACATTCTTCTCCCAACCGGATACTTGTATGGGCACTACAAAATCCTTGCCTTTCTTTTGTATGGAAGGATATTCTGTATAGACCATATATGCTGCAAATGATCTGCTGGCATTGCCACAGAACTCACCGCCCATCATCTGGAGTCTCAGGGATTCGGTGGAATCAGGAAGGATTGTCTTTTCAATAAAACCAATCTGTTCAGCGTGGATACTGTCATAGCTCATAAGTTTTCGTGAAATCTCTGCATGGTCTTTTCTGGGGACCTGATCCAGAACAAAGACCGTCATATTTTGTGCCGGATTAACTTTTACATAATGTAGTATCATTATTTTTACCCCCTATCTTCCCCTTTAGTATAGCAAAGAATAGAGGGAATATCACTAATAAACGAAAAAAAGACAAGGTTTTAACCTTGTCAAAGATGGTGCGGCTGAAGGGACTCGAACCCCCACCCTAGTAATTAGGACTAGAACCTGAATCTAGCGCGTCTGCCAGTTCCGCCACAGCCGCATATTGTAATGTTTATTATACACCTGGATTATTGTTTTTTCAAATAAATTTTGTTCGATTTAAGCATATAACTGCCATCAAGCTGTGGTACAATTAGTGAGAAGGAGGTGATTGGAATGGCCGAAAAAAGATTTCAAGTCCTTCACAAGGAAGGAAAATTATCCACTACAAAGATACTTGTGGACACTGAGACGGGAATAAATTATCTGTTTGTTAGCGAGGGGTATGCGGGAGGACTTACTGTACTTCTGGATAAGGATGGCAAGCCTGTAGTAACTCAAACCGGAAGGTATCCGCTGTAATGAAAAGGATAATCACTGTATCGTTTTTGGTAGTTGTACTAATGTCAGTAGTTGATGGATTTATCAATCCCGGGTACGGAATAAAGTCACTAATAAAAATTGTACTATTTTTGTTGGTTCCCTTGATCTCAGTTAAATACGGAGCATCACAAAATATGACTTCACTGTTTAAGGCAACAGGAAAGAAGGCAGTAGTAAAATCCTTCATTCTGGGTGGAACAGTTTATTTTGGAATAATGGCAGTGTATCTATTCCTTTCACCCTATATCGACTTGCAGGGAATAAAACTGGCACTCCAGGAGGACCTTGGTGTTAACAGAGAAAATTTCATATTTGTTGCTTTGTATATCTCATTTATCAACTCACTGATGGAGGAATTCTTCTTTAGAGGGTACTTGTTCTTTGGACTCTTGGAAAAAACTTCAAGATTGAAGGCATACTCAATAAGTGCGATGTTTTTTGCAATTTATCATGTGGCTATCATAGGAAGCTGGTTTAGTCCATTGATTTTTATACTTGCAATGGCGGGTCTATTTGCTGGAGGAATAATATTTAATTACATCAATGAAAGGAATGAAAATATCCTCAATTCATGGGTCGTTCATATGATGGCAAATCTGGGGATAAATACTATTGGATTAATGATGTTCGACATGCTCTGGTAGAATAAAAACTTCTCCTTCGGGTATCTAATAGAATGAAGAATTCTATAGGAGGGATTTTATATGAAAAAAGTAGCAGTGTTAATAGAGAATTTGTTTGATGAAAAAGAGCTGATATATCCTTATTTCAGACTGAAAGAGGATTTTGAGGTTCATCTTGTAGGCTCACAAAAGGAAACAGTATATACGAGTAAATCAGGAGTAGGAATGAAAAGCACTCACGCATCTGCTGATGTCAAGGCAGAAGACTACGATGGGATATTGATTCCGGGAGGTTTTTCTCCAGATAATATGAGAAGAACAGAAGCGACAAAGGAATTGGTAAAGGAGTTCTGCAAGCAGAACAAACCAATTGCTGCAATATGTCACGGACCTTGGATGATGGCATCATGCTGTGATCTTAAAGGCAAGGAAATGACATCATTCTTCTCAATCAAGGATGATTTGATAAATGCAGGTGCAAATTGGGTTGACAAGGAAGTTGTTGTTGATGGAAATCTAATAACATCGAGAAATCCAAATGACCTTCCAATATTTGTAAAGACATTTGTCGAAGCCGTGAAGTAGGACTGTACCGGGAAAAAAATTTTTTACAGAAAATTATAAATCCTCTCTTGACATATTCTCTTCTTGGTATTAGAATGATAAAAAGCGTTGATGAGGAAGAGTATGCCCTGAAGGGTCAAAAGAGAGAGAGGTTCACCGTCTGAAAGACTTCTCACGATACCCAGGTCAGAAAACCACCTCGGAGTACAATCCTGAAAATTAGTAGGGATTTGCGTAGGCACACGTTACGGCCTGTTATCTGATTTTTTAATTTAGGTGGAAACGAGAACATAACACTCGTCCTTTTTGGGACGGGTGTTTTTATGTCCTAACCCAGTGAACGAAGAATTGAGTGAACTGTTGGTAGGACAAACGCAACGAATGCCAATTTCATGGACTGAAAGGAACATGAAATTGTGCAATGAGACTGAGGAAAATGTCCTAACCCAGTGAACGAAGAATTGAGTGAACTGTTGGTAGGACAAACGCAACAAATCCCAATTTCATAGACTGAGGGGAAAATGAAATTGTGCAATGAGACTGCGGAAACCTAATAGTAATATAATATGGGATTGAAATATGCCACTTAGCATAGATTCAATTGAGAGCTGCTTGTTAATAATAAGGAGGAAATGAAATGGTTAGTATCGGATTACTTGGGTTTGGAACAGTCGGACAAGGTATATACAGGATTCTACAGGACAAGAGTGAAGAATTGAGAGCCTTGCTTGGAACAGAAATTGAAATAAAAAGCATATTGGTAAGAGACCTTTACAAGGAAAGAAAAACTGAAGTTCCCTTAAGTAAATTGACTCTTAATCCAGAGGACATCGTAGGAGATGATGATATAGATATAATCATTGAGGTAACAGGCGATGTGGACCTAAGCTACAGATATATTAGCCAGGCATTTGAGAGAGGAAAGCATGTAGTAACAGTAAATAAGGCTGTTGTATCAGCATATTTTGAGGAGCTTTCACACTTGGCTGAGGAGAATGATGTGTTCTTCCTTTATGAAGCAAGTGTTGCAGGCGGGGTTCCCGTTTTAAAACCACTAAAAGACCACATCAGAACGAATAATATATCAAAGGTTCAAGGAATACTCAATGGAACCTGCAATTATATCCTAACAAGAATGACAGAGGAAGGGCTTGCATATGAGGATGTTCTTAGGGAAGCTCAGAATTTGGGTTATGCAGAGGCTAATCCTTCATCGGATGTTGAAGGAACTGATACCATGAGAAAACTCAGGATACTTTCGACTTTAGCTCTTGGGGCTTCTGTAACTGAAGATGATATAATCTGTGATGGAATCGATTCAATATCAGATCTTGATATAAGTCTCCTAAGAGAGATGGGGAGAAAAGCAAAGCTTATTGCTGAAGCCCGTTTAGTTGAAGGAGGATACCAGGCAATAGTACAGCCGAAAGCTGTTCCGGTTGGGAGTTATTTTTCATGGGTAAACGGAGCGGACAACAGCGTGTCCATTGTGGGTAAATATTCAGGAGTTCTTGGATTTCAGGGGCCTGGGGCAGGAATGTATCCAACTGCAAATGCAATTTTGACAGACGTCATTGATTGCATCCTGCAGACACAGAAAAAGACAAGCCCATTGAGAGGTAGAAGGCTTGAAAATAGAAATGAGGATATTAGGGGAAATTATTATCTGCGAATATCAGATTGCGATGAATCCATGAAAATACCGAAGGAATACATCAAAGAGATTATCCATGACAAAGGTGGGGACTTTGCATTTATTACTGAAGAAATGAAGCTTCACGATCTTTTGTATAAGCTTGCAGAGTACGAAGATAAACCTTTTTCACTTATTGCAATGGAAGATTAGGAGGGGAAGATGAAATACTACAGCACTAGAAACAAGGAAAACAAGGTTTCCTCAATGGAGGCCATCATAAAGGGAATTGCAGAGGATGGAGGACTATTTGTACCGGAGAGCATCCCGACACTGCCTGAATTAGAAAACCTGAAGAACCTGTCTTACAAAGAGTTGGCAAAATTGATTATTGGAATGTATTTTGATGATTATCCGCAGGAGGATATAAATGCATCCATAAACGGTGCATATGGAGAGAAATTCGGGAACATGGAACCTGTAAAACTTGTGGAAAAAGACGGAGTGCATTTTCTGGAGCTTTTTCACGGGCCTACACTTGCATTTAAGGATATGGCTCTTACAATACTACCATATCTTATGAGAGCAGCTCTTCTAAATAAGGGAATCAAGCAAGAGGTAGTGATACTTACTGCAACATCAGGAGACACAGGCAAAGCTGCTCTGGAAGGCTTTAAAGATGTCCCGGGTGTAAATGTAGTGGTCTTCTATCCTAAGGATGGAGTAAGTGAAATGCAGAGACTTCAAATGATTACTCAAATAGGAAAAAATACCCACGTGGTGGCAATAGAAGGAAATTTTGACGATGCACAAAAGGGAGTCAAGGATATTTTTGGAGATGTTGAATACAACAAGGAGCTTAAAGAGAGGGGCTACGTATTGTCATCAGCAAATTCAATAAACATCGGAAGGTTGATTCCTCAGGTAGTATACTATGTTTACGGATATTTGAATCTGCTTAAGGAAGGGAAAATCAAAAACAATCAGGAAATAAATGTAGTTGTACCCACTGGAAACTTTGGGAATATACTCGCAGCATATTATGCAAAGAAAATGGGACTTCCCGTCGACAGGTTGATATGTGCATCAAACGACAATAAGGTCTTGACTGACTTCTTCGAGACAGGAGAATATGACAAGGGAAGAGAGCTTCTGCTTACATCTTCCCCATCAATGGATATTTTGGTATCAAGCAATCTGGAACGGTTCCTATTCCATATTTCAGGTGAAGACCAATCTGCGATTAAAGATATGATGGAAAAGCTTACAAAGGAAGGCTCATTCAGATGGTCCGACTTTAGCAAAGAGGAAATTTATGGTGAATTTGCAGATGAAAGGGAAGTTTCTTCAAGTATTGATCAAATGTATGGAGGGGAAGGGTATGTTATGGATCCCCATACAGCAGTTGCATACAGCGTATATAAAAAGTTTTTAAAGGAAACAGGAGATGATAAGCCAGCAATTATTGCATCCACTGCAAGCCCATTTAAATTCCCTGACAAGGTTATCGCTTCAATGGGTGAGCATATTCCTGAGAATCTGTTTAAGGGAATAGAAATTATTGCGGATGCAATGAAGGCAGAAATTCCTTCCCAAGTTTCAGAACTTGAAAGGCTTCCTGTATTGCACAGACAGACATGTAAAAAGGAAGAGATGAAGGGTGCAGTCCTTCAGCTTCTTCAGGGAGGAGAGACAAATGATTAAGATACGAGTGCCTGCAACAAGTGCTAACCTTGGCCCAGGTTTTGATGTTATGGGTCTTGCGATAGACAGATACAATGAGTTTTCATTCAAGGCGAATGCCGGATCCACAAAGATAGACAATATGGTGCATGAGGGATACAACATGGTGTTCGAGCATCTTGGAATAGAGCCGGA
The DNA here is from genome assembly GCA_024637045.1 of Soehngenia sp. GTDB lineage: Bacteria > Bacillota > Clostridia > Tissierellales > Tissierellaceae > Gudongella. The sequence goes on from JAGXFX010000004.1 coordinate 36,877, forward strand.
GCCTGTGGAGATTACAATAGATGCTGAAATTCCAATCGCAAGAGGTCTTGGTTCATCTTCCTCCTGTATAATCGGGGGAATGATGGGTGCCAATGAAATGCTGGGCAACCCTCTTGAAAGAAAGGATATACTAAGGATCGCAACCTACATGGAAGGCCATCCGGACAATGTTACACCAGCTCTGCTGGGAGGAGTTGTGATTTCAGCCATGGAGGAAGGAGAGGTATACAGCATCAGAATCCCTCTAAAAAATAGCTATGACTTCATAACCATTGTCCCTGATTATCACCTTCCCACTGAGAAGGCAAGGGCGGCTTTGCCAGAACGAATTCCCCGCAATGATGCCATTTACAATGTAAGCCGTGCAACCCTTCTAGTATCTGCCCTAATGACAGGTCAGGATGAGATGATCAGGATAGGATTTCAGGATAAGATGCACCAGCCCTACAGGGGTGACCTAATGCCGGGCTTTGATAAGGTAATGGCTGCGGTTGGTGAATTGGGAGTTTTGGGTTCATACCTTAGCGGAGCCGGATCCACAATCATGTGCATTGCAAAGGAAGGGGAAGATCAGGTCTTCAGCAATGTCTCCCAGTTCATTAGGGAGGAGTTTCCAAGTTGGGATGTCTACAGACACAAGCTTGAAAATGAAGGTGCGAAAAGAATATTGTAATTGACCTTTGGGCTGTAGAAAGGTTATAATTGGTTATGAAATATAAAAAGCAATTGATATATAGGTGATGGGGTTCACCATTGAATGCTACGGCTAATGACTCCTGTCTGGGACTGTAATAAGTCCTTGGCAGGAGTTTTTTGGTATCTTATTTTGGGAGGAATTATAATGGCAACTAGTTTAGGAATTATAACAATATTAGGTCTGGCAGCTAACTGGATAATGGATAAGCTTAATATTCCTGGTCTACTGGGGATGCTTCTCGTGGGAATTGCAATGGGACCAAACGGACTGGATTTTATTAGCCCGGAGCTTATGAGAGTATCAGCGGACTTTAGGGAAATAGCACTGATTATCATACTTTTAAGGGCAGGACTTGGTTTGGACTGGGATGTACTTAAGAAAGTAGGAAGACCTGCTTTGGGCCTTAGCTTTATCCCGGGAGTTCTTGAAGGTGTTACGATAATGTTTGTTTCCACGTTGATATTTGATTTTACACTGATTCAGGGAGGAATATTAGGGTTTATTATAGCTGCAGTATCTCCGGCTGTGGTAGTTCCCGCCATGCTTCAGTTGAAGGACGAAAAGAGAGGTGAAGACAAGAATATTCCAACATTGATACTTGCAGGAGCATCACTTGATGATATTGTGGCAATAACAATTTTTACAAGCTTTCTTGGACTATATGGTGGTCAAGATATCAATTTGGCAGGTCAGCTGCTCCAGATTCCCCTGTCAATAATCACAGGAATTGGAATTGGATCTATTGTAGGTCTTGTTTTTGTGAGGATATTTGAGACTCATCATATAAGGGATACAAAAAAGGTTCTGATGATTCTTGGTGCTGCAATCCTACTAATGGGATTTGAAGAGCTTGTTTCAGGAAGGATGCCATTTTCCGGATTTCTTGGAGTCATGACAATCGGATTTGTAATACTGTTAAAGAGAGGCATTGTGGCCAAGCGGCTGTCAGTAAAGTTCAACAAGATATGGATACTTGCGGAAATTCTATTATTTGTTCTTGTTGGAGCACAGGTGGATATAAACCTGACCATCCATGCAGGTGGATGGGGACTGTTGATAATTGCAGCAGGTCTAGTTCTAAGATCTCTAGGGGTATATATTGCGCTGCTTGGCACTGAACTTAATAAAAAGGAAAAACTGTTCTGTGCAGTGGCATATACTCCAAAGGCAACAGTACAGGCGGCAATAGGAGCGGTACCTCTTGCATATGGAGTCCAGGGAGGAGAACTGATACTTTCAATGGCTGTTCTTTCAATAGTTGTGACAGCTCCTCTAGGTTCTTTGGGTATAAGGAATATGAAGAGACATTTAAGCTCGGAAACAGAATAAGACAAAAGGAGGGAGAACAGTGACAAACAAAAAAGGGATACTGGTATTAATTATATCAATTTTGATCCTAGGACTAATTTATTATTTTCTTCCTGAGAGGATTCCGGTACTATTTTGGCTTACAGGGAATTATCTATACGCTCCAAGGGAGTTTGTATTTGCCTTTGCAATCATACCTTATGTTGTTTATAAGACTTGGTGGAGCTAAAGAATTATGGGTTTATGTATATGATATGTCGGGTAAATAGATACCACCAGAAATAACGTTTGTTTATTAAAGGAGTCCTTACTATGATAACACCAGAAGTAAAGTCAAATATTGTAAAGCTTGCAACAGAGAGCAATGTAGAATATAGAAAGCAGCGTATTGGAAAACTTATATCCAGTATGGAGGATAACTTTAATGAGATTACCAAAACCTATAATGATCTATCTGATATAGTTTCAAGGGAAGATGATTTGATTTTAGGCATATCCTGGGTTTTAGACAATTATTATAAGGTAGAAGAAGAGTACAGTAAATTGAAAATATCCTCAATTAAAAAAGACAAGTTGCTTCTTGGGATATTGACCAATACAATTTTCAAAGGTTACCCTCAGATTTATAATATTGCTTTAGAATTAATTGAAAGTACCAAAGGCAATTTTGACGAAAACACAGTTATAGACATCTTAAAAACCTATCAAAACATTAAGATATTATCCATAGAAGAGATATGGATTTTTAATACTATGCTTATTATTGCTATTATTGAAAAGATAAATGAAGAATCAACGGAAATATTAAAGGCACAAGAAAGTAAGCTTAGAGCAATATCTATATCTACAGAAGATCCAGAAATAGTTTTAGCTAACCTAAAAAAAGAATTTGAAGGTAATCCAACCCTGTCTCCAATATACATTGAAACATTATATAAAAGATTGATTAAGAATCAAAAAACATATTCAAAATCATTTGATTTTTTGGATTCAAAACTTAAAGAAAGAAATACAGACTTGGAAAACACTATATCTCTTTCTCATGTTAGCCAATCGAGTACGAATATATATATAGGATATCTTTTCTCATCATTAAATAAAGTTTCTAGATTCAACTGGAAAGTCATCTTCGAAGAGGTTTCTATTGTCGAGAATATTTTAAGGGATGATCCCTCTGGTATATATAGTCAAATGGATTTCAATTCAAGAGATTACTATAGAACAAAACTTGAACAACTCGCCCAGAAATATGATATTGAGGAAATTGAAGTTGCATCTGAAGCAGTAAAATTATCCAAAGAAAATAGTGAAACATCAAAAGGACAGCATATTGGATATTATATTATAGGAAAAGGGGAAAAAGATTTAATTGAAAGTTTAAATCTAAAAATGAAATTTAAACTAAAGAAAAAACAGCTACCATATATTTATATAACAATTATATCTATACTGGCTTTGCTTTCATTTACTTTCTTATTCCAATATTTTATTGGAATAAATCATAGTATTGCAGCTGCTATATTATTGAGCCTAATGCTTAGTATACTGGCAAGTGATTTTTATGTAAAACTATTAAATTATTTTTTACAAAAAATATATCCTATTAACTTTTTGCCGAAATTAGAATTCGAAAAAGATATTCCTTCAAAATATAAAACATTTGTTGTTATACCTACACTTATAACTTCTGAAGAACACGTTGAGGATATTTTTGAAAAAATGGAAGAGTATTATCTTGCAAACAAATCTAAAAACTTGTATTTTGCTCTTCTTGGTGAATTTGTGGACTCAAATACTGAATTTGAAGAAAAAGACGATATCCTCATAAAAACTGCAAAAGATAAAATCAAAGAATTGAATAAGAAATACAGTACATCAGACACTATTTTCTATTACCTTCAAAGAAAACGTCAGTATAACAAGAAACAAGGAAAATGGATATGCTGGGAAAGAAAAAGAGGTTCTCTTACAGATTTTAACAACTTGATTCTAGGCTATAAGAATATTTCTCACAAAGTCATATCATCTGATATTTCACATCTTATAGGAAAAATCAAATATGTAATAACCCTTGATGAAGATACTAAATTACCGATAGATTCTGCTAAAAAACTTATAGGAACCATATCCCATCCTCTAAACGAGGCTGTATATGATGACGAAAAAGAGAAGGTTGTTGAAGGTTATGGAGTTATACAACCAAATGTAAGTATAGGATTGGAGTCTTCATACGTTTCAAAATTTACTAAAATATATGCTCGTACTTCTGGTTCCAGTATATATGTAGAAGGCTTTTCAGATTTATATCAGGATGTTTTTAATGCAGGAATATTTTATGGGAAAGGAATTTATAATTTAGAAATATTCTCTAAGATTTTGAATGAAGCTATACCTCAGAATAAAGTACTAAGTCACGATCTTCTTGAAGGTAGCCATATTCATGTAGCTTTTGCTTCTGATATAAATATTGTCGATACATACCCTACAAAATATACATCTTATTTATTAAGACTTCACAGATGGATTAGAGGAGATTGGCAGCTTGTATCATGGCTATTTCCAAGAGTTAAAGATTCAAATAATGTGCTTATAAAAAATCCTATTTCTCTCCTAAGCAAGTGGAAAATATTTGACAATTTGAGAAGGAGTTTAATCTCTATAGCCCTTTATGCATTTATAATAGGGTTGTTTACTTTTCTTCCGAAACCGCTTTATATTTGGGTTTTATTTGGTTTGGCAGTTGTTTTCTTGCCTTTAATCCTAGAGGCGATAGAGAGTATAATCGTTAAAAAAACATATAAACCTCATGATAAGTATATAAAAAGGAAAAATATAAAATTTAATCTAAAGGGGTCTTTCCAATACACTTTAATACAGCTGGTATTTTTACCGCTTGAAGCTTCTATTACTCTTTCAGCCATAATTATTTCATTATATCGGGTTCTAGTATCCAAAAAAAATCTTTTGGAATGGACAACATCTGCTGTTTCTGAAATGAAAACAAAAAACAGCCTACAAAATCTTATGAAAAAAATGAAAGCCGTTTATATGGGGATAATAGGGTTTTTAGTGTTAGTATACATTCTAAGACCAGACCTATTGATTGCTGCACTGATTGTATCTTTTATATGGGGTCTATCTCCATATTTGATTTTTTTGCTAGATGAAAAAGAAATAAAAAAAATAGAACCAACAAAAGAAGAGCTGAGTGTTATGAGAAAAGATGCTCGTAAAATTTGGTCCTATTTTGAAGATTTCTCTAGAAAGAATACAAACTATTTGCCACCTGATAACTATCAAGAATATCCACCAAAAAAAATAGCCGAAAGAACTTCTCCTACAAATATTGGATTAGGTCTATTAGCCATAATTTCTGCAAGAGATCTAGGGTTTTTACCTATTACCAGAGCTATCACAAGTATTAGACAAATGCTTTCTACCATAGATAAGCTTGAAAAATGGAATGGAAATCTTTATAACTGGTACGACACAAGAACCCTCGAAATATTGCGTCCTAAGTATGTTTCCTCCGTTGATAGTGGTAATTACTTGGGATATCTCATGGTATTAAAACAAAGTCTTATCCAATATAAAGATATGCCTATTATTGATGATGATATAGTTCAGGGAATAAAAGAAACTTGTGAATTGGAACAAGACATATCCAAAGAAACCTATGATCTGATTAATTCCTTTGGAGTAATTGAAGGAAAAACATCCTCCCAATGGATCAGCTTCTTAAAAGATTTAAAATTGCATATCAATCAACAATCAGTTAAAACCATATCTATGATTGATGAATTAATAAATGAGTATGCGAAATATTTTTCATTGAGACAATATGAAGAGGAGAAAGATTTAGAGAAAAATTCATTATTTATTTATATTGCTCAAGAAATTGGTAAAATTCCTTTGGACTTATCATTACCAGAGGTTCAAAAATATCATATGGATTTATTGATGGAAATAAGACAGCAAAAAAGAAATATCAATGAAACACCTGATAATATTGTATTAATTGAAAACAAAGTTAAATCAATAATTAGCAATATTGATGAAATACTTAGAGATTTAGATGAAATGATTAGAATTATAGATAGATTAGTTGATAGTACTGCTCTCTATGAGCTGTATGATTACAATAAGAATCTATTTTCTATAGGATATGATTGCGAAAATAATCTAATGACAGATAGTTACTACGATCTTATGGCATCAGAAGCAAGAACAACAAGTTTTATAGGTATAATTACAAAGCAGGTACCCGTTGAACATTGGTATAAATTAAGCAGAGTATTTACTCTGCATAACAGTCATCGTACATTGGCATCTTGGTCTGGAACCATGTTTGAATATTTTATGCCTAACTTGATGATGAAGAATTATGAATATAGTATTCTTGATGAAACATATCACTCAGTTTTGCAGGCGCAAATTGACTATGGCAATTCTAAAAATAAACCCTGGGGAGTTTCAGAATCAGGCTACTATTTCTTTGATTTAGATTTGAATTATCAATACAAGGCCTGTGGTATTCCAAACATTGGATTTAAGAGAGGACTAATAAATGATTATGTGGTTTCTCCTTATTCAACTTACCTTGCACTTAACTTCGATAAAGAAGCTTGTTTTAGCAACTTGAATATTCTCAGAGCTGAAGGTGCTGAAGGTCCTTATGGATTATATGAAGCTATAGATTACACTCAAGAAAGATTAAATCAAAATGAAGATAAAAAAATTGTTAAAAGTTATATGGCTCACCATATGGGAATGAGTTTGCTTTCCATAAATAATTTTATGAATAATAATATTATGCAAGAAAGGTTTCATTCAAATCCAATAGTAAAAACCGGAGAACTACTTCTAGAAGAGAAACTTCCATACAAAATCTTAATGGTGAAAGAATTAAAAGAAAAAGAAAAGCAAAAAATAGATATAAAATCCAAAGAGGTTGGACCAATCGGAGTTTATGATGAAAAATATAATGCTATACCTAACTGTCATCTGATATCAAATAAAAATTATCATGTTATGATTACAAACAATGGGTTTACCTATAGTAAATATCAAGACAAAATGATTACAAGATTTAGAAATCATACAGACCAAAGATATTTCGGCTATACCTTTTACTTTAAAGATACCGATGATAATAGAGTTTGGTCAGTAGGTAGTGAACCTGTTTTAGATACCCCTAAAAAATACGAAGTAATATATTCACTAAACAAGGCAGAAATTATTAGAGAGGATAGTGATATAGATACTCATATGGAAATGTGGATATCAGCAGAAGATAATGTCGAAATGAGGAAAATTACTCTTATGAATAAAAAATCTACACCTGTAAATATTGAAATAACTAGTTATGCTGAACTAGCTATGACAGAACAAAATGCAGATTTATCTCATCCAGCATTCAACAATCTCTTTATATCAACTGAATACGATAAAGAAACGGAAAGCTTAATAGCAGTTAAGAAACCTAGAGAATCTAGTGAACAGGAACTCTATGTGTTTAAAACCTTTTCAACTGCAAGTAGTGAGTATAGTAGTACGCAATTTGAAACTAACAGAAGTACATTTGTTGGAAGAGGTAGAAATCTGTCAAATCCTATAGCTTTGGAAAAATTCTTGGATAATACAGAAGGTGTAGTTTTAGAACCAATACTAAGTTTAAGAAATGGTGTAAGAATAGAGGGACATCAAAAGATTCAAATCACATATTCCATGGGAGTAGCTGAAAACAGATCAGAAATCAATAAGCTTATAAATAAGTATAAGAACCCATCCATTGTAAAAGAGCAACTTGAATTATCAGAAATCCAAGCTCAAGTTGAAATGTCATATTTAGATGTAGAAACTGAAGAACTTAAATTATATCAGGCTATGATTTCTCAATTAATATATTTAAGCCCTAACAAAAGAAAATACTCAAAGCAGATACTTGAAAACAATTTAGGGCAAGAGGAACTTTGGAAATACGGAATATCTGGAGATAATCCTAGTATACTTTTCAGGATATCTTCCATGGAAGAGCAGGAGAATCTTTGGACTCTTATGAAAGGAAAAGAATTTTGGTCTCTAAAAGGTCTTAAGACAGATTTAGTTATACTTAACTATCAAGAAGTTAGTTACTATAAAAATCTTGAAGAAGATATTAGAGATATGATCAGTATAATATTTGGCTACAATACAGATCCTCAAAATATAGGGGTGTATTTAATAAATAATAATCAGATCAACGATGATAACAGAAATCTTCTATATGCTTCTGCGGATATAGTCCTAGGTAATGAGTCTTCCAGCTTGTGGGATCAAATAAAATTAGAAGAAAAAATAGATGATAAAAAATCAAAACGTAAATTCGAAAAATACCAACAAATTAAAAATAATCAAAACCAAGAAAGGTATGAACTTAAATACTTCAACGGTTATGGAGGATTTAACGAAAATGATTCTGAATATGTTATTCAATATCGTGAAAATATACAAACTCCCATGCCTTGGACAAATGTAATCGCAAATGACAATTTTGGGTTTATAATATCTGAAAATGGCGGGGGATATACTTGGTCTGAAAACAGCAACGAAAACAAACTTACTCCTTGGCTAAATGACACAATTTTTAACATTCCACAAGAGGTAGTGTACATGAAAGATGAAAAATATGGTGAACTTTGGTCATTAACTCCTGATCCATTAGGTCACTACTTAGATTATGACATATGCCACGGGAAGGGATATACAAAATTTTTAAGTCAATCATATGGGTTGGAGAGTTCCCTGAATATTTTTGCTTCATTGGAGGATTCAGTAAAAATATATTCAGTTACATTAAAAAACAATACTGATGAGATTCGAATAATATCTAGTTTTCTATTTGTAAACCCTCTACTTGGAAGCAGTAGTGAGAAGAATAAGAATTATATAACAACTAATATAGTAGATGGTAATATGATTACTTTAAATAATTCTTTCAATCATCAATATCCTGATAGAACTATGTATATTAGCAGTTCAGAAGGTTTTAAGTCATACACTGGAAACAAAGATGAGTTTGACCTAAAAAATCTCAAGAACATGCATGTTTTCAAGAATGAAGTCGGAGGAGGCTTAAATCCTTGTGGTGGTATACAAATAAAGTTGAAAATCAAGCCAAATGAAGAAAAACAATTTGTATTTATTCTTGGCCAGGAAATCGATAAGGAAAAACTCAAGGGAAATGCGCAATATTATCAAAACGTAGATAATTGCAACAAAGAACTCGCTAAAGTAAGAGAGTATTGGGACAATATTCTCTCAGTCATAAATATTGAAACTCCTGATAATAAATTGGATACTATAGTGAACCGTTATCTTCCTTATCAAACCTTGGCTTGCAGAATAAAGGCACGGTCAGCATTTTATCAGACAGGTGGTGCATATGGATTCAGGGATCAAATACAGGATGCTTTGAACATGCTGATGATTGATCCTGATATTACAAAAAATCAAATTCTTTTGAATGCAGCACATCAATTTAAAGAAGGAGATGTACTGCATTGGTGGCATCCAGGAGATGTAGAAAAGGGTGTAAGAACAAGATTTGCCGATGATTTGCTATGGCTTCCTTATGTTGTAGCTGAATATCTTCTTAATACAGAAGACTATAAAATTTTAGATTTTAAACTTCCCTATGTTACTGGTGAAACACTATTAGAAAATGAAAACGAACTGTATATGACCGTTGGTACATCAGAATATAAGGAAACATTATATGAACATTGTTTAAAAGCTATAGACCATTCCCTTGAGTTTGGTCATCATGGTTTGCCTCTTATGAAAGGAGGAGACTGGAATGATGGAATGAATAAGGTCGGTATAAAAGGAAAGGGAGAAAGCGTGTGGCTTGGATGGTTTTTAGCACAGATACTTAAAAGATTCACTAAAATATGTCTAGAAAGAGATGACAGAGTAAAAAGCACTGAATACTTTAACTATCGGAAGGATATAACCAGTGCCATTGAGAAGGATGGGTGGGATGGTTCATGGTACAAAAGAGCCTATTTTGATGATGGAACTCCACTTGGTTCTAAAATCAACTCCGAATGCAAAATTGCTTCACTGCCTCAAAGTTGGGCGGTCATATCTACACTAGGTGATGAAAAAAGAAGTAAAGACGCTATGGATTCTGTCAACAATCACCTTATACTAGAGGATAAAGGTATGATACTTCTATTTGCACCACCTTTTGAAAGGGGCCATAAAGACCCGGGATATATAAAAAATTATGCAAAAGGATTAAGAGAAAATGGAGGCCAGTATACTCATGCGGCAGCTTGGGTTATTTATGCATATGCACTTTTAGGAGAGGGCACAAAAGCATATGAATTATATGAAATGCTTAATCCTATAAATCACTCCCGTTCATTCTTTTTAGCAAATCAGTACAAGGTTGAACCATATGTTATCTCCGCAGATATTTACTATGTACACCCTCATGTTGGCAGAGGAGGATGGACATGGTATACAGGAGCTGCAGGCTGGATGTATCGAGTTTGTATAGAAGGAATTTTAGGCCTTAAAAAAAGAGGTTTGAAGCTTACCATTAATCCTTCAATCCCTCACAATTGGACAAACTATACCATAAAATATAGATATAAAGAAACACAATATATTATTGAAGTCATCAACGACAATAATATATCCAACGGAAATGTAAAATACGTATTGGATAATAGAGATGTCCTAGAAGATTATATACAATTGGTTAATGACAAAAATGAACATCATATAAGAGTGGAGACGATTTAGCTCATATTATTTCAATTGACAGTGTAGGCATTATTTCAATATAAGGAGAAAATCCAAAAGGGAGGACTATCATAATGAAAGTACGCAAAGCAGTTATACCGGCAGCGGGACTAGGTACAAGGTTTCTACCTGCCACTAAGGCTCAACCAAAGGAGATGCTCCCAATAGTTGATAAGCCAACACTTCAGTTTATAATTGAAGAGGCAGTGGACTCTGGAATTGAAGAGATTCTTATTATTACAGGCAGAAATAAGTCATCCATAGAAAATCATTTTGACAAATCCGTTGAGCTGGAAATGGAACTGGAGAGGGCAGGCAAACATGATATGCTTGAAGAGGTAAGAAAAATCTCTGATATGGTAAATATTCATTATATAAGGCAAAAAGAACCAAGAGGCCTGGGTCATGCGATTCACTGTGCCAAGAGCTTTATTGCTAATGAGCCTTTTGCAGTTTTACTGGGCGATGATGTTGTTCACAGTGAAAAACCTTGCCTTAAGCAGATGATTGAGATTTATGATGAGTACAAGACTACCATACTTGGGGTACAGAAGGTCCCAAATCAGGATGTGAGCAAGTATGGTATTGTAGATGGTATGTACATTGAAGACAGGATATACAAGGTAAATAATCTTGTTGAAAAACCGAGTGTTCAGGATGCTCCTTCAAATATAGCCATATTAGGAAGATATATAATCAATCCTGCAATTTTTGAAGCTATTGAGGAAACTAAGCCTGGTAAGAAAGGTGAGATACAGCTCACAGATGCCCTTAATATTTTATCTAATAGAGAAGCAATGTATGCCTATGTGTTTGAAGGTAAAAGATATGATGTAGGAGATAAGCAGGGCTTTCTTGAGGCTACAGTAGAGTTTGCATTAAGAAGAGAGGATTTAAGAGGAGAGTTTTTGAGCTATCTTGAGAAGGTGCTTGAGACTGAGAAGGAAAAAGAATAGCGATTATAGATTGACTAGATAATCAGAGAGTTTAATCCATGGAAGTCAGGGTAAATAATGACCACTAACATATAGAAGGTGATAAATATGAATAAATTTCACACAGGTTCCCTGATATATCCTGTAGACTTGTGTCTGAATGTTAAGGATTTAGACAAAATGGTTGAATTCTACAATGATACAATGGGATTTGATGTCATAACAAAGGAAGAAAAAGGAGTTCAAATGGGAGTTGCAGGAAAGAAGATTCTGTCGCTTGTAAGACCGGATAATGTGATTCAAAAACCTCCAAGAAGAACAGGATTGTATCACTTTGCAATTCTGCTTCCTGAAAGAAAATACCTTGGTAGCTTTATAAATCATCTAAGGAACAATAATGCACCCGTTACAGGAGGTGCAGATCATGAAGTTAGTGAAGCACTGTATCTACAGGATCCAGAGGACAATGGAATAGAGGTTTACTCAGATATCCCGGACAGTCAATGGACTTGGCAGGGAGACCAGGTTAATATGGGATCAGAACCCCTTGATTTTAGAGGACTGATGGAGATAGGAAAGGATATTGAGTGGAAAGGAATGCCTGAAGGGACAAAACTTGGGCATATGCATCTTCATGTAAGCGAACTGGAAGAAGCCTTTCTTTTCTACAATACTCTTGGATTTCAGAGGGTAGCTGAAATGGGAGGAACTGCAAATTTCATATCCACTGGTGGATATCATCATCACATCGGATTGAATGTGTGGAATGGAAAAGGAGCGGATTCTGCGCCAGAAAATGCAACGGGGCTTAGGTATTATACCCTAGCTGTTTCTGGTGAAGAAAGACTGGAGAATATATTCAAGAGACTTGCAGAAAAAAATTATTATGTAACAAGTGAGGAAGGAGTTCTTTATACACAGGACCCTTCGGGAAACAGGATACAAATAGAAATAGCATAGAAATAATCCAGGCAGATGAACTGACTTAGTTCAAAAGCCTGGATTATAATTTTGTGTTTATTACTTAATCCATTGTTACTTCTATGGGATCCTCGATGCTAATATGACCCATAAGACTCACACCTTCCTGGCTATCCACAAGGAACTGAACTCTTTGGACTGAACCAAGTTCTCCCAATGACTCTACTGTCTGGCTTATAATGTAGCTTTCCTGCATGGAGCCACCGTTTAAGCCTTCTCCTGCAAAGTCAACGAAAGCTGTACCATCCATAACATCAACACTGATAAGCTCGACAGTTTCCGGGAAGCCAGTACTTAGGTTTTCGTCATCTTCCGGACCGTCAATCAGTGCCCTTACAACAGCCTCTTCAAGAGACATTTCATCATCATAGGAAACGGTTTGTGTTTCAGTTAACATTCTATCGTATTGTTCATCTCCTGTTTCAACATACTCGTTGTTTGCAAAATGGAGAACTACTTCTGCAGTTTTCTCCTCAGGCTCCTCAGGCTCTTCTGCTGGCTCTTCAGGCTCCTCGGAAGGTTCTTCTACCACAGGTGGTTCCTGAGGCTCTTCAGGCTCCTGTGAGCCTCCACAAGCTGCAAGTCCAACCGCAAGCACCAAGGCAAATAATAATATAATAAATTTTTTCATAACTTTCTCCTTTCGTGATGCAAATTGATATACTTCCTTAGATTCATTCTAGCACTAGAAGGGGAATGTTTCAATTTACAATTTGGTGACAATGGCTCAAAATCACTGGGTATAGATATACAGAAGAGGTGGTGAAAACAATGTTGATTAATGGATTACATGGTAAGGCAAAATTATTTGCTGAAAACATCGAAGAAGGAGCACAGGAACAGATTAAAAGATTTCTTGACCAGGATTATACGGAAGGTAAAAAAGTGAGGATTATGCCCGATGTGCATCATGGTATGGGCTGTGTAATTGGTCTTACTGCTGAAATGGGAGATATGGTAATACCAAATATTGTAGGAGTGGACATTGGCTGTGGAATTCTACTGGTAAAGCTTGGAAGGAGAGAAATGCCTTTGCAAGAGCTTGATAAATTTATTGGAAGCAAAGTGCCATCGGCTATGAAAATCCATAGGAACAATAGATTTACCGACCCTGAAGTAGACAGGCTAAAATGTCTCAAGTATTTAAAGGGAAGGGAGAGATTTCAAAGAAGTCTCGGAACCCTTGGAGGAGGGAATCACTTTATTGAGATTGGAAAGGATTCAAAAGACCGGCTTTATCTGGTGATTCATTCAGGAAGCAGAAATCTGGGGAAGCAGATTGCAGATTATTATCAGAAGCTTGCAGTAAAAACCTGCAAGGATGGATACTCCAAAGACCTTTGTTATCTGAAGGGAAAGGAAAAGGAAGATTATCTTCATGATATGAAAATTGCCCAGAATTATGCTAAAATAAACAGGGAAGGAATTGCGGAACTTATCCTTAAGGAGTTCTACAGAGCAAGTTTTTCAGACTTTGAGCATTTTCACACAATACACAACTATATTGACTTCAGGGATAACATTACAAGAAAAGGAGCAGTTTCAGCATACAAGGGTCAAGAACTTTTAATTCCAATCAATATGCGTGATGGGTCAATACTTGCACGAGGTAAGGGAAATTCCGACTGGAATTATTCAGCTCCCCATGGAGCAGGAAGAATCCTCAGCAGAAGAGATGCAAAAGAAACAGGCTCCCTGAAAGAGTTTAAGGAAACGATGAAAGGGATCTACTCCACATCAGTTCATGAGGGCACTCTTGATGAAAGTCCATTTGCGTATAAGCCTATGGATGAAATCCTTGAAAGGATTCGAGAAACAGTAGAAATTTTGGAAAGAATAGTACCGATATATAATTTCAAAGCATAGCGAGGAGGAACATGATGAATTTAATTTTTGCCGTTGACGGGAACTGGAAAATTGGATTAGGTGGCCAGATGCTTGTGGAAATAGAGGAGGACCTACACAGGTTCAGAAGAATCACTGAGGAGCATATTGTAATAATGGGGAGAAAAACTCTAGAAGCTATACCCAATCAGAAACCATTGGAGAATAGAATAAATATCCTTGTAACAAGAAACAAGGAGTACAATCCAGAGGGATTTTTAGTTGTGAATTCACTGGAAGACTTATTTCCACTGCTAAAAGAGATAAATCCGGATAAAAAAATGAAGGTGTTTGTAACGGGTGGAGGCACAATTGCAAGACAACTGCTGCTTTTCTGTGACAAGGCATATATTACAAAGATATTTAAGGACTTTAAGGACGCCGATACTTTTATACCGAATCTTGATCTTGATGATGACTGGGAAGTTGTAGAGGAGTCAGAGGTTCACAGACAGGATGACCTCTACTACAGATATGTGAATTACGAAAGGGTCAGGTGGTAATATGACAATCAAGAGTGAAGTGAGCTTTGATGATTTTTTAAAGCTTGATATACGGGTAGGAAGAATTATTGAGGCAAGACCATTTGAAAAGGCAAGGAAACCGTCCTACAAATTAGTTGTTGATATGGGTCCTGATATAGGAATCAAGAATTCAAGTGCTCAGATAATTGAGCATTATACTCCTGAGGATTTGGTGGATAAGCAGGTTTTGGCGGTTGTTAACTTTCCTCCAAGAAATATTGCAGGTTTTCTTTCAGAGATTCTTGTGATGGGAACATACTCTGAAGGAGGAGTTGTACTCATAACTCCTGACAAACATGTACAAACTGGAGATATATTAGGCTAAAAATTATGCACCTGTTTTCAGGTGCTTAAATTTTTTTGCGAATTAATGAACCTTTTAGTGCTCCAAACACTCTTAGAGATGAAATGAGGTGACATGGTGGAATTGAAGCATCTTGTGAAGAAGGCGAAAAAAGGAGACAAGGAAGCCCTTTTGCAGCTGATTCTTAAAGAAAAGGACAATTACTATAGACTTGCTTATACATATATGAAGAATCAAGTGGATATGGTACAGGATATGATAATAACTCTATTTGACAGTATAAAAAGTCTTCGCAAGTTTGATACAATTCCAAAGGAAACCAAGGAAATTGAACTGGTTCTGGATGAAATAACCGTAAGCCAGAATATTGGCAAGGAGTTTTCGATTACTGAAGGCCAGGAGATTGAAGTTCTTCAGAATATAATTCAAATAGACCAGATTGAAAAAAGAGATGAAAGGACATTTATTACCATTACAACGGAAGAGGGAACAAGGATTCCAGGAGTGAATCTCATTGCGGATGGAAGTAGTTACGAACTGCTGGAAACATCTGAAAGCAGCTATGAAAAGAAGCAGGACGAAATGATTCTTAATACCAGAACCCTTGAATTTGAAGGAACGGGAGATGAGTTAAAGCTTTTCATAGGTGACATCAGATATACCAAGAAATATGAGTTAACTGTATATAAAGAATCAAAAGAATAGAATAAGGACCGGCCGGTCCTTATTCTATTTAGTAGAAAACGGATCATTGTCCATACCTTCGTTCCAAATATACTCCATGAATCTTGAAACCTTTAAAGCCTCGTTTCTTCCATTTAGCTGCTCCACAAAAGCCAGCGCCATATCGATTCCGGCTGAAACCCCTGATGAGGTCCAGTATTTTCCATCAACTGACCACCTGGCCTTTTTCAGCCACTGGACTTCAGGGTCAATAGAAACAACCCAGTCAAAGGACAACTTGTTTGAAGTAGCATTTAAATCCTTAAGAAGACCTGTCTTGGCAAGTAGGGCTGAACCCGTACATACTGTAAGGCAATACTTGCTCTTCTCACAGAGGTCCTTAACCATATTTACATAGGATTCATCCTCAACAAGTGGTCTCGTTCCATAACCACCTGGTAAGAATAGAATACCATCCTCTGAAAAGCTATCTATCGATTCAGTAGTCACTTCAACGGCATGTCTGCTTTTAACCAAGCCACCATTCCTTGACAGATACTTTAGCGTATAATCATTTGGCAGATTGCCGAATACTTCCACTGGTCCAAATACATCGAGAGTCTCAAAGTCATCAAATAACAGAATGTTCAATATCATCATCTGGATCCTCCGTTTCATATGGATTTTCCCAAACTTCCTTGCTTAAAGAATTAATGGTAGTAAGGAGATAAATTCGTGTAACAACTGCTATTATGGCTGCAAAAAAACCCACACTCTGCAGATTTAGAAAAATAGAAAGGGTAACCATACCAAGGGTAATACCCATAAGTATAATAAAAGTTCTGTCCTTGCTAGTATAAAGCTTTGCTGTTTCATTATCATCAATGGCGCTGAAATCCTGTACTGCTGCCTCCAGCAATCTATGAAACAACAACAATTCAATTGCCATGACAATCAACGGATAAAACAGCAATGCAACAGGTAGGTTAACCTGAGCTCCCTGGAAAAGTGTGATAAGACTACCGATTAATGATACTCCAATAAGAATAAAGGAGATTGTTTTTGGGCGCTCGTAATCACTCGTTACTGAATTCTCCTGCAGAACTGAAATTCCTGATGCTACAACCATCCAGCCCACAAATGCAGGAAGAATTTGAAGCATGCCCAAATTTATACTGAATGTCGCAATAAAAACCCCCCAAAATATTTTCTTGTATCCATATCTCATTAGAACACCTCCCTGGCTGACAAGTATCTGTAGAGATCCATAAAATTGAAGCTGTGATATAAGCTGTCAATATTATAAAATCTTAAGCTTCTTGTATCTCCAGCTGCATTCCTGTAGATGATTTCAGGGTGAAGATCAATCATCGCATACACATTCAAGGGGTCCTCTCCGGTGTAAAGCTTGGATTTTACTTCCAGATATTTGCCTTCTTCAATCTTTAGTCCATTGATCCCGTCAATAACATAACCATTAATTTTAAGATCCAGCCTATCTGCAAATCTGTGTAGCATTGGACTTTCCACTGAAACCAGAGTAGCTTCCTCTGTAGCTCTGTATCTGGTTGAGCTAGAACCGTCGGATGAACCGGAAGAGGAAACACTTTCAAAGGATTGGTCCATTGTCCTGTGTACATAGAAGTGAAACTCTCCCAAATCCACATCCATTTTGCTTCCATCACTGAAATGTACATTTGCTTGACTAATGACTTTCCCATCTGTTTCAATATTTTCAGCAAATAAATCAACCTGACAATAGATGGTCCTTACGCTATACCGTCCATGTACTTCTCCGGGGCTATTAGTCTGATCAGAAACCCAGGGGAATGAATTCATATGGGAGTACTCTGAGGCGTGGACAATCATTTCAGGACTTTCTGGGAAATCAATCTGGGTGACAGTTCGTTTGTCTCCAACATTTGTAACATATACCAGATTAAAGGAAATCTCTTGTTGATGTTCATTTTCTTCGTATGTTCTTATGTCATAATAGTGCTTTAGAAATGCCGGTTCATCCAGCTTAAGGTATAAAATTGCAATCAGACACGCAATGGAAAGGACTCCAACTGATGAAAGTACAATCTTTAGCAATCTGTTATTCATTTCGATTTTCTGTCACCTCCTGAAGAAGTCTTCGAAAGGAAATTTCAAATTCCTTGTCGCTTATCCTATTTCGTTTTTTTGCCTTTGATGTGTAGATTCCCTGGCTTCTAAGCTCCTTGTGAAGATGTCTTCCCGATAGCATGGTAATTAGATTTGAATCGTCAATTAGCAGGCCGTTTTGGTTTATCACAAGGGACTGGCGTGACAGGCACATGGCAGCCAGGCCGTTGTCCTGGGTCACCACAATGTCTCCCTTTGAAAGGTGATTTGCAATGTAGTAATCAGCGCTGTCAGCAGTTGTATCAACAGTAACAATCTCAGCGTAGTCATCATTTAATACATGTGCATAGTTCTTAACCAGAGTTATGGGGATATCAAATTCTCTTGCCAGCTTTATGGCCATCTGTACCACCGGACAGCCATCTGCATCTATAAAAATTCTCATAAATTCTTCCTTTCTTGTCTACTTACCAACTGGCGCAATATAGACGACAAATTCTTCTATTCCGTCAACATCAACAAGGTTGTCTGCAAGTTCCTGATGGTAGTTGCCAATTGCACAGGTTCCATAATTGATTGCCTCAGAAGCCAGGTATAGATTCTGGCAGATATGTCCGGCATCAAGAAGAATGGACTTATGTGCTGCCAAGGTGTATCTCCACTCTGTTCTGTAGGGAACAGCAGCCCATATAAATGCAACAGAGCCTCCTCCAACAAACACCTGACCTTTTGATGCTTCATTGACTATTTTACGAAGGTCAGCGTGTTTTTTAACAAGAGCCAACTTGTGGTCCACAGGTAGATATCTGTAGATTCCCTGTTCCAATCCTTCAACATTGAACACAGCAATATATGTTTCAAATGGATGTCTGTTTCCTGCTGAAGGAACCGTTCTGAAAACGGTGGTTCCTGCAATTTTCCTTACACCTTGTGTTGACCACAGCAGCCACGACAATTCTTTTAAGGTCATGGTGTGCTCTGAATCATACTTCCTTCTGGTGACCCTGTTTTTAAGGGAATCTGATAGTGTCATAGTGGATATATCATCAAGTTCTTCAATCGCAACAAGGTCAAACAACAATTGCCCTTCCGTTGGGGGCTTTTGTACATCTGGCTCAGGTATACCCTTGTTTTGATCATTTTCAGTAATATCAATTTGTTCCTTTATCGTAGTTTTTAAGAAGTATCTGTGCTTGCTCAATCTCTCTTTATCCATTGTTATCCCTCCGTTATTAAAGATACTCAAAGTATAACATAAATTGTGTTGCTCTAACATTTACAAAGAAGAAATGCTCGTCTAAAATTAAAAAGTAAAATAGTTTGTTAGAAACAACAAATATTGGTTATAATCATTCTAATGCAAATGAAAAGAGGGAAAGACATGAGAATAGTAACAAAAAATATGGTCAGGGATGGTCTGGTAACTGGATCACCACTGATCCTGGGATATTTTCCAATTGCTATGGCTTTTGGTATACTTGCAAAAAACACAGGTTTATCACTTGTGGACACTTCAGCCACTTCAATTTTTGTATACGCAGGTGCAAGTCAGTTTATGTTTTTGGATCTTGTTAGAGCGGGGGTAAGTGCTGGAAGTATTATTCTTGCAACTTTTCTACTAAACTTGAGACATATGATGATGTCTGCTTCAGTTTCAGTTAATCTCAAGGAGGAAACCTCAAGATTCCTGCCAATTATTGGATTTGGTATAACTGATGAGACATTTTCAGTGCTTTCGTTCAACAAGGATAAACTTACACTACCATTTGTTCTGACGGTTAATTCTGTTGCTTATTTTTCATGGATAAGCGGGACGGCTGTAGGTTATCTGGTTGGCGAGATTATGCCAAGATCAGTTCAGGACAGTTTGGGACTTGGACTTTATGCAATGTTTGCAGCGCTTTTATTTCCTTCTTTCAAAGTGGACAGCAAGTATTTGAAGCTTTCGCTTATGGCTGTTACAGTATATGTAGGAATATTCAATCTAAAATTGTTGTCATCAGGATGGGATATTGTAGCAGGAATTATCATTTCATCAGCATTAGGTGTAATCCTATTTAAGGAGGATGAAGCCCATGAATAGTTATATCCCCATAGTACTGGGAATGGCCTTGGTGATATATATTCCAAGAGTTGTACCACTTTTACTGTTAAAAAAGCTTAAACTGAGACCTGAAATGATGAAATTTCTTCAGTTTATACCGTACACCTCACTAAGTATACTAATAGCAAGGGGGATACTTACATCTGATCCGGTTCTGTTGCCTGCAGCTGCAGCTGGTATCGCTTTATCTGGATTGATGGCTTACTGGAGAGGAAATCTTGTCCTTTCAGTATTGACTGGCATTGCAATCTCCTTCCTGGTCATAACTTACCTGGGATAATCCGTATGAGACTAATTTTAATGTATTGATTTATACCTTGGAATGCGATACTATGGTATTGTTAAACAGTATAAATTCAAATTGGGGTTGTTGATTTATGAAAAAATTCGATGCGGAACTCAAAATCTTGAAATCAAAAGAGATAAGACCATCCTATATAAGGGTGAGAATTTTAAACTACCTTCTTGAAGAAAGAATTCATCCGACAGTTGATGAGATTTATGAAAAATTAGGTAAAGAAATTCTAACACTTTCCAAGACGACAGTGTACAATTCCCTGAAGCTTCTTGCGGAAAAGGGATTGGCTAAAGCTATTAATATTGAGGGAAATGAGCTGAGATACGAAGCTGAACGTGGTTTCCACGGACATTTTAAATGTCAGTCATGTGACTCAGTTTATGATATTGCCGTATCTGAAGTTGCCTTTATCGAAGATGTGGAAGGATATCTGATAAACGACGAACAGGTTCTTATAACTGGCCTGTGCCCAAAATGCAACGATTAAAATTATAGCAGTACAATCAAATAGATTATCGTAATTCCTGAAAAAATTCGGCATAGTCTTTTAACTGCGACTATGCCGTTTCGATGTTTTTAGGATATCACAGCTATAATTAAAAAGACCGCCTCTTAATCGTCTTGATCAGTTCGATTAAGAGGCGGTCTGACTTTATTTTGTTAAGCTATAAATACTTTCTAAATCCTTAAGTGGTCCATTCGCCGTTCGCAATGCCTACTAGATAGTAGTCACCGTTATGAAGCTCAAAGACGAGATAAAGGCTACGCCAATCCATGCCCGCATATTGTGGGTCGATGCCGTCAACATAGAGCTCCACGAAAATCGCATTGGGATAGAAGTTCGGGATGTTGTTGATCATGTTGCCCCGAGAAACGACAGTATTATAGACGATTTGATCAGGAGCAGTAAAGTCCCTGGAGTTGACATAGCGATCGTAATAATCCTGCGGCGTTTCATCGATGTTAAAACCGCTTCCATCCTGAATGCCCCAGAAATAAACCGTGTTATCTGCAAGGAGGCCAGGAAGCGCCGCTGCAGAAACCACCTTGTGGGTGTTTTCGATATAATAATACGGTGAGAATCTAACTCCCTGGACAGGATGAACGTGAGTCGCAAGCTGAGTCATGTTCTCGTCCTTGATGAGTTGCGCGATTGTCAGGGCTTTAGCCTGAAGCATTGCTGGCACAACAAATGGTGGATGGATGGCTTTTGCCATAAACACTGAAAATTCAGCCCTTGTCATGGCGTCGTTGGGCTTGAAAGTCCCATCCGGATAGCCTTCAGTGATGTAGCCATCAACCAGCGCCATAATCGAACCAAAGGCCCAGTGGGACGGGGTTACGTCAGTAAATGGCGATGTTGCAGAGCTTTGGGAAAATCCGTAAGCGCTCGATAGGACAGACGCTATTTCCGCTCTGGTCATAGCCTGATCCGGTCTAAAGGTGCCATCCGGATATCCGCTCATTGTTCCATATGCCGCAATAGCTCCCACCGAGCCGTTCGCCCAATGGCTCGCAGGGACGTCCGGGAATGCGGACGCTTGGGGCGTCAAAGCCAGCTCATTCGCCAAAATCGAAGCTGCCTGAGCGCGAGTTATGGTTTGGTTTGGCTTAAACGTACCGTCAGGGAAGCCATTGATTAGGTTAAGTCCCAGCAAGTGCTCAATATGAGCCTGTGCCCAGTGGCCGCTGATATCGGGTAATGTCGAAGCTCCAAATGACGGTGTAGATGTCGTTGCTATCAAAAGAATAATCATAAAAATCGAAAAATGTTTTTTCATAAATTCCACCTCCATTATTATTTTACCCGGTTTTAGGTGCTTCTAACCTGAAAACCTTAGAAATAAGCCAAATTAAGACTGGATTAATCAATCAAATAGATGAAAGCATATTTGTGAGGTTTCTTTTGTTTCATATAAAAGTCATCGGGTATATACCATTTACGAGCGTTTATAATGAAGTTAAAATATAGGAGGTTATTTAATGAACAAAGTAAAACTGGCGATTATTTATTACAGTGCAAATGGAGCCAACTATAAAATGGCCAAGTGGGCAGAAGAAGCTGCAAAAGAAGCTGGTGCAGAGGTTAGACTGGCCAAGGTGCCAGAATTGATTCCTCAGGAGCTTATTGACAATAATCCAAAGATGAAAGAAGTAGCTGAGCTGACCAAGGACGTTCCAATTGCAACATCAGATGATCTTGAATGGGCTGATGCAATGATTTTCAGTGCAGGAGCAAGATTTGGGAATGTACCCTCACAGATGAAGAACTTCTTTGATATGCAGGGAGGGCTTTGGGCTGAAGGAAAGCTTGCCAACAAGGTAGTATCAGGAATGTCATCGGCACAGAATCCAAATGGTGGTCAAGAAGGTGCGGTAAAGGCTATGTATTCAACATTTATGCACTGGGGAGCAATAGTAGCGGCTCCAGGATATACTGATGGTTCTGCATTTGCAGCAGGTGGAAATCCTTATGGAACATCAACGACAGTATCAGCGGAAGGCGAGATATTGGATGATATAGAAGCAGCTGTAAAGCATCAAGCAAGAAGAACACTCCAGGTTGCAGAGTGGATTAGAAAAGGACAATAAACTAAAAGATGATTCCAGGCTTTAAGCCTGGGAATCATCTTTTTTTTCGTCCTTTTGGTCTTCTTTATCTACAAATCTGTCATCTTTATTGTTCTTCTTTGGTTTCTTTTCCTTAGGGGGCTTTTCCGGCCCTCCTACTACTCTTTTAATGATTTTGTAAAGCACTATGGCAACAATCAGAAGAACAAGAAGTCCTGGCAGGTTATACACCATAAATACAGCAAAGTTTTCAGCGGATCTTCCGAATTGATATAGTGAGTTTTCGAAAGCATTTTGTATCCTGGTTATAAAAGTTGTTTCTTTTGTCTCAGTGGTACTCACTTTGGCAACCTCAACAAGAGATAAATTAAATGTTGAATAATCTATTCGATCGTCTAGGTTTACAAGTGTAGCTTTCAGGTTTTCCTTCTCGAATATAACTTCACTTAGTTGGTCTTCAAGTTTTATTATATCTTCGATAGCCTCTGCTCTTTCCATAAGTGAAAGAAGTCTTTCTTCTTTGATTTCAAGAACATTAAGTCTAGATTCAGTATCTGTATAGTATCTTGTGACATCCTCTTTTGATGTACTTTCATTTGTAAGATTTCCAATCTGTGGTACCAATCCCTTAAACTGATTTACCTTATCGCGAGGAATTCGGATAGCAAAATCCCCACGCTGATACATCTGGGAGTCGTAGTAACTGGAGAAGTATACATTGGAGCTTGAAAGATAACCACCACTCTCTTCGATAAGGGAGTACAATTTTTCCAGTGATTGTTCAAATGTAGTTGTCTCAAAGGTCATGCTAATGGTAGTAATAATCTTGTCGGGCTCAATGGAATTATCCATTACAGGAGTTCCAAGACCATTATCTCTTACTGCTTCTCCATATTCCTCAGAGGCGGGAGATTCAGCCGGTGTTTCAGCAGTCTGGGGAGCTGCTCCGTCGCTGGAAGCCTCTTCATTGGAAATCATGAATCCACAACCGGCAAACAGGGACATAATCAATAGAATCCCAAGAAACAGGGCTGTATAACGTGTGCCTTTTCTCATTTCACTCATCTCCTTTTGAATAATTATACATCAGATAATGCGTCAAAGTGATACAATCTGGTTACAATTAAGTTAAGAAAGTCCTACAAAATGCACAATCGCATCCCGACAGATTCTATTAAGTAATAATCTCAATTTTATGATAGCATAAAAATTGTCGATTTACTCGACATGAAAGAAGATTATACATATAATTAGACATAGCATAATAGAAAAGGAGATTGAGATGACTACAAAAGAAGGAACAAAAAAGATAAACAAGGGCAAACAGGTTGTAATAGCTGCAACTCTTATAAATTTCATGACGGGTATGATGTATGCCTGGAGTATAATCAGCAAGGCACTTGTGGAGAACCATGGGTGGAGCAGTAAAGAAGCATCTCTGCCCTACACAGTATTTACAGTTGCATTTCCCTTGGCAATGATCGTGTTCGGTAAATTCCAGGATGCAAAAGGTCCAAGAATAGCAGGCTTATTAGGCAGTGTGCTTGTGGGATTTGGGTTTATACTTTCGGGGATTATGCTGAACCCTTTGATTATGATTCTTACAATTGGTGTAATGGCAGGGGCAGGAGTTGGAATTATTACAATTTCAACAATACCTCCTGCAATAAAATGGTTCCATCCCAGTAAGAAGGGTAAAATCACTGGGATTGTAGTTGCAGGTGTGGGGTTGTCAGCATTATTTTATTCACCACTTGGAACAATTCTAGTGAGCAGTGTGGGAGTCGCAAAAACCCTTCTGTACATTGGGGTACTGGTATTGTCAACTACACTATTTCTGGCTTGGAGGCTAGAAAATCCACCTGAGGGTTACGACTTTGATGGATTCAAGTCGAAGGATGATTATGTTTTTTCAAGGGATGTTAAATGGCGAGAAATGCTCAGAACAAGTGAGTTCTATAAGCTTTGGATAATGTTGGGCCTGTCATCTTCAGCGGGACTTATGGTAGTTTCACATATATCTAGCATTGCAAGCATACAAAGCGGGTGGCAGGCAGGTTTTGTACTGGTAATGATAATTTCGGTATTTAATAGTGCCGGAAGAATCATCGGAGGGATTGTTTCCGATAGAATTGGAAGAATTAATACCATGAGAGTTCTTTTTAGTTTACAAGCTGCAAATATGATTCTATTCAGAAATGCAAATGCCATACCAGTAATGATAGTGGCTGCAGCAATTGTAGGATTGTGTTATGGAGCAGGTTTTTCAGTGTTTCCTGCAACTGTAGGAGATTATTACGGCACAAAATATTTTGGATTCAACTACGGCCTCCTTTTTTCAGGTTGGGGACTTGGGGGAATTATCGGACCAATGACAGGTGCAGCCATTTATGATGCGACAGGTGCATACGGCCCGGCATTTCTAGTCAGTTTTGCACTTCTTGTGATTTCATTCCTGATAACTTTGACATTCAGGAAGGAATTGACAAATGAGTAATTGAAAGGAGAATATCCTGTGAAAAGAATTTGGATTATTCTATTGATGGGGGTATTAACAATAAGTTTTGCAACTGCTCAAGAGACTAATACTGAAACTAGAAATTCACTAAAGCTTCATATTGATTCATTGGTTGTGGATATTCATAATGACACTATGCTTAGGATTATTGATGAGAACAGCTGGCTTCCTGAAATGGATATTAGAAAAAAGACTGACCTTCATGCTGATCTTGTAAAATTAAGAGCAGGGAATATCAGTGTGCCATTTTTTGCAGCATACTCCTCCCCTTTTTTCGGGCAACCTGAAAAAAGCTTAAGCAGGACTCTTGCGATGTTTAATGCACTATACTGGACCGAGTGGAACAATCCTGAGATCATGTCAATCTCTTCAACCTATGAGGAAATCCAGGAAACTGTATTGGAAAGAAGGATAGCAGCTGTTCCTGCAATTGAGGGAGCCTACTCAATAACAGAGGATAATGCTGAAGAACTTCTATTGCAGTACAGGGATATGGGTGTCAAGGCAATAGGCCTTACATGGAATTACTCAAACCAGTTGGCAGAGGGTCTTTACGGTGTATACGGTGATTACAACGGAACCAGAAGTCCAGGTGGATTGACTGGTTTGGGTCTTAGTGTTCTTTCTCAAATGAATTCCCTTGGAATCCTTATGGATGTAAGTCATCTTTCAGAAAGAAGCTTCTGGGATGTAATGGAGAATACCAGAAATCCAGTAATAGCATCTCACTCAGGTGCATTTGGTGTAACTCCTCACCCAAGAAACCTGACTGATGATCAGATCCAGGCAATAGGGAAAAATGGAGGTTTAATAGGTGTTGTATATCATGAGGAATTTATCGGGGAACCTCGAAACGCCTATGTAAAGGATATAGTAGATCATATGGATCATATTATTAATTTGATTGGTGTTGAGCATGTTGGGCTTGGTTCTGATTTTGATGGGGCTTATTTGCCGGTTGATCTGGAGGATGCATCAAAAACCTATAGAATAACAGAGGAACTTGCAAACAGAGGATACAGCGACAGGGATATTAAGAAGATTCTTGGACTCAACATGTTAAGGGTTATTAAGGAAAATGATCGTTTGGCACAGGAGACAAGAATTTTGGAAGATATAATTATAACACCAGATTTTAAAATGGGTGAAAGCTTTAAGGATAAAAAGCCTGTATTTTCTGCGAGTATAATTGGAAATCTCGAAGGTGTGGAGACATATATTGTAATAAATGGAATAAGATACCCTGTTTATGCTGAAAGTGATAGAATGAAATATTTTCCAAAAGAGGATCTGAGTGAGAAATTTTATGTTGTAACGTTTGCTGCAGCACATCCCGACAGAGGAGAAACAAGAGAGACAAGAATAGTTTATATTGAATGATTGCAAACAAAAATCCCGGTTTTCCCGGGATTTTTTAGTTAAGCAGATAATATAAGGCGCTTGGATATAAAATGTGCAGTATAAGCAACAGGAATGACAGTAATGCCAACCGTTTATGCCATGCAAACAGCGCTCTCTTTTTTAGTCTATAGAAACTTCCTCCGAGCAATGCTGTAATGAAAACTGAAA
Organism: Soehngenia sp.; assembly: GCA_024637045.1. Taxonomy (GTDB): domain Bacteria; phylum Bacillota; class Clostridia; order Tissierellales; family Tissierellaceae; genus Gudongella. Next base: position 64,132 of record JAGXFX010000004.1, read on the forward strand.
GGTAAAGAAGACTTCCAGTATGGAGTCTTAATTCCCCCAGAGCCAAATAGCCGTGAACAAGTGCCAATACGGCAAGTGCAATACCAAGAGGCTTGTGCAATCTTCGAAGAACTTTTACTGTGTTTTTAAAGACGTTATTCTGTGTTTTAAAGAATTTCCTGTTTAGGAATCTCAGAACATAGGGGGAGAGAATCACTCCCAGAATTATTACATTAAGCCATCCCAATACCGAATACATACAACACCCCCAAGCTGATTATTCTTCAAGCGTTCCTACAACTGGAATTCTTTCAAGAACAGCTACTCCGTGGGGAGAAACTTCCTTGATTTCTTCAGATAAATCCTGCCCAGCCTGATATCCGTTGTGACCGCCAGCATCCCACATGTCAGAATCAGTTACGTCATATACCACTCCGTCAACTGCAACATAGGCATCGGTTCCATCGGTTCCATCGAACTCCGCCAGTTCCTCTAAAGTGAATACCCTGTCTGCTACTTCTACTGGCTCTTCTGATCCATTTCCGGAGGAACATCCTGCAAGGGCCATGGCTGCTATTAGTACTACCATCACTATGCTTAAATATTTCTTTTTCATCTAAATCACTCCTTCTCCAATTCATAAGGGTTGTATAATTTATTACCCACTTTTTACTTAATCCCAACAAAAACAATGGGAATTAAACAAAAAGTCTAATTTAGCCAAAAAACACCTTATATGATGATATTTTCCCATACAAGCTCCCTTTAGCTTCAATTATTGTAGTTTTTAGTGTAAAATAAAAGCAGAGGAAATTTGGAGCGTTATTGCAATAAAGAATATAGAACACAATGAAATGGGAGGTGGCTGAATGAGTTCAAACGTAAAGTTTGTCAAGGATCATGAGATTGATCTTAGTAAGATAAGCGTAAGAAGGGCACAGGAAGGTGACGAGGAAGGCGTCTATAAAATAGCCTGCAGTGTAAGTGAGAGGGAAAGAGATTCCTACCAGGGATTTCTTATAGATGATTATCCTGTTGATCCAGGTTACTACATTGACTTGTTTGCAGACAGAATCAAGAATCTGAAATACTTCTACGTAGCTGAATTAAACGGAAAAATAATCGGCTTTTCCCTGGCTTATAAGAAGGAGATGTGGATCAGGTATAATCCAGACTGGATTGATAATATCAATTGGCATCCATCTTTCGATATGTCACTGCTTGATGATTTTGTACTTATTGACAAGACAGCCATAGAGGCTGAATACACAGGAGAAGGTATCGGTAGCAAGATTTATAGAAGAATAATAGAAGATATGAGGGAAAACGACATACACTATATTTTTTCTGAAACCGTCGTAAATCCAATTCCAAACTTTGCATCCCTTGCATTCAGACAGAAACAGAACTATATTATGGCGGGATTCAGATATGAGGAACACAAGGGAGCAATCTACTCCGACATGATTTTTTACAAGAAAATCTAATATCAAAAAATAAGGGTCTGACAATTTGTCAGACCTATTTTAATTCAGAAATATCCATTCCAGGAAAAGCTTCAAGGAACTTGTCGCCGTTACCTATCATTATTGTTGGGATTCCTACGCTGCCTTTCTTCTTGATTGGGTCAAAGTAAGAAGACTTGTCCCTGAATGCTAGGAAAATCTTTAGACTTCTCATGCTTTCTGTAATATCGATATACTGAAATTCCACTCCATTGTCCAAGAGAAACTCTCTTAGTGGCTCACACTCTGGTCAGAGGGGACTTCCAAAAACTGTTATTTTTCTCATATGCATACCTCCTTGGATAAATTATATTATACCATATGCAAGTTCCATTTTAAAATTGACATATGTTATAAATCGGCGTAATATTATGATATAGACGTTGTTTAGCAAATTAGAGGAGGGAAGAATAATGACTTATAGCCCAAGTTTAGGAAGTTCAATGACCAATACAAGGATGAGAACGCCAGATCATTTATCACCGTTTTCAGGAATGTGTTCAGTTTGTACAGCAAATTGTACGGGGATGTGTGAAATCGGTCTTTCGGCATTAAGAGGAAGAGAAGCAACATATCCTTATCAAACAGACAGAAATCAGTTTGCATCAGAAAAGGATTATCCGATTGACTACTCCCATCTTAACATCAATGGAAGGGTATTCGGAGCCTGGGGATGCGAAGAAGATCCTTATAAGGCTACATATCCAAATGCCAATATGGAAGCATCAGTGGGAACAGATAATCCAGTAAAACTTAAGATCCCAATAATCCTTCCCGCAATGGCAAAGCTGAATTGGAGAGATTATTACGCGGGTGCTGCTATGGCAGGAGTTCTTGTCGTCATAGGTGAGGACGTAGTAATGAAGGATCCAGAGCTGGTTTTGGAAGATGGAAAGGTAAAGAGCGCTCCGCTTATTGGAGAGATGTTGGATTCTTTTAGAAAATACAACAGAGGTTATGGTGATATTGTTCTTCAGGGAAACTTCGACGATGAACATCTTGGAGTTCTTGATTATGCAATAAAGGAACAAGGCGCCACTACTGTTGAACTGAAATTTGCACAGGCAGCCAAAGGGATACAGGGACTTGGAATAATCAATACACTAGAGGAAGCATTAAAGCTTAAGAGAAGAGGATACATTGTCCATCCAGATCCTGAGGATGAAGAGGTTTCCGAAAAATACAAGGTGGGAATTGGACCTAAATTTGAAAAGGTAGGAAAGCTGCCAATATGGGATGAAGAACATCTTGTAAACAGAGTGAAGGAATTAAAGGATATGGGAGCAAAAAGAGTCTTCTTTAAAACTGGACCATTTGATCCTGCGGATCTTGCTAGAATTCTTGTTATAGCATCAAAAGCAGGTGTTGACCTTGTAACCTTTGACGGAGCTGGAGGAGGCTCGGGAAACAGTCCTGTAAAAATGATGAATGAATGGGGAATTCCGACCATTGTACTCCAAAGCATTCTGTACTCAATCCTTAAGGAAATGGAAAACAAAGGGTACAAACTGCCACAAGTAGCCATCACTGGCGGAATAGCGATGGAAGATCAGGTATTTAAGGCACTTGCCCTGGGAGCTCCATATATAAACATCATAGGCATCGGTAGAGCCGCAATGGCTGCAGCTATGATTGGAAAGACAGTGGGGGACCTTATAGACGAAGGAAAAGTGCCCAAGGATTTCCAAAGATTTGGAGAAACAAAGGAAGATTTGTTTGAAGGATTAAGAGAATTAAGACTATATTATGACGATGCAGATACTTTCTCCACAGGTGCAATAGGGCTTTACTCCTACCTTGGAAGAGTAAAAGCAGGAGTACAGCAACTGATGGCATTGAATAGAAAATTTGACCTAGCGAGTCTGACACGTGAGGATGTTGTGCCTTTGACACTTGAAGCAAAACAAGCGACTGGTTTGAAGGATTACAATGACCTGATGACAGAGGGATTGAAATTATTGTAATAATCAACAATTGCACTTAAACGATGAAATACTGTTTCGATTAAATATGTTTGATATCAGGACAGCTTTTTAGAAATGTTAAAAGCTGTCCTGATTATATATTATGAAGGAAATTTTCAGATTCATATTTACACTCTCAGGGTAGATATAAATAGAGGTGATTTTAATGGATAACTTTACAAAAAAGAAGCTAAAAAAACCCAGCGAGATAATTGATGGTATCAAGTCTGGGGACTTTTCTGTTACAAAGAGGAAGTTTGACTTGGAAAAAAGTAAAAAAACAGTTAAAGAGATTTCAAAGGATGGAAACAAAATCAAGGAAAAGGTCGAAGACCTTAAGGAAGTTCATCAAAAGATTACAGATAAAGACAGTCCGGAGAAAAAACGATTTATAAAGAGAAAAATGCCTGGGAAAAAATAATTGAGAGATCAACTACGTTGGTCTTTTGCTTTTGTTAAAACAAATAATGAGGTGTCAAAATGAAGGTAAAGAGACTCAATATTAGAACTGCTGACAAGGAAACAAAGAGTTTACAAAATGCAGTTTGTATAAAAGACAGGGGAATAGAAGGCGACAAGAATGCCAAAGGTGGCGAAAGACAACTCTCTCTCTTGCCTCTACATTTCAGAGAAGAAATTGAGAAAGGGAAAGTCACTGGATTGTGCATTTCCAGATTTACTGAGAATATTTCATATACAGGAAATTCCATATTAAAAGAGGGAGAGGTGTATAAAATCGGGGATGTCATAATCAAAATAAGCAGCATAAGAAAAAAATGCTTCCCTGAGTGCCAGGAGAGGATCAAAAACAAGCATTGTATTTTAGTGAAATCCGTCAGTTATGCAAAAATAATATCTAGTGGAATCATCGAGCTAAACGCTCAAATACAGCCATTTACTGGAGTAGAAGGCAATTTTGTGGTACAGGAAAAATGAGAATTGTTTGATAATTTTTTCGCAAATTATTGATTTATCAGAATAATTATTATAGAATTAGTTAATATAGTCGTGGTTTTTAAAATATTTTAAATATATACATTTTAGGGGGTGAAGCGATGGCAACAGATGCTATACTGGCCGTAAAAAAAGCAGAAGAGCAAGCCAGGGAAATTCTAGAGGAAGCTGGCAACACAGTAAAAAAATCCACTAAAGAATCATCCCAGAAGGCAGAAGAGCAATTCAAGAGGATACTTGATGATGCCAACTCCGAAGCTGACAGTCTCAAGAAGGCTGCAGTCCGTGAAGGGGAAGCCATAGCAAAACCTATCCTTGAGAAGGGTAGGGCAGAGGCAGAGGCATTAAAAGAAATGGAAGCTGAGAAATTGGAAAAAGTGACCAATATAATTATTGAGAGGATCGTGAACAATAATGGCAATAGTTAAGATGAACGAGTTCAGCTTATTTGCCTTCGATTCAGTCAAGGAAGATCTTCTCCATGAGCTTCAGAAGTTTGAATACGTCCATTTTACAAATCTGGGTGTAGATGAAACCCTTTCAGAATTGGGATTAAAAAATGTCAGGGTACCGGAAAGTCTGATGGAAATTGATGATGACATAAACAATGTGTCATACGCTATAAGCGTTTTGTCAAAGTTCCACATAAAACCTAAAGGTATCAAGGCAATGCAGGAAGGTGTTAAAACATACACTTTCAATGAGCTTGAGGAACAGGCACTATCCATTGAATACAAAGAAATACTGGGTGAGGTTGATACCCTTTGGAAAAGAATGGAATCACTCAAGCTGGAGAAAGAAAAGGCGAAAGCAAGATTGTCAGAGCTTAAACCATGGAAATCTCTTGATGTATCCATTTCTGAAATTAATGGGTTCAGTAAAGCTGAGATATTTACAGGGACTGTACCCAAAAAACTCAAAGAAAGATTTTCTGAGGAAATGACGGGCTTCGAAAATACTTACTACGAAGTCGTGGAGGAGGACAAGGACAACTTGTATGTTGTAGCCATGTCCTATGGTGAAGAAGTTGAGAAGGCGCTAGATAGTCTCAGGAACACAAGTTTTTCCAAGGTGATAATCCAGGGAGAAGAAAAACCTGCCCAGGAAATGGAAAAGAACAATAAAAGAATTGAGGAATTGAATTCCCAAATGGGAGATGTTGAAAAAAGTATTAGGGAAATGACTCCCGAAATACCCAGGTTGGAGCTTGTATACGACTATTTGAGCAATAAGAAGCTCAGAACAGCTGCTGCCGAGAACTTTCTTTCTACAGAAAACGTCGATGTCATAAAAGGTTACATACCTACAGACAAGGCGGATGAGTTTGAAAACAATATCAGGGATAGACTCCAAAATATCTATTATATGGAAATGAAGGAAGCGGAAAGGGATAGCGATGATACTCCAATTTTGCTTAAGAATTCAAATTTTGCAAAGGCATTTGAATCCCTTACAGGGATGTATTCAATGCCCAAGTACAGTGAAGTTGATCCTACACCACTATTGGCACCGTTTTATCTGGCTTTCTTTGGAATGATGGCAGCGGATGTAGGTTATGGACTGATAATGCTCATTGGAACATTATTTGTTCTTAATAAGTTTAATTTGAAAGAAAACACAAGGCTTTTCGTAAAGTTTTTCTATTACTTGAGCTTTTCAGTAATAGTATGGGGATTCTTATATGGTTCCCTTTTTGGAGGAATAATACCTCTTCCCGGGTTGTTTGAGCCTGCTGAAGATTACAATACTCTTCTTATACTGTCCATAATATTTGGATTGATCCACATATACTTTGCACTGGCTATAAAAGCATACGTCCTGATACATAATGGAAAAGTCAAGGACGCCCTGTTTGATGTAGGTCTTTGGTACCTGGCACTTACAGGAGCAATAGTGTACCTTTTGAATATTGTAGTGACACTTCCTGAAATAGTAAAGACTATCAGTTTAGTAGTTATGATAGTTGGGATGGTTGGAATTGTTCTTACCGGAGGAAGAGATGCAGAAGGTTTGGGTGGTAAAATAGGAGGAGGAATCTACTCCCTTTATGGAATGTCGGGGTATGTAGGTGACTTTGTATCGTATTCAAGGCTGATGGCCCTTGGATTAGCCGGAGGATTTATAGCCGGTGCGGTCAATATGATGGCGGGAATGGTCGCAGGAAGTGGAGTGCTTGGCTTTATCGGAGCCATTATTATCTTCATCTTCGGACAGACATTTAATCTGGGACTTACACTCCTAGGAGCATATGTTCATGCAATTAGACTTATATTCGTTGAATTCTTTGGGAAGTTCTACGAAGGCGGAGGAAAGAGGTTTAGCGGATTTAGAAGCAAACCAAAATATATAAATCTAAAATAGATTAGGAGGAAATGTAAATGATATTTACTGAATTTATTGTTTCAAATGGTGGGGTATTTTTCGGAGGATTAGGTATAGCGATAGCAGTATTCCTTTCAGGTATAGGATCTGCTATTGGAATCGGAATTGTAGGACAGGCAGCAAGTGGTCTTATTATTGAGGAACCTGACAAGTTTGGTCGTTCACTGGTATTACAGTTGCTTCCAGGTACACAGGGACTTTACGGATTCGTAATCGGACTGCTAGTTCTTGGACAGCTTGATGCAGGAATGAGCCTTGCTCATGGTATGTACCTTATGGCGGCTTGTATGCCAATCGGATTTGTTGGATGGCAGTCAGCCATTGCACAGGGAAAAGTTGCAGCAGCAGGTATATCAATTCTTGCAAAGAACGAAGAGCATTCAACCAAGGGTATCATCTACTCAGTTATGGTTGAGACATATGCCTTGCTGGCATTTGTAATCTCACTAATTCTTGTAAACGCCGTAAGTTTCTAGAAAAAGTAAGGATGTGAAGTTATGTCAAATTTAGATAACCTTACCCAAAAGATTCTTGAGGATGCAAAAAACAGGGCAAGTGAGATAGTTACGGGGGCTGAAAAAAGAAACAACAGCCTCATAAATCAAAGGGTAAAGGAAGCGAATGAGAGGAAGGAAAAAATTCTCGAGAAGGCAGCAGTTGAATCTGAAATGCTCAAGGATAGAGTAATATCGAGTGCCGAGCTGAAGGTTCGTGATGGAAAGCTATCCGCCAAGCAGGAAGTGATGGATACAGTATTTCAGATGGCAAAGGATAAACTTTCAGATCTTGACCAGAAGGAATATCTTGGATTTGTGGAGTCTTCTATAAAAGATATAGATACAGAAATCAAGCCTACATTACTTGTGCAAAAGGAAAAAGCCCAGCAGCTAAAGGAGCTTTCGGACAAGGTGGTGCTTGTTGAGGATGAGTCTGTTGATTCAGGATTTATACTTAAGTACGGAGATATAATTTATAATTACACATTTGAAGCCCTGGTTGATGAAATCAGGGAGGATCTCGAAGGGGAGATAGTAGAGAAACTCTTTGAAGAATAGGAGTGAGTTCATGGATAGAATGGAATTTACCCAAGGGGTAACACGTACCAGAGTCCTTGAAAAAAAGCTCCTTGATCAGCCGACCATCGACAAGATGGTAGATGCTAAGGATTTGGAAGAGGTACTGAGAACCCTTGGAGATACAGAATATGCAAGTGCAGTATCAGCTGTCGAAAAAGGTGAAGATTATGAGCATATATTAGGTTTTGAACTCAAAAAGACATACGACTTGATGAGGGAGATATCACCTCAGGATGAAGTTGTGGATATGATGGCACTAAAGTATGATTATCATAATCTCAAGGTCATGCTGAAAGAACATGTTATGGAAAAGGACCTGTCGGATTTGTATATTCCAATTGGAACTATTGATTTCAGTAAACTGAAGGCAATGTTTAAGGCAGAACAGATGAGGGACATTCAACTGGAGTTCAAGGAAGCAATTGCTGAAATAATGAAGGATTATGAAGAGCACGAGGATCCTCAAAGAATAGATATCCTTGCGGATAGACATTATTTCAAACATCTATACAAGATTGCCAATGGGACAGGAATAGATCTGTTCAAGGCTTATGTTAAGGATCTAATTGATTTTCTAAACGTATCAGCATCGATCAGACTAAAAAAGCAAGGGAAGGATCTTAGATTCTTCAGGGAAGTAATCCTCTTTAACGGAAATATTGAAAGAGATGACATTCTCCTTACTATGAATGATTCCGTCGATGTAATGATGAACAAGTTTAGAAATGCAAGAATAAGCAAACAGCTCTTGAAAGGCCTTGAGGCATATCAGGAAACAGGAAGATTGTCCATATTTGAGAAGTACATGGACAACTACATGATAAGCCTTAACAAGGATTCAAAATCTGTAACATTTGGGCCTGAGCCTCTGTTTTCATATCTGGTTGCAAAGGAAATGGAAATGAAGATACTGAGAATAATAATGGTTTCTAAAATGAACAATATTTCACCAGAGGCCACAAGAGAAAGGTTGCGTGATCTATATGTTTAAAGTGGGAGTAATTGGAGACAAGGATTCCGTTCTGGCATTCAAAGCCCTGGGGGTAGAGGTATTTACCGTAACAGAGGCAGATGAAGCCAGAAAAACAGTGGATACCATGGCAAGAAACAATTATGGAGTTATCTTTATCACAGAGCAGATTGCCAGTTTGATACCAGATACTGTTGATAGATATGACAAAGAGATAATCCCTGCGGTTATTCTTATCCCTAGCAATCAGGGAACCCTTAATATAGGGATGGACAGGATAAACGAGAATGTTGAAAAGGCCGTAGGATCAAATATTTTATAGAAAGAGAGGGCTTATCTTGAAAGTAGGGAAAATAGTGAAAGTATCTGGACCCTTGGTCGTTGCTGAGGGAATGGATGAAGCGAATGTATATGACGTAGTACAAGTTTCCGACTTCAAGCTTGTCGGTGAGATAATAGAAATGAGAGATGATAGAGCATCAATACAGGTATATGAGGAGACTACGGGAATTGGTCCTGGAGACCCTGTTTATACTACTGGTGAACCTCTATCAGTTGAACTTGGACCTGGAATGATAGAAGCCATGTTTGACGGAATACAGAGACCACTTAACAAGTTTAGGGAAGTATCAGGAGACTTTATGACCAGAGGTACAAAGGTCGACAATCTGGATAGGGAAAAGAAGTGGGACTTTACACCGACTGTTAAGGTTGGAGATAAGGTCGTTTCTGGAGATGTAATTGGTACTGTACAGGAGACAACACTGATTCTTCACAAGGTAATGGTACCGCCTGGAATTTCTGGGGAGGTAACAGAGATAAAAGAAGGATCATTCAATATTGTCGAGGACATATGTGTACTTGATGGAGAAAAGAAGATTCAGATGATGCAGAAATGGGCCGTAAGAAAAGGAAGACCTTTTACAAGGAAATTGAATCCTGATGTTCCGTTGGTGACAGGACAGAGGGTAATCGATACATTCTTTCCTGTTGCAAAGGGAGGAACCGCAGCAATCCCGGGACCATTTGGCTCAGGAAAGACAGTTGTGCAGCATCAGCTGGCAAAGTGGGCTGATACGGAAATAGTTGTCTATGTAGGTTGTGGAGAACGTGGTAACGAAATGACTGACGTACTGATGGAGTTCCCGGAGATAATCGACCCTAAAACCGGGGAGTCTCTGATGAAGAGGACGGTTCTTATCGCGAACACATCAAACATGCCTGTTGCTGCGAGAGAGGCATCGATATACACAGGAATAACAATTGCAGAATATTTTAGAGATATGGGCTATTCAGTTGCCATAATGGCAGACTCCACATCAAGATGGGCAGAGGCCTTAAGAGAGATGTCCGGTCGTCTTGAAGAGATGCCTGGTGACGAAGGTTACCCAGCGTATCTTGCATCAAGAGCTGCAGCTTTCTATGAGAGATCAGGAAAGGTTATTTGTGACGGCTCAGATGGGAGAGAGGGAGCAATTACAGTAATCGGTGCAGTATCGCCTCCAGGAGGAGATATATCAGAACCGGTATCACAGGCTACACTAAGAATCGTAAAGGTATTTTGGGGTCTTGACCATGCGCTTTCATACAAGAGACACTTTCCGGCAATCAACTGGCTAAACTCCTATACGCTTTATCAGACAAAGATGGACCAGTGGATGGCAGCAAATATAGACCCTGAGTTTGCAAAGAACAGGGCAAAATCAATGAACCTCCTTCAGGAAGAAGCATCACTACAGGAGATTGTAAGACTTGTAGGAAGGGATTCTCTTTCAGATGAGGACCAGTTGAAGCTTGAAGCTACAAAGTCCATGAGAGAGGACTACCTGCAGCAGAATGCTTTCCATGATGTTGACACATTCTGTTCACTGGAGAAGCAGAACAAGATGCTTAAGCTTATTCTTGAATTCTACGATCTTGGAATGAAAGCGCTGGAAAAAGGCGTATACCTTAAAGACATAGAGCATATGCCGGTAAGGGAAAAAATCGCAAGAAGCAAGTATATTGAAGAAGAAGAGCTGCACAAGATAGATGAGATAAGCGTAGAATTAAATGAGGAAATAGATAAACTTATAGAGGAAGGAGGTATCCTGAATGCGTAAAGAATACAATACCGTAAGAGAAGTAGTTGGACCGTTGATGGTAGTTGACGGAGTAGAAGGCGTCAAGTACGAGGAGCTTGTTGATATTGAGCTTGGATCGGGCGAAAAAAGACGTGGTAGAGTACTTGAAGTAAATGGCGACAAGGCCATGATTCAGCTGTTTGAGGGATCCTCCGGAATCAACCTTGGAAAAACAAGGGTTAAGTTTCTAGGAAAGCCTCTTGAACTTGGAGTTAGTGAGGATATGATCGGTCGTATATTCGACGGTCTTGGAAGACCGAAGGATGACGGACCAAAGATTATTCCTGAGAAAAAAGTAGATGTAAACGGAGTTCCAATAAACCCGGTAGCAAGGGACTATCCAGAGGAGTTTATCCAGACGGGAATTTCTTGTATTGACGGACTTAATACACTTGTAAGGGGTCAAAAGCTGCCAATATTCTCCGGTTCAGGATTACCACACGGAGAGGTTGCCGCACAGATAGCAAGACAGGCCCAGGTAGTTGGATCCGGCGAGAAATTCGCCGTTGTATTTGCTGCTATGGGTATAACCTTTGAGGAAGCTCAGTTCTTTATTGAGGACTTTACAAAAACAGGAGCAATTGACAGGGCGGTACTATTTGTAAACCTTGCAAATGACCCTGCCATTGAAAGAATAGCAACTCCAAGGATGGCACTTACCTGTGCAGAATACCTTGCATATGAAAAGGACATGCACGTACTTGTAATCCTTACAGATATGACTAACTATGCTGAAGCACTTCGTGAGACTTCAGCAGCCAGAAAAGAAGTACCTGGTCGTCGAGGATATCCAGGATATCTGTATACTGACCTTTCAACCATATATGAAAGAGCTGGAAGGATAAGGGGGAGAAAGGGCTCAATAACCCAGATTCCAATCCTTACAATGCCTGAGGATGATATTACACACCCCATACCCGACCTTACAGGATACATCACAGAGGGGCAGATCATACTATCCCGTGCACTTTACAAGAGAGGTATCGAGCCACCAATAAATGTTGTACCTTCATTGTCACGTCTTAAGGACAAGGGTATTGGTGAGGGCAAGACTAGAGAAGACCATGCGGATACAATGAACCAGATATACGCCGCATATACTTCCGGAATAGAGGCAAGAGAACTTGCCACAATTCTTGGTGAGTCGGCACTTTCCGATGCAGACAAGGCGTTTGCGAAGTTTGCAGAAGCCTTTGACAACCAGTATGTAAATCAAGGTTATGATAACAATAGAAGCATCGAAGAAACACTTAATCTGGGATGGGAACTAATGAAGATTATTCCAAGAGGGGAGCTTAAGAGAATTCGTCAGGAGTTTATTGACAAATACCTTCCACTGGAAGACGAAGGGGATGAGTAGATGGCTGTTTTGAATATTAATCCTACTCGTATGGAGCTCACCCGCCTCAAGGCACGTCTTAAAACTGCTACAAGAGGTCACAAGCTTTTAAAGGACAAGCAGGATGAGCTTATGAGAAGGTTTATCGAGCTGATTAGAAAGAACAAGACGCTTCGTACCCAGGTTGAACAGGACCTGAAGGATGCCTTTGCTGAATTTCTTCTTGCCAGTGCAGTCATGTCTCCGGAGATTCTTCAGGAGGCCGTAGCCTTCCCGAAGGAAAGCATCAGCGTAGACATCAAGAAAAGGAACGTCATGAGTGTTCATGTACCAGTGATGACTTTTATCAGAAAGCTTGAGGGGGATGAGGGTAGTATATACCCCTACGGCTTCGCACAGACCTCAGGAGAGCTAGATGATGCAATTTCCAAGCTGTATACTATCATGCCGGAACTTTTGGAACTGGCGGAGGTTGAGAAGGCTTGTCAGCTGATGGCTGATGAAATTGAGAAGACAAGACGTAGAGTAAATGCACTGGAGTACAGGACGATACCGGAACTTCAGGAAACGATAAGATTTATCCGTATGAAGCTGGATGAAAATGAAAGAAGTACCATTACCAGAATTATGAAGGTAAAGGATATGATTAATAAGGAAGCATAACCAAAAACAGAGGCCTGGCCTCTGTTTTTTAATGCACAATGCACAATTCGCAGTTCACAATGAAAAGATTTTTGTTCCAAAGTATTGTACCAGGTCGTGTCGAGAGATCTCTCTCTTTCCCCCGAAAAGTCTGATGAATCGCTCTCGGATTCAAGATCAGAGATTCATCACACTCGTTTCAAAAATTGGCTTGCTATCGATTCAACACATAGTTGGCGAATTACTATCAATGTTCATTCTTACTATCCTGTATAAATTCAAGATTTCAGGGTATTTGTATTTCGTAAGGATTTACCAATATGTGTCAAGGAGTGATTCATAAGTGGACATAAAAACGGAAATAGAAAATCTGAAGGAAGAATTAATTAGCTTAAGGAGGGACTTTCATCAACATCCTGAATTGGGATTCCACGAGTTCAGAACGGGTAAGATAGTTGCTGATTATCTGGAAAACCTTGGTCTGGAAGTGAATCGAAATGTTGCCAAAACCGGGGTGGTGGGACTTTTAAGAGGAAGCCTGTCTGGAAAGACCATTGCATTAAGGACCGATATGGATGCACTTCCCCTTACAGAAGAGACGGGGTTGGATTTTGCTTCCAAAAACGAGGGAATAATGCATGCGTGTGGGCATGATGGTCATCTGGCAATGATGCTGATTGCAGCTAAGGTATTGTATAGCAGAAGGGAAGAGATAAAAGGAAATGTAAAATTTATATTTCAGCCCAATGAGGAAGATGCCGGTGCTGAAATAATGATAAATGAAGGAATTCTTGATAATCCAAGGGTGGATGCTACCGTTGGAATACATCTCTGGTCGTTGATTGAGTCTGGGAAATTAGGAATAGCATCTGGACCTTTGATGGCGTCAAGCTACTATTTCAAGTTGACTGTCAATGGAAAGGGCGGTCATGGCGGAGCACCACATACGACTATCAGTCCGATTCTAGCTGGAATTGATATGATAAAAGCCTTGCAGGAGATGGTGCTCAATGAAGTGGATGCATTAAAGCCAACTGTTATAAGTTTTGGCAAGGTAAATGCAGGAACCTATCCAATAATAATACCGGAAAAGATGGAAATTGAAGGATCGATCAGATGCTTGCATCCAGATACCCATAAGATTCAACAGAGAATGAGAGAAATAGTTGACGGTATCTCAAAAGTTCACAGAACAACATTTTCTCTGGAATTTAAGTGTGGAAACGAATTGTTGGATAATGATGAAGAAATGACAAGATTTGTAGAAGGTACTGTAGAAAATGTTGTGGGCAAAGAAAATATCGTGAACTCTGGTATAAGTGTTATGCTTGGAGAAGATTTTGCGGAGTTCTCAAAAAGAGTCCCCAGCACCTTTGTTTTTCTTGGAACTGCTGATAAGGAAAAGAAGACAGATTATCCTCACCATCATCCAAAGTTCGATATTGATGAGAATGTTTTGCCACTTGGAGTAGAAATTCATGTTAGAACAGCACTAAAGTTTTTAAATAACCAATGATTTAAAGATTAATATTATTTGCAATCCAGGCTGGGGAAAATTCCCCAGCCTTTTATAATCTCAATATCTTGCCATTTTGTGAAGAAAATTTCATATAATCGTTGGTATTCTATGGATACAAGCTATATGCACAAATGAGTAAAAATCAATCCAACAATAGTGTAAATCAATTCATAAATTTCTGAAAAATTTCTTGACACCCAAAAAAAATTACTATAGTATCAAAAGTAGAACAGCGTTCCAATATAGTGGAATAGTTCCCGAAGCTGACAAGGTAAAGAGGGCTACTCGACAAGATGATGCAAGCTGTAATGTAGACTGACAGCATATGACATTATGAAATGCAGCATTGTAGACCATCGTTCCAAAAGAAGGAATCACATGGAGAGCGTTGGAAGAAAAAAGGATAAAAAGTGAAAGAGGAGGAGATTGAGGATGCCAAAGAAGAAAAGTATTTTGGATTTGTACAAAATGAAAAAAGCCGGAGAAAAGGTGGCTTGGATCACAGCGTATGATTATCCAACAGCCATGTTTGCAGAAGCAGCAGGCATGGACATGCTTTTAATAGGAGACTCACTGGGAATGGTAACTCTTGGCTACAGTGGAACAGTACCAGTTACAATGGAAGATTGCATATCACATTGCCAGGCTGTAAGAAGAGGTGCCCCAAAGACATTTCTTATTGGAGATATGCCTTTTGGTTCATACCAGGGTTCAGATGAGCAAGCCGTTAATAATGCAGTAAGATTCCTTAAGGAAGCAGATGTTGATTCTATCAAGCTGGAAGGTGGAGTTAGAATACAAAGCAGAATCCGTGCAATCACTGATGCAGGAATAGCTGTATTTGGTCATATCGGTCTTACTCCTCAAAGCTCAGGTCAATTGGGTGGATTTAAGGCACAAGGTAGAGATGTAAAGAATGCAAGAGGAGTAATTGAAGATGCATTGGCAGTTCAGGAAGCTGGAGCGATGGCACTACTGGTAGAAGCAGTACCACCAGAGTTAACTAAATTTATTGCTGAAAAGCTTGATATTCCAGTATATTCAATCGGAGCAGGAGACTGTGACGGACAATTGCTTATAAGCAGTGACATGGTAGGTAAATTCCAGGCGTTCACACCAAAATTTGTTAAGGTTTATGCAAACGTTGCAGAAATGGAAACAAATGCATACAAAGAATACATCAAGGATGTAAAAGAAGGAGTATTCCCATCTGATGAATATGTTTACCATATAACAGATCCAATTGAAGAATTCGAGAAGCTGTTCAAGGAATTCGAATAGCAAGCAAACAAGATAAATAAAAGCAAGAACACTATAATCAAAATTACTTATTAATAGGAGGTAAAAGGATGGCTTTTAAACAAATGATGGAATATATGGAAAATGAAATGAAATTTCCAACAAGGGATAGGTATGATCTGCCTACATCTACTAAGACTTTTGAAGGTGGAGCTCATTATAGAATGGAAATCACAGGGATTGAAAGTGCTAACAACTTTGCAAACCTTGTCAAGGAGATTGACAAGCAAAAGGCTGTAATACACAGAGTAATAGGTCTGGTAGGCGGTTCAGCATTGATAGAAAAGGCTGAGTTGAAAGAATATGCACAGATAGCCGCTGATGCAAAAATTGAAGCCCTGGTAAACCCAATGGCTTCAAGATCATGGGACGGAGGAAAACAATACGTAACTCCAGAAGGAAATGTTTCAGGAATGAGACTTAGAGGTCAGGACAACATGCGTCTGTGGCTAAAGGAATTTGATCGATGCTTAAATGCAGGAATCAGAGGATTCTTGATCACTGATGAAAGTGTACTTTATTTGGTAGTAAAAATGAGAGCAGCAGGACTAATACCTGCTGAGACCAAGTTCAAGGTTTCTGTATTCGCGGGTCATGGCAATGCAGTAGCTGGTAAGATGCTTGAAGATATGGGAGCAGATAGTTTTAACCCCTTGGCTGATCTTACGCTTCCAATGTTTTCCGCAATAAGAAGTACAACATCTATTCCAATGGATGTATATATGAGTCTTGTCGATTCAATGGGTAATATTCAAAGACATGTTGATTCAGATGAGATAGCAAGAATATGTGCTCCAGTCTACTTTAAGTTTGAGCCTGGAAAGAATGAAATGGATATCTATAATGCTTGGCATGATGATGAGCCATTGGATAGACTGATACCAATTAAGGTACGTATGGCAAAGATCGCTAAGGAATGGTGCGATGAAAGTGAAACTGAATTAGTGTTCAATGATTATAAAGAAGATTTATCAATTCCAAAACCATAAAGGTAGGTGTTAAAATGAGTAATAATCCTTTCGAAACAGCTTTGTCTACATTAAAGGAAGCTAGTGAAATGGCAAACCTTGATCCAAATGTAGTAAAGTATTTGTCAAAGCCAAAAAGAATCTTCCAATTCACAATCCCAATGAGGATGGATAATGGAGATTACGAAATATTTGATGCATACAGAGTTCATTACAATGACGCTTTGGGACAGGTTAAAAATGGAATGAGATTTGTTCCCGACCTGGATCTTGATATTGTCAAGGCGCTTGGATTCTGGATGACAATAAAGCACGCAGTTGCAGGAATTCCTGCAGGTGGCGGAAAAGGTGGAATTAAAGTAGACCCCCACAAACTTTCCGAAGGAGAACTCGAAAGAATCTCCAGAGCATTTATAAGAAAACTTCCGGTAAAAGGAGCCTGGGTAGATGTACCTGGTGCTGATATCGGTACAAGTGCCAAGACAATGGCTTGGATGCTTGATGAATATGAAGAAATCAATGGTTTCCACAGCCCAGCTGCAATCAATGATAAACCTGCAGAAACTAACGGAACCCTTGGAAGTATGGAAGCAACAGGTACTGGTGCATTCTATGTAGCAATGGAAGTAATGAAGGATAATGATATTCCTAAAGGTGCAACAATTGCAATGCAAGGATTCGGTAATGTTGGAAGAATTGCTGCAAGATTGCTGCATGACCAAGGCTATAAGGTTGTAGGTGTAGCTGATCTTACCGGTGGTGTGTACAACGCAAATGGAATAGATATTCCAAAGCTTGAGGAATATGTAGCCGAGAACAAGAAGATTGAAGGCTTCCCTTGCGAAAAGACACTTGATGTAAACAACGTCCTTGAACTTGATGTTGACATCTTAATGCCAGCAGCAGTTCAGAGTGTAATACATGAGAAAAATGCAGATAATATCAAGGCTAAAGTAATTATGGAATGTGCAAACGGTCCTGTAACTCCAGAAGCAGAAAAAATGTTGGAGAAAAAAGGAGTTCTAATAGTTCCTGACGTTCTTACAAACTGTGGAAGTGCAATAGTTTGTTCATTTGAAAGAACACAGGGTTTGACTGATGATTACTGGGAGCTTGACAAGGTAAACGATAAGCTTAAGGAGCAAATTACAAAAGCATATAAAAATACTGTTGAGACTGCAAAAAATGAAAATTCATCAATGCGTAATGCAGCGTGGATCAACGCTCTTAGAAAACTCGAAAGATCAATGAAAGCTCGAGGCTGGGTATAAAATGAAAATGGAATAGGCTTTCTGAGTAGGAATGCCTTTTTCCAGCCCTAGTTCTTTGATACAATGAACCTATACAGTGATGTAT
The DNA here is from genome assembly GCA_024637045.1 of Soehngenia sp. Lineage (GTDB taxonomy): Bacteria > Bacillota > Clostridia > Tissierellales > Tissierellaceae > Gudongella. Next base: position 82,208 of record JAGXFX010000004.1, read on the forward strand.
ACGAAGAATTCTGGAAAGGGTGAAAAAAATGGAACCAAATAAATCCCAGCATACGCCGAAATACCCCGTTCTGACAATAGATAAAGCTTTGGAAGTAATGGAGATATTGGCAGAGGAAGGCTATCAAGAAGGAATGGGAGTCAGCGAGCTCAGCTCAAAATTGGATATTGGAAAAAGCACAGTACACCGAATATTGGATACATTGGCAGCGAGAAACTATCTGGAACAGGATCATGATACCAAAAAATATCGGTTGGGATGGCGGTTATTTGAAATTGGGAATGTGATTCCTCAACAGCGAAATCTTTATAACTTTGACATAGGAATCCTGCAAAATCTATGTAACCAGTATCAGGAAACAGTAAATTTAGGAGTACGAGTTGATGACAGCGTTGTCACCATTTCTAAAGTAACAGCAAAGGCAAGTCTTGTTGCCAATTTGCAAATCGGCGCAAGAGAACCTCTTCATGCAACTGCAATGGGGAAGGCTTTGATATCGGATATGACTAGGGAAGAAGTAATTGGAATATTAGGAGAAGGCCCATACAGTAGTTTCACCAGCTTTACCATTACAGATATTGATAAATTGATGGAGGAATTACGCAAAATCAGGAAACAGGGATTCAGCATGGATGACGAAGAAGTTGCACCAGGACTTACCTGTATCGCGATGCCTGTAAGAAATTTTGACAATGAAATTGTAGCAGCAATCAGCGTAAGCGGGGCAAGCATCCGACAAACCTACAGCAAAATTGATCAAATCAAGGTAGGGTTGAAGGAAGCGACAGACAAACTATCATATTTCCTGGGTTGGGAAGGTATAGTACCAGATGTCTCAGAAACAAAGTAAAGTCACAGTAAGGGAGCTGACTTTAGAAATGGATTGGATCACGGAACAAAGTGAGGATTTACAGAATGAGCTTATTGAGCTAAGAAGAGACTTTCATGCTCATCCGGAACTAGGGTTTGAAGAGCATCAAACCAGCAAAAAAGTTGAAGAGTACCTTCAAAGCCTCGGGCTCCAAACGGAGCGAGTAGCAAAAACCGGAGTGGTTGCAATGATCGAAGGAGCAGAAAATGGACCAGTTTTGATGCTTAGGGCAGATATGGATGCATTGCCCATACAAGAAGAAAACACAGTAGAATATGCTTCGAAGAATCCCGGTGTTATGCATGCATGTGGACATGATGCCCATATGTCGATGCTCATGGGAGCAGCAAAAATATTATCAAAGAACAAAGAGTTGATCAAGGGTAAAATTAAATTGGTATTTCAACCAAATGAAGAAAATGCAGGAGCCTTGCCGATGATTGAAGACGGGGTTCTGGATAAACCCAAAGTTGATGCAGCAGTGGGAGTACATATTTGGACACCATTGCCATCAGGGGTCGTGGGGATATCATCCGGGGGAGTCATGTCTGGATTGTATATTTTCGAGATCAAAGTAAAGGGCTACGGAGGACACTCAGGTTATCCTGAAACTGCAATAGACCCTGTAATAGCAGCATCTGATATTGTATTATCTGCACAGAGAATTCAGACTCGAGAGATCAGCAGCATGAAACCAATGACAATGATCTTTGGACAGATCAATGGAGGAACAAAGGCAAATATAATACCCGATGAGGTTGTTTTGGAGGGCTCAATCAGAACATTGTACGATGACTCAGGCGATCCGCCCATTTATCGTTTGGAAAGATTGGCCAGAGATGTATCAAAAACTCACGGATGTGAGTGTGAAGTATCATGGATCAGAGAAAACATTCCTCTTATCAATGATGAGAGAATGGCTGAACATATGAAAAAAACAGCAACTGAAGTTGTTGGAGCTGATAAGGTAATTCCATATTCAACCATGGCAAGTGAGGACTTTTCGGAGTTTACTGCCAGAATACCTGGAGTTTTTCTCTTCCTGGGTACGGGAAACGAGGAAATTGGAACAAATTTTCCACATCATAATCCAAGATTCAATATTGATGAGTCGGTGTTGCATTTGGGAGTGGAGTTGTTTGTCAGGGGAAGCCTTCAGTATTTGGAAAATAGTACCAATAATTAACAGAACATTACAAATAGTCGCAATATACCCAAAACATAGAAATAGACAAAGTATGTTGTAATCCAAAACTCAAAGGAGGAAAGCAGGATGAAAAAAAGTAACAAGAAGTTACTAATGTTATTGTTAGGTCTGATGTTGATGGGGATGCTATTGCTAGTAGGATGCGGTGGCACAGAAGAGCCAGCACCAGCTGAAGAGCCAGCACCAGCTGAAGAGCCAGCAGAAGAAACAGGTGAAGAAACTGAAGCCACATTAGGCGATCTTATTGATCAGCCACTAATGCCAAGACTTGCATCTGAGGAAATCGAAGGCGACTTTATGACAGTTTGGGCAAATAACTATGGAGATCACATGAGAGAAGTTACAGATGGCAAGTATGACCTTGATGTTTATCCATATGGTACTCTTGGAGATACAAGAGATATCAATGAATTAGCGCAGCTAGGGGTAGTAGAGTATGTATTCTCTGACTATGCATGGATAAGTTCATTTGTCCCTGAAGCTCAGGTACTGGCACTGCATTATATTTGGCCAGAAGAGCGTGCACCTGAAACACTTGAGTGGGTAATGAAAAACGGAGAGTTTATGGGAGTTCTTGAGGAAGCATTCAGAAGAAACGGACTAGTGCCACTTGGAGTTCTTTTTGAAGGATGGCAGACAATTACTTCAAACAAGCCAATTGAAACTGTAGATGATATGAATGGATTTAAAGTAAGAATAATGGGATCGGCACTATTGACTCAAAACTACCTGTCATACGGAGCAGACCCAACACCAATGGCTTATGGTGAGATATATGGAGGATTGCAGACAAATCTTATAGATGGACAGATTAACCCGATATTTGCAATAAAGAGTATGAATTTCTACGAAGTTCAGGATTATTTCACACAAATTTATGCTGAGCCTTTCATTGGAATTCCAACTGTAAATATGCAATACTTTGATTCACTTCCAGCTGAAGTGCAGCAGGAAATGAGAGACTACTGGGCTGATGCAATAATTCCTTCAGCTGAGTGGATTACTGAAAGACATGAAACAGAGCTTCAGGAAATGATGGATGAAAGACCAGAAATTGTATATCATGAAGTTACTGGAGCAGAGCTTGAAGAGTTTAAGGAAGCCGGAAGAACTGTACATGAGGATTTCGCTGATATAGGAGGACCTCAAGGTCAAGAGATATTGGAAACACTTCTTAATGATATCGAAAATGCAAAAGCTGAATTAGGAATCGAGTAATCATAAGAGGATATGAAATTTCTGCAACCACCTAGGTGGTTGCAGAGATTTTAGAAAGGAGTGTTGATATGAAGGATAAAGGATCATCCGGACTCTTGTATATTTATGAAAAATTTGAAGATTTTGTTGAGCGATTTGAAGTCTTTATGCTTTCAATATCTGTATTTGCAATGGCTAGCCTGGTAATAGCAAATGTTATTGCAAGGACTTTCTACCGAAGTATGTATTTTGCTGAAGAACTGACAGAACTTTTCACCATGCTTATAACTTTTGTCGGAGTAAGCTATGGAGTTCGAAAAGCAAGACATATTCGTATGGGAGCTTTTTTCGATGCAGTACCTTATAAGGTTCAGAAGGTTATGATTTTCATAATCTCAGGAGTAAGTGCGGTTGTAATGTTTTTATTGGCAAGCTACTCTTATTCATATATGGATTCTGCAAGGGTAATGAATCATGTAACCCCGGCACTGAGAATGCCTTATTGGTTGTTCCTTGTTATAATTCCAATCGGATTTTTCTTTGCAGGAATTCAATACGTTCGTACCATAGTGAAGAACATTGCAGAGTATGATGTATGGCTGTCACCTGAGCAACAAGGTGAATATGAAGCAGAAGAGCTTCAACATATTGCTGAAAAGTACGAGGGCATAGGTCACGAAATGTCAGGACATGCAGGTGGTTCAAAAGACCAGGAAAAAGACAATTCAGTTGATTCAAAAGATCATTATGAGACTTAGATAGGGAGGTAGCCATATGTTATTATTAGTATCCACAATGATTTTCAAATTGTTATTTGGCTTTCCCTTTATGGTAACTCTTTTGGGATCGCTGATATTGTACATTACTGTTTATATGCCGAATTTTAATATGAACGTTGTTATTCAACAGGTGGTCACGGGAATTATTCCACCTTCATTGGTTGCAGTTCCAATGTTTATTCTCGCAGCAAATATCATCACAGCAGGCCAGGCTGCAAAAAGGCTTATTAGAATGACAAAAGCATTTCTAGGACATATTCCTGGGGGACTTGCGATTACCACAAACGCTGCCTGTACAATGTTTGGAGCCGTTTCAGGTTCAACACAGGCGACAGTAGCTGCCATTGGTGGAACAATGAGACCCATGCTACTTGAAGCCGGATACTCAAGTCCATTTACTCTGGCTCTTATTATAAACGCAAGTGATATAGCATTTCTTATACCACCAAGTATAGGGTTTATAGTATACGGAGTAGTTACAGGAACTTCAGTAGGAAAACTGTTTCTTGCAGGAGTAGGACCCGGTCTTTTAATCTTTGTACTATTTTCAATTTATGCTTATATTTATTCAAAGAGAAATAATATAATCAGTCCACCAAAGGCTGATAAAAAGGAGAGAATTGATTCCATTAAGGGTGGATTCCTTGTAATGGGATTCCCACTGATTATCATCGGTGGAATTTACGGAGGAATATTCAGCCCTACAGAAGCAGCGGCAGCATCAGTTGCCTATGCACTTATTCTTGAAGGTCTGGTATATAAGACTATCAGATTCAGTGATATGATTGATCATTTTCTACAGACAGGTGTAATTACCGGAGTAGTATTTATTCTGGTTGGAGCAGGTAATGCGTTTTCATTCTTGTTGAGTTTTCTACGTATTCCACAGACCTACTTGCCACCATTGTTTGGTGACAATCCATCACAGTTGTATGTAATATTTATAATCGTTGTTGCATACTTTATAGCTTGTATGTTCGTCGACCCAATAGTTGCAATATATGTACTTAGCCCGATTTTTGCACCATATGTACTACAAACTGGAGTAGACCCTGTACTTTTGGGTGTACTGGTAGTGTTACAGGCTGCAATTGGATCAGCAACACCACCTTTTGGATGCGACATATTCACCGCACAGCTTATATTCAGAAGGCCTTATATGGAGATTATAAGTCATACACCGCCGTTTATTTTCATACTGTTACTTGTAACGGCTCTGTTGGTTGCATTCCCACAGATAGCATTGTTCCTGCCTAACGCAGCGATGATCTAAGAAGGCTGGATGCATAAAAGCAATTCAGGAGGTGTATCGGATGAAATATTACCGTAAAAAAGGACAAGTAAGCTACGGGGAGGCAATAGGAATCATACTCCTTGATAGCGAAGCTCCCTTTATTCCCGGAGACGTCGCGAATGCTACCACTTACGAGTTTCCAGTAAGATTTCAGAGGGTAGAGGGACTTACAGTCCAGAAGATGATGGACCATGATAAATCAAGTATGGAGAAGATAATGGAAGCAGCGGAATTATTGCAAAAAGAAGGGGTAAGAGCCATAACCAGCGACTGCGGTTTTATGGCTCTTTATCAAACAGAGTTAAGGGAAAGACTCCACATCCCAGTTTTTTCATCCAGTTTACTTCAGATTCCATTTATCACTCAGATAATACCTTATGGAAAGAAGATTGGAGTAATAACTGCAAACGGCAAGTCTTTGGACGAAAGTGTTATCAAGCTATGTGGTGTAGAGGATACAAGTAATCTTGTCATTGAAGGCTTGGAAGATGAACCAAACTTCTCCAGTGCGTTTCTAATTGAAGAAGGAGTATTGGATACTGAGAAGGTGGAAAAAGAAGTAGTTGACAGGGTTCTAAAATTGCAGAAGGAGAATCCGGATATTGGAGCGATTCTTCTGGAATGCAGCGTTTTGCCTGTTTATGCCGAGGCTGTTCAACGAGCAAGTGGACTTCCTGTATTTGATTTTGTTACGATGATTCGTTATGTTTTTTCTGCGGTTGTCAGAGAATCAAATGGAGGTTTCATGTAGGTTACAACTGATTAATCAAGAGGAGGGAATTATTTATATGCATGTATTCAAGAAAGAAGAGTATCAGGAACGCATTGCAAAAACCAAGAAAACAATGGAAGAATGGGGAATAGAGCTTTTATTTGTTTCTCAACCGGCCAATATGAATTACCTGACAGGATATGATGGGTGGAGTTTCTATGTTCATCAATGTCTATTGGTTTCCCTTGACAAAGAAGAGCCGGTTTGGATAGGCCGCGGCATGGATGCAAACGGTGCCAGAATAACAAGCATGCTTTCAGACGAAAACATCTACCAGTATGCTGATGACTATGTTCATTCATTGATAAAGCATCCAATGCATTATATGGCTGATATAATCAAGAAGCATGGATGGGAGAAGAAGGTTATCGGAGTTGAGATGGACCAGTTCTATTTTACTCACAGAGCTTATGTAGAGCTTGAAAAATCTCTTCCAAACGCAACCTTTAAGGATGCAAATACTTTGGTTAACTGGGTTCGTGTCATTAAATCCGAAAATGAAATTGAATTTATGAAAATAGCAGGACAAATTGCATCAAATGTTATGAAGACTGCACAAAAGCATATTGCCCCTGGAGTCAGGGAATGTGATGTAGCTGCTGAAGTTGCCAAGGCTCAGTACAAGGGAGTTGGGGAATACAGTGGAGATTATCCTGCAATCGTACCTTTGATGATGGCAGGAGAAGCAACAAAGACGCCACACCTTACCTGGAGCGAGAAGAAGTATGAGAATGATGAGGCAGTACTCCTCGAGCTTTGTGGAGTATACAGACACTACCATGTACCTATAGCAAGGACTCTATACCTTGGCGAGCAACCACCAAAGCTTATGGTTGACACAGGAAAAACAGTTCTTGAGGGACTTGATGCGGCACTTGACATGATCAAGCCTGGTGTTCTTGTAGAAGATATCGAAGCAACCTGGAGAAGGACAATCGAGAAGACTGGTCTTGTTAAGGAGTCCAGAATCGGTTATTCAATAGGAGTTAATTATCCACCTGACTGGGGCGAGCAGACAATCAGCGTAAGACCTGGAGACAAGACTGTAGTTCAGAAGAATATGGCTCTACATCTTATTCCTGGAATTTGGCTGGATGATGTAGGATTTGAAGTTGATGCTTCGTTCTATGTTACAGATAATGGAGTAAAGCAGTTCTTTGATGATTCGAGAGAAATTCTAGTAAAAAAATAGAATGGTAACACCCCCCCTAATTTGAAAAGATCCCACTTGTGATGGGATCTTTTCTTTTCGGCTCTTAATTCTTAGATATTAATTGTTCGATATTCATTGTTTACTGTTCATTGAATTGTTTTGGTGGGCGATATTGGACTCGAACCAACGACCTCTACGATGTCAACGTAGCGTTCTACCAGCTGAACTAACCGCCCATGTAAACATATATTAGCATAATTTTCCATTGAATTCAACAAAAATAAACTGCTTCAAAGACTAAAAACCTGTGAAAGTATTTACATTAGGCATGATTAATATTAAACTAAACTTAGGAACAAAAGCCAAGGGGGGAGTTTTCTTGCAGAAAATAATAGAGCCGTTGGGATTCCTGATTTACTTAGTCATAATTATTTATATGGGAGTATACATATATAGAAACCACAATGAGAACAGAGTCCATATGGCCTTCGGGTCAATGGCATTGACTCTAGCCATTGGGGAGATGCTATATCTCATACCACGAATATATTCCCTAATTACAACTGGTCTCGAAGACAATCTTAGGCTGCTTGGGTGGGGAAGAATTGGGCACATGATAGTTTTAACTCTGTTTTTTTCAATGCTTATTGATTTGAGCAAGGAGTGCTTTAGACTGAGAAAAAAAGTTCCCTTGGATAAATTGTTATATGGGCTTCTTATTTTCAGGGTGGTTATAGGGATATTCCCGCAGAATGCTCATTTTCAGCTGGAACCGGACAGGACATTTTTGATGCTAAGAACTGTACCTCTTATAGTTTATCTTGTTATTGTGGCTTTAGTTGTGATATTATGCTCGTGGAACAAAAGATCAAAGGGAATGATGCTTTTGGCAATTATCCTTGTTCCTCTTGGATTTGTAATTGAGCCTGAATTTATACAAACATCATCATACCTGGAGCTTGCAATTAAATCTGTAATCAGGGCTTTGCTGCTTCTGTTGATTCTGTTTATTGGTTTTAAGCAAGTTAGAAATGCAAATGAATTAAGTAGGTTTTAATACACACTGACTAAACGAAAAGGGCAGGAGTCCTTCCTTTGGTTTGAAAGGAGTAACCATGAAAAGATTAGTTTTGCTGCTTCTTCTTGTAGTGGCCTTGATGTCTGGTACAATATCTGTTGCAGCCCAAGTCGAATCTGAGATGGAAACTGAAACGGAATTCGTAAATTTTACTGAGAAAGGGACAGTCCTTGAGGCTTCGGAGATTGAAGAAAGATCTGAGGATTATTTTAGTTCCCAATTAGTAACCATAAGGGTTGATTCTGGCAAGTATAAGGGAGAAACAATTGAAATTGAAAACGTCCTGTCAGACTACGCCCACTATGATATAATAGTAGAAGAAGGCCAGAAGGTTTCCCTAATGATTGAGGAATACCCAGATGGAGAGTACAATGTATATATTTCTGACTACTACAGAATCAACAGTATAGTCTATTTGCTGGGAGCATTTATTATCCTCGTGGTATTGATTGGAAGATCAAAGGGAATCAAATCCCTGATATCATTGGGAGTTACAATATCTGCAGTATTGTTTGTAATGCTGCCTCTGATTTTAAGAGGGTACAACCCAATATTGGTAAGCGTTATAATTGCTGTACTTGTTACAGTTGTCACTATCTTCCTTGTATCAGGTATAAACCACAAGTCAGTTGCTGCCATTGCAGGTACTTCGATAGGAGTAATAGTTGCTGGAGTAATATCATTTGTAGTAGGAAACCAGGCCAGCCTTACAGGACTTTCCGCTGAAGAAGCGACAATGCTGATGTACATCCCTCAAGGGATTCAATTTAACTTCAGACATCTTCTTTTTGCCGGAATTATTCTGGGAGCTCTTGGAGCTGCAATGGATGTTGGAATCTCAATAGCATCTGCAGTTGATGAAATACACAAGGCCAACCCCAAACTGTCACAGCGAAGATTGTTCCGTTCAGGAATGAACATAGGTAAAGACGTCATGGGGACAATGGTCAATACTTTGATTCTTGCATACACAGGAACAGCAATACCAATGCTGCTTCTTTTTATGGCCTATGAAACAGAGATGAGCAAAGTGTTCAATCTGGACGTTATTGCAACGGAAATAGTGAGGTCTCTTTCGGGAAGCATCGGTCTGATTCTTACAATTCCTATAACTGCAATGATTGCCAGTTACTATGCGAAGGACAATTCAAAAGCAAAAAATAAAACCAATACGGAAAATGAGGTGATTTAGATGAACGTAACAGTTACTGACAAGGCAAGTAATTACATCAAGAACAAGTCTAGTGGCGATGCAGAAGTTACAGTTGCAGTATTTGCTGTAAAATCCGGCTGATGTCAGACCAATCAACTATCGGTAAGGATAGGAAACCCCGGGGATGTTACCCGGTATGATGTTTTTCATGACAATGATGTAACTGTATATCTTATGAAGGGTATGAGAATACCTGATGGAAAAGTAGAAGTAACTTTAAGCAACTATATTATTGCAAAAAGTCTTACTGCAAAGGGAGTCCGTTACTAGTATAGAAAGATGATTATATGCGGCTCTTTTAGGGTAGACTATATTTATACTAAATCAGAAAAATCAGGAGGTATTCGAGAATGAGTGATAAAAGATTGTTGGCCGCTCCAAGATTGGAGATAGGGTCAAGTAGTTCAAGGAAAATGAGAAGAGAAAAACTGGTACCAGGTATCGTATACAGCAAGGGTATAGAAACTAAACATGTAAGGGTTGACAAGATTGACTTTGTAAAAGTATTTAGAATCGTTGGAACTTCATCACTAATGGAACTTGAAGTGGATGGAGAAATTCTACCTGTTATAGTAAAGACAGTACAAAGAGACCCAGTTAAGGGAGACGTTATCCACATAGACTTCCAAAAACTTGATATGAAGCAGAAGATAAAGATAACTGTTCCAGTATATCTGCAACACAGAGACAGTATAAAAATTCAACCGTCAGTACTTATGCAAATGCTTGATACAATTGAGATCGAGTGTCTGCCAGGAGATATTCCTGAGTCTGTAGGAATAGATGTATCAGGTATGGACTTTGATACTCCGCTATATGTTAAGGACCTTGACATTGTAGATGAGGAGAATGTAGAAGTTCTTACTGAGATGGATTCAATAATCTGTACACTTAACGAACCAACTATGGAAGAAGAAGACGAAGAGGACGAAGAAGAAGATATCGATCCTATGTCAGTTCCAGTTGTTGGCGAAGAAGAGGAAGACGAAGAATAATAGCAAAACCGGGACAGACCATAGTGTCTGTCTTTTTTTTCGATGAATAATCCTAAGGAGGGAATACCATGGGGAAACTATTATCAGCATATCTATCACCACATCCTCCAGTTCTTATTCGTGAGATTGGACAAGGACAGGAAGAGCTCGCAGCAGATACCTTGGCTGCAATGGAAGAAATCGGAAGAGACATCGGCCGAAGGAAACCTCTTACAATGATTGTCATAACTCCACATGGACCATTGTTTTCTGACGCTCACTCCGTTTCAATGGAAGAGAATCTGAAAGGTGATTTTGGAGCATTCGGACATAGTGAACTTAGCTATTCCTTTCAGAATAATCTCGACCTGACTTATGGAATCGTAAAGAATGCATTAGAAGAGGGGATTACTCTTGCTCAGATGACAAGGGAGATGAACAAGAGATACGGAGTCGATGGTAAACTAGATCACGGAGTGTTGGTACCTTTACATTTTGTGGATAAGTACTATGGAGATTTCAAGGTTATCCCCATAACCTATGGCCTGTTGTCTCCGGGAGAACTGCACCAGTTTGGCAAGGTTATAGACAAATCAATAAGATACGCTGATGGGGATGTATGTGTCATAGCAAGCGGAGACCTTTCCCACAAGCTGAAGGACTCGGGTCCATACAGCTACGCAAAGGAAGGCCCGGAATTTGATAAGAAAATTATGTCAGCTATAGACGATGCAAACCTGATAGATATTGCAGGGTTTCCAATGGATCTTGCAGAAAAGGCTGGCGAGTGCGGTCTGAGATCCTTAATGATACTTTCTGGAATTTTGTCAGGGTACAATATTTCTTCAACGGTGCTTTCGTACGAAGGACCATTTGGAGTTGGATATGGAACAGCAATTTTTAACATTGAAGGTGAATCGGACAAAGACATTGCAGCAGAGATTTCAAGGATTGAAAAAGAGACAGTAGAAAAAAGAAGAGCAACTGAGGATGAATTTGTAAGGCTGGCTAGAAGAAGCCTTGAACACTATGTAAAGACAGGAGAGTACATGGAAATGCCAGAGGGTCTTTCAGATGAGTTGACAAGTGAAAAGTACCCTGTATTTGTATCCATTAAAAAGAATGGTTCCTTAAGAGGTTGTATTGGAGCCACAGAATCGACAAAAGATAATATCGCACAGGAGATAATTTATTACAGTGTACAGGCAGGGACTAGAGATCCGAGATTTGATACTGTTATAGAAGATGAGCTTCCTTCTCTGGTATATTCAGTTGATGTACTGATGAAACCAGAAGCAGTGGAGGATGCATCCGGGTTAGACCCTTCAACCTTTGGGGTAATAGTTAAGAAAGGGTATAGAAGAGGCTTGTTACTGCCAAATCTGGAAGGTGTTGATACAGTAGAGGAACAACTTAGGATTGCACTTAACAAGGCTGGAATAGATTCGGACGAGGATTACTCCATCGAAAGATTCAAGGTGGTCCGCCACCATTAGGAGCTGATAGAAATGAAAGAAGCTTTATACTATTCAACTGAAAACGGTCGAGTTTATTGTGTTCTTTGTCCTCACTACTGTAAGCTATCTGAAGGGGAGACCGGAAAGTGCATGGGAAGAAAGAACATTGATGGAAAACTCTATTCCCTTAACTATGGGAAGATTACTTCCTACGGATTTGATCCAATTGAAAAAAAGCCGCTGTTTCACTTTTATCCTGGAAGTACAGTTTTTTCATTTGGTACATTCGGGTGCAATTTCAGTTGTGATTTCTGTCAGAATTGGCAGATTGTTGAAGATTCCAGTATGTATATCGAGATGGAGAACAAGGAACTTCTGGAGTTTTCATCCCTTAATGATTCAATAGGAATTGCCTACACCTACAATGAGCCCTCAATTTACTACGAGATGGTGCTGGATCTGGCGAAGAGTGTAAGAAAAGCAGGCAAGAAGAACATTCTTGTAACAAATGGTTTTTTAAACAGAGAACCATTGAAAGAACTGCTGCCTTACATTGATGCCATGAATATCGATCTCAAGTCCATGAGCAGAAACTACTACAAGACCCTTTGTAAAGGAAGTCTCGATCCGGTGTTAAGAACCATCGAGCTGGCAGCTGAAAAAACCCATGTGGAAATCACAAACCTTGTAATAGATGGAGAGAACAGTTCAGAAGAAGAAATGGAAAGGATGGCTTCATTTATCGGAAATATAGATAAAAATATCCCTCTTCACTTAAGCAGATATTTCCCACACAACAGGATGAACAATTCACCTACAAAGGTTGAGACTTTGGAAAAACTAAGAAACATTGCCTTGAAGCACCTTAATTACGTATATGTCGGAAATGTTTGGGGAGTAAACAACGATACTTTGTGTCCAAACTGCAGAAATAAGTTAATTAGCAGATATCCTGAAACCAAGGTCGTTGGGATTGAAGGGAATCACTGTAACCATTGCGGAGAGAGAATCTCAATAGTAGTTTAATAATAAATCTCAAAAAAAGATGCATAAAAGTTTACAAATAGTAAAATGATAGTTTACTTATATTGTGAGTTAAGCTATAATAATTACGTTATACACACTATAGATTTTGGGAGGTTGATCAATATACAATGAAAACACCTGTATTTGAAGCACTTAAGAATTTAATCGAGGAAAACAGTACCCACTTTCATATGCCAGGACACAAAGGGAAAAATTCTTTGATAAAATGGGGAGACTACGTACCCTATTTCGATACAACGGAGACTGAAGGTATGGACTATCTTTTGGAGCCAAGAGGTATCATCAAGGAATCTCAGGAAAATGCTGCAAAAGTCTTTGGAGCAAAAGCAACATACTACGGAGTTAACGGATCTACAGGTAGCATATATATCGCATTGGCAACCATAACCAAGCCAGGTGACAAGGTTCTGATTCAAAGAAACTGTCATAAGGCTGTTTACAATGCCTTGATTCTTAACAGAATTCAACCAGTTTATATATATCCGAAATACAATGAAAATTATAACGTACTGACGGGACTCTATCCTGAGGATATCGACGAGGCTCTTACGGAGAATCCGGACATAAAGGCAGTTGTTATGACATATCCAAACTACTACGGAGTCTGTTCTGATATAAAGGCAATTACTGAGATAGTCCATAGGCACAACAAGATTCTTATGGTTGATGAGGCACATGGTCCTCATATGACTTTTTCAGATAAGTTGCCAATGTCAGCCCTCCAAGCAGGAGCTGATATTGTAATAAACTCCACACACAAAACAATGCCGAGTCTTACCCAGACGTCTCTGATTCACGTTGGAACAGACAGAATAGACTTAAACAAGCTAAGAGACAGGTACCAACTGTATACAACAACCAGCCCGTCATATCTCTTTACCCTTTCAAATGAGATTGCAACAGCGTATATGGATGGGGAAGGCAGAGAAAAGCTTGACTGGAGTATAAAGAAGATTGACGAAGTAATAGAAAGGCTGAACAAAATACCAAGGATTGATGTTTTCACTGGAGATCCTGAAGATGAAACTATTTTTGACAAGGACAATACAAAGATTCTTATTAATATTGATGGAATAAGAGGTACGGTTTTAAAGAAAATACTCTTGAAGGATTACAACATCAGAATTGAAATGTCGGATTTTTACTATGCGTTGATCCTAACAAGTGTAATGAACACAGAGGAAGAGTATGAAACCATAGTTAAAGCCTTGGAGGATATTGCAGAGAAAGCACCTTATGAGGAAATCAACTGGGTCAATGTAAATATGCCTGTTCCAAAGATTATAATGAGACCATCTGACGCATACTACAGCAAGAAGGAGCAGATAAAGCTGTCAGATTCCATTGGAAGAGTATCTGCATCACCAATCATCCCATATCCACCTGGAATTCCATTATTGGTACCAGGAGAGGAAATTACTCAGGAAATCTACGAACATCTTCTATTCCTAATGGACAACGGTATGGATATCGTTGGCTTAATGGGGTATAATAAGGATTATATAGTAGTAACAGAGTAAGGAGATGGTGCATATGAAGGGCAAATTTATTGCTCTGGAAGGACCGGATGGATCTGGAAAATCAACTATGATGAATCTGATTAACCAGTATCTGGTTGAGCATAAGATAGACCATATTGTGACCCGTGAACCTGGAGGAACAGCAATTGGAGAGAAAATCAGACATCTAATAGTAGACAGGGATAACGAAAGCATGGGACCGGAAACAGAAGCTCTTCTCTTTGCGGCATCAAGAGCCCAACATGTTCATGAGAAGATTCTCCCTGCATTGGAGCAGGGAAGTACAGTAGTTTGCGACAGATTCCTCTTATCCAGTCTAGCCTACCAGGGAGTAGGAAGAGGACTGGGTATAGAAGAGGTAAAGGCAATAAATGACTTTGGCCTAAGGGGAATTTATCCCGACTTGATCCTGTTTTTCCATGTTGATCCCGAGGTTACACTCTTGAGGAAAACAAAGGAAGGCGGAGACAGGCTTGAGGCTGAAGGTGGGATGTTCCACAGGGGAGTCTATGAGGGGTATATGACCCTTCTTAAGAAGTATCCTGAGAATATTACCATAATAGATGCATCGAAGCCAATAGATGAGGTATATAAACAAACAATAGAGGCAATAAACTACCTTTTGAGATTCGAGGAGGAGAAAAGATGAAACTAGTAGTAGCGATAGTTCAGGACCAAGATGCACAGAATGTTATTACAGACCTAACTGAAAAAGAGTACAGAGTTACGAAGCTGGCCTCCACCGGTGGATTTCTAAAGGCAGGAAATACAACATTACTAAGCGGTGTTGATAATGATCAGGTGGATGAAGTTATTGCGATAATAGAAAAAAACTGTAAGACCAGGGAGATCACCACATCCCTTTTAACTGTAACAATGCCAGGCGACACATATATACCATATCCCCTTGAAGTCAAGGTAGGGGGGGCAACGGTGTTTGTTCTGGATGTAGAGCAACATATAAAGATTTAGGAGGTCCCTTATGAAGCTTATAATAGCCATCATTGATGAACAATACTCAAACAAGGTAGTAAGAAAGCTTATGTCTGAGAAAATCAGGACAACTAAGTTGGCTTCAACTGGGGGGTTTCTGTCAAAGGGAAACACGACTCTTCTTATTGGAGTCGATAAAGACCAGGTGGACAGAATAAGCGAACTGATAGCAGGGATATGCAAAAAACGGAAGATTAAGAACGGAGACGAAGAGGTCACTGTTGGGGCAAACCTGTTTGTAGTACCAATTGACAGCTATCAGAGAGTATAGTCTGGGGGAAGAGTATGGATTACAAGGATATTGTTGGCCATGATATTGTGGTCCAAAGTCTTAAAAGAGCAGTAAAAAACGAGAATATAAATCACTTCTATCTGTTTGAAGGAGAAGAAGGTCTTGGCAAAAGAACATTAGGGAGGACTTTTGCCAAGACTCTTTTGTGTGAAGAGAAAAACGAAGAACCCTGCAACCAATGCAGCTCCTGCAGAAAATTTGATCATGAGAACCATCCGGACTATCTGGAAGTGGATCCGGAGAAGGGAATCATAAGGAAGGGACAGGTTGAGGAAATAATTAGAAGAATGTCCATGTCTCCATTCCAGGGGGACAGGAAGGTTTTTCTTATAGACCAGGCTCATCTTATGAACAAGGAAGCCCAGAATGCAATGCTTAAAACTCTGGAAGAACCCCCTTCATACATACATATGATTTTAGTTACATCAAGCTCGAAAAATCTTCTTCCTACAATAATTTCAAGAGGTCAGAAAATAAGATTTCATCAGATACCGCTACATTTTGTAATAGAATATCTTGTGCAAAGAGAAGGAATTGACCAAGAGGAGGCAAAATTTCTAGGGGAATTTTCCAAAGGATCTCTTGGAAGAGCAGTAGAGTTGTGCCACTCAGAAGATTTTTTCGAATTGCGAGACTGGCTTCTTGAGCTTGTGGACTCAATAATAAGAGGTGAGAGCTGGAAGATATTTTCAGCTGTTGAAAGATTTACGCAGGAAAAGGACAGGGTTCAGGAACTTTTAGAAGTAATGATGCTTTGGTTCAGAGATCTTTTAGTGTACAAAGCAACAGAAGAGATGGAGTTAGTAATAAACAGAGATAAAGAGAAATTGTTATCAGAACAATCTTTCCTGGATTTCGATAGAATTAATGATATAATAAAGAAGATACAAGATACATCTATTAATATTCAGATGAATGTAAACTATCAGCTGTCCATAGAGACGATGTTGTTTAACATACAGGAGGAGTTTTGATGATAAAAGTAGTAGGAGTGAGATTTAAGAAAGCCGGAAAGATTTATTACTTTGACCCGGATGAAATAGAAGTGCAAACAAATGATTTTGTAATTGTAGAGACGGCCAGAGGCATTGAGTTTGGTCATGTAGTGGTTGGACCAAAAGAGGTAACTGAAGAAGAAATAGTTGCACCCCTAAAGAAGGTTTTAAGAATTGCTCTTGACGAGGACTTTGATACACACAGGGAGAATAAGAAAAAGGCAAAAGAAGCACTTGAAATATGTGAGAAGAAGGTAGCTGACCACAACCTTGAAATGAAGCTTGTGGATGTAGAGTATACCTTTGACAACAATAAGGTAATTTTCTATTTCACAGCTGATGGAAGAGTTGACTTTAGGGATCTGGTAAAGGATCTTGCATCAATATTTAGAACGAGAATAGAGCTTAGACAAATAGGAGTAAGGGATGAAGCCAAAATGATTGGTGGAGTGGGCCCTTGTGGGCAGGTAACTTGTTGCACTAGATTCCTTGGGGAATTTGCACCCGTATCAATCAAAATGGCAAAGGAGCAGAGTCTGTCCCTTAACCCTACAAAGATATCAGGCCTTTGTGGAAGACTTATGTGCTGTCTAAAGTACGAGCAGGATACTTATGAAGAGTTGCTTAAAAAAATGCCCTCAGCTGGAGACATTGTAACCACTCCTCAAGGTAGAGGTATTGTCCTTGATACGTATACTCTCCTTGAAAAGGTGAAGGTAAAGGTTAAGCTTGAAGATGGTACTGATGATAATATGCAGTTCCAGGTAGAAGAGATAAAGCCAACTGGAAAATTCGATTCAAAATACCAGAAATATCATGGACACAACAACAAGAATTCAAAGGACGAGGATGTAAAAGGTCTTGAAGGCTAGGAAGTTTTGATTATATTTCATGTAACATCTTTCAAATGGTAATAATTTCTGTTAAAATATAACCATAGCAATTTCATTTTACAGGAGGTGAAAAGAATGGCTTATATAATTACTGATGATTGTATCGCATGTGGAGCATGTGAACCAGAATGCCCAACAGAAGCAATAACTGCTGGTGATATTTATGTTATCGACGCAGATAAATGCATTGACTGTGGCGCTTGTGCTGCTGTATGTCCAGTAGACGCACCAAAGCCAGAGTAGTACTTAGAATAATCTTAAAGAGACCCGTTAATGGGTCTTTTTTAGTACATAGACAAGACAATTCTCAATTCTCAATTCACAGTTCACAATTATTAGGGATACCGATTATAGTCAAAGGATCCTTCTTTTACTCAGGATGACATAGTAATTGTCACCTCGACCGAAGTGGAGGGGTCTGGGTTAAGTTAATATATAAAAGCATTGACTACCAACTAATTTATCATTCTGAACGAAGCGAAGAATCTTAATACTTTACAAAGATTATTATATCAATATTTATAGATGTCTCAAATATGTTAAAGAATGAAAAATCTTTTCATTGTGAATCGTGAACTGTGAATTGAGAATTAACTGAAGGGGTTTTAACATGAGAAGAATTGACTATGTTCCAGGAACAGAATACAAAATAATACAGGATAAAGGGCTATTTTCATATGGAGTGGATGCAATCCTTCTCTCCTATTTCAGCAAACCAAAAGGAGTAGTGGTAGACCTTGGAACAGGAACTGGAGTAATTCCCTTAAGGGTTGCAGACCGAAGAGGGGTATCCATCGTTTATGGAGTTGAGATTCAGGAAGAAGTAGCCCAGATGGCCCAGGAAACAGTCATCATGAACTCACTTCAGGAAAAGGTAAAGATACTCAACATTGACATGAAAAATCTGCCTGAAATTTTCGGGAAAGCATCAGTTGATACCGTGATAACAAATCCACCCTATATGAAGCCAGGAGGAGCCATTGTAAACAAGCACGATAACTTCGCAATATCCAGACATGAGATAGCAGCAACACTGGAAGATATCGCAGTTGTCTGTGAACACATCTTAAAACCCCTGGGAAAGCTATATATGGTCCACAGACCTAATCGCCTTGTGGATGTGCTATATACCCTTAGAAGTCATGGATTGGAGCCAAAATACATAAAATGGGTACATCCCAAGCCTGGGAAACAACCTAATCTATTCCTTCTGGAGGCAGTTAAGGGAGGTAAGAGTGATTTCAAATACAGGGAACCTATTGTTGTTTATGATGAAAACGGAGACTATACAGAAGAGATTTATGAAATCTATGGAATAAGCAGGTGATCAGCATGGAAACAGGAACACTATATATTTGCCCGACTCCAATTGGAAACCTGGAGGATATAACCTTACGGGTATTAAATACCCTAAAAGAAGTTGATCTTATAGCAGCTGAGGATACAAGGCATACGCTGAGGCTGTTAAACCATTTTGAGATAAAAAAGCCCATGACAAGCTATCATGAACACAATATCAGGGAAAAGGGTCCGCATCTTATTCAACAATTGATTGAAGGAAAAAGCATAGCCCTTGTATCAGATGCAGGAATGCCTGGAATATCAGATCCTGGAGAAGACCTGATTAGACTGGCCATTGAAGAAGGTTTGGAAGTAGTTGGTCTGCCAGGACCATCTGCCGCCTTGTTAGCCCTTGTGGTATCAGGACTATCAACCAGAAGGTTTGCCTTTGAAGGATTTCTTCCATCAAAGAGCACAGACAGAAAAAAAGCATTGGAAAGTCTTAAAATTGAACAAAGGACTTTGATATTTTATGAAAGCCCTCACAGGATAACTGGAAGCATTGAAGATATGGTAAATGTTCTTGGAGACAGAAAAGCATCTCTTTCAAGGGAACTTACAAAGCATTATGAGGAGACAATAAGAGGAAAATTAAGTGAGATCCTTTTAGTATCAAATGAAAGAAATCTTAAAGGTGAGATGGTTTTAGTCATTGAAGGAGCTGAAGAACCGGAAGCACCAGAGGTAGACGTAAAACAAGAATTGATGAAGCTCTTAAGTGGAGGAATGACCAAGAAGGAAGCGGTAAAAGAAATCGTAAGAGTCCATGGACTACCCAGAAATCAGGTATATGAGGAAAGTTTGAACCTGGATTAGGACATAATAAAACACTCGGGAAAACCCGAATGCTTTATTACGAGTAGGAAATTTTACTTTTTTGAACCACGAAATTTCCGTACTCGAGTATTATTTTGTGGTTCTATTTTGCCGAAAGCTCATCTAAGCAGCCAGGGCAAATATTCTTGCCTTTGAAATCTGATACACCCTTTGATTCTCCACAAAAGATACAGGATGGGGAAAATTTTCGAAGAATTACCTTATCCTCATCAACAAATATCTCAAGAGGGTCCTTGACCTGGATGTCAAGATTTCTTCTAAGCTCGATAGGGATTACCACTCTACCTAGCTCATCCACTTTACGGACTATTCCCGTGGATTTCATCTAAACCACCTCCCAATTAGGTTAACATAATAACCTAGGGAAAATATTACCATACTTTCCAAAAAAAGTCAATAGCTTTTAAGTGGTATACCGATAAAGTGTTACTGGGAGTGATTAAGGAGCTTTAAAAGGAGGAAGGAGTAGTTCTCACTTTAAATAGACTGGAAGAAAAGCTACAGATGTTGGCAAAAAAGAAATATATCCGTAAAGAAGACACATTTTTGGGGTATAGGTATACAAAGATGTAGCTAAAAAGGTGTAACTACAACTATTTTCGACAAATTTCAATCACATCAGACGACGATGGAAATAAATGAATGGAGGGCTGGAGATGACCGAAAAGAACAATACTCAATACTTCTACATAGATGACGGAGAGCTGGATGCGTATCTTTTCCACGAAGGTACATACTACAGGGCATATGAGTTTATGGGCGTGCATCCATATAAAAAGGGTAAAAAGAAAGGCCATCGATTTGTAGTATGGGCGCCAAGGGCAAGAGAAGTCTACCTGACAGGTGATTTCAACGAATGGCATGAGTGGAGCCTTCCAATGGAGAGAATTCCCGGAAGCGGATTATGGTCCATTGTTGTGATGGATATTGAAGAATTTGATAAATACAAGTACAGAATAATCGCAGAAACAGGAGAAGTAAGATACAAGGCAGATCCTTTTGGATTCCATTCAGGTACCAGACCAGAAACAGATTCCAAGGTTTATGATATTAAGGGATTTAACTGGCAGGACAAGAATTGGATGAAGACCAGAAAAGACAATCTCCATGAGTCACCAGTATCAATATATGAAGTTAGTCTTCTTTCCTGGAAACAACATGAAGATGGCAGTCCATACTCTTACAAGGAACTGGCAGATGAATTGATACGATATGTTAAGAAAATGGGTTATACCCACATAGAAATGATGCCTGTAGCGGAACATCCCCTTGATGCATCATGGGGTTATCAGGTGACGGGATACTTTGCGCCAACGAGCAGGTACGGAACTCCCAAGGACTTTATGTACCTGATTGACCAGTGCCACCAGAATGATATCGGCGTAATTCTTGATTGGGTACCGGCACATTTTACAAGAGATGATCAGGGTCTGGCAAGATTTGACGGAACCCACTGCTTCGAATCTCTGGACAAATTCAAGGCAGAAAACGACCAGTGGGGAACAATGAACTTTGACTACACAAAGCCTGAGGTATTGACTTTCCTGATTTCAAATGCCATGTATTGGCACGAATACTATCACATAGATGGTTTGAGAATAGATGCAGTAGCATATATGCTTTATCTTGACTTCGGAGGAAAGGATATCAGAAACCAGTATGGCGGAAGGGAAAATATTGAAGCGATAGAGTTTATCAAGCGACTGAACTCAATTATATTTGAAAATTATCCTGGAACCATGATGATAGCTGAAGAATCAACAGCGTGGCCAAAAGTGAGTCATCCGCTCTCTGAAGGAGGACTTGGATTCAATTATAAATGGAATATGGGCTGGATGAATGATACACTAAAGTATATGGAGCTTGATCCAATATATAGAAAAGATTATCATCAGGCACTTACATTCAGCATGATGTATGCATTTTCGGAAAGGTTTATTCTTCCTTTAAGCCACGACGAGGTTGTACATGGAAAGAAATCACTCCTGGATAAAATGCCAGGATATTATGAAGATAAATTTGCAAATCTAAGATTGCTTTACCAATATATGTATGCTCATCCTGGGAAAAAACTCCTGTTTATGGGAGGAGAGTTTGGACAATTTATTGAATGGAGAGAATACGAAGAACTTGACTGGCATCTTCTTGAATACGATATGCACAAGAAACTTCATAAATATGTGCAGGACTTGAACAAGCTGTATACAGAAGAAAAATGCCTGTTCGAAGTGGATTCATCCTACGACGGATTCCAATGGATTGAACATCAGAACTGGCAGGAAAGCATTATCTCCTTTGAGAGAATTGATAAGGAGGGGAACAGACTTGTCTGCATATTCAACTTTACACCAGTATCCCGTTCCGACTATCCAATTGGAGTAATGGAGGAAGGAACATACAGGACGGTGTTCACAAGTGACCACCAGAGATATGGTGGAAATACAAAGAGAATAAAAAGCTACAAGGCAACTGATGAAAAGTTTCACGACAGACCTTACAGCATTAGAGTGGAACTACCCCCTCTTGGGGCAATGTATTTTAAGCTGAAGGAAGAAAAAAGGACAGGAGGGAAATAAAATGAGGGAAAGCAAAGTAGTTGCAATGCTTCTGGCCGGAGGTCAGGGCTCGAGACTAAAGACATTGACAAAGAAAATAGCAAAACCTGCAGTGCCTTTTGGCGGAAAGTACAGGATTATTGACTTTGCCCTTAGTAATGCTACCAACTCAGGTATCGATGACATTGGAATACTTACTCAGTACAAGCCATATATTCTAAATTCCCATATTGGAATAGGTACCTCCTGGGACTACGACAGAAATATGGGTGGACTTAGAATATTGCCACCTTTCACATCAGAGTCTGGCGGAAGATGGTATACTGGAACGGCAAATGCAATATTCGAGAATATCGACTTTTTGGATGAAATGAATCCTGAGTATGTCCTAATTCTTTCTGGAGACCATATCTACAAGATGGATTACTCGAAACTATTGGAGGCTCACAAGGAAAAGGAAGCAAACGTAACCATTGCTGTAATGGAAGTTCCATGGGAGGATGCATCGCGTTTTGGAATAGTCAATGTTGACGAGGATAACAAGATTGTTGAGTTTGAAGAAAAGCCTGAGAATCCAAAAAACAATATGGCTTCCATGGGAATATATATGTTCGATTGGAAGGACTTGAGGGAGTATCTGATAAAGGATGTCAAAAATAGAGACTCAGACAATGACTTTGGTAAGAATGTTCTTCCATTGATGTTAGAAGAAGGGCAGAAGATGTATGCATGGGTATTTAATGGATATTGGAAAGATGTAGGAACCGTAAAAAGCTACTGGGATGCAAATATGGACCTTCTTGATCCAATGAACACCCTTGACCTTTACGACAAGGGCTGGAGAATTTACACCAGAACAAGAAATCTTCCACCACAATACCTTGCCAGGGGATCAGTTGTAAAAAATTCCCTTGTAAATGAAGGATGCTACATCAAAGGAACATTGAAAAACAGCATTCTCTTCAGTGATGTGGTTATTGAGGAAGATGCAATAGTAATCGATAGTGTGATTCATTCCAACTGTTTAATCAAGAAAGGCGCAAAAGTATACAGAGCAGTTATATCAGAGGGAATGACAATAGAAGAAGGACAGATTATTGGCGAAGAGAATTCAGAGAATATTTGTCTTGTCTCTGAGGAAGGAATTTCGGTGGAATAAGGAGGCGAAGAGAATGGAAAAATGTCTAGGTGTAATCAGCGGTGCAAATATTGAAAACAACTTTGGAGCTCTTTGTGTCCACAGACCTGTATATATGCTTCCTTTTGCTGGAAGATACAGGCTCATTGACTTTAGTCTCTCCAATATGGTCAATCAAGGAATAAAAACAATTGCAGTTTTTACCGGAGAAAAAGTAAGGTCTACAATGGATCATTTGGAAGATGGAAAGGCATGGGACTTGAACAGGAGATTCAATGGACTGTTCCTGTTTCCTCCTGTAAGTCACGATTTGTCTGGAAGAAGGAGAGGGGAGATTCCCCAGTACTATTTAACAAAGGAATTCTTTGAACAGGCAAAAGAACAGTACGTATTTATAAACCATCCTAATATTTTAGCAAAGGTTGATTTAAACCTTGCTTTCAAGCATTTCAGAGATACAGATGCAGATATTACACTTATCTATAAAAAGCAACAAGATCCATTCGGAGAATATATTAATACTCATAAGATGAATCTTGCAGAGGATGGATCGGTTATTAATATTGGAACAAATCTTGGTACAGAGAGAGAATTTAACATGTACCTTAAAATGGGATTTCTTAAGAAAGAGATATTTATAAAATTGGTAAAAGAAGCCATTGAAAGAGGAGAATCTGACAATCTTCTCGAGACAATACTGATTAACAGGGACAAGTATAAGATAAACACCTACGAGTTTGAAGGTCATACTGAAAACATTAGAAACTTGAAAAGCTTTTACGATGCAAATATGAATCTCTTAAAGAAGGACATATCAAGAGAATTGTTTTATCGAAATGGAATAATTTTGACAAAAACCAAGGACGAACCATCCACACTCTACACAGAATCTTCAATAGTTCAGAACTCACTTGTTGCAAATGGTTGTGTAATTGAAGGTACAGTTGAAAACTCAATAATATTCAGAGGAGTCAAGATTAAAAAAGGTGCAATTGTCAAAAATTCGATTATAATGCAAAAGTCAGAAATTCAGGAGAATGCTGCAGTAATTAACTCCATAATGGATAAGTCAGGCATAGTGGGAGAAGATGTGCGAATTGCAGGAAGTATGCTTATGCCATTTATTGTAGAGAAAAAGCAGGAAATCAGAAAGGACTGATAGGGGATGAAAGTATTATTTGTAGCCTCTGAAATGGCTCCCTTCGCAAAGACCGGAGGGTTGGCAGATGTGGTAGGATCACTGCCATATGCACTTCAGAGAGAGGGGCATCAAGTGTCTGTTGTTCTTCCCCTTTATTCTAAAATAGGTGAAAATCACAGACAGAAGATGAAAAAAGTGAAAGAATTCTATGTTAACCTGGATTGGAGAAGCCAATATGCAGGAATCTTCCTTTACCAGAAGGATGGAATTGATATATATTTTGTGGATAATGAGTTTTACTTCGAAAGACATGCTTTGTATGGAATGTATGATGATGGAGAAAGATTCGTATTTTTCAACAAGGCTGTAGTTCAGATGATTAAGGAATTGGATCTGGGAACAGACATAGTACATGCAAACGACTGGCATACTGGTCTTGTTCCCTTGTATATAAAGGATTTTGCAAAGGGAGACCAGTATTACAAAGATATCAAGACTGTCTTTACAATACACAATCTAAAGTATCAGGGAATATTTCCACAGAGCATACTTACCCTTGCAGGGATATCCTTTGAGTATTTTCATGAAGAGGGTATGAAGTACTACGAGACTGCAAATTTTATGAAAGCGGGAATAGTATACAGTGATGCCCTTACAACAGTGTCATCATCTTATGCCCAGGAGATAAAATACGAGTTTTACGGAGAGAATCTACAAGGGATAATAAGAAGACATGAATACAAGCTTATGGGAATTATAAATGGAATTGACTACGATCTATACAATCCTGAAAAGGACAAGAGAATACCATATCATTATTCGTTTAAGAAACCTGAAAATAAAATGAAAAACAAAGCAGTACTCCAGGAGACTTTCGGTCTGCCCGTAAATGAAGATGTACCAATAATATCAATGGTTTCAAGACTCGTCGATATGAAAGGTCTAGACCTTGTGAGATACATCCTTGATGAACTTTTACAGCAGGATATACAGGTAGTTGTCCTTGGCACAGGAGACAAGCAATATGAGGATATGTTCAGGCACTTCCAGTGGAAATATCCTGACAAGATGTCAGCACATATCTACTTCAATGAAGAAGAAGCCCATCTAGTATATGCAGGGTCGGATATTTTCCTGATGCCATCAATGGCTGAACCTTGTGGAATATCTCAGCTAATCGCCCTAAGGTATGGAACGGTCCCGGTAGTTAGGGAAGCAGGAGGACTTAAGGACACTGTAATACCATTTAACGAGTTTACAGGAGAAGGCACAGGATTTACATTCGCAAATTACAATGCTCACGAGCTTCTTCATACAATAAAAAGAGCAATCGATATATATTCAGATGAAGACCATTGGAATGACCTTGTAAAAAGGACAATGAAGGCAAAGCACGACTGGGATAAATCATCAAAGGAATATACGAGACTCTACAACACACTGCTGCATCAGAGGTGGTAATATGATTATTGACAAAGAAAGACCCGAAGAAGTGATTCAGAAGATACTTTATCAGCATGGAGCTATTCAAATGGAGGGGGCATCCTCCAAGGAAGTATATAGAGCAGTAAGTTACTATATACGCGAAACAATTGGAAAACAAATGTCTCAAACAGAGAAAAAAAACAAGGACTCAATGACAATGGTGTATATGTCCATGGAATACCTGCCTGGAAGCCTTCTGAGAAAAAATATAGATTATCTGGACATGCAAAAATCCCTTGAAGAAGCTTTAAGAAGCAAGGGGTGGAATTTGCATGACCTTTTAAGTCAAGACAGGGAGCTTGGAATCGGTTATTCAGATATCGGCTACCTATCAAATGGACTTATGGATACATTTGCAAGTGGTGCATACAATACAATTGGTTATGGCCTTCTCTACAGAGAAGGCTATTTCCGTCAGGTAATAGAAAACTTCCAGCAAATGGAAAAGCCTGATGAATGGTGGGTAAGAGGCAAGAACTGGCTTTACAAAGGTGATCGTAAATACAGAATTAAAACAGGTGGAAGAGTGGATATCTCAATGGGAGATAAAGGTCTTGTATTTACTCCTGCAGATACACAGGAGTTGATCCTAAGATATTATGATCTTCCATATCTGGGATACAGAAACGGTGCGTGTAACCGTCTTAGGCTATTTGATCACGAAAGTATAACCAGAAGAATAAAACCACTTGAATCAACATCAGAAAACAGAAGGGAAAGATTCAAACAGGAGTACCTTCTGGTTTCCGGTGCACTGCAGGATGTAATAAGAACCCACCTTTTAAACGGAAGAAAGATAGAAAGTCTTAATGAGCATTTTATATTCCTTATGATGGACACAAATCTTCTCTTGGCAATCCCTGAGCTTGTAAGAATACTTGTTGACGAGTACAAGATGGAGTGGGGAGATGCATGGGAAGTGACATCAAAAGCTTTCTTCTATACTCCATTGGTTCCTCTTGAAGATACCCTTATAACATTGGAAGGAAAAACCTTCAGGGAATGGCTTCCCAGACTCTGGATGATTCTTGAAGAAATCCATCACAGATACCTCAATCAGTTTGATAATGTAGGAAATATTGGTGATGAAGGAATTCAGTCAACGGGGATTCTATGGGATGATCAGATTAGACTGTATAATATTGCGAGAGTTGGAGTACATGAGGGACCACCAATTGGATATCCATTGGCCGTATCGCACCGGAGGTGGATTTTATCAGGGAATCCTCCCTTGAAAGATTTGATAATCAAGTATCTTGGAGAGGATTTTATAAGAAACCCTGGAGAAATAAAAAAACTACTGGAAATAGAAGAAACCAAAGCTTTGATTCGTGACCTAGAGCAGGTCAAAGAAGAGAACAAACGAAAACTAGCAAAGGAAATATTTAAAAAACAAGGAATAGTAATAGATCCATATAGTGTTTTTCATGGATATCTAAAGGACATTTCAGCTCCAAACAGACAACTCCTAATGCTTCTATGGATTCTCGACATATACTTGACTTTAGTAGATAATCCAAACACTGATATGGTACCAAAGACCATTTTTATTGGAGGCAAAGCTTCCCCGCATGATTATGCGAGTAAGGAAATAGTGAAACTGGCAAACAGACTAGCTGAAAGGATCAACAATGATAAGACTATCAAAGACAAGCTGAAGCTTTTTTTTGTGGATGACCTTTCACTCAAGAAAGAAGAGTATATTTACCCTGCATTGGATATTACACACTCCCTTACAACACCAACAAAAGGAGGACTCCATCTAGCGGGACTTACGGCAATGATAAACGGAGCTGTTGCGATAGGAAGCATTGAAGAAACCAATTTGCTTCTTGGGGAATACACTAGAAAAGATTGCATGCAACTTTTCGGAATCACCGCTGAAGAAGTCGAAAAGTGTTATAATAGTAAAGAGTACAATTCTCAGGGATATTATTACCTGAATAGGGAGATCAGAAGAGTTGTCGATGCACTTCTTGGAAGAGAACGTATTATAGCTGAAGGAGAATTCAAGGGAATACATGATATGCTCTTAAAATATAACGACAATGATTTTGTCCTGAAGGATTTTGCAGAATATAAGAGCAGGATACAAACAATGGAAGCTGAATACCTGAACGGGGAAAAATGGACCGCAAAAACGCTCCATAATATAGCATTGATCGGTGAATTTGCATCAGATGTTGTTGTTGCAAGATATGCAGACAAAGTATGGCAGACGTCCAAATAGGAGGATCAGATATGGCGGTACACATGGAGATAACTACAGATAAGAAGCTGGGTATGGCATACAATGCTGAAAAAACTTATTTCAGGGTGTTTTCACCGGAAAGAAGTGATATCAAACTTAGGCTATACAATGATTCCAGAAGTCTTAAGCGGATTGAATACCCCATGAAAAGAGAAGAGGAAGGTACCTTCTTTGTTGAAATAGAAGGTGATCTAAAGGGTAAATTTTATACGTATGTAGTTGAAGGAAAATATGAAGTAACTGACCCATACAGCATATCGTCATCATGTAACTCTCTAAGGTCGGCAATAATTGACCTAGAAGACACAAATCCCGAAGGCTGGGAGAATCATAGGGAACCAGAGGGAATATCTCCTGTGGATGCGGTGTTGTATGAAACACATATAAAGGATTTTACAGGACACGAAACATCCGGAGCAGAAATCAAGGGGACATACCTTGGGATGACCGAGAGGGGAACTAGATACAAGAATCTCGCTACAGGAATTGACCACCTTGTTGAGTTGGGAATAACCCACGTGCACCTTCTGCCGGTATATGATTTTTTGTCAGTTCGGGAAGAGAGGGAATATGCCTCTGATGATCGCAATTACAACTGGGGATATGACCCAGAGCTCTACAATGTCCCCGAAGGATCTTACTCTACTGATCCACATACACCGGAGACTAGAATAATGGAGTTTAAAGCTCTGGTAATGGCACTTCATCAGGCTGGAATAAAAGTTGTTCTAGATGTTGTGTTTAACCACACTTTTAGAGGCAAGGAATCAAACTTTAATATACTTGCACCGGATTATTACCACAGGATAACTGAGGAAGGATATTTTTCCAATGGATCTGGAGTTGGGAATGAGCTGGATACACAGAACTCCATGACAAGAAGATTTATCTTGGATAGTCTGGAGTACTGGTTAAAGGAATTCAAGGTAGACGGATTCCGATTTGATCTTATGGCACTTATTGATATTGATACAGTAGAAATGGCTGTTGAAAGGCTTAGAGAGATTAAGAAGGATGTCATGATTTACGGAGAACCCTGGATGGGGGGGATAACAACCCTTCCATCAAACAAGACTACTTCAAAAGGAAAGCAGGGAAGACTCCATTTTTCATTATTCAACGATAACTTCAGAAATGCACTCAAAGGTGACAATGATGGCTATGGATTAGGATTTGCACAGGGCAATCTTGATGAAAAGCTGGCAACCGAAACTGGAATAGCAGGATCAATATTTTTCGATGAAGCAAGAATCGGATTTGCTTCAATGGCAAGGGAGACAATAAATTATGCTAACTCCCACGACAATCTAATACTACAGGATAAACTGCTTAAGGTCTTCCCTCATAAAAGTGAGGAGGAGATCAAAGACTACAATAAATTTATCCATGCAATTTTGATTCTTTCACAGGGGGTTCCCTTTATCCATGCAGGGAATGAGTTTTTAAGATCAAAAGGTGGAAGGATCAACTCCTACAATTCACCCCTTTCCGTGAATGCAATCGATTGGTCATTGAAGGAGAAAAACCTTGATGTGTTCAATTACATCAGGGACCTCATTCGATTTCGAAAGGAACGCGAAGAATTTAGGATGGATTATGACGAGCATATCAGGAGGAATCTTGAGTTTATCGAAGAGAGTTCCAGTTGTCCCGTTATCGCATATACAATAAGAGGAAACGGGGGTTACCTACTTGTTATTCACAATGCAAACCAGATATCATGTATGATGCCGTACGCGTTAATAAAAAAGCACATACAGGCTCAGGATGAAAGAACAGTTGCTGATCTGTCCATACGTTGTCTTTTCGATGAAAAGGGTTATACGCATGATGAAGGTGAATTCAAGCATCCTCATGGGATTGAAAATTCCCCTGTGAGCACAAGGATCTTTGAACTTCAAATAAAAGAGTAAACAAAAAAACAGATATCGCAAATTTGCGATATCTGTTCATTTTAGTCTAGAATATAAACCTTTACATTTCTTCGACCGAAATTCCATGCTTGTGTTGACGAATGGAAAAACAAGTCAATTTTGTGGCCTTTAATGGCTCCTCCTGTATCTTCAGCTATAGCAAATCCGTAATCACTCATTCCATCCAGGGATTCAACATAAAGTTTTGTCCCAAGGGGAATAACGCGAGGATCCACTGCGACGGTTCCAGGTCGCGCAGTTGTTCCTGAGGCAGTAATTCCGTAACCTCGATCACCAGGTCTTTTTCCAGTGCTTGCAAAGGAAAGATCATAGGCGCTGGCATTCATTATCAGTGTATCTCTAAAGCTCACATCTCCTCTTGATGTAGCTACTACATTGTTGGTTCCCTTTTCGATTACCTGAGAAATGGGTTCCGACGCTACAGTATCAAGTACTATGACAGATGAAGACAGTGCACCATTAATATATATATCTTTAATGTGTGATCTTTTCAATCCGTCTTTTCCTTCCTGGAGAGTATTTGAAATACCCTTGTCCAGTCTTATGTTGTTTACTACCTCTGTTTCAAATGGAATAGAGGTATTTTCCACTCTCATTTTTTCCTCAACCTGGAAAAACAAAATTGTGGTATTTGGCTTTACATCTTTGTCTAGAGCCGGGGTTGAAAAATCCTTTGGCCCATTATCTATTCCTGCTTCTTCAAGAATGTCCTTTACCCTTGTGCTGTAGGATGTGATTTTCTTTATTTCATCCTTGAAAACAATTGTGTACGTCTTTGGGTTTGTTACGGTAATCTTTAAGTCTGTTGTTAATAGTGTGTCTAGATCTGGTTTAACAAGTGTGTCCTTGCTTACTTTGATCTCCTCGTCCACTAGAAGCTCCTCAACTGTTGCTGAATATGAGACCATCTGGATCGTCTCACCGTCCACTGTGAGTGTTATTTCGGTCCCCTGGAAGGAACCTACCCCCAATGATAATGTCATTACTATAGCTAGAAGTAAGAGGACCCCTACCTTGCTTGCTGTGTTGGCTCTGGTATTGTCCATAATTCTCCTCCTTTGTTTTGTTACAGATTGTAACCAATTTGTAACTATTTGTCATGCTCCATGTATTCTAAACTATAAACTAAAACTTGTCAAATTTTTGCTTAAATACCCGGAATATTCAGTTTATGATACCATTGCATTAATAGGCGTAAATGTTGAAATTTAGGTAATTAGAAGCGTTATAAAAGCAAAAATGTTTTTATCAAAAATCGACATAATTCCTTAAAAAACTTGACTAATCTCCTCAATAAGTTATAATTATTAGTAATTGAGAACTAAAGATAATGAAGGGAAGAGTAGAAGTCGAATTTCTTAAGAGAGTCGGGAATGGTGGAAACCGATGAAAGGAAGCTTTCGAAGATGGTCCCTGAATTTTTTGGCCGATACGTAGGTCGAAACGGCGGCAGTCGTTAAAGTGTTAAGGTTTAGAACCTGCTGAGATCAGTATCGTGAGATGCTGATAATTAGAGTGGTACCGCGAAGTCGCCTTCGTCTCTATTGAGATGGAGGCTTTTTATATTCTTAAATACTTATATGAAAGGAAGAGGTTAATGAAAAAGACTTATTATCTGACAACACCAATTTATTATCCAAGTGGCAATCTTCATATCGGACATACTTACACTACAGTTGCGGCAGACAGCATAAAAAGATATAAGAAGCTGCAGGGATACGACGTATTCTTTACAACAGGCTCTGATGAGCACGGACAAAAGATTCAGGAGAAGGCTCAGGAAAACAATATGACTCCAATAGCCTATGTTGACAAGATTGTAGCTGAAACCAAGGAACTTTGGAAGATGCTTGAAATCGAGTATGATTCATTTATTAGAACTACGGATGATTTCCACGAAAAGGCGATCGCTGGAATTTTTACAAAGCTTTATGAAAAGGGAGAAATATACAAAGGCCATTACGAGGGAGCATACTGTACGCCATGTGAATCCTTCTGGTCGGAATCACAACTACTTGATGGAAACAAGTGTCCTGACTGTGGAAGAGAAACCCATATTGAAAAGGAAGAGGCATACTTCTTCAAGCTTTCAAAATACAGGGACAAGCTTCTAAAGCACTATGAGGATAATCCAGGATTTATTCAGCCTGAGAGCAGAAAGAACGAGATGATCAACAACTTCCTGAAGGATGGCCTTGATGACTTAAGCGTATCAAGAAGCAGCTTTGACTGGGGAGTAAAGGTTCCCTTTGACGACAAGCACATTATATATGTATGGATAGATGCGCTTTCATGTTACATTACATCCATTGGTTATGGAACGGAGAATACTGAGAACTTTGAAAAGTTCTGGCCTGCTGATGTACACCTTGTTGGAAAGGAAATCGTAAGATTCCATACCATTATATGGCCTGCAATTCTTATGGCTCTTGACCTGCCTCTCCCAAAGAAGGTATTCGGTCATGGATGGATACTCTTTGAAGACGACAAGATGTCAAAATCAAAGGGTAACATAATATATCCTGAACCAATAATTGACCTCTATGGAATAGATGCATTCAAGTACTTCCTGCTAAGGGAATTCTCATTTGGTCAGGACGGATCTTTCTCAAGAGAGAAGTTCCTACAAAGACTTAACTCAGACCTTGCAAATGATCTTGGAAACCTTGTAAGCAGAACAGTATCAATGGTTGAAAAGTATAACGACGGAATTCTTCCATCACCGAAAAAGACTGAAGAGATTGACGATACGCTCGTTCAGATGGCAACAGGAACAGCTGACAAAGTAGATGCATTTATGGATAATCTAAACTTCTCAAATGCTCTTGAAGAAGTATGGAAGCTAATCAGAAGGACGAACAAGTATGTTGACGAGACAATGCCTTGGATTCTTGCCAAGGAAGAGAATTCTGAAAGACTAGACACTGTACTTTACAATCTTTCAGAAAGCTTAAGAATTGTTTCAATACTGATCAAGCCGTTTATGGACAAGACTTCAGCTGAAATCAGAAGACAGCTTGGGATTCAGGGAGAAGTAGTTTGGGACAATGCAAAACAGTGGGGACTTCTTAAGGAAGGAACCAAGGTTGAAAAAGGAAATATAATTTTCCCAAGACTTGATGTAAAGGAAGAACTTGTAAAATTAAATGATGCAAACAATGCACTTATAGAGAAGAGAACAGCAGCGAAGGAAGATACAAAAGTGGAAGAAAAGAAAGTTGAAGCAGTTGAAGAGAAAAAAGAGGAAGAGTTGATAACAATCGATGACTTTGCAAAGGTGAAGTTCAAGGTTGCAAAGGTGGTTGCCTGCGAGGAACATCCAAAGGCCGACAAGTTGCTTGTATTGACACTTAAGGTGGGAGATGAGCAGAGACAGGTGGTTTCTGGAATAAAGCAGTGGTATTCACCTGAGGATCTTGTAGGAAAGACGGTAATAGTGGTTGCAAACCTTAAACCGGTTAAGTTGAGAGGAATCGAGTCAAGGGGAATGGTACTGGCAGCAGAAGATGCTGACGGCAACCTGACACTTCTTTCAACGCTTGAGGATATTGCAGACGGAGCGATAGTATCATAGGAGGTATTTATGCTAATAGACAGTCATGCCCATCTTGATGACAGGAGA
The DNA here is from genome assembly GCA_024637045.1 of Soehngenia sp. GTDB lineage: Bacteria > Bacillota > Clostridia > Tissierellales > Tissierellaceae > Gudongella. The sequence goes on from JAGXFX010000004.1 coordinate 116,247, forward strand.
TTTGATCCTGACAGGGAGATGTTAATTAAGAGCCTAAAGGACAATGGAATAGACCTGATTATAAATGTAGGTGCTGATATTGAATCCAGCAAGGCATCAATTGAGCTGGCAAAAAAGCATGAGAATATTTATGCCGTGGTGGGAGTTCATCCCCACTCGGCAAAGGATCTTGAAGGCAAGGAGTTAAGCGAACTGAGAGAACTGTTAAAGGAAGAAAAAGTTGTTGCCATAGGAGAGATCGGTTTGGACTTCTACTACGACAATTCTCCAAGGGACATTCAAAGAAAATGGTTCAAGGCACAGATTGACCTTGCCAAGGAACTGAATATGCCAGTTGTAATCCACACAAGGGATGCTGCCCAGGAGACATTTGATATCCTTAAGGAAGCTGGGGAGGATGGAAAATTGAAATGCCTTCTTCACTGCTACTCAGGGAGTGCGGAGATGGCTGAGGAATATATAAAGCTTGGGTTCTATATTTCACTTGGCGGACCTGTGACATTTAAGAATGCAAGGGTTCCGCGAGAGGTAGCAAAGGCGGTTCCTCTTGACAGACTTCTTATTGAAACAGATAGTCCCTACCTTACGCCTGAACCATACAGAGGAAAGAGAAACGAGCCTATGTATGTAAAATATGTAGCAGAAAAAATTGCCCAGGAAAAGGGAATAACCTATAAAGAGGTTGCTGAAACAACAAGTGCAAATGTGCTAAGATTCTTCGGAATAAATGGGAGAGGTCAGTGAAGCTTATGATAAAGGAAGTAATAGTGGTAGAGGGAAAGGATGACATATCTGCTGTAAAGGCAGCTCTGGAGTGCGAGGTTATCGCCACAAACGGCTTTGGCTATGGAAGAAAGCTAATCCAGACCCTAAAGTCCATACATGCGAGAAGAGGGATAATCATCCTTACAGACCCCGACTACGGTGGAGAAAGTATCAGAAAAGACCTGTCCAGACATATCCCAGACTGCAAGCATGCATTCCTTCCACAGGGAAAGGCTTTAAAGAAGGATAATATCGGAATTGAAAACGCCACACCTGAAGACATTAGGGAAGCGATTGAGAAATCCAGACCAAATATCGTTGAAGCCCAGGAGACCTTTCAGAGAGAGGATATTTTTCTTTTTAACCTGTCAGGTGGATCGGGATCCAAGGAACGTAGGGAAAAGCTTGGAGAAATCCTTGGAATTGGATATACGAATGGAAAGCAGCTCTTGAACAGGTTGAATCACCTTGGAGTGACAAGGGAAGAATTCCTTAAGGCAATGGAAAGGATAGAAAAGGATGGAGAATAAAAGACTGTATTCCCCAAGTCAGGTAAGAGAGGTTCTTGACCGTCATGGTTTCAGATTCTCAAAAGGGCTGGGACAGAATTTTCTAATAGACGGAAATATCGTAAGAAAAATAGTAAGAGGCGCAGATATAACCAAGGAGGACTACGTTCTTGAAATCGGACCGGGAATGGGAACCCTGACTGAGGAACTGGCCCTTAATGCAAAGAAGGTCATTGCAATAGAAATAGATGAAAGACTTAGACCGATCCTTGCGGAGACACTCGAGCCATATGACAATGTTGAGGTTGTTTATGGGGATGTATTAAAGTTACCCTTGAGGGAAATAATAGAAGAGAAGTGTGATGGACAAGCTGTGAAGGTAGTTGCAAATCTACCGTATTATGTAACTACACCCATAATCGGAAAGCTTATTGAAGAGGAGCTTCCTTTCGAATCAATCAGTGTAATGGTTCAAAAAGAAGTTGCGGACAGGATGGTTGCAAAGCCTCACACGAAAGAGTATGGATCACTTACACTATTTGTTGGCTTCTATACAGAGCCTAAAATAATGATGAAGGTACCAAAAACGGTCTTTATGCCACAGCCAAAAATTGACAGCTCGGTTATAAAGCTGCAGATTAGGGAAAGCCTTCCTGACACAAACAGGGATAGTTACTTTAAGCTTGTAAGAGCAGCTTTTTCAAAGAGAAGAAAAACCCTGATCAATGCACTTTCAACCTACGGGCTTGAAGCAGACAAAGAGGAAATCAGAGAAGCTCTTAAAAGGGTCAACATAGATGAAACAGTCCGAGGCGAGGACCTGGAAATGGACGACTATATTCGTCTTGCAAGGGAGCTGCCTGATCTTTAGACCAGGGGCTATAGCAAAGGGATAGTTTATGAATCTTTATTGTGGGTAAAATAGAGTTAGAGATTTGTTGACAAAAATACCCTGAGGGGGTATAATTAAGTCGGGAATTATAATAAGGAGGAATTATTGTGAACGAAGTTATAGTTTATACAAGCAGTACATGTCCATATTGTACACTTGCAAAGAATCATCTAACTGAAAAAGGTGTTTCATATGTTGAGAAAAATGTTTCAACTGATAAGGATGCAAGAAAAGAATTGATGGCTATGGGACACATGGGAGTACCTGTAGTTGTAATCAACGGTCAGGAGATCGTAGGATTTGACAAGGAAAAAATAGATACACTACTTGATGCTTAAACAAAAAATTAAAAACTCTGAGATGAATTTTCATCTCAGAGTTTTATTTTTTGATAAAATTTTTAAAAAATTAGTTGTTCAAAGCTTCCATAAGCTTGGTTAGGTCCAGACCGTGTACCATTGCTGCTTCTTCCAGACTCTCCATTTGGCTTGAAGGACAACCTACGCAACCCATGCCGAATCTAAGTAGAGTCTCTATAGCTTCAGGCTTTTTCCTAATAAGTTCACCGATAAGCATATCTTTTGTAACTTCCATTTATAATTCCCTCCTTTTAATTCATAGTAATATAGTAGCATATAAAGAAATATATTACTAGATTTATTTTTGATTTTTATCTAAGATATTGATAATTGCTTATGTAAACAAAAGCACTGGGGACGGTTCTTTTTGCTTTTTTTGAGCGTTTTACTTACTGTTAAGATCGATATTGTACATAGGTTTTGCCTATTGTTTGAATTTGCCAAAATCAGGATATATATAGGTGAGGAGGGATGCATATGAAGAGCGGGGGTATATTTGCATTGCTGATACAAATACTGGTATCCGCAATAGTAATTGGGATAGCTGCTTTTTTCACACCAGGATTCTCCATTGCGGGAGGCTTCGGAACACTTTTTATCGCAGCGATCGTAGTTGGGGGATTAAGTTGGGCAGCAGTTCGATTTCTTGGGGTTAAGGCCTCGCCATTTGGAGCGGGACTAACAGGATTTCTAGTAAGTGCAGCAGTACTTTATTTGACGAGATATATAGTTGACGGATTTAACATTACTCTGATCGGAGCGCTTTTAGGAGCACTGGTACTAGGTATCGTTGACTTTATAATACCTGGAAAGAGATTCAGATAATTATTTGAATTTTGACTTGACTACAAAAACTATATGATGTAGAATAGAAAATGAAATACCGTATAGGGGTATATTAATAGAGGAGGAATATGATGAATATTGAAATAACAAGTACAGCTAAAGACGAGCTGAAGAAAGTACTTGAAAATAAGAAGAATGAAGACAAATTGTTGAGAATCTATATCGCAGGCTATGGTTGAGGCGGTCCTACATTTGGATTAGCTCTGGATGAGCTAAAAGATGAGGACATTGAAGTTAAAATTGAGGATTTCCATTTTGTAATGGAAGATATGATTACTGAGAACTTCGGAAGCTTTACTGTTGATTTCAGCGACAACTGGTTAAGACGTGGATTTAGCGTTTATCCTGATGGAGTTGCTGCATCAAGCTGTTAATTTGATTTGAATTTATTGGCAGGCCAAAAAAATGGTCTGTCTTTTTTCTTGTCCTGTCATCCCAACCGAAGGAAAGTGGAGGGAATCTCTTACTTCTTAGATATTACCTAAAGGTTTTACCCTTGTCCTGGTTAAATCATTTAATTGTGATTTGCTTGTGCCCGGCGATTGAATTAATAAAATCTTTGATTTTATTGTAATTCATCGAGGGGGTGTGAATTGAGAATTGTGAATTTGAAAAAAACTGTGTTATAATGTAGGATAGAGATTAATTCGAAGGGAGTGATGATTATGGATTCGAGTCCTTTGCCGGATAGTTGCATAACAATTTTTTGGAACCATGGTCATCAGCCTGACCGGAGGTTCCTCCAACAATAACCAAAAAGGAGGAATAATATGGATGAGCTAAAAACAATAGATGAAATCCTTGATGAGATTCTTGAGCTTATCGAGGGGAAAAAATATTTTCGAATCAAGAAAATACTTGAGGACTTAAATGAAGTCGACATCGCAGATGTCCTGGACGAACTGGACCTGCACAATACACTACTTATTTTCAGGATGCTGCCGAAAGATCTTGCAGTTGATGTATTTGCACACTTTGAGCCTGAAAACCAAAGAGAAATAATTGAAGCAATAACCGATAAAGAGGTTAGAAACATAGTTGAAGAGCTATTTTTTGATGATATGATCGACCTTATTGAAGAAATGCCTGCAAATATAGTAAGCAAAGTAATTAAGCATTCAACTCCTGAAGAGCGGAAGCTTATAAATGAGTTTTTGAAATATCCACCGGACTCAGCCGGAAGCTTGATGACAATCGAGTATGTGGAGCTCCGTCAGTCCATGACGGTAAAAGAAGCCATGGAGCATATCAAGGAGACGGGACTTTCCAAAGAGACTGTCTACACCTGTTATGTAACAAATATGAACAGAAAGCTAGAAGGAATAATATCACTGAGAATACTTGTAGTATCTCCCGAGGATGCAATACTTGCAGACCTGATGGAGGACGATGCAATATATGTAGAAACCCATGATGATCAAGAAACAGTTGCAAGTGTCTTTAGAAGATATGGATTCCTGGCACTGCCTGTAGTTGATACTGAAAAAAGACTTACCGGAATTATTACAATCGACGATATTATCGATGTTATGGAACAGGAGGCCACAGAAGACTTCCAGAGAATGGCTGCCATGGCACCTTCTGATGATCCATATATGACATCAAGTGTATTCAACCTTGCAAAACAAAGAATCGCGTGGCTCCTTGTACTGATGGTTGCCGCAACCATATCAGGTCAGATAATCAGTAGTTACGAGGGAATATTAAGTTCTGTTGTAATTCTTGCATCATTTATGCCCATGCTTATGAACACCGGTGGTAGTTCAGGAAGCCAGGCATCAACACTTGTAATTCGTGGTCTGGCAACAGGAGAAATCGAGATGAAGGATTCCGCAAAGGTCCTTTGGAAGGAGTTCAGGATTAGTATTATAGTGGGAGTTGTTCTTGCAGCAGTAAATTTCGCAAGACTTATGCTTATTACCAGAGCTGGATTCCTTGTTTCCATTACTGTATCCTTGACATTGATTGTAACAGTTGTAATTGCAAAATTATTGGGCGGACTTGCTCCAATGGTTGCCAAGATGTTTAAGGTCGACCCTGCAATAATGGCTGGTCCACTGATCACTACATTTGTAGATGCAATCAGTCTGATTGTTTATTTTTCAATAGCTACAATGCTTCTTAGTGCATAAGTTCCAACTAGCATTTGTCAACAAAATATATATTAAATAATTTTAAAAAATAAATATAAAGAGTGCAATTGACAAAAGAAGGGTATAATAGTATAATAATTCGTTTGGTTGACATGACCTTCTATTTGTGTTATAATATTTACATGATGAGTGTCCCTAACACACTCCTTCTGTCCCCAGAGTTTGGGAGAATGAAATGGAAGGTGGTTCTCTAACAGTATGAATAGTGTAGCTCAGATCAAAAAAGACCTAGAAGGGTGTATAGGCAAAAAAGTAATTCTCAGAGCAAACCGAGGTAGAAAGAAGACAACAGTGAGAGAGGGAGTACTTGAATCAGCCTACCCAAGCTTATTTGTAGTTAGGATAAGCAACGATTACGACAGCACGAGAACGGTATCTTATACTTATTCTGATGTGCTTACATCAACAGTAGAAGTAACAATCTGCGAAGAAGCAGACAGACTTATTAGTATATCTTAAGACAACCTACCTTATGGTAGGTTTTTCTATGCAAAAAAATGATATGGAACGGTCTTTGTGGTATAATTATCTGGTATTAAATCTAGAGAAAATGGAGCGATCGACATTGAGAGTTGAAGAGAATGCCTATGGCAAGATAAACCTTGCACTGGATGTCCTATATAAAAGAGAAGATGGTTATCACGAAATTAATAGCATCATGCAACAAATAAGCTTGCATGATACGGTAATAATAAATGAAGGTGGCAGGGGTGTAAAAATATTCTGTGACAACAGTCTTGTACCCCTTGACCATACAAACCTTGTGCACAAGGCATGGGATGAGATTAGGAAGCTGACCGGAACAAAATCAGGTATCAGTGTTGAAATACACAAGGTAATCCCAGTAGCGGCAGGACTTGCAGGAGGAAGCTCAAACGGAGCTGCGGTACTATTGGGACTTAATAAAATGTGGAAGCTTGGACTTTCTCGTGATGATTTGAGGACTATTGGCAAGAGAATCGGTGCTGATATTCCATTCTGCATCCTTGGCGGAACTGCCCTAGCCCAAGGAATCGGAGAGAAGCTCACAAGCCTCAAGCCATTTAAGGATAAACACATACTTCTTGCAAATCCTGGGATTGGAATTTCAAGTGCCTACGCATACAGCAAGCTCAATATTCCAGAGATAAGAAAACCAATGGATAGCTTAATTAAGTGCATTGAAAAGGATGACCAGAAGTGCCTTGCAGATGGAATGTTCAATGTATTTGAAGATTCCATAATGCCTGAGAATCCAATAATTGGAGATATAAAAAAGATGATGGAAGAAAACGGCGCTCTTGGAGCTTTGATGAGCGGAAGCGGTGCATCTGTATTTGGTCTTTATGATGATAAAGAGAAGTTGGAGTTTGCAAGAAAGAAGCTCCAGGATATTATTCCATACGTATTCCATGTTACTACAGTCTAAAATATCTTTACATTACGGACCAAAGATTTATAGTTACACTACAAGTGCAATTAATATGCCATAAAAACACTGATAAACGACAAAAGATTATTTAGGATTCATCCCTGAGTGGGATAATAAGAAAACAGCATCACTATTTTAGGTGGCGATGCTGCTTTCTTTGTGCCCATTATTGGACATTATAAGCTGACATTATCAAAAGATAAACACAATTATATTAATTTGATTATTGACAAATTGTACTAGAGGGAATATACTCAATGCAGAAAGTATATGTATACAAATACAGTATATTTAAATAATATTACTTTTTTATACGGAAAATTGATAACTTAACTAAACTGATCAGAAGATTACATTTAAAACTTGTTTTGAGGAGGACGAAATATGATTAAGAAAGTAGATGGATTTGTAGAATACGAAAATCGTCGTGGGGGAAATGGAATCATCAGAATGTTTAATGTGATGGAAGATATTATATTTGAGGATGTGAATTGGCTAGGTATGGTTGAATTGGATCCTGGTAGCAGTATAGGGATTCATACGCATCATGGAGAAGGAGAATTATATCACATTCTAGAAGGTAAAGGAATTTTCAATGATAACGGAACAGAAGTAAAAGTAAGTCCTGGCAGCTTTTGTTTAATCGAACCAGACCAATGTCATGGTTTGATGAATACATCTAATACCGAAAAAATGGTCATGTTAGCATGCGTTTTTAAACATTTTCGAACGGGTGAGAAAACCTGGACAAATAAATAAACTAGTACAGATTTATTTGGTACATAAATTGAACTTAGGAGTAATTATCAACCGATTCTATCTAAATTCTATTTGTGAAAATTTATTTTGTAGTTAAATCATTTACTTAAGACCACTTAACAAGAGTAATAAAAATGAACTTTATGTTGACATTTAACTGAATTAGAGTATATAGTTAGTTAGCAAAGTATATGTATACATATACAATAAAAAGGAGGAAAAAAGATGAAAAAGAAAATTGTATTATTATTAGTTCTTTCAATCGTATTAATCGTATTTGCAGCAGGATGCTCTCCAAAAGCAGCAGAAACAGGAACTCCAGCTGAATCTTCAACTGATGTAGAGCCTATCTCAATAAAACTTGGGCATGCAATGAGCGAGGGAACTGAATCATCGAAGTTGATCCACGAGTTTGCAGTTGCGGTTACAGAAAAAACTGAGGGAAGAGTTACAATTGATGATTTTCCAAACAATATGCTAGGCAATGAATCAGAGATGCTTGAGCAGATGCAAATGGGATCACTGGAAGCAGCAGCCCTTATGGTCGGACCAATGCAGAGTATTGATATGAAGCTTGCAATAGAGGATCTTCCATATATGTGGAAAGATGCACAGCATGCAAGAGATGCCTATAATGGCGAATTTGGAAATGAAATATCTAAAATCGTTGCAGAACATGAACTTCATAATGTAGCATTTATCGAGTGGGGTTTTAGACATATTACAAATAATATAAGACCGATAGTAAATCCAGAAGATCTTAGCGGAGTCAAGATTAGAGTTGCACAAACAAAAATGAGAGTAGATACGTTTGAGGCTCTTGGTGCAATGCCTCAGGTATTATCTTTCAGTGAACTTTATGGTGCTCTTCAATCAAACGTTGTCGATGCACAGGAAAATCCTCTTGGTAACATCGTCGCAGCAAAGTTTAGCGAAGTGCAAAAATATCTTTCTTTAACAGGACATTTTTATAATACTGCAATGCTGATGTTCACTGATGAAGTGTGGGATCAGATTTCTGCTGAAGACAAGGCTATAATAGAAGCTGAGGCGGCAATTACAGCAAAGAAAGTCACTGATTTCAACGATCAAGAAGAATCAAAATATATCGACCAGTTGAAGCAGGAAGGCATGATAGTAAATGACGATGTAAATAAGGCTGCCTTTATTGAGAAAACCCGTGGCGTTTACGAAAAATGGGAAGAGGAAGTATTTGGAAAAGAGCTGATGGATATCTATAGAGATGCTTCTGGATATTAAAGGCGGTGGAATATTTGAATAAATTTATTGATATATCTTTCAAACTTCTCGAATGGATTTGTATAGCAAGCATGAGTGCATTTGTTATTCTAATATTTGTTCAGGTTATAACGAGAAGATTGGGAATTTCTGTACCATGGACTGATGAATTGGCAAGATATGTGCTAATTTATGCAACATTCGTTGGTACAGCCATTGCAACTAGAAGAGGGCTGCATCTTGGGGTAGACTATTTTGTAAATAAATTACCTCGAAAAGCAAAAAAAATAGTAAAATATTTTATTCTTGGAATGGGGATATTTTTCCAAGGAGTACTCTTGATTTATGGAACCAGGCTAGCCATTCTTTCGATTAATACGGTTTCTCCAATTCTACAATGGTCGACTGGGCTAATATTCTTGGTTATACCTATAACAGCAGCCCTTACTATTTTGGTGCTGATACAAGAACAAATCCTTAGTAGTAAGGTGGTGCAAGAATAATGATAGTAACTATACTTATTATTTTTCTAGGATTGATATTCCTAGGTCTTCCAATTGCGTTTTCTATGGGAACAACAACATCCATAATGATACTTGCAAACGGCTGGGATTTAGAAATGGTTGTACAGAAAGCTTTCATGGGTGTCAATTCATTTTCACTACTGGCCTTGCCTCTATTTATACTTGCAGGAAACATTATGGGCGAGGGAGGATTGACAAGACGGCTGTTAAAGTTAGCAGACGCAATAATGGGGCGACTTCCGGGCGGTATGGCGATAACTAGCATTGCAACATGTGCATTATTCGGAACGGTTTCTGGATCTACTGTGGCTACAACTTTTGCTATAGGATCAGTCATGGCTCCGGAGCTTAAAAAACAAAATTATGACAAGGGATTTATTGCCTCAATTCTAGGACCGTCTGGAACTCTGGGGATGCTAATTCCACCAAGTATAACTATGGTTATTCTTGGCGTTACCCTTAACATTTCGATTGGCAAGCTGTTTATGGCAGGGTTCCTGCCTGGCATATTATTGGCGATACTTATGAGTGTCTATGCAGCTTTCATGGCTAAATCAAAAGGATTTGGCACTGTTCGAAACAAAAAAACTTCACTGAAAGAGTTTGCACTAATTTGTGCAGATGCGTTTTTACCCCTTATGACACCTGTGATAATACTTGGAGGTATATTTACAGGAACTTTCACCTCTACTGAAGCTGCTGCTGTTGCGGTGGTATATGGGTTGTTTCTTGCTATATTTTATAGAGAGTTAAATTGGAGTAATATGGGCAAAATTTTACTTGACTCCACAGTATCTTCAGCTACGATTCTTATAATAATTGCTGTAAGTAACGCTTTTGGATGGCTATTGACTGTAGCAAAAGTACCTTCTATGGTTGCAAGCTTCTTCCTACAATATGCAAGTACTCCGCTTACATTCCTGTTGATTGTATCTGGAATACTTATACCTCTTGGAATGGTTATGGAGGTTACATCAATTATCATACTTCTAGGGCCTATTTTCATGCCGATTGCTATAAGCTACGGGATTGATCCTGTACACTTTGGCCTCGTCTTTATGATGAATTTTGCATTGGCAAATATAACACCTCCAGTTGGAGTATCTACCTTAGCAGGATTGGCTGTCACAGATCCAATTATGGGTCTTGAGGATACTGTCCCATACTTGTGGCATATTATGGTCGTAATGGTAATATCGATTTTATTAGTAATATTTTTTCCACAGATATCTTTATTCTTACCAAACTTATTCGGAGTAGGAAGTGTTGGGTAAGTAAGTATCGATTTAGAAGCATAGGCAGTATATTTATAAATGAGTAAAACAATATATAATATTGACTGCATCAAAATTTTTTCTTCACGAAACGATTTTCAATTGAATCTCCCTGTCAAATGTTATTATTGATCTTAAATGAGCAAACCATTGACAGAGAGATTTCTTTAAGTCAAAAGTTGTTGCGTAGAATGTAAATCATAAATGAGCACAATTTGAATTACATTTCATCTGTTGACATCAAAGTTCGTCGAAGGTATACTTGAATAGTAGCTTTATCAGAATAGTCTGGAAAGGGGTAATAGATGTGGCCTTACAAAAACTAAAAACAAAGGGAACATTGTCTGATAAGGCATATCTTTCCCTAAAAGAAAACATACTATCTTTGGATTTAAAGCCTGGCGAAGTTCTTTTGGAAGACAGTCTTTCAGATATGCTTGGTATAAGCAGGACACCTATTAGAGAAGCTTTGAAAAAGCTCTCTTATGAAGGCCTGGTTAGTTATTTAAATGGTAGAGGCACCTATGTAACCGAGCTAAATACTGAATATTTTTTAAATATCTATGACATCAGACTTTCATTGGAAAAATTGTCTATCAGACTGGCATGTAAAAATCAAACCGCAGAGGATATCACTCAATTGCGCAAGTTGATACAAAAACAAAATGAGATTATAAACAAGGATGTATTGGATGATAGATATTATCTTGAAATCGATACAAAGATTCACATGACAATTGCCAGAATAAGCAGAAATGATGTATTGATAAAATATCTAAATCAAATATATGAGTCATACAAAAGATATCTGTTCTTTACAAACTTTGAGAACAGAGCGCTGACTGTAACGGATGAACATTCAAAGATTATTGACTTCATTGAGACTGGGAAGGTCGATGAAGCAGTACAAAGCATGGAAACTCATCTTGAAGGCGTAAAGAATTCCATATACTCAGCTTTGGTGAAAGCCGGGAAAAAATAAAAAAATTTAATGTTCAGTGTATACATATACATATACGCTGAGTTGGGTTAGTCTTGTTTGATGGATTAAAGACTACAAATAAATTAAATATATCAATACGAAGAGATATCTTTTATATAAAAGAATTTAGAGGAGGCAACGCAAATGATTAGAATTAATGAAAGATCAAAGGGCTTTGGTTTTGAAGGTGGCCTTTATGACATATATCAAAAAGCACTTCAGTTAGAGTCAGAAGGCAAGTCAATTATCCATATGGAAATTGGGAAACCTGATTTTGATTCACCTGAAGTTGCAAAGGAAGCTGCAAAAAAGGCCTTGGATGATGGATTTGTTCATTATACTGAGATGATTGGAATAGAACCTTTGAGAAAAGCCATTACGGGAAAATACAAGAGAGACTATAATTTGGAATATAGTTATAAGGATGAAATTGTTGTAACAGCAGGAGCCTGCGAGGCGATAGGAATAATAATGTTAACAATGATGGAACCTGGAGAAGAGATACTTATACCGAGTCCATTTTTCTCAGCATATTCAGAACAAGCCATAATCGCTAATGTAAATGTAGTTGAAGTACCATTGAAAATGGAAAATAATTTCAGTCTTAAAGCAGAAGATTTAAGGAAGAGCATAACAGAAAAAACAAAGATAATTTTAGTAAATACTCCTCACAATCCAACAGGAGCTATTGTTGAAGAAGAAGATTTAAGAGATATTGCAGCCCTTGCCATAGAAAAAGACTTGCTTGTTATTTCTGATGAAACATATGACCAGTTTGTATTTGGTGGTAAGCACTTCAGCATTGCAAGCATAGATGGTATGAAGGAAAGAACCCTTGTAGTAAATTCATCTTCGAAGACATTCTCAATGACAGGATGGAGAATAGGATATGTGATGGGACCTGCATGGATATTGAAATACTTGAACAAGGTACATCAGAATTTCTCTACTTGTGCCACTTCATTTGCTCAAGTTGGAGCTGCAGAAGCATACAACAATGGAGATCAGTTTACAAAGGATATGTTAAAGGAATTTGAAAGAAGAGGAAAATTGGTTTACGAATCATTAAAAGATGTAAAGGGACTAAAACTACTTGAACCAAAAGGTGCCTTTTATGTTTTTATAAACATAGAAGAGCTTGGAATGGATGAAAGTAAATTTTGTGATTATATCCTTGAAGAAGCAGGAGTAGCAATAGTTCCTGGAGATTCTTTTGGAAAATACGGCAAAGGATTTGTACGTCTGTGCTATGCATGTTCCTACGAGCAGATTCAAGAAGCCATGGATAGGATAAAGAAAGCCGTGCAAAAATTAACTAATTGATGATTTTTGTTATATAGGCTATATTCCCTGTGTAAAAAGCCAGCTTTAGGATAAATATATGTGGTAGGGTCTTTCTATATGGAGATTGTCAAAAATACGACAATTTGATATAGTATATATAGAACCCAACAAGGAGGAGATTTATATAATGGATATGACAAAGAGAATCGAGGACCTCACAATTGAGCTTACAAATGTATTGAGCGTTGTGGGAACTACTGATGAGAACAATGTTGTACAATTGGTGCACGACAAGTTTATGGAGATGGATTATTTTAAGCAGAATCCTGAAAATGTTAAATTTGTAGATTCAATCGATGACCCCATTGGAAGAAAATCATTGATGGCAACAATCAACGGGAAAAAAGGAAACGACAATAAGACACTGGTATTTATAGGCCATACGGATACTGTTGGAATCAGTGACTACGGTGAGTTGAAGGAATTTGCAACCAAGCCATATGAATTGACTGAAAAACTTAAGGAAGTAACAATATCACCTGAAGCAAAGGAAGACCTTGACTCAGGAAACTACCTGTTTGGAAGAGGAATCTTCGATATGAAATTCGGAGTTGCTACTCTTATGGCAATGATGGAAGAGTTTTCTAAGAATGTGGATGAGCTGGAAGGAAACCTTATCTTTGCCGCAGTGTGTGACGAGGAAGGAAACTCAGGAGGAATGCTTTCAGTTGTTCCAGAGCTTGTGAGACAGAGGAAGGAAAAGGGATATGACTACCTGGCAGTTGTTGATACTGACTACTCCGCTCCAAGATATGTTGGGGATGAAACCAGATATATCTATGTTGGGACTGTTGGAAAGTTGATGCCAAGCTTCTATATAACAGGCAAGGAAACTCACGTTGGAGAGCCATACAAAGGCCTTGATCCAAACCAGATAGCATCAGAGATAACAAGAGAATTCAACCTTAACATGGACTATTGCGACAATGCAGACGGAGAAGTGTCACTTCCTCCAATATCATTGAGACAACAGGACCTAAAAACTGAATACTCAGTACAGATTGCAAGATACGCATACCTGTACTTCAACTACGCAACTCACAACTCCACCCCAGATCAGGTAATGATGAAGATGAAGGATGGAGCTGCAAAGGCCTTCCAGAATGTTATCGACAGCCTGAATACAGAATACAGGGAATACGCAAAGCAAAGCAACTATCCATTCGAGCAGCTTCCATGGGAAACAAGAGTAATGTCATACGAAGAGCTTCTAGAAAAAGTAAGGGCTGAAAAAGGCGAAGAAGTTGACAAGAGGATTGAAGAGCTATCAGCGGAGCTTTTGAATGACGCGGAAGTTGATGAGAGAATCTTTGCGCTTCGATTGGTTGAAATGGTTCAGGGCATGTGGTCAGACAAGGACCCTGTAATAATCGCATACTTCTCACCACCATATTACCCACATATCTTCGTAAAAGGAGAAGATGAAAGAGAGAAGAAACTGATCAGTGCAGTTGACAAGGCAATAGCAAATGCTGGAGACCAGTACAATATTGTTAACAAGAAGTTCTATCCATATATTTCAGACCTTAGCTATGCAGCAGCTCCAAGGGAAGAAAAAGCAGTGGAGTCACTGAAAGTTAATATGCCAGGATTTGGAGTAAGGTACAACTTGCCACTTGATGATATGCAGGCACTCAATCTTCCTGTTGTAAATATCGGACCATTTGGAAAGGATGCACACAAATTTACAGAGAGACTTGAGAAGGGCTATTCATTTGGAGTTCTTCCACAGATTCTTCTTGACACAGTAAATGAATTAATGAAGTAGAGAATATTGAAAACGGGCAGGATCCATACCTGCCTGATTTTCGGCACTAACTGCCGATTTTCAGGCGTCTAAAAACCATGGAGGAATATATATGAAGGATATTTTTTTCAAGGAGAATATGATTGAAGTTCTGGATTATCTGGAGGAGGGTCTCCATATAATCGATGCATCGGGAAAAATTGTATACTACAACTCCTTTGCCCAGAAAATTGACGGAGTTGACGTTGAAAAGGCAGTTGGAAGACACCTGATTGAAATCTACCCATCCCTTAACGAAGAGACCAGCACCCTTCTTACCGTAATAAGGACAGGGGAACCAATCCTAAGGAAGGAACAGACCTTTGTAAATTACAAGGGAGAGAAGATTACAACAATAAACTCATCAATTCCCATTAAGAGCAGAGGAAAGATCCTTGGAGCAATTGAGATTTCAAAGGACATTACCCAGGTGAGGGAGCTGTCTGAAAAGATCGTAGACCTTCAAGACCAGCTCTACAGCACAAAGACAACAAAAAACCCGTCAAGGGAATCAGCAAGCTTCACATTCTACGACATTGTAGGCCGGAACAAGGAAATACTAAGACTTAAAGCTCTGTCAAAAAAGGCTGCTGAGGCTGATGTGCCAGTCCTTGTATCAGGAGATACCGGAACCGGTAAGGAGCTATTTGTCCACGCCATACACAACGGCAGCAAGCGGCGACACAACCCCTTTATAACCCAGAACTGCGCGGCGCTTCCATCAAATCTCCTTGAAGGGATACTCTTTGGAACCACCAAGGGAGGCTTTACCGGAGCTGAGGACAGACCTGGTTTATTTGAACTAGCTGATGGAGGAAGTCTATTCCTGGATGAGATTAACTCAATGCCTCTTGACCTACAGTCCAAGCTTTTGCGTATTCTTCAGGATGGCAATATCAGAAGAGTTGGTGGCACAAAGACAAAGAATGTAGATGTAAGGGTAATAACTGCAACCAATGTAGATCCAGAGATTGCGGTACAGAACAAGCAGCTGAGAAGGGACCTCTACTACAGGCTCAATGTTATAAGCTTCAATATTCCACCACTTAAGGAAAGACTTGATGACATTGAAATTCTTACACATTACTTTATTGAAAAGTTCAATCAGAAGATGGGTAAGTCAGTAAAGGGAGTTACAGGAGAGGTTCTACAGATATTCAAGGAATATCCCTGGGAAGGTAATGTGCGTGAATTGGAGCATCTTATAGAAGGAATAATGAGTATCTATGACTCTGAAATGATTGAGGAAGATCATATCCCTCCAAAGATAAAGAAAAATTTGGTGAATAGAAATGTTGAAACCAGAGAAATGGCATTAAACAAGGTTGTGAATGAAACTGAAAGGGCATTGATTCAGGATGCCTTAAACCAGACCGAAAGCAATATAACCCATGCGGCAGAGCTTCTTCAGATACCAAGGCAGACCCTGCAATACAAGATAAGTAAATACAAGCTTTAGTGGCTGGGGGTATCTCCTCAGCTTCTTTTTTAACGCAGTGCCGAAAAATCGGCAATGAATCCTAATTAATAAAACCTTCAAAAACCGCTAATCCCTCGAATTAGCCATTTTTTTAACAAACTTTATGTTGGCATGAAACTTGCAATAAATATATACAAAATGTTTAAAGGAGGAGTACATATGAAAAAAGGAAGTCCATACGGAACGCACAGGGTAATTGAGCCAAAGGGTGTTTTACCTCAACCAGCATTCAAAATTGACAATGACATGGAAATTTACGACAACGAGATACTTATTGACGTAAAGACTTTAAACGTAGATTCAGCAAGCTTTACACAAATCAAGGAGCAGGCAGGCGGAAACCTGGAAGAAATCAAGAAAATAATGACGGAAATCGTTGCAGAAAGAGGAAAGCACCAGAACCCAGTAACAGGATCAGGCGGAATGCTTATTGGGGTTGTCGAGGAAATCGGACCAGCACTTGAAGGGAAAACAGAGCTTAAAGTAGGAGACAAGATTGCAACACTTGTATCACTTTCACTAACTCCACTTAGAATAGACAGCTTTGGAGAAATAAGAAAAGAAATCGACCAAGTTGATATAAAGGGAAAAGCTATCTTGTTTGAATCAGGAATATATGCAAAGATTCCAGAAGATATGCCAGAGAACCTAGCACTTTCAGTTCTTGATGTTGCAGGAGCCCCAGCTCAGACAGCAAAACTTGTTAAACCAGGAGATACAGTAGTAGTTCTTGGAGGAACAGGAAAATCGGGAATGCTTTGTCTATACGAAGCAAAGAAGAGAGCAGGAGTAACAGGCAAGGTAATTTGCGTAGGAAGCAGAGAAAAGACAATTGAAAGAGCAAGATCAGCTAACCTTGCAGATGAGTATGTAGTTGCAGATGCAACAAATGCAGTAGAAGTTATGGAAAAGATTGCAGCAGTAACAGACGGAGAAATGGCTGATGTAGTAATTAATACTGTAAACATTCCAAATACAGAGATGTCATCAATCCTTATTACAAAGGATGACGGAACAGTATACTTCTTCTCAATGGCAACAAGCTTCACAAAAGCAGCATTAGGAGCAGAGGGAGTAGGAAAAGACGTAAACATGATAGTAGGAAACGGTTACTCAAAAGGTCATGCAGCGATTTCTCTTGAACTTATGAGAGAATCAGAAACACTTAGGAAGATTTTTACAGAACTTTACGCGTAATCAGCCGAAAGCGGAAAGCTGAAGGCTGAAAGGAAAAGCAAAAAAGTTATGAGGCATAGGGAGTTTGGCAAGGAGTTCATATGAAAGAACGACTACAAAATCCAGCAAGTAGTTCGGAGTGTTTTGATTCCTCCAAGCGAAGCGGCATAGGAATCAATGGAGAAAACGAGCGCGTGATTTTAAACGTGCCCAGCAATAGAAATATCCAAAATCTAAGATTTTGATATATTTCATTGATAGGGTATCGGACTTGAATCTAGAACTCTGGGCAAACACCTATGGCATAGCACAAAAGAACTCACTATCATCAACTAAAAGGAGGCAGCATTTTCATGAGAAGCTATAAAGACATATCATTATGGAAAGACGTAAAGCAGGAAGATTGGGACGACTGGAAATGGCAGGTAAGAAACAGAATTACAGATGTAGATCAACTTAGGCAGATAATCGAACTCTCTGACCAAGAGGAAAACGATATTAGCGAGGTACTTAAGAAGTTTAGAGTAGGAATCACACCATACTATGCATCACTTATGGATCCAAAAGATCCAAAATGCCCGGTTAGAATGCAGGCAGTTCCAACAATAATGGAAACACATTTTGGCGATTCAGATATGGAAGATCCGCTACACGAAGATGCGGATTCACCAGTAGAAGGATTGACACACAGATATCCAGACAGAGTTCTTTTCCTTATTACAGACCAGTGCTCAATGTACTGCAGACACTGTACAAGAAGAAGATTCGCTGGACAAAATGATTCAGGAGCGCCAATGGACAGAATCGATAATGCAATCGAATATATCAAGAAGACACCACAGGTAAGAGACGTACTTCTTTCAGGTGGAGATGCACTTCTGGTTGGAGATGACAGACTAGAGTATATAATCAGCAAGTTGAGAGAAATCCCACATGTTGAGATAATAAGAATCGGTTCAAGAGCTCCTGTTGTTATGCCACAAAGAATCACTGATGATCTTGTAAACATGCTGAAAAAGTATCACCCCATCTGGTTAAATACACACTTTAACCATCCAAAAGAAATCACACCTGAATCAACAGAAGCATGTAGAAAGCTTGCAGATGCAGGAATCCCATTGGGAAACCAGTCAGTTCTTCTTAGAGGAATCAACGACTGCCCACATATAATGAAGGATCTTGTTCAGAAGCTTACAACCATAAGAGTAAGACCATACTACATCTACCAGTGCGATCTATCAATGGGAATCGAGCACTTCAGAACAAAAGTATCAAAAGGTATTGAAATAATCGAAGCTCTAAGAGGACATACTTCAGGATATGCAGTTCCAACATTTGTAGTGGATGCACCTGGAGGAGGAGGAAAGACTCCTGTAATGCCACAGTATATGATTTCACAATCACCAACCAAGGTTGTCCTTAGAAACTACGAAGGAATAATTACAACATACGCTGAGCCAAGCCATCTTGAGGAAGAATGCCAGTGTGATGTATGTCAGGGTAAAAAGAAATCAACATCATCAGGAGTAGCAGAACTGATGGAAGGAACAGAAATCAAGAATCTTGAGCCAAGCTATTTGGAGAGACACGAAAGAAGTAAAAACTACAATAAGTAAGGGGAGACGCCATGTCTTTACTCAACCTTATAGGAGACAAATATAAAATATTATCGATAATTGGCATGAGCAAGAACTCGGGAAAGACCGTAACACTAAATCACCTGATTGAAGAGGCCATGGAAGAGGGAGTTCAGCTTGGACTCACCTCTATTGGTCGTGACGGTGAAAGACTTGACCGGGTAACTGAAACTGAAAAGCCCAGAATATTTGCCGAGGAGAACACTATTGTCGCAACTACCACAGCACTTCTTACAATGGGAGATGCAAATATTGAAATCATGAAGGTTACGCCTTTTCGAACGCCACTTGGAGAGGTAATAATCGGCAAGGTCAGATCCCCGGGGTATATTCAGATTGCTGGACCCCAAAGCCTCAAGGATATACACCAGGTGTGCCAGATGATGCTAAACCTTGGAGCAAAGTTTGTAATAATAGACGGAGCACTGGACAGAAAGTCATCGGCAGCACCAACGATTTCAGATGCAACAATTCTTTCAACTGGTGCAGTTATTTCAAGGGATGTAAACAGGGTGCTGGAGGAAACACTGCACGTTCTAAGCATACTTTCCTTGCCACAGGTGGATGAGGAGGATAAGCCTCTTTTGGAGGAGCTTCTCTCAGAGGATAAGCTTGCAGTTGTTTCAAACAACGGTGATACTGAAGAAATTGGATTACAGACAGCACTTGGAAAGGGACATAAAATTGGGGAGTACCTAGATGAAGACTCCAGATATCTCCTTATACCGGGATCTCTCGTAAAGGGAACCTTGGAGGATCTTACAAGAACCACCAGAAAATACAAGGAAGTGGATATTGTCGTGGGAGATGGAACCAAAATATTTATACCACCAAAAGACTACCTACAATTTCTAAGGATGGGAATAAGTATAAAAGTCATTCACCCAATCAATGTCATTGGAGTTACAATCAACCCATATGCACCGGCAGGATACTATTTTGAACCAAATGAATTTCTTGACCGAATGAAGACATATATCAAAGACATACCGGTAATGGACATAATGCTGGGAGGTGAATAGGATGTTTATGGATCAGGGAACAAAAAATGCAGTGGACTTCCAGTATATTATGAATCAGATAAATGTTCTTACGCCATATGGAACCATGTTCAAAGGTCGTATGAAACCCCATAAAAGAGGTGGGGAGAGAGGCCTTAGAAACCAGTTGGATATGCTGGAGAGCTATATCCCATATGTAAAGAACAATACAATCAGAAGAGAATTCAACAATATCCTAAGCCATGTAAAGGATTTAAGACAATCCGCAAAGAGAGCAATGGATGGATTTATCCTGACAGATGTTGAGCTCTTTGAAATAAAGAACTTTCTTTACAACCTAAGACATTTAAAGGATCTTCTTGACGAATACGGAATACCGGATTTTCCCGAAACAAAAGTTGAAAAGATTCCTCAGCTTGAAAATCTGCTTGACCCAGAAGATACAGGAATCGCAACCTTCTATATCTACGATGCCTATTCAGAGGAACTGGCAACCATAAGAAAAGATAAAAGGGATACGGACAAGCAGATCAGACTTGAAAAGAAATGGATCAAGGACAAGGTCAAGGAAGATCTTGGAATGGATCTTAGACCCGATAATACCGTAGTTGTAAACAGAGAGAACAAGGAAATGCTAAAAACTATAAGGGCATATCCTTACCTGACCTACTTTTCAGAGACATACCTGAATATTAAGTTCACCATAGTTCCAACAGATGACCTTTCAAAAGCAGAAAGGACACTGGATCTCCTTCGGGACAAGGAAGAACGCGAGGAAATGAAGATCAGGGAAGATCTATCCAAGGAAGTAGGGAAACGGAGACGTGAACTCTACAGAAACATGCTTGCAATTGGAAAGCTTGACCTTGTGCTTGCAAAAGCAAAACTAGCAATTGATATGGATGCAGCAAAACCTTCAATCATTGAGGATTACGTTATAAGCATAAAAAGGGGAAGGCATCCAAAGATTGAAGACCTGCTAAAGGAAAAGAACCTCAAGTTCACACCAATCAGTATTAACCTAAGAGAAGGAGTTGCCTGTATTACAGGTGCAAATATGGGCGGAAAGACCATAAGCCTTAAGCTTGTGGGATTATTGGCGGCAATGGCACACTACGGATTGTATGTTCCCGCTGAATCCATGGAGCTGGGACTAAGCTACTATATCAAGTCATCAATCGGAGATATGCAGTCAACAGACAGCGGACTGTCCACTTTCGGAGGAGAAGTTGAAGTAGTAAGCGATGCAATGAAAAGGTCAGATGAGCAGGGACTTATCTTAATAGATGAGCTTGCCAGGGGAACAAACCCAGAAGAAGGCTATGCAATTTCAAAGGCAATTGCAATCTATCTGATGGACAAGCCGGCAATAACACTACTTACAACACATTACGATAATGTTGCAGACATTGAAGGAATCCAGCACCTTCAGGTAGTTGGACTTTCAGAGCTTGATGTTGAAACCCTTACAGAGGAAATCTCAGAAGGGGATGGAATGGAGATAATCAACAAGTATATGGACTACCGGTTGAGAGTAGTCGACAAAACAACGGGAATCCCAAGAGATGCAATAAACATCGCAAGAATAATGGGACTGAGACCAGAGATACTTAAGATAGCGGAAGGAATTTTAGTAAAAGAGTAATTCACAATTCACAGATCACAATGCACAATTTGATGAGAGGGAGTGAATGGTATATCAGATAATGTAATTGAAAAGAAATCATACACTTTTGCAATCAGCATAGTAGAAACATACAAAAATCTTGAATCAAGTAGAGAATATGTTTTATCAAAACAATTATTAAGATCAGGCACAAGTATTGGTGCCAACGTCATGGAAGGTTTAAGAGCACAAAGTAGAAAAGATTTTATTTCAAAGATGAATATCGCTTTAAAAGAAGCAAATGAAAGTGAATACTGGATTCGATTACTTATGGACACAGGATATCTAAATAAAACTAATAACCAATCATTATTAATTGAATGCAAAGAAATTTGCAGGATATTATCATCAATTGTAAAAACAGCGAACAATAATCTCAATAATAATGTAAAAGAACCTACGGAAGAATATATTACAAGCGTTGTAGAACTAGCTAATTAATTGTTTTCAATTATCTCTAATCTTTTTATTTTGAACTGTGAATTGAGAATTGTGCTTTGTGAATTGTCATTTCATTGTGAATTGAGAATTGTGAACTGTGAATTAGTATGAAAGGAGTTGATACCTTGTCAAAACTAAATCTGGACAGCAATAAAATAGAGGCATCCAGAGCCTCAGCAAGAAACATCGCAGAAGACATTCAAAACTTCATAGACGAACACACAACCGTATCCACAGAAAGAACAGTAGTAAGACTACTTGGAGTGGATGGAGTGGATGAAATCGAAAAACCACTACCAAACGTTGTAGTAGACAATATCGTCGAGGGAGGCGGACTCGAAAGAGGAGCAGCATACTGGATTGGAAACGCAATGCTGAACCTCGAAATCTCACCACAGGAAATCGCAGAAAAAATATCAGCAGGTGAGGTTGACATCACAAGACTTCCTGCTAAGGATGAGCAGGAAATAAAGGATGTAATCCACACGGTAGCACAAGAAATGGTTGAAAAGATCCTGGCAAACAAGAAAGTAAGAGATGACTATATCGAAGCTTTTGGGCCAGCCAAGACACCAAATCTTTATGTAATCGTAGCAACCGGAAATATCCATGAGGATATTGTTCAAGCAAGAGCAGCTGCAACCCAAGGTGCAGACATTGTAGCTGTAATAAGGACAACAGGACAGTCGCTTCTTGACTATGTACCTTTCGGAGCAACAATAGAAGGCTTTGGAGGAACCTACGCAACTCAGGAGAATTTCAGACTTATGAGAGAAGCACTTGATGAAGTAGGAGAAAAGGTCGGAAGATACATCAAATTGACAAACTACTGTTCAGGACTGTGTATGCCGGAAATAGCAGCAATGGGAGCAATTGAAAGAGTGGATATGATGCTTAATGATGCTCTTTACGGAATCCTATTCAGGGATATCAACATGCAAAGAACCCTTATTGACCAGTACTTCTCAAGGGTAATAAACGGTTTTGCAGGGATCATCATAAACACGGGTGAAGACAACTACCTAACAACTGACGATGCAGTCGAAGCAGCACACACGGTACTTGCATCCCAGTTTATAAACGAGCAGTTTGCACTTAAGGCAGGACTACCAGAAGAGCAGATGGGTCTTGGACATGCATTTGAGATGGAACCAACTCTCGAAGACGGCTTCCTTCTAGAGCTTGCACAAGCTCAGATGGCAAGAGAGATATTCCCTAATGCACCACTTAAGTACATGCCTCCAACTAAGTTTATGACAGGAAACATATATAAAGGACATGTACAAAATGCAATGTTTAATATGGTATCAGTAATGACAAATCAGGGGATTCAGCTTCTGGGAATGCTTACAGAGGCAATCCATACGCCACATCTTCACGACAGATACCTTTCAATTGAAAATGCACAATATGTATTCAACAACGCAAGACACCTAAGTGATGAGATAGAGTTCAAGAAAGATGGAGTAATCCAGAAAAGAGCTCATTCAGTTCTAGAAGAAGCAAGCGGTCTTCTTCAACAGATTGAAAGAGAAGGCCTGTTCCAAACAATTGAGCAAGGAAAATTCGGTGGAGTAAGACGTATGAGAACCGGAGGAAAAGGACTTGCAGGTATTGCGAGGAAGGACTCAGGATACTTCAATCCATTTATCCAAATGATGCTTGGAGGTGACAGATAATGAGTGAAATTCAAAAAGTCGACCTTACAAACGTAAAACCTTACGGAGATACAATGAATGACGGAGCAGTTCAGTTAAGTTTCAGTCTTCCTGTCCCATACGGCGATGAAGCAAACGAAGCAGCAAGACAGTTGGCCAAGAAAATGGGTTTTGAAGAGCCAGCAGTAGTTTACTCCCATGATCTTGGGATTAATTACACATACTTTGTAATGTATGGAAAAACTGTTCATTCAGTTGATTACTCATCAATCGAGGTTCCCAAGGTGGATGTTGAAGTAATGGAACACCATGACATTGAGGACTTTATCAAGGACAATATAAAAAGAGATGTTGTAATTCTTGGAGCATGTACAGGAACAGATGCCCATACAGTAGGAATCGATGCGATCATGAACATGAAGGGCTATGCAGGACACTACGGTCTGGAAAGATACGAAGGAATGCAGGCTTACAACCTTGGAAGCCAGGTTCCAAACGAGGAGCTCGTTGCAAAGGCTATTGAAATGAAGGCAGATGCACTTCTTGTATCACAGGTAGTAACACAGAAGGATGTTCATATCCCAAATCTTACAGAACTAGTGGAACTACTAGAGGCTGAAGGAATTAGAGACAAGATAGTCCTTGTATGCGGAGGACCAAGACTAAGCCATGAGCTTGCAAAAGAGCTTGGTTATGATGCAGGCTTCGGTTCGGGAAGCTACGCAGAGGATGTTGCAACCTTTGTAGTCAATGAAATAGTTAAGAGAAATTTAGTATAATACTATAGCTTAAGCAAATACCGGGAGCAATCAGAAAAATGATTGCTCCCGGTATTTTTTTGTATTCACAGATTTTTACACTATCAGTAGTCTTCAAAACTATAAGAAGCTATTGTTATTTTATTGTTAAGAAATAAAACTGAAATAAAATTGACATAAAACAAGAATAAAATTAGCATATGGTATAAATGATAATAATAATCAATATCAACGAGCAATGTAAATATATTGTTTTACTATTTAACATACTATATTAACGATTAAATAATAAGGAGGGTTTTAAATGTCTAAGCGTTTATCGAACAGTTTAAGAAGATCAAATAAAGCATATAATAGGAATCTAGAAAAAAAGAGGAACTTGCTTAAACAATCAGCTACAAGAACCTTGGCGGCTGCGTTGATTGCAGCAAGGTTAATGAATCCAATGACGGAAGTAGAAGCAAGTTCTTTCAATTATAATGATGAGATTAGAGTTGAAAGCTTTAGTGAGAATGTTGGTCAAGAAGGAGAAGAGAATCGAAGGGGAAAACCAGATCGTCTAAGTTCAGATGAAGGATCAGATGATCAGTCAGATGAGAGTTCAGGAAATAGTGGAAGCGATGAAGGATTAGACGAAGATTCAGACGAGCAAGCAGACGATGATTCAGATGAACCAACGGATGAAGAAACCGACGAGCCAACAGACGAGCCAACCGACGAACCAACAGATGAACCAACAGACGAGCCAACAGACGAGCAATCAGATGATGATTCAGACGAGCAATCAGATGATGATTCAGACGAGCAAGCAGACGATGATTCAGACGAGCAAGCAGACGATGATTCAGACGAGCAATCAGACGATGAATCAGATGAGCCAACAGACGAGCCAACAGACGAGCCAACCGACGAACCAACAGATGAACCAACAGACGAGCCAACAGACGAGCCAACCGACGAACCAACAGATGAACCAACGGATGAAGAAACAGATGAACCTACAGATGAAGAAACAGATGAACCAACAGACGAACCGACAGATGAAGAAACAGATGAACCGACAGATGAACCAACAGATGAACCGACAGACGAACCGACAGATGAACCAACAGATGAACCAACAGATGACCCAACAGACGATCCGACAGACGACGATGTTGGAGGAATAACTGAAGAGATTGATGAAGAAACTCCGCAAGGTAATCCAGAAGCTGTAATTGATAATGAAGATCCTGTTGAAGATGAAGAAGTGGTAGTAGAAATAGTGGAAGAAGTACCACAATCATCACCAACTACACTTCCTGCAACAGGGGCAATAGATTCTTCAGTATCTAGTTTATTTGGAAGTATAATGATGGGTCTGGGATATATGTTAAGAAAAAGGAACTAGAAAATAAATAATACCAAAAACCTTAGCTTATTAATGACCAAGCTTCTGTCAGAGCAACAGAAGCTTGGTCATTTTTATATGGTTCCGAATCTTTGTTATAAGTGTCTAGGAAGTAGAAATATCCAAAAGCTAAGACTTGATATACTCATTGACAGGTTGTTCGACCAAGGTATAGAAATCTAACATTTATCATCCCGACCTATAGTGGAGGGATCTCTCTTTTCAATTATGATTGCTTGTGCCCAGCGATAGAATTTCATGAAATCTCTGATTTCATAGAAATTCATCGACAGGGTATGAATCGTGAATTGAGAATTGTGAATTGGGTTGACAATTCTCGTACATTAAAGGTATAATGCACTTAAAAGACTGCAAATAAAAACAAACGCAGTCCAAGGGGTGCAAATATGAAAAATATGGAAAGGATTATTGAGGAATTTAAGCTTCATGGAGGCGTTCTGAAGACTTCTGAGCTTAAAGAAATAGGTTTGTCTAGCAGGCAGATAAAAAGTATGGTTCAAGAAGGAAGGATCTCAAAGATTAAGTACGGGTACTATGAGTTGACAGAATATATCCCTAACGATCATGTTATGGTTGCAAGGTTGTTTCCTGATTCGGTGATATTTCTGGAAAGTGCCCTTTTTTACTATGGCTATATTGATAGGGTTCCACGGGAAATTCAGATTGCTGTTGATAGAAGCAGTAAAACAACAAAATACGATATAGAATACCCAATGGTCAAGCCCTTTTTTATGGAGTCCAGATTCTTGGAAGTAGGATTGGAAACAATTGAGATTGATGACGTAAAAATCAGGATTTTCAGTCGGGACCGTACAATTTGTGATGTTCTCCGATTTGAGAAAAAAATAGATTATGAAGTGTTTTCATCAGCCATCGAATCATACATTAAAGATCCCAATAAAGTTATTCGAAATCTGTTTGAATATGCAGAAATTCTTAATATAAGAAACAAAGTCCAAACATACATAGGGGTGAGATTGTGAGTGTAAACAATGCAGAATCCATATTAGCTAGATTAAGAAACCGCGCTAAAGAAGAAAACATAACAATGCAACAATTGTTGAATCTATTTTTTCAGGAGGAGTTCCTTCGAAGACTATCAAATACCCCAGAAACCCTCGGCAACAATTTTTCTTCGGACCTCTCAAAACCGCTTGGCTAAGTAATGCCCTCAAAAAATGTTCCAATCGGATTTCTTTAATGGTTGTCACTATGAACATCGTGAAGAGCCTTGAACCCCAAAGCTATGACCCTAGCTTCTTAGTTTTTAGATTTTAACTCTTACTTCTTAGATAGTAACTATTAGCTTTCCAATAATCCTTTCCTTTCTACTTGTAGCTTTCCACTTTCTGCTGACCTGTCACTATAATTGACAAAAAAATTTGAAAAAATTTAATAAAACTTGACCAAATACCCATAATTTGGGTATAGTAATAATTATAGGGGTGGGTGAGATTATGAAGCTGTATATTACAACACTTGGGGACTTTGATATGTTAATGGAAGGAAAATCCATAATGCAGGATGTAAGTCGCTCATACAAGCTTTTCAAGCTTCTTGAGTACTTTTTGACGTTCAAGAACAAGAAACTTCTACCAGAGGTTATAATCGAGAACCTTTGGCAGGACCAGGATTCCATGGACCCTAAGAATATGATCAGAGGACAGATATTCAGATTAAGACAAATACTTAAGGAAATCCTGCCAGAAGATGACTACCTTACAATATCATTTAGCAATGGCTACTATACATTGGAAGTTGGTAAAAATGTAGTCCTTGATACTGATGAATTGGAATCGTGGATTCAAAAAGGAGACGAAGAGCTGGAAATTGACCATGACAAAGCTTTGACTGCATATAGAAATGCAATCAATCTTTACAGAGGAGGATATCTTGCAGAGAATTCTTATGAAATCTGGCTTGTACCAGTCAGAAGCTACTACAAACGTATTTATGTAAAGACATTGGAAAAACTTGTAGATCTTTGTTCAGAAAAAGGAAGAGATGAAGAAATAGTAAGGGTGTGTGAAAAGGCAATAACAATTGAGCCATACGAAGAAAAGATTCATAAATTTCTAATAGAAAGTCTTTTAAGACTTGGTAAAATACAGAATGCCCATAATCACCTGGAGTTTATGCAGGTGGCATTTGAGAAGGAAATGGGAATAACCACTACCTCATTAATAAGAGAAATACAAAGAAAAATACAAAGCTATTCGACCGACAAGGTAGAACTGACAGTGAAAGATATAAATAGAAAACTTGATGAGACAGGAGTAACAGGTCCTCTCAAATGTGAATCAGAGTACTTCAAACTTTTATACAATAGCCACAAGAGAAGAAGAAAGATTGATCAGGAGGATGATGATTATATCAGCTTGATAACACTTGATGAATCACAAGTGGACAGCATAGATAAGTGGCAAGATGTCATAACCAAGGTACTCCAAAACACCCTAAGAAAAGGTGATATTTTCACACTGTGGAATGATTCTCAGATTCTGATTTTACTTCCCGAAGTTAGGAATGGTGGAATCAAGGTTGTAGAAAATAGAATTAAGAATTATCTTAAGACAAACAATGGAAATTTATTTGATATGTCATTTAAATTTATACCAATAGAAAACAAAACAAATTTGGATTTTAACAATAAATAGACCCTTCAATATAACCTTAATCATTGGATAAGCTCGCAAGAGCTTATTTTTTTCGTCAATTTTAATAAAATCAAAATAAAATTGAAATAAAACTGAGATAAACGCGAAATAAAATTGCTTAATGGTATATTTGAAATAGAAGTAGAAATAATCCTGAGAGAAGGGGGCGATGGTTATGGAATACCCTTCAAAAAACGACTTTTTCATAAGATTTAAGGCATTGATAAATGAAAGAGGCCGATTTATTGATTACGTTTTGGTGGAGGTTAGTGATAATTTTTATTTTGCAACTGGGATGAATTCCGACAGAATTTTAGGAGAGAAACTTGGAAACATGGTTATTGAAATGGAAAATCCAGTTTTAGGATTAAAAGATTTTCATTACCAGATGCTTCCAAAGACAAGAAGAAAATTCGAACATTACGTAGAGGAAGAAAACAGATGGTATCTGGTAACCCTATATAGTGATGAAAGAGATTACCTTATGATGGTTTACACAGACATTTCAAGGTACAAGGAAGAATCATCTAGGAATACAAAGCACCGGTTTGGCAATGATGAAAAGGATGATAGCAAAAGGAAATTTGGTTAAGGGAGGATAAGGAAATGGGTAAAACGAGATCGAGATTTTTGACCTTTTTAGTAGTTTTTTCAATGTTAATGAGTATGGGGGTTAGTTTTGGGGCTGATCTTTCATCGAATGTTTTTAGCGCATCTGAAATTTATTTTCATGGTGATGACTTTGTAATTGAGGGTTCAACAAATAGTTTATCAACAATCCCAGCGTTTTGGTTTGATCATAGTGGTGATTTGCTCGTAGCTTTTTCTATTCATCATACCAAGAACCCATCTCAGGTTGAATTGAATGGGATGTCAGCTGATGGATATGAAACATTTTCAACAAGCGATTCAGCAATCAGGGTTAATTCCAACACTTTTTTAGCAGACAACTATACTTCGGATAGCTCTCCACACAAATGGCTTGTAGCAGATTTTGGAGAGGTAAGTATTGAAGATTTGAAAGAGCAATTTAGCCTTTATGTTAATTTAGGAGCCGGGGGACACAATATAGGTGATAATGGCTCAATTAGTATAATAATTATTGGCGAAGAATTGGAAATTTCAAACTATACTGGAGTGTATGATGGAGCAGCACATAGTATAGAGGTTACCAATATAATTACAGGTGATACAGTAAGCTATAGTGATGATGGTGGAGTCACATGGACAACAACTAATCCAACATTCGCTGAGGTAGGAAAATATACTGTAGATGTTAAGGTGGAGAATGCAGACTATGAAGATAGAGTAGGAGTCGGAACCGTAACAATAACCAAGAGAGACGTAACATTGACATCAGCAACTGACAACAAGACATATGATGGTACAGCATTAGAAAATGACACTGTGACAGAATCAGGAGATGGATTTGTAACAGGCGAAGGAGCAACATGGGAAGTAACAGGAAGTCAGACAGAAGTGGGAAACAGCGAAAATACCTTCACATACACTTTGGATGAAGGAACATCATTAGGTAACTATAATATAGATAAAGTCGAAGGAATTCTAACAGTAACATCTGCAACGGGATCAGAATTAAGTATAACAAACTATAATGATAAATATGATGGACAAGCACATAGTATAGACGTCACAAATCTAGCTCTAGAAGATACAATAGAATACAGTGAAGATGGTGGCGATAATTGGTCCACAACAAATCCATCCTACACAGATGTAGGGGTTTATACAGTGGATGTAAAAGTTACAAGAACGGGATACGAAGACAGAACAGATATAGGAACCGTAACAATAACCAAGAGAGACCTAACATTGACATCAGCAACTGACAGCAAGACATATGATGGTACAGCATTAGAAAATGACACTGCGACAGAATCAGGAGATGGATTTGTAACAGGCGAAGGAGCAACATGGGATGTAACAGGAAGTCAGACAGAAGTGGGAAACAGCGAAAATACCTTCACATATACCTTGGATGATGGGACATCATTAGGCAACTATAATATATCCAAGGTTGAAGGAACATTGAAAGTGACTCCTGTAAATCTCACAATAACAGCAGATAACAAATCAAAGATTTATGGAGAATCAGACCCAGAATTAACTGCAACCATTAGTGGGTTTGTTGATGGAGAAGACCTAGCAGACCTTCAAGGACAGATAAACTTCGATAGAGAAGTGGGAGAAGCACTTGGAATATACGACATTACACCATCAGGAGTAAGTTCGAATA
Source organism: Soehngenia sp. (assembly GCA_024637045.1). Taxonomy (GTDB): domain Bacteria; phylum Bacillota; class Clostridia; order Tissierellales; family Tissierellaceae; genus Gudongella. Next base: position 147,232 of record JAGXFX010000004.1, read on the forward strand.
ATTACAAGATAACCTTTGAAAAAGGACAATTAACAATAACGAGTGCTGATAGCATTAAATTGGAAGTTAATGGTTATGAAGATGTATATGATGGAAAGTATCATAGTATCTCTGTAACAAATGAATCAGATTTTGACTCTTTGGAATTCAGCACAGATAATGAAACGTGGTCTGAAAGTCTACCTGGATTTAGGGATGCAGGTAACTATACAGTCTATGTCAAAGCATATAACAATAATCTTGATGATTCATTTGCAAGTGCAGATGTAAAGATAACAGAAAGACCAATGACTATAACTGCTGGAAGTTCAAGTAGGACATTTAATGGACAACCACTAACAAATACTAATTACTCAATAACTAACGGGAGTTTAGCAGAGAATGATGAGCTGACAGAGGTTACAGTTGTAGGTTCACAGACAGCAGTCGGTTCAAGTCCTAATATACCAAGCAATGCGGTGCTAGTATCATTCGGTGAAGTTGAATCAACTGATAATTATGAAATCACTTATATAAATGGAACTCTAACAGTAACCTCCGCTGGTGGAGGCGGTGGAACAACAACCCGTGATGACGATGAAGAAATCAATGAGCCACTACCACTAGCACCAATACAACCAGAACCTGAAATTGAGATTCCTGTGGTTGTTGAAGAAGAACCAATAATAATTCCAGAAGAACCAGAAATGGAAGAATTTGAGGAGCCAGCACCTTTGGCAGCACCAGCAGCACCAACTCTACCAGATACAGGATCAGTTGGAGCAGGAGAGATGGCAGGATTTGGAGCACTATTGATGGCAGTAGGAATACTTCTAAAAAAGAAAAAAGGATTCTAGAATAAGTAACAGAAGTTGAAGAAAAATCATTCAGGGTGTACACTATATTGAGTAGTGTACACCCTAATTCTTTTTTGTAATTATATCGTAAGAATTCATAGTGCATGAATGGGTATATGAAACATGAGATGAATGTAGTACAAAACAGGAGTGACATCAAAATGCTAGAAATATTGCTATTAATTAAATTTATAATATATACAGGTGTAATAAGAGTAGAACACAATAGGATAGGAGTAATACTTATAAGCTTCTTTGTAAGTGTAGTAATCTTGCAACTTCTTAAGAGAATAAAAGAGAAAAGAAGATTTTCATATATTTTTGGCTTTTACGGCTTTGTATCTCTTCTTATGCTGGTTAATGGTGCATACTTTACTCAGTTTAACAATCTGACCTCTGTCCATGTGATCAGACAAATCCCTCAGCTGGCAACAGTAGGGGATAATTTGGAGATGCTTCTGGATTTTAAGAAGATAGCACTCCTTATGGAGCTGCCAATTGTATATTTTTACTTTAAAAGAGTAAAAAGAAACTACAATCCTGAAAAGAAGATTCCTTTCAAGTACAGACAAGGTGTTTTGGTATCTGGAGTAGTAGCATTTGCACTGTTGATACAATACTTTGGCTATACAGGACAATTAACATCAGTGGCAGCACAGGAATTATACATGTATCATACAATAGACATTGGAAGAAGTATTGTTAGAGAACACAAAGCAGCAGCAGAAGCTCTTACAATGGAAGATAGATTAGAAAGAGTAAGAATGAGAAAAACCCTTATTGAAGGGGAATACACTGGAATAGGAGAAGGAAAGAATCTTATTGTAATCCAGGTTGAAGCCCTACAGGAGTTTGTAATAGGAAGAACTTATCTTGGACAGGAGATAACTCCAAACATCAACAAGCTTATTAAAAATCAGTCAACGCTATACTACGACGATTACTTTCAGATGGTGGGAAAGGGGAATACCTCAGATGCTGAATTTGCATCAAATAATTCCCTGTATCCATCCATCGGAAAACCGACATATATGGAATATGCAGAGAACAGCTACTATGGACTACCTTGGCTTCTGAGAGACAATGGATATACAGCATGGTCATTTCATGGTAACGAAAGAGAATACTGGAACAGGGAAGAAGCATATGTCAATCAAGGCTTTCAAAGATTTATTGCAGAGGACAATTTCCAGTTTCAGGAAGAAGTAGGCTTTGGAATGAAAGATGAAGATTTCTTTAACCAGTCACTAGAATATTTAAAAGAACTTGACCAAGTGGATAAAAATCCCTTTTATGCTTTTATGGTAACCCTGACAAGTCACACTCCCTTTGTTATGCCAGAAGAGGATCAATATCTTCAGCTAAAACCTGAACATGACGAAACAATCTTCGGTGATTATCTTCAATCAATTAATTACACGGACAGAGAGATTGGAAAATTAATTGATAACCTTGAGAAAGAAGGACTACTTGAAAACTCAGTCTTTGCGCTCTACGGAGACCACTTTGGGCTGAATGCCGTAAATGAAATAGACAAGGAATTGATGACAGAATACCTTGGAGTAGAATATGACTTTGACCATATGATGAATGTTCCACTTGTTATTCATATTCCAGGTGAAGAGCTAGGCAAGACTATCTCGAAACTTGGAAGTCAAATAGACTTTTATCCCACAATAGCAAATATTATGGGTTATCCGATAGATAGGGGTATAATATTTGGTAGAGACCTGAATAATCTTCAGGTGGAGAATGTAGTCTATCCTGTAAGCTTTATGAAGTCAGGTTCAGCAATAACAGAAGAAGAAGTCTTTGAAATGTCCAGGGACGAGATATATGAACACAGCAGAGCATTTGACCGAGGAACAAGAGAGCCAGTCGAAATTAATAAATTCATAAATCTAAGCAACAGAGCATTACAGGAAATAACATTATCAAATTATATACTGGAAAACGATATGATAAGATAGAAGCAATGAACAAATAACAATGAAAAATGAACAATAGTGAAGAATTTGTCATTTCGAGCTTGTCGAGAAATCTAAGACCCAAAGCTTTACTCTTGTAAATTGCGAAGTGCCCAGTAATAGAAGTATCCGAAATCTATGATTTTGATATATTTCATTGATAGGGTATGAACTGTGAATTTTGAATTTTGAATTGAACAATGGAGGTGCCAAATGAAAAAACTTTTAACATTACTACTAATAGTATCGTTACTAATACCAACAACAGTATTCGCCCAGGAATCATCATTGGGCAACATTCAATCCTTTGAAACAGAAGCGGACATGGAGCTGATGACTGAAGTCTACAACTTCATTCAGGAAGCATACCCTCTTGAACTAGACAATAAAGCAGTAATTGAAGGCGGGCTTAAGGGAATGCTACAGGCAATTGATCCATACAGTGATTACTACACTCCAGAAGAAGCATCAGAACTTTATATGGAATTAATGGGATTTTTCACTGGGATTGGAATATATATTGAGAAGCAAGAAACCTACATTAATATAGTAGAGACAATTGAAGGAGCTAATGCAAGAGAGGCAGGATTAATCGCTGAAGATGTGATCATTTCAATAGATGGAATTGATACAAGAGATATGCCCTTGACGGAAGCTTCCAGCATGATAAAGGGTGTTAAGGGTACAGCAGTGAGACTTGGAATAAAAAGACCTGGTGTAGATGAGATTCTGTTCTTTGAGATTATTAGAGATGAGATTATAATTAATCCAGTAGCATACAGTGAGATAGAAGAAGGAATTGGATATATCAATTTAAGCGAATTTAGCCAGACAGCTGCAATCGAAACTAGAAGAGCACTCGGTCAATTCAATAAATCAAATACAAGAAAAATCATACTTGATTTAAGAAACAACCCAGGTGGGCTTTTGGACCAGGCAGTTAAGATCGCAAAAGAGTTCGTCCCACAGGGACCTATAGTCCATATAAGGGAAAAAAACTCAGCTCTTTTGACTTACTCTTCCTATAATAGTGTTCCGGATTATGACCTAGTGCTCCTTGTAAATGAAAACAGTGCATCAGCTTCAGAAATACTTGCAGGAGCAATAAGAGACAGAAATGCAGGTACTATAATAGGAAAGAAAACATTTGGCAAAGGTATAGTCCAAAGTATCATACCTTTGGAGAACGGAAGCCTCATTAAAATGACAACAGCTGAATACCTCACACCGAAATACCGAAGCATACACGGTATTGGAATTGAACCGGATATTGAAGTAGATAACGTAGAAGGACATGATTTGCAACTACAAAGAGCAATTGAAACTCTAAATAACAATTAACAGAGAATAAAGAACAATTTACAGGAGGACAAGCTGGTGACAGAAAACATCGCAATGATAAAAAGCAAATCATTTGCTGTTAGAATCATTAAATTGTATAAACATCTCTGTGATGTGAAGAAGGAATATGTGTTATCGAAACAACTTTTGCGTAGCGGTACAAGCATAGGTGCGAACATCCGCGAAGCAAGCTTTGCCCAAAGCAAGAATGACTTTATCTCTAAAATGAGCATATCCTTGAAAGAAGTCAGTGAAACAATGTACTGGCTGGAGCTGATGGAGGAGACCGAGTATATTTCAGCTGACGTTTCTAATAGTCTTAAGGAGGATGCCAGGGAACTACTGAGGATCCTTCAAGCTTCAATAATTACAGCCAAGAACAACAGAGACAAAGAAAAGAATAAGTAGGCCTTGAAATCCTTTGGAAATATATCTTCAAAGGATTTTCACTATTCATTGCTAATTTTTAATTGGCGCATTAGCGCCATTGTTCTCTGGTCACTGTTAATTGTTCACTGTTAAACATTCACTGCCACGTAGTGGCCAGATTGTTCACTGTTCATTGTAAGTGCCCGGCAACTAAAACATCCAAAATCTATGATTTTGATATGTTTTGTTGATAGGGTATCAATGTTCATTGTTACATTTCCGTCCCGGAAATGTAACACGCTTGTAATGTTAATATCAAAGTTACCGTGGTATAATAAAAACATGAAGCAAGTGATATGGGACATTTCCTATATTACAAATTCATTACACAACCATCTTAATCTTGATTTAAGGGTGGTGTAATGCTATAATCAAGTGTAGAATGATGGTAGATTGAATATTTTACCATTTTCTGCAGAAAGAGTCAGAAGGGTTTCGAGGGAATGACCCGATGACATAAATACTTCATTCCTTCAGAAAATATAATATCCATTATAAGGAGGGTTTTATTGATGAAGAAACATTTAGCATTAGTATTGGCATTAGTAATGATTCTTACTAGCTTCAGCTTCGTTTCAGCAGAGGCTCATGAGTTTACCGACATGGCAGGTCACGAGAATGCAGAAGCGGTTGCTAGACTAGAATTACTGAATGTCCTAAAAGGTTACCCAGACGGAACCTTCAAGCCAGATAACACTATCACAAGAGCAGAATTTGCTGCTGTTGCAGTTAGAGTTTCAGGTTTGGAAAACGTAGCAATGGCAGCAAAAGGATTACCAACAGGATTCAGTGATGTACCCGCATGGCATTGGGCATCAGGATATGTTGGAACAGCTTCAAAGATGGGAATCGTAGTAGGAATTGGAAATGGACTTTTTGCTCCAGAATCTCCAGTTAAGTACGAAGAAGCTATTACTATGATAGTAAGAGCACTTGGCTATGAGCCAATGGCACAAGCAAGAGGTGGATATCCATTCGGTTACCTAATCGTAGCTAATGAGATTGATCTTCTTGACGGAGCAATGGGAACTCAAGGAACTTGGGCGACTAGAGGATTTGTAGCACAAATCACTGACAATGCTCTTGAAATTCCAATGATGATTCAGGTTGGATTTGGATCAGACGCTAAGTGGGTTATATCAGGCTCCGATGAGCATGGTGGAGATGAGCAATATTTAATTGAAAGAATGGGATTTGATACTGTTGAAGGTAGAGTAACTTCATACAGCTCAAGCAGAGATACTATTACACTTACTGGAGAAGATTCAGGCACATATGATGTAATGGATGGCTTTGACTTCTATGAAGTTAATGGAGTTGAAATTAAGGCTTGGGTAGATGGCGACTTAGTTATCGCATACAAGCTTAACGAGACAGTGTATTTTGATGCTGTTGAGTATGATGCAGATGAAGAAATAACGCTAATTGGTCTTGATGATAATTTTGAAGTAGACGGCAGAGCTGACCTTATGCTTAACGGTGAAAGTGCAGATGTTGAAGACTTCGATGCAGATTATGCAAAAGTTGTTATCAACGATGATGGAGATGTAATTTGGGCAGAAGGATTTGACTTTGTTGACTTTATCGTAGTTGAAGAAGTTGATGATGAGCTTCTGATTGCTTTCGACGAATTTGATGAACTAGATGCTGAAGACTTCACTATCGTTAAAGATGGAGAAACTATTGGCCTTGAGGGAATCATGGAAGGCGACGTAGTGTTCTATAATAGCGACGAAGAGTTCGCGGTTGTATATAACAACAGCGAAATGGGAGTTATTGACAGAGCATACACTAGTTCATTCAGAATGGATGGAACTATTTATGGCATTTCTGGTTTAGGAGCGCTATATCTTGAAGATGGAGTACTTGGTGATGTTGATGCGGGTGTTCTTGCTGACTATGTTGATGAAGCGGATGATGTAGAAATATTCTTTGACTTCTATGGAGACGTAGTTCTAATTTCAGGATCAAAAGGAACTGCTAAAACTTCAACAATGGGTATGATTCTTGAACTAAAAGCTGACTTCTATCAAGATCTTAGAACAAGCAAATATTATGTACCTCTTGAAGGTGTAAATGAAGAGGGAGTAGACGTATCTTTTGATGCTAGTGAATCATTAGTAGAAGATTCTGGATACACTCGTGCAACATTTACAGCAATAGAAGTTAATCAAGTAATTGAGTATACAGTGGATGAAGATGGTGACCTTGATAAGTTTGCTACTTTGGAATCTTCAGCACCTGCTGGAGAAACTAATGTTTCGTTTGAAATAACTGACAGATTTGCTGGTGGATTTAGACTTAAGTCAAGTACAGTAATTTTCCTACTTGATGAATTGGAAGATCTAGATGAAGTATTCACTCTTGCTGATGCAGATGAGTATTTCGATGAAGTAACTGAATTCCAAGTTTTCTCAGCTAAAGGCGTTTATGCTGACTATATAGTAGTTTACGAAAGTGATGCTACTACAGATAGTGCAGATTTTGGTGTAATAACTAGAGTAAGAGATCTTGCAAACGGTGATGATTATGAGCTTACAATGAATATCGCAGGAACATCATATGTATTTGTTGTTGATAAAGGTGATGCTTATTCTTCAATAGATAAAGGTCACATTGTTTCATTCATGATAAATGAAGAAATGGATGAAATTGATTCAATAGTTCCATATGATTCAACTGGTATGTACAGTGAATTGATTGGCTACACTACAAGTGGAGCATTCAAAGTAAAAGATGCAAGAGATATGACATTTACACTAGGTACAGGTACGCTAGTTTACGAACTAGATGATGCAGTTGTACTTGATGCTGATGTAACTGGAACAGCTAAGACTATCAGATTCTCTGATGTTAATAATAACGATACTGTAAATGTTTACTACGAAGGAAATGTTGCAAACGGAACAGTATTTGTTAAGTATCTAGTTGTTACTGATGAAGCACAAGTTACACCTGAAGCACCTGGGGATGTAGTTCTAGAAGCTGCATATCAAGTTGGTGGCGTCAATGGACAAATTTATGTTGTAGTCGCTAGCGTAACTTATCAGTATGGTGGACAAGCTACGCTTGGAACACTACAAGGGTATGCAGCAGCTCCAAAAACTCCAGTTAATGTTGTAATAGTAAATAATGTTGTTACATCAGTAACTGTAGCAGAGTAGTAATAAGTTAAAATTACAGAACGAGCAAAAAAAGAACCGGGTAACCGGTTCTTTTTTTGCTCGTTTATAAAGTCACTTTCTTTTCCATGTTTCATTTGATATAATTCAGGTATATAAATATTACTGAATGTCATAAATGGGGAGGAATAAAATGAAGAATAATATTATAATATTTGGACTGATGATATCATTTGCACTGATGTCGTTTAGTGGGACTGTGGTTTTTGCTGAAGAGATACCAGTTGAAGTGACTGAAGAAATTTCTGATGAGATAGTACCTGAAGAAGAAATGGAAGAAAAGCCAGTTTTGAAACTGAGTCTTCAGGATGCAATTGACTATGCTCTTGAAAACAGCAAGGATATGGAGATTGTAAGATTGGAGCTACTTAAAGCAGAAGTGGTGTACAATGACAATATCAGAGGGATTGACAGGGGAGAAGATAACCTTCAGTATATTTCTGTAAGAGATGCATTTGGAAGAGTTATTCCGGATGCAGTTGTGAATAAAGCATTCATACGTAATGGAGGAGCCAGACTTGCTACTGAACTAAGTTTTGACACAGCCAAGTGGAACGTGGAGATGAAGGAGAATGAAGTAAGGTATAATGTTGAAAAGGCATACTTTGATCTACTCCAAATTGAGAAAGAACTTAAAATAGCTGAGGATAACTTAGCTTTGGCACAAGAACAATATGATCATGCAAAACTAAGATATGAGGTAGGAATGATTTCTCAGCAGCAATTGCTTGGGTTGGAATTTAGTTTATCCCAAGCGCAAAGTAGTCATGAAACTGCTAGAATGTATTATGGTTTACAAAAGATGAGTTTCAGGAACACATTGGGAATGGATTTTGATAGAGAATTTAAACTTATTGATGCAATAGAAGTTAAAGAATATGAAGAAATAAACTTGGAACATTCAATAGAACTTGCTTTTGAGAACAATGGAAGCCTTAAGATAGTTGAAGGAAATGTTGAAGTTGCAAATCTTAACCTTCAGGCACTAAGCGGAAGATACCCCGATATAACGTACGTATACAGAGCGCAGTCTGTTGATGTAGCAAAGGCTGAAAAGAACCTTGAAACAGTCCGAGCTGGTGTGGAAATGCAGGTAAGAAGTGCAGTCGTTAACCTGACAACTGCTGAAAAGCAGATTGCTACCTTTGAGAAAGCAGTCTATCAGGCTAGTGAAGGAGTAAGAATTGCAGAACTTAGCTTTGAGCTTGGTCAGAATACACCAACAGAAGTAGCACAGGCAAACTTGAACCTAATGAATGCTAAGAAAAACTTGGCACAGCAGATACACGCTTTCAATATGGCTCTGTTGGACTATAAATACAGCATTGGAATTGGGAAAGGATTCTAATTCAACGAACAGTGAATAGTGAAAAATGAACAATGAAAAAAGATTCTTCAGCTCCGCTTCAGAATGACAAGGCTAGATCGAATCTCAATGACAAATACAAAACAATGAATGCACAGTTAACTTTTTATAGGTAGCTGTGCATTTTTCTCATTTTTGGTCAGAAATTTCCAATGAGCTGTATTCACTTTAAAGCATTCGTGCTAAAATAATTGTAAGGGGTGTGATCCAGTTGAGTGAGAATATACTACTTAAGGCAGAAAACCTGAGCAAGTTGTACCAGATGGGTGAGGTTACGGTTGCTGCTGTAAAGAATGTTGATATAGAAATAATAAATGGAGAATTTGCCGTTATCCTTGGGCCCAGCGGCTCTGGAAAGAGTACCCTTCTTAATATCCTTGGAGGGATGGACCAGCCTACAGAGGGTAATGTATATATGAACGGCGAAAGTATCATAGGCTTTAATGATAAAAAGCTAACTGCCTACAGAAGGGACAAGGTAGGCTTTGTATTCCAGTTCTATAACCTTATGGGAACACTCACCGCCAGAGAGAACGTTGAGCTTGCAACTGAAATCTGCGAAGATGCACTTGATATAGATGAAGTACTGGAAACCGTAGGTCTTGGAGATCGAAAGGATCATTTCCCCTCACAGATGTCAGGTGGAGAACAGCAGCGTGTGGCTATTGCCAGGGCTGTTGCCAAGAATGCTGACCTGCTGCTTTGTGACGAGCCTACAGGAGCCCTTGACTTTGAAACGGGTATCAAAATTCTGGGATTACTGAAAGAGATAAATGTAAAATACAATAAAACCGTTGTTATAATAACCCACAATGTACCAATCGGCGAAATGGCTGACAGGGTTATAAAGATGAGAAGTGGTGAAATAATAGAGATAACAGAGAATAAGGATCCAATCGAACCTGAAAGGATTGTATGGTGATGAAAAAGCTGGACAAGAGACTCTTGCGCACAATTAGAGAATCAAAGGGACAATTCATTTCCTTGACAATAGTGGTAATTGTAGCCCTGATTGTCTATGTCTCCTTTTCAATGGTTGCAGATCAGCTGTACAATTCAATATATCAATATTACGGTGAGACAAACTTTGCCCACATATTTGTGGATGTAAACAGGGTTCCTGGTAATGTCGTGGATGATTTGCTGTCAATTGATGGAATAGATCAGGTTCAGGGAAGGGTTGTCTCGGATGTTCCATTACGTGTTGAGGACCCAAATGAAAAGGTCAATGTAAGGATTGTATCCGTTCCTTCAAATGAGAATCAGATTAATAGTCTGTTTGTTCTAGAAGGCGAAGAACTAAGGCCAGGAACAAGGACAACATCTGTCCTTCAACAGTTTTTCATTGGTCGTGATATGGAGATTGGGGATACTCTTAGACCATACATAGGTGGAACTGAATATTCCCTGGAGGTTGTTGCGGAGGTAGGAAATCCTGAATACATATACCTTATGGAGAATGAGCAGACATTGCTACCTGATGAAAAGGGATTTGGAGTCATATATGTTCCTGAGGAGTTTGCACAGTCAGCCTTGGGATTCCAGGGGAGTTACAACAATGTAATTGTAACAATAGATGAAAGTCAAGAAAACAGGATTGATATAATTGCAGATGATATAGAAGATAGGCTTGAGAGATTTGGGATCAGAAGTATTGTCACAAGAGAAGACCATCTAAGTCATAGTGTTATGATTCAGGAGGTCGATTCCCTTAAGCTTATGTCACAATCAATGACCATTATTTTTCTTCTGGTAGCATCTGTTGTCATCTCGATAATGCTTTCAAGGATTGTAAGGAAGGACCGGATTGGAATTGGAGTACTCAAGGGCCTTGGCTACGGAAATACTCAGATTTTGATGCATTACGTCAAGTACTCAATTGCCATAGGATTGACCGGATCTCTAATAGGAATACTTTTTAGCATACCAATATCAAGGTCACTGGTGGAGTTATACATTCAATATATGAATATTCCGCTGTTCAGATCCGTTATTGACAACAATTACCTGATTTACGGAACACTTCTTACAACAGCTTTTTGCGTTGCGGCAGGCTTGTTTGGTGCAAGAAGCGTGTTGCAGATTTCACCAGCTGATGCCATGAGACCTGAGACACCCAGGACTGGTAAGCGAATGTGGATTGAAAGTTTCCAGGCGTTTTGGAAAAGAATGACATTCAGCTGGAAAATGGTCCTTCGAAATATTTCAAGGACAAAACGGAGAGCATTCTTTCTTGTTATTGGAATTGCGCTTACCTTTGCAGTAACAATGGTCCCAGTATTTATGTCCACCGTATGGGATACCTTGTTTGAGAGGCAGTATTCTCAGCTGCAGAAGATGGATTACAGCATTGAATTTACCCGACCGCTTGATATAAAGGTTATCCCAGAGCTTCAAAAGCTTACTCAAATTGATTATATTGAACCTAAAGTGGAGCTACCATTTGAGCTTGCGGAGGGATGGCGAAAAGAGATTGTAAATGTAATAGGTATTCGGAGAGACACAATAATGTATGGCTTCAGAACAACTTCAGGAAGAGAGATTGAGTTGCCTGAAAAGGGAATAGTCCTCACTGATATTCTTGCAAGACAATTACATGCTGGACCTGGTGATACCATATCCATAAACAGTGTCTTACCTGGTGTATCTGAGAAAACCATCGAAGTAAAGGCTGTTGTGGAGCAGTATTTCGGGAAAAATGCATATATGGACATCGAGCAAATGTATGAAATCATTGAGGAAAAGAACATTGCAACAGGGGCTCTAGCCTTTACTGACTGGAACATAACACAGGATCTTAGGGACGTTCAGAATATCAGTGCAATAAATACAGTCCAGGATCTGCGTGCTACCATGGAGGAGTATATGGATCTTATTATTGCTTCCATGGGTGCTTTGATGCTGTTTGGAGGCATACTGGGATTTGCTATTGTATATAATATTACAATAGTAAGCATCAGTGAAAGAATAATGGAATTTTCATCCCTAAGGGTGCTGGGATTTGACAAGAAGGAGATATTCAAGCTGGTCACCAGGGAGAATGCCCTGATGACAGTTTTTGGTCTGATACTTGGAATGCCACTGGGGTATTCAATGTGTAAAGGGATAGCTGATGCAGTGTCAACTGACATGTACACCATACCTGCTATAATCGAACCCTTTGTGTACCTTTATTCAGCTGTTGCAACTGTTGTATTTGTAATTGTTGCCCAGATGGCAACTTATAAGAAAATAAAGGACCTGAATTTTATAGATGCGTTAAAGAACAGGATATCATGATTCCAAACTATTACGGGGATGTGAGATGATGAAAAAGAAGATAATAATTATTGGAGCTTTGGTTATTGTGACAGGAGCAGCGGCAGTTTTCTTCCTTAATCAAGGAGACGGACTTCAGGTAAACGGAGCAGAAACAACAAAGGGTAGTATTGAGGAGTATGTAGAGGAAACAGGTACTGTTATGGCTAGAAACAATATCCAGGTCTATTCTCCGGCATCTGGGAAGGTCACAGAGGTCCTTGTTGATGTAGGCGATACCGTTGTGGAGGGTGATGTCCTTGTTAAGCTTGACGGGGAAACCTTGTCTTTGCAGCTTGCCCAGCTGGAAGCTCAGAGAAGTGCAGCAGTTGCTCAGCTTAATGAGGCAAAAAAGGCTGGGGATGCCAATGCAATAAGAAGTCTTCAGCTTGATATTGAACAGATGCAAAGGACCATCCAGGAAGAGGAAGAAAATCTTCAGGATACCAAGACTCTATATGAAGCAGGGGCAATAAGCGAGGAGCAGTTAAGAGCAGCTGAAAGAAATATTGAAACTCAGATGACAAACCTGGCAAAGATGAAGCTCCAACTAAATCAGTTGAATAGTCCTGTATCTGGAAACCTGATTGCACAGTACGAAGCTCAGATAAGACAGATTGATCTCCAGAAGCAGGAGCTTTCAAGCTCAGGTGATGACTATACAATCGTAGCAGGCGTAACCGGAACTGTTCTTCAGAAGACAGTCCAAAAGGGAAGCTTCCTTCAACCAGGGATGAGTTTGATGGAGCTTGGAGATACAGAAAATCTTTACATCCAAAGCGATATTCTTGTAAGTGAGATTTCAGATATAGAAGAAGGTTTATCTGTTAGACTGATAAATGAAGACCTTGGGATAGAGGCATCTGGCGAGATCCAGAAAATACATCCCAACGCATTCAGCAAAATATCCGACCTAGGAGTTGAGCAAAAGAGAATAACAGTTGAAATCCAAATGGACAGCATCCCCGATGGATTAAGACCAGGATATGATTTGCAGGTTAGGATTATAACTGAATCCAGTGATGACACATTAATAATCCCAGAGAATGCAGTGTTTACAATGGAAGGGAAGGACTATGTATTTATTGATGCGGCTGGAGTTGCAGAGCTTAGAGAGATTCAGACAGGCATTCAAAGTGGAAGAGAGATTGAAATTCTCTCAGGGCTTGAAGAAGGAGAAGTAGTAATAATGTCTCCAGAAGGGGAGTTGGAGGATGGGATGAGTGTTGTAACTGCTATTCAGGAATAGTAGTTACAACAGTGAACAGAGAATAATGAAAAGTGAACAATAGAGAAGATAGTGAAAAGACAGGTAATATCTAAGATTGTGATATGAGACAACACTAACATTTAATTGACACAAAAGAATAATATTGCTACAATAAAGGAAGTAATCTGTATGGGGGTACAGAGCATTCTATTGTCGATGGAACGCCGTATGCGGTGAAAGTCGCACGTACGGTGTGGTCCTGCACGAAAACCTAGGTTAAGGTTAGTGAGGAATGAAGTTCCAATAGGTTAGTCAGGGATGAAATTGACACATAAACCATTTAGGTTAGTGAGGAAATGATCCTGCCTAAACATAGGCAAGTCAGGAAATGAGAAATAAACAAAAAAACAGAGGAGGCTTCGGGTAAAACCGGAGCTTTCTTTTTTGTTGTCTCTTACCTCATAGATATTACCTTAATCTACACATTCATAAGAAAAAATCTTCTGAGGTTAAGAACTTTACATTGCTAATTTCCTCAGCATTCTGTATAATATTACTTACCGACCGACCAGTCGGTTTTTGTAGAATATATATTAGATCAGGAGGAATTTTAATGAAAAAGAGAATAATATCACTGCTTATAGTAATGATAATGATAGCGGCATTTGCTTCTGGATGTACCGGAAACAATGAAGAGGAAGTACAGGTGGAAAGCTTTACAGCGGTCCAAATAAAGGCTGCTGAGCTTGGAACAATTGAGAATGCAGTTACAATAAACGGCCGGGTTTCTGCCAATGAAGAGGTTTCCGTAATGCCAAAGGCAATGGGAACGGTTGTTTCACTGAACGTGGAGCTTGGAGACCAGGTTAGCGAAGGTGATGTACTTTTCACAGTTGAGCAAAAGGATATGAACCTTAGTGTGTCTCAGGCTGCCAACGGAGTTGATATTGCAAGAAAAAGTGTTGACCAGGCAGCTAATGGACTAAACTCAGCAAAGATCAACTATGAATTGAACAAGGAGAAGATTGAGAATGCTCAGCTCAATCTTGAGAGAACAAGAACCCTCTATGAAGAAGGAGCAGTGTCAAAGAGCCAGCTTGAACAGGCTGAACTTAGTGCAAGCCAACTTAATCTTGATGCACTGCAGTCACAGGTTACTCAGGCGCAAATCTCCTACCAACAGGCTCAGGAGCAGCTTCAACAAGCCCAGATTTCATATCAGCAGGCTCAAAGTGGTTTAAGCAATACTGTAGTTGAAGCACCTATGACAGGAGTTGTATCAGCTCTTAATGTCAAGGAGGGACAGATTGCTTCAAGTGGGCAGGCTGCTGTCACAATTACGAACGCGGATACTGTATATGTAAGAATAAATGTTGTAGAGAGTGTGGTAAACAGTCTTGAAGAAGGGCAAGGGGTACAGATTGCTGTTCCTTCGGCATTTGAAGGATATATTGACAGTGTAATTGACTATGTCAGCCAGTCTGCTGATCCAATGAACAAACTGTATGAAGTTAGAGTATATGTTAACAATGCCAATTATGGAATTCGATCTGGTATGACGGGATCTGTTAAGCTGAGCCTTGAAAGAGCAGAGGATGTCATAGTAATAGATTCAAATGCCGTTCTTGATAAAGAGGGCAGGAAAATTGTGTATCTTGCTCAGGAAGACAAAGCGGTAGAAAAAGAGGTTCAGATTGGTCTTGATACAGGAGAGCAAGTTCAGATTGTATCCGGAATATCTCAAGGAGATATGGTTATTGTGGAAGGACAGCATTATGTATCTGACGGAGCTGTTTTGAAAGTAGTTAGGGGTGAATAGATATGAATTTATCTAAGCTGTCAGTAAAAAGACCTGTCACCATTACCATGATAGTTCTTATTATGGTTCTAATTGGTGCAATATCCCTTACAGAGCTTCCAATAGATCTTTTTCCAGAAATCGAGGTGCCAGTTGCAGTTGTAGTTACTAGCTACTCGGGAACGGGACCACAGGAGATGGAAAATCTTATCACTAGGCAGATTGAGGGTGCAATTGCCACCGTTGTAAATATTGATACTGTCTCTTCAATATCATCGGAAGGCTCATCCATTGTCATTGCCCAGTTCAACTTCGGGGTGGATATGGATATGGCTGCCCTTGAGATGCGTGAAAAGGTAGATATGGTCAAGGGATTCCTTCCAGAAGAAGCAGAGGATCCAATGGTAATGAAAATTGATCCAAATGCCCTTCCAATAGTTCAGATTTCACTATCAACTGAGGGAGACCTTGCTGGACTGCAGGATCTTGCTGAGGACACCTTCAGCCAGAGGCTTGAAAGAATTGATGGAGTTGCTTCAGTTGATATATTTGGAGGCTATTCCAGAGAAATTGAAATAGCAGTAAACCAAAATGAGCTTTCAAATTATGGATTGAGCACAAGTCAATTGACGCAGCTGCTTGCTGCATCAAACATGAATCTTCCGGGAGGGACCGTAAATAAAGGTGACCAGGAGCTTTCAGTTAGGGTTACGGGAGAATTCGAGGATATCGATGACATAAGGAATATGCCTGTACCACTCGGTTCAGGGGATGTAATAAGACTCGGAGATATTTCTGAAGTAAATCTTGTTACTCAGGACCTTGGCACAATATCAAGGACTGATGGCAATGACAGTATTACAATGTCCCTTCAAAAACAATCGGGACGAAATACTGTTCAGGTAGCTGAGTTGATAAGTGAGGAAATTGAAAAACTTCAAAGGGATTATCCCAACGTGGAAATAGACGTAGTTATGGATACTGCAGACTTTATTGTTCAGTCCATAAACACTGTAGCAAAAAATGCCATTTTTGGATCGCTGCTTGCTGTATTTGTACTGTATATTTTCTTGAAGAATCTAAGAACTACTTTGATAATTGGTATCGCGATACCAATATCATTGATAACTTCCTTTATATTGTTGTACTTTAACGGCATAACATTAAATATTATGACATTGGGAGGACTCGCCCTTGCGGTGGGTATGCTCGTTGACAGTGCTATAGTTGTACTTGAAAATATATTCAGGTACAACTCAGAAGGACACTCCAGGGAGGAGTCTGCCATTGAGGGAGCATCAGAGGTTGGAATGGCAATTACTGCTTCGACCTTGACTACAATTGCAGTCTTTGTACCCATTATGTTTGTTGAGGGAATTGTAGGTACAATATTCAGGGACTTTGCACTTACTGTAACACTGTCACTGGCTGCATCCTTGCTTGTGTCTCTAACCCTCATACCAATGTTATCATCAAAGATATTAAAGGTAGCTGAAACGGAAAAGGGCAAGAAGAGAAAGCTGGAGAAATTGTACAATGCCTTTGACGGTATATATGGAAGAGTTGAGAATACCTACGCCAAGCTACTTGCAAAAAGTCTTGCAAGGCGAAAGCTTACAATATTTATTGCGCTAGCAGTATTTATAGGGAGTATAGCAAGCCTTCTTGTTGTGGGGATGGAATTTCTACCATCTACTGATGAAGGTATTATAAATATATCTGTGGACTTGCCACTTGGTTCAGATATTGAGAAGATAGACCAGGTAACAAAGCAAGTCGAAGATAGGATTGTCGAAATACCTGAGCTGCAGATCATGTCAACCAGTGTAGGTGGAGGAAACATGATGGTAAGACCAGGAGGTGGAGGAAGCGCCACAATATCCTTGCTGCTGGTGCCTTTATCAGAAAGAGACCGTTCAACTGCTGAAGTCTCAGAAGAAATTAGACAGCGGGTCAAGGAAATTCCAGGAGCTGAAATTTCAATATCAGCAACCTCGACAACTGCAATGATTGGCTCAGGAAATCCAGTAAGCATAACAATAAAGGGTTCCGAGTTAGATATTCTGGAAGATATTTCAGAGGATGTAAAAAGTATAGTTGAATCCGTCGAAGGAACAAGAGAAGTCACCACAAGCATAAGTGATTCAGTTCCTGAGCTTCAGGTTCTTGTTGACAAGGAAATGGCTGCCACATATGGCCTAACAGCTGCACAGGTAGCAAATAGTGTAAGAAACAACGCATCGGGAAGCACCGTAACAAGACTTAAGGACGGTGGAGAAGAGATTGATGTGGTAATAAGATCTGTTGGGGATATAACAGAAAGCATCGGAAACTTTGAACAAATGGAAATATCAACCCCAATGGGAACCAATATACCACTAAGTCAGATTGCCGATGTATCAATTGAAAGAGGACCAACATCAATCAACAGGGAAAATCAGGAAAGGGTTGTAACTGTAAACAGCCAGATAGTTGACAGGGACCTTAACAGCATAGTATCTGATATTGAAGGGGAGCTTGGGCTATACCAGATTCCAGACGGCTACAGCTACAGCATTGGTGGAGAAAATGAAGAGATGATTGATGCATTCCAACAGCTTGGATTGGCATTGGTTCTTGCTTTGATCCTTATATACATGGTAATGGCAGCTCAGTTTGAGTCATTGATATATCCATTTATAATAATGTTTACAATTCCACTTGCATTTTCAGGTGGTGCCCTTGGTCTGTTCCTTACAGGGAGGTCTCTTGGTGTAACAGCCTTCATAGGAGTAATAATCCTTTCTGGTATAGTTGTAAACAACGGTATAGTCCTTATTGACTATATCAATACATTGAGAAAAAGAGGAATAGAAAGACAAGAGGCGATAAAAAC
The DNA here is from genome assembly GCA_024637045.1 of Soehngenia sp. Lineage (GTDB taxonomy): Bacteria > Bacillota > Clostridia > Tissierellales > Tissierellaceae > Gudongella. The sequence goes on from JAGXFX010000004.1 coordinate 165,533, forward strand.
AGCTGGGCCAATTAGGCTTAGACCGATCCTAATGACGAGTCTTACGACTATTCTTGGACTAATTCCAATAACATTGGGAGTTGGTGAAGGAGCAGAACTTATGGCTCCTCTTGGAAGTGTTGTAATTGGTGGATTGATTCTTTCAACAGTGCTAACTCTTGTAGTTGTTCCTGTTATGTATACAATTCTTGATGATATGTCAACCAAGGTTAAGAATAAAGTCAAAAGAAATGAAGAGTCAGAAAGCGAGGCTCTGTAATGGCTGGAGTAAGAGAAGAAAGAAAAAAACAGATTATTGAAGCTGCTATGGACGTATTCGGGAAAAAGGGATATCACAGGGCTAAGATGGGAGATATAGCAAAGGTTGCTGAAATAGGGAAAAGTACAGTTTACGAGTACTTTGACAGTAAAAAGGACCTCTTTGAAGAAATGCTTAGATTTATAGCAATGGATTATCAAAATGACGTAAAAAATGCACTCCATACTGGCAAAGGATGCAGGGAAAAACTCCTTGCATTCGCCAGAAACCATGGAAGCTTTATCAAGAGCCATATGGAACTGGCTGAAAATACCATGTCGGAATCAAACAGCGTCTCAGAAGAGATTAAAAAAGAGATGATGGCTTGGAAGATGGAAGTATTTAAGATGATTGAGGATATCCTTAAAAGTGGTGTTGAGGCAGGAGAACTCAGAAAGGATCTTGATACAAGAACATCTACTGCAATAATCCTTGGAGCGATTAATGAAAATTATGCCATTCAGGTTATTGTGGATAAGAAGAAGCCAGAGGAGATAGATTCGAAGCCGATGATAGATGTTCTTTTTAAAGGAATAGGGAGGCAATGATACCCTATCAACAAAATATATCAAAATCATAGATTTTGGATATTTTAGTTGCCGGGTACTTACAATGAACATTGTACAGTGAATAATGGTATGGGGATACCAGTCAGGGATTATAATCCTTCGTTTCATACAGGATGATAAATTTGTTGTCTTAAGTGCCCAGAAATTGAAATATCCAAAATCTATGATTTTGAAATATTTCATTGACAGGGTATCTGAACGGAGTGAAGAATCTTGACCCCAAAGCATGCCCTAACAATTGTTCAATGTTCATTATTAGTTGTTCATTTAATTTTAGTTACAATCCAGTTACAGTGGCATTTTACCGCGTTATTACTTTGACAAACACATAACTTCAGGTTAAAATATAATTGATAGGATAGTGAATTATAAATTAGGAGGGAAATTTTATGAACAATAAGAGAAACAGAAGAATTGCATTAGTAGTAGCTGTACTTATGCTTACAATGGTATTTTCTTCAACAGGATTTGCGGCATGGACAGGAAAGACTTTGAATGCCCAGTTCAGAAATGTCTCAATTTTTGTAAACAATCAGTACAAGCAGGCAACTACTGCAAACGGTCAAGTAGTAGAGCCGTTTATTGTTGACGGAACTACGTATGTTCCACTTAGGGGTATTGCTCAGATGTTTGGATACGAAGTAGGATTCAATCCAGCAACTTACAGAATCGATATTACCGGAGATGTTGCTGGAAACAATGCGGCAGCTCAATATGAGATACTTATTCTACAAGCTAGAATTGCTGAACTTGAAGATGAGCTGGAAGAACAGGAATCTTCATCAATGGACCTTGGTGATCTTGAGGATAATTTAAATGATGATTATGATGCAATTGAAGATGTGGATGTTAAAGATATAAACCTTGATGGAGATGAGGATGATGTAGAGGTTGAGATAGTTATCGACACTACAGATAAGGATCAATGGGATGCATGGAATGACTTAAGTGATTCTGATATCAAGGGGTTTCTTCAGGATATCATAGATGATATTCTTGACGAGTACCCAGACGCGGACATAACAGGATTTATTTGGGATGAGTACGATGGTGGAGAAGAGCTAGAGACGTTTGGTATAGACACTAGAGGTGATGTAGATCTTGGTGGTGGAAGCAGTTCAGGCAATTACGATATAGATGATATAGCAGAGCTTGAAAATGTCTTGGATGATGAATTTGCAACGGATTCCGGCTTCGATTTCAAAATAGATGTAAGCAACGAAGATGGGGACAAAATTGATTTAGAAGTTGAAATCCAAGATGAAGAGCTTGCAGATCTTTCAAGCAGTGATTGGGACGATATAGAAGACTATTTGATAGAGATGTGTGAATTTATTGAAGATGAATACAACAGTGATATTATAATCATTGGTGATTTCGTTGACGAGTATGGAGACTACGAGTACTTTGATTATGATGGATCTTTTGAATGGTATGACCTATAGGATTTGAATATTAATACATTATAATTATTACAGCCTTTAAACGGATTGAAACTACGTTTGAAGGCTGTATTTTTGTCTGAAACATGGATGAACTGGGTATATATAAAGTGCGAGATAAAACGTAGAGGAGGAGTGGTATAATGAACAAAAAAATATTATCCCTTGTGCTGGCACTAGTTATGGTCCTGGGATCATTCGGTTTTGTAAGTGCACAGACAGGGAATGAAAAGGTGGATTGGTTGATAGAAGAAGGTCTTGTTCTTGGAGATGCAGGAGGATACAGGCTGAATGACCCAATAAGAAGATCAGAGGTAGCAGCAATGGTAACAAGAGCTCTTGATGCGGAATCAGCAGCTGGACTCTTGATAACAATACCAAGTGCGTTTTCTGATGTTCCACTAAGCCACTGGGCAAATGGATATGTGAACTATGCTACAAGTATGAAGTATGTAAACGGATATCCTAATGGGACATTTGGACCAGACAGAAATATTTCTTATGCTGAGCTAATCACTATTCTTGTAAGAACAACAAATGTTGAGGTTGACACCAGTAATTTTACAGGTGATTTCTGGGCAACTCCATATATAATCGAAGCCATTGAACAAGGGATTACTGAGGGAGTAACTGTTCCAGACAGTAACTACAATGCAGCTGCCTCAAGAGAAAAAGTCTTTGAGATGGTTTACAATACCATAATGAAGAGACTAATGGCAGACAGAGAAGTATACAAGGCAATATTTGTAGAAAATGAAAGAATTGGAGACCTTGATGAAGACGAGGTAATGGTAGTTATTCTTAATGAAGGCGAAAATTCACCAGAGGCTGAATTAAGATATGAAAAAGATGATGAGATAACCCTGGTATTAAGCTCAGGGATGGATTCAGAGATGCTTCTTGGAAAAGTAGCAGATATTACTATTGACAAGGATGACAATCTTTTAAGCGCTGTAATAGATACTAGCTTTGACTATTACACTGGACCCCTTGCAGCAATGGATCTTGAAGTAATGCTTAACACAGGCGATTATTACGATGTAATTGAAGAAGCGGCTTCTGCAAGGTCAATCGAGAAACTGTATGGTGTATATCTAAACGAAGAGGCTCCTGCGTATCTTGATTATGTAAGCGACAATGATGACAGTGATGGAACAAGAGATGGATCTTTTGTTGCTGAATTTGCTCGAGTAACTGTAAAGGATGATGTAGTATACTTTATTGAATCGTATATGTTTGAGGATATTGCTCCTGTAATAGATGTTGAGGATGATGGTGAAGAGCTTTATGTAAGAAGCGACTATCCTTCAGCAGGGGAGGATGTATATTTCCTTGATTCAGTAGTCGGCTTTGAGAATGGTGATTTTATGACCATGGGACTTGAAGATGTTTCTGCAGGAGATGTCCTGCATGTATACAGTGATTTCGGAATCGTGAGAACAGATGGAGAATTCACCGGAGAATATGAAAGGATAAGAGAATCAAGTGATGTATTCTATGTGGAAATTGATGATGAATTGTTCCAGATAAGAGCATTGAATTACAAGAGACCTGTTTATTCCCTTAATGGTACAGGATTCTTTACACTGTACGATATAAATGCTGATATGCTTCTGGAAGATTTGGAAGGCATGGATGTAATGTTTGTTCTGGATGTCAATGACTCACTTCAAATGATTTCAGGTGAACTGGAGTACAATGAAAAAACTGTTCTTGTGGAGGATTCAGGAACCAGAGATATTTATGTGATTGAGAAAGATGGTTCAGAAGAGAGCTACAGAACAGATAATTATTCAGTCCTTATGAGAAATCCATCTACAGAAGGAAATATGGCCGATTTCTACAGGGGAGTTATTGCATATTTGGTCTATGACGATAACATAGTAGACAGGATTGTAAGAATAGCTGACCCTGTAGATGTTGATGATGATGCAGAGCTTGTTCTCCGAGATGCAAGAGACAGATTTGACATTGACCTTGAAGACATGGATATCAGACTTGCTGACGATACGTATAATTACAATGGTAATACCAATATATTTGTCGTAAATCTCCAAGGAGATGTTGTAACAAGAATAGATGCCATGACAATGGAAGATATTCTTGATATGGCAGACCAAGATTCGGATTTGAGAGCCTATGTCATTACCAATGAAGAATTTACAACCATGGATGTAGGAAATGAAATGAATTATGGTAATTCTGATGAAATAGCACATACAATAGTATTTACAGATTTTGTGCTTGATGATGAATTAGTGGAGCAAGAGACCTTGCTTCTTGAATTTGCATATGATCCAGATAGAGATAATTCAGTTGAAGGAGAAAACTCCGAAGGCGATACAATGGAAATTGATATTGCTGAATTTGCAGTGATTCCAGAGCTTGCTTCCGGCGAGCTTGTAAGATTCACACTTGAGGATGGAATGGTAATAGATGCTGAGGTTCTGCTGGATTCTGATAGCGAAGAATATGAAGTAATAGATATTAATACAAGGGATGAGAGAATTACACTTGATATTGATGGCACAGAAGAAGAGTTCTGGCTTGCTCCTGATTATGAGGTATTCGGAGCGACATCTGTGGACGATGGAGACATGGTATCAGTAGTTTTCAATCCTGAAGTAGATGTTGAGATTGAGATAATATTTGTACGATAGTCAATATTAATAGTAAGGTAGGGTTTATACTCTGCCTTATTTTTTTATAAAAATGTTTAATTTTTAGAGTAGGGGTAGAATATAAGTGTAGGATAAACAACTAAATAAAAGGAGGAATGTTCAGATGTATTTCAACAAAAAGCTGTTAAGCATTGCCCTTGCGCTTGTAATGGTGCTTGGGACATTTGTAATGCCTGTAGGGGTATTTGCTGAGGGCCATGAAATAACTATTACTATTCTTGGAACAACTGACCTTCATGCAAATATTTACAACTACTCCTATGAAAATGGGGAAGATGTAGATAATCTTGGAATGGCAAAGGTGTATTCAGTTATACAGGCTATAAGAGAGGATAACCCAAATGCTCTGTTGGTAGACAACGGAGACACAATTCAGGGTACTATCCTTTCCGATGATCTGTACAACACAAGAATGGACTTGGAACATCCTGTAATCGATGTAATGAACTTCATGGGGTATGATTCTATGGTTCTGGGAAACCATGAGTTCAACTTCGGGGTAGACCTTGTCGACAAAATAGTTGAAGAAGCGGAGTTCCCAATTCTTGGAGCTAATGTGAAGTATGCGGAAAGTGGAGATTACTTAACAGAACCTTATGTAATTATTGAAGTTGAAGGAGTAAAAGTAGGAATCCTTGGTCTTACAAATCCAAATATCCCAAGATGGGATGGACCTAAGGTAACCGAGCTGGAATTTACTAATCCCGTAGAATCCGTAGGGGAGCATATTGACCAGATGAAGGAAGATGGAGCGGACATAATAATCGTTACTGCTCATATGGGCTATGAAGAGGAATATGCCGGTTCAGGAGACGGAGCTGAGCTAATTATTGAGGCTTATCCTGAAATAGCAGCAGTTCTTACAGGACATGCTCATGTAACAGAGAGTCAAAAAGTTGGCAACACACTTGTTGGTGGCGCTGCTGATGCAGGTGAGCAAGTAGTTAGATTTGACTTTGACCTTGTTATGGATGGAGATGAATGGACTCTAGCTGACAGTAGAGTGGAAGTAATTGATGTAGTTGAATATCCGGCAAGTGAAGAATTACGGGAGTATGCAGCTGAGTATCATCAGAATACATTGGATTTCCTTGTTGATGTTATTGGAGTAGTGGAAGCAGATTTTGCGCCTCCATCAGAAATTCCTGGAATTCCTGAAGCACAGATAAGAGACACTGCAGTTATTGATCTGATTAACAATGTACAGCTTGAAGCAACTGGAGCTGATGTTGCAGGAGCGGCGTTGTTCAGTCCTAACTCAAACTTAGAGGCTGGAGATGTAACCTATGCAGATATTTTTGGAATTTACAAGTATCCAAACACGCTAATAGGTATTGAAGTAACAGGAGAAGAATTAAAGGATTATATGGAGTGGTCAGCAAGCTACTACAACACATATGCACCTGGGGATATAAATATAAGCTTTAATCCAAATATAAGAGGCTACAATTACGATATGTTCCAGGGAGTGGAGTATAAGGTTGATGTAACCAAACCTGCTGGGGAGAGAATCGTGGACCTTATGTTCAACGGAGAACCTTTGCTACCAGAGGATACTTTAAAGCTTGCTATAAACAACTACAGATACGGTGGACTTAAAAATATGGAGATTATTAGCGGGACTCCATATTTTGAATCAGATCCAAAATCACTAAGAAGCTATATAGCAGACTATATTGCAGAGAACACCCCTATAGCACCTGAAGTTGATAACAACTGGGAGGTAATAGGAGCTGATCTGGAGCATCCGTTAAGACCATACCTAATAGAGCAGATTATTGCGGGAAATCTTGAGGTTCCAGTTTCAGAGGATGGAAGAAGCTACAACGCAGAGGCCATTAATGCAAATGATATGATTCTTCAGGGACTCATTCCTGATGAGGTGCTTGCAGAATATGGCATAGTGGTAACACCTGTGCAACCTGTACCGGAACCAGAACCTGTTCCAGTACCTGAACCAACAGGAGATGATATTGAATATATCGTTAAGCCTGGAGATTGGTTATCAAAGATAGCAATAACATATGGAGTGGATTGGAGAATGCTTGCTGAGTACAATGAGCTTTCAAATCCAAATCTAATCTATCCTGGTCAAAAAATAATGATTCCAAGAAATTAGATAAGCTAATAAAATTGGAGCACTTCTTGAGAAGTGCTCCAAAATTTTATTCAGTTTTAGTCTCTTTGTCTCGTTCAATTGTTTTTTTGTTTAGAATAAAACCTATTCCCAGAAGTGTCCAGAATACTGGAGCCACTGATACAATGCTATCGTTCGAGATACCAGTAAACAGATAAATCAAAACAGCCATAAATATTCCAAGTCCTGCAGTGTCTATGAAATCATCATAATCTCTCTTAAAGAAGTAAGCCTTAAAACTTGAAACAATATACATCCCAGAGAGAACCAGAAGGGCTATTACTGATAGAACTCCTGTATTTACAGCACTTTGAAGATACATACTGTGAGGTTTGTCCACTATTGTATTGGAACCTGTAAAGCCTAGGAACTTACCTACATAGTCATTGTTTGGGAAATGCAATGCATAGGTGTCTGGACCGTGACCAATGAAGATCGTCTCTTTAAGCATGGGTATTGTTCTCGACCAAATGTATCCTCTGCTTGAAGCAAGTCTCTCTCTTCCTTCAAAGCCAACATATGGTGCACTAATATCTGTTATATACTTTCCTCCGTAGCCGATCACCTTCATTTCTCCGTCGTCTTCAACAAACTTTATATTACGACCACCTCTGTTGGTTGACAATGTTGTATCTAGAACTGGATTTTCCTCATGAACTTTCATTGCAAATGAGTGAGCATTAAATGGTTCATTAAGAGGCTTAATAATATTTTCTTCAACATTTGCTTCAATCAGATTGCCGTCTCCATCCATTAAAGCGAATGAGTCATCCGAGAAGGAGAGTTTCATAGAATAGTCTTTGAAAATAATTTCAGCGTTATTTTCATTTAGCACAATATCCTTTAAATCAGCCTCATGAGAAGTTTTAAGAGATTCATAACCAGCCTTTAGTCTGTTAACGAGCAATCCATCTCCTGTTTGATTCACGCCTACAAATACAGCTCCAATTGCAATTGCAATGACTGCAAATGATTTCCAACGTCTAAGGACAAGTCTTCTGAAAAATATTATCAGAAGTATTCCAAAGACAACCATTGAAAACATGCCGGCTCTTGATCTTGATCCAAGAAGTGCAAGGAATGATGCAACACTTACTATACCAAAGAATAACTTATATCTATAATCCTTTAAAAGTAGAAATAACGTTGTTGCAAGAACAAAGATCATACTCATATATACACCGACGTAGTTTATATTATATAGTGTTCCATAAATAGATTGGCTTGATGCAAATGTAAACTTAAGGCTTTCCGCAATATGTTCATATTGGGCAGGAAGAATCAATTTCTTTCCTAGGTCTGTCATTAGAAAGTCATTTCCTCGGAACTGAGAAAAGCCCAGAACAAACATTGCCAATGCCGAAGTACCAAGTGAAGTAAGAACCACCTTAACCTGCTTTTCATTGTCAATAAAATTATATCCAAGAAATACCAGAACCATATATGAAAGTAATACATACATGTTCTCATATCTGTCCACAAATCCCTGAAGAGCTACTTCTCTGTAGGTTGCAAATAATGTAGATAAAATCACCAACACTCCATATGCAATCATTGGATAATAGATTTTGCTTTTTCTCAGTTCTATATTCTCAAGGAAGAATTTTCTGTATAGAAACAAAAGAACTCCAAATCCTGTAAATAACAACAACCAGTACATCTTATAGTATGAGAAGAAGTCAAAATTCTCTGCATAGTTTGTAAATATAAGTGTAGCACCATTTGGTGGGATTACTTTTAGGAACACAATTAAAGGTACTACTGCTATTATCAATGCAAGAGGTATTGCAAGGAATATATTGTAATTGTTATGTTTTCTATTTGAGTGATTCTTTTTATTTTTCAATATGTATCCTCCGTTCATTGTCTATTTGCTTTTAATATTATACCATAATTAGAGAAAGATTAACAAAGACATCAAAACGGATTTGTAAAATTATTTCAGAAGGAAGGAAATTATAGATTCTTACGTGAATTAATGATAAAATAAAATTCGATTAATCCATATAATAGGTTGATTTTTCCATATGTGTGGGTTATGATAATGATGTAACTTTATGATGAGGAGGAAATAATTTGGAACAACAATATAATCAGGATGAGATAAGCTTAAGGGAATTGATAGAGGCCCTGCTGAGACAAAAAAGATTAATCGCAATAATTACAATAGTATCAGTGTTGTTGGCTGGAATATACAGCTTCGTTATACTTGATCCTACATACGAATCGCGAATGATGCTTATGGCAGCGAATGTAAACCCCCAGAACACTGAAATAGCAGTCGATGGAGATGTTGACAAATTGCTTGATGCAATGACGAATATTCCAACCATGAATGTTGAATCATACAGGCAGCAGATAACTACACCGGAGGTATTAAGAAAGACAATCGAGGAACTCGATTTAGGGGAGATATATACAATAGGCAGTCTAGCTAGAAAAATTCAGCTTGAAATTGTAAATGATACTCAGCTTATTACGATAAAGGTTGAGGATACAGACCCTGAGATGGCAGCTGCAATAGTTAATTCGGTAGGAGAAAATTTTATTAAATATGTTACAGAAAGCACTAAGAGCAGAGCAAATGCATCATCTGAGTATGTGGCAAATCAGATGGAAATTGAAAAGAGCAATTATGATGATGCACTTTTAGAGCAAAAAGAGCTTCTTTCACAACCACGAAGCAGTCAGGAAGTTTCTATGGAGATGGAGGCAATTTTAACTCAGCTTACAGAATTTAAAACTGAGGAAAATTCACTTGAAGTGAGAAAAGATGCTTTAAATGCTTCAATTCAGGTTGCAGCAAATACTCCTGGTAACGGAAGCTCCCTTACCTTAAACCAAAATACTGGAAGAGTAATTTTGGATTCAAGTGAAGCTACGTTAAGAATGGAGCTTGCTGAGGTGGAAAGTAAACTTGATAGTATGGCTCGCTTGATTCCAGAGCTTGAAAAAAGTGTAGAAGAGCTAAGAGTTGAATATCAAGACAAATATCACAGAGAGAGTATAATAACCCAAAGAGTTGATAGGGCTAAGGGTATATATGAATCGTTCCTTAAAAAGTATGAAGAATTAAGAGTAACTGAGTCTGCACAAATTGGCGAAGCCAGTGTAGTTGTGGTTTCAAGGGGATATGCACCTGTAAATCCGGTTGGTCCAAGAAAAGCGCTTAACATGGCTATCGGACTTGTACTTGGACTTATGGTTGGTGTCTTTGCTGCATTCTTTATAGAATACTGGAAGCAGTCAGACGTGGACAGTAAAAAAGGAACAGTATAATGCAATAGTCAGACTGAAAGGTCTGACTTTGTTTTCCTAGGGAGAGGGTAGTGTGTTTAGGCATAGAAATAGAATAATACTGCTGGGGATAGATATTTTTCTTATTAATCTGTCAATTTTGCTATCTTTATTCGTAAGGTTTGAGGGACAAATAAATGATCAGTTTATGCAGTATTTTGTAGTATACAGGGAAAACTTCATATTAATTACCATAATAAAGATACTTGTCTTCTATTACTTTAAGCTTTACTCCAGCATATGGAGATATGCCAGTATAAACGAGATGATTAAGATTGTATCAGCCAGTATAGTAGCAAGTGCGCTAATGATTAGTGTTCTTTTTCTAAAGCAATCTGTGTTGCCAAGATCTGTCTATGTAATTGCAACATTGTTTGACATGATGTTTATTGGAGGATTCAGGTTTAGTGTAAGGAGTATAAGCACCATATATTTCGGAAGCAAGAAAAAAGGACAGGACAGAAAGCGAATTATGGTAGTCGGAGCTGGAGATGCCGGTGCCATGATTATCAGGGAATATAAGAATCATTACAGTTCCACCAGCACACCTGTCGTTGTGGTGGATGATGATAGAACAAAGCAAGGGCAGAGAATCAGTGGTGTTCCTGTTGAAGGTGGAAGAGAGTATATTCCTGAACTCGTTAAAAAGTACAACATAGATGAGATTGTAATTGCAATTCCTTCTGCTTCAAAGGTGGAGATTGCAGATATAGTAAGAATAAGTAAAAAAACTGGCACCAAACTTAAAATTCTTCCAGGTGTTTATGAACTTATTGATGGTATGGTAAGCGTTAATTCTATCAGAGAGGTTCAGATTGAGGATCTTCTTGGAAGAGAGGAAATCAAGATTGACATTGATGAGATCAAGGAGAATCTTCGAGGGAAAACCATTATGGTTACTGGAGGTGGAGGCTCAATTGGCTCAGAGCTATGTAGACAGATTGCAATTCAAAGACCTGCAAAACTGGTAATGGTGGACATTTATGAGAATACCACATATGATGTACAGAATGAGCTTAAAAATACTTTCAAAGATCTGAATTTAAAAGTATATATCGCATCCGTAAGAGATAAGCAGAGAATAGGAGAACTTGTAAGACGAGAAAGACCTGACATCATATTCCATGCAGCTGCTCACAAACACGTTCCACTTATGGAGGACAGTCCAAAGGAAGCAATCAAGAACAATGTATTTGGTACTTGGAATCTGGCGAGAGCTGCAATTGAATCAGGTGTGGATAAGTTTGTAATGATTTCCACTGACAAGGCAGTGAATCCTACCAATATTATGGGCGCCAGTAAAAGATTGTGTGAGATACTTGTTCAATCTATGAATCCACTTTCCAATACAGAATTTGTTGCAGTCAGGTTTGGCAATGTTCTTGGTAGCAATGGAAGTGTAATACCTCTTTTCAAGAAGCAGATTGAAGCAGGTGGACCCGTTACTGTTACACATCTTGATGTTATAAGATATTTTATGACAATACCTGAAGCTGTTCAGCTTGTACTCCAAGCTGGAGCAATGGCACACGGTGGAGAGATTTTTGTCCTGGACATGGGTGAACCTGTCAAGATAATGGATCTCGCTGAGGATTTAATAAGGCTTTCGGGGTTTGAGCCATATACAGAGATTCCAATTGATATTATTGGATTAAGACCTGGGGAAAAATTATTTGAGGAGCTTCTGCTTGATGAAGAAGGAATTCTTAAAACAAAGAACACAAAGATATTTGTCGCTAAACAATCGAAGGTTGATTATGAAAAGCTTAGCAAAGAGCTTAATAATCTTTATGATGTAATAATTGAAAACTCTGATGAGAACACCAAGGATTACGTTAAAAAATTGGTTCCAACTTATATAGAGACAAATAGAAGGGGCTGTCGCTAAATAGCTGATTTTAACCCCACAAAGTTAAAATTAATAGAACCCACAAGACCCAAGGCTTTTCAAAAGTCCTTTGATCCTGTCGGGTTCTATTTTTGTCTTTGGGATTTTGATTTTGGGTACAAGAA
>JAGXFX010000005.1 GCA_024637045.1 Soehngenia sp.
ATCCAACACAACAGTGGAACCACGAATGGATATACCAGTTGATCCGGTGGCCATAGAAACCCTGGCAGAAAGAATACCTGAATTTAATAAGGCTTATGAGCCGGATGGTATGACTGAAGAAGAATTTGACTCCTTTGGGGCTGTTAATAAAACCTTAAAACAGTTCCTTGAAGGGTATGACAAACTGGTGGCTATGATCCGCGAATACATGGTGATCATAAAGTGATAAAGAGCGCCTATCAGGCGCTTTTTATTCCTTCCTGTAATAAACAGAAACGGGTCAATCTGAAAAAAGAAAGGAATGATGTACATTGAGTCGTGATGAACTGATTATACATGCATCCAAACCGCTGAACAAGGGCTATAATGAAATTACAGCCATGGATGGTCGAGCCAGTGAGATGATGATGGATTTTGGCCTTTATCACTTGGATAAGGGCATGGAAATTGCCAATGATGATAACCTGGAACGTGCCTATCTGCTGATGAAGGGAAAGGTGACGTACCAGTGGGAAGGAAAAGAACAGGAAGCCGAAAGAATTTCTGTTTTTGAAGAAAACCCCTGGTGCCTGCATGTCCCTCCAAAGACAAAAGTGATTATCAAGGCATTGGTTTCCGGTACGGAAATAGCTGAACAAAAGACAGATAACGACAAAACCTTTCAGGCCAAGTTGTATACGCCCGATGAGTGCCTCAGCGAACAATTTGGAGCTGGCACTTTAAATGAAACAGCAACCCGGACAGTACGAACCATCTTTGATGACCGTAATGCACCGGATGCAAACTTAGTGATGGGAGAAGTCATCAACCACCCTGGAAAGTATTCCAGCTTTCCGCCACACCACCATCCTCAACCGGAAATATATCATTACAGGTTCCAACCGGAAAAAGGCTATGGTCACTGTGAAATCGGTGAGGATGTGTTTAAGGTTAAGCACATGGATACGGCCACTCTTCCTGGAGGACTTGTACATCCGCAAACAACCATGCCAGGTTATGCCATGTATTATTTATGGATGATCAGGCATTTGGAACAGGCCCGGTTTGCAGAGCGTATTTTCGTTGATGAACACAAATGGCTGTTAGACCCCGATGCGAAGATCTGGCCCAACAAGTAAAATAGGGTATGGAGCGTCTGATTCTTCAGGCGCTTTTTTAATAAGTTGAATGAATGATGAAGGAAATCAGGAAGTGTAGTAGAATAAGATAGTAAGTGAATCATTTATCCTTTGATGGAGAATTTGAGGGCTTTCAATGGAAAACATACTGAGAACACTGATTTATCTGTCTGCCGGTCTGTTCATGGGGTGGTCCTTGGGCGCCAACGATGCTGCCAATATTTTTGGCACGGCGGTGACAACGCGGATGGTGAAGTTCAAAACAGCCGCCATCATTATGGGAATCATGATTGCACTGGGGGCTGTGGTTAGTGGGGCCGGTCCGGTTGAAACACTGGGAGCATTGGGTGAGATTGTTGAATTGGAGGAAGCCTTTGCTGTATCACTCACAGCCGCTTTATCCGTTTTGTTGATGACGAGAAAAGGTTTACCGGTGTCCACGTCACAGGCAATTGTGGGAGCCATCCTGGGATGGAATTTGCAAAAAGGTGACAACATCCAGTTTGATATTTTATTCAAAATCGCAGGCACCTGGATTTTTGCCCCAATCCTGGGAGCTATGTTTGCCATGGTTTTTTACGTAATACTGAAAGCATTGCGGAAGCATACACAGGTTAACATTCTTAAAGAAGACCGCTTTTTACGCATAGCTCTTTTGGTTGCCGGGGCGTTTGGTTCCTACAGTCTGGGGGCGAACAACATGGCTAACGTAATTGGCGTTTTTACCAACAGTGTCTATACTGACGACATCACGATGATGGGTTGGCGGATCCTATCAGGCCAACAATTGTTGTATTTGGTGGGGGCCGCTGCAGTGACCGTCGGTGTCTTCATGTATTCACGCAAGGTAATGGAAACCGTGGGCAATGATATTGTCAGACTCACTCCCTCTGCCGCCCTTGTGGTGGTGTTGGCAAGCGCCACAGTGTTGTTTATTTTTGCATCACAGAACTTGAAAAGCGTTCTGGACACGGCAGGGTTACCTTCTTTTCCACTGGTACCCGTGTCCCAGTCGCAGACAGTGGTGGGGGCAGTCATAGGCATTGGCATCATAAAAGGCGGGCGAAACCTGAACTTTCGAAAACTGGCGGTGATTGCGGGAGGGTGGGTGACCACACCCTTGTTGGCCATGGTGTTATCATTCTTCTTATTAAGCTTTTACTAGGAGGCACTTATGAAATACAAATTGATTGTTTCAGATGTAGACGGTACATTGTTTAAGTCAGGTAACCAGGTGCAGCAAAAAACAGTTCAGTTGATACAACAGTACCAACAGGCAGGAGGCGTTTTCACTCTGGCCACCGGCAGAATGAAAAAAGCCATTGAACCCTTTATTAAAAAACTGAAGATACAAGTGCCGGTAATCGTCTATAATGGTGCACAAGTGATAGATCCGTTAAGCGATCGATTGATCCTGTCACACCAACTATCAACCTTATTTGCTGAGAGAGCGTTGCAGATAATGAACGGCTTCCCCGTAAGCCCAATCGTTCATGTCCAACAACAGCCTTATGTTAAAGAGTATAACGATGATATCCTGGCACATACAAAGAAGGACGGCATAGATTGTGTCATAACAGACAATCTATCGAATTTAGTGTTAGCACCACCGACGAAGATCCTGGTCATCGGCGAGCCGTTAGAACTGGCGGCATTTGAAAAAGTCCTCAAGCAAGAGAACCTCATTGGTTACCAAACGGTCTATTCAGACAGAAACTACCTGGAATTATTACCTGAAGGAGCCTCGAAAGGCAATGCGTTAGATGTGCTTGCCACAACCCTCGGGTTTTTACAGCAGGACATTCTGGCGGTGGGTGACGAAAGAAATGATATTTCAATGCTGGTGAATGCTGGCATGGGTGTGGCAGTAGCCAATGCAGATGAGGAAGTAAAAAGGCAGGCAGACATGGTGACAAAAGGATCATGGAACAAGGGGTTGGAAGAGGTTCTCGAAGCTGTCCTGAAGAATGAATTATAGTCAGACAAAAATGGATCATACAAGTGATTGACCAAACACCAAAGGAGTATGATATGATAAGCATTGAGTGATGTAAGCATTTTCTGTGAAGGCTTGTTGACGGCATGTAAAGTATGAGAGAAGGAGAGATACAATCATGAAAAAGTTTATTTCAATGGATGAAGCCATGGACATGCTTCACGATGGGATGACAGTGATGATTCCCGGTTTCATGGGGGTGGGAACGCCGGAAGCCCTGGTTGACGGCATAGTGAAAAAAGGCGTGAAGGACTTACATATTATCTGCACGGACACTGCACGTCCCAATATAGGCATTGGGAAATTGATTGTTAACGGACAGGTTAAAAAGTTATTCGCCTCTCATATCGGTACAAATCCTGAAACCGGGAGAATGATGAACGAAGGACTAGTCGACGTAACACTGATCCCCCAGGGAACCCTGGCTGAAAGAATCAGGGCAGGAGGCGCAGGTTTGGGCGGTTTCTTAACTCCGACTGGCGTGGGAACAGTGGTTGAAGAAGGTAAACAGAAACTGGTTGTTGACGGTAAAGACTACCTTTTGGAACTTCCGCTGACAGCTGATGTGGCACTGATCAGAGGGTCAAAGGTTGATCGAAAAGGTAATATTTGGTACAATGCAGCAACCCGAAATTTCAACACAATCATGGCCACAGCCGCTAAAACCGTTATTGTGGAAGCAATAGAATTAGTGGAAGTTGGGGAAATTGACCCGAACAATGTAATGACACCTGGAATATTTGTAGATTACGTGGTAAAGGGGGATGCCTAATGGATATCCGGGAAAGAATTGCAAAAAGAGTAGCCAAAGAATTCAAAGACGGAGACATCGTGAACCTGGGGATTGGGTTACCAACATTGGTAGCTAACTATATAGAAGACGACATTGAAGTTATTTTCCAATCAGAAAACGGGTTTGTAAAAATGGGTCCGGCGCCCAGCACTGATGCAGTTGATCCTGATATCGTGAACGCCGGAGGATTGCCGGTTACTGTTCTACCAGGCGCCGCTTTTTTTGACAGCGCAGTGTCCTTTGGAATTATTCGGGGTGGGCATGTGGACGCCACGGTGCTGGGCGCATTGCAGGTGGACGAAGTTGGCAACTTGGCAAACTGGATGATTCCTGGTAAAATGGTGCCTGGTATGGGAGGTGCCATGGATTTGGTTGTGGGTGCGAAAAAGGTCATTCTGGCCATGGAACACACCGCCAAAGGCAGACCTAAAATTCTGCGGGAATGCACGCTGCCTCTTACGGCTAAAAAAGAGGTTAATTTGATTGTGACTGAAATGGGTGTTTTTGAGATAACACCTGGAGGCATGATCCTTCGGGAAATAGCTCCGGACGCAACGGTTGAACAGATCAAGGCAGTCACAGAAGCCGATTTTATTGTGGCGGATCCATTGAAAATGATGGAAGAATAACCGATGAAGCTTGAAAAATAAAATGAAAATACCTTTACAGAGCAGCATATACTTATATTATGATAGAATAAAAGCCAGGTGAATTATGAACCAATTTATTTATAGGGAGCGGTAAAATTGATAATTGAACATTTGTTAGAAATAATAGCACCATACATAACCAGTAGTCTGGAGCTTATTGGAGTTGCTATCATAACAATAGCTGCAGGAAGGGGAATCTTTCAATTCTTTAAGAATGGATTTAACTTCCGTGGTGATGATGTATCGATTGATTTTGCCAAGGCCATGGCTTTGAGTCTTGAGTTCAAGCTTGCGGCGGAGATTATCAAGACGGTCGTCATAAGGACTTTAGACGAGTTTATCATACTTGCATCCGTTGCGATTCTAAGGGTTGTTCTTTCATTTGTACTTCATTGGGAGCTTACAACTGGTGCAAAAGATATTCAGAATTATTGTCCACCAGATGAGCTTGACGAAGATCCAAATGAAAATGTAGAAAATATAAGTTAGAATAAGCTCTGCACACTCTAAGGAAGTATTCGGAGTTACGTTATCATGCTCCCTTGGAACAATAGCACATTTTAATGCAGTGAATACTGTATATACAAGGCAGCAGGAATCAGTGCAGATAACGGCTTTGTTGGGGCTTAAGTCTTGGAGAAATTATTAAGAATTCTTAATAATAAAGGAAACAGGAGATATTTTGCGTAATAGAGAGTAAGATCAAGATAAATGGACATGATAGATAATTATCGAACAGCAGGGTTCATATTCAAGGTATTCTGAAGCTATTTTAATTCAATGGGAATTGTTTAATATTTTTAAAGGAGTATAATTATATATGGTAAGGAGTGATATAAAATGAACGAAATCATACAAAAAATCATTGATCTGGACAAAAAGACCACTCATATGAGAAAAATGAATGAGGATCTTTTAAGGAAAAAGAAATTTGAGGTTCAGGATAGGATTCAAGAACTTGAACAGCAGCTTCTTAAAGAGTACCAGGAAGAAGGAGAAAAAGCATATCAAGAAGCTTTGAAACAGACAGATAGCACTTTGGAGAATATAGAAACAATCAAAAAAGAATATGAAAGACACATCCACAGTACAGATGAAGAATACTTAAAGATTAAACATGAGCTGGTAGAGACATTGTGGGAAGATATTGTGGCAGAACAGTAGAATAGATTTAGGCATCATAAATAAGCCCGTAAGAGACCAAAGGAAGTGATAGGTAATGTCCCTAAAGAAGGCTACAATGTTTAATGTCATTGGTAGAATACAGGATTACAATAGGATTTTAAATGACATAATGATAACAAAAAAAATCGAAGCAGTATCTGCTATTGGACAGATTGAGAAGAACAATTTTCTTCTTGATGTAAACGATAAAAACGTTGATAGATTGGTTGATATCAATTCTGTGTCGTTATATGAAGGGGATATTGATTCTGAAAATATTTTTAGCAAGGGAAAGGAACTTGCATCAATACTTGGCTTAGAACTTGGAGCAGTGTTACCTCATGAGGATCTCACAATGAGTCTTGATGAAATAAGTGATGGATTAGATCAAATTTATAATGATATTATAAATCCAAAGAATATACTGGATACTTTAAAACAAGAGTTGAAATATCTTGAGAAATTAAACATAGATAGCTTTAAGGAGATGTTCAACTTTGAAACATCGTTATCTGAATTAAGAGATATGAATTACTTTGAATTTAAGTTTGGAATTCTGTCCAAAGACAATTGGTATAAACTTAAAAAGAATTATGATAGCATCCTTGCAATAATTCAACATACGGGCACAAGTTCTGAGGGTGAAGTATTTATATTTATATATCCTGTAAATCAACAGGAAGAAATATCCAGAATACTCCGAACTTACAGCTTCAAGGAGATTATTATACCGAAGGAGTACAAAGAAACTCCCAAGGCGATACTTGTTAAGATAGAGAATAAGAAAGAAATGATCAAAGGAGAGATTTTAGCTCAAAAAAGAATCTTGGAAGAGCAGAACGTAAAGTATGAAGAAAGATTTATGTACTTAATGAACCAGTTGCACCAAATCGCGATTCTTGAAGATTTTAAAAAGACTACCGCAGTATCGGAGAAATACTTTTATTTTTCAGGAATGCTAAGCCGTGCAGATATGAGTGAAATCAATAAAATGCTTCAAAAATATGATGACATATTCATTATGTTTTATGATGACCACAACTTTGATAAAAGTGGGAGTAAATTCTGGAAAATACTTAGACGAAATGAAAAATATTCTGAGGATGATGCATCTAAAGAAAAGATTAATGACAAAGATTACAAAAATACCTTTGGGTTGGCTATTTATGGAATAGACAATGAAATTACATCAATCAGAAAGAAGCACGAGGAAAGTTTAAGAAAGAAGCAGCTGGAAGGACAAAATAAAGCATATGAACTTGAAAAAGAGCTTTTAGACCAGTATCTAAAAGAGGCAGAAGAAGTTATAAGAGAGATGCGTAATAAAAAAAGGACTGAAGTGAATGGAAAGCAAGAGTTTCAAGAAAATCGAGAAGTAGATCAAGTAGAACAGAAATATATAAAAATCAAGCCAAATTTAATGGAAACGCTATGGGAAGAAATCATAGAAAGCAAAGAATAGAGGTATATAATGGGGAATGTAAGAAGATTTTCAGCAATAAACACTAAATTAAGAGTAATGCGTTCCAGATTCCTCAAGGATGAAGACTATGTTGCCCTTATGAAAAAGGAATCGGTCATTGAACAGGTAAAACATCTAATCAGCAATACAGCTTACGGTCAAGTATTGGAGGATGTTGAGGAATACGATGACATACAGGCAATTGAGCTTGAATTGGAAAAGTTTCATACATTGCAATTTGAAAAAATTTTAAATTATTTCTCGGATGACTACGAGAAATATCTTAAATCCTATCTTCTTAGACATGAGGTGGAAGATCTTAAAATATTCTTAAGGGCGTTGGCAAGAGGTGAGAGTTTGGAGAAGTATAACCAGACCAGCGTTACCCGGAAAAAGTACTACAGTTTTTCCTATGATCAGATAAAAAACGCAAAGACGCTTGATGAAATGATTGATAAACTAAAAGACACAAGATATTATGATGTAATTTATCCTTACAGGCACGAAGATTATGGTAAGTTGACGTTCTACATGGAGATGAATCTGGACAGGTTATACTTTGATACCATTCATGAAACTGCTCAGGAGATGAGTAAGGCTGACAGGCAAGCATTCGAAGATGCCTTTGGAGAAAACATTGACATATTGAATATTGAGTGGATCTACAGGGGATTGAAATTCTACAATCTATCTCCGGAAGAATTGATTAACTACACTCTTCCTTATGGAAAACACCTTAAGTTCGAAGATTTAAAAGAGCTATGCTATGTGGAGATCGAGGAATTCAAAAAGATTATTTCCAGAACAAAGTATAAGGAAATGGTCAATGAAGAAAAGGATATCGACCTATTTATGGGAATACGTGTTCAAAGACATATGTATAACTATTTTAAGGAAAAGTTCAATCAGGGGGAATTAGATATATCTATACCAAATGCCTATCTTCATTTGCTTGAATATGAAATAAAGGATATTATATCTATATTAGAAGCATTAAAATACGGATTATCCTACTATGAGGCCAAAGAATATCTAGTAAGGGATATAGAAGGAAGTGATTATTAATGTCCATTGAAAAAATGACCATGATGAACATTGTTGGCGACATTGATTCACTAGATAATGTCCTGAAGGATCTTTTAAAGACAAGAAAAGTTGATTTGGTATCTGCTGCATCACAGATAGAAAAAAGCAATTTTCTTTTTGATGTCAGTTACAAGAATGTTGATTTGCTGGTCGATTTAAATGACATAAGGTCATTTGAAAAAAGTGAAGAATGCCAGGAGATGTTCCAAAAAGGCAAAAAACTGGAGGCTGTTTTAAACCTGGAATTTGAAGTTGAAAAAATCGATGAAAATATTAAATTGGCAAGTAAAGATGAACTCAACGATGAATTGGAATCAATTTGTAGTGAAGTAAGTGAACCAAGCAGACGTATTGAGGCTTTAAAAAAGGAGCAGGAATATCTGGACAATTTTCATACAAACAGTTTTAATGAAATGGAAGGATTTCCCATTAAGGTTGAAGATTTAAGAAACATGGATTACTTTGATTTTAAAATGGGGATTTTTACAAAAGAAAATATCCACAAAGTAAAGAAGAATTACGAAAATATTTTAGCGGTTATATTACACACAGGATCTAGCTCAGAAGGAGAAGTGTATTTTGTCTTTTATCCCAATAAGCTTGAATTAGAAATCTCCAGAATACTGAGATCATTGAATTTCAAAGAAATATTTCTGCCCAAGGCATATGCGGGAACACCAAATGAAATAAAGGATAATATTGAAAGTCAGAAAGAGAAGTTAAACTTTGAAATCAATCAACAGCAGAGGATCATAGATGAAATAAAAGAGAAATACAGCGATAGAATAAAAACAATAATGGAGCAGGTTTGGATATCATCCAAGCTGGATGATATCAAGGAAAAAGTTGCATTTTCAAGCCACTTCTTTTATATTTCCGGATGGGTGTCGGTATCTGATAAGGACGAGGTCAAGAAAGCGCTTGAAGGCAATGACCCACTGATTATTAAGTATGAACATGAAGAAAATGCAGAAAGCCCGACTAAATTAAAGAACAATTGGTTCTTTAGACCGTTTGAGTGGCTTGTAAACCTTTATGGTACACCAGGATACAATGAGATTGACCCAACTCCTTTTGTAGGGATTTCATATATGCTGTTATTCGGGATAATGTTTGGCGACTTGGGACAAGGTTTTGTTATGGTTATAGCGGGTTATTTCCTAAGTAAGAAGATGGAGCTGTTCGGAGGCCTTATTTCAAGAATTGGGCTTGCATCAATGTTGTTTGGGCTATTATATGGAGCAGTCTTTGGAATAGAGACGTTGATTCCAGCATTGTGGATGAAGCCTTTTGAAAATATCAACGACATTTTGATGGTTGCAATATTTGTCGGAGTATCTGCGCTGCTTGTTGCCTATATTTATGCAATTATAAATGCATACAAGAGACGTGACATTGAAGAAGGTGTGTTTGGAAAAGAAGGGATTGCAGGGGTTATACTTTATATTACAATGCTTGTGATAGTAGGTGGCAGTATGCTCGGATTAAGTATAATACCGGTTCCTGTCTTAGTAGGTATAGCCGTTATCGCTTTGTCGGCAATAATATTCCGATTGCCGTTAACGCACATGATAGAAGGGAAAAGACCGCTTCACGGTGATGATATCAGTGGTTATTACGTAGAGTCAATATTCTCACTGGTAGAGACTTTTCTTGGCATGTTAAGTGGTACCATCTCTTTTATAAGGGTAGGAGCCTTTGCATTAACCCACGTTGGCCTGTTCCTGGCCTTTGAAACCATTGGTCATATGATGGGATCGACTGTAGGAAATGTGATTGTTCTTATCATTGGAAATATATTTATTCTGGGACTCGAAGGCCTGATCGTATTTATCCAAGGTATGAGACTTCAGTATTATGAGTTATTCAGCAGGTATTACAGAGGAGATGGAAGAGAATTTAACCCTGTAAGACTTGGGAAGTAATAAAATTAAAATTTAGGAGGAGATTTTTCATGTCATTTGTATTAATATCAACAACAGTATTGGTTTTACTAACAATTGGTACGGGAGTATTTATGATGTATGCGGGAATAAAAGGCGGGAAAAGTAAGCTGAAGGGAATTTTAAGAACAAACCTATTTATATTTTTACCACTTCTTGTTATGGCTATCATTATTATGGTGCCACAGCAAGTAAACGCGGCTGAGGCAGAAGCAGCTGGGATACTGTCTTCGTCTACAGGAATAGGTTTTATTTCAGCTGCTCTTGCAACCGGTCTTGCAACACTTGGAGCAGGATATGCAGTAGCAGTAGTTGGATCAGCTGCATTGGGAGCTGTATCGGAAGATTCAACTTTACTTGGTAAAACACTTATATTTGTTGGTCTTGCAGAGGGTATTGCTATCTATGGTCTGATAGTATCAATTATGATTTTAGGTAGGTTGTAACATGAAATCCATCCTGATCAGTGATAGTAAAGATACAATCATTGGATTAAGACTGGCCAGTATAGATGGTGTGTTGGTAAAGACCAGGGAAGAGACAATCGAGAAGCTCAATGAAGCCGTGCTTGACGATGAAGTGGGCATCATCATAATAACAGAGAGGATTTTTGATGAGCATACAGATAGAATTCTGGAGTTGAAAAATAGTGGAAAGAACAAGCTTGTAGTAACTATTCCAGACAGGACCGGCCTACGGGATAAGAACTTTATTATGAGACATATTAAAGAATCCATAGGCATTAAAATTTAGGTGGTGAGTTCATGGTAACAGTTGAAGATAAACTCGAAATTTTCTATAAGATTGTTTACAAAGATGAGGAAGAAAAATACGTAAAAGAATTGAAAGAACTGGAAGAGAATAATCAACAGCTTCTTGAAAACAAGAAAAATGAAATGAAACGACAGCGTGAGGAAATAATCCGAAGGAAGATTACCCAGGCAAGAATGGAAAGAAATGAAGTGAAATCAGAAGGACTTGAGGAAACAAAAGCCAGGCTGAGACAGAAGAAAAAACAAATTGAAACGGACCTGGTTTCATCAATTGTTGATAGAGCCAAGGAAGCTGTTAAAGCAAAGGGATACGGAGAATATCTTTGTAGCAATCTAAGTAAATATTTAGTGGAATTTGAAGAGGATAAGGTAGTTGTAATGTTAAGGGATGAAGATAGACTTATATCAGAAAGCTGTCTTGTGAACCTTAAGAAGAAAACAGGTAAAACGTTCATAGTGGAAGCACTTCCGGAAGAAAAAATTGGTGGATTCATGCTGAGCAACAATGAGAGAACATTCAATATTGACCATACACTGAGAACCTTGATTCAAGAGAAGGAATATATGATAGGCAAAAAACTGAACCAGGCTCTCGGAGAGGTAGGTGAGGTCAATGGATAATTTAACCGGTAAAATTGAGATGATTAATGGACCTGTCATACGTGGAATAGAAATGACAGGATTCAAAATGAGAGAAATGGTTACCGTGGGTCATAAAAAGCTTATCGGTGAGATTATTGCCATTGACGGTGATGAAGGAACAGTACAGGTATACGAGGAAACAGAGGGCCTTAGAAAGGGAGAGGTCATTGTATCTACAGGAAAACCGCTGTCTTTGAAGCTTGGGCCGGGTATGCTTGGAAATATGTTCGATGGTATCCAAAGACCTTTGAAAAAGATAAAAGAGGTTCATGGAAGTTTTATTCCCGAAGGAATCGGTCTTTTATCCATTGATGAGGAGAAGCTTTGGGAAGTAAAATTCCAGGTATCAGAAGGAGATTACGTAAAACAGGGTCAAATCTTTGGAACGGTAGAGGAAACGCCTCTTATTACCAATAAGCTTCTAATACCTATAGGTGTCGAAGGAAAAGTAACCTGGCAAATTGTACCAGGGGAATATAATATAAATGAGGTCCTGTTGAAGGTAAAAGACATTAAAGGCAAAGATCATGAGGTAAAGATGCACCAGGAGTGGCCTGTTAGGACCCAAAGACCTGTAGCGGAAAGGCTTCAGATTGACAAGTTGCTTATTACCGGACAAAGGGTTCTGGATATATTCTTCCCAATTGCAAAAGGCGGAACAGCAGCGATCCCCGGTGGATTTGGAACAGGTAAAACCATGACCCAGCACCAGCTTGCAAAATGGTCAGATGCAGATATCATAGTTTATGTAGGTTGTGGTGAGAGAGGTAATGAGATGACCGAGGTACTTGAAGACTTCCCGAAACTTATCGACCCTAAATCAAACAGACCAATCATGGAGAGGACCGTACTTATAGCCAACACTTCAAATATGCCTGTTGCCGCAAGGGAGGCATCAATATACACAGGAATTACAATGGCTGAGTACTTTAGAGATATGGGATATCACGTAGCTGTAATGGCAGATTCAACCTCAAGGTGGGCAGAAGCCTTACGAGAGATATCAGGTCGACTTGAGGAAATGCCTGCTGAGGAAGGTTATCCTGCTTACTTGCCATCAAGACTGGCACAATTTTATGAAAGAGCAGGCTATGTAAAAACTCTATCAGGTGAGTCTGGATCAATAACAGTAATCGGAGCAGTTTCACCAGCTGGAGGAGACTTTTCAGAACCGGTTACAGAGAATACCAAGAGATTTGTAAATGTATTCCTTGGACTCGATAAGGAGTTGGCTTATGCAAGGCATTATCCAGCAATCAACTGGCTTAACTCATACAGTGGTTATAGTGAGATGATACAAAAGTATTATGAGAAAGAGCTGGGAGAAAATATTGCAGAAATAAGAAAGAAAATGCTGAGTATTCTCTACGAAGAAAGTAAACTCCTTGAAATAGTATTGCTGGTTGGTGAAGATGTACTACCTGATGATCAAAGATTGATACTGGAAATTGCTAGGGTAATCAAAATTGGATTCTTGCAACAGAATGCATTCGATGATACAGATACCTATGTACCTCTTAAAAAGCAACTTGAAATGCTTAAGACAATGGAGCTTTTATATGACAGAGGATTGCAGTCTGTCAAGAGAGGAATTCCAATATCAGTTGTAAGAAATACAGAAATATATGAAGAGATAATCAAGATGAAATATACCATTCCGAATGACAATATTGAAAAAATACAAGGGTTGAATGCTAAGATAAACGAATTCTACAATCAGTTAGAATCTGAGTATTCAGTATAGTGGGTGATTAGATGAAGAGAGAATATTTAAAAATAGATAGAGTACATGGAGCTCTTATAGAGCTTTCAAAGATTCATTCAGTGGGCTATGGAGAAATAGTTGAGGTTGAGGATCGACTGGGCAATACAATGGTTGGCCGTGTAATAAAGATTGACAAGGATAGTGTCGTTGTCCAGGTATTTGGGCAAACAATGGGAATCTCTGTAGAGAACACAAAAGTAAGCTTTGAGGGTAAGCCATTTGAAATACCACTTTCAAAAAAAATTCTCGGCAGAACCTTCAATGGACTAGGGGAACCTACTGACGGAGGAGGAGATATTTACTCGGAAAAGTTTTTCAATGTAAACGGTAGACCTATAAATCCCGTTTCAAGGGAGTATCCCAGAAACTTTATACAGACAGGGATATCTTCAATCGACGGATTGGCAACACTTATAAGAGGTCAGAAGCTACCTATATTTT
Source organism: Soehngenia sp. (assembly GCA_024637045.1). Taxonomy (GTDB): domain Bacteria; phylum Bacillota; class Clostridia; order Tissierellales; family Tissierellaceae; genus Gudongella. The sequence continues at coordinate 13,834 of JAGXFX010000005.1, forward strand.
CAGGAGCAGGACTGCCACATAATGAACTGGCAGCACAGATAGTACGTCAGGCTAAAATCCAGTCCAAAGAAGGAGACAATAAATTTTCAATTGTCTTTGCTGCAATAGGAGTAAAACACGATGAAGCCTTCTATTTTGAAGATGCATTTAGAAAAGCAGGAGTGCAGGAAAAGGTAGTAATGTATGTAAACTATGCCGATGACCCAATCATGGAGCGAATCATAACCCCAAGGTGTGCTCTAACAGCTGCTGAATATCTGGCATATGAGGAAAACCAACACGTATTGGTAATTATGACTGATATAACTAGCTATGGTGAGGCCTTAAGAGAGGTGTCATCACTTAGGGAAGAGGTCCCCAGTAGAAAGGGCTATCCAGGATATCTATATTCAGACCTTGCTTCACTTTATGAGAGGGCTGGTATGATTCATGGAATAGATGGTTCAGTAACATTGATACCAATATTGACAATGCCAAATGATGACATAACTCACCCAATACCAGACCTTACTGGGTATATAACAGAAGGCCAGATTGTATTGGCAAGAACGCTGGACCAGAAGGCAATATATCCACCTATTAATGTGCTTCCATCACTTTCACGTCTTATGAAGGATGGAATAGGAGAAGGATTTACCAGGGAAGACCATCCTGATGTCTCAAACCAGTTGTTTTCATCCTACTCAAAAGTGCAAGAGGTAAGAGCACTTGCTCAGATAGTAGGAGAAGAGGACCTTTCTGATAGAGATAAATACTACATGAAGTTTGGTGATGCTTTTGAAGACAGATTTATCACTCAGAGCTTTAATGAGAATAGAGATATATCCGACACGTTGGACTTGGCATGGGAATTATTGAAGATTTTGCCGAAAGAGGAACTGGACAGACTGAATCCAGATATTATAGCAAAGTACATGGAATAGGGTGAGTTTATGGCTGCTTATAAAATGACACCAACCAAGGCAAATTTGATAAAATCAAAGAGTTCCTTGCAATTCGCTCTTAAGGGCTTTGAGCTTCTTGATAAAAAGAGAGTTGTGCTTATCAGGGAGATGATGGCTCTTATAGACGTCGCAAGTGAGCTTCAGAAGAAGATTGATGAAAATTTCACAACAGCTTATGAAGCTTTGAAGCTTGCAAATATAACAAAGGGTTCTGAATATATCGAGGAGCTGGCACAATCTATTGAAAAGGAACCGGATTATACAATACTCTATAAATCAGTAATGGGTGTGGAAGTTCCTATTCTCAAGATAGAAGAAAGAGAATTCACAACAGAATACGGTTTTTTTAGAACGAATTCAGCATTTGACAGAACGGTTCTAAGTTTTATAGAAATAAGAAAGCTTATCTATCAGCTCGCTGAAGTGGAAAACTCAGTATATAAGCTGGCAATGGAGATAAAGAAGACTCAGAAGAGGGCAAATGCGCTTGACAAGATACAGATTCCCAGATACAAAACAACCATCAAGTACATTGATGAAGTGCTTCAGGAGAAGGAAAGAGAAGACTTCTTCAGGCTTAAAAGAGTCAAGGGAAAGAAAAAACCGAGAAAGAGAGCATAATCAAGAGGAAGCCACCAGGCTTCCTCTTTTCTGTTAGTATTAGTCTTATTTATGGCTTACCAGTAACTGATCCTTTATGTTCCAAAGCTCCTGAGACAGGTCCACGAAGTACTCATGAGGTCTTTCGAATCTTTTAACCTCATCCCAGAGATTCTCCATTTCTGTTCTGCAGAAATCCCTTATTTGATGAACATCCGGACCTTGATAGACGCATTTTCCCTTCTCAAACAGCTGGACAAGCAATGGTCTTGTGTAGTAATTTCTTAGGGTCTTTCTTTTCCATGTAAACAAAGGGTGAAAAATCTCGTACGTTCCATCATCAGAGATTTTTTCATCGTGGAGAGTTATTACATCTGCAAGAGGTGTATTTGTTTTTTTGTCATAGAATCTATATATCTGTTTAAAGCCTGGAGTAGTAATTTTTTCTACATTATTGCTGATTTTTATCTTCGGCATAATCGTGCCATCCTTATCAACACCAACAAGTTTGTAAACCCCACCAAAAATTGGCTCTGATTTAGCGGTAATAAGTCTTTCACCCACGCCAAAGTTATCAATCTGTGCTCCCTGAGTAATAAGGTCTTTTATAACAAATTCGTCAAGACTGCTTGATGCCATTATTTGTACATCTGGGTAACCAGCTTCATCTAGCATCTTTCTGGCTTCTTTTGAAAGATAGGCGATATCACCACTGTCTATTCTGATTCCTTTTGGTCGGAAACCCCTGGGAAGGACTTCTTCATCAAATACTTTAATTGCATTTGGGATACCGGTTTTTAATGTATTATAGGTATCCACAAGAAGAGTGCAGCTTTGAGGATAGGTTCTAGCATAGGCTCTAAAAGCGTCCAGTTCATTGGGAAATATCTGAACCCAGCTGTGAGCCATTGTTCCAAGTGCCGGGATTCCGAAATCCCTGTCCACAATGGTGCTTGACGTTCCGATACATCCTCCTATATAAGCAGCCCTGGCTCCCTGGATTGCTCCATTGTACCCTTGGGCTCTTCTTGATCCAAATTCAATAACATTCCTTCCATCTGCAGCCCTTACAATTCGGCTAGCCTTTGTAGCTATCAATGATTGATGGTTAATGGTTAAGAGAATCATGGTCTCAACGAGCTGAGCCTGAACGACAGGTCCTCTCACAATTACCAAGGGCTCTCTTGGGAATATGGGTGTACCTTCAGGAATTGCCCATACGTCACAGACAAAATTGAAATCTCTAAGATAATCAATAAAATTTTCGCTAAAAATCTCTTTACTTCTGAAAAACTCAAGATCTTCCTCATCAAAGCTTAAGGTTTTGAGATAGTCAATCAGCTGCTCAACACCCGCCATTATGGCGTATCCTGCATCGTCGGGTATTGATCTGAAAAACATATCGAAATAAGCAATGGTATCCTTCATTCCATTTTCCAGATAGCCGTTTGCCATGGTGAACTCGTAGTAGTCTGCCAACATGGTTAGATTTTTTTTGTCGGTCCAATCAAATTTATTCATGGTTTCTCTCCCTTTTTTGTATATTATGTATATTATAGCAAGTTTTCAGTAAATTTTGGGGATTATATGAAAAACTATCCTAACATTCAAAAAAGATCCAAAAAAATCGAAAGGTTCATCCTTTTTCATTGGGATAAACCTTTCATTTTAAATAGGACTCTGAATAACTGCTCCAACATGAACTTATTGGTTCAATCACTTATTCTTAAACACTCCTTAATTTAAGCTACAGAGGATTAAACTCTAATCTTATAACCTAATAAGTTATTTAGTTGTTACACTTCTTTAACCATTAAGCTTACTTTCTGCGGTTTATCGGGATACCACAAATCCCTGTTACGGGTACTTACTTTACCACAACTTTACTAATTTGCTACTCTACTACTTTTTCTTTTACCATCATACTTGCTTAAACTAACTTAACCTGGAATCTTACAACAGTAATACTTTAATAGGTGTAGCAACTTACATCTAAAATTTTTCTACATCTTAAACTTGCTCTACATTACTATCTTTTCTTACTTTGCCAACTTCCTACAGCTTGTTTCATTTAGCTTCTACAACAGTAACTTCTAAATAGGTGTAGCTCGTGAATTCAGCATTACCTGAATTCCTTATCAATACTTTGCATCGTTACATGAATCTTTCCAGTTTCAATAAACTTTTACAACTTACTGATTGAATTTTTTAGTTGGATGCAGTTATCAAAGTCCCATAAAACCATATTATTAACGTTGCTTCACTGAAGCAGTGGGTTAATATATGATTTGTATTTATATTATACCCACATATATTTTTCTAAACATCAAAATTTCAAAAAGTTTTGTAAAAAAAAGCAGGTTAGACATCAAATGGCTTAACCTGCTAATTTATAAATAAAAAATTTTTATGAATTAATTTTGTCTTCGCCCTTCTCCGTAATACCAAGCATTTTAATTGGAATAGTATTGCAGCTGGATACGGAACATCCAGCGCACTTTGTCTCACAAGTGGGTGAGCCAAGATCTTCATTTAGGTATCCCATCCTGACCAGGGTTTTGATCATATCATCCAGGACATTTTCAGATACACCCAGATTTTTTGAAATCTGTTGCTTGGAATAAACTTTTGCATCCTTGATTTCCTTCAATACTTCCTTAAGCATATATAATCCTCCTTAAAAGCCCATCAAAGAACCAACCTGATAAACGATGACTGCAAGCACCCAAGCCAGTACAAATGGATAAATGGCCATAAATGCTGCCCATTTGTAAGAATTGGTTTCCTTTTTGACAGTTGCAATAACCGCTGCACATGGTGTATAGAGCAATGTCATAACAAGAAATGATACTGCTGAAAGGGTCGTAAATGAACCTTGAATTGCAGTTACTAGTTCTGAACCTTCACTAACTCCGGCATAAACCATTCCCAGTACTGCAACAACTGCTTCCTTGGCAGCTATACCAGCAAAAAGACTAACTGATGCCTGCCATGTGCCAAAACCTGCAGGTGCAAACATGGGAGCGATAAAAGTTCCAATCCTGCCTAGGATACTTTCCTGCGAATAAGGTTCAACGCCCATGGGTAGAACAGATAGAACCCACAAAAGAGCTACTACGGCAAATATGACTGTACCTGCTCGCCTCACAAAATCCCAAACCTTCTCCCACATGTCCCTTAAAACACCAGAAGCGGAAGGAAGCCTATAGGGTGGAAGCTCCATGATAAAATGAGAAGATTCTCCCTTGAAAAGTGTCTTGCTGAATATTTTACCCATCAACAAGGCCATTGCAATTCCCAGAGCGTAGATTATAAACAATACCAGACCACCATTATTGGGGAAAAATGCTGCTATAAATACCAGATAAATTGGTAACCTAGCTCCGCAAGACATAAATGGGTTGATTAAAATTGCAATCATTCTATCTTTTTTGTTTTCTAAAGTTCTTGTAGCCATAATTCCAGGCACATTACATCCAAAACCAACTATCATTGAAATAAATGTCTTTCCATGAAGACCCACAGCTCTCATGATTCCATCCATGATATAGGCTGCCCTGGCCATATAGCCCGTATCCTCAAGTATTGCAAGGAAGAAGTACAAGACCATTATCAGTGGAACAAATACAAGTACTGCACCTACACCGCCGATAAATCCCTCGATTACAAAAGATACCAACCAGTCCGGTGAGCCTAGGGTTAGGAGTAAACCTTCAACCAACACTCCAAAGTATCCAATGGCTGTCTCCACATACCCACCTAGAAAATCAGAACCTATTACGAAAGTAAGCTGAAAGACAAGAAACATTATCAGACCAAAAATTGGTAGTCCAAATAGTCTGCTGGTAAGTACCTTGTCAATCTTATCTGTTGCAGTGACAATCTCCTCATCAGGCTTCTCCACACATCTTTTTGAAATCCCGTTAACATAAGCATAACGTTTGTCTACTATATCGAGTTCGTAGTCTACATTATTTAATCTTAGAGTATCCAGATGGTCTTTAACCTTCTTCATTCCATCAACTATTAACAACATTTCCTTGTCGCTTTCAAGAAGTTTAAGAGCCATCCAACCAGCAGGATAGGGAAGAGACTCTTCTTTAAGCAAATCTCTTAAATTTAAGATTTCATTATCTATTTCATTGCCATAAGTAAATACAATTTGCCTGGGTTTTTGAGAAATTATATCAACTGTACTTTCAATAAGTTCACCTATGCCCTTTTTCTTGGCAGCAATTGTCGATATTACAGGCACCCCCAAAGCTTCTGAAAGAGCTTCGGTGGATATCTTAATTTTTTTTAACTCTGCTTCATCCATCATGTTCAATGCTACAATGACATTTGCACCCATTTCAAGCAGCTGGGTTGTAAGATAGAGATTCCTCTCTATATTTGTTGCATCTACGACATTTATAACTACATCTGGATTACCTTTAACAATAAAGTCCCTTGCTACAAGTTCATCTTCTGAATATGCACCAAGGCTATATGTACCAGGCAGGTCCACTACATTATAAACGGCTCCCTTATGCTTAAAGGAGCCTTCTTTTTTTTCTACAGTAACTCCCGGCCAATTGCCAACATGCTGGTTTGATCCGGTAAGCACATTAAATAATGTGGTTTTTCCGCTGTTGGGATTTCCCACCAATGCTATGGTCTGCATGAATTATGTCCTCCTCGTTGAAATTGATTATCAATTAAAATCAAAAAAATTATTCCTTCTCCACTTCAATATGTGAAGCAAGGCCTCTTCCAATTGCAAGCTTGTGACCTGACATAGAGATTATTATCGGCCCGAAATCATTCTTAACCATTTTAAGCTCAGCTCCGCTGTTAAGGCCCAGTTCATAAAGTCTTTTTCTGGCATAGCCTCCACCCACAACTTGTTTAATTCTGCACTTGTCATTCTTCTTAACTCCTGAAAGTACCATAGTGCAATTCAACACCTTTCTATGTAAATTACTGGAATATCTTGATAACTATTATCATTTGTAGCTCATATATAGAATATTACATTTCCTACAAGAATGCAAGGTTTTTTTGAGGATTGGTCAATTAAGGACATATTGTTGAAAATTGAATGTTGACAAGACCATACACGGATGATACTATTAAAGTATACACAGACCCCCGGGGAGGGGGTATAAGAAAGGATGATACCATGGCTAACAAAAGGCTAACTGTGGATGTTGTCGGAATGACATGTGCGGCCTGTTCAGCCAGGATAGAGAAGTCCCTGTCAAAGCTGGAAGGTATTGGAGAGGCTAATGTCAACCTATCCACAAACAAGGCAACAGTAAGTTATGACGACGAAAAAATTCACAAGGAAGATATAGTTAAGACAATTGAGAAGACAGGATATAATGTTCCTCCAGAAAAAAGAACACTTCTTGTTGAAGGCATGACCTGAAGCTCCTGCTCAGCCAGGGTGGAGAAAGCCCTTAACAAACTGGAAGGAATCACTTCAGCCAATGTAAATATATCCACGAACAAGGCAGTTGTTGAATTCCCATCAGGTCTTCTTGAAGACGCTCAACTAATTGAAGCAATAAAAAGTGCAGGATACAAGGCAGAGGTTGAAAGAGAAGCCTCATCTGACAAGGAAAAAAATCGTAGGGAGAAGGAAATTAAATCACTGAAAAGATCTTTTATAATATCAGCGATTTTAACGTTACCATTGTTTGCTGCCATGTTCTATCATATGGCGGGTGAGATGAATATCCTTACCAATGGATATTTTCAATGGGCACTTGCATCACCTGTACAGTTTATTATAGGTTACAGATTCTATAACGGTGCTTATAAGTCACTACGAGGTGGAGGAGCCAACATGGATGTCCTGATTGCAATGGGAACATCAGCAGCATACTTTTACAGTGTCTACAATTTATTTGCAGGCGTCCACGAGTACTACTTTGAAGCATCTGCAGTAATTATCACCCTGATACTTCTTGGTAAGACATTTGAGGCAGTAGCCAAAGGGAAGACATCTGAAGCCATCAAGAAACTAATGGGTCTGCAACCAAAGACGGCAAGAGTTTTCAAGGATGGAGAAGAAGTGGAGGTTGCAATAGAGAACCTTCAGATTGGGGATATAATAATAGTTAAACCCGGTGAAAAGGTACCTGTAGACGGTGTAATCGTCCAGGGAAGCTCATCTCTAGATGAATCCATGATAACCGGTGAAAGCATGCCTGTCGATAAAGGGGAAGGAGACCAGGTGGTTGGTGCTACCATAAACAAGTTTGGATCCTTCAGATTTGAAGCTAGAAAAATCGGTAAAGATACCGTTTTATCTCAAATCATCAAGCTGGTTGAAGATGCACAGGGTTCTAAAGCTCCTGTCCAGAGACTTGCAGATAAGATATCCGGAGTATTTGTTCCGGTTGTAATAGTAATTGCATTGGTTACCTTCCTTGCTTTCTACTTTTTAGATAGCTTCAACACAGGACTCATCAATGCAGTAGCAATACTTGTAATTGCTTGTCCATGTGCCCTTGGTCTTGCTACACCAACAGCCATTATGGTTGGTACCGGCAAAGGAGCAGAAAATGGAATTCTGATCAAATCAGGAGAACATCTTGAAAGAGCCCATAAGATGGACTCGATAATATTTGACAAGACTGGTACCATAACAAAAGGAAAGCCAGATGTAACGGATATACTAGCATTTGAAGAAACCCAGGAAGAGATTCTAAGAATAGCTGCATCGGTTGAGAAGACTTCAGAGCATCCACTGGGAGAGGCTATAGTCAAGAAAGCTGAATATGATGGATTAAAACTTAAGGAAGCAGAAAGTTTCTCAGCAGTTCCTGGAAAAGGCCTTCAGGCCAAGTTTGAAGACAAGGAAGTTCTAATTGGAAACAGGAAGCTTATGACTGAAAACAATATAGATGTTTCAAGCAAGGAAGAAGAAATCAAAAAGCTTGAAATGGAAGGCAAGACGGCTATGCTTATCACTGTGGACAAGAAGTTTGCAGGAATAATTGCAGTTGCAGATGGAATCAAGGAAACTTCACATGCAGCCATCAAGGAGCTACAGAGGATGGGGCTTCAGGTATATATGATTACTGGAGATAACGAAAGGACTGCAAATGCCATAGCTTCTCAGGTTGGGATAACTAATGTACTTGCAGATGTGCTTCCTGAAGACAAGGCTAGTGAAGTAGAAAAGTTGAAATCACAAGGAGTATATGTAGGAATGGTAGGAGACGGTATAAATGATGCACCTGCCTTGGCAGCAGCTGATGTTGGTTTTGCGATAGGTACAGGTACAGATGTTGCAATGGAGGCAGCAGATATTACGCTTATGAGAGGAGATCTTGAAGGTGTTGTTACAGCCATAAGGTTGAGCCACAGAACGATGAGGACAATAAAGCAGAATCTGTTCTGGGCATTCTTCTACAATACGATTGGAATTCCATTTGCAGCACTTGGATTCCTGAATCCCATGGTTGCAGGTGCAGCAATGGCATTCAGTTCAGTATCAGTTGTTTCAAACTCGTTAAGGTTAAGAAATTTTAAATAAAACAGGAGGAGACTATAATGAAAAAAATTATGAGGGTAGAAGGTATGACTTGCGGACATTGTGAGATGGCGGTAAAGAATTCACTTTCAGAACTTGAAGGAGTTCAGGATGTAATGGTGGATCTTTCAACAGGAAAAGTAGAGGTACAGGGAGATAATCTACAGGACAATCTTCTTAAGGAAGCTGTTGATGAAGCTGGTTACCAGGTCAAAGAAATAGAATAGGAGATGGCAAATGTGAACCAGGGGAAGGAAACTTCACTAAGAAAGCTCAAGACAGCAAGAGGCCAGGTGGACGGAATTATCAGAATGATAGAAGAGGATAGGTATTGTGTCGATATTTCAACACAAATTCTTTCCATTATCGGTCTTTTGAAAAAGGCAAATATTGACGTACTCAATGGGCACATTAGAACTTGCGTGGCAGATGCCATACTTGAAGGTGAAGACCAGGGAGAAGAAAAAATAAACGAGATCATAACAATTATAGACAAGTATATCAAGTAAGGACGACCCTGCCGGTTAGTATTAAGACGGCAGGGTTGAATTTTTCTTAAGCAGGGTATATAAATATTGAAATTCTTACATAAATTTAATATAATATAATCAACAAAGGTCAAAGAAGGTCAGACAAATAGAGAACCAATGGGATGGGGATGATTTTATGGAATATAAAGACTATTACAAGGTGCTGGAAGTTGATAAAACGACTAGTCAGGATGAGATAAAAAAATCATATAGAAAGCTTGCTAAGAAGTATCACCCGGATTTGCACCCGGATGATGAAATAGCCCAGGAAAAGTTCAAAGAGGTTAACGAAGCATACGAGGTGCTTGGTGATGAAAAGAAGAGAAAGCAATACGACCAAATTGGACAATATGGTTTTTCCAATGGTCAGCAATTTGACCCTTCACAGTTTGGCTTTGGAAATTATGGAGGTGGAACTCAGTATACCTATACTTCTGATGATGGAGCGGACTTTTCTGATTTCTTCAACCTGATATTTGGAGGAGCGGGTGGATCAAGGGGCTTTGACATGGGAGATATGTTCGGTTCAAGATCTAGTGCAGGGGCTAGAAGAGCTCCAAGACAATCTTATGAATCAGAACTCACCATTTCCATTGAAGAAGCATACAATGGAGTTTCCAGGGAAGTTTCCCTCAATATGGGGGGAGTTACAAAGAAGATGACTGTAAAAATACCAAAGGGAATTACTTCTGGAAAGAAAATAAAGGTCAAGGGGGACAAATGGGGAATTGATGGAGATATCCTGTTTAAAATAAATATCAAAGAAAGCAAGGACATGAAGCTTGAAGGGCTGGATATTATTAAGAGAGTCCCCATTCTTCCGTGGGAAGCAGCTCTGGGGGAAAAAGTAGTTGTCCAGACATTAAGTGGAAAAATAAAGGTAGGTATTCCGAAAGGAACAACAGGTGGTACAAGAATGAGACTTCCCGGGAAAGGTTTTATGGATTTAAAGAAGAACAAGGGAGATCTTTATCTAGAAATTCTGATTGTCAATCCACCTAGTCTCACTGAGGAAGAAAAAGAACTATATAAGAAACTTAAAGAAGAAGTTCAATATAATCCAAGAAATGAGTAACAGGAGGAATAGAGATGGATCTGAATAAATTCACTCAAAAAAGCATAGAAGCGGTGCAGGAATCCCAGAACATAGCGATGGGGCTGGGAAATCCTGAGCTGTCAGAAATTCATCTGCACGCTGCACTATTAAGAAGTAATGAGGGGCTTATACCCAGAGTTATTTCACTTATGGGGATAAACTCTGAAGAAATAAGAAAAGCTGTGGATAAAAAGCTGGGAAAACTTCCAAAGCAAACAGGAGGGAGCATCTATCCCGGAAGATCATATTCAAAATTACTAGTTGATGCGGAAGAGGAAACAAAGAAATTCAAGGATGAGTATGTAGGTGTTGAACACCTGTATCTTGCACTATTAGCATCAAAGGGAACACATTCAGCTGATATATTCAAGGAATATGGAATTACAAGAGACGGCTTTCTTCAGTCTCTTATGAAAGTCAGAGGAAGTCAGACAATTACATCAGATAATCCGGAGGAGACTTACGAAGCTCTTGAAAGATTCGGCAGGGACCTGGTCCAGGAGGCAAGAAAGGGTAAGATGGATCCGGTAATAGGAAGAGATTCTGAAGTAAGAAATGTAATAAGAATTCTTTCCAGAAGAACTAAAAACAACCCGGTTCTAATTGGCGACCCTGGGGTTGGAAAGACGGCCATAGTCGAAGGTTTGGCTCAAAGAATTGTAAACGGTGATGTTCCGGAAGGATTGAAAGATAAAACAATATTTGCACTGGATATGGGAGCACTTGTGGCGGGAGCAAAATACAGGGGTGAATTTGAGGAAAGACTAAAAGCTGTACTTTCAGAAATTCAAAAATCAGAAGGAAGAATCTTGCTGTTTATAGATGAACTTCACAATATTGTAGGAGCAGGAAAGGCAGAAGGCTCAATGGATGCAGGAAATTTATTGAAGCCAATGCTTGCAAGAGGAGAACTCCACACAATTGGTGCTACAACCCTCGATGAGTATAGAAAATATATTGAGAAGGATGCAGCCCTGGAAAGGAGATTCCAGAAAGTGCTTGTAACTGAGCCTACAGTTGAGGATACCATATCAATACTCCGAGGACTGAAAGAAAAATATGAGATACACCATGGAATAAGAATTTCAGACGGTTCAGTAATTGCAGCAGCGACTCTTTCAGATAGATATATTTCAGATAGATTCCTGCCGGATAAGGCAATAGATCTTATGGATGAAGCTTCAGCCATGATTAGGACAGAAATAGACTCGATGCCTGTGGAGATAGATGAAGTCAGAAGACGAGTCTTGCAGCTGGAGATAGAAAGGGAAGCTTTGAAAAAAGAGACTGACGAAGGATCCAAAATGAGACTTCAGAAGATTGAAAAAGAGCTTGCAGAGCTTAAGGAAGAGTTTGATCTTCTTAAGGTACAATGGGAAGAGGAAAAGAAGGAAATATCAGCTGAGAAGGATATCAAGGAAGAAATCGATAGAGTGAAAAGAGAAATCGAAGAAGCAGAAAGAAATTATGACCTTGAGAAATTGTCACAACTTAAGTATGGAACACTTGTTGAGCTGGAAAAAAAACTAAGAGAAGCGCAGAACAAGGAGCATACTGAGGGACGACTATTAAAGGAAGAAGTGACTGAAGAGGAAATTGCAGAAGTTGTTGCCAAGTGGACAGGAATTCCAACTACAAAACTTTTGGCAACAGAAAGAGAAAAATTGCTCAGCCTTCCTGAAATACTCCACAGAAGGGTTATTGGGCAGGATGAGGCTGTTGATTCTGTTGTGGATGCAGTACTTCGTGCGAGAGCTGGTCTCAAGGATATAAACAGGCCAGTTGGAAGCTTTGTTTTTCTTGGACCTACCGGCGTAGGAAAGACAGAGCTTTCCAAGGCTCTAACTGAAACATTGTTTGACGATGAGAAGAATATTATCAGAATAGATATGAGTGAATATATGGAGAAGCATTCTGTATCAAGGCTTGTGGGAGCTCCTCCAGGATACGTGGGATACGACGAAGGAGGTCAGCTGACAGAGGCTGTAAGAAGAAAACCATATTCAGTGATTCTCTTTGATGAGATAGAAAAAGCTCATCCTGATGTATTTAATATTTTACTTCAAGTACTTGATGATGGAAGGCTTACTGATAATCAGGGTAGAACTGTTGACTTTAAAAACACCGTCATAATCATGACATCAAACATAGGCTCAGAGTATCTTTTGGAAGGACTTGGTGAGGATGGCACAATTGAAGACTCTACAAGGGATAGAGTTATGAGCCAGATGAGAATGACCTTTAGACCTGAGTTTTTAAACCGTATTGACGAGGTAGTCCTTTTTAAGCCACTTCAAAGAAAAGAGATCTTCAAAATTATTGACCTTCAGATTGCTGAAATCGAAAAGAGACTTAAGGACAGAAATATCACAATTAGTGTAACAGAAGCAGCAAAGGAAAATATCCTTGCAAGATCTTACTCCATCCAATACGGCGCAAGACCTGTCAAAAGGTTCCTTCAGAAGGAAATTGAAACTAGAATTTCAAGACAAATTATAAAAGGAGATTTAAAAGATGGAGACAGTATCCTTATCGATTCAGAAAACGGAGAATTGACCATCAAATAGGCAAAAATTTAAACCTAGCTCAAACAAATGAAATATCAAGATTAGTACTTTTTCAAACAAAAAAACAACTCTGGAATTTCCAGAGTTGTTTTTGTTATGTAGCCGTGCACCCAGCTTTGTCAATCTTGCTCCGAGCGTTACACGAACAGTTAACTCGGGTCAGGCTGACCCACGGCACACGAAAAATTTCACTTATCGCTGCTTCCTTCCGGACCTGACGAGGTTCATGAGTTTCCGTTGCGTGGGACCCAACCGTCAACGCCACTTTTTCGAGGCAGACCTCACAGCAAAGATGCCTAAGCCGGGAATTCAATCCTGCTATAGCGGGTTGCAGGTAACAGGGCACCGCTACCTCCCCATCTAGCACGGCAAAATGTTCCAATGGCGGAGAGAGAGGGATTCGAACCCTCGAGACGAGTAAACGCCTACACGATTTCCAGTCGTGCGCCTTCGACCAGACTCAGCCATCTCTCCTTGTTATCCACAGAAGTATATTATAGACCATTATCGAGTCAATGTCAACCAACAGGACGTTTAGGATAGTGTCAATTTACTGTCGGATAAAAATAATTATAGCTTCTCCGTACATATAGTCTTCTATATTGTATTAGATTCCTCGTACTGATTTTAACAGTACTGCTGCACCTGTCTTCTTTGCTGTGTTAATGAATCTGATGTTTTGTATTCCTGCTTGTTTGGCTTTTCTTGCTCTCTTTGCTACTCGTTTGTCGAACTCTATTATCTTTGCTTCTTCTTTTTTATCTTCTTTGCTTCTCTTTATGTA
>JAGXFX010000006.1 GCA_024637045.1 Soehngenia sp.
CTTTTTCTTGTTCTTCCAACATTTCCATAAAATCAAGTTTATTCTGCTTCTTTTTGAATATCCAGTTTCTATTGTTGCCTTTCATCAGGATATGGTAATATCCTGTCGGACTTTCTTGTCTTGCCATTCTTGACATGCCATTACCCCGTATTTGTGATACCCAATTATAGTCTTTCCAATCAAAAAGAACCGTCCCCGTTGATTTCTGACGCTAGATTACTTCACCTAACATAGTATTGACAACACTCAATCTGCTAACCGAGTCGGGGTCGCATTAGCCGTTCGCAAGACTCACAGGCATGAGCTCGCCCTGTAAGTAGATTGGCGTCGTCAACACAGGAACGTTATCTACTATTAAAAGCCAAAGGAACCATGAATTGATCATGATTCCTTTTTTATTGTCGCAATATTTACAGACACTTGCTATTTCAACCTATTTCTTCTCTATCAAACATGCACACTCAATGTGAGCTGAATGAGGGAACATATCCACAGGCTGTACTTTCTTGACGCTGTAGCCATCCTCTACTAAAATTTTTAAATCTCTGGCGAGTGTCGATGGGTTGCACGATACATATACTATTCTATCTGGTTGCATAGCTAAAATAGCCTGTATCAATTCCTTGTCACAGCCTTTCCTCGGTGGATCAAGTATAATTTTGTTTGCCTTCATCCCTTTATTAATCATCTGAGGAAAAAGGTCTTCTGCCTTTCCATGATGGAATTCGACATTTTCAATGCCATTTAGCTTTGCATTTTCTTCGGCATTTTTTACAGCTGCCTGGACGGATTCAATTCCAATTACCTTGTTGACATCACCTGCAACAAATAAGGATATGGTCCCTATTCCACTGTATAGATCATAGACAATGTCTTCCTCACTACCCTGAAGATATTCTCTAGCTTTTCCGTAGAGTACTCCTACCTGTTGTCTGTTTATCTGAAAGAACGAATCTGGAGATATCTTAAACTGAAGATCCCCAATATAATCTGTCAATGTTTCTTTGCCGAAGAGGTGAATGTACTGTCTTCCATAGGTAAATTTCCCATCCATTGGATTGATGTTCTGGTATACACTTACAACACCCGGGCAATCTTTTACCAGCATATGAACCAATTGAAACTTATTTGGCAGGGTTGAAAATGTAGTAACCAAAATAACCATGGACTCGTTGTTTTCATTTGTCCTTATCCCTATGTGCCTTACTATTCCTTCTTTTGTTTCTCTGTCATAAACCGATACATTGTACTTATCAATCCAATCCCTAACTGTTTTTAGAATTGAGTCAGCCACTTCCGGTTGCAGATGGTCTTCTTCCATAGGTACGATGTCCGATGATTTTCTTTTGTAGTAACCGGTAATCGCTTTTCCATCGAATTTCCCGATTGGAACCTGGGAATGATTTCTGTACCTGAATGGGTGACCCATTCCTATTACAGGATTAACTGCTACATCTACTCCTCCAATCCTATGGAGATCCTGAATAACCTTGTTTCTTTTCCACTCCAACTGCTTATCATAGGAATATCCTAATAGAGGAACTCCTCCTCCCAAAGCTTCTGTATCAAATTTGTATTCCACTCTGTTCGTCGATGGTTTCTCAAGGGATTCCACAATGCCAAGTGCAAAGCTCTTCTTCATTTGTGTAATCTTCACCTTTATGACGTCGCCTATCAAAGCATCCTCTACAAATACAGGAAACCCGTCCACCTTCATAACACCGTTTCCCTCATGAGTAAAATCTATAATTTCACCTTCTATTATATCTCCAATATCAATATTCATTATAACCTCCAAATTTACGACCTAGATTAATTTTACCCCATAAATTTGAAGGTGTCCACTTAACATATGTATAATAGCCAGCTCTTGAACCAATAATAATCTACCTCTAACTTCCTTTATGGTTTGTAGAAATAGAAACCTCCAGGTCAACTGTTCAAATCGACCTGGAGGTTTCCTAATATACCGCTTATCACCAACATCCTTTTGTATCTTCAAATACATGCAGTCAGATTGCCTAGAATCCTAATACACTTTCTGAAATTTTCCATCAGAATCGTGGATCATAACCTTTATTGGTTTTTCTTCTGATAATTCCTTTATTCTGGTCATAGCTTCCTCTTTGGTGTCAAAATCAAGTCGTTCCTTGTCATCAGTTGATTTCAACAACCATCCATCTTCACTAGGTATAAGATGGTGTGTAATATCTGTGCTGATTCTTCCTCCTCTTCTTTCATACCACTCCTTTGCCTGCGAAATGGCTATCGGGATGGCTCTGTCCTCACCATATCCATCTTCAACTAAGCTGTTGGCTATTTCAATGGCCTTTTCTCTTATGATATCCTGCAGATTTTTCATGGAGTCTGGAAAATCCTTCTTAGTCCAAGGCATCAAATCCCTCCTTTTTTCTATTCTTTATAATTCTAATTACTTGTAATGTCATGTTCGGAACTGCTGCTCCCAGTAAAACATATACCCTCATGTTGAGGGAAAGTGATTGTGTTTGAAGAAGGCTTTGAATGATAGGAGCATCTACCGCAATAAGTTGAAGTGCAACAAGCGGTACTGAGGCACCTTCAGTTAGATTTCCAACTACTTCCCATTGGCCTTCCTGATTCTCATTAAGGGCTGCATCTTATATGTTTAAATATAATCCGAACCGTTGCGTAAAGAGGTATAACGAAAAACGCTCCCATAAATCCATACAAGCTTATTGCAATTAACACAAGAAAAATAATAAGCATTGGATGTATCTCCAACCGATTCCCCATTATTTTAGGTCTGACTACATTCCCTTCCAGCTGCTGGGTAACAATAAGCACAATAATTACCTTGAAAACCATAAACAGACTAACTGTCCAACCAATGAAAATTGCTGGAATTATACCTATCAATGGTCCAAGAAATGGGATGATTGAGAATATCATTGAAAATATTGAAAGAAACAATGCATTTGGAAGTCCAATAATCAGGTAACCAATATAGGTCAGTACACCCAAGACACCTGCCACCATAAGTTGTCCTACGTAATAGTTTTGAAGTGCTTCATCGATTTCTTTCATAATATCAACAATTCTTGTCTTTTGTCTTTCTGGGATTGCTTTTATAATGCTTTTGTAGAAAAGCTTGTCATCTCTTAATAGAAAAAATCCAACAATTGGTATTAAGATTATGACAGCTGAGACGTCAACAATGTTTGTTATCCATCCTGAAATATTCGCTCTAAGGGCTTCTAAAATCATCTGGGAATAATCTAATAATCTACTCTCAACATCTTTCAGTGAAATATCCCAAAATTTATCCTGCTCAAAAAGAGTTTCCAATTTTTGTGGTGCTTCCTTGATATATTCTGATAATGTCGCATAAAAGCTGCTAAATTCTCCACTAATAGCGTTTCCTGCAAAAAATGAGAATGCTGCAATCACAGCAATAACCATAAGAAGCACACCAACTACTGCAATAGTCTTATTGAGTTTCTTTTCTACCAAGTAGCCCACAAGTGGTCTGAGCAGATAATAAAAAAAACTTGCCAGGAGTATTGGTAGTATTGTAATCATCAAAATCGTACCTAGAATATCAATAATAAAGCTCAGCTGCCCAACCAAGAATAAAATCGATACTATCAGTAGAATCCACACAGTATATTTAAAATATTCATTATTAAAAGTCATGATATCACCATTGTTCCTTTCTATGAATTTGAAACTCATCATTTAACTTATACCCATAGAATAAGTATTTCATTGGCATATCTTCAAAGAACTGATATGAGCAAATCCAAAGTGTCTAAACCCTTTGGGTAATAAAAATACTCCTTTTTGTATTAGACAGTCATATTAGATATACTGTCTACCAAGAGAGGAGTATGGAAAGGTATGGATCAATTTGTACTTTTTTGATATAAGGTCACAGATAAGAGAATGATTATCACAATATAAACTACAGGATAAAACCATATTGAGATTTCATTGGTCGGAGGATGTATCCTCAGAAAATGATTCGTTAATCTTGTCGTGGTGAAAACAATTGCGGCAGCTAGAATTGGCACACCTGGTTTTGCTCCTTTTCTAATTAGATAAATTGCTATAGCTGCGGCTAAAAAGGAACCTGCCATTTCATATAGCTGTGTTGGATGAACACTTGGTGAACTGAGCATCTGAAATAATGCTGCTCCTCCACTATTCAAGGATAAGAAATGCTTGTGGGCAGGGCTGTTAAATGGAAACCTAACTGCCCACGGAACACTCGATTCTAGTCCATAGCAACACCCATTAAAGAAACATCCCAGTCTCATAACACCAAGACCTATCCCCAGGCCTGGTGCAATTGAGTCACCCAATCTCCAGACGTCTATTCCCATTATTCTTGTTGAAATAATCCCGATAAAAGCTGATAACAGCAATCCTCCCATAAGTGAAAAGCCAAGTGTATCCAATGCAAGTATTTTGTTAGAATTTTCGGCATAAAATCCAGGATTGATTGCCACATTAAGCGCCCTTGCTCCTACTGGTACTGAAATGCTCATCAATATTAAACACAACAAGCTGGACTTCATAGGAAGCCCAGCTTTGTATATTCCATATAGAGACACTGCAATTACAATAATAGCTGCCAGTGTCATAAATAAACCATAGGATCCAATTGATGTCTCCAAGCCAAATATGTCAATTGTCACAACAGGTTTCATCTGATCACTTCCGTCAAATAATTATTTGTTTCCTGTCCATGTACCCTTTATCCAAGCTTGATCTGACAGATCCATCTTAAATGAACCAGTTAAAGCTATTGCCTCATTATTTTTTGTTACTGTACCCTGCATTGTCAAACCTGTTCCTTCTATCACTCCACTAGCTGACAACAAACCATTGTTGTAACTTGCTGTAAATTCTGACTTATCCCCTTCTTCATCGATTATG
Source organism: Soehngenia sp. (assembly GCA_024637045.1). GTDB lineage: Bacteria > Bacillota > Clostridia > Tissierellales > Tissierellaceae > Gudongella. The sequence goes on from JAGXFX010000006.1 coordinate 4,921, forward strand.
CTCAAGGTTCCAGCTCCCGATGCATTCAATGATACTTCCATTCCCACAGCCAAAGGTTGATTCTTTTGCTCCTCAAGTCCTGCCTTTACCATGTTATAGATATCAATATCTGAAAGGTCACATCCCATTTCGTCGCTGCTTTCACTTGACTCGCTTGCTTCAGGAGGAGGTCCAATATCAAATTCTGTTATTATAAGGGCTGCGGTAGACCAAACTCCATTAAGCTCTGTTGCTGTTGGATACAACGAAATTCCAAACTCACTCTGCAGGAATTCCTCGTATACTTTTTGTCTCTCGTCTGGGTCCTCAGTACTGAACCAACCCATTGCTATTGTTTTAAGCTGTTCAATTGCAACTGCTTCTTCATTATGGACATTTCCCGACTTGATTTCTTTTCTTCCAGTATCCTTAAGCAGCTTATCCTTGAAGTGCATCAGGACATCCAGCCTTGTCTCCAGTTCATAGGAATCACTCCATCCCCATCTGCCCTTTTCCATAAATCCAGATTCCTTATACATTTCCATTATCATTTGAAGTTCTGCTTTTTTCTTCTCTATTTCTGCATCCTTTTGGATTCTGCTCTTGAATTCTTTTTCAAGGTCTTTTTTAACGCCTGCTCTTATTTTATTTTCTTCTTCCTTGGTCAATGGTTCTATTCCGGCATCAGCTCGTGCTTCATTTTGTAGTCGGATAGCTTCGATTTCAAGCTGTCTTGCAGCTCCTCCCATCTGGCTCCATACATCCTCAAAGTTTTCTTTCTCCACCTGGTAGCCCCACCATGGGACACTGCTGCTTGCTCCATTCTTAAATGCCTGGTACGCTGCCTCAACCTCTTCACTTTTCCATGACTTTATCTGCCCTTCAATGGCAGCTACTGCAAATTTTCCAACCTTGGTTATCATAAACTTATCGGCAATATGTTCCCCTATTATTTTTGCTGCATCCTTGTATCTTCCTTCTGCTACATATCCTGCTGCCTCACTTGCCTTTTCAACAGTATCTATTCCCAGTTCACCGGTCAAGGCCTCCAAAGCACTGGAAAGAGTTGATGCAGGAACATTTTCTACAATCTTTTTCCCAAGCAGGACTTGAAGATTCTGGTTGAACATGGAAGGATCTCCATTCTTTATGCTATCAACCATGCTGCTCCACTCATCATCTTCCAGAACGCTATTGTATATCTGACCAATCATTGATTTATCCTTGATTTTCAGATTATCAATTAGTATGTGTTCTATTGCACTATTTAAAGCTTCATCAGTCATTGAATTTGTCTGGTCCTTCAACCAATCGGCAACTGCTTCATTATCCACGTATTGGTCGACCCGTTCATCAACTGTCAATTTTGCCTTTGAAAAAAGTGAGAAGTGACTGGTTGTGAAGGTCATGGTATTTGTTTCAGGGTCGACATTTGCCTTGACATATTGCCATTCACTTTGGTTGAAATACCCAAAGTACAGAGCTCCTTTTTCATAGTCTGCACCAAGCTCCTCGGGATTGTACTTCATTGTTACTGTCACCGGCTGCATAAGCCTTACAGGATCCTCTCCTGCAGATATACCTATTGGTGCACCCAATCCGTGCATCTCGTCCTTGTCATAGCCTGGGGCATCATCAGGATTCATCAACTCAACCTCTGTCGGTTCCTCAAATGTTCCTCCAGGAATATGTACCAGCACCCCGTATGTTTCCAAATCACCAATAGTTACGTCTTCGGCTCCCGTTGTAGCCTTTAATGGATCTGAAATATCCTTGCTAAAGCTCCATTCAGTCAAGTCGCTGTTTTTGTTTTGTGCTTCTCCCGTGTTTGATTGACTACCCCCACAGCCTGTTGTAATCATTGAAAGAATTAGGATAAGAATTAATAACCGAGCATATGTATTCTTTTTTCCCATTTGGTGCCACCCCTTCCCATATATAATTATTTTTTAACACACCAAAGTTGTAAAGTCAAAGGAAAATTTATGTAGTTGTCACAAAAAATGACAAAGCTGCAGGAATCCCTGCAGCTTAAGTTAAATTTTTTATCCATTTTCTTGATTTTATTATTGGTATACCAAGGATAGCCTTTACGACTTCTTCCATTGTTACCAGAAGAAATACATATTCAACTGGCAGTTTAAACACCAAAGCTCCAATAAATGCAAGTGGTACTCCGATAAACCAGACTGTGCTTAAGTCTATCTTCATTGCCACCTTTGTTTCTCCACCAGCCCTTAGAACACCTACTATAACAATTGTATTGTAGACTCGCAGAACAAACGTCAGACCCATAAAAACCAATAATCTTCTCGATACTGCATACAATCCTGGATCCAGTCCTCTAAATAATGACAATGGTATATCTGGTCCCAATGCCATCATAATTCCAAGTACAAGACCTGATACTGTTGAGATGATAATGAAGCTTATTGCATATTCATACGCTTTATTCTCTTCACCGGCACCGACTTTTGATCCCACCATTACTCCGCAGGCATTCGCCAGACCACGGACTATTACGAAGAATACGTTCTGGATGGTATTGGTGAGCTGTATGGCTGCTGTTGCCTCTTCGCCTATCCTTGCATAGGCTGCAGTGTACATGACCTGTCCCAGGGCCCAGAAGCCCTCAGTAAGGATTACAGGGTAGATGGTCTCGATGTATCTCTTCACAAAATCTTTCTTCCAGCTCATCAGCTCTGAAAAGCTGGCAGCCAGTATGCTTTTGGTACCGTAGATTGCATAGAGAATAAGTAGTATTTCCACTATTCTTGCTATCAGTGTACCAAGGGCCGCTCCCCTTATTCCCATTGCCGGCATTCCAAATTTACCAAAAATTAGTATATAGTTCAATGCTGTATTTACAGCAAATGAAATTATAGAAACCTTCAAAGGTACTCGTGGTCTTCCTGTTGTTCGCAAAGCTATTGAAAATGCAAATGATATGGCCGTGATTATATATGAGAGTCCTACTATTCTAAGATATGATGCTCCGAGGGTTATTACTTCCTGTTCATCTATAAACAAACCCATTACAAATTCAGGCAGCACAAGTGCTATAAATGTAAATATTGCTCCTGCAAATGTGCTTATGGTTATTGCAAGTCCCATTACCTTCTTTATGCTCAGTACATCGTCTCTGCCCCAGAACTGGGCTATAAATATTGATGATCCGGAGTTGATTCCGAATGTAATAAGTATATACAAAAAGAAAATCTGATTTGCAAGTCCTACGGCTGCTATGCTTGCCTGTCCAAGACTGCTTATCATCAGAGTATCTACCATGTTTAGTGATGAAGATATTAAGTTTTGTAGTGCTACGGGAACTGCTATTGCGAGCATTCCCTTCATAAATTCCTTGTCCTTTAAAAACCGCATGGTGATGTTTCCTTTCACAAAAAATAAAAATCCCAATATGCATTCTTATTATATTAGCATATTGGGATTAGTTTGTGAAGGTATTTAGTTGTTTACGAGCTTTATATATCTACTTATTGAACCAATAGTATTATTCTCATTATCTTTTCCAATTAATGTGATGTTGAAATACTTTGGAGTGCTTGTGCTTACTTTTACCAATGATAGTACAACTTTTTTTTCTGCCGTGTCTAAAGAACCATTCTCATCATCCAATCCACCGAGAACGACTATCTCACTATCTGGATTAAGGTATGAAACAGTGATTGATACATCCTTGTTATTTCCAACAGGATAAGCACCTTTCTCATCTGGACTTATTACATTCCCGTCAACTTCAACTATTATACTAGTAAAAGATAAATTTGTTTCACCTGTATCTTCTCCAGTCTCATCTGGTATGTCAATAGACATGGATCCTAATGATGTATCTTGTGACTTTGTAAAATATATGATATCTCCGGCTAACAAGTTCCAAGTTGTTCCTGAATTCAAACTAAGATCATTAGATACCTCCACTATAAAGTCCAGCTCATAGTCGGATGATTGATTATAAATTGTTTCTTTTTGTCTAATTAAAAAATCAAGCTTTCCGTCTTCTTTATTCTCTATTATGAATTCTTCCAACGTACCTTTAATTCTATTTTCTCTCTCCAAACTGTGTGTACTAACAGACTCATCATATGCATATTTTTTGCTAATGATTTCTTTATTCGGTACATCATACTCAATAGTATAATAGTCTATTGAAAAACCATCACCAATTTGATCTCTGGCATAATTAATATTATTAAATTCTTCAGTTAAGAAAATATTTGCAAGTCTTACTCCCTCTTGGGAAAATCCTATATTATTGCTCGTAGCAAATGATCTTAAGCCGACAAAAAAAACTGAATATATAACTTGTATGACAATTCCTATTAACGCCATTGTCAATACTAGTTCAATTAATGAAAATCCTTTTCTGTTTTTATTAGTAATCATAATACCACTTATCCTTTATCTTCTATGAGTTATTATTTCTACTGAATCACCGGATGAACCATCTATCACAGCAGAACCCTTAATTTCATTTATAGTCATATTTTCAACTGTTAATGACTCTGAGCCAATCGTTATTGTAACCGTATACTGCTTTTCAACAGTATCAGTCTCATTAAATATAACCTTTTCAGAAATTTCAACAGCTTCTGTCCTATTTCCAGCTCTAACTATGTTTTGTAAGCTAGTATTCAACCCAGTCAAAATTGCAATTGAAACAATACCTATAATCGCTAGAGATAGGATAACTTCTATTAGAGTAAAGCCTTTTTGTTTTTCCATGAGAACACCTCTATTCTGTTGAATCAATATATATACTTGAATAATCGACGGAACTTATGGTTGTCTTGTTTTGTAATTGTACCGGTATGGTTACAGTACTAGTTTGAAGATTGTCAAACACATCAATTAAATAACTCTTATCAGTCTGGGTATCATTCAAACCCTGCACTAAAATATATGAACCTACAACTAACCCTGACTGTTCCAAAGATATTTTATCATTTGGCAATAAGCTTCCACCAAGTAAAACAAATCCTTTCTTCGCGTAAACACTACCTTTGAAAGTTGTCTTGTTGCTACTGTCTGGAGTTGTTACCCTGACAGTACTGTTCTCTTGATCAGTATAATAATTTTCATTAATACTATATACTGTATTAGATATTATATTACCTTCAAAATATGCTTTGTCCAATACAACTTCTGTAATACCACTTTTTACATAAAAGTTTCCGATTGTTCTTGAATACTGATCCGGAACAATTATCAAAGACTTTACTATATTATTCTCGTTAAAGACATGTAATGTCATGTTTTTGGGGTTAACTTCTACCCCTCCATTGAAGCTGTTAGATGTACTGGTTATTTCCATCCTACCTAGCACATTTATCAATAATTCTGTTTCTTCAGTTTCATTTTGCTTAACAGTGTAAATATCTCCATTAACCAAAAAATCATTCTTAATATTTATACTCGAATTACCTCTAATCTCTAGAATACTTCCACTATAAGAGATAATATCATTATTTATATGGATTTTTGAACCTTCATTTAACACCAATTCGATATTGCTTCCAACAATAGTCAAATTCCCATTAATTATGATAGATGAATTATTTCCTGCCGTTATAGAGGAACTACCATTCATTATTAAATTACCATTTACTCTCAAACTACTTCCATCACCAATTGATAAATTCCCTTCAAGAATCATATTCCCGCTAACTGATAGGTCACTATTAATTAATGTATTACCAGTAGCGTTTAAATTTCCATAAATATTAACTCTGCCATTTAAAACATTTTCCCCAGACATTGATATCTCAGTACCACTATAATGTTTTTCATCATCAATAGTTAATCCATCAATGATAATGGTACCATCATCATAAACTTCATTATAATCATCCATCGAAAATGATTGAACTAATGGTGTATCTGGAAAGACATAGTCAGGAAATAAGTTATTATCAGTTAATTTCTCTGCAAAAGGTATACCATACTCGTTATCCGTTCCTGTTAAATCAATATAATCTTTTTTTACTATACTTCCTGCACCATTAACAGCTATCAATGGAGCTCCCCCTGTTTTACTCACGTCGGCAGCTACACGAGTTACATCTGTAAAAAGCAATTTACTTACTTTGCTTTGAATATTATTGATAGTAGCATTTGAATCAATTCTAATAATTTCTTTCTCATCAACTGTAACTACATAAATTTTTACTTCTCCTAAGCCTTCAACTCCCTCACTAATTGAAACACTTGATTCACCAGCTGCTTTTAAGCTAGTAATAAAGTCGTTCACCCCTGTCCATAGGCCATGATTAGTATAGTTTTGTGACAAATAATCAATAATTGCAGCTTCAGCTATCTCAGCACCACTTCTAGCCGAGTAATATGCTTTCACTTTATTCTGATGATACATAGCCTGTTTATTCTCTGTAACCATAAACCCAAGTGTAAAGGTCACAAAAATCATTAGCACTGCAAATATAATAATTGTCAGTGCGAGGGTTGATCCTTTTCTATTTATCATTTTTCTCATAATAATCCACTCCTGATATTATACAGATATCATAAAATCGTTGGTTTACTATAATATATACCCATTAGCGAGCAATGTCAAAAAAAATTAAACGCAGTTGTCGAAAAAAGTGCCAGATTATATCTCCAGCACTTTCTCCTCGATGTAAGTATTAAATTCTTTTCCAGCTATTGTAACATTTGTTTCAGCATAGAGGTTGATTGCGATCTTGAAAAAATTTATTATCAATTTATCTCCGTCAAATTTATATTCCTCTGTTGTGCCTGGAATAAAGATGACCTTTACATCTTTTGACAACTTGTTCTTCAAGTGGTCTAGATTAAGTGTCTTGACTAGCTTGACCATTTCTCTCATATTGTCCATATCCTCAAGCATCCACATATTGAGGTTCCAGAATCTACTTTCCTTTTTTGTAGGATTGTTCATTAGCTCCCTGTTTGAAATTGCTGAAAGGACTTTTCTAAATGAGTCCTTTGAAAATTCATCATCATATAGCGTCTTCAAATCTTCTTGTTCTGCCAGTTCTATAAGATACTTGTCGCTGACTTTTTCTCTGTCTGCAACTGATTCCCAGAAAAAGATCATCATTTCAACGGTATTTGCGCTTACAGTTATACTTGCCATGTCGACCTCCTATTTCTTGAGATTGATTCCCTTTGATGTTATTTGAACTATGCCCTCTTTATATAGTTTTCCAACAGCTCTTTTGAATCCTGATTTACTCATCCTTAATGCCTTTTTTATTTCATGTGGTGGGCTGCTGTCATTAAGAGGAAGTGATCCTCCATTTTCCTTAAGTGCTTTTAGAATGATTTCTGCATCCTCATCCATCTGGACATGTCCTCTTTCCCTAAGGTTCAGGTCAAGTTTTCCATCATCATGCACCATGTTGACTCTTACTTCAATCTCATCACCCATTTCATAGATACCATAAAGGTTCTTTTTCTGGATAAGACCGTCGTACTTATTGTCTATTGCAACAAACGCTCCAATGTCTCTGTTTATACTGTATATTGTTCCTTCGACCTTGTCATTCTCCTTGTATGGAGATTCTGTGCTTAAATACTCCTTGATCTTCATTGTTGCTGCTATTCTATCGCTTTTGTCTATATATAATGCCACTAGATAGCTTTTGAATTTCTCGACTGCTCCGACGGTCTCGCTAAATGGAAGGAATAAATCCTTCTCCAATCCCCAGTCCATAAAGTACCCGATTTTTGATGAACTGATAACCATAAGCTTCTTGATTTCGCCAACTTCAGCAAGTGAATGTCTAGTTGATGCAATTACTCTGTCCTTGCTGTCTCTGTAAATCATGACATTTACTTCATCACCGACTTGAGCTCCCTCTGGAAGCTGTGACTTTGGAAGAAGAACGTCATCACTCTTGTCTTCATCATCGTTAAGATATGCACCAATTGTAGCAAATCTTTTAATCTTTAAATCTTGTCTTTTACCTAATCTAATCATAATACACCTACTTTTCTTTAATACTTCTATCATACCACATGATTGAGCATTATAAAATATTTATTAATTGAAAAACAGTGGGTCAACCCACTGTTTTCATACTTTGTACCTGTTCATCCAACTTTTCAAGCGCTTCAAGTGCTTCGTCCGGAAGTTTGTCCCTTCCACTCTTGAAATTGGTCATATGCTTTATAAATTCTTTCCTATAAGCTATGGAGTCTTGCCACATCGAAATATAGTTTTCATCAAACTCTGGTATAAATCCTTCCACATCGACTGTATGGAGATCATTGAACCCTCCCAGTGGCTTGAATTCTATGTCTTTCGTAGCAATCTTTTCCAATAATTCAAGCGTCACTTCTTTTGGAATCTTCTTATCCAGGAAGTGACCTGTATTGAATATATAGCAATCCACATCTCTCTTTTCAAATAGCTTCTTGAACTTATCGTAGTCATCGCTCAGTGGATATGTCCTGAATGGATTTGCATATGGTTCTATTACAAGTGCATTCATATCGACATTTTTTGCCAGTCTTTCGGCTGTGGATCTCTTTGTTGCTAGGGTTGCTCCCATGACAGAAGCCAATACGGAATTGCTTATCTTTATTACCGGTGGCAGTGTAGCATCCTTCATCAGCCATGCAATTGCATCAACTGGTTCATCTATCTTGTTGACCCTGTTTTCTGCCCATAGCTTTGACTTGACCGCTCTACCGTTGCCGTTTCTTATATCATCAGTTACAATCACTTTCCTGTCTTCTTCATCAAGAGTAACACCACAGTTTTGCACTGTCAGCAGATACTTGTTGGCTGGATGTGCTGGTGGATAGTCCTGTGTCTTGTCAAAATATGATGGTTCGAGTGCCACTGAATATCCTTCATCAGTTGAAATTATGTATGCGTCGTCGTGAAGTATTGTTATATCATATTTACCGTCGTGCTTTTCATGGGTAAGGGTTGATTTTCCTGATCCTGAAAGTCCGAATACTCCCATTGTAAATTTGCTACCGTCCTTGAAATTGTATCTCTTCATTCCACCGTGACATGATGCAAATCCATTTCTATTAGCCAGTCCCCATGCAAGTGTAAGAGTACCTTTCTTGTGCTCTCCAAAGTATCTCATCCCAAGAATCATCGCTGTATTGTGTTCAGGATCAAACAGTGCCAATCCATCAGGATGTGATGCTGGTTTGTAGTCGGGATCTGAAAATACATATATATCCCCTTCGGGGTACTCCTTTGATTCCTTGTACATTCTCATATATTCCTGGGTAAGGTATTGGAAGTTTAGCAACCAGGAGTACATGATGTTTTCGTGGTTTGAAGGTATCAACAGATGTGCCCTCACCATAAAATCAGGATGCAAACCGATCAATGCCTGTGCATGATACAGTTTTTTGTACCTGGACTGATAAACCGCCTCTCTTGCAATAGTTGTATATTCAGTCTTGTTAACATCGGCTTCGCCCATAATAACTCTGGCTCCTGCAAATCTACCTGTTACAGCTCCATCATTAAAGAGCAGCACCTTCGAATCTGTTGAGAGTCCCAGCTCTTCTGGTCTGTAAACAGACATATCCGTAACTATTGTACCCGGTGATTCCTTGGCGAGCTTATATGCTTCGCTTATGGAATTGACATTGGTAACATTGTTTCCGTAGAAATTAGTTTCAATGGTAGTTCTAAGTGAATCAATAAGTGGATTATCCTTGGTTATCTCCTCCACCTTATACTTGGATGTAGCTGACATGTCTTCCCTCCATTATCATCTCGTTGAAACACAGTTATTGTTTTCAGTATATATTTGTCCCATTACATTCTTTTATAACATATAAAGAATCTCTTCTCAAGGGAATTTCCCCCTAATTTGGCTATTCAGACGCAATTTTGAATTATAATTTAAGCTTTTTCAAGGCATCCGCAAGACTGTTGTTGATATCGTCATCCTTGTTGTCCTGCTTTTTCATATACTGAGCTACTTCTCTCTTGCCCAGTTTGTTCTTCTCATTCTTTTTTCTTTCCTCAAATTGTGAAAGCTTCTCTCTGTAACCGCAGGAACAAGCGAAAATTTTGTCTTCTCCCTCTCCCCTTAATTCAAGCTTCTTCTTACACTGAGGACATCTTGCATTGGTTACGGTAGAAATAGACTTTCTGTGGCCACATTCCCTGTCCTGACACACATACATCTTGCCTCTCTTGGTTTTTACCTCCAACATAAACTTGCCGCATTCAGGACACTTTGTCCTTGTTAGATTATCGTGTCTAAAAGTTTCTTCGCTGTCCTTGATTTCCTTGGTGACCTTTTTTGCATAATTCAAGATATCACCGATAAACTTTTCTTTCTTGAGTTTTCCTTCGGCAATCTCGGATAACCTGCTTTCCCATCTGGCTGTCAGATCTGGTGATTTCATGTCTTCTGGAACCAGTTGAAGCAATTGCTTTCCCTTGCCTGTGAGAAGAATTTCCTTTCCTTTGTGTTCCATCAGGAAGCTGTTAAATAGCTTTTCTATTATATCCGCCCTTGTTGCAACGGTACCGATTCCCCCGGTTTCACTTATGATTCCCTTTAGTTCCTTGCTGTTGGATGACATGTATTTCACTGGATTCTCCATTGCTGAAAGCAGTGTACCTTCCGTAAATCTCGAAGGTGGTCCTGTCTTTCCATCTGTTCCATATATTCTGGTTACACTTATAGTGTCTCCTTTTTTGTAATCAGGTAGTTGTTGCAGATCCTCTTCTTCATCATGTTGAAAGACCTTCTTAAAACCCATGTCAATAACTCGTCTTCCTTTTGCAAAGACTTCATTTCCTTCAATATCTCCGGTAAGTGTTATTTCCTCATACTGGTATGGAGGATAAAGAACACTTAAGAATCTTCTGATAACAAGATCGAGTATTTTCTTCTCCTTGTCATTCAGCAATGATAGCTCAACAGTTTGCTCTGTCGGAATAATCGCGTGGTGGTCTGATACCTTCTTATCGTCTACAAATGATTTATCGGCCTTTATTCTTGTTTTTAACAGCGGTCTGGCAATGTCCTTGTAGCTGCCGGTACTGATGGCCCTGATTCTGTCTGGTAATGTATCCACGATATCATTTGTCAGATACCTTGAATCGGTTCTTGGATATGTCAAAATTTTGTGATTCTCGTATAAACCTTGCATTATTGATAGTGTTTCTTTTGCTGAGTATCCAAACCTGCTGTTGGCATCTCTTTGCAACTCAGTCAGATTATAGAGAGATGGTGCGTATTGTTTTTTATTATTTTTATCGAGGGAAGTCACTTTTATCTTCTTGCCTCTCATTATTTCCATTGCTTTGTCTCTTGCTTCCTTTTCAAAAGTTCTAATATCCTTGTTTCCTGGATTTCTCCAGGTCAAAGAGATACCGTCTGCCTCAACCTTTATTCCAAAATAATCCTTTGGAACGAAGCTTCTGATTTCATCCTCTCTGGTTGCTATCATCTGAAGTGTAGGTGTCTGTACTCTTCCACAGGACAAAGGTGTATTGTATTTTACTGTCAAGGCCCTGGTTGCATTTATTCCCACATACCAATCGGCCTCTGACCTTGCCTGGGCTGATGCATAAAGGTTTTCGTAGTCCTTTCCATTTTTTAGCCTTGAAAACCCATCCTTTATGGCCTTGTCTGTAACAGATGAAATCCAAAGTCGTTTAATGGGCTTTTTCACTCCTGATTTCTCCAGAATCCAGCGGGCTACAAGCTCGCCTTCACGACCTGCATCAGTTGCGATGACTATCTCTCCTACATCTTTTCTATGCAAGGCTTCCTTGACAGAATTATACTGCTTTCCAGTACCCTTAATGACCTGCAGCTTCATTGGGCTTGGCAGCATCGGAAGGTCTTCCATGTTCCAGTTCTTGTATCTCTTGTTGTAATCCTCAGGTTCAGCAAGCGTTACAAGATGACCCAGTGCCCAAGTGACAATATACTTGTCCCCTTCCATATAGCCATTCCTTTTCTGGTTTGCACCGAGTACCCTGGCAATATCTCTTGCTACAGATGGTTTTTCCGCCAATACAAGTTTCTTCATCGTCTCTTCCTTTCAATTGCTTTTCCGAATTCTTAACTGTCCTTTTCCTGATTTATCATCTCTGCTTTTTCAGACAGTTCCAACCATCTTTCAAGCATTGTCTCATGTTCTTTCTGAAGCTTCTCTTTCTTCTCAATAAGTTCTTGAAGCTTTGTGTATTGAGATGCAGCTTGATGCATCTCCTTCTCAATATTATCTATCTTATCCTGTATTTCTTCCAGGTCATCTTCAATTGTTTCCCATTCCCTTGCCTCATTAAATGAGAACTTTAGGGTTTTACTTCTGCTTCTAGGTTTTTCCTTTTTTGGTGTTTCTATCTCTGCTTCCTTCTTTTCCTCTTCCTTCCACAGCGATCTGAAGAAATCGTAGTTGCCTGTAAATCCTTTTATCGTACCATCTTTTAATAGAAAAACCTTCTCTGAGATTTTATCCAGCAGATATCTGTCGTGGGACACTACAATTACCGGTCCTGAAAACTCTTCAAGATATTCTTCAAGTATTTGAAGTGTCTGAATATCCAAATCATTTGTTGGCTCATCAAGCAGCAGTACATTTGGTGATTCCATCAATACTCTTAAAAGATACAATCTTCTTTTTTCTCCACCCGAAAGCTTTTCCAAAGGTGTGTATTGCTGATCCGGTGGGAATAAAAATCTTTCCATCATTGCAGATGCTGAGATTTTGATACCATCACCGGTAGTGATAAACTCTCCTCCGTCACGGATATATTCAATTGCCCTCTGACTTCCGTCTAGAAATGGAGTTTCCTGCTGAAAAAATCCAATCCTGACGGTCTCTCCAACCTGAATTTCACCGGAATCCGGCTCCAGCAGACCACCGATTATCTTCAAGAGCGATGTCTTTCCTGTACCATTTTCACCTAGTATCCCGATTCTATCATCTCTTAGGACTGTGTATGTGAAGTCATCAAATAATTTCACATCATTATAGGATTTGCTTACTCCCTTCAGCTCGATTATCTTTTTCCCGAGTCTTGATGTCCCGACTGAAATCTGCATATCTGTCGATGATGAGTCCTGTGATGAGTCTTCAAGCGTATTGAACCTTTGTATTCTCGCTTTTTGTTTTGTTGTCCTGGCTTTAGCTCCCTGCCTCATCCACTGAAGTTCTTTCTTGTACAGGGACTTTCGCTTATCCTCCATGGATTTAAGATTCTCTTCTCTCTGAATCTTCATCTCCATATAATACGTGAAGTTTCCCTTGTATGGGAATATCGTCCCGCCTTCCAATTCCATAATATGATTGGTAACCCTGTCAAGGAAGTATCTGTCATGGGTAACCATAATCAGAGCTCCCTTTCTCTGAAGCAATCTTTCCTCAAGCCATTCTATGGTCTGGTTATCCAGGTGATTCGTAGGCTCATCCAATATTAGAATATCTGATGGCTGTATCAATGCAGCTGCAAGTGCAATACGTTTCCGCTGTCCACCTGAGAGTTCTCTCACTTTTGAATTAAAATCTGTGACTTGGAGCTTTGTCAGAATAGATTTTGCATCAGCCTCAAGATCCCATACTGCATGGGTATCCATCAGCGCGGACAGTCTTATGATTTCCTTTTCATCTTTTCCTGATTGGATTGCCGTCCTGTAATCCCTAAGGATCTTCATGGTACCCCAGTGACCTTCAAACACCTGGTCAAGTACTGTTGAGTCCTGGTCAAATTCAGGATTCTGTGGAAGATATGATATTGTCACATCTCTTCCCTTTGTAATGCTTCCTGAATCGGATTCCTCAACTCCAGCCAATACCTTTAGGAGTGTAGACTTACCTGTTCCGTTTATCCCAACAAGACCAATCTTGTCTCCTTCATTGACTCCAAAGGATACATTTTCGACCAAAGTTTTTTCAACATATGATTTTGATAAATTCTCAACTGTCATTAATACCATTTTCCCAATCCTTTCAATTATCAGGCAGATGTTAGAATTCGCTCACTCCAGCTGCCTTTTTTATATATGTAAAAACCTAATATAACCACGAGAAGATTACTGAATACCATAGAGAACCAGATCCCCGTCGGTCCGATGTCTGTAAAGTTCTTAAAAAGAAGTATCATGGGAATTCTAACCAACCACAGTCTTCCGATTTCCATGGCCATTGAGTATTTTGTGTGTCCGGAACCTTGAAAAACTCCCTGAAAAACGCTGAACATTCCCATCAATGGAGTCGCGAATGCTATCCAATTCAAATATCCAATCCCCTGAATTATTACATCCGGGTCGTCTTTAGACTGAATAAAGAAGTTTACTATTTGATCACTGAAAAGAAACATTATCAGTCCACCTGATATTCCCAGGGTCAATGTAAGCAAACTCGCCTTTCTAAATGACTCCCTTACCCTGTCGTAAAATCTGGCTCCAACGTTTTGACCAATCACGGCCGTCAAAGCAGCACCAATTCCCATAGCAGGCTGCATAATCAGAGAAGTTATCCTGTTTACCATTCCAAAAGCCGCCATTGTAGTCGTGCCATAGGATACGATAAATCCGTTTAGGATTATAAACCCGAAAGCCGCTCCAGACTGACCAATTGCTGCCGGCAATCCAATTCTTGCTAACTCCTTCAGTAATTTGGGATTGAATTTAAAACCCTTGAAATCAGGTTTTAAAGGGTTGTCATTTCCCATAATCAGCTTAATGCCATACACAGATAGCAATGCTCTTGAAAGCAGTGTTGCCCATGCTGCTCCTGCTATTCCCCAACCAAAGGTAAAGATGAATATGGGATCAAGTATCATGTTGATTACTGCTGCTATTCCACTGAGTATAGTAGGTGTGAGTGTATCCCCCTGAGCGTTTCTTATTGAGTTTATATTATAGAACAAAAACAGAAATGGCAAATCCAAGAAAGTAATTCTCAAGTAAATATTGGAATACACTGCCAGATCACCAGTTCCACCCATGGCTTTTACAATCACCGGGGTGAAAACAACTCCAAAAATTGAAAATGCAATGGAAAGCAGAACTGATGTTGCAATTAGCTGTGAAGCGTACTCCCTCGCTTCTTCCTCCTTGTCCGCTCCCACCAATTGTGAGAGAATCGAAGTTCCTGCAACTGATATTCCGATTCCAATAGCTATAAATAGAAAATTCACCGGAAACACAAATGCTGTTGCCGCAAAGTGAACCGAAGAAATTTTACTCACCCATATTCCATCAACAAGATTGTATAAGGTCTGTATAAGATTATTTATCATGATTGGCAATGATAGAGTCACAAGAACCTTGTAGATATTTCCCTTAAGTATTAATTCCTTCTTGCTTATTTTCAATTTAGACCTCCGAAATATTTAAGTATCATATCCATTATACCAGTGTTTCAGAGAAAATTGTACCTGTTGAAAAAAATATCACCTTCAGGATTTTCTCCTAAAGATGATTGGTTTTCTGATTCTATTACAGCATTTCTTTTTTAATTTTCATTACAAACTGATCAATATGCTCTCTGGTGTATTTATCAGCATCTTCTACATTTCCTGATTTGATTGCTTTAAGTATTTTACCAAGTGTATCTGTAAACAACTCTACTTCATCAAAATAGTTCTCGGTATAATGCCAAAGTCTCTCTGTCTGATAGTGAAGTCTGGTTAGTATCTCCTCAAGCCAAGGATTGTCACAGCTTGAATAAATTATTTCGTGGAATCTTTCATCGTCATCAATTGCCTGTTGGTAATCAGTCGATATATCGTAGTTGTTTAGTCTTTCCAATATTTCTTCCAACTCGGTTATTTTTTCTTCGCTTATTCTTTCCACTGCCAGTCTTGTAGCAAATGAATCCAACTCTCTTGTTACTTCAAATACTGATTTCATCTTCCTGAAATCCATTGGTGCAACCTGAGCTCCAAATCGGGGTATTATATTTATAAGTTTATCACCCATAAGCATCTGGAACACTCTTCTTATAGGTGTTCTGCTTATTCCGAATTCATCAGCAAGATCAATCTCATTAAGTACCTGTCCAGGCTCATAGTCCAAATGAATTATTCTATCTTTCAAAACCTCATAGATCTCTTCAGCTTGAATCTTGTTATCTCCCATAGTACCAAACTCCTCCGAATTATTTCGATTTTTTTCCCTATCCCTTATTGTATCATGATTTGGAGGTAGTTTTCATCACATTTACAAAAAAACAGCATAATTAGAGCAGATTCGATATTGAATCTGCTCCTTTTTTTATATTAAAGTACTTTTGCATTTCCTTTATATATCTGTCCGGTAGTTGAATCAACGGTGACAATATCTCCGCTTGACAGCTCGCTTGTAGCGCCATCTACTCCAACTATTGTCGGTTTGTCAAGATTAAGTCCAACAATCGCGCCGTGGGAAGTAAGTCCACCTTCCTCCGTGATTATTGCTCCGGCTCTTTCCATAAACTTCACCATGTCCTTGTAGGTTGCCCTGCAGACAAGAATGTCACCATCTTCAAATGTCGATAGCAATTCTTCTTCTGAGTTTCCTATTATAACACGTCCAGTTCCTACACGGCTGCCTATGCCCATACCTTTCATCAGTACCTTGCCTATGGTATGAACCTTTATCAGATTGGTAGTTCCTGCAAGCCCAACTGGTATTCCGGCAGTAATTACAACCATGTCACCTTCATCAACATAACCGGCATCTAGCGATGCTTTTATTGACAGCTCAATTACCTCATCAGTTGATTTACTTTCAGGTGCCAATACAGGATAAACTCCCCACTCCAACGCCATTTTCCTTACTACGGTTTCCTTTGTTGTTGCAGCTATTATCGGTGCCCTTGGTCTGAATTTTGAGATTGCTTTTGAAGTATATCCTGATGATGTTGCTGTTATTATGGCCTTTGCTCCAAGTTCTGATGCAGTGCTTACAGTTGCCTTACTGATTGCATTTGTAGTTGTAATTTCATTGTCAACTGACCTTATCTTCAATATTTCCTTGTAGTCCAGTGAGTTTTCTGTATTTATGGCAATGTTGTACATTGTCCTGACCGCTTCAAAAGGATATTTCCCCGCTGCAGTTTCTCCTGACAGCATAACCGCACTACTACCATCGATTATTGCATTTGCGACATCCGTTACCTCTGCCCTCGTTGGTCTTGGGTTTCTGATCATTGAATCCAGCATTTGTGTTGCAGTAATAACAGTCTTACCTGCTTTATTACACATTCTTATAAGATCCTTCTGAATCAATGGAATCTCTTCTGTTGGAACCTCAACTCCAAGGTCTCCCCTTGCTACCATTATGCCATCGCTGACATGGATTATTTCAGCGATATTGTCCAGGCCCTGCTGATTTTCAATCTTCGAAATTATATCAATACTCAAACCACCGTTATCCTCAAGAATTCTTCTTATGTCATTAACATCTGAAGCTTTTCTTACAAATGAAGCCGCAATAAAATCAACTTCATTCTCAATTCCAAATATTATATCTGAAATATCTTTGTCTGTCAGTGCTGGAAGATTTATATTAACATTTGGTACGTTTACTCCCTTGTGATTCTTCAGTGTACCACCGTTTAATGCTTCCATAATTATGTCTGTCTCAGTTAACTCCTTGACTCTGAATTCTACTAGACCGTCATCAATCAGGATTATTCCGCCAACTTCAACATCACTGGGCATGTCCTTGTAACTCACACTAATTATTGACTCATCACCCAAGATATCCTTGGTTGTAAGTGTAAATTCCTGCCCTTGCTGAATTTCCACTACGCCTTCCTTGAAATCCCCTAGTCTTATCTCAGGTCCCTTTGTGTCCAGCATAATTGCTATTGGCATTCCCATTTCTTCTCTAACTTTCTTGACTCTGTCCATTCTGACCTTATGCTCAGCATGATCACCATGCGAGAAGTTCATTCTACAGACATTGACTCCTTGTTCAAATAGCTTTCTGAGCATTTCTTCCGTTTCGGAAGCTGGCCCTATGGTAGCTACAATTTTTGTTTTCTTCATCATACAAATTCCCCCTAAATAGATAGAACTGATGCTAGTTTATAAAGCTCCTCGTTAAATACTTTCTTCACTTTTAATGCCTCATCTATATCCATGTCAATAATCTCGTTGCACTTAAAGCCTAATACCCTATTCTTCTTGCCTTCAATCAAAAGGTCAACTGCCCTCTTGCCCATTCTGCTTGCCATTATCCTGTCGAAGGAAGCTGCAGACCCTCCTCGCTGAATATATCCCAGTACCGATACCTTTGTTTCAATGCCTGTCTTTTCCTCTATCATGTTCGCTATTTCAATTCCACTTCCAGCACCTTCAGCCAGGATCACAAGATAATGCTGTTTGCCTCTGTTCTTGCCATCAATAAGCTTCTGACATATCAACTCAATATCAAACTCTTTTTCTGGAATCAGAATGCTCTCCGCACCTCCAGCCAGACCGGAATAAAGAGCTATATCTCCACAGTTTCTTCCCATTACCTCAACCACAACACTTCTGCCATGGGAGGTTGATGTATCCCTGATATGACCGATTGCGTTGACTGCAGTATCGACTGCTGAAATAAATCCGATTGTATAATCTGTATAGGCAAGGTCGTTGTCAATTGTACATGGTATGCCCATTGTTGGCACTCCAGCCTGACTAAGCTCCTGCGCTCCTCTGAATGTACCGTCTCCTCCCAGAACAATAAGACCATCCATATTGTATACATCAATTACATTCAAGGCTTTCTTGAAGCCCGCAGGAGTCATAAATTCCTCTGATCGTGCACTTCTCAGTATGGTCCCACCTCTCTGGATAATATCTCCCACAGAAGCTGAATCCATATCGTCAAGGTCGCCTTCAAGAAGTCCCTGGTAACCTTCTCTTATTCCCAGCATTCTAATATTGTTGTAAATTCCGCTTCTTACTACAGCTCTTATGGCTGCGTTCATTCCCGGGGCATCGCCACCGCTTGTAAGTAATCCAATTGTCTTCATATTTATCCCCTCCACTATGAATTTTCGATTTTGCATCTATTTACTGTGACATTTTGACGCTCGTATTGCCAATTCGTTCCTGAAGCTGTTTTATTGCATCTTCCTGACTTCCATCTATCCATAGACTTCGATCAGCAGCAACAGTTTTTCTCTCTTTTTCAAAATATACATATACAGGTATATCTCCCGGAAATTTGCCTAGAATCTCCTTAACATCGTCCAATGTTTCCGTGTCTGACATACCAGGTAATTTTAGATACACCTTGCTCAAATTCATTTTGGTAATGGGTGAAATTCTGTCGGCGATAATCTTGGGATCCTCAACTTCAGATATTGCCAATCTACCCTCCAAAAGAACAATTTTGTCTTCTTCTATCAGTTTATAGTTTTTATCATATATTGCAGGAAATATTATGCATTCAATGGTTCCGTACAAGTCTTCAAGACTTATAAATGCCATCATATTGTTGTTCTTGGTGACCTTGTTCTTTTTCTCGACAATAATACCTGCTATGGCCACCCTCTGACCGTCTCTTACACCTGAAGGATGCATGGAATCATCCAATCCATCAGTTATCAGGTCCGCTGTGCTGAAATTTGACAGGAGTTTAACCTCTTTTTCAAACGGCATCAAAGGATGCCCTGAAACATATATACCCAAGATTTCCTTTTCCATCTGCAGAAGTGTATTCTGAGGGAATTCCCTCAGGTCAGGCAGCCTGTCTCTAATCACTGAATTTCCTGTCTGGAACAAGGAGAATTGTCCTTCTATGTTTCTTTTTCTATCTGAATGAATACCATCTATTGTCTTCTCAAAGATGGATAAAAGCTGTGCTCTGTTGGCTCCCAGAGAATCCAGGGCTCCGGCCTTGATGAGACTTTCCACTGCCCTTTTATTCATAGAATTGCTGTCGATCTTCTCGATTCTCTCGATAAAATCCGTAAAGCTTATGAATTTTCCATCTCGTCTGGCTTGGACTATGGCTTTTATGAAATTCTCCCCTACATTTTTAACTGCTGACAATCCGTATCTTATCTTGTCCTTTTCTACTGTAAACTTCCCTTGAGAAAAGTTTACATCAGGAGGAAGTACATCTATGTTGAGTCTCTTGCACTCCTGGATGTATAAAGATACCTGAGATGTATTTCCCATTATTGATGATATCAATGCAGCCATAAACTCTACAGGATAAAATACCTTCAACCAAGCCGTCCTGTAAGCAATGACAGCATAAGCTGCAGAGTGGGATTTATTAAATGCATAATTGGCAAAGTCTATCATCAGGTCAAATATCTGGGAAGCAATTTTTTCGTCTACTCCGTTTCTTATTGCTCCAGTCAGGACCACATCGTCGTTTTCATCCGTCTGACCATAGATAAAGTTCTTTCGTTCCTTTTCCATTACGTCCATTTTCTTTTTTCCCATTGCTCTTCTAACCAGGTCCGCTCTTCCAAAGGAATAGCCTCCCAGCTTTCTTACAATCTCCATAACCTGCTCCTGATAGACTATGCAACCATAAGTCACATCAAGTATGGGTTCCAGCGTGGGATGCAGATATTTTATTTGAGTCGGATCGTGTTTGCAAGCAACAAAGGTTGGTATCTGATTCATAGGTCCTGGTCTAAAAAGGGAATTGGCAGCAATCAAATCCTCGAATACATTGGATTTTAGCTCCTTGAGAAAGGCTCTCATGCCGGGACTCTCAAACTGGAATATTCCAAGGGTCTCAGCTTTAGCAAACAGATCCAGTACTTTTGGATCGTCAAAGGTTATCTTGCTAAAGTCAATTTCCTCTTTATGGTTCGTTTTGATAAGGTCCACCGCATCCCTTATTACAGTAAGAGTTCTCAGTCCCAGGAAGTCCATTTTCAGGAGTCCAAGCTGCTCCAACTCAACCATTGTAAACTGGGTTGTTATTGCATCGTTGTTTCTTAAAAGAGGTGCATATTTGGTTACAGGTTCCTTTGATATTACAACGCCTGCGGCATGGGTGGAAGTATGTCTTGGCAATCCTTCAACAGCCCTTGCCAGATCAATGAGATTTCTCACCTCGGGATTATCATCGTATTCCGTTTTTAATGTCTTGCTTATTTCCAGTGCACGGTCTATGGTTATTCCAATTTCTGTCGGAATCTGTTTTGCAATATAATCCACTTCACCATAAGGCATGTTGATTGCTCTACCCACATCCCTAATTGCTCCTCTAGCGGCCATTGTTCCAAAAGTAGCTATTTGGGCAACCCTGTCAGCACCATATTTCCTGATAACATACTGGATAACTTCTTCTCTTCTTTCGTAGCAAAAGTCTATATCGATATCAGGCATGGAGACTCTTTCGGGATTAAGGAATCTCTCAAATAGCAGTCCGTACTCCAATGGATCAATATCTATTATATTGAGGGCATAAGATACTACACTTCCTGCTGCAGATCCTCTTCCTGGACCCACCATTATATTGTTGTCCCTGGCAAACTTTATGAAGTCCCAGACGATAAGAAAGTAGTCTGTATAACCCATCTGAATGATTACTCTAAATTCATACTCCAGCCTGTCACGAATTTCTCTAGTTACTTCTCCATATCTTTCAACGATTCCTGTTTCACATAGTTCTCTCAGAAATTCCTCATTGGTGTAGCCTTTTGGTACTTCGTATTCTGGTAAATGAAGCGTGTCAAAATCAAGTGTTACACTGCATCTGTCCGCAATCGTCTGGGTGTTGTGGAGCGCTTCAATATTATCCGGAAATAGCTCCATCATCTCTTGGGGAGATTTAAGATAAAACTCCTCGCTTGGAAATCTCATCCTGTCTTCATCTACAATGGTCTTGCCAGTCTGAACGCAAAGAAGTACATCATGAACCCTGGCATCTTCTCTTCTAAGGTAATGTACATCATTTGTCGCAATCAATTTTATGCCAAGCTCTTCGCTTAGTTTTACGAGCTCCCTGTTAACTGTCTGCTGCTCAGGGATTCCATGGTCCTGTAGTTCCAGAAAGAAATTGTCCTCTCCAAATATTTCATTGTATTTTAGAGCAATCTCCCTTGCCTTGTCCAGGTTGTTGTCCATGATAAACTGCTGGACTTCTCCTCCAAGGCATGCAGAAAGACATATTATTCCCTCACTATATTTTGATAGAATCTGATGGTCTACTCTAGGCTTATAGTAAAAACCATTTACATAGCCTTCTGAGACTATCTTCATAAGGTTTTCATATCCCTTGTTGTTTTCGGCAAGCAGTACCAGATGATACTGGCTCTTGTCCTTTGGTTCCTTTTCCAAGTAATTGCCCATGGCAACATAAACTTCTGAACCCAATATGGGATTAATTCCTTGCTTTTTTGCTTCCTTATAAAACTGAACCACACCAAACATGGAACCGTGGTCTGTAATTGCAATGGAATCCATCCCAAGGTCCTTTGTCCTTTTGACAAGATTTTTTATCCTGATGGAACCATCAAGCAAACTGTATTCCGTATGAACATGAAGATGCGCAAAGCCCTTTGCTCCCATATTTTCACTCCTCGTATAGATATATATAGATTTTACCACAAAATCATGGGAAATGAAAAAAGTCTCCCCCAGCGAGAAGACCTAATTATGACCTAGTTTTTCTATTACATTTTCCATCAAAGACAAGTCAATAACCCTGAAATCCTCTAGTACGTGGTCAGGCCAGCTTGGTGTCGGCTTGTTTGTTATAAATTTTCTTGCAGAAAGAATGCTATCCTCAACAATTGCAAGTCCTGAAGTATCAAGATTTCCCTTCTTTGATGAAATGATTATGCTTTTGTATGGTGTTTCATTCGGTTTTATGCTTCCTGATAAAGGATGTGTCAGAAGTTCATGACCTTCATGAATTTTATCTCTTGTATACTGGAGTACGTCAATATATCCTTTTTCATCAAGAAAATCGACTTGGAATTTATCATTAAATTTATCCCTTACATCGGGATTGTTTGTTACCAATATATTCTTCATCGTACCTCCCCGATCTACTCAAATCCTTTTTCAAGAAACTTTGCTAGACTTTCAACCATTTCCTCTGCATCTGATCCATTGGCGGAAATTGTAATTGTTTCCCCATGGAAAGCACCCAGGGACATTATTCCGATTATACTCTTTCCATTGACCTTTCTGTTCTCAGATTCAATCTCCAGATTGCTTTCATATTTATTGGCTTCCCTGACGAATAGTGCTGCTGGTCTCGCATGAAGTCCCTCAGGATTCGTCAGTGTAACTGATTTCTTTATCATATTAATTTCCTCCTCCCAATTCCTCTGCTATTTCTTCAAGTTTTCTAAATCTATGGTTCACCCCTGATTTTCCGATAGGTGGATTCATCATTTCTCCTATTTCCTTAAGGGTTGCGTCAGGATTTTCCATTCTGACTTCAGCAATCTCCCTAAGATTATCAGGCAATTTATTAATACCCATTCTCCTTTGGATAGCCCTGATACTTTCTATTTGTCTAATCGATGCCCCAATTGTCTTTCCCAGGTTAGCAGTTTCGCAGTTAACAAGCCTGTTGATATTGTTCCTTACTTCCTTGAGTACCCGTATATCTTCGAGCTTTAGCAAGGCCTGGTGAGCACCTATTATGTTAAGCAGATCAACTATCTGCTCGCCTTCCTTGATATAAACAACAAAATTATCTTTTCTCTGAATTATTTTTGACTTGAGCTCGAATGAATTGATTATGTCCCTTAGACTTTTTGCATGCTTCTCGTGATTTGTTACAAACTCCAGATGATAAGTCTTTTCAGGATTACTCATTGAACCTCCTCCAAGGAATGATCCTCTTATAAAGCTTCTTTTGCAACACCTTGATGATACCAGCTTTTTGGGAACATCGTATCTTGGATTAAATAGATTGCTTCTATCTTCGTCAATATAGCCCACATCAGAAAGCACTTTCTCTGATATATTTTTGTCATGGATAATTATAAGATAGTTGTTGTTTTTCTTAAGTTGCTTGTTCTTTCTGACCATTACTTCTATTTCAGAATGATACATCATCTTCAATATTGAAAATATTCTTCGTGCAATAGCAGCATTCTCAGTAGTAAATCTGAGGTTTATGTTTTGCATTCCAGTAATCTGAACTGTTCCGTTCATTCTTACCAAAGCAGCCAATTCTGCCAATGCACAACAGTCATTTCCAATTTCTATTCGGGATAATTCGTTCTTTGCTATGGATGAAAATGACATTCTTCATCACCCCTGCCTTATTAGTTCAATTCCTCTAGATATTATTTTTCGTTCATCTGAATACTTTAAAAGATCTTTTGCCTTGTTGATATGAACAAACCTTGCATCCACAAACCCTTCTTTTCTCTGGGGTACACAATCCATGGAGCTGGTCCTCATAAGATACCAATGTACTGTCTTGTATACGGTTTCATTCCTTCTAAGATTTTTATATCGATAATTGACTTCACCGATATACTCTACAACTTCACCTTTTACACCGGTTTCCTCCAGCACTTCTCTTAATGCTGCAGTTTTTATGCTCTCGCCTTTTTCAAGTCTCCCCTTAGGCAGAACCCAGTCTCCGTTGTATTTTTTTAGCAGCAATATTGCATTGCCAAATACCACCACTCCTCCTGAGCTGACCTCTATCATAATACCACTCCCAATAATCTACATTACTACACATTAAATTAATTATACACTATTTTACTAGGTTTTTGTAAACATTTTCACAAATTTGACTTCTTGTTGTATAATAATATCTATAAATTGAAAACGAGTCAGGAGGTAAGAGATGAATATAAAAATGGATGACATAATCAAGAATTTGGAGGTTCTACTTAAGACACCCAGCCCCACTGGAAATACTGACAAGGTCAACAAATATGTAAAAGAATTATTTGAAGATATTGGTGTTCCAGTAAGATTTACCGGAAAAGGAGCACTCTTGGCTAGCATTGAAGGTCATGACAGGAGCAAAGCCGTAACCTTGTCAGGTCATGTGGATACATTGGGGGCAATGGTAAAAGAAATCAAATCAAACGGAAGGTTGAAAATATCTCAGCTTGGTGGGTATGTAATGGATACTGTCGAGGGAGAACATGTCGTTGTGGAAACCATGGATGGAAAGACCTATACAGGAACCTTGATTATCACTAAAGCGTCAAGCCATGTTCATGGAAATGAAACAAAATCAACTGAAAGAACTATTGAAAATATGGAGATAAGGCTGGATGAGCTTATATCATCCAAAGAAGATGTTGAAGGTCTTGGAATTCAGGTTGGTGATTTTGTATCCTTTGACCCAAGGACAATTGTTACTCCTTCAGGCTTTGTAAAATCAAGACACCTTGATGACAAGGCTGGAGTTATTGCTATCTGGGGTATTGCAAAATATCTAATGGCTAACAAAATTACACCAAATTATACGACACACTTCTTTATCAGCAATTTTGAAGAAGTTGGTCACGGTGCATCGGCTGCCATTCCTGAAGATACCTTTGAATTTATTGCTATTGATATGGCTGCGCCTGGAGAGGGGCAGACTTCAGATGAGTTTTCAGTGACTGTCTGTGCGAAGGACAGCAGTGGGCCCTATGATTTTTCTATTAGAAAGAGACTTATTGAGCTTTGCAAGAAAAACAATATTGATTACAAGGTGGATATTTATCCTTACTACGGTTCTGATGCCTCTGCTGCTTTGAGGTCTGGTCATGACTTTAGAACCGGATTGATTGGTCCTGGGGTTGATGCTTCGCATTCCTTTGAAAGGACTCACCAGGATGCAATTGAGCAGACCATCAAACTTGGTATTGCGTACTTAACTGAATAGATCAAAGTTAAGGGGCTGTCGGGAAATAGCCTTAAAAAAAAGAATCAGTACACTCTTAAATGAGGATACTGATTCTTTCACTTTTTTTGCAAAAAAAAGGAAAAAGATGGCCAATTGCAGCCATCTTACTCCCCGCTATAGTGTATACTA
>JAGXFX010000007.1 GCA_024637045.1 Soehngenia sp.
CTATTTGATACAGATTAAAGTTTATTGCCTGTTGCCCTATTTCAAAAAATTGGGTATAATAGGTATTGTTCATGATAGTTATAGTATACACTATAGCGGGGAGTAAGATGGCTGCAATTGGCCATCTTTTTCCTTTTTTTTTGCAAAAAAGTGAAAGAATCAGTATCCTCATTTAAGAGTGTACTGATTCTTTTTTTTAAGGCTATTTCCCGACAGCCCCGTTTTGATTAACTAAAGATTTTCAACAAATTGTACATTGAATCCATCTGGATCCTTTACATACAAAAATCTGATTTCCGGATTTGGTTGGAAGGGACCACTATGTATGTCTATTCCTTTGTTGCTTAACAGTTCTTTTAAACTCTCCAAGGACTCCACTTCAAATCCCATGGATATACCTTCCCCCAGACAGTCCGGCCTAATATCAGTATCACATATCAACTCAATTTTTGTTTCTCCATCTCCTAGAAAACAAATCTCTGTATCAGGTCCTGCATTGAACCGCCTATCCAACTTCAATCCTGCTATTTCAGTGTAAAACTCAATTGATTTTTCCATGTCATTGACGGTCAATGTTGTCCAGCAAAATTTCATCGTTTATCCTCCTCTGGTTAATTCTGAAAAAACATCCTCCAACATAATCATACCCCTGAAATGATTTATTACACTTATCCACATGAAAAAAGAGCCTGGTTTTCCAGGCTCCATAAACTCATATTTAATTATCTAGCCATTTCAGCTGCTTCTTCAACAACTGCAATGTAACCTTCAACAGTTATTGTAACAGATGAAGTAAGCTCTGGTACATTTGGAACGTTTTGGTGAGTTTCGTCTCTTTCCATTACTTCAAGATTTCTGATCTCTTCAATGTTTTTTCCTACCATCCACTCTTCAAAAGCTTCCATTTGCTCATACCACTCTTTGCCTATGGATGATGCTTTTACCATTCCATAGTCTTCTTTAAGCTCGTGCTTGGTCTTTCCTTCAACTGAAGTATCAGTTGCAAGTGTTCCGTCAAGCTCGTATGCTACTCTTACCTGTGCATTGTCAATTATTGTAGCTACTACATTTCCATCAGCATCAAATGCTGTTGCAGCCATATAAGTGTCAACTTGTGCCTGTGCTCCTGCATCTGCAGTAGCATCTTTTGATTTGTTTATATGAGTCTCAATTCCAAGACCTACAGTTTCTGCTCCTGTTGCATCAACAGATTTGTTCCAAGCTTCTTCAACTGCAGCAATATATGATTCTACAGTTATAGTTACTGATGAAGTAAGCTCTGGTACATTTGGTACGTTTTGGTGAGCTTCATCTCTTTCCATAACTTCAAGGTTCTTGATCTCATCAACTGTCTTACCAATCATCCATTCTTCAAAAGCTTCCATCTGCTCAAACCATTCTTTGCCTATGGATGATGCTTTTACCATCCCATAGTCTGGTCCAAGTTCTTTTTTGCTCTTCATTAATTCTTCTTTGTCTGATGTAACAACCATATTCTCATCAAAAGCTACTCTTGTTTGAGCAACATCAACAGTTACGGTTGCGACCTTACCATCTGCATCAAATCCTACAGCAGCTATTGTTACGTCTGCCTGTGCTTGAGCATTTGCATCATCAGCTTTTGGCTTTGACTTGGAAGTTGAAATAACTTGTCCTAATCCTAGCTTAGCAATTTTTCCTTCTTCAGCCGGCTCTTCTGCAGCAGGCTCTTCTGCAGCAGGTTCTTCTGCAGCAGGTTCTTCTGCAGCAGGTTCTTCTGCAGCAGGTTCTTCTGCCGGTGTACATCCTGCAAGCATACTAAAGCTTAGTGCGAACACTAACAATAACATTAATAATTTCTTCATTTCTTGACCCTCCATTTTATGTATTGTTTGATATTTAATTAACATCTTTGATTATAACAGATACATATTTTTTCCACAAGTCTTTTTCCATTTAACCATTTGTATATGTGTATATTTAATGATTTTTTGGACGAAAGTCCCTTTTTAGCTATTTATTCTTATTAATCATACCCTGGACCTGTATTACACATTGACGTTTTTCTATATTAAAGTAGTTTCGGTCTTTGATATATATATTTCAATGCATTAAAATAGCCAGGATATTTTTCTACAAATATCCTGGCTGGTCCAAATCTTTAATATCCACTTGTGGCGTCTGGAAATCTCCCATAAGCATGTTGCATTAATCTACTCTTGTTTACTATATGCCTTTCATATTTTCCTTTAAGAAATCTTCCTTGGCTGTCAAATCCTTCCACATCAATAAACACTTTATTGTGCTCAACTTCTGATACCTTAAGTCTTATATTGACCGGTTCACCTACCAGAGTAGGACTTTCGTGTGATAATTCTATGTGTGTACCTACTGTAGTATAGTCTGAAGGAAGAAGGGCATCCAACATCTCCGTGGATGCTTCAATTACCATATCTACAATAGCAGGTGTAGAAACAAGATATGATAGCTCCAATGATCCGGGTAAATCAGTCCCATCAGATGGTCCTGTAATCTTTCTATAATCCTTTATTATGCCTGGTTCAATTCTATGTTCCATTATTAATCCTCCTTTTGAAAACATAAGTAAATTCAACATTATCTTAGTTTATACTGTTATATATTATATACCT
Source organism: Soehngenia sp. (assembly GCA_024637045.1). Taxonomy (GTDB): domain Bacteria; phylum Bacillota; class Clostridia; order Tissierellales; family Tissierellaceae; genus Gudongella. The sequence goes on from JAGXFX010000007.1 coordinate 2,631, forward strand.
GTTTTTATCAACCATAAACACGACCCTTAATATCTCTATCTATAACCACTAGAGCCAGCATGACCCAGCCTGGTATATATGTCAGCCAAACTACATTCAGCACCAATGCATCTCTTAAAAGATAAAAATGTGGGTAGAAAAGATCAAAAGCTACTCCATAATCACAGATAACCATCAACAAACCTGAAAGAGCCATCATAACAGCAACTCTCTTTTTATAAAATTCATTCCATAATGCTGATGCTCCTGCCCATGCCATTATAGTGACTGTTAAAGCAACAACTGATCCTAAAACGATCTCAACACCATCTATCAGTGGATAAATGTAAATACCCAGAGTTCCAATGAAGAGCCCATAAATTATAGCTAGTATAAGAATCTTTTTATTAAACTTGAATCCTGCCAGATATACTTTTGTAATAATAATATATGCAATGGAAAACGGTATAAATCCAAAATATCTTAAAACTTCAGGGAATCCTTCTAGTGTGTATGAATACACAAGAAAAAAATCCCCAACTACCATCATTGGAAATGCCCAAAATAGGATTCTTTGTGCCTTAGTGGGTCCTCTTCCAACATACGCTAATGCGCAAAGACTCAACATCACTGCATATCTGGCATAGCTGATTAGATCCTCATTAATTCCCCACGCTTCCATTGTGATGAGAATAATAGTAAACACTGTATATACAACCAGAAGCATCCTTCCAAACTTTGTCATAAAAACACCTTCCTAAAATCCTCTTCTCTGTCCTCTCCATGGTGGAGTTTTGTTTTCCCTGTACTCATCAATACCAGGTCCACGGAGGTTCCTTAGTCTCCATGTTCCGTACAAATAGCTTAATATCAGGACAGTTAATGTAGCTGGAAATCCGAGCAATGTATTTGCCCATGCCATTACTAATAAATTTCCTCCTCTGTATAGAAGAAGCTGCAGATACATTCTCAACAAGAATAATAATGCCCAAACAATTGATACTTCCCTGTAGGCAGGTTTAACATCTTTTCTCATAAACCATTCCAAATCCCAACCTCTTGATATGTGACTGGAAAGAGCTGCTATTGGCTTTCCAACTATAATGCTTATGACAGAAACAAGAAATAAAAATCCACTTGTAATAATTCTTGGAAGGAAGTAATCCGCTGCATTGCCCGCATAATATGAAAACGCAGAAGCTACAAGAACTCCTACCAGTCCACCAGCCGCATATTTTATTGTTTCACCCTTCAAATACCTTTGAATTCCTATAATCACAGCAGTTAGAACCGCTGCCAGGATTGCCCAGAGAAGTCCAAAAATACTATTTGTAATTACAAAAACAATAGGTGGGACTATTGCACCAATGGTCTTGCCACCAAAAACGCTTTTTACTTCATCTGTTATTTCATACAAGATATTTTTCATTTTGACATCTCCCAATATCCATTTGTTTGCTACCCTTCACTTCTCCATCCCATGAAAAATTTATTCCAATCTCCTTTGCTCTTGCCAAGATGAATAGCTACATACAGACTGCCTGTCAAGAATCCAAACATCATCATTGCTATAATCCATATAATCGAAGAAAAAAGATTTTTCTCTCTGAAAAATATCCACATTGAAAACAAAATAAAGCCAACATATAAATCGACCATGGATACAATTCCCCATGGATTATCAAGAATCATTCCTCCATCAATAAAAAAATTTCCCTCTGTAAAACCATAATAGAGAGCTACCGACATTGCCAAGACTCCAATCCAAGCTATACTCCTTGACATTTTCATTTTAATTCCTCCTCGTTGTACTTAAATATATTTACCCTGAACACACACTCCTAACTCCAAATTGAGTAGCAAATGAATCTAATTGGGTATATAATTTTTAATATGTTTAATCCAAGGAGGCCAAAATGAAAATACACGAACTTGATACACCATCCCTCGTAGTCAGAAAAGATGTTTTGCTTGATAATATACACTCTATGCAGGATTATGCCAATAGAAACAACGTTGCTCTAAGACCACACACAAAAACCCATAAGACATCTCACCTGGCATTACTGCAGCAGGAAAAAGGTGCAATAGGAATTACTGTGGCAAAGGTGGGAGAAGCAGAAGTTATGGCATCAGCCGGAATAACGGATATTTTTATTGCAAATGAGATTGTTGGGGAGACTAAGCTCCAAGTAATAAAGACTCTTCAGGAAACAATAAATATATCTTTCGGATTGGACTCCATCCCTCAAGCAAGAATGATAGAAAAAGTATTTACAAGTGACAACAAGGCACATGTTTTGATTGAAATTGAAGTAGGCGAAAACAGATCAGGTATAATTGAAGATATTGATTTTATAAGACTTCTAGACTATATCAAGTCTTCTGAAAACATCCATTTCAAGGGAATATTTTCTCATGATGGACATTCTTACAGTGCCAGTAATCTTGATGACTTAAGAAAAATTCACGATGAAAGTCAGAAGAGAACACTTCATTTTGCATCTCTGGCAATTGAAGCTGGACTCAATTCGGAAGTTGTAAGCATTGGCTCAACTCCATCCCTTATACAAGACTTCCCAATAATGGAAGGAGTCACGGAAATCAGACCTGGAACCTATATATTTATGGATGCTTCTCAGGCAAATGTTGTAGGAGATTTCCACAAAAATGCGACGACTGTTCTTGCAACAATTATTAGCAAGCCTACAGATGAAAGGGTAGTTCTTGATGTAGGTGCAAAGGGCTTGACCATGCAAAAGAGATCGAAAGGAATTACTGCAACAGAGGGACTTGGAAGAATTGTAGGTTTTGACGACGTTGTAATAAACTCAATGTATGATGAACATGCTCTGATATATAATAAGGATTTTAGAAACAAAGTTCAGGTAGGTGACAAAGTTGAGATTATACCAAATCACATCTGCCCGGTTGTAAATTTATATGATAGTCTTTATCTTGTTTCAGGGGAAGATGTGCTTGAAGAAATCCAAATTGACTGCAGAGGAAAATTAAAATGAAAAAACGGCTTGAAAAAGCCGTTTTTAATCTTTCGGAACCCATACACTTACGCCTGCTGATGGAGTATAAAAATCACCGAATCCATCTTCTTTAATTTCTACCAGACTATTCTCGTTATTTAATTTATCGATAAATTCTCTTCCGCTAAATTCTTCGCCGATATACATCCTGATCATTCCACCAACTTTATTGGAAATAACCACTGCTGCTTTTACTGGGTTATCTTCTGTTCCTTTTCTTACCCAGCCAATGAAGTTAGGCTCCTGAAAATAATCATCCTCTTCGCCAAAGCAGTAGTTCTGCCTTATGTGGATAAGCCTGTCTATCTTGTCCTTCATTCCTTCGTATGGATGATCCCCTCCACTCCCGTAGTAATCACCATAAAACACACAAGGGTAACCTTTACTCCTTAAGAGTATCAGAGCATATGCGATTTCCTTGAACCAAGGTTCCACCCATGATTGCAATCCCTGACCAGGTTGAGAGTCATGATTATCCACAAAAGTGACTGCCGATGTAGGATGCCTTGATACAAGCGTATTATCAAGTATTTTTCTTAAATCGTATCCATCCCCATCCATTGATGCCTTATGAAGTTTGAAATGAAGAGGTACATCAAACAAGTCTACATTGAATGAAGTTTTATTAAGGAATTCTTCAATCCACTCTATGTTGTCTGACCAGTATTCTCCTAGAATATAGAACTCATCTCCAGCCGTATTTCTTACACTTTCGATAAAGTCCCTTAAAAATGCCACATCGATATGCTTTACAGCATCCATTCTGAATCCATCCACTCCCGTTTCCTTGATAAACCATTCAGCCCAATTCATAAATTCCAATTTTACTTCCGGGTGTGCATGGTCTATGTCTGAAAACATCAAGTAATCGTAGTTTCCTCTTTCATAAGAAACGCCAAGATTCCAGCCCTTATTCTCGCCTATTATCCTAAATATTCCTTTTCTTCCTGTAAGGTCATCGTAATCAACTCCGTTGAAGTGATTGAAATTCCACTTGAATTCGGAATACTTCCCACCTCTTCCGGGAAAATCAAATCCAGTCCAACCGCTGATATCTTTAGCTTTTCCGATTTCCTTGTTACGGTCTTCCATATCCACTTCGACTGCAATGAAATTCTCTTGCCTATCTCCACCAGCCTTGTGATTCATAACAATATCTGCATATATATGTAATCCATGTTCGTGAAACACATTTATCATCTGAAGAAGATCTGACTTTATTCCATATTTTGTTCTCACTGTCCCCTTCTGATCAAATTCACCCAAATCAAACATATCATATATTCCATATCCGACATCATTAGTTCCTGTGCTCTTAAAAACCGGTGGAATCCAAACAGCCGTAAACCCAACATTCTTTAATTCCTCAACTCTTTCTGTCATCATTCTATAATAGCTGCCATCTTGAGGCAGATACCATTCGAAACCCTGAAGCATAACTCCATTATACATCCTTAATCCCCCTCGTTTATTCCCTGATATCGTATTTGCCTACCAGCTCCGATCCTCTTATAACCTCTCTTCTAGCATGAAGTATGCCCTCCTGATTTACTCTCATTTTCCATGTTACAATCTGGACACGATCATCCTCAATTTCTATTGCAGTGATTGTAGTAGGGTATATGCAACATCCGGTATTGAAATAAGGCAATTCATCTGTTCGAGGAAATTTGAATCTGTGTGTATGCCCACAAATCAGCATTTTCCTGTTTTTTAATATCCACTTGTTGAAATTTTTTTCTATCTTGTGTCTTTTATAGACGTTCTTTGTAGGACTGGCAGGGCTTTTGATCCCGAATGAGTGCATAAATCTCCAAAAATACTTCACTGACAGCATCGTAGGATACCACAACTGGTCATTTGCAAGATCTCCTTGATGACCATGAACTACAAATATTTCCTGCCCGGTTTTTCTATGCTTCAAAACAAGAGCTTCAATAGGTTTCAGCCCTTTTAAAAAATCAAATCTTTGCTCTCTGTATTCATTGTAATACGATGTATAGTTTTCCTCAACATACTCAGGATCCTTTAGATAAATATTATGGTTTCCGTATAGCATAATAAGTCTGTCATGATAAAAAAACTTCTTCATGCTTTCAAAAACGTCATAATGAGCATTCTTGATATACTTAAACTTCGGTTGTTCCCAAAGCTCGTCTCCATCTCCCACCTCTACGTATACGAAATCATTCTTGTAATAGTGGTCCATTGCAAACAGAAATAAATTCTGGTTCTTTGTGAATTCATCCGTATGACTACCATCACCTCTATGATTATCACTCATAAATACAAATTTTGAGGTGTTGTCAAAATACTCAACTCTGGCGTTTTTAAAGGCTTCATCCAGTCTTTTTTGTGTAAACATCTATCTCACTCCCTGCTTTCCAAGCTAAAGCTACCTTCTTACATCCATATCCACTCTTCCATCCTTTAGCTCAATTATTCGATCAGTTTTCTCAGCTATTCTTTGATCGTGAGTTATTATTATGAAAGTAGTACCGTATTCCTTATTAATATCTCGCAGCAGCTTGTATATAGTCTCTGAAGTATCAGAATCAAGATTTCCGGTGGGTTCATCTGCCAGTATTATAGAAGGCTTATTTACAAGTGCTCTGGCTATTGCAGTTCTTTGTTGCTGACCTCCGGACATTTCATTCGCCATGTTGTTCTTGACCTTGGATAGTCCTGTAAGCTCAAGTAGTTCGTCTGCCCACTGGTCTACTTCAGGCGTCAATTTATAATTCATGATTCTACTTGGCATCAGCACGTTCTCTTTGGCAGTAAACTCTGGTAAAAGGTAATGAAACTGGAAAATAAACCCCATTGTCCTATTCCGGAGTTCTGCCAGTTGAATTCCATTCATGGTATCAGTTCTCTGGTCATTAATAAATATTCTGCCATCAGTTGGCTTGTCAAGAGTTCCAACTAAATTAAGAAGTGTACTCTTTCCACTTCCAGATTGCCCAATTATGGAATTGAAACTATTTTCCTCAAAGCTAAGATTAATGTCAAACAACACCTGAGTTCTTATTTTGTCACCGTAAAACTTATCAATATTTTCCAATCTTACTATATCAGCCATTCTTGATCACCTCAATCGGATTAAGTCTAGAAGAAATTCTTGCTGGTATCAATGAAGCTATCATGGCAGATACTATTGCAAACATTCCTGATAGTGCAATAAAACCATAATTTATATATACTGGAACAACTGGAGTTCCATCAGGATTCACTGCAAATTTTGTAAAGGAATACAATAATCCAAATCCGAATGCTATCCCCATTATTGCTCCAAGTATTCCCAGCATAAGTCCCTGGAAGACAAATATCAAACTTGCTTCTTTATCTTTTATACCCATTGCTTTCAGTATTCCCAGTTGCTTTGATTTTTGAACGACAGAAATTGCAAGAACACTTGATATTCCAAGCAGCACAGCTACAAGCACAAATATTTGAATCATATAACTTGAAACACTTTGCCCGTTTAGTCCGCTTAATAGACTTTGATTCTGATCTTTCCAATTGTCGACCTTAAGATTGGGATCCGATACGGCATAACCTATTCTATTGCCGATAACATCTGCATCAAATACTTCGCTAACCTGCATTTCAACAGAAGAAACCTTATTGCCCATTCCCAAAAAATCCTGTGCAGTCTGTAAATTAGTTATAATCCATGACTCATTTATGGATGACACTTGAAGATCATAAAGTCCTGTTACATCAAATCTAGCTGATCCTCCACCGGGATTTAGGACAAGTATTCTATCTCCTGAGCTAACACCTGTAATTAGTGCCAGTTCTCGCCCAATTAAGACTTCATCTTTTCGTCCAGGTAATCTTCCCTCGTACAATCCTTCTTCAATATTATATATTTTATTTGATTCCTCGATATCGAATCCTCTTATAAGAACCGGAGCAGTGTCCGCCTCATAATCCAGAGTAGCTGGACCATCAGCTGAAACTGAAACATTTGTAACCTCAGGTTCAAACATTTTGGCTTCATATACTATTCTATCCCAATTATCGATTAGTTTGTCATCAGTTGTCGATGTTATCGTAACCTGTGATGAACTACCAATTGTTGTATCGATAAGATTGATTTGAAGACCCTGAATCAGGGACCCAATAAATAATTGAACAGAAACACCAATAGAAATACCTAGAACAATAAGAATTGTTTGTCCACGACCTGATTTAAGAAATCTTAGGGCGATTTTTAGTGCGAGTCTCATTTATTCTCCCCCTCTCGCAGGGCAAGAACATCATTATAATCTTGAATATAAATGTCTCCTCCAATTTCTTGAATTGTATGAGGATTGTTCCTGAATGCTTGTCCACCAAGAAGAATCTTAATGTCTTTGACACATTCCGTCTTTATTCTCTCAACAATCTTTTTCGCCTCAAAGAGCAAATAGTAATCGGTTACACTTATACCCACATAATTTGGTTTCTCTGTCGTTATTGCTTGCCAAACCTGATCTCTTGGGGTGTTGCTTCCAATATAAATCACCTGATAGCCATTTATCTGAAAAAAATCCGACATCATCCTGAGACCAACTTCGTGATACTCCTTTTCAGGACAGACCAGTACAATTTTATCTCCTGTTTTCTCTGCTTTCCTTCCAAGATCAATTACCATGGGATAAAGAACTTCAATTATGGTCCTTATTATTGAGGTTTTTACATGCTCATCCCAGATGCATCCAGGGTCATTCTCAGGACAATCATCAATGCTATAAAGAGCAGGGACAAGGATTTCTTCATAGAGAACCGGTATTGTTATCATTCCACTCCCTACCTCTTCCATGGCTGAAACCACACAGTCATCCATTCTGTTCAGAGAAAAAAGCTCCATAAATTCATTGTAAAATTTATCCATGTTTTTCCTCCTATTCTACAGTGATTACAGCTGAGCCATTCTGAAGTTCTTCAGGAGGGTTTAGAACCACAATATCTCCCAACTCCAAGCCATCTACAATCTCAGTCAGGTATCTGTCTGTTATTCCTCTTTGAACTGATGTTTTAACTGCTATTCCATTTTCCATAGTAAAAACATATGCACCTATATCACCATCTTCTCTGATTGCCTCATTATTTACCAATAACACATTATCTACACTTCCAGTAATAACTTGTGCATCAGCATCATATCCGGATACAATTCTGTCGTCCACCGCTGATAATTGGATTGTAATTTTAACCTTTGGACTGCTGCTTCCACTGGAAGGATCTGTTTCTGCCTTGTTTCCTATTTCAGCAATTGTACCTTTATAATCACCTTCTATTCCAATCACCTTTATGCTTGCGTTTTGGCTCCTTTTAATATTCACAGCATCTTCCTGCGTTACAAAAGCTTCAAATAAAAACTTTTCCGTATCCTGAACCACAATCTTAGAATCTGTACCAACTGCTCTATTTGCCTTGATCTCCAATGAAACAACTGTTCCATCAAGGTCAGCTATTATTTTAGTGTCAGCTATTTGTTCTTTCAATTGTTCAATATCCAATAAGATCGATCTTCTTTGTCTTTCCAGACTACCAGTTGTGCTGGATGTAGTGGATCCGAGGTCAGAGTACCTAAGTTTTGCGTCTTCAACATTCAATGCGGCTGTTTTGACACTTGACTCTAAACTCTTTAGTGCATTCTCCTGATTCTCATACTCTGACAGACTTATGGCTCCATTTTCGTAAAGGATTTTTATGTCCTCCAGTTTCTCCTTGGATATTTCATAATCTCTTTGTACAGTACTTAAGGATTCCTGAGCCTTTTGAAGATTGTTCTGAAGTATTTGTCTGTCCGCTGATCCTCCTGCTACTTTCAGATCTGCTTCAACCTGCTCGAGATTAATTATTTGTTTTGCAAGGCTGGTCTCCAACTGGGATGGATCCAATACAGCCAATACATCCCCTTTGATTACATTTTCCCCTTCTTCGAACATTACCTGGAGGACTTCTGTGCCTGCGGGCACAACAATTTCCTGGATATCCTCTGAAATGACTTTCCCGGTTATATCCAGTCTTTGTTCAATTGAACCTTCAGTGACTTCCATTGAGTTTACTTCTATCTCTGTGGATCTATTAATACCAAAAAAATATATCAATGCACCTATTCCGATAACAGATACAATTATCAGAAATCCTTTTTTCTTTAACATTCTTTCTCTCCTCCCAATTTCTGTATAATCCATATATACTCTAAAAAGACTCATATCAACCAGTAGGAGGTGCGTTTTTTGTAATATGTTCAATTATTTTATCCAATAAAAGTAATAGACTACCACTTTTTTACGGTGCGGTAGTCTATTCATCTGTAAATCTATATCCAACGCCAACTTCTGTTACAATGAATCTGTGACTGGTGTTGTCTTTTTCAATTTTCCTTCTTAAATTTGCCATAATTACCCTTAGACTCTTTGTATCGCTTTCGCCTGAGTATCCCCATACATGCTTGATAATATAATTATGAGTTAAGACCTTACCTCTGTTGTCGATTAAAAGTCTTAATAACTTATATTCCAGGGGTGTAAGATGGACATCTTCTCCATCAATCTGGACCTTCCTCTTCTCATAATCTACTGTCAAATATCCACACTCGAATATCTTTGGATTATCTAATCCCAAATTTGACATTGATCTCTCAACTACGCGGATTCTAGCCATCAGTTCTCCCATAAAAAAAGGCTTTGTTACATAATCACTGGCACCTAAATCCAATGCTTCAATCTTATCTTTTTCAAGTCCTCTTGCAGAAACTACAATTATGGGAATATTGCTAAACTCTCTTAATTCCTTAATAATGTCCAAACCATCTCTGTCCGGCAATCCTAGATCAAGTATTATGATTTCAGGATTATACGATGTAAATTTGAACAAACCATCCGAAGCTGAACTTGCAGTAATCACTTCATAATCATCCTTGTTAAGTGAAACCTCGATAAAGTTGGATATGTATTTATCGTCTTCAATTATCAAAATTCTCGAGTTTTTCAATTTAGTTCCTCCTCTACAGGAAGTGTAAAGCTAAACTTTGATCCTTTAGGAAGATTATGTTCTGAGAATATTTTCCCACCATGTGCTTCCACTATGGCCTTACAAATAGTAAGTCCAAGACCAATTCCTCGCTTGCCATCAGTTATGCCTTTGTCCAATGTTACAAATCTATCGAAAAGACTGTCCTTAATACTATCGTCGATACCTCCCCCAGTATCACTTACTACAAATTCTACACAGTTATCTTTAATTTTTACATCCAATCTAACAGAGCAGTCCTTTGATGTGTGTCTTACTGCATTTTCAAGAAGATTAACAAGAACCTGTACAATCAGCTTACCGTCCATCGGTACTGAAACTACCTCTTCAGGCAATGTCACAGTGAAGCTTCTGTCGTTAAGTATCCTCTTGGTTCTTGAAACGGCTTCACTGACAACATCATCAATTACTTCCTCATCCCTATTAAGTATTAATTGCTCGTTGCTTATTCTAGTCATATTCAGTATGTTTTCCACTAAATTTGTAAGCCAACCTATTTCCTCACTGATATCTGTGGCCAGCTTCTTTTTTTCATCATCCTTTAATACATCAAAATTCTCTGCAAGAAGATTGCCTGCACCGGATAATGCAGTAAGGGGAGTTCTAAGATCGTGTGAAACTGATCTCAACAAATTAGCCCTTAATCTCTCTTTTTCCATAGCAACTCTAATCTGCTCTCTTTCAGCATATAGCTTGTTTCCTTCAAGAGCTATTCCGAGTTGAGTTGCAATCGATTGAATAATTATTTCGTTTTGCTTATCAGTATCTCCCTTATCCTTAAATACTCTAATTTCACCAATTACACCATCTGACCCATTAACTGGGTATTCATAATAATTACTTGCATCATTATTATAATCTTCATTATTATAATCTTCATCATTATCAAATATTATTATTTCATTCTTTAATCCCGTATAATTATCAACAAAATATTTTGCTCTGCTTATAATATCTTTTTCTCCACTTATTGCAATAAAACCTGATGCGATTTTATACAAGACCTGGGTTGTCCTTTCATTTTTCTCGGCAATTTCTATCTGTTTCTGAAGTCTTGATGTTATGGTTCCAGATACAACTGCTGTTATCAGGAAGAATAACAACAAAACAAGATCGCCACTATCATATATTACAAATGTATACCTTGGCTCAGTAAAAAGAAAATTCATTGCCATCATGCTAACCACAGATGTAATAATTCCCCACATGGAACTACTTGTAACAATTGTTGAAAAAATGACACCAAGTAAAAACAACATAATGATACTTTCCTTGGCAACTCCAAGGTAGCTTATCCCAAGAGAACCCAGAATTGATATCCCGATTATTATTGTAGTCTTTATCCAGTTTACTTGTCTTTTAGAATTGCTTGGCAATACCATAATACCAGCTCCTTAATTACAGTATACCATTCATCTATTTCTTTTCCATCAATCTTATAATATCTTTTTTGCTCCCTGCAATAAGAATATGTTCATCTCCTGTAAATGTGTATCCGGCATTAGTCATCGGTGTTACATGACTATTGATTTTGAATCCAATTACATTTACATTGTATACTGAACGTACATTAAGCTCTGTTATGGTCTTCTCCTTCCAACTATCGGGAACAAGAATCTCAGAAATGGCATATTCCTCTGTAAGTTCAATATAATCCAATGCAAGACTGGAACTGTATTTCACTGCTGTTCTTTGAGCCATGTCCCTTTCAGGGTAAACAACATCATCTGCACCAATTCTTAGTAGGAACTTGGCGTGAATATCCCTGTCTGTCTTTGAAATTACATATGGTGCCCCAAGATCCTTAAGCAAGGATGTTATCTCCAGTGACGATTGGAAATTTTCACTGATACAAACAAAACATATATCGAAGTTGCTTACTCCAAGAGTCCTTAGCACATCTGCATCCTTACAATCACCAATCTGCGCCTTTGTCACAAGATGGGCTATCTTGTCAACAGACTCTTCATCGGTATCCACTACCATTACCTCATTTCCCAACTCAGCAAGCTTTATGGCAAGATGAGTACCAAATCTTCCTAATCCTATAACCATCATCGATTTCATATTAACACTCCTATCCAATAATTATCTTTTCCATTGGGTTTCTTACTTTCCGGTAATTTCTTTTTTCCGTCACTGCCATAAATACTGTAAGACTTCCAAGTCTTCCGATATACATTAAACTGACAATTACAATCTTTGACAGCGCTGAAAGATCCCTTGTTATGCCCAAGGACAAACCTACTGTACCTATCGCTGAAAGAGTTTCAAATAGTGCTTCCTTCATTGGAATTCCCTGATTTGCAACTATTATAAAACAACCGGCAAGTACTAGTAGAGTGTAGTAGGTAACGCTGAAATATGCTCTCTTCACTATCTTGGCATCCAGTCTTCTTTTGAAAATATTAACATCATCTGATTTTCTGAAATACGTAATCACTGAAAGGATGATTACTACGAATGTAGTTATTTTAATTCCTCCTGCAGTTGAACCGGGACTTGCTCCAATAAACATAAGTATCATGGTGAGCATTGAACCTGCCTCGCTTAAGGCTGCTGTATCAGTTGTATTAAATCCAGCGGTCCTTGGTGTCACTGAATGAAAGAAGGCTGCAAGAATTCGCTCTCCAGTCTCCATACCACTTAGTGTCGCTTCTTTTTCTATAACTAAAAACAGTATTGTCGAAACAAGAATCATAAAAAGAGTTGAAACTAGAACAACTTTTGTATGAAGATTATACTTTGAAAAATTAAATCTGTTAATAAAAAGATCTTCCCATATTACAAATCCAATACCACCTGTTACAATCAATACCATCACCGTAATATTTACAGCCAAATCTGATGAGAATCCAGTAAGACTTGTGTATGGTCCCAAGCTACCCATCAGGTCGAATCCAGCATTGCAAAATGCTGATACCGAGTGAAAAATACCAAACCATATTGCTCTTGAATCTCCAAATACACTGTAAAACCTAGTTGCCAGTATAGCTGCTCCTATGAACTCAAATATCAAGGTTCCAATCAATATGTGTTTTACTAGCCTGATTACTCCACTTATTTGCAATGAGTTAACTGCCTCCATTGCAAATGATCTTTCCCTTAATCCAATTCTTTTTCTAAGGACCATTGAAAATAGAATTGCAATTGTCATAAATCCCAACCCGCCTATCTGAATAAGTAATAGTATCACCACTTGTCCAAAAATAGTGAACTGTGACCATGTGTCATACACAACAAGTCCAGTAACACAAGTAGCAGATGTAGATGTAAACAACGCATCAAGAAAAGGCAGAAATTCTCCGCTCTTGTTCGATATAGGTAGCATAAGCAAAAGAGCTCCAGTAAGAATTATAACTACGAATCCTACAGCCAGTGTCTGTTTTGCTCCCAATCTTGGAAACTTATTCATAAGCAGATACCCCCTGGAGTGACTCGATTATTCTTTCAGGTGTTATGGCTCCGGTTATTACCTTGTTTACACCAACCTTCCTATAAAGATCTGCATAAACATAGTCATTGACCTTAGCAATTATCCATACATTTTGCTGTTTCTTTTTAACGAGTCTGATAAAGAACAAATTTTCACCGTCATCTGAAGACAATGCAAAAAAAGTAGCAAATTCCAAATTCTCAGGTACTACTGCATTATCTATTAAGTAATACGAGAACTTGAGGTTCTCAAAGACTTTGCATAGTTTTTCTTCAGAATCCGAGTCTGTGAAAATCAGAGTTGATCTTTTATCTACTATTAATTCTGCTGTGGATTCTGTATTTTTGACAAAGAGTTCGCCTACTCTATCCATAAGAAAATATCCTAAAATCATTAAAATAACTATTGAAGCAACTGCAAATATTTCCACTGATAAGACCTCCTCTCAAGTAAATCTTATCGCAGAAAATATTAAAATAGTGTTTTGATTCTCATCCAGATGTTATTTTTGTGCAAAGAAAAAGATATCCCCCTAAAAGGGAATATCTTCTTACTCTACTTCAATTTATTTTTACCTTACATCTACTATTTCCAAACTTTCATTTACTTCCACAACTAGAACTCTGGTTTCAATAGCAGTTTCCTTATCCTCCCAGCTTCTGTAGTATGAGAAGACTATTTCTTCTACTCCTTCTTCCTCAGGAACGAATACCCATGTATGCTCACCACCTGAACCAACAACATCTGCTGATACGGCATAAGCATCATCATGACCATGTTCATCATTGCGGCAGCTTCAGCTCTTGTTGACGTAGTTTCATCTGCTCCAGGACTGAACCGTCGATTCTGAATCAGTTGTTTACTTCCATTCTTATCTGAGCCTGATCCTCATCACTTATATTTGACTGTACCCAGTCCCTGTCCTGAATCTGATTCTGATTCATGGGTTGAACCCATGGCCACATCAACCTTTGTAATTCCAGCCCTGATCATTATTGTAAATCATCAATTTTGTCATTCCACCATCAATTGTGATGTTTTCACCGGTAATAAATCCAGCATCCTTGCTGCAAAGATAAAGGACCATCTTTGCAATATCTTCCGGCCTTCCCACTCTACCAGCTGGGTGCTGGGTGTTGTTAGCTCCTGAAAATTCGTTCTCCTCTGTATCAATCCAGCCGGGACTTATGGAATTAACCCTGATTCTTCCAGACAAGCTCACTGCCAATGCATGGGTCAATGCAGCTATTCCACCCTTTGCTGCTGTGTAGCTTTCTGTATCCTTTTGGCTCATCCTGTCCCGTGTGGATGATATATTGACAATAGAGCCATCTTCAGTGAAATAGTCCAAAAATATTTTGGCCAACATAAATGGAGCGGTAACCCCTGTTCTAAGTACATAGTTGAAATCTTCATAGTCACATGTGAATATCCCGCCTCTGGAAAGGCATGCACTATTGATCAAAAAGTCAATCTTACCATGTTCACTTATTACCTTGGTTGCAAAATCTCTAAGAATAGATTCGTCTGAAATATCTCCAACAAAGTAATCGTTCGGTTCCTTGTCTACAATACAAATTTTCGCTCCCTTATCAATAAAGCTATTTGCTATGGTTTTTCCAATTCCATTGGCACCGCCAGTAATTACTACAACTTTGTCCTCAAACATATTGCACCTCCATAGTAGAATTTACATCATCAATATTTAGCTCTCACTTTTAATTTATACCCATAACAGGATCGTTATATATGAAAAATCAGCAGGCGTTATTTGCCTGCTGATAAGTTTACACGTAATATAAGTTTTCTGATGGATATACCGGATCACAGGTAACATCCACGCCAAGCTTTCTTAGTATCTGTTCGTCATTGTCATTAAGCATCACTGTTGAATGGGCTTGAGCTCCCTTAAGGTCCTGAAGCTTGCTCATAGCCAGTTGAGCTGTAGGATTTGTAACTGCACCAATACTTAATGCAATCAAGGCTTCGTTAGCATCAAGTGTTCCCACCTTGCCCTTAAGACTTTCCATTTTAAGGTTTTGGATTGTATCAATAATAAGTGGTGAAAGGAGCAGTATTTCATCACCGATGTTTGCAAGTGTCTTGATTGAGTTTAGAATTGCAGCCGATGTTGCATCCAGAAGTTGAGAACCTCTTCCAGTGATAATTCTTCCGTCATTAAGTTCAATTGCTATAACAGGAGGCATGTCACTTTTTTCGCCCTTTTCTTTCAGGCTTTCTGAGTATTTTCTGGCAGGAACGACAGCAGCCCTGTCCTCCCTCTTCAATTCAAGCTCTTCCATGATAATTCTCATTCTGTTAAGTATCTCTTCATCTGCAAGTCCCTTTTTGTAATCGCATTCAGTTGCAAATCCTCTTCTTATAATCTCTTGTCTTGAAGCATCTCTTATTACCTGATCATCTATTATTCCAAATCCAATTCTATTTACTCCCATATCAGTAGGTGAGTAATAAGTTGATTCCTTGCCGGTTATCTTTTCAATGATTCTCTTAATAACAGGAAACATCTCCAGATCTCTATTATAGTTAACTGCAACCTCATTGTATTTTTCAAAATGGAAATAATCCATCATATTAACATCTTTAAGATCCACTGTTGCAGCTTCATAAGCAATATTCAAGGGATGCTTCAAAGGAATATTCCAAACTGGGAAGGTCTCGAACTTTGAATAACCAGCAACCTTATCCATCTTGTGTTCATGATAAAGCTGATTCAAACATGTTGCAAGTTTACCACTTCCAGGACCTGGAGCTGTTACTACAACAATTGGCTTAGTTGTCTCAATATATGGATTTCTGCCATAACCTTCTTCGCTTACAATCATATCCACATCTGAAGGATAGCCTGGTATTGCCGAGTGTGTGTATACCTTGATGTCTCTTCTCTCCAACTTTGTTATAAACTGTTTAGCTGTAGGTTGACCATTATATCTAGTAATAACAACACTGTTTACCTGAAGCTGGTACTCTCTTAATTCATCAATCTGCTTTAGGACATCCATGTCATATGATATTCCATAGTCTCCCCTGATTTTGTTTCTTTCAATATCCCCAGCATAAACGCAGATAATTATCTCGGCTTTGTCCTTCAGCTTATGAAGGAGTTTTATCTTTGCATCAGCATCAAATCCAGGCAGGACTCTTTGAGCATGAAGATCCCCAATAAGCTTTCCACCGAACTCAAGATATAGCTTGTCAAAGTTATTCACTCTCTCAAGAATAAACTTTGACTGCTCTTCTATATACTTCTGAGGGTCAAATCCAATTTTTCTCATATATCTGCTCCTTTTTATTTTAAATTTCCTCTAAACACACATCAGTTATTATACCATAAGGAAGGGAGATATTACAGGTCCAAAAAAACAGATCCTGTTATCTCCCTTATTGTCTTAATCCTCTAATTTAAGCTATTTGTTGATAAATTCCAAATCTGAATCGTCAAATATTTCTATATTTTTTTTATGTCTTCCACAAGCTTGTCTACATTTTTTTCTTCTGTTACCCAACTGGTACAAAACCTTACTGCATCCCGAGTTTCATCTACCTTTGTCCAATGCTGAAATGAATAATTCTGTGCCAATTTATCAATCTGGTCTTGGGTCAAGATTGGGAATTGCTGGTTTGTTGGGGAATCATAAAGAAATTCGCATCCCTTTTCCTTGAAGGCATTTTTAATCTTCATAGCCATCTTGATTGCATTCTTTGATATTTCAAAATATAGACCATCCTGAAACAAAGCTTCAAACTGTATTCCAAGCAACCTTCCTTTTGCAAGCATACCACCACGCTGCTTGATATTGTATCTGAAATCCTTCTTAAGAGCTTCTGTTCTTATAACAACAGCTTCGCCAAAAAGAGCCCCTACCTTTGTCCCACCTATGTAAAAGACATCGCACAGCTTGGATATTTCAGGAAGCGAAAGATCATTTCCGTCAGACATCAGTCCATACCCCATTCTTGCTCCGTCCATAAACAGTGGAAGTCCTAGTTCATTGCATACCTGGCTTATCTCTTCAAGATCCTTCCTGGAATAAATTGTTCCATTTTCAGTTGGATGCGATATATATACCATTCCTGGTTGCACCATATGCTCATGAGTAGCATCATTCCAGTGGTTGTCATAGACTTCCATTATCTGGGCAGCAGTTAATTTTCCATCCTCACTATCCACAGAAATTACTCTATGTCCCGTTGCTTCAATTGCTCCTGTTTCATGCACGTTTATATGTCCTGTATTTGCTGAAACAACTCCCTGATAGGGCTTTAGAATTGATGCAATTACAGTTGTGTTAGCCTGAGTTCCTCCGACCAGGAAGTGAACATCCAGGTTTTCGTCCTCGCAATAGTCTTTTATGTATTTTCTTGCGTTGTCACAATGATAATCCATTCCATACCCTGGTGTCTGCTCCATATTTGTATCCACTAGCATATCTAGAATCCTCTGGTGAGCTCCTTCGGAATAATCGTTTTCAAATCTAATCATATTTATTCCCTCCTGTCAGATATCTTTTCTTATAACGAATAGGAAATTTCTACTACTAAAATTCTTGAAATTTCCGTCTATGAGTTTCATAAAAAGCTACATTGATGAATTTCAGATGCTTTTTATATATATATACTATATCATAATGATATTGTCATGATGACCAAAAAAAATAATTCCCGGGATAATTTCTTTCCCGGGAAGATTATACTAATCAGTTATAACTGGACTCCAATAACTGTTCCCATATATATCAGTAATTTTATAGGTCATAATATAGTCAAGATTTGAGATGGCAAGATTCTCAATATACCAGTCGCCTGTTGCATAGTAGGGTTCCCCAAGATAGTATGTGTCATCAAAATCCCCCTGGTAGCTATAGTAGTCAGTAAGGTAATCAATTTGATCCTCAGGCTCAATATCTATAAGCCCCTTCGGAAGAGTAGCAGTTTCTTCTTCCTTGTCATAGATTATCCTAGCTCCCAAAACCTCTCCGTATGGGTTGTCCTGGTCGAAGGATACTATAATATCCACCAGCTGATCATTAAGCATGGCAGGAACTCTACCCATTATCTTGTAGTCATCTCCCTGATAATCGTAGCTTGTCATAAAGTAGCTTACCATTCTATCATTTATTGCCATCCATGTTCCGTCAAACTCGAGAATCAAGTCTCCATCCTGGTTGTATTCAATTACATTGTCTCTTCCAAGATCTATGAAACCTTCCCCGTCATCAATAAATAAGCTGAGTTCCATATTGTGAACAAGATCCCACTCTTTTTCTGAAAACTCAAGGACTCTTTGCCCGTCTTTCTGGGTTATCACAATTGATGCAGGATCCAGCATGTTTTCACTGTAATAGTCAGCTGAGTCTGTTATTTGATTTGTATCAACCCATTCAGGTTGCTGCTGGGTTCCTCCGGTGATGGAAGAAAAGTCTCCCTGAGAAAGAAAGTTACTGATCAATGAACCGATTATGCTGCTTCCTATTCCCTGTGATGCTCCAGACTGACCTCCTCCAAGAAGAGTTTCCACTAATCCTCCTCCAGGGGATGCCATCTGTCCACCTGCGTTTACATTTGCAAAGCTTCTTATGGCTCTTGTATAATTTTCATCCATACCAATTTCTTCATAGGTTCGAAGCATAGAGGAAACATCACTCAGTTTACCGTATGGAAAGAAAATTGAAACTCCATTGGCATTTGTTATGTTGTCAGACATCCTGTTGTATTTCACTGCATCCCCAAGAGCTTGTGCAAAGTTCTCTGCTTCAGGTGTTCCGAGTCTATTGGCAAAGTCTATAAGGTCAATCTGATTTATCTTCGAGGAGGATGCAAATTCCTTTGTTCCTGCCCTTGAATCAGATACTCGCTTAAATTCTTCCGTATCGATCAGTTCTCCAGTTGATTGCGAGAATTCACTGAATGTCGGCGGAACAGTTGCACTAAGTTCTGCCAGGTCAATTAGTGATAGTGTTGCCTGGGATTTAGGTGTTTGTCGTTTCACCTCTTGCACATAATCATCAACTAGTTTCTTGCCAAGATCAATTGTTTCAATTGATGGATTCTTTGAAAGTTCATCCAGCCATCCAGTATAATACCAACCGATTCCCGGTTCAAGTTCTTCTGATGCAATCAGATAGTCAGAATAGGGTTCAACTACAAATGCGGTCTCGAGTGTTGCCATTAAACACGCATCAAATCCTACCATATCAAACTCAGCTCCTGAGTTAAAAAGCGCACGTTCAATTTCATCCAGGGTCATTGTATCTCCCTTGAAATACTCGTCATAGCCATATCCGGTTACAGATCCTCCGCCGTGATCCCAAAGAATCAAGAAGTATCTTTCTGCAGGAAAGTTTTGCTCAGAATATCTGATAAAATCGGTCAGTGTATTCGGGTCAACCATGGACTTTCTCCCAAGATTATCCTCGAGTCTGCTAAGACCCTCTGAACTTATTAGATATCTCTGGTTTGTTCCACTATCCATTACATCATTTTTCCACTGAGCCGTCCCGCCTGTTTCTATAACAATATTCACATTGTCAGACAGATCAGCTTCCAGCATCTCCTGAAGATCCATTGTAGCCATTCCGCTTCTTGATTCAAGGTCTGTTCCAAGAAGATAAACCATAACTGTAGCTTGATCCCTTCCTCCACCAAGAAGTGTAGTCCTCTTTGGTCTTGCCATATTGGAAACGGTCCTGTCAACAGAATAAGCGCCGCTGTCGTATGTTGGGCTGCCTGCCTCTGAAGCTAAGTTATCAGTACCTGTTCCTGGATCTTTGATTGGAGCTTCCCCACTTCCTCCGCCCAGTCTTGATATAAAGAAGGATACAGCCATCAAAATTATAAATATAATAATATACTTGCCAAACCCTCCTGAGCTTCTTCCGCCTGTGGAAGGATAGGAGTTTTGTCCGAATGATTGATTGCTGGATGAAGACGAGGACTGTCTACCAAAGAATCCTCCTGTACCTCCGGTCGGTCCGGATGACTTTCTTCCTAATCCACTTCCTCGTTTCTGAACTTTTGAACTACCAGTTCCAACCCTCTTTTTTCTGCCTGATGGCCTGTTTTTTCTATCCATGGTATTTCATCTCCTGTATGTAAATTCAATATCCTACTTTACTTTATACCCCATATAAGCTCTTTGGGTTCAAAAAAGAACTGCTCCTTTCCAGTTACTGGCAGCAGCAGTTTTTTCGATTTAATCCAATTCAAAAGCACCGGTATAGAGCTGATAATACTTCCCTTTTTCATCAACCAGCTCATCATGACTTCCTTTCTCAATGATCCTTCCTTTTTCAAGAACCATAATTACATTAGAATTCTGAACCGTTGATAGCCTATGGGCAATTACGAATACAGTTCTTCCCTTCATCAAGGCGTCCATACCCTTTTGGACAATGGACTCTGTTCTCGTATCTATTGAAGATGTGGCTTCATCAAGAATCATTACTGGTGGGTCTGCTACAGCTGCCCTTGCAATAGACAATAGCTGTCTCTGTCCTTGTGAGAGTCCCCCGCCGTCTCCAGTTAAGACTGTCTCATAACCTTCTGGTAACATCCTGATAAATCCATCTGCATTGGCGAGCTTTGCAGCCTCCACACATTCTTCATCAGTTGCATCCAGCCTGCCGTATCTTATATTGTCTATTACTGTTCCAGTAAAGAGATTTACATCCTGAAGAACAATTCCAAGAGATCTTCTAAGATCTGCCTTCTTTATCTTCTTAATGTTAATTCCATCATATCTGATCTTGCCATCGGCAATATCATAGAACCTGTTGATAAGGTTTGTTATAGTAGTCTTTCCTGCACCTGTTGCGCCAACAAAAGCAATCTTCTGACCCGGCTCGGCATAAAGTGTGATATCGTGAAGGACCACTTCGTCCTCGTTGTAACCAAAATCTACATCATAGAACCTTACTTCACCTTTTAAGAGAGTATAGGTAGTGGTTCCATCACCGTGTGGATGCTTCCATGCCCATATTTCTGTTCTATGGTCAGCTTCTTTGACTTCACCATTCTCATATTTCGCATTGACCAGGGTTACATATCCCTCATCAGTTTCCGGTTCCTGATCCATCAGATTGAATATCCTCTCTGCACCAGCAATTGCCATGACAACTGCATTCAGCTGCTGAGATACCTGCGCTATAGGCTGGATAAAGTTTCTGGATAATTGAAGAAATGATGCAATCATACCAAGTGTCACTACATCTGCTCCGGTAATGCTAAAGTTCTGTATTCCCCCAACGGCCAGTATACCACCAACTATTGCAAGAAGAACATAAAGCACATATCCAAGGTTCATCATAATGGGCATTAGGATATTGGCATATTTGTTCGCCTTTGTAGCATTATCCCTAAGAATCTCATTTCTCTCATCAAAATCCTTCTTAACGATCTCTTCATGATTGAATACTTTTACAACCTTAAGACCATTTATCATTTCCTCGATATATCCATTCAGGTCACCAAGGGATTTCTGTTGCTCGACAAAATATTTACCACTGCGTCCGGCGATTATTTTTACTATGTTCAAAACTATAAATACAAACAAGATTACAACTCCGGTCATCCAAAGGCTAAGATATAGCATTGCAGACAACACTGCCACTATCGTAACTACTGATGAAAACATCTGTGGAAGACTTTGAGATATCATCTGACGCAGGGTGTCTATGTCGTTGGTGTAGTGACTCATCAAATCACCATGGCTATGTGAGTCAAAGTATCTGATTGGAAGACTCTGCATTTTTGAGAACAGCTCATCCCTTATTCTTTTTAATACTCCCTGTGATATTGACACCATCGTTCTTGTGTAAAAGAGCGATGCAAGTACGCCGATAATGTATATTCCACCCATCATTAGGATTACCCTGAACAATCCAGAGAAGTCAGGCACAGCCTGAAGCAGCATTGGAGTTATATAGTCATCAATAAGTGTCTTTAGGAAAAGTGAAGCTATTGCTCCTGTAAATGCACTGATTATTATTGAAACAACAACAAATATCAATCTGATTCGATACTTTCCTACATAGGACAAGAGTCTTTTGACTGTGCCCTTGTTTACATCCTTGATACTTCCTGATCCCATTCCATGGGGACCTTTTCCTATCGGTCTAGGCACTTGCCATACCCCCCTTCACCTGTGAATCATATACTTCTCTGTAAATGTCGCTGTCTTTTAGAAGTTCTGCATGCGTTCCAATAGCTTTTATTTCACCATCATCCATCACTATAATCCTGTCGGCATCCTGCACTGAGGATACTCTCTGAGCTATTATGATTTTTGTTGTATATGGGATTTCTTCCAAAAATGATCTTTTAATTATAGCATCCGTCCTCGTATCCACTGCACTTGTTGAGTCGTCCAGAATCAATATCCTGGGCTTTTTAAGCAAAGCCCTGGCAATTGTAAGCCTTTGCTTCTGGCCTCCTGAAATATTGCTTCCTCCCTGCTCAAGATGTGCATCATATTTATCTGGCAATTCACGAATAAACTCATCAGCCTGGGCAAGGGTTGCCATGCGCTCTACTTCATTGTCGCTGGCATTCTCATCTCCCCATCTAAGATTCTCATTGATGGTTCCCGAGAATAACACGTTTTTCTGAAGGACAACCGCAACCTGGTCTCTTAAGGTCTTTAAGTCATACTCTCTTACATCTCTGCCCCCGACCTTAACAATTCCTTTTGAAGCATCGTAGAGCCTTGGTATAAGCTGAATAAGACTTGTCTTGGATGAACCGGTTCCTCCAATTATTCCTATGGTTTCTCCAGCATTAATCTTAAGGTTGATATCCCTCAATGCCATCTTATCTGCCTTGTTTGAATAGCAGAAGCTGACATTTTGAAATTCTATGCAGCCGTCTGCCACTTCATAGACTGGATTATCATTGTTTTTCAAATCGGTTTCTTCATCCAGCATCTCCACAATTCTTTCAGCCGATGCTCTTGAAATGGTTATCATAACAAATACAAAGGAAAGCATCATTAGACTTATCAAAATCTGCATCGTATAGGTCATAAGACTCATCAGTTGGCCTGTACTAAGTCCAACAGCTGCATTGTTTCCAGATGCCACAATCGCTCTGGCTCCAAACCATGATAGGAGTAGCATTGACCCAAACATGCAGAATTGAATCAAAGGCATATTGAATGCCAAAAGTTTTTCAGCTTTTGTGAACTTGTCGTAAATTTCCTTGGATATGTCTTCGAACTTCTCTCTTTCATGGTCCTCTCTTACAAATGCCTTCACAACCCTTATTCCTCTTACGTTTTCCTGCACAATGCTGTTGAGTTTGTCATAGGTCTTGAATACCTG
This sequence comes from Soehngenia sp., assembly GCA_024637045.1. Taxonomy (GTDB): domain Bacteria; phylum Bacillota; class Clostridia; order Tissierellales; family Tissierellaceae; genus Gudongella. The sequence goes on from JAGXFX010000007.1 coordinate 26,456, forward strand.
CCTGAAAATTGGATGCGCATTCTTTATTATAAAGAACAATCCTATTCCAAGTATGGGCATTGCTCCAAGAAAAATCATGGAAAGACTTCTGTTAATGCTGAATGCAGCAAACAATGAAAATATTAGCATGATCGGACTTCTTGATGCCATCCTAAGAAGCATCTGATATGAATTTTGAACATTTGTAACATCTGTTGTCAACCTGGTAATAATACTTGATGTGGAAAACTTGTCTATGTTTGAGAAGGAGAACCCTTGCACATTATAGAACATATCCTGTCTCAGGTTCTTTGCAAATCCTGCTGATGCTATGGCGGCGCTTCTTCCGGACAATGCACCGAATGTCAAGGCAACCATTGCTGCTCCTAGAAGAAGTAACCCCAGTCTCAATATTACGTCCATATTCCCTGCGTCGATTCCCTGGTCAATAAGTCTTGCCATTATAAAGGGAATCATAACTTCAAACAGAACTTCAAGCATTACAAATATAGGTGTGAGTATGGAATTTTTTTTGTATTCCCTGATACTTTTTGCCAATGTTTTTATCATATTAGTTCCTCCGATGTTGATTATTGATTTTGTGCTTATTCATTCACTGAGTTCACAGGTGAACTCTCCATGTTACTTTTCATTCTATCTATAAACAATAACAGCTGCTCTTTTTCTTCATGTGAAAAGTCCTTCATCAGTCTGGTTTCAATCTCCATCAAATCGTTTTTTACAGCCTGATGAATTCCCCTTGCCTTATCAGTAAGAACAATTTTCTTAAGCCGTGCATCTTCTTCTACGCTTAGTCTTTCAATCAGTCCCTTTTGCTCCATAAGCTTTAGAACCTTTGATATCGTTGAACGGGTTATGGTAAATCGTTCTTCCAAGTCTCTCTGAAAGACATCATTTCCTTCATTCTCAAATAAGTATGCTATTATCCAGCCGTTTGTTCCGGTTATTTTCTTTGCATATTGAAAATGCTGTGAATTCTCAACATATCTCTTCAAGAGGTTGTTAAGTGAACGTAATTCCATTCCTACAGTTTTCTTTTTCATGATCTGCCTCCAAATAAAAAATAATGTTGTATGCCTAACTGTTTGACATCCAACATTATATATCCCACTCTATTTATTTGTCAATATAATTTTTATATACATCATCAAACACCTATATCCATATAAACATAATAAGCGGAACCGCCACTACAACAACAATTATTTCAAGTGGCAGACCCATCTTCCAATAATCTCCAAACTTATATCCTCCTGGGCTCATGACCAATGTATTTGACTGATGACCTATTGGAGTAAGGAATGAACAGGATGCACCGATTGCAACACTCATAAGAAATGCATCCGGGGAAGCTGAAAGTCCTCCTGCAATCTCAATGGCTATGGGTGCCATAATTAATACTGCAGCAGCATTATTTACTATATCCGATAGAGTCATTGATATTACAAGGACAGCCAGGACCATTGCCCATATTGGTAGTCTATCTGCCAGACTCAGCACACTTCCTGCAATTAGCTGAGCTCCGCCAGTAGTTTCAAGAGCCCTGCTGACCGGAATTATCGAACCCAAAAGTACAATTATTGACCAGTCAATACTTTCATACATTTCCTTCACAGAAATAAAGTTTCCAAGCACCATTGCTACAGCAGCCATCATAAATGAAACCTGCACAGGAATAATGCCAAGAGCTGTTAGAACGAGAGCGGTGGCAAAAACCAGAACACCAGGAACGAGTCTCCTGGGTTTCCCAAGGCTTATTCCTCTTCCAGCAAGAGGAAGACAACCCCACTGAGTAATCATTTCAGATAGCGTATCAGGAGGGCCTTGTAATAGAAGTATATCTCCAACAATAAATTTTATTGAATCAGGAGACTTGTTTATTCTTACACCTTCCCTGGCTACACCAAGAATATTTATTCCATACCTGCTTCTGATTCTCATTGCCTTTGCAGTTCTTCCTATAATAAATGCATTTGTCATAACTACTGCTTCCATTATCTCTACATCATCTGTTTTTATATCCTCCTGTGACAATTTATCATTATCTGCAAGCTTAAGGTCTGTTGCATCCAGAATCTCCTGAATTTTTCCTGCTGTTGCCTCCACAATCAAGGAGTCACCTTCTTCAAGTGATAGTCTAAGAGAAGGAGCTGCATAATTCTTATCTTTCCTTATAACTGAAACAATCTTTAATTCCCCTTCAACTGATTCTTCAAGCTCATGAACTGTTTTTCCTGCATATTTTGATTCTTCAGGTACCTTCAATTCTGTTATGTAATCCTTTATTTCAAACAGATCCTCCTCTGATTTTCCGCCTGTTCTCTTTGGAATAAGTCTCCAGCCAATAAGAAGTATAAATGTTACTCCTGCCAGCGCCACTGCTCCTCCCACCGGAAGGAAGTCGAACATTTTGAAAGCTTCCCCAGTGTAGTCTGCCCTGAAAGTTGAAATAATAATGTTTGGAGGTGTTCCCACAAGAGTTGTCATTCCTCCTAAAAGCGATCCGAAGGCAAGAGGCATAAGAAAGATTGATGGTGATTTATTGTTCTTTCTAGCCATCTTTATGGCAACAGGCATCATCAATGCCAGCGCACCAATATTGTTCATAAATGCGGAGCTTATTGTAACGGCAAGAACAAGAGATGTCATCTGGACTATAATATTATCTCCAAGCCTTAGTAGATACCTGGCCATAAAGTCAACCACTCCTGCATTCATAAGTCCCTTGCTTACAACTAATACGGCCGCAACTGTAATAACAGCAGGGTGACCAAATCCCTCGAAAACCGCATCCATGGGAACAAGACCTGTAAGACTTGCCACAATGAGAGTTACGAGTGATACAATATCATATCTCCATTTTCCCCAAACAAAGAAAACGAGCATCAGGATGATAAGTCCAAATATCATATATATTTCAGTTGTCATGGTCGTCATCTCCAATCTGCTTGCACAGGTTAATGAATACTCTATTCCAAATATATACCAAAAACCGGTACTGATGAAACTTATTTCATCAGTACCGGTCAATATCGGGTCAATCTAATATCTACATTCTGGTTGATGCATCCTGGGCCAAGATGGATCTTAAGCATTCATCAGTCCTCATTGTTATCTGGAAGCAAAGAGGACTTCCCTTCATCTTCTCGGATGCGTAGCTTAGACCATTTGTCCTTTCATCCAGAAGTGGATGGTCAATTTGCTGAGGATCTCCAAGAAGGACGACTTTTGTTCCCCTTCCTACCCTTGTGACTATTCCCTTGACCTGTTTAGGAGTAAGGTTCTGTGCTTCATCAATTATAAGGAAAGTATTTGTTATCGATCGACCTCTAATGAAGTTCATTGCCTCTGCCACAATAACTCCTCTGTAGAAGAGTTCGTCTATTTTATCCTTTAGTTGTTTTTCATTTTTATATCTTTCATTTTCATTTCGGTCTACAAGTATCTCCAGATTGTCAATTATTGGTCTTAAGTAAGGTGCAATCTTTTCCTGTTCTGTTCCAGGAAGAAAACCTATATCCTCGTCAAACTGAACATTTGGTCTTGTTATAAGAATCTTTCTATATCTTCTAGAAGCAGGTTCATATGTATGCTGCAACCCAACCGCCAGGGAATAGAATGTCTTTGCAGTACCTGCTGTTCCCTTTACTATTACAAGCGGAGCTGTTTCCGGATCCTGCATAAGTGCTTCCTGAAGAAATCTCTGACCTACATTTCTTGGTTTTACTCCGAATGGTTCTTCATTAAGACTCCATAATGGAACTATTTTGTCTCCATTAAATCTTCCAAGCAGTGTCTTTTTTTCACTTGTCTCAGAATGAAGAATAAAAAACTGATTTGGAACCGGATCAACATTGACTCTTTCTAGGCCATCCATTACGAATGCATTTTCAGGGCTTATTCCCTTCTTCTTAAATTCACCCATGGCCTTATCGCTAATATACGCGTCCATCCTTCCGGTGTATTGCGCTTCAAAGCTTGGCGATTGCTCCGTTGTAAAGTCCTCGGCAGGTACTCCCATCATCTGTGCCTTCAGTCTTACGATAATATCCTTTGTTACCAGGATTACATTGTCTCCCTTTTCCATGAGACCCTTGCAAACCTTCAGAATCCTGTTGTCACAGGTATCTCCATGGAATCCGTCTGGAATCTGGACTGATGTGTAGTTTGTCTCAATCTTGAGCATCCCACCTGTATCCAGCATAACTCCTTCGTATAGACTTCCCTTTGTCCTTAAGCTTTCCAGAAATCTGATTGCCTGTCTGCAGTTTGCACCTCTCTCAGCATCGTCGTTCTTATGCTTGTCGAGTTCCTCAAGGACAGCAACCGGCAGAATTACCCTGTTGTCTTCAAATGAGTACAGAGCGGCAGGGGATTGAATGATAACATTTGTGTCAAGCACATAGGTTTTTTTCATGGGCCGACCTCCGTTTTATTTAGTTACCGTATTAACTTCCTGCTTCTATTATACTACATTCGACATAAGTTTTAAATCAATAAATTGTATATTTTGGTAAATTAATTATAAAAAACAACTATATATTGTGGACAACAAAAAACCGATACCTTTATGATTTAACATCGGTACCGGTTCTTAATATTATCAGTAGTTGAAAAAGCTTCTTATGCTTTCATAGCTATCCTCAGTTATGTTCGTCCTCATTCCATCAAGTCCGCCTTGGTAGAATATTTCACCCTGGTCGATATAGATGTAGTTTTCCTTTGTTTCTCCTTCTTCAAATAGATGATCCATCAATATGTAATATTCATCCAGCTCCCTAACATCAATGCCTTCCCAGGCGGCTGATCTTATCATATGGTCCATCACGACCTCAGTTATGATATCCATCGAGCAATTGTCAGCAATCTCAACGGTTCTATCAACCTTACCATTTACAACTTTTTTTAAAGACGTCTTTATGGACCTTTGAAATTCTCCTCCTTGAACCACAATTGGAGTTGGACCTTCTGACCCACCGATAATAGCGTCGTATGATTCTGACAGAACTACACTCTCACGGTTTTTATCCCACATTATATACAGCTCCATATTCCTGCCGGGAGAGAAATTGCTTGTAAATTCTTCCTGTACAAGAATACTATCCTCCTTGTCAAAAACCTTTACTGCATAAGAGAGGCCTTCCTGATTAGGCATTATAAAATCAAAGCTCGCTCCAAGTTCCATGGCAGTACTGTCGGCATTTGTGCCTCCATTTAAAGTACTATCCCAGTTAACCTCAACTCTCCATACCTCTTCTTCAACATCCCAGTTTGTGATTTTAAGATTGGAAACACCATAGGATATTAACCTTGAAAGGTCCCTAAAATTTGGTCTAAGCACATCTACCTTCCATTCTCCCTCTACTTCCTTCATAACTATTTCACCTACTACCATTGTGTTTTCTACTTCTCCATTTGCAAGGACAATTTCAACGGGAACCTGGTATTTGTAATATATCCGACCATCCTTATACTCTTGATAATCAATCAGAGTTACTGAATCTGCAAACATTTTATTGCCTGTACCTCTAACAGACACCCCGCCTCCGGGAATAAACCTGTTTGCCATAGCCTCCTCTAAACCTTCCACTGTCATCAATGGTCCGTACTTCTCCTTGACCATATTTCCGAACTCCTCGAGAGCGTCCATATTTGGTTTAGGATTTCCGACCACTTCTTCATAAAAGAAATCAGCAAGCTCAGAATCGTCAACAGTGTAATAATCTTTTAGGAAATTATATGCCATACGCTCAGGAGTGTTTTCATCACCACTTCTAGCATTCCAAATGAATATTCCCGCTATTGCTATAAGCAAAACCACACCTACAATTTTCCAGTTTATGTTTTTACTGTCTTCACTCAATAGATTCTCCCCCTATCGCTATTGATACTATTGTAACACAGTGTCACGAAAAAATGGAACCTGATTTCCATCAGATTCCATGACCATATCTCTATTAATTTTTAGAATATATTCTTGAGCTCGGCTATGCTTCCTATCTTGATATCAGCATCGGATAATTCCTCTTCAGTTCCAAATCCGTATTTGCAACCGATTGTAAAAATCCCGCTGGCCTTGCCTGCATCCATGTCTTTTTTCCTGTCTCCAACAATAGCCATCTCTTTGGGATAATTTATAATTATGCTTTTTAAAATATCCTGTTTTGGCATAAAATCATATTCTTCTGAGCAAACCATATTAATAAAATACTTCTCTAGGTCAAAAAGTTCCTTATGATTCTCCATGTATTTTTTCCTACAATTACTTATAAATACAAGGATGTATCCCTTTTTCTTAAGATACTCAAGAATTTCAATAGAATCTTCATATAACACAGGATAACCAAGTTTTATAAGTCTATTCATTTCTTTTCCAATAAGCTCACTGCTGGCGTTCCTTATATCTTCGTTTAGATTTGGTATAAACTTCTCCCACATTTCTCTAGGGTTATACCCAATCCAGCTTGATATTTCATCATCAGACCAGAGTTTTGGTTCAGCATATCCATTTTCCACTAAGTTCTCATATGCCTTCCTGAATGCAGGAGCATATATTGCCATGCTATTATGCAATGTTCCATCATAATCAAAAAATATAGTTTTAATGTTATTTATTTTCAAAGACAGAATAACCTCCTTAAATCTGTTTCAATAAATTAGCCATTTCAATTGCTGTCATAGCAGCATCATATCCCTTGTTTCCAGCTTTTGTTCCAGCTCTTTCAATTGCCTGTTCAATTGTATCAGTAGTTAATACTCCGAAAATAACTGGAACATTTGATTCAAGTGACACATGTGCAACTCCTTTTGTTACTTCGCTGGATACGTAGTCAAAGTGTGGAGTTGATCCTCTTATAACCGCTCCCAGCGTTATTACTCCATCATATTTTTCTGAATTGCTCATTTTTTTAGCAGCCAATGGAATTTCAAATGCACCTGGTACCCAAGCAATTTCAATGTTTTCTTCCTCAACACCATGTCTTTTAAGAGCATCGATTGCTCCTCCCAGGAGTTTTGAACCTATGAACTCATTGAATCTGCCTACAACTATTCCAAATTTTAAGCCTTCACCAATTAGATTTCCTTCATAAATTTTCATTTACTTATCCTCCTTGAATTTTAGTATGTGACCCATTTTATTTTTTTTTGTTCTTAAATAGTTTCTATTTCTTTCATTGTGATTCATCTGGATTTCTACTCTGTCCACTATCTCAATTTCGTAGCCTGAAAGTCCTTTGATTTTTTTTGGATTATTGGTCATAAGCTTGACTTTTTTTATACCCAAGTCTGCAAGTATTTGTGCACCAATTCCGTATTCCCTTAAGTCCTCACCAAATCCTAAAGCTAGATTTGCCTCTACAGTATCCATTCCCTGATCCTGGAGGGAATATGCTCTGATTTTGTTTATCAGTCCGATTCCTCTTCCTTCCTGACGCATATAAAGAAGAACACCTCTTCCCTCTTCTTCAATCCTTTTCATAGCATCTGCATACTGTTCGCCACAGTCACATCTCAACGATCCAAAGGCATCTCCTGTAAGGCACTCCGAATGAACCCTGACAAGAACAGGTTCGCCATCTGAAACATCTCCTTTAACAAGAGCAACATGATGCTCTCCGTTAAGGACATTCTCATATCCTACCAACTTGAACTCACCGTATTTAGTTGGCAGATCTGCTTCTGCCGCTCTTTCAATAAGCACTTCCTTATGTCTTCTGTAGAATATCAGGTCAGCTATTGTAACAATCTTTAGATTATGGTCTCTGGCGTATTCCATCAATTCCGGTACTCTTGCCATTGTCCCATCATCACTCATGATTTCACAAATCACTCCAGCAGGGTTCAACCCAGCTAGCTTAGCAAAATCAACAGCTGCCTCTGTATGCCCTGCCCTTCTTAGAACCCCACCCTCCTGGTATCTCAATGGGAAAATATGTCCTGGCCGTTTGAAGTCAATTGCAGAAGCATCTTCTTCCAGAACTTTTTTTATTGTCAATGCTCTTTCAAATGCAGATATTCCAGTTGTTGTTTCCAAAGCGTCTATTGATACGGTAAAAGCAGTTTGATGTGAATCTGTATTTCTGTCAACCATGTATGCTATACTTAGTTCTTCCAGTCTATCTCCTGTGACAGGCATGCAGATTAGTCCTCGGCCATGTTTGGTCATGAAGTTTATTGCCTCTGGAGTCACCATTTCTGCTGCCATCAGGAGATCTCCTTCGTTTTCTCTGTCTTCGTCATCTACAACTACAATCATTTTGCCTTCTCTAATATCCTCTATTGCTTCTTCAATTGTATTGAAAGTTGCCATTTTATCTTCTCCTTTACACAAATCCGTTTCTTTGCAGAAACTCCATGTCTATTTTGCTTTCTACAGGTTCATTTTTACCGTAAATCATAAGCTTTTCGATATACTTTCCTACGAGATCACACTCTAGGTTCAATACATCGCCCACCTTTTTGTGAAGCAGTGTGGTGGATTCCTTTGTATGTGGAATGATGGAAACCTCGAAGACATTATCATCAACATATGCCACGGTAAGACTTATCCCATCAATGGCTATTGAACCTTTGGATATTATATATTTTAATAAATTTCTTTCTGCTGATACAGTCACCCAAACTGCATTATCCTCTTTTTTTAGGCTAACTATTTTCCCAGTTCCATCTATATGTCCGCTTACAATATGGCCTCCAAGTCTGTCACTTGCCTTTAATGCTCTTTCGAGGTTCACTTCCATATCAGGGGTTAAAAGACCAAGGTTACTCCTTCGTATCGTTTCAGCCATAACATCAACTGTGAAACTACTCTTTGAAAAATCTGTTACTGTAAGGCAGACTCCATTTGTGGAGATACTATCCCCAAGTTTTACGTCTTCAAGAACCCTGATTGCATCAATACTGATTCTTGCTGCCTTTTCACTTTTAGTAATCGCTCGTACTGTACCAATTTCTTCTATAATTCCTGTAAACAACTTAAATCACCTCCTAACCGGGTAACCAGTTACCAATATATCTTCCCCAATTATGCATGTACTCATTTTATCAATATTTATTGCATCCTTCATAAGAGCTATTCCGATACCTCCAAGAGGGGTTTTAGACTCTTCTCCGCCTACTACTTTTGGTGCTATGAAGAACAGAACCTTATCAATCATTTGCTCTTCGAGAAATGAATACGCAATGGTACTACCACCTTCAACAAGAATGCTATCAATTCCCATTTCACCAATCATTCTTATCGCATTGGGGATATCGACTCTTCCTTCCTTGGTTGGAGATATTAGTATTTGCATTCCTTTAGAAGCTAGATTTTCAAGCTTTTCCTTTGGTGCAAAATCGGTAGTTACAAGTAAAGTTCTGACTTCACCAGCTGTTCTTACAATGTTTGATTCCATTGGAATCTTTGCCTTCGTATCAACTATTATCCTGAGTGGATTCTTTGTCTCAGTATCTTCAATTCTAGATGTAAGCATTGGATCATCTGCGAGTAGAGTTCCTACTCCTACAAGGATTCCTGATACTCTTTGCCTTATCCGGTGTACATATTCTCTTGATTCTTCGCCACTTACCCATCTGGAGTCTCCTGTATGAGTTGCAATTTTACCATCTAGAGTCATTGCAGACTTAAATATGCAAAAAGGCATTTTTGTGGTTATATATTTATTGAATATTTCATTTTGTACTCTACATTTATCTTCAAGCATTCCTGTGAAAACTTCTAAACCGTTGTCTTCAAGAATCTTAACTCCTCTGCCTGATACCAAAGGGTTTGGGTCTACCATTCCTATTACTACTTTTTTGATGCCTCTTCTTATTATTTCATCTACACATGGGGGAGTCTTTCCATAATGCGAACATGGTTCAAGAGTTACATACATTGTTGCTCCTTCAACATTTTCCTTTGCATTCTGGAATGCATTTACTTCAGCATGTGGTCCTCCATAGTATTGATGATACCCTTCTCCAATTATCCTCTCATCCTTTACAATAACAGCTCCTACAAGAGGATTGGGATTAGTAAAGCCTGAACCTTTTTCAGCCAGTTCCAATGCGTATTCCATATATTTATTGTCCATAAGACCTCCTTGAAAATCAAAAAGCCCTGATTAAAAATCAGGGCTTGAAAATCAAAAACATGCTTTGAATGTATAATCTTCTTTCATCCAGACTTTACTGTCGGCTTCGGAATTTAACCGAATCAGCCTTACGGCTCGCGGGCTTTACCGCCGGTAGGGAATTTCACCCTGCCCTGAAGATTTAATATTAAGTTCGACAAAACTATATCATTAATATGGAAGTTTGTCAATTTAAACTTCCAGTAAATTTCACTTTAATTAATCATATATTTACTTGACTGGTGCCGGTGCCTTTACAATAATAAGTTCCAGCGTTTCTTCATCTCTATTCTTTACATTCATCTTGATATCCACTGGGATCTTCAATATGCTACCCTTTGGATACTTGTTTACCTCCTGGTCACCGAGTGCTATCGAAAGTGTTCCCCTCAATACAGTCATATAGACATTTGAGTTCGAAAAGTGCTCAGGAAGACCTTCATCCTTATTAAATACCATATGAACATAGTTGATATTGTCATCAAAAATCAGCTTTTCCACTGCAAAATCATCGCTTGTTGAATAATTAAATACCTGTTCTATCATCTTTATCCCTCCAAAAATTTGTATTGCATTTTATGCTAATTATAGCATCAATCCAAGCATATATCCGTAACATCTGTTACAGAATAAAACCTTCTAGTTGAATATCTGATTTTTTTCTTGAGATTCTATATAATGATTTTTCTCTCTATTCTCTTTGTAAATGATGATACTTCATTAAAGCCCAATGATTTCAATTGACTCATTCCCTCAACAATTCCTGCATAATAATGGTCATTGAAATGGGCATCTGAACCCAGGGTTATTGTCCTTCCTCCTAAATCATAGTATCTCTTCAATACCTCTTCCTTTGGAAATGAGATGCCGAGTGGCCCTCTTAATCCTGATGTGTTAAGCTCAAGTCCCTTCTTTTTTTGTATCAATGCTACCAATATAGAGTCTATTATATCCTCAAATACCTCGTATTCGTAAAATTTATCCTCAAATGGTCCATACCGTGTGATGTAATCCAAATGTCCCACCACATCGAAATTTCCAAAGTCTTGAACCATCTCCTTTACAATCTCAAAATATCTCAGATACGATTCACTTTGATTTTTGCCCTGGAAAAAATCCCCCAGATAGAAATCCTTTCCGTCTCCATAGTGTACCGAGGCAATGACGAAGTCAAATGGATATTTCTCCAAAAATTCATCAATTTCATTCTTATGGTTTTTTTCATAGCCAATTTCTACTCCTATCTGAATAGGAATATCATACTCCTCCTGCAGATGCTTCATTCTACTGAAATATTCCACATAATCAATTCTCTCCTTGAAAAGCTCGTCGGTTGTTCCAATGTCTATATGATCTGTGAACATTACAAAATCGAGTCCCAACCCTTTGGCTTCAATCAGATATGCTTTGATATCCGCCTCGCTGTCTGGTGAATAACTTGTGTGTACATGATGGTCCGTATATATCAAAGCACATTCCTCCCTTTATTTCATTCGTTTATCGAGTTCATTATATATATCATCCAGTGTAACTCCTTCGTTTACCAGCAATACCAGCAGATGATAGATCAAATCGCTGGATTCATAAACAAGCTCTTCCCTATTATTTTTAGCTCCTATGATTACCTCTGCTGACTCCTCACCGATTTTTTTGAGTATCTTATCTATTCCCTTGTCAAAAAGATAGTTTGTATATGAGTCCTCCTTTGGATTGATCTTTCTATCCAAAATTACCTTATACAGCTCCGGTAGAGTGTCATTGGCATTTTTTGCTCCCACCACCTCATTGAAAAAACAGGAATAACTTCCTGTATGACAGGCAACGCCCACCTGATTTACTTTAAGGAGTATGGTGTCTCCATCACAGTCGTAATAAAATCCCTTAACCTCCTGAAAATTTCCCGATGTTTCTCCCTTTTTCCAAAGGCATTGCCTTGAGCGGGAATAGTAGTGAGCAATCCTGCTTTCCAGAGTCAGTCTGACTGCTTCCTCATTCATGTAGGCAAGCATCAGAACCTCCCCGGTGGATATATCCTGAGCTATTGCTGGAACCAATCCGTCCTTGTTATACTTGATCTCCATCATAATCGAACCTCGATTCCTTTTGACTTCAGGTATTCTTTTAATTCCTTGATTTCAATCTCCTTGTAGTGAAATACACTGGCCGCTAAAACACCATCAACATCAGCTTCAATAACAGCTTTGGCAAAATCATCAAGCTTGCCTGCTCCACCTGATGCAATCACTGGTACTCCGACTCTTGAAGTAATTGCCTTTAAGAGCTCTAGATCATAACCTTCCTTCATTCCATCTGCATCAATACTATTTACGACCAATTCTCCGGCACCAAGTCGAACTCCTTCTATTGCCCACTCCAGTGCGTCCAACCCGGTATCGACTCTTCCACCGTTTACATATACTCTCCACTTACCTGAATCCACTTTTTTTACATCCATCGATAGTACCACACATTGAGCCCCGTATTTCAATGATGCCAGTGTGATAAGCTCAGGAGTCTTCACAGCAGCTGAATTTACAGATACCTTGTCAGCACCTTTTCTTAGAATTTCAGTAAAATCATCTATGCTATTGACTCCCCCTCCCACACAAAATGGGATGTTTATTTTGGAAGCCACCTTTTCAATAAATTCCAGGGATATTTTTCGAGCTTCGTTGGTAGCAGTAATATCGTAGAATACCAGTTCATCTGCCCCAGCCTTTGAATAAAATTCTCCCAAAACCTCTGGATCCTCAACATCTACAATATTTTGAAATTTCTTACCCTTGACCACTCTGCCGTCCCGTACATCCAAGCATGGAATAATTCGTCTTGTCAACAATTCAAAACCTCCTCCAAATCCAAATTTCCATTGTATAGAGCCTTCCCAATAATTGCGCCATAAATCCCCATTCCTTTAAGCCTCTTAATATCTCCCATAGTTGTAATACCACCGGATGCTATTACCTCAATGGATAAAGCCTGCTGCAATTCTTCATACATCTGAAAATTCGGTCCGCTGAGCATCCCATCCTTTTCAATATCAGTATACACTATCCGCGTTAATCCATAGGACTCCAGCTCCTTGATATAGTCCAAAGCTCTTGTACTGGATACAGTCTCCCAACCATCCGTTGCAATCAATCCCTTTTTTGCATCTATTGAAACCACTATCCTTCCTCCATGAACTTTTAGCATTTCAGTTATCCAGGGTTTGTTTTTTAGTGCTGCTGTGCCAATGATAACCTGAGCAACTCCCAGATCCAAAAAAGTCTCTACTCCTTGAGTGTCTCTAATCCCTCCCCCCAGTTGGACTGGAATGTGGACATTTTTAAGAATTCTTTTTACAACAGGTTCATTGACCCTCTCCCCATTCCTGGCTCCGTCAAGATCTACCAAATGCAGTATACTTGCTCCCTTGGCTTCCCAGTCCTTGGCTACTTTTATCGGATCCGCTTCGTATACTGTCATCCTTTCGTAGGATCCCTGAGTCAAGCGTACACAGGATTGATCCTTCATATCTATTGCCGGATAAATTATCATAATATAATCTCCCCCAAGGCTTTCAGTAGAAGAGCTCCAACCTCTGAGCTCTTTTCCGGGTGAAATTGAAATCCTATGATATTTCCTTTTCTCACTACTGCGGGTATCTTCTCTCCATACTCAGTGTAGGCAAGAATTTCATCTCCACTGGATTTGGCATAATATGAGTGAACAAAGTAAACGAAGTCTCCTGTGGATGTATATTTTGTTAAAGGATCCTCTTTTTCTATAGTTAGGTTGTTCCAACCCATGTGAGGAATCTTTGGCATTTCCACCAGCTTTACAATCTCTCCGGGGATCAGACCCAAACCCTCGTATTCGCCGTTTTCAAAGCTTTTATCATAAAGCAGCTGCATCCCTAAACAAATCCCTATGATATAGACTCCTTCCCCGCTTCTTTTCCTTAATAGCTCAGCAAGACCACTATCCCATAGTGCATTTGAAGCATCTCTAAATGCTCCTACTCCCGGCAGGAATATAGCAGTTGCACTAGATATCTCTTCCGGATCATTGCTGATCTTAGCCTTTATTCCCTGCCCTTCCAGGGCAGTTTGGAGACTCCTTAAATTTCCAAGACCATAATCTAATATTATAACCATTACAGGACCCCCTTAGTGCTCAATATATCATTCCCCACAATCCTAACAGACTCCTTCAACGATCTGCCCAGTCCCTTGAACACTGCTTCAATCTTGTGGTGGTCATTTTCCCCTCTCATCAGATCGATATGAAGTGTCAACCCGGCTGAAAATGCAAATGCCCTGAAAAATTCCTTGAAATCCTCAGTATTCATCGTTCCCAATCTATCGCTGTTGAACCATAAATTCTCCACTAAAAATGGACGATTTGAAATATCAATTGCAACCAGGACCAGGCTTTCATCCATGGGTGTGATGGTTGATGAGAATCGCTGGATTCCCTTCTTATCTCGCAGAGCTTCCTTGAAGGTTTCTCCCAAGGCCAATCCAATATCCTCAACAGTGTGATGGCTGTCAACATCGAGGTCTCCTTCACACAAAAGCTTTAAGTCAAATCCTGCATAGAAAAACATTGCCTTAAGCATGTGATCAAAAAATCCTATTCCCGTTTGAATGTTGATATCTCCAGAGCCCTCAATCCTCATTAAATCTATTTCGATCTTTGTCTCCAGTGTACTTCTACTTAAGCTTGCTTCTCTCATTTTGTACCTCCTCAATAGCTTTTAGTACCGCGTCATTTTCTAAGGGAGTTCCTATTGTCAATCTATAAAAGCCTTCCAGTTCACCACCAAAGCTTCTGATTAATATTCCCTTTTCAGCCAGAGAATTTCCCAAACCCATCTCTCCAGGGAAAAACAAAAAGTTCGCCTGAGAATCGAGTGGTTTGAATCCCATTTTCTCCAATTCATTTTTCATCCTGCATCTTTCCGATTTTATCATTTCTATATTTTTCTTGGTGGTGCCTTCGCCCTCCAAAGCCTTTATTCCAACACTTTGGGTGAGAACATTCACATTATATGGTGATCTTACTCTGTTGATATAACCGATTATCTCCTCATGACCTATCATATATCCCAGTCTGATTCCAGCTAAAGCCATACCCTTGGAAAAGGTCCTCAGTACAACCAAATTCTTGAATTCTCCTGTATCATCTCCTGAAGGATAATCCGAAAACTCAATGTATGCCTCATCAAGCACCACCATGGCGTCAACAGAGCTTATTATTCTAAGGATATCCTCCTTTGGAATCAAGGACCCAGTTGGATTATTTGGATTACACAAAACTACCAGCTTTGCATTTTTCTCGTCTACAAATTCAATAAACCTGTCTACATCAATTCTTTCCATGCCATCCAGAGGATACTCCTCATATCGACCCTTGTGAATAATGGTAAAAATTCTGTACATGCTGAATGTTGGAGAAATACTCACAACGGTTTCGCCTGCTTCCAAGTATGCCTTCATCATCAATTCAATCAGTTCACTGGATCCATTTCCTAGAAGCAGCTCCTGTGCTCTTTTGTGGAGGTTTTTTGCCAATTTTTCCCTCAATTCATCGCTTCGATCCAGGGGATAACGGTTAAGGCCATCCATCCAATCTATTCCTTCATTTGCATCCAGCTTAACCTTGTATTCCATTTCATTGACTCTATATGCCTTGAGATTTTTAATCTCCTCTCTTAAATACTTATACATCTTGATCCTCCATTCTCACCCTGATTGAATTTGCATGACCTGTCAAAGCTTCATCAGTTGCCAGGGTAATTATATCTCCTGCCGCTCCCTTCAAAGCCTCCTTGGAATAATACAGCAAAGATGTCTTCTTGCAGAAATCATCAACGCCAAGGGCCGATGAGAATCTTGCTGTCCTTGATGTTGGAAGTGTATGATTCGGTCCAGCATAATAATCTCCTACTGGCTCTGGTGTATATTCCCCAAGAAATATCGCACCTGCATTCCGGATTCTTTTGTAATCCTCAAAGGGATTATCAGTTAAGATCTCCAAGTGCTCCGGAGCAAGTCTGTTGGCTATGTCAAAGCTTTCCTCCATATTCCCGGTTATGATTATTGCTCCGTAATTTGTCAGGGAGCTTTCTGCTATCTTGCTCCGATCAAGCGTCTTAAGCTGTAGTGAAATCTCTTCCTGAATCCTATCCGCCAAATTCTCAGAATCTGTTACCACAATGCTTGCCGCTCTTTCATCATGTTCTGCTTGAGCTATAAGGTCTGCAGCGATAAATCTTGCATTGGCATTTTTATCTGCCAAAACAACAACTTCACTGGGTCCTGCAATCATATCAATTCCGACGATTCCTGAAACCTTGCGTTTAGCCATGGCTACGTATATGTTTCCAGGTCCGACTATCTTATCAACCTTTGATATGGTTTCAGTCCCGTAACAAAGAGCTCCCACAGCCTGGGCGCCCCCAATCTTATAAATTTCAGAGACTCCAAGGAGATTTGCTGCCACTAAAACTGAATCCCTTATATTGCCTTCCTTGTCTGCCGGAGTTACTATTACTATTTCTTCTACTCCAGCCAAATTTGCCGGAATCACATTCATCATAACCGTTGAAGGATATGATGCAGTCCCACCTGGGATGTATATGCCAACTCTTTCAATGGGGCTTATCAATTGACCAAGGATGATTTCTGGATTCTCTTGAATAGTGTATCCTTTTTTTATCTGCTTTTCGTGGAATTTTGTTATGTTAACAATGGCATTCTCGATTGCTTTTTTAAGACCATCATCAATGTTCCTTTTAGCCCTCTTAATTTCCTCCTTAGTTACCTGGAGACTACTCAACCCGTGTCCATCATACATTTGCGTAAATTTAAGGACAGCTTCATCTCCACGAAGTCTTACTTCTTCCAATATATCATCCACCCTTTGGAGCACTTCCTTTGAATCCATCTGGGTGCGGGTCAATATTTTCTCCAAACTTTCAATTTCACTCATCCCATTTATTTTCTTAATCATCTACTCCCCTCCCAGAATCTTCTCAATTTTTTGTATAGTCTCATACTTGAATCTATAACTCACCTTGTTTACAATAAGGCGTGCGCTTATGGGGTCAAGCTCTTCCAAAATCTCCAGTCCATTATCCCTTAATGTGTTTCCCGTCTCAACTATATCAACTATAACATCACTTAATCCTATCAACGGAGCCAGCTCTACAGAGCCATTCAATTTAATGATTTCTATTCTCTGATCTCGATTTTCAAATACAGATTGAACATACTGAGGATACTTGGATGCGATCCTCAATACATCATTTTTTTTAACTGAATACAAATTCTTAAAGCCTGCTATGACAAATCTGCATCTTCCGTAGTTAAGGTCCATGATCTCATAAATATCCTTGTTCTCCTCCAGGATTACATCCTTGCCTACAATACCCAAGTCCACCACGCCCTTTTCCACGTATGTTACTACATCCGCAGGTTTTACGAAAATATATGTGGTTTTTTCCTTGGAATCTTTGAAAACCAGTTTCCTTGAATCCTCTTCACGAACAATTTCCATGTCCGTATTCTTAAAAAGCTCCAGTCCCTTTTCACCCAATCTTCCCTTTGCTATAGCAATGGTAATATTATCCATTATTTCTCCCCCTTGTTTCTGATTCGTGTTACCAGATCCATATCAATCATAAACCCTATTGCAGGAACCCGAACCCCAAACTCCTCAGTCAATCTGTCATAACGTCCACCGCTTAAGATTTTATTGGGTATGCTCTGGCAATAACCCTTGAATACAATACCATCGTAATAATCCAGATCAGGCAACATTGACAGGTCAAATTTTATTCCCTTTGCCATTTGCTTATCTGTAAAAAATTCTCTGAGATTCTCCAGTTCATCCAGAGCTTCCTTCATTTCATGATTAATCTCATGTGAGTAGGCCATCTTGATTACCTCTTCCATATTCCCCTGCATATCGAGCACAAAATCCAATATGGTTCCTTCAATCTGCAGAGATTGAAGCTTCCGTCGAAGACTGTATCTATTCTTTTTGCTTATAAGCTCACGAATTTCACTCTCATCAGAAGCATTCATGGCTATTTCCCTGAAAAAACCATCCAGATATTTGCTTGATCCCAATTCCAGGATAAATGGCTCTCCAAGAGTTCCCATTAGGGCTGTAGCCATTTCAACAATTTCCTTATCTGCATCTAAAATATCATCCCCCAAGGATTCAATTCCCATCTGGTAGTTTTCAAGAATCTTTCCCCCTGGTTTGTTAAGATATATTTTTGAATTGTAATATACCTTAAGAGGTGGCTCTCCATCCCATTTTGAGAATATCTCCCCCAGAACATTGGTTGTTATGTCAGGCCTTAAAATAAATATTCTGGAATTCCCGCTAAGAACCTTCACTGTTTTTGATGAGTCCTGTCTAAAATTTGAACGGACGTACTCGTCGTATTTCTGAAATATCCTGGGCTCTATAAGGGAAAATCCCTTACTCTCAAAATATCCTTCGATTTCCCGTTCAATGCCTTTTTTCAACTTAGTTACTGCCAGTTCCTCTGAAATAGTTGTAAATCTCATGACACCCTCCTCTTTTTTATCAAAAAACTAAAAAACCATATAGGCAGGCTATATGGTTAAAATACAAATTCCATCATAGATCCTTGCCCGTGTTTTAGAACAGCTTAACAAGAGCATGCATCTATGAACTGTTATAAGCTCATAATTACAAACTCTGTGGTCTATGATGATGTAGTTTTGCAATTGCAATTGTATTGATTTTCATATCTTCACCCTCAAGTCAAATCTTACTGTGTTAAATTATAACATTATCACGGTAGATTGACAAGTGTTTCATTTAATTATTTATAGATAATACACTAATTTAAAATTATACCCCCATTTGCAAAACACCAAAATATCTCAAGCATTCTCTCTTTTAGTCGAATACCCTAAATATATTGCTAAATTTTTATCAATTTTGCACTAAGCCCTTGATTTATATTCAAGTTGGTCTATAATAGGATTTGTAGGTAGCAAATTAGGGGCGATATTTTTTTGAAGATTTATGTTAATTATTTAACTTATAGGAAAGGAGTGGATTTATTTGAACAAAGGAATGAATTTTGATCTTAGCCCAAAACAGACGATGATGCAAAAACTATTCAGGGAATTTGCGGAAAAAGAGGTTGAGCCAATAGCAGCCGATATCGACGAGGAGGAACGATTCCCAGAAGAAACTGTTAAGAAAATGAGTGAAATCGGCATGATGGGGATACCATTTGAAAGCAAGTACGGTGGCTCTGATGGTGATAATCTATCATATATCCTTGCTGTGGAGGAGTTGTCAAAGGTTTGCGGTACAACTGGAGTTATCCTTTCAGCACATACCTCTTTGGCATGTAATCCCATATATACATATGGCACTGAAGAACAAAAACAAAAGTATCTTATCCCTCTTGCAAGTGGGGAGAGACTTGGAGCATTCGGGCTTACTGAACCCAATGCAGGATCGGATGCAGCGATGCAGCAGACAGTAGCTGTGAAAGAAGGAGATTTCTACAGAGTAAACGGAACAAAGATATTTATTACAAATGGTGGTTATGCACACACCTATGTAATTTTAGCAATGACTGACAAATCGAAAAGAAATAAAGGTATTTCAGCTTTCATTATGGATACCGACATGGAAGGTTTTTCGATTGGAAAGACAGAGCATAAACTTGGAATCAAGGGAAGTTCCACAACAGAATTGATTTTTAAGGATGTAATGGTTCCAAAGGAAAATCTTCTTGGACCTGAGGGCAAGGGATTTATGATTGCAATGTCAACCCTTGATGGTGGAAGAATTGGTATAGCTGCACAGGCTCTTGGAATCGCACAGGGATCACTTGACCAGGCAGTAAAGTATACTAAAGAAAGAAAACAGTTTGGAAAGACAATCTCCGCATTCCAAAACACCCAATTTACAATAGCTGATCTTCAAACAAAAATTGATGCAGCAAGACTTCTTGTATACAGGGCTGCATATACAAAGGATATGAACAGAAACTACAGCTCCGAGGCTGCAATGGCCAAGCTATTCGCATCAGAGGTTGCCATGGAAGTGACGACAAAATCAATCCAACTTCACGGTGGCTACGGATATACAAGAGATTACCCGGTGGAAAGAATGTTCAGAGATGCAAAGATTACTGAAATCTATGAGGGTACATCTGAAGTTCAAAAAATGGTTATTGCAAGCAAAATCTTAAGATAATGGAGGTGTGTTATGAATATACTGGTATTGTTAAAACAGGTTCCGGATACAACGGAAATGAAAATAGACAAGGAAAAGGGTACCCTTATTAGAGAAGGAGTTCCTACAATCACAAATCCCGATGACCTTGCGGGAATGGAAGTGGCACTTCAACTGAAGGACAAATACGGTGCTAATGTAACAGCAATTACAATGGGACCGCCACAGGCTGAAAATATGCTTAGAGAACTATATGCCATGGGTGCTGATGAAGCTGTTCTTATAAGTGACAGAAAGTTTTCTGGCGCAGATACGTGGGCAACATCAAATACGCTTGCTGCATATATCAAGACAGTGGACTATGACCTGATAATTGCAGGCAGACAAGCAATTGATGGGGATACAGCTCAGGTTGGTCCACAGACTGCTGAAAAGCTTGGTCTACCACAGATATCCTATGTCGATGAGGTAATGGAGTTTTCCAAGGATAAAATCGTTGTCAAGAAAGCACTTGAAAACAACTACGAGGTTCTTGAATGCTCACTGCCTTGTGTAATAACTACATTAAGTACAATTGCAAAGCCAAGATATATGCATGTAAGAGGTATCTCCCATGCTTTTGAAAAAGACATACCTGTAAAGGGATTCGATGATTTAGAGATTGATCCAGCGATAATCGGACTTAAGGGTTCGCCTACAAAGGTTAAGAAGACCTTTACGAAAGAAGTTCACTCAAATTCAGATATATTGAATCTGGATGGAAAAGCTTCTGCAAGAAAGGTCGCTGAAATACTTATAGATATGAACTTTATTGGAAAATAAGGAGGGATTGAATATGAATATAGCTGAATACAAAGATATTTATGTCTTCTGTGAAGAGCGGGAAAACAAGATACACGATTCATCCCTCGAACTTCTTGGAGAGGCAGTAAGACTTGTAAATGACAGACCTTCACTTAATTACAAAGTGGTTGGTGTAGTAATCGGAAATCATTCAGATGAGCTGGCTGAAATTGCTGGACATTACGGCGCAGACAAGGTTATCTTTCTGCATAACGAAAAATTAAAACATTACAGCACAGAGATTTATACTGAACTTTTTATGGATATTATTAAGAATGACAAGCCGGATATCATCCTTATCCCTGCAACTGTACTGGGAAGGGATCTTGCTCCAAGGATTGCAGCAAGATGTGATACAGGACTCACGGCTGATGCTACCAAGCTTGATTTTGATCCTGAAAACGAGGAATCTCCACTGCTTTATGTTACAAGACCTGCATTTGGAGGAAACCTTTTCGGAACCATAATCAATGAAACGAAAAGACCTCAAATGACAACAATCAGACCGGGCGTAATGGAGCCTGTACACAAGGATGCTACTAGAAAGTTTGAAATGGACAAAAGAGAAGTAGATATCGATAACATAGAGGATAAAGTTAAGTTGATCGAAGTTCTAAAAAAGGACATTATGGCTGTTGATATTACAAAGGCTGATATTATTCTTTCAGGAGGAAGGGGTGTCGGTGATAATTTCCACGTCCTTGAAGAATGTGCAAAGATGATCGGAGCAGAGGTTGGTGCTTCAAGAGGAGCTGTAGACAAGGGATTTATAGATAAGGACCATCAGGTTGGTCAGACAGGAAAAACCGTAAGACCAAAGGTTTATATTGCTTGTGGAATATCCGGGGCAGTTCAGCATCTTGCAGGAATGGAGAAATCAGACTTCATCATCGCAATAAACAAGGATCCAGGTGCAGCAATTTTCAGTGTTGCAAATATCGGACTTGTGGGAGATGCGCTGGAAATACTTCCACTCCTTACAGAAGAAATTAGGCTCTATAGAGAAAGACCATACTAGACTCAGAGATTTATTGAAAACGAGGTGAGAGCCTCGTTTTTTTCTTGTCTATTGTGATTTCGATGGATTAGTCATTAGGGATAGAGCGATTGACTGAATTTATAGGTAACATTGAAATTGAAATACTTATTGAGGAATAAATAATACTAAATTTAGCTTAAAAGTGCCCAGGGGATCGTCCGTCCCCTGGGCACTTTTATTGACAATAATACTTACACTTTCCTTCTCTACATCCATGTGGATGTCTATCAACATGCTCGCATATTATCTTTTGTTCGTTTAATGGCAACTCCACATTAAGATGCTCCTTAACCAATTCAACCGCTTCCTTCAATGAGCTTCTTACAAAACTCTTGCAGCAGCAAGGTCCGGTTTCATCTGCAATGACATTGACTATTCTGCCTACAACCCTCATGGTTGTTGCAGTTTCATAATCTTTTGGACATGCAGCTCCAAGGAGGACACTAAAACCCGCACCGATTGCTGGCGCGATACCACAGACTCCTGTAAGTCCACAATACCCTCCAATTGCTTGTTTTCTGGTTCTTATCAAAGTTTCTTCAATCTGTTTATCCTGTACTTCTATAGTCCCCTCATTCTTTAATGCAGCCATTAAAGCTCCAGCAGCAATCCATGCATTTTCACAACCAAGCATTGGGATTTCTTTTTTCAAGTTCATCAATCCTTCTGCTATATGTATCGGATCCTTCAATTCAGTTGAAAGTATTCGTCTCCTTATTATCTCAAAGGCATCTGCCCCATGGCACTCATCGCAGATAAAATGACCATTTTCGCAGCTGATATTAGCATATTCATTGCTACCACAATGGTAACAGGTTAATTCCCTGCCTTCACTGAAGTAGTCTAGTTTATTCCCACAAACCTGACAATTTTCTGTGTTGCTCTTTTCCTGATGTATCACGACATCTTCAACAGGATCTCAGCAACTACCAGCCTTATTAAATCTATCTGTCATTGTATATCTCCTTTCCACATCTATAATAGATACTCCCAAAATACTCTGCATTTTCAATGGTACAGTTGTCCCTTCAATATTTATCCTTGTTTTCAAATCCAATATTTTCATAACACCTAATTGCTGTTTTATTAAACTTTTTACTTCCAATGCTTCTTAGACATGTTTCTACGATCTTTATAATATTTAACTGCATATAGGCTTTCATGCTACTCCAAGACCATTTTGATATGAGGAATACCATCCTCCATAAACTCTTCTGAAACTTTTTCAAATCCTACTTTTTCATAAAACTCTCTTGCATGAGACTGAGCCTCTATGACAATCTTGTCAGCATTCATTCTCTCCTTGGCAACCTTGATACCCTCTAAAAGAATCCTCTTTCCTAGACCAATTCCCCTTTCTATGGTCAAGACACGTCCAATTGATACCTCTTCATGAGACACGCCTTTATCAACCACCCTTAAGTAGGCCTTTATTTCAGTATCATCCTTAAGATACACGTGATAAGAATGTTTATCTCTACCGTCGATCTCAGGATATATGCAATTCTGCTCCACAATAAAAACTGCAAATCTCACTTGCAGTATTTCATAGAGTTCATCAACTGATAATTCTTCAAATCGTTTCACAATCAATTCCATGTTTTACCTCCACCACGTATTGATATTAATCTTGTCTATTTGCAGTTCTAAATCTGCTCCGTGGAAATCTGAATCATATGCAGGTAGTTCGGATCAAGTCCTTCAATTCCATATTCATTGAGGGATTCCTCTGTAATCTGGATTTTTTTACCATTGCTTGCTTCTTCCCTAGCAACTTGAACTATCTTTCCAATAACCTCACTGACTTCATTATCTGACATGCCTGGAAATATCTTTTGCTTATAATCCAGGTCATACCCCACCCCAAAAAACCTGATCTATTCTCTCTCAAAATGTAATCGGGACGCCGGGGACGGTCCTTTTTGTCCCAAAATGTGTCGGGAATGGTAACCCTTGCATCAACAAAACACTTTTAATGGTTCTCTTTAGGACAATCTATATATTCCATATAATAGAACTCTGCATTTTTTATAGTAAGGGTTTCCCTGCAATATTTATCCTTGATTTCAAATCCAATATTCTCATAACACTTAATTGCTCTTTTATTAAAACTCCTTACTTCCAATGCTATGGGTCTGACTGGGAATCTATTCTTGCTCTCTTCTATCAACAAATTCATAATATCCTTTCCAAGGCCCTTACCACACATTGAGGGTTTCAATCCGATTCCGAGAAGCACAGTATCATTTTTAAATGTTATCACACCATAAGCTACTAAATGACTGTCCTGAGTAACTGATAAAAAATTAGCTTCTCTCTCTTCCTTTACAGCTAACTCCCATCTGTTCTCTACTATTGTATCCCAATCTGAAAGATTATATACAGAATACTCATCATTGTACTTCCATGTGCATATCTCCTTCGCTTGTTCTTCATTCATAATTGATAAATCATACTTATACATAATTACCTCCCGTAATTACATTATACTCTCTGCTTCTGTCACAGTTCCCTGATGAAAGTATATCTTCCAATCCACTCCATCCTTTACCCATACAGAGGTTCTAAGTGCATGGATTCCTAAATCCTTTTCATTTGAAATATAGTTGGCCATTATTAAATCATCATTAATCTTCTTGATTCCAAAATCAATAATTTCGATATCTCGGTCTGTGTCCAGATTGCTCAAGAATTCAACAATTGAACTTTTCTTAAATAACATACCCGATTTCCCAAACTCACGAAATTCATCATGAATCCTCTTATCCAGGTTTTGTATGCTCTTGCAAAAGTCTTTTCTGAAGAAATCATTCTCATATTCCAAAATCAGCTTTTCAAGTTCCATGATTGGTCCTCCTTTAAATAGGTTAAACCTCAATTGAATATATGCGTGAACTATCTCCCCATGGGTGATAACCTGTGCCAATATGCTCAAAACCATATTTTTCATAGTACCCTACATGATCTGTACAAAGATATAGGTTGGAAAATCCACCTTCCCTTGCATCTGTCTTGGCTTTTTCCATAAGTAGTGACCCATAGTTGTTGCCCCTATGATTTTCATCAATGTATATTGCACAAACCCAAGGATAAAGGTCCATGCGGCTAATGAAATCATTTGTGATCAAGCCTGCACAGCCAACAACTGCATCTTCTTCCATCAGCAAATACCATTGGGGCAAGGGATTGGTCGCATCAATAGAGTTTTTAATACTGTCTTCGTATACCTTCATGCTCGCTGGTGATGCCCATATCCTTTGAAAATACTCAATTGCCTTGCTTGTATAATCCGGGTTTTCCCTTACGGAAATAATTATCATGGTCTTCCCACCTTTAAAATATCTTTTAATTCAAACTCTAACTCTTCTATATTTTCGTAATAGATGATGCTTCTTGATATCCCTTCCAGGGTTTCTGATACATCTGAGCCTTGCTTGGCTATTGTAATGACAGGTATATCCTTTGCATAGGCATATCCCGCCTCAATTCCTAATCCCACACCCTTCTCAGACAAGTCTATTATCACCAGATCACATCCATCAATTTTTACAAAAGTCATCTTCATTAAATCATATGAATTGGCAAATTCGTTCGTTCCTCTGTAGTCATCTCCCACGATGCAAACAGTTTCAAAACCTTTCTTTTCAAATGTAGATTCCAATTTATCAATAACATCCTTGTTTCTACGATCTTTATGGTATTTAACTGCTATGTATGCTTTCATACTTCCAGAACCATTTTGATATGAGGAATCCCGTCTTCTATAAACTCCTCTGATACTTGCTTAAATCCTGCTTTTTCATAGTATTCTTTTGCGTAGGATTGAGCTTCTATAATTATTCTATCTGCATTCATTCTCCCTCTGGCAACCTTGATCCCCTCAGAAAGAATCCTCTTTCCCAGTCCAATTCCTCTCTTCGTGGTCAAAACTCGTCCAATTGATACCTCTTCATGAGATATGCCTTTGTCAACTACCCTTAAGTAAGCCTTGATCCCTGTATCATCTCTTAGAAAAACATGGTATGAGTATTGATCTTTACCATCTACTTCTTGATATATACACTCTTGCTCCACAATAAATACTGCAAATCTCACTTGCAGTATTTCGTACAGTTCATCAACCGATAATTCTTTAAATCGTTTCACAACCAATCTCATAATTTACCTCCACCATACATAGCTATAAGCTTTTGTCTATTGCAGCTCTAAATCTGCTCCGTGGTAATCTGGATCATATGCAGGTAGTCTGGATCAAGTCCTCCAATTCCATACTCATTGAGAGATTCCTCTGTAATCTGGAACTTTTTATCCTTACTCGCTTCTTCCCTTGCAGCTTGGACTATCTTTCCAATAACCTTACTTACTTCATCATCTGACATTTCTGGAAATATCTTGTCCTTGTAATCAAGATCATACCCGACTCCAACAATGCCAGAACTCTCATCTCGCAGAATATAGTCAGTCATCTTAGTCTCTTCCCATTCCACACTATTGGGAGATACATTTGAGTATAGAGTAATGTTGTCCTGTTCATCCATTACAACTTTGAAATCAAAATTCATTTCCTTTGGCTGAAGATATTCATCATACATCAGCTGATAATTCTCATTTCCGCTTTCCTTGGCTTCTTTTATATAGCCAGCAGTGTCAGGGTCTCTGTCATAGTTCTTGCTTACAATTGTGTACAAGAACTCAGCTTCTACATTTCCATCAACCATTTCTTCATTGTAATCTGAGATCCTAAATTCCAGGAGTTCATAATATGGTGAAAAAGCTTCTATGCTCTCTCCTTTCAAATACTCGCTTATTTTCATATATGCGGAATCTTCTTCCTGCTCCACTGGCTTCGCTTCAGGCTTTTCATCCCTTTCAATAAGCTCTACGGATATGGTCTCAATACCAAGAGGATATTTTTCCTGTATGGGTCCTTTATGGGTTACTTTTACCCGATCGCCAACCATGAATTCAAAATTGTCACTTACAGAAAGGCTTACCTCAACCAGGTCTCCTGATCTTCTGATATCCTCACCTTCGTCTGCCAATACAATAGCTGTCAGCCCACTTATCTCAGTTATTGTTCCAACAAACTCTTCCTCAAGCTCTTGGCTACAGCCTGAAACAACAATTCCTAGTATAACTGTTAAAATCATCAAAAGTTTATTTTTCATTTTCTCCACACTCCTTAATAATCAAATATTAGTGATTTAACTACAGCAAAGTACTCCCGTATATATGATTGTAATAAAATTGATTGCGGAATTTTTGAAGGTAACCCATATGCCTCCATCCCCTGCCTTTTAGCCAAGAATTTTGCCCTGAATATATGATGTTTATTAGTTATAACCAAAACTGTGACTGGTTCACCAGTATCTTCCTTAATTAATTCCTTCGAATATTTCATGTTCTCATATGTAGATGTAGCTCTGTCTTCAACCACGATTCTATCTTCATCAATTCCATTTTCTATAAGGTACTTTCTCATTGCATGGGCTTCGGGTATTGTCTCATCTGTTCCTTGTCCTCCTGTAACAATTGCTCTGGTACTCGTGTTCTGTAGGAGATAATCCTTTGCCACCTTAAGCCTTTCTACTAGCGCTGGTGATGGTAGATCACCATAGAGCCTCGCTCCAAGAACTATTACATAGTCAACCTGGGGTGCTTCTGCTTCTCTTCCTTCGAAAAGAATGATACCTTCTACAAGAATAAAAGATATTATTAATAATGAAACTATCAAAATCAGTATTCTTTTATAAATATTTTTCATTATCCTCTCCATTTTGAATTTATGACTTAATTTGTATATGGTATACTCGTCTCTCATATAGCTAATAACCCTTTTGTAACTGTATAAAACAAAGGTTAATATTAAAATTTAATATCATAATATAAATTACCTCGTTCTAATACCATTATATCGAAAGTGCGATGTATTTGATTACAATTAAATTACAATTATTGCTATTTTATGTAGTTGTCGAAAACTAATCAATTTTCTGGAGTATTGCATAAAATTACCAGCTGAGGGAATATAATACTTGAGGTGATAAACGTGTTACCAATTAGCTGGAATTCAGAACTATCAATATTCAAAGACAAGACTATATTGAAGCAGCTGGGAATTGCCATTGGAATACCCTTTGGTATATTGCTTGTCTTCCTCGTTATTATAAAGGCATGGTATGGAGCCCTTCTAGTAACTGCAACCCTTATTCTGGGCTATATCTTTGTATATGTCGTCTATGGGGGCAAGTACTCTGTAAACTATGTTATTGATGAAAATGGCATCATGATGGAATCAGATGATAACCATAAAAAGAAGGCGAATACTGTTGGAATTCTTACATTCCTTACAGCAATATTTTCAAAGAGTCCCACCGTATCAGGGGCAGGGCTATTATCCACTTTCAATGATAGCAGAAGTATTCCTTGGGAAAAAATCAAGGATATCCAATACAACAACAGCAGAAGTCTCATAGTTGTTAAGGCTTCTTCTGCAGATAAGATATATCTTTTCTGTCCGCCAGAGCTTTATGAAACAATCAGAGAAACCTTAAGGGATGTTCTGGACAAAAATAAAAATCATCACCACTAAAAAAATCAGGCAAAT
This sequence comes from Soehngenia sp., assembly GCA_024637045.1. Lineage (GTDB taxonomy): Bacteria > Bacillota > Clostridia > Tissierellales > Tissierellaceae > Gudongella. Next base: position 55,290 of record JAGXFX010000007.1, read on the forward strand.
GCCTGATTTTTTAACGCTATTCTTTAATTTGAAAATCTTTTTCATCTTCCAAGATTCCAAGCTCTGATACTATAACATTTTTAACTTTGGCTCTCTTTAAGGATTTCATAAATCCAATCAGAAAGTCTATCATCTCCCTCTCACCTTGAAGCTGAGTCCTTACGTTTCCATCTGGTAGATTTTCAACCCACCCAGTTAGACCTAGCCTGTTTGCAAGTTCATATACCTCCAATCGAAATCCAACCTTCTGAACCTTACCGGAGAATGCAATCTCTTTTCTAATTATCTCTGAAGTATTAAAATCAGGAAGCTTCAGATTTTTTACCTGTTTTATTACATAATTGTTTTGCCATTCACTTACAAAGCCCATATAGTATCCTCCTTGCCGTTTACGATATTATGAAACTAAGTAGATATCCAGTTGTTAGTTTTTTCCATGAATGTTACAATACATTAAGAACTAAAAAAGACGGTGATTCTATGAATAAATTCTTAAACATTTCATATGGTGCGGTGCATGGATTCTATTGGATGTATTTTGCAGTTATTATAAGCTTTGCATCTGTTTTTCTGCTTGATCGAGGATATTCCAATTCACAGATTGGCTTTATACTTGCCTTTGCAAATATCCTTGCTGTAATGATTCAGCCCATCCTTGCTGACATCGCTGATAGGTCTAAAAAACTTTCTCTAGTCTCCATTCTAGGGGTTATGGGTGCTGCCCTAATTGTAGGTACAAGCTCCTTATATTTTATGGATTACAAATCCATTCTTCTAACATCCGTGTTCGTTCTTACCGGAGCATTGCAGATCTCATTGCAGCCTTTGATAAACTCAATTGCATTTCATTTCAGCAAAACAGGAAGCTACATAAACTTTGGAGCCGCAAGAAGCGTCGGCTCTGTTGCATATGCATTTATAAGCTCAATCCTTGGTTTTCTAGTACTTCGTTTTGGTACCAGAACCATTCCCCTTACAGGTATTGTGGTTATAATGCTCCTTATGACAGCGTTATTTCTTACAGACAAGCTCTTCAAAAAGAATCTGACCCTTCATATTTCGGATCAGTCCTTTGATGACTCAAAGGAAGATGCTGCCATAACACTCCTTCAGTTTATGAAGAGAAACAAGATTTTTGTTGTGCTTACTATTGGGATTATGCTTGTGTTTTTTCAGAATGCTGTAATCAACAACTTCCTTATTCAGATACTTAGAAATATCGGCGGAGACAGCAGTCAGATGGGAAGACTATTTTCCTTTATGGCTCTTCTTGAGATGCCTGGGCTGTTTTTTTTCAGCAAACTAAGAACTAAGTTTAGAAGCCAGACAATGCTAAAGATTTCATCAATTGCTTTTATTGGCAAGGTGTTCTTTACATATCTTGCACCATCTGTCGGATTTGTCTACCTTGCATTCCTGTTTCAACTGATTTCATTCCCACTTTTCCTATCATCTGCAGTACATCTGGCAGATGAGGTAATGGAAAAAGGAGAGGCTGTAAAAGGTCAGTCCCTTGTTACGGGAATGATGACCTTAAGTGGCGTGTTTGCTAGCCTTCTTGGTGGTGCAGTCCTCGATATTGGTGGACCTTCACAGCTACTTCTTATTAGTACAGGTCTTACAGTTATTGGAACTGTGTCCATATTCTTAACCGTCAACAAGGTCTAAATTGGGTATTCCAACTGAATATCCCTGGGGTCGTTATCATAGAACTCCTTGTTGATTTCTTCAGCATCCATACAGCCAATCCTTCTATAAAATGCTATTGTATCCTCCGCTGAACCGGCGCATATGTAGATCTTGTCCGCATTCCATATTCTTGCCTGGTCAACGCACAAATTGAAGAGAGTTTTGCCGATACCCCTACCCCTTTGTTCATTAGATATAAATATCTGATCCAGAAGTACATGCTTGTACTTTTCCCCAAAAACATCCCTGTTTAGAGTTGCAAAACCAAGTAGCCGTCCATCTTTTTCATAAGCACCGAATGCTTTTCCTTCGTTTTTTATAGTATCTTTGAGACCTTCCAGGTGTTTTTCATAACCATTTGGCCATGTCTTGTCATGATAATCAAGGTCTATCAAAATTCTTTCCCCGTCAACCTCTCTCCATGCTCTCTTAATATACTGGGAAGCATCGATTTCCTTTATCTTTTCTGCATCCTGAATATCCATTTCTTTATAAATTATACTCTCCATTATTCAACCATTCATTTTTTCAAGATTTGCTGTAAAATCGTCCTTCGTGATACCCAGAAGGATTTCATCGTGATATCTTCCATCTGTATAAACCATCTTGATTCTTCTTCCTTCTTCCTTGCATCCAAGTTTCTTAAGCATCGTAGCTGATGCTATGTTTCCTTCAAGAACGCTTCCATAGTACTTGTTCAGTCGTCTTTCAAAAAATGCGTATCTGAACATTATATCCATTGCCGCAGTTCCGTATCCCTTTCCTCTTTGATCGCGGTCAATCTGCATTCCTATGCTAAATGTACCATTTCTTTCATCTATGGAGTTGATGTTGCCTGCTCCAACATTATGACCTTCAAGGGTTTCAATCGTAAACATAAGTCTTCCTGTCCCTGCTTTGAAATTCTGAAATAGACCTGTCATTTCTTTTGCCTCTTCAACAGTTGGTGGTAGCTCTACTTCGTAATCCAATAATCTTCTTGCAGGTGTGTCAAACCTATTGTAATAGTGAATCTCCCAGTCATCCTCTCCCATTGCCCTTAGTCTTACCAAATCATTTTGCCAAAAATAATTTTCATAATTTTCTTTTCTCATATATTCACTCTCCTGTTAATTTATTTTACTTCTTCTCAATTTCCACAACACATTGTGTCTTTATCTTTTCAACCAGAAACTGAAGGGCATCGATTACATGTGGTCTGATATCTCCTCCAACAAGGACATACATAATATCATCCCCAACCTTAAGCTCACCTTCATTTAACCAGGCCTTTACATAGTAGATTCCCTCGAGAATTTTGGTTTCCTCAATTGCAGCCTGAACCTTTTCTTCATCGTAGCCAAACTCCATTCCAGTGACCTGTGAACCGTCGTCAATCCCTTGTCTGACTTTGGCTTTTGGGGTCTCCCTTACGACTCCGTTGTGAAACAAATACATCCCAACCTGCGAAGCATTAGGGTCTTTTTTTGCTTTCTCTAGCCATTTATCCATTGATGGTGATTGTTTTGACATGTTATCATCCTTTCTCTTAATGGTCTGATTTAAGTCCTGCTCCGCACATGGGGATTAGCGAATCGGGAATTCTTCCCTCCTGCTCAACCAGCTTAAGGTATGCAGCATAGGTTGCCGCAGTTGTATGCTCAATGTAAATTCCCTTCTTTGCGAGCTTATCCCTTGCTGGCAGGATTCCATCCTCAGGTGCAGTTATTACCTTAATATCGTATTTATATATATACTCCAGAATTTCATTTCCACGCATGGGTGCTCCGATTGCAATACCTTCAGCCATTGTCTCCTTCGGAATGATATGTCGTATCTCTTTTTCCCCAGATTTAACTGTTTCTGCAAATGGTGCGCAGTTTTCTCCTTGAACGGCATATATATTTGGCATTTTTTCAATTGTTCCTGATTCCAACAATTCCTCTAAGCCTATCATTACGCCTATGAATAGTGTTCCATTTCCTAGTGGAACAAAAAGATTCTCAGGGATTCTCTCAAGCTGCTCATATACTTCATAGATATATGTCTTGGTCCCCTGATAGAAGAATGGATTGAACACATGACTTGCATAGTATATTTCCTCTTCCTCCGCTTTCCTTCTGCATGCATCCGCGCACTTGTCCCTTGAGCCTGGAACCACATTCACCTTTGCTCCGTGTGAAAGAATCATATCTATTTTTTTAGGCGATGTCCCTTCAGGTACAAATATTTCGCATTCTATTCCAGCCTTTGCGCTGTATGCTGCAATACTGTTTCCCGCGTTCCCACTGCTGTCCTGGACAACTGACTCCACACCGATTGATTTAGCATGTGCCATAAGAACCGCAGCTCCCCTGTCCTTAAATGACATAGTAGGCATAAAATAATCCATCTTCAACATAACATCCTCATCAAGATGAATAACTGGGGTCATTCCTTCACCCAGGGAAACCTTTCCCAGTGCCTTTTTGTCGACAGGAATCCATTCCCTGTATCTTAACAGTCCCCATTTATCCTTGTGTACCTTATCGAGATCGAACTTCGGTGCATCGTATTGAAGCTTCCAAAGTCCACCACATTCACATTTTGCTATCCTTGTATGGACACTTTCTTCATGATTGCATTTTGAACAGTAAAAATTCATTATAATTTCCCCCGATCAAATTCCTTTTACTGGCTTTGATGTATCATAGCCCAACTCGTAGTAGTTGTTATTGTTAAATTGGAAGTCCTTTATTACATCCAGACCCAACTTGTCCACATGAGCTTTGTATGATCTTGGATTTATGTGGTTTATAAAGGTTATAAGAATCGGAAATCTCTTGTTCATCTGCTCTCTGGAAAAATCAAATAGCTTTGGCAGTACTTCCGTGCTTCTGTACTTCTTGTCAATACATATTGGCCCGTATTGGTAGGAGTTCTCTGTCGAAAGTGTCTCGCCCAAATACTCAGTTTCAGGAAGGTCCTTTATCATGTGTTGAAACAGAGGCCATTCTGACCAGTATTCCCAGGATGCAGCCATTGCATAGGCAATGACCTCGTCGCCATCACATGCAATTGCTATTCCCTGCTCCTTTCCTATAAGCTCCCCAAACTTCTCAGGAGTAAAAAGTGTTGTTACAAAACCATCCGGCTTGTCCTCTTCCCTTATGGTAGAGACATGGTATTTCTTCTGAAGCTCTGATATTTGTGGTATGTCCTCTATCGTTGCATTTCTGTAAATCATATTTGCCCTCCTTCATTTTGTCTTTTAGAAAGTCCTTCTTTGATTTTAACATATTTACTGAATGTTTCTACTATTTCATATGATTTTTACACATAAAAATAAATACCCCTTTCGGCTGAGTCGAAAAGGGTACCAAACACCATTATACAAATATCTCCGGTTCTTTTGTATCCTGAAATTCCTCTTCTAGTTCCTGTTTATGCTTTAAGTAGTCTTCATCATCAAAGTACTTTGCATGGACAGGGCACTTCTTGATGCAAGCTCCGCACTTTATGCAGATTCCAATAAGAATCTTAACATTGTCTTCTGGAATTGATCCCATCGGGCAAACTCTTGAACATATTTTACAATCCGTGCAGGTTTCCTTTGTTTTTGGAGTTACTCTTCTAATATCAACTGGATTTCCATCCTTATCAAGGGGTTTGTAGTATTTATTATAGCTCGGATTTCCCTTTACATTGATTTGTAGATCCTTTTTTCCAATATTATGTACTGTCTTTTCTGCAAAATCAGCTACGATTTCTAGATCCTTCTTATCAGGTCTATCCTTTGCTAGCTTATATGAGAAGGAATGCTCTCCGATAAATGCAGCTGCTCCAATTACATCGAAACTACCACTCACCAGAATATCCCTAAGCTCAAGAAGGGCATCATCATAATCCCTATTTCCGTAAAGGACTACAGCAACTGCCTTTGCCCCTTTGCCATTTATTCCTGAAAGGTAATCCAGGAGAATATTTGGCACCCTTCCTGCATATACTGGAACTCCAACAACGACAATGTCATTCTCGCAAAAATCAGGATACTCTTTTCTTTTAGGGGGCAATGTAAAATCATAGTTATTTATACTTTCCAGATCCATGCCCTCTGCTAGTTTTTCTGCAATTTTAGTTACAATTTTTTCAGTTGTCCCTGTTGGGCTAAAGTAAAACTTTTTTACTCTATTCATAGATGCCTCCCACTATGATTAATGTTTTGGATTTTCGAAGCAAAGGTACGTCCCTGGCGCTTTAACTGGGACAAAAAGGACCGTCCCTGGCGTCCCGAATTAAAGAATCCCTGATTCTGCCAGCTTGCTTTTAATTGAGCCCATTGAAAGGACTCCTGACTTCAGAATCAGAAATCTTGTAATATCATTATACATTAAAAACGATTTGATATTCTTCCATCTTATATTCATTCTAAGCTTACCGGTATTTCTTCTATAACCAGCCACTGATGTATCTATATCCTTTTCAATACCTTCTGACAGTGCCAAAGCACTCCTAAAACAATAGCTTAGTCCTTCCGCTGAACTTGGACTTATCCATCCTGCCGCTTCTCCAATCAAGGCAACATTACCATCCCCGTGTAATATCTCTCCAACTTTACCCGGCCTGGAAATATATGCTCCATCTCTTTTTAAACAGGGCCCAAAAGAGAATCCTCTCTTCTGCAGTCTTTTTTTCAATTCAATAAACTTTTCCAAAGGTTCTTCTTCCGGATTCAAGGCTGCTCCAAGTATCAGTATTCCATCCTTGGGGATGGTCCATGAGTAGAAATCGGTAATGTCCTTGTCAAATATCGACGAATAATACGGCATCTCTCCATCCATCCTGTAGTATTCCTGTATGGCAATGTACTGTTTTGGCATGGGGTAATCAGGTGAAAGAATTCTTCTTACTTTTGAGTAGGAACCATCTGCTCCTACGAGAAGTTTCGCTGCAACCTTTCTCTTCTTCTTGTCCTTTACATAAGTTATTTCTACACCACTATTTGTATACTCAAACCCTTTGAAAATTGCCTCACATTCCACTTCAACCTCGGATGGAATCAATGAAAACAGCCATCTGTCAAATCTTTCCCTGTCAACATTTATGTAATGGCGCTGGTAGTACCTCTCAAGATTGCTTTTTTCATCTATTGTCCTCACAGTAAAAAGCTGAGGTCCATCGAGAATATGCTGTGGAATTCCCAACCCGAATTCAGCCAACATCTTTTGTGCATCAGGAGCTATAAGGCCGCCGCAGCATTTCTGAAAACTATCTCTTCCTGATTCTATAAACATATTACGTCTTTCAAGAACCAGAACTTTTCTTTTCTTGCCAATCAACTTTGCAAGCGTAGCTCCGGCTGGTCCGCCTCCAACAATTACAACATCATACATCACGACTCACCTTCCTCAGAATCATCTCTGTATTCAAGAATGTCCCCTGGCTGACAATCAAGAGCTTTGCAGATTCCTTCAAGGGTTGACAACCGTATTGCCTTTGCCTTGCCGTTTTTGAGCACGGAAATATTGGCCATGGTTATTCCAACCTTCTTAGATAGTTCTGTAACACTCATTTTTCGCTTTGCCAGCATAACATCAATATTTATAATAATGGCCATGTTAGTCACCTCAAATCGTTAGATCGTTATCTTCTTTTATCTCGATTGCCTTGGCAAGGAGTTTCTGAAGTACGGCCGCAAAAGTAGCAATCACTATTGATGCAAAGACTATAATAATTGGAAACCCTACCACTCCAGGTGCATCATCCGCATCAGCAACTGGGTATAAGAAGGGTAGCATAATAATATATATTCCACTTATGACAAAAGCTGCATATTTTATCAACCCAAGAGCTGTCACCGAATCTCTTGAGAATGCCTTGTTCTGGTCAATAAAGTTAAGTAGCTTGAATGTTTGGTAGAGAGCAAAGAAATAAGCCATGGCTGTTCCATAAGCTCCAAGTATTATTAATAAGTTGAAATACCCATACATTACCGGTAGCCAAAAAATACAAATAGCCAGAATCGGTAATGCCATTACCAGAACTGTTCCTTTAAGGAAGAGTGTAGTCCCTTTTTTCATAATCAAACACCTCACATTATTAATTCAATATATTAATTTTAGCAGAATATTTATCGTTTTACAATAAATATTTATTCTTTTAAGTAAATTCTGTTAACATCGATTAAGGAGAAAGTATTTGAATGTAATAGAAAAAATTTCAGGTATGGAGGATTAATCCTCCATACCTGAAATAACCCTCAGGTGGCCTTTTAAAACACTTAATTCAAGAGGCAGATCTGGTCCCTTCTCCCCATCCACATCACTTTCAAGCTTTTCCCCATCTACAGTCTTTACACTGAGGGTTTTTGACTTGAAATAGTGTACATCATCTGATTCGGAAAGTTTCCCTGATAACACTGAAGATGTCATCTTCACAGTTTCCGGGATATTAAGCTTCTCTATTGCCAGGATATGAAGCACTCCACCACTTAACTCAGCTTCCGGAAAAACAGTTCTGACACCACCCAAAGAATCTATCAGACCTGCAATTAAGACTGATACCTCTCCTTCCCACTGCTCATCATCCATTTGCAGTTCTACTTGGAATGTTTCGCCATCCATAAACTCCCTTACAGAAGCCAGAAAATATGCAAGTGGTCCCAGCATTGCCTTTTCCTCGCTTTCAACATCATGAATAGCTTCTGCAATATTACCGACACCAACGATGTTAGTAAAATACCTGTCATTTACCTTTCCGATGTCAATTGCCTTTTCCTTTCCGATTCCTAGAAGACTTATTGCATCCTCTGGCTTAAGTGGTATCTGGAGAGCTCTTGCAAGATCATTTACCGTTCCCATTGGAATTATTCCAAGAAGGGGTGGACTCTCAAGACCCGCCAGACCATTTACTGTCTCATTTACCGTACCGTCACCACCAAGAGATACTACCAGATCAAAACCTTTATTTCCTGCATCAGAAGCAAATTTAGTGGCATCACCTTTTCCTTCTGTGTAAATCACTTCCATTTCATCATAGTTTTTCTCAAGAACATTTTTAATCATTTCTTCATATTCTGCTGCATCTTCATTTCCTGATGATGGGTTTATAATTATCATCGCCGATTTTTTCATGATCTTACCTCCTGCTATTATTCCTTCCTACTATATACCCAATATCATAGTTTCTTATGACCTTTCAAAAAACAAAGAATACTGTTGCTAAATTCCACAACAGTATCGCACTTGCTATCTCTATTCTATTTTGCTGTCTAGTCTATTTTTGTATCAAACTTGTATGCTGCAAACTCGATAATAACTCCATAGATTATCCCAGCCAGAAAGCTGGTTGTATCAGCAAAACCTATTGAACTATAGAATGCAAATGAAACCAGAAGTCCTATAACTGCACCTCTTGTTAGAGCCATCTTCAGTCCAACATTTTTCCATGGAGCTCCAATTATAAAACCCATTAAGAGACGATTATACCACAAAGCAAACAACCAGTATGTTTCTCTTTCAAAACCTGATCGGATTGACGCACCTACTATACAGACTATTCCTAGAAGTATGCCCGTTATAATGGAAATTTTCATTCTACGAGTAATCATTGAATCCATCTCCCCTCTAAATTAAGTATCAATCTATTCAATTTCAGCCATTGCTTCAATTTCCACAAGAGATCCTCCGTGAAGCTCAGGTACTGGAACTACAACCCGCACTGGCTTGTGCTCTCCAAAATATTCCTCATAAACTTCATTTACTGCATCCCAATTCTGAACATCCGTAACATAGACTCTGCACTGTACCACATTGTTTTTTCCAATTCCCGCTTCTTTTAGTACTCTGTCAAGGTTGTCCAGTGCTTGCTTAGCATGTTTCTTTACTCCACCTTCGGGTAGCTCCCTTGTATCAGGATCAATTGAAAGCTGTCCTGACACATATAACATCCCATTTGAAATTACTCCTGGTGAATAATGTCCCTTGTTTTCTGCTTTGTATTTTGGTTGAACCTTTTTCATGTTATTTCCTCCAATTCTTACTCATGAATCCTACCAGATCAATTTTGTTTTGCAAGTACTTACGATTTATATTATACCCCCTTATACTCAAAATAAAGAATCAAGCTAGGAGATTTAATCCGAGCTTGATTCTTAGGGAGGTATCTATTAATTATTTATTTATATATTGTTTTAGAATTACAAGCTTATAAAGCCAATTGCCAGATATCCAGCTACTGCAACTCCTCCACATATCAATGCATATGGTAGCTGTGTCTTAACGTGGTCAATATGGTCAGCAGCTGCACCTGTTGATGCAAGTATTGTTGTGTCAGAAAGAGGTGAACAGTGGTCTCCAAATACTCCTCCTCCAGCTACTGCAGCAAATGACGCCATAACAAGAGGTGTAACCGCTCCACCTGTAAAAGCAAATGCCAGTGGAAGAGCAATAGGCATCGTTATTGCAAATGTACCCCATGATGAACCAGTTGAAAATGCTACTATAGCTGCAATTATAAATACTATTGCTGGCAACAGTTGTGGTGTCAAGAAATCTTCAGTAACAGAAACTATGTAATTGGCTGTACCAATATTTCTGGAAAGTGTATTTATGGAGTAAGCCAAAGCTAGTATTACAACTGCTGGCACAGCTCCTTTGATTCCATTGGTTGCAGTATCCATAATTTCATTGAACGGGATTCCTTGGAAGAACATGCTAACACCCATGAATATCAGCACAAATAGAAATGCTTCCATAGTTTTTGCAGATTTTAATGCTAAGTATGTTCCCATTGCAATAGTAATAATCATCAATACTGGTAATAGGAAGTTAAGGAAAACTCTTGGTTTCAAACCAGGATATGACTCCATCTCTGTCAGCTCTCTACCTATTAGAGGAATAGCTCCATCCCTTAGAACTTTTCCTTCATTAATGGCTCTATCTTCTGCTTTTTTCATAGGTCCAAAGTCTTTAATGACTCCACCTGCAATTAGACCAACAAATACAATTGTAAACAAAGCGTAGAAATTGTACGGTATAGCTTTTAAAAATAAGCCCATCGCATCTTCCTGGGTCACTATTGCCCCAACACCAATTGCCAAACCGCTTAGGTAAGCTGCCCATCCGGTTATTGGAACTAACACACTTACTGGCGCTGCTCCTGAGTCAGCTATGTAAGCTAGTTTCTCTCTTGATATCTTAGCTTTATCAGATATACCTCTCATTGTAGTTCCTACGAAAAGTGGACTAAATGAGTCACTGAAATAAACAAACATACCTAAGAACCATGCCACAAGCTGTATAGCTCTTCTACTTAGGTGCTTATTCTGTATGTATTCTGCGAATCCCTGTATTGCACCTGTTTTACGAAAGAATGCTACTAATATTCCAATAAATGTGTTCAAAAGCATAACCCATGCAAAGCTTGAACTACCAAGACTAGCTTTTAAGAGATTTGGAAATCCAAGTAAACCTTCTCCTGCCATTAGTGTACCTGTAATACAAGCCACCATCAATGCTATAACTGTATTCTTAGTTGCAAATGATAGTACAATTGCTATAATTGCTGGTACTAGTGATAATATACCAAGATCCATTGCTTCCATTTTACCACTCCTTTTTATTTTTTAATAAAATTATTTGATCTAGTAACTGTAGCTGGTGGTGCTTTGTCTAGATTCTTATCTGCAATATCCAATAAATCTTCTGGTTTAATCCATGGTCTATTTTGAAGTGCGCTTGTTTCTTCATGAGTTAGATAACCTTTGTGAGCTGTCATGCTCCTTCTTAAAAATCCATCTTTTATACACGCTTCTTCTACTCCCAAGTTTAATAAGTTTCTTAGATGTGGAAGCACTGAAGCAGCATATGCAATAGATGTTGAGTTTGAAATAGCCCCTGGAATATTACCTACACAATAATGAACGACTCCTTCTTCAACATATCTTGGATCTGCATGTGTGGTCTCTCTGAATGTTTCTATGCAACCGTAGTCATTACTTATGTCTACAATCACTGAACCTTTAGGCATAGACTTCACCATTTCTCTGTCAATTAAGAACTCTTTGCTTCCTTTTGGCCACTTTACGCAGTTGATTAGCAGATCAGTTTCTGGTAATAATTTCTTAATGTTGTACCTTGAAGATATAGCTGTGTTAACTTTCTCATTGTATAGTTTTCCAATTTCTCTCAAAGTTAAAATATTTATATCCATTAATGTGACCCATGCTCCAAGAGATTGAACAACCTGGAGTGCACTTTTCCCAACTATACCACCACCTAGAATTACGACTTTAATTCCTGGTGCACCAGCCAAACCACTAACAAATTTTCCGCTTCCTCCATTGATTGACAAAAGTGATTCCAATCCAAATAGAGCTCCTTGTTTTCCTGCTGCTTCAGCGTTTGGTGATCCATATCTATGGGAATCCTCTGCAGTAAATGCAATAACTTTCTTGTCAAGCAAAGCTTGTACTTCTTCCGGATGACCCGCTGGATGAATGCAAGTAAAAACAATCTGACCTTCTCTAAGCAAATCATATTCCACCGATTCAATTTCTTTAACTTTTGCTACTAGGTCACATGTCTTGTAAATTTCCTCCATTGTGTCAAGAATCATTGCTCCTGCAGAAATATACTCTTGGTCATGAAATCCAGCCAATTCACCAGCACTTTTCTGGACAAATACATCATGCCCATCATCGACAATAGCGGAAACTTCAACTGGTGTTGCAATTACCCTATACTCTCCATCCTTAATGTCTTTAAGAACGCCAAAATTCATACAACCCCTCCTTATATTTTATTACTAATTATACATTGCAATTTTTATGCCATGTTTATTTTCTATATTTCATTACTACATCTGGTTCATATAGCTAGATTGACAGAAAATAGAGAAGTATTAAAAAACTAAAAAAGCCCATTAATGGGCTTTGAGGTAATCATTTTTGAGCTTTTGAACTATATTAAATTATGCTCCTTCACCTTCCTTTGAAGAGTTTGCCTAGGAATTGATAATTTTATAGCTGCCTTTGCAATATTATATTCAGTACTTCTCAATGTAATATCAATTATTCTACGTTCATATTCTTTTACTGATTCCTTTAGTGATTTTGTGTCAACATCTAGTTCTATCTGTTGCGTAACGTCAGAAATAAGAAGTTCATCCAATTTTGATTCCACATCTGAAAACTCAAGATTTTCTTTTGTTTCATCAACCATACTCATGGCGTACACCATTATGTTTTCTAGTTCACGTATGTTGCCTGGCCAGTCATACTTTGAAATCTCTCCCAAGACATTTTTCGTAATATATTGGATGTTCTTGTTGAACATACTGTTATACTTCGAGACCATGAAGTCTAGTAATATCGGGATGTCATCCTTTCTATCTCTTAAAGGAGGTATGTTGAAATTCATCGCATTAAGTCGATAATAAATATCACTCCTTAATTCTTTGTTTTCAATGGCTCTTAAAGGCTCTTCATTCATAGCAGCGATTATCTTTACATCAATCTTGATGTTTACTAATGACCCTATCCTCCTTAAAGTACCTTCCTCGAGAACTCTAAGAAGCTTTGGCTGCAAATGAAGTGGCATTGAATTTATCTCATCTAAAAACAAAGTCCCTCCGTTGGCCATTTCTATTAATCCAATATTATCTACAGCACCTGTAAATGCTCCTTTGGATGTACCAAACAATATGCTTTCCAATAAATTTTCTGGTATGGCTGCACAATTTTGTGAAATAAAAGGTCTGCTTTTTCGAGGACTGCAGTTGTGAAGTGCTTGGGCAAACAATTCCTTACCTGTCCCAGTCTCTCCGTAGATCAACGTCGGTAAATTACATTTAGCTGCTACTTTTACGTATTCTTTAAGCTCCAGCATTTTCTTGTTCTTTGTAATGATACTACCCAAAGTATATTTAGCATTATGACCTTCTCTATGAAGGGTTTCAACTTTATTATACTTAAATGAGTCAACTTTAAGCATGTCTTTATCATCAGATATATTATTATCATCATTCCGATTATCATCTAGTGAACTCTCTCCATCTTCACTAACAGATAAATCGATTCCTCCCACAATTGTATTCCCTGATTTAATCGGGATTGATAAAGAAGTTATGACAATCTCGTCTCTTCCTTTAGATTTTAACATTTGTTGTTCTTTATAAATTGGAATCCCCAATGTCATTGCTTTATAAGTACTACTGGTCTCTTCAGTTAAATTCTCGTAAATATCAAGGAAATTCTCTCCAACTACTTCATAATCTTCTTCAGGATTTGAATTTAACTTATTATTGAATTTAGCTGTGAATAGAATTTCTCCTTGCAAATTTATTATTGTTATACCATCTATATAACCCTTGCCATTGAATAGTTTGTCCATAATCTTCATTCAAATCAACCTCATCCATCATTTATTATATTATTCTTCGGCTATAGAATATATTATAACACATTTATGATTTTCTATGTTTTGTAGTATTTTTCTGTCACAAACTAATACTATTCCATACCATTAAGTCCCTTCTTTAGTTCCTCCCATCCAGGGAGAAATTTTGTCATATGTTTCTTGAATTTTTCATTATGCAGTCTTTCCAGAAGATGAGTCATTTCGTGTACAATGATATACTCAATGAATTTTTCATCCTTTTTTGCCAGCTGAAGATTAATCCAAATTCTTTTATCCCTTACATTGCAGGTTCCCCAGCGAGTCTTCATATCCTTGACTCCCCAGTCCTTTACTTCAACTTTCATAACATGACCCCACTTTGCTATCAATTTGGGTATCATGATTTTTAATTGTGCCCTGTACCACTCTTTTATAAGCTTTTCACGTTTTTCCTTTGTGTGTCCTTCTTTGACAAAGAGTACCAGTTCCGAGTCTAAGATTTCTGCTCTTTGTTTACCGAATGCATCTTGAATACGGAGTATATATTCCTTACCTAGAAACATATGTGTCTCACCTGCTATATACCCTTTTGGAGCTTCTCTAGGTGTGTTATTAACCTTTTTAATCTGTCTTTTAACCCATTCCTCCCTTGAATCAATAAACTCCTCTACAGCCTCTTCACTTACTCCATTGGGAACAGAAAGTCTTACTTCTCCATCCGGAGGATGTACGGAAAGTCTCAAGGTCTTTATATTCTTTCTGGTCATCTGAATTTTTATGTTGTCTAAAATTATCTCTTTCATCCAATTACCGCCCTATTGAAGCTCTATTGTATTTCCACTAAGCTGTTCAGCTGTCTGTGGACTACATGTTGTAAATATCACCTGATGTTTCCTGGAAAATTCTGTTATCATCTTTACTGCATTTTCTTTTCTCTCTGGATCCATATCCACCAGGCAGTCATCCAAAACAAGCATTCCCTTTCTGTCCCTTAGTAGGTTCTCTGCAAGTGCAAGTCTTACAGCCAGCCCCACAGAATCTCTTGTTCCTGTGGAAAGTAACTCAGTTGGAATTTCAACAGAGCTCTTGTTCTCCAAGATTATTTTCATGGATTCCCCAATTTCCTTTATGTCATAGTTATTATTCGTTAGGATTTTCATGTATTTTGACATTGATTCGACCAAAGGCTTATCTGTATCATGATCCATCTTTACTTTTGTATCAACAAAAGCTTTCTTTATTCTAATAAGGGACTCTCCTTTTCTAACAAGTCTGTTGAATTCTCTCTGAGCGGACTTAAACTCTGTCTGCATCTCCTCGAAGGTTGTATCAGGAAGATTCCTTTCGCACTCTGAGTATCTTTCCTTTGCACTGAAGTATTCAGTATTGAGACTCTCCAATTCATTTCTTAATACTCTTAATGTCTGGAAGAAATCATCAGATGTTTCAAATTCTTCAGGTATTTCCTTTAATGGCTTCAGTTCCATTGCCTTAACTTTTATCTCGGCTCTTTTATCTACTATAATATCAAAAAGGTCATCCTCTGAATTGTATTTTTCTTCCCATGATGTCAGTACATCTATAACCTGGCTCTTCTCGATTCTCTTTTGAAGTAGCTGCTCACTTACAATTTCTATTTCCTTTGTAATATCATCGATATCCCTGGCATTTTCCAATCCCTGCAGCTCAGATAGCAACTCTTTAATCTCCTCAAGTGTCTCCTCCCCAAGGAGAATCTGAAGTTTTGTTTGGATCTTCTCCGCCTTGTCTTCAAGGTTTATCTGTACGGTTCTTATGATCTTTGCATCCTGAATAGACTCTACTCCTAGCTTTTCCAGCCTTTCCGATATTTGCTTCCTGAACAACTCAACATCTTCCACTGTCTTTTCAATGTCCTGCTCACCAGCAGAAATTTTAATCTCAAGACCATCACTGCTTTTTATGGTAAGAATTCCCTTGGCTGAAAACTCATCGCCTTTATTTGTTAACTTCTGCTCTTCAAGACCTTCCGACACGAAAATATCTGTTTCATCAGGCACCTTTATAACTTTACCCTTAATGTTTACAGCATTAATAACCATAAGGGCTTCCTTAAGCTGAAGGCTCTTTTCATCCAGGAAGTCGATGTCTTCACTAGTAACTTCCAGTTCAGCTTTGATTTCTTTTTCAATATCCTTAAGCTCTTTTTCTGCATTTTCGATATCTACTATTTTCTTCGTTAACCTGTCTCTTTCACCTGCTTTGCCTGCAAGGTCCTTTTCTTTATCCAGATCCTTAAGTTTTCCACTTAGACTATCTATCGCTTCGAGCAATTCTGTAAGTCTTTTCCTTCTACCTGGCCAGTTCTTGTTGATTTCCTTGAGCTCGTCAATCTCCCTTTCAGTCTCTTTTATCCCAGGCTCCAGCTTTATCCTTCTACTTATATCAGTTTCAATCTCTTCAAGTTCAGCTTTTCTCTTCCTGATGTTGGCAAGGTTTGTCTCCAGATCTTTAAATGTACTGTAGGACTCTTCAAGTTCCTGTTCTCGTTTTCTTGCATCCTTAAGCTTTTGCTGAAGGTCTTCCTTTTTATAGAATCCCTCTACTATCCTACCGATTCCAACTTTATATGGATTGTTTATTCCTCTGTTGTTTTCTGGATATTCCTTTTCCACATCCCATCTTTTGAACATTTCATCCAATTGTGACTCAATCCTCGTTTCAAGTTCATCCATTGATACTCCATCCAGCTCCATAACCGTTTGCCTTAGGAAATCCCCAACTTCTACATTAGTCTCATTGTGGGATGTCATAAGCTGAATTGCATCCTTTAAATCCTCCTGTTTTGCGAAAATAATTCTTTTGTAGGTTTCCTCACCGAATACAATAGCTTCCCTTAGATAATTGTCTATTGCCTTCTCATCCTTCATAACCGTTCCGTCAGGAAGTGTAAATTTAATAGAAGGAGACATCCCCCATTCCTTTTCGAGAGTGTAATCTTCTCCATCTATTTTTATATGTACTATCCCGTCAATGTAGTCCCCGCCTGGATGGGGCATAAACCTTTTCTTGAATTCCTTGTCATGAGATGACCTGTCACCCACCTTGACACTGTTAAAAAGTGTAGAAACAATGCCATTGACCATGGTGCTCTTACCTGCCTCGTTTGGTCCAAGAACCACATTGAGATTCTCATCAAACTGTATCTCGATGTTCTTAATTCCTGCAAATTGTCTGGTTGAGTATCCCCTGATTATCATTTCCTCACCTCCGAAATGATTTCATATGCCAGCTGCAGTGCTTCTTCATCATCCTGCAGATAAATCAGCATTTGCTCTGGAAATGATCCCTGAGTGAATTCCTTCTTGATCTTATCTGAATTTATTCTTATCTTAAGGTCTGAGTCCTCAAGTACAAGGTATATAATCTGCTCTTCAAGGTTCTTTATCACTTGAAGTCTGTGCTTGTAGGCATCCTCATCAAGTGTTCCTTTAAGTCTTATTCTGGCTATGGTATTATCTTTATACTCCTTGAAAAATTCCTCGATTTTCCTGTAATCCTCAATTGATTCAAGATAGAACTCCTCATCCTTAAATTTGTACTTTCCAGTTGTTATCCTGCTTGCTTGAATATCATCCTTTTCATGTACATTGATAACCCAACCATTTCCATTGTGACTGCAGTCAAGCCCATCCGGTTCTGGTGTCCCGGGATTATATACCTTCCAATTGTTCACCTTGTCATTCTCTGGGTAGCTTATATGAGTATGTCCCATAAGCCAGACATCCACAGGGATGCTCTCAAGCTCCTCAATACTCATGTTAAAGTACTGATTATCAAGGTCTGGAGAAATTCCTGCCAGAGCTCCATGACCAACTCCTATATTCACTAAACCAGAATCTATATCTTCTTCTCGAATCCATCCAAGGTTATTCTGGTCTGAGTGTTTTGAATGACAGCCTGCTGGATATATTGTTGCATTCAGTCCAAATTCCTGGAGTGAGTATGGCTTTTCATCCCCAAGGAATAGAACCTTTTCATCCACAAGAGAAAGAAAGCTTTTCCATAGATCGACCATCTCTGTATGATAGTCGTGGTTACCTGGGAGTATTGCAACACAGCTTCCTTCAAATCTTGAAAGGTGCTTTGCCACTACTGTCTGAGTCTTTTTGTCAATACCGGTTGTTTTATCAAACAGGTCCCCCGCAATAACGAAAAGGTCGCAGCCCTCCCTGTTTGCAATTTTGACCATTCTTTCTATTGATTCTACCCTGGCATCCTTTAAAAGTTCCTTAACTGCATCAGGGTAACTGTTAAATCTCATGCCAATATGTATATCTGCAGTATGGAAAATCTTTATAGCCACAATATCCCTCCTGTATAATTCTCATTCATCAATTTTCTGTCCTTATCATTATATTACCATAACAAAGGCCTTTGAGTCAGTTGTTATAAAACTTTCCATTGAAAAAGGCACCCTTTCGGATGCCAATTTATATCTTACTTAAATTTAACTTCAACTACTCCCAACCCACTGAACTCACATCTGAATTCGTCGCCTGCAGCTGCTTCCGGTGATACAGTGAATGCACCTGAGAGAATCACTTCACCCTTCTTTAAAGAATCCCCCAAATCATGAAGCTTGTTTGCCAGCCATGCAACACCCATTGCTGGGTTCTCAAGCACTTCCTTTCCAAAACCCTTATTTGAAACTTCGCCATTCTTATATAGGGTCATTTCAACCTCAGGTAAGGATACGTCGTTAATTCCCACCTTGTTATCTCCTAAAACATAGAGAGCGCTTGATCCATTATCAGCAATTGTATCCACAAGCTTTATCTGCCAGTCCTCTATTCTACTGTCAACAATCTCAATTGCAGCACATACATAATCAGTTGCTTCAAAAACATCCTCAATGGTCACACCCGGTCCTTCCAAATCTTCCTTTAGAACGAATGCTATTTCACCTTCCACCCTTGGTTGTATAGCCCTATCCAATGAAACCGTGCCACCGTTTTCAATTTCCATACTTTTAAAAAGATGCCCGAAATCAGGTTCAGTTATATTCAATAGTTGCTGCATTCCTTTTGATGTCAATCCTATTTTCTTCCCAGTTAACACTTCGCCCTCTTCCAGTGCTCTTTTTACATTTCTCATTTGAATATCATATGCATCCTCGACTGAAAGATTTGTGTTTGTCATGCTCAAAGGTTTCATTGTTTTTCTTTTTTTCAATGATTCATAAAGCGCCATTGATAATTGTTCATTTGTTATTAATTTCTCTTCCATGGTTGCCTCCTTTTATTGTACCGATTCTTCTTAAGGCTTGTTGCTGTTTCAGTTGCTAACATAGTATTGATACCCAACACAACAGTTAGAAACTCTTAAATTCTACTTATTGATTCCAAACCTTTCCTCTGCGAGTTGAATGATAATTTCTTTTTCATCAAACGGATGGTTTACTCCCTTGATTGACTGCCATATTTCGTGCCCTTTTCCTGCAACGAGTATAATGTCATTTTTCTGGGCTAAACTTATTCCTTCTCTTATTGCTTCATACCTATCAGAAATTACTCGATACTCCTTGTTTGTCTTGCTAACTCCTGTCAATATATTTTCTATTATTCTTTCTGGATCCTCCCACCTTGGATTGTCCGATGTAACAATGCAGATATCACTCATTTTCGAAACAATTTCTCCCATAATAGATCGTTTATCTCTGTCCCTGTCTCCACCTGCTCCAAATATAGTGATGAGCCTTCCCTTGCATGATTTTCTCAGTGCCGAAAGAACATTATATAGTCCATCAGGAGTATGGGCGTAGTCAATTACAACCTGGAATTCACCCCTGATATCCACCCTCTCCATTCTTCCTGGAACATTACTGAGGTTCTTCACAGACTCATATATCGAATCATATGAAATCCCCTCCTGGAGGGCAACCAGTATTGCTCCTGAGACATTGTATATATTGAATTCTCCTGCGAGGTTTGTAATAAAGTCAAAACTTTCGCCCCTTAGCTGGAGTGAAAACTGCGTGTTATCGGAATAATATACTATACTTGTTAGCTTTGCATCTACATTATTTCCTATTCCAAAACCAATAGTTATAGCAGTCGTACCAACGGATTCAGATAAAAATCTTTCACCATAATAATTGTCCTTATTGATAACAAGATAGTCTGAAGGCATTTTGAGAAATCTCTTCTTTGCCTGATAGTAGTTTTCCATTGTTTTGTGATAGTCCAGATGATCCTGTGTCAGGTTTGTAAATACACCTCCCCTGAAGGTTATGTGATCCACTCTACCCATGTCCACGCCTTGAGATGATGTCTCCATAACAACATACTCAGCCCCGAGTAATTCCATCTCACTTAAGAGCATCTGAATATCAAGAGATTCCGGAGTTGTGTTTATAAGATTTCTGTTCATGTTCTCAAATTGTGCACCAAGCGTTCCTATTACACCGATTCTTTTCCCAGCATTTTCAAATATCTGTCTTATAAAATATGTGCTGCTGGTTTTCCCATTTGTTCCAGTAACACCAATCGTTCTTATTCTCTCAGAAGGGCTCCCGTAGAATTTGTTAGAAATTATTGACAAGGCCTTTCTGCTGTCATCCACTCTTGTATATGTAATCCTTTCCAGGGATTCATCTGATAGTATTTCAGTTATAACAGCTACTGCACCGTTATCAACAGCATCTGAAATGTGTTTGTTCCCATCATCACTTAAACCTGTAATTGCAATAAACAGATAATTTTTTTCACACTTTCTTGAATCATAACACACTCCCTCTATATCAATATCCATATTACCATGTGTAGATGTGTTCTTGCATAAGTTAATCAATTTCCCTAGAATCATTATGTGCTCACCTCCATCCATGTGGCAGTAATTATATACCCATAATTATGGTTTGCACCAATTACTCCATCATTTTCCAACCGGGCACAAAAAAACAAGGTGGCTAAACCACCTTGCGTATTAAGGTCTTTCAACACTGTCGTCAGGATATTCAGCAAATCTTTTCATGGATTTATCGTGTGCAACCTCCTGCTCAGAAAATGGCCAACCACCGAACTGTGTTCTCTGATAATCATCATATGCCTGCTTAATTTCCTCCTTGGTAGTCATAACAAATGGCCCATATGCAAGGATCGGTTCATCAATTGGTTCTGATTCCAGAAGTAGCAGCTTTATAACTGAATCTGACATGTTGTTGATCTTGGTCTCTTCATCTGCTTTAAGAAACATATACATCTTCTTCCTTAATTCTTTTCCTTCGACCAGAACAACTCCATCAAAGTAGTTGTAAATCGACCGGTTCATCGTAGGACTCGCTTTCGGGAGCTTATATTCCGCATCAGGATCCAATTCAATCAATTGAATGGAAAGTCTGTTACCTGGATTATTAGCCCAGGAATCCTTTGTTGGTCTGACAGCTTTTATTCCTTTTAATTCTCCTGCAATAAGTGTGACTCTTGTTTCCTTACCCTTTTCGCCAATTGATATCCTTGGTATTTCCTCGTTCCATAGCATCTTGTAGTCAGGTTCAACCATTCTATGAGCATGGTCCAGGCTGAGCCAAACCTGAAATAGCTCCATGGTATTAGGTTTATCCTCGTTTATCAGAGGGAACATCTCACAGTGCTGAAGTCCCTTTCCAGCAGTCATCCACTGAACATCTCCCTGTCCATATCTTCCCCTTGAGCCCAATCCATCAGTATGGTCTACAAAACCCTCCTTAACTATTGTTATTGTTTCAAAGCCTCTGTGAGGATGAGCGGGGAATCCTGGTACTTTCTTGCCGTAATACATTCTCCAGTCAGCACTGAGGTCAAATCCTTCATTCTCCTTTTTTATTTCAGTTGGTCCCAATTTTCCATTGCCTGCTGGGAAATGATCTAGATGGTGCATGGATGCTACAAATGGATTCTGTGTTGGCATCTGGTGCTTGTATGATCCTCTTTCAAGAATTGTCATATTATCTCCTCCATATCTTTTCTAATCGATAAATGTTCCCTCAGGATAAAGTGGAAAGTTTGAAATAAGCGCTTGTGCACTTACTTTGCAATCTTCAAGTACCTTCTTATCATCCGGTGCATTTGCGATGAGGTTCATTATCTCTGCAATCTGAATTATCTCTTTTTCTCTCAGTCCCCTTTGTGTAATTGCCGTAAGACCTATTCGGACACCGCTGGTTATTGATGGCTTTTCAGGATCAAAAGGAATCAGGTTCTTATTTACAGTTATACCCACTGAGTCAAGAGCAGTCTGGAATTTATCACCTGTAATACCTTTTCCTCTTAAATCAACTACCAAAAGATGATTGTCAGTTCCATCGCTTACAATTCTAAAGCCATGTCCTTTGAGTTCCTCTGCCAGTTTCCTTGCATTTACGACAACCTGCTCCATGATCTCTTTGAATTCATCACTCGCAGCATACTTGAAAGACCATGCCTTCGCTGCCATGGTTGTAAGATGCAATGACCCCAAGGAACCGGGGAATGTTCCCTTATCCAGAAGTTTTGCATGCTCTTTTTTGCAAAATACCATGCCACTTCTTGCTGAACAAAATGTCTTGGTTGTGGATGAAGATACAAAATCAGCATGAGGTATTGGACTTGGAATGACTCCAGCTGCCACCAGTCCAGCAATATGTGCCATATCCACCATAAAATATGCTCCAACCTCCTTTGCAATCTCGGAAATTCTCTCATAGTCAATAAGTCTTGGATATGAACTTCCCCCAGCTATAATTAGCTTTGGTCTATCTTCCATTGCCTTTTTCTCAAGGTCATTGTAATCAATTTGTTCAGTTTCTGAATTCACCCCATAAAAGGAGTGGTCATATATCTTGCTTACCCAGTTAGCAGGACTTCCGTGGGTAAGATGTCCACCTTGATCAAGTCTCATGCTGAGTATTTTGTCCCCTGGTTTAAGGATTGAGGCAAATACAGTGTAGTTTGCAGTTGATCCTGAGTAAGACTGGATGTTTACATGCTCTGCATGAAACAACTCCTTTGCCCTTTCGTTTGCCAGCCTTTCAACCTTGTCAGCAACTTGAGATCCAGCCTGGTATCGTGCTCCAGGATAACCTTCAAGGGTCTTGTTGGTAAACACGCTTCCACTTAACTCCATAATCGGTACTGGCACAGTTGATTCTGATGCTATCATTTCAATATTGTGCTGCTGTCTATATAGTTCTTCATCCACCAGACCCGCCAACACCGGATCTGTCAGTCTCGTTTTCTTCAACATATTTTCCCCTCCAGTATGTGTTATATGTGCTTGTATTATATATTATCCAACTACCCTTATTATATAATACTTGTCATTCATTTACAGAATATTTTTAAAGTTTAGTATTTTATAAAAAAGCATCTAAAGATGAATTGAGGAAGCTTTTTATGATACTCATCTACGGAAATTTTATGATTCAAAAAAGCAGAAATTTCCTATTCGTAATAAAAAAAGGGGGATAGCCGTGGCCACCCCCTAAACTACTTGTTTTCTGTTATTGTTCCAATGCTTCCAATAGTGAATCTACATAATCTTGTCCTATGTCTTCAGCAATTGAATCATAAACTGGCTGTGATATTTCAAGAACCTCGTCTATGAATGCTGCATCAAACTCAACTAGTTCCATTCCACCATCAACAAGAATATTCTTGTTTTCTTCGTTTATATTTGCAAGTTCAGATTCAATTTCTGCTGCCGCTTCCTTAACTGCTTGTACCAAAGCTTCTTGGTAAAGTGGGTCAAGACTATCCATCTTCTCTGCATTTATCAAGAATTGGTTAACATAAAGAATGTGGTGTGTCATAATCAGGTAATCCTGTACTTCTTGGAAGTTTGCACCAACATTTGTATCTGTTGCATTTTCCTGTGCCTGTACAAGTCCCTGTTGCAGTGATACGTATACTTCTGGCCATGGAAGTGGTGTAGGAGATGCTCCCAATCCTCTCCAGAACGCCATGTGGTTCTGATTTTCCATTGTTCTAATGCTTAGACCATTGAAGTCCTCAATTGACTGGATGTTCTTGTTTGATGTGGTCTCTCTGAAAGTTCCTCCCTGAAGATAATGAAGTACATACATGTTCTTTGCTTTGTAAGCTTCATTTATCTTGTCGTAGAATGCACTTTCGTTCAAAGCGGAACCGATTGTTTCTGCATCATATTTTGCAAATACCATTGGCAGGTCAAAAATTGCCACTTCAGGTACAAATGATACAGTTTGTGCAGTCTGTGCGATTACAAAGTCAATATCTCCGGCAAGCATCTGAGCCTGAAGCTCCTGGTCGTTACCAAGTTGGCTATTTGGGAAATAATCAACAGTAAGCTGACCACCAGTTATATCTGCTACTTTCTCCGCTACTAATTCTCCGTAAAGTTGTGCTGCTGCTCCAACTCCTGAATTGTCTGCACCGATCAGTTTTACTGGCTCAAGTGCATCGAAACCCTCTGCTGCTGGTTCTTCTGTTGCTGGTTCTTCAGCTGCTGGTTCTTCAGCTGCAGGTTCTTCTGCTGGTGTGTCCTGTGAACATCCTACAGGTACTAGGACCATAACTAACACTAAAAGTAATAATAAAGCTTTTTTCATTCTTTTTTCCTCCCCTTTGTTTTCGTTTATTTTACTTGCTTTCCCTCTATAGGAAAGCAAGGCTAAACCATGGAACATATGTTATCAAGAACAATGCTACTGCAAACGAAAGTATGAACGGAACTGCTTTTTTTGCAACGCTCATTGGCGCTACATCTGAAATTGTTCCAGCTACGAAAAGATCCAATCCAAATGGCGGTGTAGCTAGTCCAATTGACAGACAGCAAACCATTATAACACCAAAGTGTACAGGGTCAACTCCCAGTGATTGTACGGCCGGAAGTAGGATTGGTGCCAGAATTACTATTGCAGGACCTGTGTCCATTACCATTCCCAGAATCAGGAATATTACTACTATTCCTGTTAAAACCGATAGTGTTGATGTGAAATTGGAAAGTATAAAGTTTTCAATTAGCGCAGGTGCTTTTGCCAATGCAAGTACTCTACCAAAAGCTGTTGCAAATGCCAGAACAAATGTCAGTGGTGCATAGGTCTTTACTGCCTTTCCAAGGAAGGGTATTATTTCCTTGAAGGTAAAGGATTTATATATAATCAATGAAACAAACAGTGAGTAGAAAACTGAAATTACAGCCGCTTCAGTTGGTGTTACCTTACCTGAATATATTCCTCCGAGAACTATTACAGGTGAAAGGAGTGCCCAAAAGCTTTCTCTAAACAGTTTGAAAAGTCCTGCTCCTCTTATTTCTTTCATCTTCCTGCTTATTTTTTCCTTATCCTCACCCTTTTTGATGCTGTAGTAAACAGCATATGCCATCATAAATACACCAATAAGGATTCCAGGTAGTATTCCTGCAAGGAAAAGAGCTCCTGTGGAAACTCCTGTGGCTAGAGAGTAAAGTACAAATGGAATTGAAGGTGGTATTATTACCCCAAGTCCTCCTGCTGTTGCTATCATACCTGATGACCAGGTCTTGTCATATCCCATCTCAACTAGAAACGGTATTGTCATAGCACCAACTGCAGCAGTAGTTGCAGGCCCAGATCCTGATATTGCACCGTAGAACAAACATGTAAGTATTACAGCACAGGGAAGTCCTCCTGGGAGATTCCCTACAAAATAAGCAAAGAAATTGAAAAGTCTCTTTGAGATTCCACCCTCTGCCATTAACACACCGCCAAGGATGAACAATGGCACTGCCAGTATCGGTGTAGTATCTGATCCTGAAAAACTATTTGCTATTAACTGCTGTATTGAACTTCCTGTTCCTCCAAGAACTAGAGGTGTCAAGGCTCCGAATACCATGCTCATGGCAATTGGTACTGCAAATACCAAGGAAACCAAGAATACTAGAAATATCCAAAATGCCATTACATGTCACCTCCCGATGTCCCTTGATTTTCTGCTTTTTTATGAGTCGTAAGCTTAACTTCTTCTTTTGCTTCCTTTATGGTGGCTTCTATTGTTGTTTCAACGTCCTCTTTATTGAAATTTCTAAAATTTGATACTATTTCCTGCAACATCCTAACTGCTCCAAGTCCAAATCCAACAATTGTAGAAATATACATTATCCACATTGGGATCTGCATTGCAGGAGATGTTTGACCAGTAATCATTAATTTCCCTGTATATTCAATCGAGTACCTAAAGAAAATTACTAATACAACCAACATCAATATATTTCCCAATATCTCTAATGACTTCCTCAGCTTGATCGGGAGAAGATCCATAACAACACCTACTCTAAGCATATTTCCCTTCTTGATTGTATAACCCAGCGACAGAAAAACTGTCCAAATATAGCAGTATCTTGCAAACTCTTCAGGCCAGCTAAAAGAACTGAAAAATGTCCTTGCAATAATCTGCATCATCATTATACTGGAAATTAGTGCCAACAAAACAATAAGTATGGATTCTTCAAAATGCTCATCTATCCATTTAATAACTGACATATTTTCCTCCTTCCTTCGCAGAAGTCAAATACACCTTGTAGTTAATCAGTTCTATTCTTTTTCTGAAAGAATCGCCAACAACTCATTGCGCATTGCTTCAATTGGTGCGTTAACACCACTCCATAACTCTATCTGTTCCGCACCTTGATATAGTGACATTCCAAGTCCGTTGATTATTTTGCATCCTACTTCTTCTGCTTCCTTTAAGAATAAGGTTTTTGATGGGTTATAAGTTGCATCAAAGCATATTTGCTCAGGGTCTAGATACTCTTTGGAAATCGGTGTCATATCACAACATGAAGCCATCCCAAGTCCTGTGTTGTTCATTATTATATCTGATTCAGAAAGTTTTGCTTTGAATGCTTCTTCATCGGTCATATCAACGACTTCAGCAACATTGGCAAAGTTTTCGTTTATTTCTCTAGCAAGATCTTCTGCCTTTGACATGGTTCTGTTTGAAATATATATTTTCTTAGCACCATTGTATGCAAGCACACAACAGATGGCTCTTCCTGCCCCCCCTGCTCCAAGACTAAAGAATGCAGTTTCATCAACCTTCAAGTCAGGTAATTCCTCAATTAGCGACCTGTAAAATCCAGTACCATCAGTATTATATGCCTTAAGCTTTCCATCTTTCATGACTACTGTATTGCTTGCATTCATCTTTTTACAAAGCGGATCAGCCTCATCGACATACTTCATGATTTCAACCTTATTTGGTTTGGTAACAGCAAAACCCGCAAAGTTCATATGCTTAATCCCCTTGACTATGTCCTCCAGGTTTTCATTTCCTGTTTCTGTATAGAAGTACAGCATGTTTATTCCTGCAGCAGTGTAGGCTGTGTTCTGCATCCTTGCAGCATAGGACTGTCTCAGTGGTTGTCCCAAAAGGGTTATCATCTTTGTGTCTATGTCAACTTTCATGTCTATCATTCTAGGTTTTGATTCAACTTTCATCTTATTCCTCCCTTACTTTAATCCAATTACACTATCCCGTTTTCTTCAAAGTACTTCTTTGCATGTATAAGACATTGTGCGGCATGCCCGGCTGCTCCCCTGGCATTAAATTCAGTTGAGTTGGGAAGTTCTATGGATATTGGATTTGATGGCATCGCCTTCAGGTAACCCTTAATGTCAATCCCTCCCATACCTGGGTAGAGCCTCCCTTCCCTGGCAACTCCGATCATGCTCGGGTCCTCCAGGGAAGGTATAGCTCCGGGCCCATCACAAAGATGGATAAAACCGAATTTTTCACGGTCTACTTTTTTCAAGTCTTCGGGGGAGACTAAAGACCTGTGAGCATGTAGTGTATCCACCATCAAGAAGGCATTTGGTCTTTGAACCTCATCCATGATCTCGAGGGCATCAGACAAGCCCTTGATTCCTGCAAAGGTTACAAATTCAAGATTCACCTTTAAATTATATTTTGCAGCCAAATCGCAAATCTTTGAAAATTCCTCAGCCGCAAATTTCCTGTCTTCTGTCCAGATACTTGAAAGTACATCTGTAGCTCCAAGTTCGGCTCCTGCTGCAAAAGCTGATTCATAGTCCTCCACTTTGAGGTCTTCTCTTACTCTTGCAAGCTCTATATCCATAATTCCTATATTGTTTTCTTCCAGATTTTTTCTTATTTCCTTAAAAAGCTTCCTGTCCTGATCAAATTGAAACAACGGTTCATTTGGAAGGTGCATTGGTATTGGTCTTAAGCTTACAAAATCATAGCCTGCTTCTGCTGCTATTCTTATTTGACTTACCGGATCTGTCCCAGGTATTGTGAGATAGGCCAGAGAAAATTTTCTTGTCATAAAAGCACTCCTTTCGAACCGTTCTTATTTGTGGGATCCTGAATGATTCGGTGGAATCAATTCACCCTTTTCGTCTCTTCTTACCTTACCGTTTACTACATTTTCCTTTGGTGTATAAATATCATTTATATTCCAGCAACCTGGTGTTGGAACAATTATGTTTTCCATCGGTACATCAAGCAGATACGGCTTATTGATTTCTATGGCCTTCTGCAAAGCTGGAAGGAACTCATCCGCTGATGAAATTTTAACTGATTCAACACCGTATGCTGTTGCAACATCCGCCCAGTTTGGGGTGTATGGCTGACCATCAGGTGTTGTAAACACTGTCCCAAATTTTGTCTTGTAATTTGCATATTCAAGCCCTGCAATTGTACCGAATGCTGAGTTGTTCATTACAACCCAAATCACAGGTATGTTCTGCTCAACTGCAGTTGCCAATGCTCCCGGATTTACTCCAAAGCCTCCGTCACCAACAAGTGAAAGAACAACTTTATCAGGTGCGGCAAGCTTGCCTCCAATCAGCGCAGATCCGCCAAAACCCATTGTTGCAAGTCCTGAACTGTGATGTATTGTTCCTGGCAATGTAATGTCAAACTGCTGTGCAACTCCATTTTTGTTCCAGCCTACATCTGTGAATATCAATGAATCTTCGGGTACTACTGCTTTGACATCCTTCAAGATTCTTTGAGGTGTCATAGGGAATCTTCCATCGTCCGAAATCGCCTTGTTTGATTCTCTGAATTTCTCGCGGTTATTTCTAAGGTCTTCCCTTACTTCTGGTCTGTCAATTCCTTCAGGAACCAATTTCTTTGCTTCATCAAGTATTTGAACAAGAGCTTCCTTCAGGTCTGCTATCGCACCGATACTTACCGGATAATTTCTACCTATTTCAGAAGGGTCAATATCTATCTGCATGAATTCAGTTTTTTCCATGTCAAATGTTACTCCAGGATACCAACTTGAGCTGTCTGCTTCGGCAAATCTGGTTCCCAATCCCAAGAGTACATCTGCATTGGCAGTGTATTTATGGGTAAATTCCAATCCCCAGAATCCTGTCTGACCAGCCATCAAAGGGTGTCTGTCTGATATGCAGCCTTGTCCTGCAAGCGTCCTTGAAACTGGTATGTCAAGAAATTCAACAAGATCCTCTAGCTCCTTCGATGCTCCTGCAAGTAGAATCCCTCCACCTGCATGGATTACAGGGTTCTTTGCATTAACAAGTTTCTCTGCTATTGACTTTGCAGCTGAAGGTGCAAGACCTGGTTTTACTGTTACATGACTGTCCTTGAAGGTTCTAGCAAATAATTCTTCTTCAATCTTCTCCGAAAATACATCCATTGGCACCGATATCAGCACAGGTCCAGGTCTTCCGCTTTCAGCAAGTCTGAAAGCCTTGTCAAGGATTTCAGGAAATGCTTCTGCATCATCTACTCTCCATGCACGCTTTACTATTGGCTTTAGCATTTCATACTGAGATGCATCTGAATGCATGTTCACTTCCTGGTGAGGATGCTTTCCATAATAATATCTTGGTACATCCCCTGCAATAAGAACCATTGGTATTGAATCAAAGGCCGCATTTGCAACCCCGGTTATGGCATTCATAATTCCAGGTCCAAGGTGGCTCATTACCACTCCTGCTTTTTTTGTAACTCTAGCGTATCCGTCTGCAGCCATAGCAGCCAGCTGCTCATTTCTAAAGGAGATATACTTAACCTTATCTTTTCTCTCAAGTGCATCAAGCATTCCAATCACTGTGTGTCCGCAAAGTCCGAAAATATACTCCACTTCGCGTCTTTCAAGATATTCAACTATTTGATCTGAAACTAATCTTTTCAATGTATTTCCTCCTTCTAGAGTCCTTCTTCCATCGAAGGATCATAAAATTCACCGAATAACTCCCTATCTGATGGACGGTCTTCAGGAATAGCTTTTGAAACCCAGGTAACGTTCATGTAGTGACTAAGATTTACGTTTTCTGAAGTAGCATTTCCTCCCCATGTACCGCACCCGATACTGGATGTCATAGGCATTCCGTTTGTGAATGATCCCGCATTTGATTTTGATTGAGGCTGTCTTACCATAATTCTTCCTACCTGTGCATTGAGAGCAAGCTTATGGATGTTTTCCTCACTATATGAATATATACCTACACTGTGCCCTTTACCACCAACACTGTGAATAGCTTTGACTATTTCTACTGCATTTTCAAATTCCCCTTCGTACTTGTGTAACGCTAACAGTGTTGTAAGTTTTTCACGACACCAAACGTCATCATAAGAAGTTGTAAATGATCCAGTTCCTTTTGCAATAAGGAATTTTCTATCTTCCGGTATTGAGAACCCTGCAAGATCTGCCATTCTTTGTGGTGACTGAGCTACTGAATCTGCCAGTCTATGACATTCTTCATCCCACATTACCTTCTTGACACTTTCCTGTTCTTCCTCACTAAGAAGATATCCACCTACATTTACCAGTTCCTTAACTGCTTCATCGTAGATACTTTCGTGGATTACAATGTTTCCATCCGCTGAGCATCCTGAACCAAAGTCTGATGTTTTTGAGAGCATCGTGTTGTGGGCTGCTGTGTGAAGTTCATCTTTTGCAGTCTCATCCCATACCATTGTAGCGTTCCCAGCTCCTACTCCATACGCTGGTGTTCCAGAGTGATATGCTCTTCTTACAACACCTTGTCCTCCAGTTGCTATAACAAGGTCACATTTTGTATTCAAAGCTTCTGAAAGCGCTTTGTTTACCTTTGCTTTTCCTTGTCCGAGAATCTGAATCAGGTCCTCTGGTGCCCCAATTTCCCTTAATCCTTCTCTCATCAGCTCAATAGTTTTTCCACCAGTATTCAACGCTCTTGGGTGTGGTGAAAAGATAATTGCATTTCTTGCTTTAAGAGCATAAATTGAATTTCCTGCTGGTGTAAGATCCGGGTTTGTTGCAGGAACAACACAAGCTATTACTCCTACTGGTTTTGCATACTTGACTATACCTTTTTCTGGAATCTCTTCAATAATACCTACGCTCTTTTGTCTTAATGCATCTCTAAGTACTCCACGGATTTTAAATCTCTTGTTTTCTCTGCTGACAGGATCACCAAGCTTGCTTTCTTCAATACTCATAGCTACAAGTTTTTTAAATGTCTTGGCGTTGGCTACCTTCCATGCAATGGCCTGAATTGCTCTATCAACTTCCTCCTGGCTCCATTTTTCAAACTCTTTTTGAGCCTTGTCAGCTCTGGCAAATTTCTCTTCGATTTCTGCAATCTGATCCTTGTCTAGTTTTGAATACGCATCATCCATTGAACTCATTCTGCTCATTTTTAAAATCCCTCCATTATTGATTATCCTATCTGCCATGCTAATATCCTTCAGTTTTTGTACTGCAGTTAAAAACGCTTTCTGATTATTGTCTTATCTTATGAGATCCTTCGATCTTCCTGCCTTAAGAATATATGAATCTGTGCTTCCCTCCACAATTTCCTGTAGTTCTCTTGCCAGTTCTATGGTCTTGACGATGTCTATCCCTGTTTCAATTCCCATCTCGTCCATCATGTGTACTACGTCCTCTGTGGATATGTTGCCAGCCGCGCCTGGTACAAAGGGACATCCTCCAAGTCCTGCAAGTGATGTGTCAAAGTTTTTTATTCCAGCTTCCATTGCTGCAAGGATGTTAGCAATGGCAAGTCCCCTTGTGTTGTGGAAGTGAAGCCACCATGTTACCTGCGGGTATTTTCCCTTCATACTCTTACATATTGTGTAAACCTGATTGGGAACAGCCATTCCAGAAGCATCTGAAAGCGAAATTTCAGTGATTCCAAGATCTAGGTAAGCTTCAATAATAGCTTCAACATCCTCGACCTTGATTTCTCCTTCCCAGGGTGAGCCAAAGGGCATTGATATTGATCCTGATACCTCGATATCGTTTTCCCGTGCCAGATTCGTGCTTTCTTCAAACTTAGCGACGCTTTCTTCAGGAGTCATATTTATATTTGCCAGGTTGTGTGCCTTGCTTGCAGAAACATTAAGCTTGACCTTCTTGCATCCAGATGCTATTGCTCTTTCGACGCCTTTTTTATTTGCAATCAAAGCTCTCAATTCTACTCCTTCAAAATTACCCATCGCCTTATATAATTCATCGGTGTTTGCCATCTGTGGTACTGCCTTGGGGCTCATAAATGATCCCAGCTCAATAACCTTAAACCCTGATTCTATCAATCTATTCACTATGCTTGTTTTTTCTTCAGTAGAAAATATTCTTGGCTCGTTCTGCATTCCATCCCTCAGTCCAACTTCGCATATATTTATTTTTATTGGAAGGTTCATTATTTCACTCCTTTCATAAATTATCTGATAATTCTACTTAATGTTAGTTTATAAGAATTTATCTTGAAAGTCTAATACCGGTTTTGTATAATGATTATAGAAACAATCTATAGTTTTGATTATGTCTTTTGTTTGTTAAGTAGCTAACATACGCATAGCTACTACTCTGGGAAGTTTTTGGAATTAAAGCTTTATTAGTAATTTTCTATAGATTATTTAGGCCATACATGGCCGCAAGGAGGATTAATATGACTTTACAGCAATTGAAATACTTTTTGGAGATGTGTGATACTCTTCATTATACACAGGCCGCAAAAAATCTAAATATATCGCAACCTAGTCTAAGCTATTCTCTGAATCAGCTATCCGAAGAACTGGGCGTTCCATTGTTTGAAAAAAGCGGCAAGAAAATATCACTTACTGAATATGGAGAGGTATTCCAGACATATGTTGAGAGTTCTTTGCAAATTATTTCACAAGGGGAGCAGCAGCTTAGGAACATGGCAAATCCAATTGGAGGAAATATTAGTCTTGGATACATTTACAGCGTAAGCTTTGATGCCATTCCACAACTTATAGATGAATTCTATGTTAACCAGGGAGATCGAAACATCCATTTCAGTTTTCAGGTAAATATGACTAATCTGTTGATTGAAAGTTTAGTGCAGGGAACACTTGATGTTGTACTTGCCCCAATGCCTGAGACAGCTCCTGACTGCATTGAATCTGTGCCGATTTTGGATCAGGAACTGTTCCTTCTTGTATATTACGGTCATCCACTTGCAGAAAAAGAGTATGTAACCGTAGGTGACTTTAAGGATGAAAAGTTTGTCATGATCAACAAAGGGACCAATCTTTTCATGCAGACTGACCATCTTTTCAAGAGACACAGTATCGTACCTGAGATTGTTTTCAAAGTAGATGAGTGCAATTCCATGGCAGCATTTGTGGGAGCACAGCTGGGTGTTGCCATAATGCCTAAAATTCCATCTCTGGATAGCTACAAGGTTATTGCAATTCCATTTAAAGACATGGAGATGTCCAGGACGATTAGCTTGTTATGGAATAATAGAAATCAACCTGATCGTTCATTACGAACTTTTATTGAATATTTTACCGCGACCAGAGACAAAAAAAGAAGCGGGGATAAAATATTAATTTAATATTTTAAACACCGTAAAAGCAATATTGCTCTTACGGTGTTTTTCAGTCTATCTACACAACTCAATCTTTTTTAAGAAAATCTGCCCATTCCATATCAATCTTATCAGCATTTCCTTGCCAGTAGTGCATACGATCCATATAGAATTCTATCTTTTTCTTTACAGCTTCTTCGTAGTCATGTCTATTGTTTAGGAGTACAATAGCAGTCAGCTCATACATCGGAAGACCTATTGCATGAGTACCTACATGGACTGTGGCTCCTGCATGACCTATGCCGTGACATAGAGCTTTGCAATACTCATCATCAATTTCCTTGGCTACTGTATGACAATCCAAAATTGCACGTTTTGCTTCCTTCATTTTTATTTGACCTTTTGCCCACTTTTCACATAACTCAAGACATTCCCTCGGTCTCATTTCTTCAGGATAAACAGACTCGAAATCCTGTAGAGTGCTATGACCGCAGTCAAGAGACCACAATACAAGGGTTCTGTGACTCTGCTTGTCCATCAGGTTGACAATCTGCTCCAGAGATTTACTCTCTCTGGTAAACAATATCTTATTCTTCTTTTTTATTTTGTCTTCAACATCCCTAAACATCGTAATCTCCTTATTGTTCGGCAATATAACTGACTAGAGGACTATACTTAATGATATATCTCTTTTCCATATTTATCAACAGGAGTACTCGAATTGTATGGTATTGCGATTTATTTACACATCCCCTGTTATCTGGTATTATTAGCTTATTATCAATACTTTGAACCATATTCAGATAGGAGAATGCTATATGAGTTTATTGATGAATTACAATGACCAAAGATTTATTAAAATCGCACAATTCATTTTTGAAGAGCAGTTTAGGAGAGACCCCAAGCTGGAAGAAGAATTGGATGATCGAAGAAAGAGACTGATGTATGACGATGTCATATACAATATAAGTTATCTGATGACTGCAGTCCATTTCAGTGACAGCAAAATATTCGAAGGTTACGCTCTTTGGATTTACGAGCTTCTCTGCTATATTATGAAGGATCTAGACAGAGACAGAATAATGCAGCATATGACTGATCATTACAGTATTATGTCAGAGATTCTCAACAGCCATGGCAAAGAGCTGCTTACTGAGGATGAATTAAAAAAAGTCACAGAGTACCTAGAACTTGCAGTTGAAGCAACCAAAAAAGCAGTTACCGAAGTTCCTCTTTCAAAATTATTTATGGAGGGTGAGCATTTCGAAGTGAGAAAAGCATATCTGGATGCTTTGATTACAAATCAAGCAGGTCATGCTTATGAAGTAATCAATAATGCCAAGAATTCCGGATTGCCATTAACAGATATTTATGAAGAAATCCTAACAAAAG
The DNA here is from genome assembly GCA_024637045.1 of Soehngenia sp. GTDB lineage: Bacteria > Bacillota > Clostridia > Tissierellales > Tissierellaceae > Gudongella. The sequence goes on from JAGXFX010000007.1 coordinate 90,498, forward strand.
TAATGTATGAAGTCGGTTCACTATGGCATCAGAATATAATAACTGTCGATAAAGAGCATTATGCAACATCTGTTACCCAAACTGTAATGTCTAGGTTTTACGATGAGATTTTTGACCGTCCAAGAAAAAACCGTGCACTGGTCTCATGTTCAGTTGGAAGTGAACTTCACGAAATGGGTATAAGAATGCTCTCTGATATATTTGAGTATAATGGATGGGACACCTATTACTTGGGAGCAGCCTTGCCAGAATCTGCCTTGCTACATGCAATAGATGAATATAAGCCGGATCTTATTGCCCTTTCAGTAACCATGCCTCCTTACCTTCCTGTTTGCGAAAGCATAGTTAAGGCAATTAGAAAACACCAACCTGATGTAAAGATTGCAATAGGCGGACAAGCTTTCTACAACACAGATAAACTTTGGAAAAAGTGGGATGTGGATTTCTATTCTGAATCATCAAAGGATCTTGTGCAATGGGCTGATAACAGCTTTGAAAAATAACTACCATATATAGACTAAGGAGACCAGAATGGATAAAGACTATGCATCATTTTTATTGCAATGCGATAAACAAATGAATATAATCAATACTTTCTGGTACAAACCTGTCTACCTGATCTCACCCTTTCAGAGAAAACTCGATGATATTTTCTCTGAAGGGGATAAAGAAAGAGTTAATCAACTTGTTCTTCAAGCATTTGCCCAGGATGAGATTCTTTCTTGTGGGGGATTGTTAAAATTGGCCAGTCCGGAAACAAGTATCTCCCTATGTATGATGTCAGCAGGTAAAAAACTGTTGGTACATGGTATAGATTCTTCTGTATTTGACTCTGAAACTGCGGCTACTGCTGTCAAGGATATAGTGCACAAATTTATGATGGTTATAAAAGATACAGATACCAATCTTATGACTGAAAATGCAACAATGGTTCGTTATCAGTTTGAACAGATACAAAAGCTTAACAACACACTTCTTAATACGCAAAGACAATTGAAAAGGGCAAATTCGAAGTTGAATCAACTTAACAATGACCTTAGCAACAGGCTTGTTAAGGATGCTCTGACAGGTCTTGTGAGCAGATACCAATACAGGGAGGAAATTGAGCTCGCAATAAGCAAGGCTCCTGAAAAGCTTGGGATATTCACTTTCATTGATTTGGATGATTTTAAGAGTATCAACGATACACTTGGTCATAGAGCCGGGGACGAATACCTGAAGGTATTCTCACAGCGATTGACCCGACTGCCCTATGAAAACATAATCTGTATGAGAATTGCCGGAGATGAGTTCGGGCTCTACATTCACGGTTACGACGATGTATCCAGTGAAGATATTAAGGAAATCTGGACACAGATTAAGGAAATAGTTCTCAAGGATCCAATTGTGCTCCAGTCTGTAGAAAGAGATGTCTTGTGCAGTGCCGGTATGGCTATTTATGGAAGAAATACCAATGAAATTTATGATTTAATTGAGCATGCTGATTTTGCGATGTACGAGGCCAAAAACTCCGGGAAGAATTCCTACAGTGAATTCAGTATGGAGCGGTACAATAATAAAGAGACATCAATGCTTTAGTACTCAGTCTGTAAAGGAGATTTACCAATATGATTGAAAACAACAATAAAAATATAAAAATATTGACAATGTCAGCCTTTGCGCTGGCATTGTCAGTGTTAAGTCTTCTCTTGTTTCGTGGTCCAGTAAGCATAGTCTCAACCTTTTTGATTCCAGCAATAATCGTTCTTTTTTCAAGAGGTGAGTTGAAATCGTACCTTCTTGTTTCTGTGGGACTTTTTATTATTGCTCTAATGTTTTTCCCTACACAGATTATTTTTGTAGCTACTTATATGTTATTATCCGCTTTACTTAATGTGCTTTTTATAACTTCTGATTTTAAAGTCAAAACAAATCCACTTGGAGTTTTGGGTTATATATTGATCGTTTCCTTGGTCTTATTTGTGGGAATCCGACTTACCGAGCTGGTGTTTCTTGTTCCTCTTCATACCATGATGCTTAGGATTTCAGGAAACAATATGCTATTTTATGCAGGGATACTCTTTTTAGAAGGCATCTTTGTGAGCATTTTTAATATTGGAATTCTGCGACTTTTCATTTACAGAATAACTACTTCTTAAAAAAACTATTACTGAAAAGCCATTATTCTGAGATGGCTTATTTTTTTTCTAAAAAGTGTTGACAATTAATCTATTACGTAATATATTACTCATTGAGGGCATAACAGGTAATATATTACTCATTTGGAGGTATATCATGAATCTGGATCGAATTGATATTGAAAGAGAATTGCTTGCACGGTTTTTTCAAATATCCAACAAACTGCAAACTTATCTGGATCAGCAATTAAAAGAAGAACAACTTACTACTAAACAGATGTTTCTAATGATTGTAATTGGATCATTTGATAAAGATCCAGGATTCTCTGAGTTAAGTGTGCTGTTTGGTACAAGCAGACAAAATGTAAAACAAATTGCATTGAAACTTGAAAAGAATGGTTATGTTGAAATATATACTGATGAAGCGGACTCTAGATTTAAACGTATCAAATTCACCAAAAAAGCCACTGATTACTGGAAAAAGCGTGATAACATGGATATGATCCTGTTGAACAAGTTGTTTGATACAGTATCAATTGATCAAATGAAATTATTGAGAGATACAATGAGACAAATCGATGTAAGCATCGATTCATTGAGTAAAAGCGAGGAGGATGATGATGAAGATGATAATTAAATTAGTCGGACTTATCCTATTAGTAAGTGTTGTAGTTATCGGGATTATTGCTTTACTAAACCCAACTAATAGAAAATACCAAGGACTGGTTAATGATGGTATAGGTAATGAACCTAAAGAGGAAATTGAAATCATAACAAATGATGACTTGATCGAACTGCCCGAGCCTGTAAGAAGGTATCTTGATTATGTCGGCGTTGTTGACACTGAAAAAGTTAGCAATTTTAGAGTTGTGTTGGATGGTGAAATGAAGATGAAACGAGATTCAGAATTCTCGTCTTATACTGCTGAGCAAACAAGTTTTGTAAATCAGGGCATACGATTATTCTATATGGACTTGTATCTGAACAAGCTTAAGATATCCGGCTTGCATCATTTTGATAAAGATGATGCGAGGATGAAAATAAAAATCCTGGATGTCTTTACTGTTGTAAATGAACACGGCGAAAATATGAAACGAGCAGAAACCGTTACTTTCTTCAATGATATGGTTATATTTGCTCCTCAAACTTTGATAAGCGATCAAATCCTTTGGGATGAAGTTGATGACTCAAGTGTAAAGGCTACTTTTACGCATAATGGTATAACCATCCATGCCACCCTTTTCTTCGACAAACAAGGTAGGCTTATCAATTTTATATCCGAAGATCGCATGGCATTGGAAGATGATGGTGTGAACACTGCTGTCCCCTGGTCCACGCCCATATCTGAGTATCAGGAAGTTAACGGATTACGGCTTCCTAAGTACGGTGAAGCTGTATGGCATTACGATGATGGTGATTTTACTTACATTAAACTAAATGTTCGCAATATCGAATATAATATAGATGGTCACGGAGCAAAGAATTAACATTTTTCATTTAGAAAACAAGAAAATGACGTCAACCGGAAATTTGTGGTTGACGTCATTTTTAATTGGATTTCTTTGCCTTTTTAGCAGGCGTCTTAGTTTTTTCAGCAGGAGTCTTGGTTTTTTTGGCAGGCGTCTTAGCTTTTTTTGCAGGTTTCTTAGGTTTGACAGCTTCCTCTTTGACCTTCTCTTTTGCATCAAGTCGAGCTTGTTCCACTTTCTCTGATTCAAGCTTCTTCAGGTCTATTGCATTGTCATAGTCTTTTTTAATTACTTCTTTAAGCTTTGGATGGTTCGTTTTCAAAAACTTGCCAAACGCTTCCGGATATTGAAAAAGTTTTTCTCCTTCAACATCCTCAAAAACGACTGAAATGTTCTTTTTATCAGCTTCTACAATTGTTCCTTTTCCAAACTTGATATGCTCGACCTTTTTATTAACAAATTTCATTTTACTGCCTCCTTAATCCTCCTGGTACCAATCTTCAAATCTACAGATCATTTAATCAACTTCTTTGATGTCTTCAATGGTCAAATCATACTTCTCTCTAATTTTTCTTTCTATTTCATTTAAAATCTTAGGATTCTCCCTAAAGAATTGTTTTGAATTTTCTCTTCCCTGACCAAGTTTTTCATCATTATACGAGAACCAAGATCCTGTCTTCTTGATTAAATCCTCCTTAACCCCTAGGTCAAGCAAATCTCCTTCTCTTGAAATCCCTTCATTATACATTATGTCGAACTCAGCCTCTTTAAAAGGCGGTGCTACCTTATTCTTCTTTACCTTCACCCTGGTGCGATTTCCAATTATATTATCTCCTGATTTGATGGAATCAATTCTTCTTATGTCCAGTCTTACCGAGGCATAAAACTTTAATGCTCTTCCACCTGTTGTTGTTTCAGGACTACCAAACATTACCCCAATTTTTTCTCTTAACTGATTTATAAATATAACCACGCATCTAGACTTGCTTATTGCACCTGCAAGCTTTCTGAGTGCCTGAGACATTAGTCTTGCCTGAAGTCCAATATGTGATGCACCCATTTCCCCTTCCAGCTCTGCTCTCGGAACGAGGGCTGCAACTGAATCAATTACCACAATATCCACGGCACCTGATCGGACAAGTGCTTCAGTTATTTCCAGAGCTTGTTCACCTGAATCAGGTTGGGAAATAATAAGTTCATCTGTATTGACTCCAAGTTTTCTTGCATATGATGGGTCCAGGGAATGTTCAGCATCTATAAATGCTGCTGTTCCCCCTCTTTTCTGTGATTGAACAATTGCATGTAAAGCAAGGGTAGTCTTTCCTGATGATTCAGGACCATAGACTTCTATAACTCTACCTTTGGGAAATCCTCCAACTCCCAAGGCTACATCCAAGGCTAGAGATCCAGTTGGAATAACCTCTATGTTAACTACTTCATTTGTTCCAAGTCTCATAATTGATCCTTTTCCAAATTGTTTTTCTATCTGCCGTATGGCATCTTCCAATGCTATATCTCTTTTTTCATTAGTACTCATGGTCATAAATTTCCCTCCATTAAGGCCATTCTCAACATTATGTCGAATAATCAACCTATTGTTTAAGTCTAAAATGTCAACTTAGTTGACTATATAAGTTTATACTTTAAAGTCATAAATGTCAACTTAGTTGACATTTCGGTTTCACCGCTATATACTAAATATTGAAAATTATGGAGGTGTAATCTTGAAATCAAATCTTGAAAATCTCGACTTGATAGACCTTATAAGTGAAAGACATCTGCAGCTTAGAAATATTGCTGAAAGAGAATGGAATGAGAAAGGTGATATTCATATTTCCAATTCTGAGTGGTTTATCTTAGCTAGAATATATAAAAAAAGTCCATCTGTTTCGCAAGTCACCAGATGTGTAGACATGTCAAGACAGGCAGTTCACAAGCTTGCGAAAAGTCTTCAGTCAAAAAGACTGGTTGAAATTACTGATTCCAGACATAACAAAAGAGATAAGTGCCTTATGTTGACAAATCTTGGAATGGAATGTTACGAAAGTAATTTGTTGCTAAAAAAAGAATTGGAACAGGAAATAGCCAAAGTAATAGGTGTAGACAGCCTATCTTCTTTAAAAGAAAAACTGATGTCTGATTGGGGTATTAACTAGTCATTTGATCTAATCTGTTTAGTGTTTTCAAAGTTTTTCTTGTCCTTAGTACTATAAAAGTTGTATACTGTGTATTAAATATATTAATTTTCAGAAAATTATTGGTAGTTTTATTCCACCTTTATAAATTTGGTAGAAAGGATTGATTACATGAGAAGTGATTCTGTTAAGAAAGGTGTTCAACAAGCTCCACACAGATCCCTATTCAACGCCCTTGGAATGACCGAAGAAGAAATGAAAAAGCCCCTAGTAGGCATAGTCAGTTCATACAATGAAATCGTGCCGGGTCATATGAACCTGGATAAGATTGTAGATGCTGTGAAGCTTGGTGTTGCAGCCGCTGGAGGAACTCCTTTGGTATTTCCTGCAATTGCAGTTTGCGATGGAATAGCCATGGGTCATACTGGAATGAAGTATTCCTTGGTAACCCGGGATCTTATTGCAGATTCGACAGAAGCGATGGCTATGGCGCACGGATTTGATGCTCTAGTAATGGTTCCAAACTGTGACAAAAATGTTCCGGGATTATTGATGGCTGCTGCCAGAATCAATGTACCAACCATTTTTGTCAGTGGAGGACCCATGCTTGCCGGTAAAGTTGGTGGCAAGAAAACAAGTCTTTCATCCGTATTCGAAGCTGTTGGTTCTTATGCATCAGGTGATATGAGTTTGGAAATGCTTGAAGAGTTTGAAAAGAAAGCATGCCCAACCTGTGGTTCGTGTTCAGGAATGTACACGGCAAACAGCATGAACTGCCTTACCGAAGTTCTGGGTATGGGCTTAAAGGGAAATGGTACCATTCCCGCCGTCTACTCTGCCAGAATTCAATTGGCTAAAAGAGCTGGCATGCAAATTATGAACCTCGTTAGAGATAACATCAAGCCAAGGGATATTATGACTGAAGATGCTTTTATGAATGCACTTACAGTGGACATGGCTCTAGGCTGCAGCACAAACAGCATGCTGCATCTTCCTGCAATTGCGCATGAAGTTGGAATGGATTTAAATCTTGATATTGCTAATGAAATAAGCTCAATAACTCCTAACCTTTGTCATTTGGCACCAGCTGGGCATACATATATTGAAGATCTTGATGAAGCCGGTGGAGTATATGCTGTGATGAACGAGCTGATGAAAAAAAATCTCCTAAAAACAGATGTATTAACCTGTACTGGAAAAACCGTAGAGGAAAACATCAAGGGCTGCCATAACATGAACCCTGATGTTATAAGACCAATTGACAATCCATACAGTCAGACAGGTGGAATAGCTGTTCTAAAAGGTAATCTTGCACCGGATACCTGTGTTGTAAAACGTTCTGCAGTGCTTCCTGAGATGATGAAGCATGAAGGCCCTGCAAGGGTATATGACTGCGAAGAGGATGCAATTACTGCTATAAAGACAGGTAAAATTGTATCTGGCGATGTTGTGGTCATAAGATATGAAGGACCAAAAGGCGGTCCAGGTATGAGGGAAATGCTCAATCCAACCTCTGCAATAGCGGGAATGGGTCTTGATCGTACTGTAGCATTGATTACCGATGGCCGCTTCAGCGGAGCTTCCAGAGGTGCTTCAATAGGTCACGTTTCACCTGAGGCTGCAGTTGGTGGAAATATTGCCTTAGTTAATGATGGTGACATCATAAAAATTGACATTGATGCAAATACGATAGATATTGATATTTCTGATGAGGAGCTTCAGCAGAGAAGAGATAATTGGATCCCAAGGGAACCTAATATCACAACAGGTTATCTTGCAAGATACGCATCAATGGTTACATCTGGAAATAGAGGAGCAATCCTTGAAGTTCCAAGAAAATAACGGGTATGAAAAGTAAAATACGCTCTCGCTAAAATCTGCGAGAGCGTTTGTTTTATCTGTCCCTTTATCCTCTTTCTATTGCCGTCAATCCTGTCCTTACTATCTCCAATATTCCATAAGGTATCATCAGTTCAATAAATGCATTGTTTTTGTCTTCATCACCGGTTATTTCAACCGTTACACTTCTAGGTGCTATGTCTACTGTCTTTCCTTTAAAGACATTGGAAATTTGAAGTACCTCAGACCTGCTTTCCTTGGAGCAGGATATTCTCAAAAACATCAACTCTCTGAGAATTGACCTTTTCCTTGTCAGGTCTTCAATCCTTATTACATTGATCAATTTATTCAATTGTTTTGTAATTTGCTCCAGAATCTCCTCATCACCGGTTACAGTAACAGTAATCCTTGATATGTTTGAATCCATTGTTTCAGCAACATTCAAAGTATCAATATTATAACCTCTTCGTGTAAACAGTCCTGCTACTTTGCTCAGCGTGCCTGCGTAGTTTTCAACTGTAATTGAGAGTACGTGTTTATTCTTGTTCATTACTGCCACCTCCAATGAGCAAGTGTTGGAAAGTCAGGATTTACCCTGCATTGAATCAGACATGGTTCATTGGATGAATATGCTTTTTCTATAACATCTTCAATCTGTGAATCTTCCTCAACAAGATAGCCTTCTATTCCATAAGCATCCGCCAACTTCATGAAGTCAGGGTTAAAGCCCACATCAACTCCATGGTAGCTATCCTTCCCGTATGCATTCAGTTGAAGCTCCCTCACCATTCCAAGTCTTTCGTTTGTAATTATTACGACCTTGATGTCTAGATTATGCTCCCTTATAAGTGCCAATTCACCCATGAGCATCTGGAATCCTCCTTCACCCATTATTGCTGTGACGGTTACCACAGAATCCGCTGAAAATCTAGCACCTATTGCAGCAGGAAGACTATAGCCCATTGTACCGAGTCCCCCGGATGTAAAATATCTCCTGTCGTTACCAGCCAATATATAATGTGCTGTCCATATCTGATTCTGTCCTACATCAGATGTCACTATTGCCTTATCTCCAATTTTATCTGATATGGCCCTGATAAACTTGCATGGATTGGTCCCCGATTCCTGGAAACTTCTGTTTATATTTTCATCCATATACTCTCCCCTTGCTTCCCTGATAGAATCAGTCCAATTTTCAATGTCATTGTCGTACTCTAACAGATTCAGCTGTCTCAGTACAGCTCCCGCATCACCCACAACAGGTGTGTGAGTTTTTACATTTTTACCTATCTCAGCAGGATCTATGTCTATATGTATTACATGCTGATCATTAATCTTGTCTGAAATTACTGCAGTGGATCTGTCGGCAAACCGTGCACCCATTACAATAATGAGATCGGCCTTGTTCATTGCTCTGTTTACAAAGGGATAACCGTGGGAACCAAGCAAGCCAGCAAAATAAGGATTATCATTAGGATAACTATCCACCCCCATAAGTGTGCAAACTACAGGAATCTTTGTCTTTTCGACAAATTCAACAAGATCTTCCTTGCAGCCGGAGGAATTGATGCCACCTCCTACACAAATAATTGGTTTCTTTGCCTTATTAATTTTTTCATAAATACGTGTTATCTGCTTGACATGTCCCTCAATAGTTGGCTTATATCCTCTTATGTCAACCGTATCAGGGTACTCAAAGTCTATATACTCATTTTGAATATCCTTTGGTATATCTATGAGGACTGGTCCCTTCCTTCCTGTATTGGCTATATGGAAGGCTTCCTTAATAATCCTGGGAATATTTCTCCCATCTCTGACCAGATAATTGTGTTTCGTAAAGGCTTCACTTGATCCCACGACATCTGCTTCCTGAAACATATCCGTACCGATTTTTCCCGAATTTACCTGTCCTGTAATCGCAACAATTGGTATTGAATCCATATATGCAGTCGCAATCCCGGTTATAAGATTTGTAGCTCCAGGACCGGAAGTCGCAAGACATACGCCAACCGTATTATTAACCCTTCCATACCCGCTTGCCATATGTGCAGCGGACTGTTCCTGTCTTACAAGCACATGCTTGATACTGGAATTTCTTAGACTTTCATATAATGGCAATACTGCTCCTCCAGGATATCCAAAGACTGTACTTATGCCTTCCAGCCTTAGGCATTCTACAATTGCATCTGCAACGAGCATCTTCATGTCATCTTCTCCCCTCAACACACCTTGTCGAAACCATGGTGATAGAATTTCTCATGATTGTAACACAGTTAGCTAATAATTTGCAACAATATTTTGAATTTTATATATTTTCGTAATATTTCTACTCAAAATAGAAGACAGATGATTGAAGAGAAGTTCCCAATTCTTATGCAGCAAATGACGTCCATATTGTTGTATTGACTATATATTTGGGACAAAAAGGACCGTCCCTGGCGTCTAAAGAACCCCATTACCTTGAAATTCTGGAGGTAATGGGGTTCTTTAATTCTCTTTTCATTTTGGTTTATTCACTTTCAAGATCTTCAATAAGTGTTTTCATTTCATCTATTTCTCTTTTCTGTGCTTCAATAATTGCATCTGCCAGTTCCCTTACTCTTGGGTCAGATAGATTGGCTCGCTCACTAGTCATAATTGCAATTGAGTGGTGTGGTATCATTGCCTTCATATAAGAAACGTCCTCTACTGTGGTCTGGCTCCTTACCAAGAACAATGTAAGTCCAACTACAACTAAACTGCTCAAAAGAATTGCAATATTTGCCTTGCGGTTGGTCAGCATATGGAGCATAAATGTCATCATTATTATAGCCATAACAGCTCCCATCAATATTGCCATATATAGTCTCGTTTCACTAAAAGTAGCATGCTCAATGGCATAAGTATTCAAATACATTAGACCAAACATTACAACAGTGGATGTCATAATCATCCCACCAAATCTAAGATAGTTCTTCATTACGTTTCACCTCCTTTTCAATAACAAACAGTCTTAAATTTTATATACCCATATCATTCTAATTGTACTCGCTTAAGCTTTAACACTCACATAGATCTAATATTTCATCCTAATTCTACCCACCTGATAAAGGCGCAATAAAGCTTAGTGTATCTCCATCAGAAAGCTTTTTATTCAAGGGTTCTTTTTTGTAATTTAGACTATAGAATCCCATGTTATAGACTATCTTGGGAATACCAATAGCTTTAAGCAGATCTCCAACTGTGCTTTCATCAGGCAAAACTAAGGTTCCATCCTCATCCAATAGGTCTTTCTTGCCAAAAGGACCCGGAAAAATTCTTATTCTTATCATCTAGATCACCATTATTCTATTTCAAGAAGGCTTAAAATGCCTAATTTTTTAATTGTTTCTTCAAGAGGCACACCTGTGTTTTCATCCCATCCAAAGTGCTTCCAGTGCCCTTTCATCATTTCTTCAATGGGAACCTTTTTACCTTTTAAGGGTCCTTCTTTTAGTGGCGGGTTACCCGCAATTCGGTCGTGCATCTTGAAACTTATTGGATCAATTCCCTCTCTGATATTAAACATCTGTCTTAATGTCTGCATTCTCTTCCCTATTTCCATATACTCATCCGGGGTCTTATTCCAACCCGTTGCAGAATTTAGATAATCAAACAGTCTCCAATTGCCCAATCCTGAAATCATGGCAAAGAGACAACCCCCTGAACCATCGAGGACTTGTTTTATACAACTGTTTGCAACAGACTTTAGTGCAACTTCATCTGTAGCTTTGTACACATTTACCTTGGATGATTTACTGCTTACCTTTGGTGCCCACGATACAAAATCCCACAGTCTCGTATAATTGTAGTATAATCCTGCACCTATTGTATGTCTTCCTAGTGTTGGGTCAGTAGAAAAATGAATCCCAAATATAGGGTCAAGTCTTGGATCATGCATTCCAGGTTCTTGTCCGCCGGCATTTATTGCATATCTGGCAGAATCTTTTCCAATTCTCTCAGCAGCTTTTTTGACTCCATCGGCAAGAATATCCCCAATACCTTCGCGACTTATCATTCTCTCTGATAAGGTTACTATCGCTTGAGCATTTCCCCAGGTCAGCTCCAGTCCATCAGTATCTTCCTTGGTTAATATTCCATTCTCATAGCACTCTATTGCAAAAGCTACCGTACTTCCTGCCGAAATTGTATCCATCCCTGCTCTGTTCATAATTTCATTTATATAGTATATTGAATCGAGACTTTCGTTAAGAAGAAGTGCACCAAATGAATTTACAGTCTCATATTCTGGCTTATGAGTGTATTCAAATCTACCCTTTGTTATATCAGAAATATTGCAGATCCCTCCACAACCGATTACACATGAGTAGCAGTGATATTTCTTCTCTTCTCGCTCTATTATTCTGTCTGGATTCATATTGTTATAGGATGAAAAATGGTAATCAAGTATCGAACCATCCCAGTTTTTTACTGGGCAATCTCCACTTGGCAAGCCAAAGGTATTTGAAAATATCGTTCCCCATCTTTTCATCATTGGAACGCTCATCATTCCATCCTGTGGCATATATCTGCCTGCTTTATCCATGATTCTGCTTAACATCGGCAACATGCTTCCTTTTAACATTCCAGGCAATTTTACATTCTTGACCTTCTCACTGTATTCTTTTGTAATTTCCATCATTTTTTCTTTGTCGTGTGCTTCAATCTTTCCAGTTCCACCTAGAACTACAGCCTTTAATCTTTTCGAGCCCATTACAGCTCCAAGTCCTGAACGTCCTGCCATTCTGCCCTTGTCATTTGATATCCCTGCTATCAGGGACATATTTTCTCCAGCTTGGCCTATTGTTGCCATAGCACATTTCCTATCTTTACCGTGTAGCTGGATAAGCAACTCCTCTGCTTCAACTGCATCCTTACCCCAAGATTCAGCTGCATCCAAAAGTTTAGGGCCATCCTCATCAATATATAGATATACTGGCTTTTCAGAAATGCCTTTAAAAAATATCCCATCATAGCCACTTCTCTTTATTGCAGGAGACAAGTTACCACCGCAATTTGAATCTCCCCAGCCTCCAGTAATAGGAGATTTTCCAACAGCCAACCACCTTCCGGTGACCACACTTCCCGTTCCTGTAAGAAGACCGCTTACAAACCCCAGTACATTGTCCTCGCCCAGAGGGTCAGCCCCTTTTGGGATATTCCTGTATAAATAGTATGCCCCCAGGCCTACTCCTGAAAGAAAATTTTCATATATCTTATCAGGTACCTCTTCACTATGTATCTCTCCTGTTGACAAATCAACAAACAATACTTTTCCTATGTATCCTTTCATTTTGAACCTCCTTCCTTCATCTTCATTTTTACCCCTCAAACACGTTCTTCACAACATAAAAAGGAGGAAAGTCTGACAAGACTTATCCTCCTCATAAATTTAACTTCTCTTCTTGCGTTCCTTGTAGTCTTTTTCAATTCTTTCCTTCCAGTCCTTATCAATTACCTTCGTTGCCCTTTTCATGCTTACAGTTTCACTTAGCACCTCGTAGTTCAACTGAGTCCCTTCACTATCTGCGTGATAATCAACAGCTCTGTCCCGTCCGATGCCAAATTTTTCCGCCGTTTCTGCTGCATCGATATTTGCTCCAAGGAATAAAAACTCCCAGTCATATTTTTCTTTCTGATGGTCTATCATTTTCTTCACCTTGTCATAGGTAAATTCTCTGCTGGCATTTTCCATTCCATCGGTTATGATAACAAACATAACATTTTCAGCTTGCTCTTCCCTGGTTGTATTTCTTTGAACGTTGACTATCTTCTGTATGGTCTTTCCAACGGCATCAAGCAATGCTGTTGTCCCCCGTACATAATACTCTTTGGAAGTTATTGACTCAATTCCTTTAATATTAATCCTGTCGTGGAGCAGCTGATATGTGTCATCAAACAATACAGTAGTTACAAGCGCTTCACCTTGTTCTTCCTTCTGCTTTTTAAGAAGTGAATTAAAACCCCCAATTGTGTCGCTTTCGAGACCATTCATAGATCCGCTTCTGTCTAGAATAAATACCATTTCCGTTAATCCTTTTTTCATGATGATTCCCTCCTCTTTCCTTGATCTAAGAATATCATCTATGAAATATGGATTGGTCGCTTAAGAGGCGACAAATTAATTGAGAATTATTAAGCACCTAATGTCGTCTGATCAAAAGCAAACAAAGCTTCGTTAATTTCAAATATATTATAATTTTCATCCTGAATAAAGTATTCAACAATAAGATCAAACTTATAACTGTGTGATAAAGCAAAACCCGCACTTAGCAATAAATCCTTTGACTCATCAAGATTTAACATTAGCGCTATTGCAAATGCAATTGCCGTAGACTTGCTTGGTTTATAGTTAATATCATTTCTTATCTTAGAAAAGTGCCTTCGGTCAATATTTGCCCTTTTATATACATCTGCATCTGTCATTTTCTTCTCATCAATGAGTCTTAACAGCATTTGTGAGAAAGTCTGGTTTCGATTCTTTAATACTTCATCAAGGCTTCGTTTTGACTCTTTGACAGGAGCATCAAATGATATTGCCTCCTCAAGGTAATACTCCTGATTTAATTTTTCGGCACGCGAATCGGATCTGTAGATGCGACTTTCTTCTATATATCTATCATCAATGTATTCTTCAATTGATAAGAATAGTTTTTCAGACAGTTGAAAAGCTTTCTTGTCATAGACCACCAGATATACAGTCATCTCATTTTCCAGAAGAAAGTTTCCGATGGCTGATATGGCAGTACCCAATGCCTTGCTCTTTGGATATCCGAAGGCGCCTGATGATATAAGAGGAAATGCGATACTCTCGAGATTATTCTTTTTAGCAAGTATTAGTGAATTTGTGTAGCAGTCTCCAAGTTGTTCTTCCTCACCATCATCTCCGCCATTCCAGACTGGACCAACAGTATGTATCACATATTTTGCTGATAAATTATATCCACTAGTTATCTTGGCTTGGCCGACATCGCATCCACCAAGTGTTTTGCATTCTGCAAGAAGCTTAGGACCTGCTGCTCTGTGGATTGCACCATCGACACCACCTCCGCCAAGAAGTGATTTATTTGCTGCATTCACTATTACATCAACATGAACCTTTGTTATGTCATTTCGGATTATTTCCAGTGGCATCAGACCCTCTCCTCCCTTGAATTTTTACTTTATCCTTCTTTCTCTACCATAATAATACCATATTTCCTCGTAATATTTTAGAAACAAAATGAACACCTTCTCAGGTGCTCATCTTTATATCTTTATAGGGAATCAATTAGTTTAAATAATTCTTCATTTTCTGGAATATCCTTCATAGAGTGTCCGAAATGAACGTATCTCAGAACACCTTCTGTGTCCACCAGCATCTGTGCCGGCATTCTTCCAAGTTTGAAAAGAATAACTTCTTGTCCATAGAGCTTTAGTACCGAATGCTTTTCGTCAGGTATCCCGTGAAATTCCAGCTTGTTTTCTTTCCAGTATTTTTTGAAGCTTTCAGCATCTTCTGGGCCGATTGCAACTATTTCAGTATTTCTTTTCTTGAATTCCTCATGGTCTTGATGCAACTGCATCATATGCTCTCTGCAGAAAGGTCAAACAAATCCTCTGTTAAGTACAATCAGAACATTACTTTTTTCTTCTAAATTAGAAAGCCTGAACTCGTTTCCCTTGAAATCATTAATTTCAAAATCGGGAGCTTTTTTGTTTACTTCAACGCTTGCCATATAATCCATCCTCTCTTGGGAAATAATTGGGTTAGTATATAATCCTATATACCCAATCTATTGAAGTGAAACAATGGCTAATTTCTTTTAAAATTTCTCTACTTGAGCCAATATGCACTCCCATCTGCTGTTCGATCCATAAACCCATATTCTATTAAATAACGTCTGATAACAGCATAGTCATGGAAGATTACCTTTACGATTTCGTTCATCTCAAGCTCTGAATACTTTTTCCCATGGTCAAACTGACCAGCTATTTTCCCAAGGATTACAATCTTCTTCTTTTCTTTGCCAGGAAATCGCTTTAGCTTCAGTGGATTAAGGCTTTCAAATTCTGCTTCCAGAATCTTGTCCTTTTCCTTTTCTGTTACAACATAACGGTCATCAACCATAGTTGCACTACTATGCACCGGGACAATTACATCTTCGGGATTTGATTTATTATCAATTGCCTGTTCATATATCGCCAGGTAGATTTTTGCTTGCTTTGCCTTCTCTCGAAGAGTAAATCTCTGATTCCTAACAGTTGAAGGTGATATGCCAAGTTCTTGCGAAATTTCCTTGTCTGACATTCCAGAGTAAATCTTCCATACCAAATCTTTCTGATTATCAGTTAAGGAGTTGTATTTGTTATCTCCGAATAAAATATTCTTAAGACTCCCTCCATGTTCATTCTCAATATGGATTTTTATTGCCTTTGATGCTTCGAAGAGCCTATCTCCAAATTTATATATTTCTCCTGCCTCATAAAATTTCTTGCAGTTATTGCATACATATCTTTCAGACTCCTCATCATATCTATATCCATTCTTTATGTCTTCTATTGTGATTTTCTCAATTTCCATATTAATTCTCCTTTCGTTTGCCATATCTATAGACATATTATAATTTTGTTTGCTTTTAAAGTCAATGTTTATATTATCTGTTTGCCATAAAGCACACAAAAAGCATCCAGGCTCTTCTGAATGCTTCCGCAATGTTCTATAAAATTTCTATTTCCCTGTTATCCTTGTCCATAATGACAATCTTGTAATCACCACCAAGATTCTTTTCTGCAAGCTCTGCCAGCTCTCTTAAGGCAGCATCAAGATCCTCTGCTCTTGTAGGATCCACAGATTCTATACACAAAAATGCATTGTTTGTTTCCTCTCTGAGCATTGTCCTTACAGATTCTCGCCAGTTCCAGCACCTGCAAATTGCTCCTTCATCATCCTTATATACTACTTCCCCTTCATACGGGGGCTCACTCTTTTCTGATCCAAGGGTTACAAAATCCTCATCCCCAACCGCTTTGGTAAGTCTTATGTCTCCTGAAAACCTATCGATGTCTTCTCCACCACAAGGAAGCGCATATCTTAAGGATATTGAATTATACAAATCCACAAGAGGATTGATTGCTCCTATCCCCTTGCCATTATGGGCTCTCTTAAGGAGAGCTTCTATTGATGATCTTGCTCCCTTTTTCGTCTTGAATTCTTGAAATGCCTCTCTCCATACCTTAATAACCTTGTTATCGCTGAAGTTCTCGTCAGACAAATGCCTTAAGGCTGCCTTTTCAGCACTATTAAGCATATCCAGATACTGTGTTTTTTCCTTAATGTTGTTGTCTATACCTTTACATACAATTACACCTATTCTTGCTTCAGGGAAAATATCCCAGAAATCATTTTCAACTATAAATTTCTTCAAACCCATTTCCTCCTTTGGACAAATTCGATGCTTCTCTTTTCATCAGTTTCATTTTATTGATTTACTATATTGCTCTTCTTCCTGTTTTGTATCATCACACCATTTCATTCCAATAAATCGGAATCCAGTGTTTAATAGAACCTTTGCTGAAGCTGGATTATTCTTGTCAACAAGTGCACCAACCACTTTTATGGATGTATTGTCCTTCGCATACTTAAGGCATTCTTCAGCAGCCTCGGTAGCGTAACCATTTCCCCAGCTCGACTTCTTAAAGTGGTAGATAAGCTCGGCTTCACAGTCATTTGAAGGCGGGTTGAATCCGCTTACACCAATAAATTCTCCGTCGTCTTTAAGCTCAACTGCAAATGGTGAAAATCCCATTTCTTCCTGCTGCTTAATATAAAATTCAAGTGACTTTATTTCTCGCTCTCTTAATCCAGCTCCGCCACAGTATTTCATTATTTCAGAATCTCCCCATATTTCCATTAGCTCATCAATATCTTCTCTTTCCAGAAGTCTTAATCTTAGTCTTTTGGTTTCTGCAACTATCATATACATCAACTCCTGTTTCTATTTGTAAAATCCTTTTGATTCATATATACACATTATAGCAATATTTATCTTACCAGGACAAAATAATTAACTATACAAAAATAAAAATTCGCCTCGTTTACTCATTTTATTTGATTTGCAAACCCTAAAATTGTATTTATTTTTATATTTGATTTTTATTATTTGTCACAACATGTGCCAAGTCGTTATTATTATGTTTACGATTTTACTTTACCATGCTAAAATTTTAGTATATGGGGGTGGATTAAATGTATAATAAAAGATTAGTCGCAATAGTTGTTATTTTTAGTATACTATCTGTCTTTCTAACAGGCTGCTCTGGCAGCAAGCCAATTGATTCAGCTGCCGAACCAGTCGCCAATACAGTTGAAACTGATGAGGATGTATTTGTGCCAGAACCTCAACCGGTTGTGGAAATCAAGGAAGAATCCTTTAAGCTTAATGCAGATCAACTTGCAGCTGAATTTGAAAATTGTAAAATCAATTTCTCACCTTTTGATTTAGATGGTGAAAAGACATTGGTTATAAGTACTGTACAGCCTGCTCCTTATCAAGAGGAGCTAGATCATAATTACAGAGCCAATGTTTATGATTTTAAATTAGATGGAGTTGATCAGTTTACAGACCTGATTGAGATTACTCTACCTTATGACGATTCATACATAGAACCAGGGGCTGATGAGTATGGAAGCACCTTTGGGATGTACTTCAATGAGTCTACAAGTGAATGGGAAACTGTAAATTACACTGTTAATACAGATAATAATACAATTACAATTATTACTGATCACCTTTCAAAATATGGAGTCTTTACAGTCAAAAACCAGAATACAAGGCTTGCCCGTATTGCAAGTGTAATGCCCTACACAAACCTTGTGGATTCTGATACTGCAAAGGAAATCATAGGAGAAGCTATTGAAAATCCAAATGATGAGATTGCAAAGGCAAAAGATCTTGCAATGAGTACAACAAATGACTGGCTTGGTCTCTCCAGTTTTCTACTCACTACATCAGATCCCATCTATTCATCTGAGCTAATGAAGGGAATGGGCTCTACCTTTAACGCACTTGGGGTTGCAGCTGCAGTATACCAGTTGGCAATTGATATGGAAAAGGATCCCAGTCCCGAACTATACGGAAACCTTTCGAAAAACATTCTTAATATTGGGGTAAGCTATTGGGGAACAAGTGCTATGCAACTTAGCTTTGCCGGAGTTTTTGCAATTGATTATTCCCTGACCAAGTTCGCAAATGCAGCATGGGATGGACGAAATGACTCATGGTATGAAGCCTATAAACTCCATTACAATGAAAAGATGCAACTTAAAAACAGGGAGTGGTACTCCAAGTTTTACTGGCTATGGGTGGATTCTTTAAAATCAAAAAATCCTAATGCCTTGAAGGAAGGTATAGACAAGCTTATAGATGATAATGTAAATGCCTTCTGGAATAATGAGTTGGTTATGGCTGACTACCATCAGGAAGCTCTTGGAAAGGGATTTACCGTTGGAGGAGGCTTCAATGAAGGTCTTAAGAAAAAGATTACTGCTGCTAAAAAGGCAGAGCTTGTTGCAGACCTTCAGCCAGTCTTTGCACAGCTTAAAAAGCGAATAAATTGGTACCTTATGGATCAATATACTAAGGAACTTAACAATGTTAAAGCTAAATACAACCAGATAATAAATGTTACCATCGAAGAAATCGCACCTGAAGGAGCTCCGCTAAAATATGCCGGCCACGTCATTAGATTCTCCCCCTTGGCAGAGGATGCCAAAAAAAGTACGTGGACTGGAGTCCTGAGCTCAGAGGGAAAGGCTTCAACCAAATTCACCTTACTAGGTTATCTTCAGTCAGGCAAGCCCACAAAGCTTGATATATATTCACCTGATTCAGACCTGGAGACAAGTTCACCAATTCATTCTGTGGAATTTGCTATGGATAAGAAATCATTATACATCCCTATAGGTGAATTACCTGTCCAATCAGGACAAAATACTCTTTCTGATGAAAAAAGCATTAAGATGTACAACAATTATTTTAATATTACAACTGGGTTTACCCTTCATTCATCTCATGGATTTGAAATTATCGCAGAGAAGACTGCACCTGGTTATGAAGTCACCCAGTATCTTCTCAAACTAACTGAACCCATCAAACAGGGACAGAATGCCGTAATTCAAATAGATGCTCATGTGGGAGGGATATCTCATTCAGACTCTGACAATATAAGCGAAATAGTTGTACGTGAAGCGGCTTGGAAGGGGACTACAGAATCCTCAGGAGGCTCGATTACAATCAGTATTCAACCCGGAGACACCTCTTCTCAATTGGTAACATATGAGGTTATACTTGATACAGTAAACCAGGATGGTGATGTATATTATGGTGGAGGAGCAATTCTATATTATATTGGAATTAATCCATATAACGAATAAAGAATAACAAAGTCCTGTGCGAGTCTTACGCACAGGACTTTGTTATTCTTTATTCGAAAGATATCTTGCAGCACAATGTGCATAAAGTGCTGAGCCGATACGAAGAGCTTCCTCATTCAATACCATCCCTGGATTGTGTATGGATAAGCTATATCCCTCATCAACACTACCTACACCTAAATTTATCATGACTCCTGGAACCTCCGCAGCAACAGACGTAAAATCTTCTGTCCCAACAGCTATTGGTATAATTGTGAGATTTTCCTCGCCGATAATCTCTCCACAATATCCTGCAACCTGATCTGTCAGCTCAGGATCGTTATAAAGTGGTCCCATGCCGTACCAGAACTCAACTTTTGCTTCTCCTTTATATGTTCTCGCAACATTCTCAGATATTTCCTTTACCCTGTTCTTAAGATATTCCCGCTTCTCCTCTGTTGTAGCTCTA
This sequence comes from Soehngenia sp., assembly GCA_024637045.1. Classification (GTDB taxonomy): domain Bacteria; phylum Bacillota; class Clostridia; order Tissierellales; family Tissierellaceae; genus Gudongella. The sequence goes on from JAGXFX010000007.1 coordinate 110,939, forward strand.
ACAGAAACCTCCAGCTCGGCATTCCCTGCCAGTGTATTGACAGTATCTCCACCGCTTATCTTGCCGACTATAACCACTGCCTGATCTTCAGTTGGAACTTCTCTTGCAATAATCTGTTGAAGAGCAATTACAATATGTGCCGCTATACTGATGGCATCTATTCCCTTGTCTGGAGTGCTTCCGTGAGCATTCTTTCCCTTGACATGAATTTTTATAGCATCCCCTGAAAAAAGCGCCGTTCCTCTTGCATATGATATTGTTCCTGTTTTGGAAATCTCATTCCCCACATAAATATGCATTGCAATTGCTGCATCCACTTCTGGATTATGGAGGACCCCCGCTTCAATCATATCCTGAGCCCCTGCAAGCAACTCCTCAGCAGGTTGAAACATTAACTTAACCGTTCCCTCCAGATTCTCCTCCGTCTCCTTTAAAACCCTTGCAGCGCCCAGCAGCATTGCCGTGTGTGCATCATGACCGCATGAATGACAAAATTCATTCTCAGATGCAAATGGCAGTTCTGTTTCCTCCTTCATTGGGAGTGCATCCATGTCAGCTCTTAGTAGAACTGTCTTCCCGCTCTTTCCTATGGTAGCTGATAATCCAGCCTTACCAACCCTGACAGACTCGATTCCATATTCCTTCAATTTTTTCTCAACAAACTCAACCGTCTTATCAAGCTGAAAACCTGTCTCAGGAAATCTGTGAAGCGATCTTCTGTTTTCAATTATTTCCTCGTTTATTTCTTTCACCAGCTCCATGTATTCAGTCATTTACACCCTCCTAATTAGTTTTAGTCCTTGTTTAAATTGTTCAGTTTTGTTATTATTAAACTTTAGAAAATTTAGTATGCTACCATACCATATTCTATTATAACAATAATAAACAAGTTTTTGTATAAATATGTAGCAAGGCCATTTCATAATACGAAATGGCCCATGCAATCGTAGAATTAAATTGAGCTACTCTTTTATCCATGAGAATACATATTCCATATTCTCTGGTAATTTAATCTCAGGATCTGCTTTTGTATCAAAATGTCCTGGGATTCCTTTCTCTTTTACCGACAAATCAAAGTGTGCAGCTGCAATTCCCATATCAACTCTTTGAATATCATATGGGAACCTATCGCTGTAGCCAGGTTCTCTATCTTCGTAGAAATGGACAGCTTTGTCATCAAGAACTATTCTCCACGGCTGCTTGTTTGAGGCAGAAGGTCCAAGACGCACCATCTCTAGTGGAAAAGCCAGCTCACCTGCATATTCTTCTGTTAAAGGTGATTCTAAATCACCCTTGAAGAAAAGTTCATTCCAATCCTTACGCTTGTCAGCCTTAATTACCTTTCTCATGGCCATTTCCTTAATGTGTTTCTTAGCTGCTGCATATCCGTAGGGTGATATCACTGGGAATAATTCATCTCCCTCAATATTCATTGCTTCAGCAAATCCCTTTCTGTCAAATGTTCCACCAAGCCAGCAGGTTCCAATCCCAAGATGTGCAAGGTATAGAATCATTGTTTCAAATTCGTATCCAAGCGCCTCAAGGGCCATATCCTCAAGCTTGATAGTTGTTCCAATATACTGTTTTGCACCTTTTATAACTCCATAAGTTCCAAGTTTCTGCTGATCATTCATTCCATCTCCACCAAGATAATGAAAGCTAATCTTATTCCCAAAAGGATTTTCTAGTGTTTCTATAAAAGTCTCAATATCCTTTCTTTTTTCAATCTCAATTTCCCTGTCACTATAGTTTCTGACACTGTATCTTTTTTTTACTGCTTCTTCAATGCTAAAGCTTGTTTTCATTTACAACTCTCCTTATTATTTATCGCTATAGTCTATGCCATCCTGCAAAAATGTCCCTTGTCTTAAGTCTGTGAATGCCTGTCTTAAATCCGCCTGATTAGTCATTACTATTGGGCCCCCCCATGCTACTTCTTCCTTCAATTCTTCAGAACTTACAAAAAGCACTTGAGCTACCGACTTGCCATTGTTTGAAATTGAAACGGAATCTCCTTCAGTAAGTCTTACAGCTGTCTTCTCCTTGACAGGTTCACCACCAACCTTAATCTCGCCAAGAAGTGTGAATAGCATTATAGCTTTGTCATGTGGTGTATCAATAGTAATTGATGCTCCCTCATTTACATGAATATCGTAATAATCAAGGGGCAGATGTGATGATTTAAAACCAAGGACATCCTTGAAATTTCCAGCAAGAACCCTTACTTTTCCTCCATCATGAGAAACTTCCTGAATCTCTGAATTTCTAATGCTGTGATAGGCAGGAGGTGTCATTTTTCTGTCTCCTGGCATATTAAGCCAAAGCTGTACACCCAGAAGTCTTTCACTTTCTGGAAGCTTTTCCTCGTGAAGTATTCCAGACCCTGCTGTCATCCACTGTACCTCACCATCGCCAATTGTATCTGAATTTCCCAGTGAATCCTTGTGCATCATCTTGCCTTTGTAAACATAGCTTATTGTCTCTATTCCTCTATGTGGATGTAGTGGAAAACCTGCTATGTAATCTTTTGGATTTCTGCTGTCAAATGAATCAAGCATAAGAATGGGATCATAGTCTTCAACCGTTTGATGTCCCAGTACTCTTACAAGCTTTACACCTGCCCCATCCTGAGTCTGAAAACCTGTGACTTTCTTTTTAACTTTTCTTTCCATTTCTATCTCCCCTTGCTTTATAATATATTAAAGCTGGATCATGTCGTTGTCATCAAATACAAAATTTGGTCCCCATGCTACCTCCCAGAAGTATCCGTCTGGGTCCGAGAAATATCCATGATATCCTCCCCAGAAAACATCCTGAGGTTCCTTGTGAATCTTTGCACCTGCATCTCTTGCCAACTCAATTACCTGATGGACCTCTTCCTTCGTTTTTGCATTGTACGCAAGGGTTATTCCTGCAAAACCATCAGAAATTGTTGGAGGATCATTCTTATCAACGTCCTCTGCCAACAAATTCAGTGGATATAATTCAAGCTTGGTACCAGAGCTATTAAAGAAAATAACCTCTGGATTGTTGCCTTTCTCATCTGTTTTGAAACCAAGCCCATCTCGATAGAATCGTATTGATTTCTCCATATTCCTTACACCGATACAGATCATATTTATTCTGTTCATATTTTCACTCCTCCTTTAGAAATCAATTCTCTACCAATCCTATATACCCCAAAAGCTTTAAATTATATCTGATAAGAACTAAGTAAGTAGGTTATACAAAGGGGCTGTCGCTAAATAGCTGATTTTAACCCCACAAAGTTAAAATTAATAGAACCCACAAGACCCAAGGCTTTTCAAAAGTCCTTTGATCCTGTCGGGTTCTATTTTTGTCTTTGGGATTTTGATTTTGGGTACAAGAA
>JAGXFX010000008.1 GCA_024637045.1 Soehngenia sp.
AACGATACAAGATAGAAGCAAAAAATGGAGAACTAAAAAATAGACATGGTTATGATACTGCATCATCATCAGGTTTAATTGGCATGAACATGCAAGGAGCCTTAACAATATTTGCAGTAAATATCAAGAGAATAATCACGTAATTAGGGAAATAAGGAGCAAAACTCCTTATTTTTATTATTAAAAACTAACATTTTCTTAAAACATTAAGAAAAATGTTAGTGAAAGAATTTATTATTAAATTTTGGATTGAATTGCAGGGGGTTTATCAGTGGCCTCCATTGAAACCCGCCCCTACATAATATTGGTTGGTCAACTTAAATCGTATGTTAATAGGAGATATAACGAAATTAATAAACAAAAGATTTAATTTTATGGCAAAGAAATTATTATGAACATATAATTAGAAATGAAATAGAATACCAAGAAATGTGGGAGTACATATAAACAAATATATTAAAATGGGAAGAAGATGAGTATTATAATTAATACACATCATTTATACAATGTTCATTAATACAATTTGATTCCCAAATCATTTATCATATTACTAGATACCAATCAAAGGATTGGAGGTCATGCAAATAGCTGATGAACGAAATGAGAAAGCAATTGTCAAATTATACAAGGCTTCTGTTATACCGCATGTGGAGACGGTTGTTCTGCTGATAAGAAAACAAAGTATTAGACCTTGGAAATGATTTTATGGAAGCAGTAGTATTTACTCTTATTGTTAACTAATTACTCAAAGGAGGAAAATTTTATGAATATTTCTGTCAATAAGAAGGCACCGGTATTTGCATCTTCTGAAATCATGATTAAAGCATCTATTGACTCAGTTTGGGAAACTTTAACGAAAATCGAAAAATGGCCTGATTGGCAGTCTTCTGTAACAGAAGTAAACTTTGAGGGGCAAGTGAATGAACAGGTAACATTCACATGGAAAGCAGATGGGATTACGTTTAAGTCGAATATTCACACAATGAAACCCAAATCCATGTTTGGATGGGAAGGAAGAACTATTGGGGCTTATGCAATTCATAACTGGACCATTGCTGAACAGGACAATGCTACGATTGTAATGGTTGAAGAGAGCCTTCAAGGCGTTTTACCCAAGTTATTTCGAAAATATTTTCAAAAAAATTTACAAAATGGAATGCTGAAAAATTTAAAGGAGTTGAAAATGGCTTCAGAACTAAAATAAGAGTTGTAGATAATACCCCTCCTCAAAGAAAACAGTTGGTCTTCACGGCTATAATATATAATCCCGTATTGGTGGGGGAGTCATAACCGGAATAGGACGCCTGGGACGGTCCTTAGGACGCCGGGGACGGTCCTTTTTGTCCCATGAACTACAGTTAGAAGGAAGTAACATAATTGAGTGTTGTTTGCAGAGAAAGTATGAAGTGATATGCTTTCTTTTGGAAACCAGTGTCATAAAAATGGCATAACGCTTAATACTTGTTTTATCCATTTTTAGTTTGCAAGATAAATAGGAGGGATTCAGAATGGATAAGAAAAGAGTAGTGGTACAAGCAAGAAATAACAAACCAATTGAAAAAGTATGGGAGTATCATAATCAACCGTCTCATATTATTGAGTGGAACAGTGCATAAGAGGACTGGCATACGCCATCAGCGGTAAATGATTTCAATGTTGGAGGTTCATTCAACTATAGAATGGAAGCCAAGAATGGTAGTTATGGCTTTGATTTTTCAGGCAAGTATGATGAGATTATACCAAACAAGAGAATTGAATACACTCTTGATGATGACAGGAAAGTAGAAATTGAATTTGATGACATGAATGAGCACGTTAATGTAAAATACACTTTTGAGATAGAAGATTCCAATTCCGCAGAAATGCAAAGGGATGGTTGGCAGGCAATACAGGATAATTTCAAAAAATACTGCGAATCCAAATAGTACAAGAAAATTAAGTAATATGATAAAATGAGTGTATTAGTAGATAATTAATAATTGGAAGGTATTTCCAAGGAGGAAGAATATGTCACATTCAGAGTTGTTAGATGTATTAAAATCAAGATTTGAAAAGAATATGAAACGACACAAAGAGATAAAATGGGAAGAAATAGAAAACAGATTGAAGTCAAACGAAGTAAAGTTAGATTCACTCCGTAAAATGGAAGAAACGGGCGGTGAACCTGATGTAATTGGATATGACAAGGAAACAGATGAATTTATCTATTGTGATTGTTCGAAGGAAAGTCCAAAGGGTAGGAGAAGTACCTGCTATGATCAGGAAGCTGAAGAGGAAAGAATCAAAAAGGGAGTTCATCCAAATGGCAATGCATTGGGAATGGCAAGCGATATTGGAATTGAAATACTCAATGAGGAGCAATATTTTGAACTTCAGAAACTAGGGGAATTTGATAATTCAACATCGAGCTGGCTGAAAACACAAAATGAGGTTAGAGAATTGGGAGGTGCAATATTTGGAGACCGACGCTTTGGAAGGGTATTCATATATCATAATGGTGCTCCATCATTCTATAGCGCAAGAGGTTTTAGAGGCATTTTAAGGGTTTAAATCATTGGGGATGGTTCTTTTTGCTTTTTTTTTAGAACTCATACATCATTAAAGACTAAAATTAATATGGAGGTTGTTCATAATGAATGTAGACAAATCAGTAGTTGATATGTGGGAAAATTACCTTGATTCAATAGAGGAGAACCCTGAGGAAACAAAACTGACATATGAGTCGTGGCATTTCTGTGATAATGAGAAGGATGCCAATGAACTTGTAGAGCTGGTTTTGAAGGGAACAAAGAGAGCAACAGCTTCACTGCATATGCTATATGAGATTGAAAATGAAAGGGTTCCATCTGCAGGTAATTTAAATATTTTGACAGATTGGGATGGAACAGCAAAATGTGTAATAAGGGATAAGAAGGTTTCAATAGTTCCTTTCGGGGATATTACCGAAGAGCATGCAAGGATTGAAGGCGAGGGAGACAAATCACTGGAATACTGGAGAAGAGCTCATATCGCTGCATTCGGAGGGGATACGGATAGCCTGGGAATTGATTTTAGTGAGGAACTTTTGGTTGTATTTGAAGAGTTTGAAGTAGTTTATCCATAATAATAAAAAAGAGAGCCCAGAGTTCATATAATTGAATTCTGGGCTTTATGTAGTTTAGCTACCTAATACATATTCTTGATTCAATGATACACCCAATAATATGTCGATGAAATAAACTAGATCTCATATTAGCAAAAGTATGAATAATTAATCAGTAAATTCAATGCAACTGAAGTTGAAATATTGTACAATAAAAAAGAGACATTAATATTTTACACTAAAAAATGACTAACTGACAAAGGATGATGGACATGAGAGAATTATGGGAGATATTTATTTCTTTCTTCAAGATGAGTGGAGTGACCTTTGGAGGTGGCTACGCTATGTTGCCTATCTTGCAAAGGGAAATAGTTGACAACAAGAAGTGGATGACTGAGGAAAAAATAATTGATTATTATGCTGTAAGTCAGGGGCTGCCAGGGATAATAGCAGTGAATGTAGCAATTTTTATCGGCAAGGAAAGAAAAGGAATTCCAGGCGGCATTGCCGGAGCTCTTGGAATCGTAGGACCGTGCCTTTTTATTATAACTTTTATCGCCGCTTTCTTAAGCAACTTTCAGGATAATCCAATAGTCAGAAATGCATTTGCAGGGATTGCAGTGTGCGTTTCAGCACTTATACTTAATTCAGTTATCGGACTATGGAAAAAGGGCGTTGTAGATAAGACTGGAATAGTTGTTTTTGCAATAGTATTTCTGGGAATGATGGCAACAGGCTTATCTCCAATTGTACTAATAGTCGCTTCTGCAATTTTTGGAATTGTTTCCAGAAAGATAGCAGGAGGTGTCCATAGATGATAGTTTTAAAATTATTTTACGAGTTCTTAAAGATCGGATTCTTTACAATTGGCGGTGGAATGGCGACCATTCCATTTCTTCAGGACCTATCTGAATCAACAGGCTGGTACTCAACATCATTTATAGCAGATATGGTTGCAATATCAGAGTCAACACCTGGTCCAATAGGCATAAACATGGCTACCTATGTTGGATATAATGTAGCAGGAATATTAGGCGGTGTTTTGGCTACACTTGGACTTGTTGTTCCGTCCATTATCATTGTTTCAATCGTATCGGGATACCTGGAAAAGTTCAGAAAAAGTGAAGTTGTGGAGAATGTATTTTATGGATTAAGACCTGCAGTAACAGGACTTATTGCTGCAGCGGGGGTTGAAATAGTGAGAATAGCAGTACTCAATGCGGATCTCTACGAGACTACCAATTTACTTAGTGATTTGTTTGATTGGAGGAAGGTACTGTACTTTGTGATTATCTTTTATCTCATAAGAAGATTCAAGAAACACCCAGTAGCTTACATAGCAGTATCAGCAATTATTGGAATAGCATTTGGATTTGCAAATTAAATCAACTAAAGGATGAGACTAACCATTGGGAAGTCTCATCCTTTGCTTTTAGTTTTTTATTGAAACAAATGTTCAAATATACAAAAATAAGAATACTACCATATGGTTTTAAAGGCACTAAGCCGGGTATTTATCATAATAATAAAATAAAGCAAATTGGGAATGATAAAATAAATATAAAAATAAAAGTTTCGGTAAAAAATAACGATTGATTTGATAATCTGCTTAGTTATAATCGGTAAAAATAACCAAAAACCTAAAACGGAGGTAGCCATGAAAAAGAAATTAGTAATTGCATTGGTTGTATTTACAGCTGTAGCAGCGGGAATATTTTATTTTTTGACAACAGGCAACATTGGAACAAGATACAATACTGCCCAGGTAGAAAAGGGAGAAGTGGGGAAATTTGTCCAGGAGACTGGAAGAGTAAGCTCCAAAAACATTAGAAAATATTACGGTAACAGTGCCAGTAAAGTAGAATCATTGAATGTACAGCTAGGGGAACATGTAATTAGTGGACAGTTGTTGATTAAATACGAAGACAACATTGATATTGAAATTAAAAAGGTAAGGAAGCAAATAGAAGCCCTTGAGGCTACATATTCCGGCGCAGCTTCAGGGACTGATATTGAGAGCATAAACAATGCCAAAATTGAAATAGCTAGAATTAACGGAAGTATTGAACTTGCAACAAAGAATAAAAACAGGATTGAGGAGCTGTATAATAACGGAGCAGTGTCCCTGGTGGAGCTGGAGCAGGCTCAAAACAATTTAGTACAGCTTCAAAGCAGCCTTGCTGTGGCACAGAACAATTATAGTCAACTGATTAAAGGAGTTTCCGGCAGTACGAGAAAGCGATACGAGGCAGAAATAGATGTTTTGCTTCTGACACTTGAATCCTTGGAGAAAAGCAAGGAAAATTCCATGATCTATTCAGACATCGATGGTATAGTTACAGAATTGAATACCTTTACAGGAGATGTTCCGGCCGCTGGAACAATGGTTATGGAGATACAGGATCCATCAGCAAAGGTTGTACTGGTTGATTTTATGGTGGAGGACACTCTCCTTATCAAGACTGATATGAGGGCTTTAATCGTCGATCAGAGCCTGGGAGTAAACATTGATAATCTACATGTTGGCAGAATATATCCCAAGGCATTCATTGCTATTTCTGAGTTGGGTGTTGAAGAAAATCGACAGACTGTGGAGATTGAACTTCCAGAAAATACAGCGGAGCTGTCCTATGGACTTGAGTTGGAGACAAGGATAATTGTTGATGAATCCGATGAAGCCTTACTGATTCCTAGAGAAGCCATTTATACAGGGAATGGCAACAGTTATGTGGAAGTTGTCCAGGACGGAGAACCGGTTGAAAGGGAAATCGTGACAGGGATTGAGGACGGTAACAATATTGAGATATTGGAAGGATTGGCTGAAGGGGAAAATGTAATTATAAATTACAGGGAAGATTAGAGGATTTAGTCCTAATGAAAGAAGGGATAGGATGATTAAGGTCAAGAACCTTTTCCACTCATACAGCAATGATGAAAAATATGCAGTAAATGATATTAGCTTCCAAGTGGAAAAGGGAGAAATATTTGGTTTCCTGGGTCCTTCTGGAGCAGGCAAATCCACAACGCAGAACATACTTGTGGGTCTGCTGCAACTACAAAAGGGAGAGGTCGAGGTAGCTGGATACGATGTCAAACAAATCAAGAATAAGATGTTCAATAAGATAGGTATGTCCTTTGAACAATCCAATGTTTATAACAAGATGTCAGGGCTGGAGAATCTTGAGTTCTACGGGAAGCTATTTGATGTGGAAACAAGAGATCCAATGGATCTAATCAGAATGGTGGGGCTGGACGGTAAGGAGAAAATAAAAGCCGGAGAATACTCAAAGGGTATGAAGCACAGGCTAACCTTTGCCAGGTCCATGATAAACAATCCTGAAATATGGTTCCTGGATGAACCTACCACTGGACTTGACCCTGCCATAGCATCAAACATAAAGGACATTATTAAGGAGCAGAATGAGAAGGGAGTTACTGTATTTCTCACAACCCATAATATGTATATTGCTGATGAGCTGTGCGATAGGGTTGCATTTATTGTGGATGGGAAAATCAGACTTATAGATTCACCCAAGCAGCTTAAGCTTAAGTACGGTGAAAAGCTGGTGGAGGTTGAATACTACAAGAATGGTGAGTTGCTTAAGGAAAGCTATTCCACTGTGGTTGAAGAGGAAAAGAACAAGCTGATAGAAGTCATCGGAAGCAATGATATTCAGACCATGCATACAAAGGAAGCTACACTTGAGGAGATATTCATCAAGGTAACGGGAAGGGGTCTGGTCTAAATGAAGCTATGGTACAGTTTTATCAAAGAGCTGAAGCTTTCATCAAAAAGCTGGTATTTCTATATTGAGCTCGGAATGGCAATTGTCCTGCTTCTGGTTCTCCTCTTTGTTGTACCTGAGAATTTCGACACCAAGAGTAAGGAGTATATCTATCTTGATTTGCCTCAGGTTGTCAGGGACCGGTTCAGAGACAACCTGCTTGAGGAAGATTTGGATGAGCTGTCTCAGAAGGTGGAGGTTGAGGCAAATAATACAATTTATGCAGCTGAGCTCTACGAAACAGTGGAATCTAATATATATCTTCTTGACAGTATGGAAGCCTTGGATGCATTCTCAAATTCTGAAAGAGTACCTGCAGTCCATGTACGGGTAAATGAGGATAATCAAATTGTTCAAACCTACTATCTGCAGGGATATGAGACTCAGAAGCTTAAGAATCTTCTTCTGGTTTTTCAGAACAGCAAGGCAGGGCATGATGTAATTGAAGATTATAGAGACAATATCGTTGTAAAATCAATATACCAGGATGCTGAACCTCTGAGCGACAAGGAGAATATCTTACCTGTGTTCCTTACCTTTAACGGAAGCCTTATGAGCCTTTTTATCATTGCTGCATATATTTTCCTGGATAAGGATGAAGGAATAATAAAGGCATATGCAGTTACAGCATCATCTGTGTGGCATTATCTACTAAGCAAGATCGGCGTTATTATAATTACCTCCATTGCAACAACCTTGATTGTCACCGTACCTATAATGGGTCTGCAGCCCAACTATCCAGTCATGATACTGTTTCTTGTTACCTCAGGATTTTTTGCAGCTTCACTGGGGCTTTTTCTAACAAGCTACTACAAGGATATTGTTCAGGCTTTTGGAGCTCTGTACATCGTAATAGTGATTTTGATTATGCCTAACATATCATACTTCACCCCAAGCTGGGATCCTGACTGGGTTAAGATTATACCCAGCTATGTGATGCTTCAGAGCTTTAAGGAAATAATATCAGTCAACGGAAACATGTCATATGTAATGTTAGCTTCCCTAGGCTTTGCGGTTTTGGGAATGGATATTTTCATCCTTGCAAATTACAGATTCAAGAAGACTCTGACTCTGTGAAGGAGTGTTATAAATGATCAGGAAAATACTTTTAATATTTCAAAGGGACTTGAAAACCAGCGTAAGAAATTTTATAACACTTTATATAATAGTTGTACCGGTTATTTTTGCTGTAATGATTAATGTGTTTTCTCCTGGTATCAATGACACCACAGTTGAGATCGTGCTGCTTGAGGGTGAGAATCAACGGCAGGAGGAATACTTCAGGCAATTTGCAAAAGTAGAGGTATTAAAAACAATTGAAGACATTGAGGAAAGGGTTATAAAGAGAGACAATATAATCGGAGTACTCCCTGATCAGGGTGATGAATACTTTATTCTGAGGCAGGGGAATGAGCCGGACTATATAGTAGATTATGTAAAAAATCTCACCGCTTTTGACTATTACGATATTGGCATTGAGGACACCACAGCTGAGATAGTGGATTATGGCAGGGATATACCACCCTTAAAGAAGCTGATGGTCAATATTGCAATAATATTTACATCAATACTTGGGGGAATGATAATTGCACTTAATATTGTGGAGGAAAAAACCGACAACACCATAAGCGCTATTAATCTCTCACCAGTATCGAGACTGGGGTTTATTGCAGGCAAAAGCCTGATAGGTGTATTTATCCCGATTGTAGGTGCATTTCTGCTTCTGCTGATTACAGGATTCAGAGACATAAACTATTTCCACGCATTTCTCATGGTTGCAACAACATGCCTAATAAGCGTGCTTGTTGGCTTCATTGAGGGTGTGAACAATGATGATGTAATGACTGCAGCGGGTAATATGAAATTGCTGTTTTTACCTCTTTTCGGGAGTATCGCAGGGGCGGAGCTTCTTGCTGACAAATGGCAACCTCTGTTCTATTGGATACCGTTTTACTGGACTTACAAGGGGAACAATCTGGTGCTGTCAAATACCGGATCCTTGCTTGACATAATGAAATACTCAGGGATTGTCCTTGGAATTAGTGTTGTAGTGTTTATAGTCTTGGCACCAAGAATTAGAAAAGGCCTGGAATAATCAGTCTGGCATTAATTAATAAACTGGTTAAAAATAAAGGGAGGTTTTCTTATGATTGTATGGGGTATTTTGGCAATTGTTTATGCTTTAGCAGTTGTTGTTATTGCTGTTGTAAAACCTGAAAAGATCTGGAATATGAAAAAAATCGAGCTTTTCAAGAAAGTAATGGGAGAAAAGGGAACAGAAATATTTTTCTACGTTTGGGCTCTCGTTTTCCTGGTACTGGGAATCTGGCTCATAACAAGATAGCATTGCAAAATTAGCTCTCCAATCTGGAGAGCTAATATCTTGTCTCCGGATACAGGCTGCTGGGAGTGTCTGAGATATGCAACAGCCTCAATCTATTTGAATCTGTGAGTTCGTGTTCAATATGAACTCTACCCAGCATGGAATTTATTATTCTACGGAAATTAGCCATAAAAACACCTCTTTATGATTATACAATAAAATATGAGTTAAAGACCATATATTGCCTGAAAACAAATATGGACAGGAGAATTTCACTAAAAAACATTCGAAATATAGCGAATGCTTTAGTCGTTTACGAGCAAATGTTAATATGATATGATAGAGACAGTGCATAATATTTAACAATTACATTATAATATTATCAAGAAAAATATAATACAAATGAAAGGGAGTTATGCAATGAGTAAACCAATCATGTCAGCACACTTTGAATCGAGGAAGCCTTCAGATGTTAGATTGGCTCAAATGAAGTACGATGAGAGGGAAAAGAAACCCGAGGCAGTAATCAATGTAGGAATCGGAAATGTATCTTTACCCACAAATCCAGCAATGATGAAGAGAATGTTTAACCTGGATGCTCCGGAAAGTCCATTTTCAAAGGGTGCTATAAGATATTCAGGAACAGCAGGAACTCCAGAGGCACAGGATGCATTTAGAAACATACTTAAGAGTGAAGGATTTGACACTAGTAAGCTGAATATCCAAGTAACAGACGGTGGATCATCAGGAATGGAACTTGTAATTCTTGGAGTTTGCGGACCAGCTGGAGAAAACGAAAGACCTCTTATGATGATTGACCCAGCCTATACTAATTATCTGTCATTTGCTCAAAGAGTTGGTAGAAAGACAGTTACAATAAAGCGTCACTTGGGAGAAGATGGTAAGTTTAATCTTCCAGAAATGTCAGATATCGAAGCAATGATAGTTGAGAATAATCCAGGCGGATTATTGGTAATTCCATATGACAACCCAACAGGACAGCTTTATGATCATGAGACACTGGTAGATCTTGCCAAGTTATGTGTAAAGCATAATATGTGGTTAATCGGTGACGAAGCATACAGAGAGCTTTATTACAAGGCAGACAAGGATCTTGTAAGTGTATGGGCATTGACAGAAGAAGAGGTACCAGGGATAGAAGGCAGAAGAATAAGCATTGAAACTGCTTCAAAAGTTTGGAATGCATGTGGTTTGAGAATCGGTGCAGTTATTACGGACAATGCTGAATTCAGCAAGAAATCAATTGCGGAATACACTGCAAACCTATGCGCAAATGTAATCGGTCAGTATATCTTCGGAGCACTTGCACACGAAAGCAAGGAAGATATTCTTGGATGGTGTAAGGAGCAAAGAGAGTACTACAAGGACATGATTGTTAATGTTAGAAATGGATTGCTCCAGAAGGAACCTGGTCTGATTGTATCAAGCCCGGATGCTTCCATCTATTCAGTTATAGATGTAAGAAACGTTGTAAAACCAGGATTTGATTCAATTGACTTCGTATTGTATTGTGCAGGAGAAGGTGCAGTTGATGTTGATGGAGTTGAGACTACACTGCTTGTTGCTCCAATGAAGGGTTTCTACGATGTTAAGGATTCATCAGAGAATCCAGGAACAACACAGTTCAGAATATCATTTGTTGAGTCACCAGAGAACATGGCAAAGGTTCCAGGACTGTTCGTTGAACTTCTAAGAAAATTTGAGGCTCAAAGATAAGAATTACATCAAAAAGGTCTGTCCGTTAGGACAGGCCTTTCTTTGTAGTTAAACGAAGATGCAGAGGGTACAATAAAGCAATAAATCCACCTACCATTGGAAGAATTGAAACCGGAATATGACCCACAAGATATCCTGACAAAATCAATGAAAGAGGTAAAACTATCTTTACAAGGCTCAAAGTCAATCCAAATACTACTCCCCTAAGGTTAGAGGGGATTTCATCTTGCATAATTGTAATAACCGGAATATCTACATATGCTATACCTATCCCAATCAAAATGCACAAAACCGAGTAATATATCCCATATACGTATATGCTCTGAGATGCCTTTAATAAAAGAGGCAGACCTACAAAAGATGAAAGAATTGCCAGTATGCAACTCGTCAAAATCAAAAGACTGCGGTAGGAGGTATTTTTTATTATTTTGCCTAAAGATAAGGTTCCAATAATGAGACCAACAGGAATCATGGAATTAACCAAACCAAAAACGACTGAAGGAAGACCAAGAGATTCATTAATTATATAAGGCAAGGGAACATTCACAGAGAATCCCAACAAGAAGTTCAATACTACAAACAACATAAATGCTTCCCTAAGCACTTTAGACTCCTTCATATATTTAAAGCCACTTCTGATATGCTTCATAAATGGAGGGTTGTCTGATGTAGTTTCATCAGCATGAAAATTATAATCAATAAACAGTTCAGAAATAGCTGACAATATAAATGAAATACTATTGATCAATATAAATAGTTTAATATCCACAAGAGCGTACATGATTCCTCCAAACACCGGCCCAAGAATTGCTGTAGAGGAATCAATAAGCTTGCTTATTGAATTTAGTTTAAGTCTTGAATTCGGCGATACCAGATTAGGCTTTGTGGCTTCAAAGGTTATGCTAAAGAAACTTGTGAAAACACTCAGGAGTATTGTAGAGATATAAATTGTTGCTAAACCGAGTCCTCCTGCAATACTAATTTGGTACAGAATAAAGAACAGGACTCCATTAGCCAGATCCATTCCAACAATAATAGCTCTTTTGGAAACCTTGTCAGCCAGAACACCAGCAAACGGACTAATGACGATCATAGGTAGAACACTTAACATTATGGTGGTTGCATAATTCAGTGCGGAGCCGGTGAGGTTTAGTACATATAGTCCAATTGCAAAACTGTATATAGCGGATGCGAACATCGAAACTGCTTTTCCAGTTGAAAAAAGAGCAATGTTAATAAACTCAGATCTTTTCTTAATACGTCCCATAGATAAATCACTCATATAAATTCTCCTTTCCTTGTTATATGGAAAGTATAATATGTGGTGTAAACCCGACAGCAATAGGGAATTTAAAAAAAATTATGCAAAAAAAATAGCAAAGCATGGGGTCAACCCCATGCTTTATGGTTTCAAATTTAGTCTTCCGATGTAAAGATAATTATAAATTTTCTCGCCTTTAACAAAGAAACTTTCCTTTGGACCTCCTTCAGAAATTGGAGATGTTTCATGCTCTTTCAGCTGTTTAAATCCAAGATTTTGAATATGCGACTTCAGTTCATTCTTCTTAAACCATTTTCTGCTTGTATCTGGAATCATTGTATTTAGAGCAAAATTTTTAAACACCAGATATTGTCCATGAAGTATGGCATCTTCCTTTAGAAGTGGAATCAAAGAATCAAGCAGAAAATCGCTATTGTCAAAAGCATAGTTCGAACTTCCCGTCGCATCGACAAGTGTATCAATGGTTTTAGGTTTAAGTGGTATTCTTCTGAAGTCACAACAAAGGTAGAGTATTCTTTTTTCACCAACTACATCAGCCAATGATTTTTTCAACCATTTATGAGCGTTGGGATTGTAATCTACAGCGATATAAATTGACTGCTTGGGAAACATATCAATCATATTTCTTAGAAAAAAACCTCTTCCGGAACCCAGTTCCAGAATCACTCCATTTTCCGATTTGGGGAAATGGTAGTTATTCCTTGCCCACTGAAGCGACAAATGAAGGTTTTTAAGATAATCTATGTGCGTAGTCTGAACATAATCTTCAACAAAGGAATCATCAAAATCAGCGCAAGACTCAGGGTCAAGAAAACCCTTTCCAAATAGAATTCCATCCTCGATTTGCAGTGTTTCGGAACAGGCACATTGAAGCTCTCCTGAAATAATTCCCCCATTTTCAATGTGACCTTCAGATAGAACATAGGAACTCTGGCATTCGCTGCAGTAAAGAAGAGGAAGCACATTTAAGGGCACCCCGGCTTTGTCCTGGTTGCAGATAGATTTGTCAGGCATTGAGTCGACAGTTGACTGAAGTTTGCTCTTCATATCCTGGAGTCTTTCCAATTCCTTATCTATCCAGTTCATTTTATTTTCAAAAAATGCTCTATAGGTTTCTCTCCTGCTGTATCCAGTATGTCTCCCAATTCTTTCAAAGATTATCAGAGTCTGAATTTCTGCAAGGGAAAATCCAATTTGCTTAAGAGCTATTACGGAGTTGTAGTCATTTTGACAACTTTCATCGAATTCATAGAATGAGCCCTTCTTATCAGGCGTTACTAATGAAAGATTCATATAATGTCGGATGGTATCAATAGTGGTTTTGTTTTCAATTGCAAATTCACCGATTTTCATATAAATCACTCCTCGTCATTTACCGTTAGTTTGATTATATCAATATTTCAATGCTATTACATAGTCTTATACAAAAAAATCAAAAGTATTGTAATTATTTCGAATTTCTTGGAATAATTTCAATTTTATGTGATAAACAATAAATAATCTTGTAAATAAGGGTATAAACACATTAAGGAGTCAAAATGCATGGGGTAGTATGTAGTTGTACAATGGAGGTGTTTTCAATGTCAGAGCTTAAAAAGAGTTATGAAATGGTGTTTAAAAAAATGATTATGGAAACAGAAGAAATCTATTCCTTTGTTTTTGAGAAACCGGAAGGACTTAATTGGCTACCGGGGCAACATGGGATTTTCAGAAACTTGGAATGCAAAGTAGAAGGGGACAAGAATTACAGAATATTTAGCTTTGCATCCATTGCGGAAGAGGATTTTGTAATGTTTTCAACAAGAATAACAGATGAATCAACTGACTGCAAGAGGAAGCTTCTGGAGTTGAAACCCGGAGACAAGATGACTGCCGAAGATCCACAGGGGCGTTTCAGGATTGAAGACTTCGACAAGCCGACATGTCTATTGGCAGGAGGAATTGGAATAACTCCGGTAAGATCACTTCTTCAGAACATGGACTTTAATTGCATAAACCCTATTAATCTAAGGGTTCTATATTCAGACGACAGAGGTGCATTTGCTTATGAGGATACTTTGAAATGGCTGAATAAAAAGTACGACGGACTTGAACTTAAGCTTATTTCTGATAGAAATGAGTTTATGGAGGAGATTGAAGCATTTGCCAATGATATGGGAAACAATGCAGACTACTTGATATCAGGCACTCCAGGAATGAATAAAGCAATAACCGCGAAGCTGTTGAGTCTTGGAGTCGAGAAGGAAAACATTAAAACTGATAACTTTATTGGATATCAATAAGACATAATTTGGGAGGCTGTCATGCTGCAGAGAATAATGTTTAAACTCAGAAAAAGCATCTGGATATATCCAGCTATAATAAGCTCAATATCATTTATAGGAGCCGTAGTAATAGGTATGTCTGATTCTGGAAGGTTCATAGCTTTTTATAAATTTGTACCTGTATTATTTATGACCAGCACAGGACTCTCAAAAGATATATTAGGAGTAATTGCAGCTTCACTTATAACCATGACTACCTTTACATTCTCCACAACAATGATTGTACTTACAACATACTCAACACAATTTGGACCGAGAACGGTTGAAAATTTTCTATCGGACGATGATACCATGAAAGCAACTGGAGTCTTTATGGGAGGATTTATATATTCAATCGTAGCTATGTTGTTTATGAGAAATGCTATTGGAGAACAACTTGTTGTCTCTGCAACTCTGGGTATTGTTTATGCAATTGTATGTTTGATTCATTTTACAATGTATATTCAACATGTTGGATCATATATTCAGACTAATAATCTAATCAACAGACTTCAACGGGAAGCAGAGGAAAAAATAGATGAATATAAAGCTCTTCTTGAAAAGGGCAAGTTGGTTGATGAATCAACTTTGGGGAGAAAAGATATGATTATAAGAATAATGAGTAAAGAGGAGGGTTATATTCAGCTTATTGATCATAATGAGATATACAGAACAGCACAAGACATCAAAGGAACATTGTTACTTGAAAAGCTTAACGGTCAGTTTGTAACTAATGAATCAGTGTTATTTTCAATTTTCTTTGATGAGGAGGTTAAAATTGATGAAGAGTCTATAGAAAACCTTCTTGACTGTTTAACAATTGGAAAACAAAAATCAGAAATGCAGGATTTTAATTTTACAATACAGAAAATAGTGGAAGTAGCTTTAAGAGCAATATCTCCCGGGATTAATGATCCAAATACTGCAAGCCATTGCCTTAGGATAATGGGGGTTTTGATGGGTAAAATTGCTCACCTTGAAGGTGGCTATCTTATATATAAGGATGATAAAGAGCATCCAAAGGTAGCTTTTGAGGTGTTTGATTTTTCAATGCAGCTTAATTCATCATACCACCAGATCATCCATTACGGTAAAGAGGATGTTTCTGTTATGAAGGCTATGTTAAAGTCAATGCGATTTTCTGCTGAGAAAGCATCATTAAAAAACAAGACTGCAATAGACAATTATCTTCAATATATCTGGGATGAACTTGAAAAAACGTATGGCAAGGGATATGACTTGAGCCTATTGGAGAAAGAAAAGAATGAAATTATTGATATCATAACAGAGTAGTGTTAAAAACAAATGATAGTAGGCTTGTAAAATTAACATTTACGGAGTATTATTAGTTTAAGGAGTTAATAAGTGAAAGGAGTGAATTTAATGAATTTTGATGGTAAGCAAATATTATCAACTTTTGTGAAGATGGAGGAAGAAGTTTCAAAGTACTACACTGAAATGGCAAAGGTTGCACCTGATGAAAAGTCAAAAGCACTGTTTGAGAGATTGTCATTAGAAGAAGATAAGCACAACAAAATGTATTCCAAGCTACTTGAAAAACACAGTGGTGATATGGACAGAGAATTCTCTGAGGAGGATATCGAGTACACCAAGTCACTGATTGATGAAAATATCAATCAAAAGCACGAATTCGACAAGGAAAAGAAATTTGCGGATTCACTGGAAATGGCTGAAAGAATGGAGAAAGACGGAATTTTATTCGTTCATCAGATGATGGAGATGTATCCTGATATTGCTGAGAAGGAAATGAAAGTAATACTTAGAGAAGAAAAGCAACATCTACAGCAAGTAAGGGAAAGAATGAACTTTGGTCCTCTTAGATCTTTGGGACTTTAGAGAATAACCTAAATATGTAATTAAAGTGTTTAATACAAAAAACGTGTCGGAAGAAATTTCTGACACGTTTTTTTGCCGTAAATTGCTACATTGCTTATTTATGCGTTTCGAGGGTATCAAATCCATAGAAGCAGAGGGGGGATTGATTTAGTTGGGAAATGATGCAAGTATAACCGGAAAAATAATACTGATTATAGTACTTACAATGGTGAATGCATTTTTTGCTGCTTCGGAGATGGCAATGGTTTCTCTTGACAGAATAAAATTGTCAAGAAAGGCAGATGCGGGCGACAAAAAAGCAATGATGCTTGTGAATATTTTGAAGGAACCGTCTAGATTTCTGTCCACCATACAGGTTGGCATAACATTTGCAGGCTTCTTTTCATCTGCATCAGCTGCTGTAAGCATATCAGCAAGACTTGGAGATACTCTTGAAAGACTCGAAGTTCCATTTGGTCAGAATCTAGCATTTATTGCTATAACCCTTGCCTTATCATACATAATGCTGGTTTTTGGAGAATTGGTACCAAAGAGAATTGCTTTAAGATCTGCAGAACGGTTCGCAATGTTTGCCGTCAAGCCAATCCGCATGGTCGCAAAGATAATGCGTCCATTCGTTTCATTGTTGTCCTTATCCACAAATACAGTCATGAGAATCATAGGGATAAGTCAAGAGGGTGTTGAAGCCAAGGTAACCCTTGAAGAAATTAGCTCCATGGTTGAAGTGGGTCATGAACAAGGTTTTATAAATCCTGTGGAACGAGAGATGATTCGAAGTGTTATAAAATTTGATGATAAGTTGGCAGAAGAAATAATGACAGCCAGGACCGAAGTGTTTGCAATTGATGTCGACGATTCACCTGAAGAATATATTGATGAGTTTCTAAAGCTTAAACACTCAAGAGTACCTGTGTTTGAGGAAAACGTAGACAATATAATTGGAATTCTGTATCTTAAGGACTACCTATTGGAAGCCTACAACAAGGGATTTAGCAATGTAAATGTCAGAGAGATAATAAGACCGGCATATTTTGTTCCCGAACGCAAAAATATAAATGATTTGTTTATGGAATTGAAATCAACCAGAAAACACATAGCCATACTTATTGATGAGTACGGAGGATTTTCGGGTCTAGTCACAATGGAGGACTTAATTGAGGAAATAGTAGGAGATATTGACGATGAATACGATCATGACGATCCAGATGTAAAAATACTTGAGGAATACATGTTTATGGCAAGGGGATCCGTTTCAATCAAGGAATTCAACAGTAGAACAGGACTTGAGCTGATTGAAGGAAGCGAAGATTATGATACATTGGGAGGATTTCTGATTCATCAGTTGGGATACATTCCAGATGATAACGAAACTCCGGAAATTGTAGTGAGTGGGGCCATATTTAAAATACAGGAGATTGATGATAAAAGAATAAAAAAAGTAATAATTCAGAAGATATAATTCTAGAAGACGCAATACAAAGGCGAATGCAACTTTCGACAAGGGGCTTTTAATGGACTTAAGCTGATTATTGCTGTAAAATAGAACAAAAGAGCACAACACAGACATGAGAGGATAGGATTATATGTTGAGAATAGCAGGGATAAGGCTGAGCCTTGACCAAGATGAGTCTGAGATAACTTCTGAAATAGCTAAAAAGCTTAAAATCAAGGAAACAGATATAGTATCCTGGAAAATCTGGAAAAAATCAGTGGATGCCAGGAGAAAAAACAATATAACCTTTGTGTATTCAATAGATTTCGACGCAATAAATGAAAAGGGAATTCTAAAGCGTCATGGGAAGAAAGGCGTATCTGAAGCTACAGTAGAGGATAGGCAATACACTAGAAAAGAAAACATTCAGGGAACCAGACCAGTTATAGTAGGGACGGGCCCTTCGGGACTCTTTGCAGGAATTGTTCTAGCTGAGATGGGATATAATCCAATCCTGCTTGAGAGAGGCAAGAAGATTGAAGAAAGAGTAAAGGATGTAAGGGAGTTTTGGAATACAGGAATACTAGACACAGAATCCAATGTACAGTTTGGAGAAGGAGGAGCAGGAACATTTTCAGATGGGAAGCTTACAACCATGACAAATGATCCCAGATCAAGAAAAGTGTTGGAGTATTTCGTCGAAGCTGGTGCACCTGAGGACATCTTGTATGTAAACAGGCCGCACATAGGAACCGACATACTTAGAAGAGTCGTAATAAATTTGAGAAAGAAGATTATTTCTCTGGGTGGGGAGGTAAGATTCAACTCAAAAATGACAGGTTTAGAGATCAAGGACGAAAAAATTGTGGCTGTGATTGTCAACAACCAGGATAGAATAGAGACAGACAGGGTGGTACTGGCCCTGGGACATAGTGCAAGAGATACATTTGAATTACTGAATGACAATGGATTGAATATTCAACAAAAGAGCTTTTCCATCGGTGTAAGGATTGAACATCCGCAGGAATTGGTTGATATGACACAATATGGTCAGAGTCATGGACATCCAAGACTGGGAGCCGCTGACTACAAGCTGGCAGGTCATTTCGATGGAGGACGTTCAGCATACACTTTCTGTATGTGTCCGGGAGGAACAGTAGTTGCAGCAGCATCAGAGGAAGGGATGCTTGTTACCAATGGAATGAGTGAGCATGCAAGAAACAGGGCTAATGCCAATGCAGCCCTCTTGGTAAATGTTGGACCAGAGGATTTTAATGGCGAACACCCATTGGCAGGAGTGTACTTCCAGAGAGAATGGGAAAAAAAAGCTTACCAAGAAGGTGGAGGAGGATATCTGGCACCGGCACAAAGAGTAGGTGATTTTTTGGAAGGGAGATCATCTTCCGATTTTGGTAGTGTATCACCAAGTTACAGACCGGGAGTAAAAATGACAGACTTAAGAAGATGCTTGCCTGAGTATGTAACAACTACCTTAAGAAAAGCGATTCTGGAGTTTGATAAGAAGCTTAAGGGCTTCGCTGATCCGGATGCTTTGATGACAGGAGTTGAAACCAGAAGTTCATCACCAATCAGAATAGTTCGGGGAGATGAGTATCAATCAAATATAGGGGGAATCTACCCAACGGGAGAAGGAGCTGGATATGCGGGAGGGATAATTTCCGCAGCAGTAGATGGAATAAGGATAGCTGAATCAATTGGGGAAGAAGAGGAGAATAGATAATGGAAGAAAAAAGATTTGCAGTATTAATCGATGCAGATAATGTGTCATCAAAGTATATCAAGTATATTCTGGATGAGACCGCCAACTATGGTGTGGCCACTTACAAGAGAATATATGGGGATTGGACCAAGCCAAATACAGTTGCCTGGAAAGAGGTGCTTCTGGAGAATTCAGTGACGCCTGTTCAACAATACAGCTATACCGTGGGTAAAAACGCTACGGATGCTGCAATGATTATCGATGCAATGGATATATTGTACTCTGGCTATGTTGATGGTTTTTGCATCGTTTCTAGCGACAGTGATTTTACAAAATTGTCATCAAGACTTAGGGAATCTGGAATGATGGTAATTGGAATGGGAGAGAGAAAAACTCCCAAGCCCTTTATTTCATCATGCAATTTGTTCAAGTATCTGGATGTATTGGCTGAATCAGAAAAACAGACAATGGGAATGCAGGACGATGGAGAAAGTAACACAAGAAAAGTCAATGGACAGCAAAAGAAAAAAGAGCAGAACGGCACGTATGATGATACAGAAAAGGGTATGACTGATATAAATGTTATCAAATTGGCGATTAAGAAAATGCTCTATGAAGCTGATGGAACGGACCAAAGAATGAATATGGGAGAAATCGGAAACAGGCTGGCAAAGAGATATTCAGATTTTGATGTAAGAAATTATGGCGATACAAAACTGTCCAGATTCCTGAGGAAAATGGATTTCCTTCAAATTGAAAAGGACAAGGAAGGCGGAACAGCAATGTGGGTGGCTCTTAAAAGCGATAGTGAGGAAGACACATCCACAAACAGTCAACAAAACAACCAAGAAAACAGAAAGCGAAACTACAAGAAAAGAAAAAAAACATAGTAGGAGATAAGCCATGGAAAAAGATCAGGATTTTTTAAAGGGAATAGCAAAAATTGGGGTCAAGATTGGAGTCGGACTTCTTATATTATTACTCGTAATAATCTTTAATCAGACAGTTCAAATTGTTAATTTTATGAGTTCAATAAATCCTCTTCTTGGAAATATAACACTGGTATTATTAATTGGACTTTTTGCTTCCTTGCTACTGATGCCATTATTGGGATTCTTAAGGTATAACAAGGGTATGGAACTCCCGGAGGATGAAAATTCAGAAGAGTTCAAGGAATACTTGAAGCGGACCAGAAAGAATTTAACGAGGAACAAGTATCTGAAGCAAGAGAACTTCGAATTTGACAGCGAGAAGAATTCAAAGGAAGAAATTCTCAAGGCTTATACAATACTGGACGAAAAAGCAAGAACATCAATTAAGGAGAAGGCAACTGGTGTATTCCTGACTACGGCAATTTCCCAAAATGGAATACTTGACGGATTCTTTGTACTGGGTGCACTTACAAAAATGGTATGGGAACTGGCATCACTGTATGAAACCAGACCTTCACTGAATAGAATGCTAGTCTTGTATGGTAATGTAGCTGCGACTGTTCTAATGGCAAGAGGAGTAGAAGACTTGGATCTGCTTGATGAACAGATTGAACCCCTGGTTGCTTCGTTACTAGGTGGAGGAATGGCAACACTGGTGCCTGGAGCGGTTACAGTAACTACTATTGTTGTTAACTCAATCACAGAGGGATCAGTAAACGCATTGTTGACATTGAGAGTAGGATGTATAACACAAAGATATCTTAGCACACTTACAAAACCAGACAAAAGAAGTCTCAGAAGAAGTGCAACAATTGAAGCATTATCAATGCTTGGATCAGTTATGAAGGACAACACAGTGACAATATTAAAAGCTTTTAGCAAAGGAGCAACAAGAGCAGCCAGAAATACAATGAAAAGTACCTTTAAATTCTAGGAGTGATTGAATGATTGAAAAATTGGAGAAGGAAAGATGGCAGTCTTTAATACCTGAGCTAATGAAGCATACTCCTGAAAACTACTTCAATCTTCTGGGATTGTTAACAAAAAAACCTGTATACAAGGACATTTATGTTCAAAGAAACGACGATGATAATATTGTAAGCTATCTTTTTCATAGATTATCCGGCACTGTAAAATTCTTTTCTGAGGGCGATCACGATATTGATGAAATGGCGGAATTCATACAAAAACTCCAGTTTAATAAGCTAATAGGACCTCTTTCATGTACAAAAATGCTCCAGAAAAGGGACATTTTTAGAGAAAGCAGTCCTGTTACTTACTTGTGTGAGCTTGTTAATCCCATCAAAGAGAGTATCACAGACATTTCTGGACTAAGAAGACTGGAGATAGACGATCTTGGCCAGGTTTTAGAAATCTATCTTGAAGTATTCAAGTCCTTTGCATCAGAAGAAGTAATGGAAGACAAATTGAAATCAGGCAGAGGGAGAGCATTTGGACTTTGGGAGGGAGAAAGACTTGTTTCTGTTGTACAAACTGATTTCGAGCAAGAGGACAGTGCTCTGATTGTAGGAGTAGCTACCAGACTTAATCAACAAAAGCTTGGTCATGGAACAAAAATATTGAGTTATGCGATTGAACATTTACAAGCAGAAGGAAAGATTTTGTATCTTGAATACGAGTCACCTGAGGCAGGAAATTTATATAGAAGGCTTGGATTTACAGAGTTTGAGACCATAATAGAATACATAAAATATTAAAAGAGTCCACCTCCGTTATGACAGAACGGGGGTTTTGCAATGCATATTGTTAAGGAATTAACTAATATTTCTTAATTATCTGTAAATTCAAACTAGACAAACTACTTATTTTGTATTATTATGTTTATTAAGATGTGAAATTCACACATCATTAACATACTAAAGGAGGGAATATTTGATGGAAAACAAACAAAGAGAAAATTGGGGATCCCGGATTGGATTCTTGATGGCAGCAGCCGGATCAGCGGTAGGTCTAGGTAACATTTGGAGATTTCCGTACATGGCTGGAGAAAACGGTGGTAGTGCATTCATTCTAATTTATTTGGCATTCGCATTAATTATCGGTATCAGTATCATGATTTCAGAGTTCGCAGTTGGACGTAGAACTGAGCTTTCAGCAGTTGGAGCTTACCAATCCATTAATAGAAACTGGACATTTGCAGGAGTTCTTGGAGTGCTAAGTGCATTCTTTATAATGGGCTTCTACCCAGTAGTAGGTGGATGGGCATTGGCTTATATACTTAAGTCAGTTACAGGTCTTCTTTCAAATTCAGCTGCAATAGGAGATGCATTCGGAGCATTTATTACAAATCCTATAGAGCCACTAATATGGATGCTAGTATTCTTGGCTATGAACATTGCAATCGTAGCAAAAGGAATCGCTGGTGGAATCGAGAAAGCAGGAAAGGTACTAATGCCTACACTGTTCGTACTTTTGATTCTTATTGCAGCTAGAAGTGTAACACTTCCTGGTGCAGGAGCAGGTCTTGACTTCCTGTTTAAGCCAGATTTCAGTAAAGTTACAGGAGCGACTTATCTGGCAGCACTTGGTCAGGCATTCTTCTCACTTTCACTAGGTATGGGTTGTATGATTACCTACGGTAGTTACCTTGGCAAGTCAGAGAATCTTGCAAGCAATGCATTTATCGTAACAGTATTGGACACAAGTGTAGCGTTACTAGCTGGTATCGCAATCTTCCCAGCACTATTTGCATTTGGCATGGAGCCAGCTGTAGGAGCAGGACTTGTATTCGTAGTAGTACCACAGATATTTGCAGCAATGGGTGGAATAGGAGTTCTATTCTCAGTAATATTCTTTGTTGCACTTGCAGTTGCAGCGCTGACTTCATCCGTATCACTACTTGAGGTTGTTGTAGCTTATCTGATTGACCAAAGAAAATGGGAAAGAAAGAAATCAGTTTATACAGCTGGTGGAATCATGGTTGTAACTGGAATTCTTGCGTCACTTTCATTGGGAGTTATGTCTGGATTCACAATGTTTGGAGTAGGAGTATTCGACTTCTTCGATATCCTTACTGACAAGATATTCCTTGCAATAGGTGGTTTGTTGCTAGCAGTATTCGTTGGATGGTTTATGGATAAGAAGGATCTTGAAGATGAGATTACAAACGGTGGAACAATTAAGTTTGGTCTTTTCAATATCTGGTACAATCTTGTTAAGTATGTAATTCCAGTTGCAATAGCGATTGTAGCTGTAATGGGTATAATGTCAATCGAGCAGACTGGACTTATGCTATTCGGTCTTGCAGTAATTGTAGTACTTGCAATATTCTCAAAGAAACTATAATAAGAGAAAAATTAAGCTCATGTTTCCCAATTGGGAAGCATGAGCTTTTTAAATTTTGATTACGCTACTTGAGTCTTTTCAATCTCATCAAGGAATACTTCCAGAGGTTGATTTCCTACAAATTCAAATTCGTCGTTTATTACAATTTTTGGGACACTTGATACATTGTACTCTTCAGACATATCGAAGAAGGTCTGAGCTTCGATCATATCCGCCTGAATATTTGGGTTCTCCAATGCAAGCTTGTGTGCCTTTTGAACTGCTCCTGCACAATGAGGACATGCAAGGGTTACAAATACTTTTATATTTACTGGTTTGTTGATTTTTTCAATTCTTGCTTGGATTTCATCCGATAACTTTTGAGAATTTCCCGAAACCTCAATAACACTGCTGATAAACGAATTTATCTCATGTCCTGATGGAACTCCGTTGAACTTGATTCTTTTGTAATTCTTGTCCTTATCCAGCAATACGATGCTTGGTGCCATTAATACCTCAAATTCATTTGCCTTGTCTGAGTCCTTATCAATGTCGAGATTCTCCAGGTGTAGCTTTGGTGATACAGATATGAGCTCTGAAATAAAGTCATTTGTATCTTCACAGCTTTCACAGTCATCTTCTTTGGTGAATAAAGCCACTGTTACATCATCTTTCATTCCGCTGAATATTTCTTCCAATTGCTTTGCTACTTCTTCATTTAAATATTTCATAATAACCTCCCAAATTTACTTGTTAATAGTATTCAAATATTCGTTCACAGCCAAGGCACATTTTGCCCCATCACCTGCAGACATTATTATCTGCTTATATGGTATGTCAGTGACATCTCCAGCAGCATAAATACCCTCAACACTTGTCTTGCCATGACCATCCACAACAATCTCATTTCTTTCATTAAGCTCCAACAAATCAGCAAAGATCTCACTGTTTGGTAGATATCCTATCTCAACAAACAATCCCGCGCTTTCAATTATTTCTTCTGTGCTTGAATTTTTGTTCAAAACCTTAACACCTGTCATAAACTTGTCGCCTTGTACTTCAAGAATTTGAGTCTGAAGCTTCGATTCCACATTATCAAACTTTGCAAGCTGATCAATCAGAATCTGGTCTGCTCTGAACTGTGATCTGTGAATTATGGTTACTTTCTTCGTAATTTTTGCCAAATCTATTGCTGCTTCAACTGCAGAGTTTCCTCCACCGGCGACAATAACTTCTTCACCTGCAAATAAAGGACCGTCACAAATTGCACAGTAGCATACTCCTTTTCCGGAGTATTCCTTCTCACCAGGAACACCAAGCCTTCTAGGCTTGCTTCCCGTTGCAATAACAACTGAGTAAGTATTGAAGACAAGACCATTTTTTAGTACTACTTCTCTTAAGCTTGAGCTATCTTTAAGTCTTATGGTTTCGACTTCTTCATATTCAAGTATGGGAACCTTCAACTCATTGACATGATTGATAAATTTTTTCATCAGTTCTTCACCTGAAAGGGAAACAAATCCAAGGTAGTTTTCAACTGATGATGTGTCTAGAACCTGACCACCAAGATCTCTGGCTATGATGCCAACATTAAGTCCTTTTCTTTTGGCATAAAGGGCTGTATTAAGACCTGCCGGACCACCGCCAATTACAATCAGATCATAGATAATCTCCTTATCCAGTGTCAATTTTTCTTTGCTTGTGTTGCTGCTTAAGTTTAGATTAACATCCATATTAACAATGCACCTCCATTCATTATTGTTTCTTACTAGCTTTCTATATATTTCAATGATTAAGTAGATTTCTTTCTTACAAAAGCAATTATACACCAGGGGGGTATGCTATGTCAAATGATAAAAGCCTGCATAGATGCCATGAATATATGTAATATACACGGATGATATGCAGGCTTCGTACTCTTTATAGTTTTTTCAAGTAGTCCTTTAGTCTTTCTATTGCAAAATCCCTGTCCAAGGTCTTTTCATCGGAATCATTGATAACAGACACTATATATGAATAGAATGCATCAATAATGTCCTTGTTGTCGAAAGCCAGGGCGATGGGAGTAGGAGTAATTTTGTACAGAATTGCTGTTTTATCTTTCTTTACAGTTATTTTGACATCATTTAGAAATAACTGATCAAGAACTATTACACTATAATTTGGATAAGTTTCCAGCCAATCTATTACATTTTGTAAATGAATCCGGAATGTATTTCTATCATAAAATATTGCTTCCGGCGAAATGTGATTAGATAATTCAATCTGTAATTTCCCTTCATCCAATTCTTCCAATGATGGAAGAGAGAATATTTCGATATACTTGTAGATTTCAAGATTGTTTTTCAACAGACTTGTTCTTTTTTGGTGTGCCTGGTGCAATTCCTTCGAGTCAGTCAGTTCATACATGAACTCCATTGGCATAGTCATTGTACTAAGAGTCTGGTGAAGTGCTATTAAATCTCCTGGATTGTCTCCTTGCTTAAGAAGGTAGTCTATTAGCTCCTTTAAATCATTAAAACCAAATACATTCATCAGTGAATTGCAATGGTCGATAAAGCTTGTTAGATTTTCCCTGATTGAATGGACTATGCCTGTATCTGTAACATAAAAGTTTATGCTGTTTTGAGAGTTTGTTCTTATTGAATCTGACTTAACAGCTGCAATATCACCAGCAACTATAATGGTATTTCCAAAAATACTCTTAATTTCATGAGGATAGTAGTAGGTCTGAATCTGGCCTGATAGATAAACGGGAAGCCATTTTTCAATTGATTCCATCATATTTTTAAAGTCTAGATAATATGGCTGAATAATTTTTAATCTATGTCCTTTTGACAGTGCATCTGATAGCATTTCGATGATCATAAAATAAAAGTCAATATCATCTGTAATCCATGCAAGATTCTCATCGCTGTAGAAATAGACATCCACGAGTTCCTCTGATTGGGATAGTTGATGAAGTAATCTCTTTATAGCTTCACGCTTTCCCTCAGTGCCCACATATACATCCTTAACTTCATAGTCGGGAGTATCATGTTTCTTCTGGGTGGGAGAATCAAATCCAGAATTCTGGGTAAAAAATTCGATTTTGTTTATAAAGCCTCTTATTATCGGAGAATTATCTTCGAAATTGTCATCCTTAAGCCATTGAATCAAATGAGATCTGAGGTAAGCGTGATCACTTCTATGACTATCTGCGGATAAGCCCAAGAGCTCTGTAAATTCATCTAAAAGATCTCTCTCCAATGCACTTTCAATTAAGAAATCAGCAATCTGTTCCATGTGAGTACCTCTTTCAGAAGGCAGCCTATTGCCGGTTCTCCAACGGCTCACAAGGGACATATCAATATCCAATCTCTCTGCAAGCTGGGAATTTGTAATCTTTAATGTTTGCATCATTTTAGTAATTTTATCTTTGAATTCCATTTTCACGCTCCTTCCAGTTTCTCTAGTAATTATATACTTTCAGTGGCTTTTGTGCAATATAGTGATAAGAGAACATATGATTTGTACGAAAAAAGTCAAAAAAGTAGTTGAATTCCAAACTTTTTGGGTATAGATAGATACATAAAAAGAAAAGGAGATGAACTATGCAATTACAAGAAGTAAAAGGATTACCACACAAGGTTGTTAAGAATATTGAAGGAATTGATAATCTCAAGGTTTATCTGGTTCAGGACTTTAACCTTAAACTGTTAAGAAATATGGTTGAATTTGGGCTGGATATTTTTGGTGATTTGGGAATGGACCAATGGGGACTTGTACCACAGATTAGGCATGGGAATGTCTATATACTAACAGAAGAAGGAAAGCATCAGGTTGTAGGCTTGGCGATACTTATGAGAGACTGGGAAGACTTCTACAAGGCTTACCTGTTTGATTACGCAATCTCAGAAGACTACCAAAGCATGGGACTTGGATTTGAGTTTTTAAAGATTATAGCAGAAGACCTTCTTGATCAAGGATTTGATAAGATGAGTCTTACTGTGGATGTAGACAATGAACCAGCAATTAGGCTTTACAGGGATAAAATTGGATTTAAGTCAATTCTTTATTCAAAGGATGAGTACGGAAAAGGTGAGGATCGATTCAACATGGAACTTGACCTTGCAGGATTCCTTGAAAGAAACAAAGACAAATAGATTAAAAAACTGGATGCTCACGTGAGCATCCAGTTTTTTATCTTAATTATTTAGAATATAATTTTCAACTTCATACTTCTGTTGAACTTCCTCGTACCAGACAGAGTATGCTGAACTCATTTTTTCGTCTCTCAAAATACCCTCAATTTCTTCAGAAACATCTTCAAGTTTTGCTTCTTCAGATTCAGTCTTGTCCTCAACCTTGATTATATGGAAACCAAAGTCAGTTTGGACAGGTTCACTAATATCACCAGGCTCCATACTGAAAGCAGCTTCTTCAAAGGGTCCAACCATCTGACCTCTTCCAAAGAAACCCAGTGCGCCACCTTGTGCAGCATTTGATGCGTCTTTGGAGTGTTCAGCAGCAAGTTCTGCAAAATCTCCACCATCATTTAGTTGCGCAATTATATCATTTGCTTCTTCTTCAGTGTCAACAAGTATATGGCTTGCATTTACCTGCTCAGAAGTGTCGAACTCTTGCTTGTTTTGAATAAAGTATTCCAAAACTTCCTCATCTGTCAATTCAATGTATGGTTCCATCAAAGCTTCAATACCAAGATTCAATCGAATATTCTTTTTTACTGACTCTTCAGTAAAACCATAATATACAAGTGCTTCCTGGAATGCATCTTCTCCGCCATAGGATTCAATCATTACGTCCATTTCTTCCTGGATAGCTTCATCTGAGATTTCCACATCTTGGCTTTCAACTTCCATTGTTACCATTTTCTCCAAAATCAGAGCATCCAGCACTTCTTGTCCATTTTGCTGGATTAAGTAGTCGTAAAACTCATCTTTAGTAATCTCCACATCATTGATCTTGGCAACAACTTCAATTTCTCCAGGCTCCTGAGCTTTTTCACAAGCACCGGCAAATGCGCCGATAGCTAATACTAGCAGTAATAATATAATTTTTCTGCCGTGTTTTTTCTTTGATAATAAATTCATTGTAAGTCTCCTCCCTTTCATATATCTATGTTAGTATATCACAAATCATTATTCAAATCATTGCAAAATTGTTACACTCAGGTGAAAATAATGTGAAATCACAGGTTATTATTCCAACAATCCTGTTTTGTATTAGCTCAAATCTACATTCAATACATATTAGTGAAATAATTAATTATATAAAGGGTATATAGATAGAACAAAGGAACTGGGAATAAGGGGTGCACTATGAACAGCATATATCAAAAATTATTAAGCAAGGCTCCAATTGGATATTTGATTCTGAAGAAAGAGAATCTGCAGGACATTGTTGTGCAGGATTACAATAAACTTCTTCTTGATTATCTCTCAATTAATGATGATATCAAGGGGAAGAAAATTACTGAGGCCTTTAATGATTTTTTAATTGAGCAGTTAAAGGATATAGTGCACGGTATTTTGGTTGAAGGAGAAATAGAAGGTGTACTTTTCAGCAACTCGTTTTATTATAATGTAAAAGGTATGAATCTGGATGATAATCTTGTAGCTGTTACATTTACTGAAAGAGCAGGCTATCTGGATCAATATAAAAAAACTGAGAGGACTAGGCTAAAGCTCCTGGAGAGCTTGCCAGGGATGATTTACCGATGCCATTTTGACAAGCAATGGACTATGGAATATGTATCAGAGGGCTGCAAGGACCTTACAGGTTATAATGTGGATAGTCTCCTTGAAAACGATAAAATAACTTATAATGAAATAATAGTTGAAAAATACAGAGAGAGTGTAAGGGACTTATGGAAATTGGCTGTAGCAAACAAGTCTATAGTAAGAACTGAATATGAAATAATGACCGCTGCTGGAGAAACGAAGTGGGTTTATGAACAAGGTCAGCCGGTTTTTGACGAATACGGAAAGCTTATTATGCTTGAGGGAATAATAGTAGATATAACTCAACAGAAGGAAAGGGAAGAAAGGATTAATTATCTGACTTATTTTGATGCCATGACTGGTGTATACAACAGAAGATACTATAACAACACAATAAAGGAGATGAATTCGGAAGAATCTCTTCCCTTGTCGGTTATAGTTGGAGACATCAACGGATTGAAGCTTATAAACGATGCCTTTGGTCATGAATATGGCGATGAGCTTATAATAAAAACTGCAGATCTCCTGAAAGAGTCAATAAGAAATACTGACGTATTGGCGAGAACAGGTGGAGATGAATTTGTCATAATGCTTCCAAATACAACATTTGAAATAGTCAAAAAAATCGTTAAGAGGATTATGCAGGAAGGTGAAGTTATTAACGAGCTTAACAATGATTCGCCTGTACAGATCAGCATTTCTTTGGGATATACAACAAGAGAAACAATGGATGAAGATTTGGGTGAAAGCATAAAGCTTGCAGAAGATCACATGTACAGAAACAAGCTGTTTGATCATAAAAGCACTCATAGCACAATAATCAAATCAATCAGAAGCTCTCTCCTAAGGCGGGGAGAAGAGAGTGAAGAGAATATGACCAATATGGAGAAGATAGCTAAAGAAATGGCAAATAGAATCGGATTCAACGAAGATATGACCGGGAAGTTGCAAATACTTGTATCAATCCACGATATCGGTAAAATTGCGATTGACACAGAGCTTTTGAATAAAGAGGAGCCTCTTACAAAGGATGAGTGGGACTTGATAAGAAAACATCCTGAGATGGGGTACCGGATAGCAATGGCATCAATTGAGCTTTCAGCAATAGCAGACTATATCCTCTCGCATCACGAGCGGTGGGATGGATCAGGTTACCCAGATGGACTTAAATATGATGAAATACCGACTCTTTCAAGAATTGTGAGCATAATGGATGCATATGATGCCATGATTACAGAAAGGCCTTATAAGAAAAAACTTTCAATAAAGGAAGCACTTGAAGAAATTAGAAAAAATGCTGGTACACAGTTTGACCCTGAACTAGCCGAGATTTTTATTAGAATTGTACGTGAGTTTTCTGCTTAGTTGCAGTTCATAGCAGATGTTGTGGTTTTATATCCTGAATTGCTTTAATGGCGATAAGCCTTTTACTTCTCTAAGAAACTGAGTATTTGGCAAATGATAACCTAATAGATTCAAATGTATGATACAATACTGAAAAGAAGGCAAGATTGTATAAGAGGTGAAATGATGCCGATACTAGAAACAGATAGATTGCTAATAAGAAGGTTTAAATTAAGTGATCTCAATGACTTTTACGAATATGCAAAGGATCCAGCTGTTGGGCCGAATGCGGGATGGGATTACCATCGCACCAAGGACGAATCCCTTTTTATATTACATAAATTTTCAAAAAGCAATGATATATGGGCCATAGAGCTGAAGGAAAATTCCAAAGTAATTGGTTCGATTGGTCTACACAGAGACAAAAAAAGGGATAATAAGTCAGCAAAAATGATGGGTTATGTTATGAATGCCAAATACTGGGGTCAGGGATACGCCACTGAGGCATCAAAAAGACTGGTCAGATATGCATTTGATGTTTTAAAAATGGATATAGTATCAGCTTATCATTATCCCCATAATGAAAGATCCAAGGGTGTAATAATCAAGTGTGGATTTAGTTATGAAGGTGCACTAAGGTCTACAACAGTGACCTATGATGGTAGAGTTTATGATGAACTTTGCTATTCAATTACAAAAGAGGAATATCTAAATGGATTAGCAGAAGACAGGAGTTGAATTGCTCCTGTCTTTTTTTGCCTGTAAGGAAGTTCTAATGTATAATTAAAGCATCACTGGCGAGGGGGCGGTAGAATGAATCAGGATATTGTAAAAACCGAGAAACTAAAAGAGTACATACAGCGACTAAATAATAAAGAAGACGGAAGAAAGCTGTATTTTGAGTATAAAGATGAGATATCATCAGTAAAACCACAGGATGCATTTCAAATATTCCATGGATTTTTACAGGATGAAATAACTGAAAAGGAAATACTCCAGTTTTTGGATAAGACAATAAATGTATTCCATGAAAGCTTAGTGAATCATACCTGGAAAAGACCTGAAAATGATAATTTCCTAACTGATCTGGAGATGGAAAACGAAGCTCTAAGATTGAAAACAGATCATATAAAAACCATTGTCAGGGAACCAACATCACAGATCAGAAGAGAAAAACTTATTCCACTTATTGAAGAACTGAAGGAATTCTATCCTCATTATACAAAGAAGGAGAATATTCTGTTTCCCTATATGGAGAAAAAAATGCCAAAATTCGAAGGACTTGCAATTATGTGGGCACTACATGACATGGTCAAGAATCAGGTCCAGAATGCATTGGATAAGCTCAGAGACAAGGATAGCGATGATCACGAAGTGAATGTAGCGATAGCTGAACTATTCTTTGGGATATTGGGTATCATAAAGAAGGAAGAAATAATACTATTCCCTGCAGCATCTGAAGTGCTCAGTGAACAGGAATGGAATGAAATGAACAGACAAAGCTATGAATACAGCTTTCCATTTATTGAAAAGAAGTGGAATGAAGGATTTCTGGAAGCAAATGAAAGAAATGAAAAGACTGAAATGGATGGCAAGTTCAAGACTGAAACAGGGGAGCTTGATTTCAATCAGATTAAGCTGGTATTTGACTCTTTACCGGTGGATATGACCTTTGTAGATGAGAACAACAAAGTAAGATTTTTCACAAGACCAAAGGACAGAATCTTTCCAAGATCACCTGCAATAATCGGTCGCGATGTAAACAAGTGCCACCCACCAGACAGCGTACACATAGTGGAAGAGATTGTTGAAGCTTTCAGAAAAGGAGAAAGAGATACTGCAACATTCTGGATAAGAATAAAGAACAAGACAATCCTTATACAGTATTTTGCAATGAGAAATGAGAATAATGAGTATAAAGGAGTTCTTGAAGTCAGTCAGGACATAACAGAAATTAAATCCCTCGAGGGAGAAAGAAGATTGCTGGAGTGGAACTGATATAAATAACAGGACAAAACAGGAGAGGTGTCGTCAATGAAAAATTTAGGGAAATACTTTGCAATAGGATTAATGGCAACCATATTGACAGTATCATCAGGTTGTGAAACTGAGGCAGCTGCTACAGATGATATCAAGCTGGTTGTAGATGGAAAGGACATAACCCATTTGACTGAACCGGTCATCGAAAACGGAAGGACGCTTGTCCCAATTCGATTTGTGACAGAAGAAATCGGTGGAGAGGTAAGTTGGGATAATGCTACCAGGACAGTCAAGGCATGGAAGGGAGACAAGTCCCTCAGAATGGTAATCGGAAGCAGAGCAGTTGAAATAGGCAATGGACAGGAAGCAGTCGTCAGTGATGTTGCACCGAGGATTATAGACAGCAGAACCTTCGTACCTTTAAGACTAATAAGCAACGGCCTTGGCATTGAAGTGGAGTGGGATAATTCAACCAGGACTGTTATTGTCAATTCAGACAAATCAGCAACAGTAGAACCATTCTACAATATAGACATAACTTCACACGCTCCAGGTAGCTTTATAACTGGAAGTAGCAATATTACAGTAACGGGTGATTCAACTTTGTTAAAACAGGGAAACCAATTGAGACTCTTGCTCCTGGATAAAAAGGATCATACGGGATTCATAGTTGGAATGGCAGATGCAGCTGGAAGATCAGTTGAGTATATACCTGAAGTAGATAATACAGGAGACAAGCTTCTTGTTGCGGGAATATACGACTCCAACGGCAACTTTCTTGCAGGTGACAGTATACCCGTTTCTATAAGGGTTATTCCCGAGGCTGACATCAACGGTCTTGTTAATAATATGGTTGTATCAACAGCAAGAGAACTGACTCCAAAAACAAATTTTGCACCATATTCGGTAAAATATGTAATTACAAACCTAACTACAGGCAAGGTAAAAGTTGAGGAGAACAGGGATCCATATGGTACATTTACATGGAATCCAATGTCATATGACAGTGGCCTTAACACGATTCAGATTATTGCTTTGGATCACAGTCTAAATGAATATCCAGGAAAACAATATACTGTAAATGTTCAGGTTCCAAGAAAAATGACACTGTCAGGCGTTGCTGAAGGCGCAACTATAAGCAATCCAGTAACCTTGATGGCAAACAGGAACTTTGATGTAAGGGAAACCCAGTTTATAATGAGAGATCCATCAACTGGTATGGAGACTGTCATAAAGACAATACCATACGGGACATATACATGGTTCCCAGGACCTGAAGTATCAGGCTCCAAGGAACTGATGGTAAGAGTTGTGGATTCAAAAGGAGCAACCGTCACAAGTGAACCAGTAAGAGTAAATATTAATGGAACTCCAAAACTGCAACTTCAGGGGATTGGACCAAAGCAGGTTGTAACAGGTAATACCGATCTTACCTACAGAAGCAATGTAGAATTCTCCAATGTTCAGTTTGTTCTTACAAACAGGGCAACCGGAGCAACCAGGACGATAGCTGCCGATCCCGCAACAGAAAAGGGAGTCTATTCGCCACAAGCACAAGATACGGCTGACTGGAGAATAGTTGCAAGAGGAAGCTACAAGGGAAATACAATATCCAGTGAAACTGTTGATTTTGAAGTTTATACAAAAGAAACTTTTGGACCAACAAGTATAGTGCCCAAGAATCAGTTCCAGTCATTTGCTTCCAGAATGGCAATTGAATCCTACAGAAAGACGGGAATGTCAGCAGCAATTCAAACAGCTCAGGCAATTCTAGAAACAGGATGGGGACAGTCTGTTCCAAGAGACAAATACACCGGGAAAAAGTCAAACAACTTGTTTGGAATAAAGGGTAGTGCCAGCAACGGATCTGTAATCTCTAATACATGGGAAGTATACAATGGAGTAACCTACAGAATAGATGCCGAATTCAGAGCATATATGGATGTAAAAGAGAGCTGGAATGACCACAAGGTACTTCTTCAGAAGGAGCGCTACGGAATATTCAGAGACGTTATGTACAACTCGACAATGGGTGCATGGGCAATTAGAAGAGCAGGATATGCAACAGACCCACAATACCCAATCAAGCTGATGAATATAATCAAGCAGAACAACCTTATGGATTACGACAAGGTCAGTTTCTAATATAAAAGAGAGAATAAGTCAAAACAAAGGAAAAGACTATGAAAATAGGATATGCATGTCTAACAAAAGCGATCCCCTATACGGATTTCAAGGGAACCATACAGAAAAATGCAACTCCAGAGAGGTTGATTGAAATATCAAACCACAACTTAGAGACTCTGGAAAAAATACTGGGATATAATATTGAGGATGGCCTGAAAATGTTCAGGCTGTCCTCAGATCTTATTCCCTTTGGGTCAAGCCCTGTCAATAAGACAAAGTGGTGGGATGATTTAAGACCCCAATGGGAAAACCTGGGTAGAATAATAAAAGACAATGAAATCAGGGTATCAATGCACCCTGGCCAATATACCGTTTTGAACTCACCGAATGAAGATGTTGTAAGCCGTGCAGTGGATGATCTTGTATATCATAATCTGGTACTGGATAGCCTGGGAGCTGATAATTCAGCAAAGATAATTATTCACATAGGCGGAGTCTACGGAGATAAGAAGTGGGCCATAGATAGATTCAAGGAGAATTACCTTAAGCTTCCGGATAGCATAAAAAAACGATTGATCATTGAAAATGATGACAGATCTTACAGGATTGATGAGGTTCTGGAAATTGGAGTTTCAATGGGAATACCTGTGGTTTTTGACAATCTTCATCACCTTGTAAACGGAGGGGGAGAGGACGACTCAAAGTGGATTGAAAAAGCAGAAAAGACCTGGAAAAAATCAGACGGTCTCCAGAAGATCCATTACTCCCAGCAAAACCCGGAAAGAAACCCCGGTGCACATTCAGAAACCATTGATATAAGTCTATTGATGGATTATATTGAGAAAAACATTCACCATGACCTGGATATAATGCTTGAAGTAAAGGATAAAAATCTTTCAGCGAAAAAAGGTGTCAATGCAATACTGGATACTGGGAAGATTGAAAACCTTGAAAAGGAATGGAGCAGGTACAAATACAATGTGCTTGAAAGGTTACCGGAAAGCTACCAGCAAATCAGAGAGTTGCTTAAGGACAAAAATTCCTACCCGGTAAGGGAGTTCTACAGTCTTCTGGATAAGGCGATGTACAATACAGAACCATCACAGGGAACGGTTGTAAACGGAATTGAGCATGTATGGGGTTATTTCAAGGATATGGCAACCGAAAAAGAGACCTTGCAATTTCGAAAACAGCTTGAAAGATTCAAGGATGGCAAATTGTCGCTGCAGGCTGTTAAAAACAGTCTTTGGAAGCTGACTGAAAAGTACGGGGATCCCTATCTTTTAAAGTCCTACTATTTTCATATTTAAGGAGTGAGCACAGTGAGCAAAGGAGTATTTCACAAAATTGCACCTGTTTATGGCCTCTTTTACGATCGTCAGGTAAGGTATTATCGAAAGATTATAAAGGAAAACAAGGATTTTCTAGATTTTAGCGAATACTCCTCAGTTATTGATATTGGATTTGGAACAGGAGCACTTTGCAGGGTATTGGCTGAAAATGGATTGTCAGTAACAGGTATTGAACCAGTTGAAAAGATGATTCAGATCGCAAAGAAGAAAAATGCTGATATTGATGCAGATTGCCTAATGGCTGATGTTATTAAGGGGTTGCCTTTTGAAGACAACACATTTGATGTTTCCATTTCATCATACGTAGCCCACGGCATGAAAAAAGAAGACAGATTGAAGATGTACAGGGAAATGGCAAGGGTTACTGGCAAGAAGATGATCATTTACGATTACAATCAAGAGAGAAGATGGGCAAATGATTTTGCTGAATGGCTTGAGGGAGGCGACTACTTTAATTTCATTAAAGTGGTCCAGGATGAATTAAGAGAAGAATTCGGCAACGTTGTGAAAAGGGATGTTGATGAGAGAGCAGCCTGGTATGTAGTTGATCTGGAGTAGATAAGAATCATTCAGATAAGATGGATTTAGCATTTGATTAACGGTTATATGATTAAAACGAGCTATTTATGGTATATGTAATAATACAAAGCTGAAAAAAATTAAGGAGGTAATACGATGAGCGTACTAATTTATTCAACCCCATCTTGACCATGGTGTACTAAGGTAAAGGATTACCTAAGTTCAAAAGAAGTTGCTTACACTGACTATGATGTGTCAAAGGACCAAGAAAAAGCAGTGGAGATGGTTCAGAAATCAGGACAAAGAGGTGTACCAGTTCTTGATATCAACGGACAGATAATCGTAGGATTTGATAAGGCAGGAATAGACAAGTTGTTAGATCTTTAATCAGAGGCTCCCAATTGGGAGCTTTTTAGTTGTGATGCTTTGATTAAGAGCCTGAAGTCAGCTGATATACTCAATTATCATATTCTTTAAATTTTCTGGCAACCCAGAATAATTCGTGGTATAATACTGGGGTATGGAGGTGATTTGATTGGCAAGGCCAACAAAAATAAGACGAGTATGTTGTCTCCCAGAGACTAATCTTTTCGGTCCCTTGAATAGAAGACCATTTGATGGTAGTCAAATTGTAATGTCTGTAGAAGAATACGAGACAATCAGACTTATTGATAAAGAAGGGTTAATGCAGGAAGAATGTGCAGAGAGAATGGATGTAGCCAGGACAACTGTACAAAGAATTTATATATCCGCAAGAAAGAAGCTAGCTGATGCAGTAGTAGACGGTCTTACCCTTAAGATTGAGGGTGGATCATACAAACTGTGCGAGGGAGATTGTGATCACGAATACTTCCACTGTGGAAGAAGACGTCGTCAAAGACAACACAGAAACAGAAAATAATAGGTAAGGAATAAATCAATAAATATCAAAAAAGAAGAAAGAAGGCGTATTGTTAATGAGTGAAACTTGTAATGACAGCTGCAGTACTTGCAGTGTAGACTGTAATGACAGAACAGAGCCAGTAAATGAATTTGCAGTGGCTTTAAACGATAAGAGTTCTGTCAAGAAAGTCATAGGAATTGTAAGTGGAAAAGGCGGGGTAGGAAAATCCCTGATTACATCAATGATGGCAGTCAACATGAACAGAAAGGGATTCAAGACAGCAATAATGGATGCAGATATAACCGGTCCATCAATTCCCAAGGCTTTCGGTATCCATGGAAAAGCCGTTTCTAACGGAAAGTCCCTGATGCCTAAAAAGAGTGATACTGGCATAAGCATAATGTCCGTCAACTTTATTCTTGAAAACGAAACAGATCCTGTAATTTGGAGAGGACCAATTGTTGCAGGTGTTGTAAAGCAGTTCTGGTCAGATGTTGAGTGGGGAGAAGTGGACTATATGTTCGTTGATATGCCACCTGGAACAGGTGATGTACCTTTGACAGTATTCCAGTCGCTTCCAGTGGATGGACTAATCGTTGTAACATCTCCACAGGAGCTAGTATCAATGATTGTTGCAAAGGCTTCAAACATGGCAAAGATGATGAATATACCAATACTTGGAATAGTTGAGAATATGTCATACTTAAACTGTCCTGATTGTGGCAAAAGGATAAACGTATTTGGAGAAAGCAAGGTGGAACAGGTTGCTGCCCAGCAGGGAATTGAACATTTTGCAAGAGTACCTATTGATCCAAGCATTGCTACTCTGGTTGATAGCGGATCCATTGAGCAATATGACGTAAGCATGCTGGATGAGCTGATTGATACATTCAAGTAATGTGAAGAGGAGATCGGGACAGCCTGGTCTCCTTTAACTTTTATTACAGGAGGAAATGATGAACACAAGAAAAATAGTTATGACAGGGATGTTTATAGCTCTGGGAATAGTACTTCCCATTGCGTTTCATAGTTTAAACATGGGAGGACCGGTTTTCCTTCCAATGCATATACCAGTTTTACTGGCAGGGTTGACCCTTGGACCATTGGCAGGGCTTTTTACGGGAGTGATTACTCCAATACTAAGTAGCGTATTGACCGGTATGCCGCCAATGTTTCCAATACTTCCAATAATGATATTTGAGTTGGGGGTCTATGGATTGACATCAGGATTTATTGCAAAGGAATATCCTGGCAAGATATTTTTCCCATTGATAGCAGGGATGATAGATGGAAGGGTTGCAGCAGCGATTGTGGTATTTGTTTTGGCTACATTCTTTGGGGTAGAAATGTCTCCGTGGACATTTATTAAAGGTGCCATTGTGACAGGAATACCTGGAATACTAATACAGCTTGTAATCATACCTCCTTTGGTAAAGGCCATTAGGGGAGCAACAGGCTTACAGGCGAATAGAGCATAGCTCATCATGTGCAATGAGCGTTTATGGCTGCAGACAGCTGCCATTAGAATAGGAACGGTGATAAAGTGAATAATTTCAAAAGACCAAAAAAACCCATACTGTATTATTATATAATTGCTATGATTGTAATAATAATACTTAATATGTTCGTATTTCCAAGGATGATGGAGTCCGACATTGAGCAAATTGATTACGGAACATTCCTTCAAATGCTGGAAAACGGAGAAATCGATGTTGTTGAAATCAAAGACAACGACATATTCATACAGGAAAAGGGAACTGATACAGTATTTGTAACAGGGACAATGGATGACCCTGAATTAGTTCAAAAACTGACCAATTCGGACGTAAAATTTTCAAGGGAAATTTCAGACACAACACCTACTCTGTTCAGTACAATCTTTTCGTGGATAATAACAATAGTCATCTTTGTGGCAATTGGACAATTGATTGCAAGAACAATGCAGAAGAAAATGGGTGGAGGAAACGATGTTCTTTCCTTTGGAAAGAGCAATGCAAAAATATATGTTGAGTCACAGACTGGTAAGACATTTGAGGATGTAGCAGGCCAGGACGAAGCAAAGGAAGCTCTGGAGGAGATTGTTGACTATCTTCACAATCCAGGCAAGTACAAGGAAATTGGTGCAAACCTTCCAAAGGGTGCACTTCTTGTAGGTCCTCCGGGAACAGGTAAGACTCTTCTTGCAAGAGCTGTTGCAGGAGAGGCTAAAGTGCCTTTCTTCTCAATATCAGGATCTGAATTTGTTCAGATGTTTGTAGGAATGGGAGCAGCAAAGGTAAGGGATCTTTTCAAGCAGGCTCAGGAAAAGGCACCCTGCATAGTATTTATAGATGAGATAGACACCATCGGTAAGAAACGTGATGGCGGAGGTATCGGAGGTAACGATGAAAGAGAGCAGACCCTTAATCAGCTTTTAAGCGAGATGGATGGTTTTGACGGCAAGGAGGGAGTGGTTATCCTTGCTGCAACAAACAGACCTGAGGCACTCGACAAGGCGCTTTTAAGGCCTGGAAGGTTTGATAGGAGGGTTCCGGTAGAACTGCCCGACCTAAACGGCAGAGAGGCCATTCTGAAGGTTCACGCCAAGGAGGTAAAGGTTGACCCTGACCTGGACTACAACGCAATTGCAAGGGCAACTGCTGGAGCATCTGGAGCTGATCTTGCCAACATGGTAAATGAAGCTGCACTAAGAGCTGTAAGACAGGGAAGAGAAAGGGTCAGTCAGCCTGACCTTGAGGAATCCGTTGAGATTGTAATTGCTGGATACCAGAGAAAGAATTCTGTTATTTCAACTAAGGAAAAAAGGATTATTGCTTACCATGAAATCGGTCACGCACTTGTTGCAGCAAAGCAGACAGATTCAGATCCGGTTCACAAGATAACAATAATTCCAAGGACATCTGGTGCACTGGGTTATACCATGCAGATATCAGAGCAGGATAGTGTTCTTATGAGCAAGGAAGAGCTGTTCAACAAGATTGTTACAATCACAGGAGGAAGAGCAGCAGAGGAGCTTGTATTTGGCTCCATCAGCACTGGCGCTTCCAATGATATTGAGCAGGTTACAAAAATTGCAAGGGCAATGGTGACACGATATGGGATGAGCGAGGATTTTGATATGATGGCGCTGGAGACCCAAACCAATATGTACCTTGGTGGAGATGCATCCCTTGCATGCTCAAGTGAAACTTCTTCAAAGATTGATGCTGAGGTATTGAAGATTATCAAGGATGCGCATGGAAAAGCTACAAGTATCCTGAAAG
The DNA here is from genome assembly GCA_024637045.1 of Soehngenia sp. Taxonomy (GTDB): domain Bacteria; phylum Bacillota; class Clostridia; order Tissierellales; family Tissierellaceae; genus Gudongella. The sequence goes on from JAGXFX010000008.1 coordinate 40,930, forward strand.
AGAATATGGATAAACTGAGAGAGTTATCGAATTATCTTCTTGAAATGGAGACAATTTCAGGGGAACAGTTTATGGATATATTAAAACTAAAAGAAGAGTAGATATTACTAATGCCAGCAGATAATTTAATCTGCTGGCATTAGTTTTTCGTCACGAATCATGCCAAGCAATTGTCATTGACAAATGGCTTAAAGGCATCTTTTTAGAGTCGGAAAACTGTATAATAAAAGATGAAGTGACATTGAATCATTCGACTGAGAAATTGAAGCTATTAAAAGAAATGATTTATAAGGGGGAGTATGGGGTGGACAAGAAAATTTTGTGTTGGTTATTAACATTTGCAATGGTTTTATCAATGTTTGGGGGAATTGGTCAAGTAGCATTTGGTCAGTCATTTACTGATGTAGACAACCATTGGGCAAAAGCAGACATAGAAGAATGGACGGAGAAAGCATTAATAAACGGATATGGTGATGGCACATTCAAGCCCAATGATAATATCACTAGAGCTGAATTCATTACATTAATCAATAATGTAATAAATATTCAGATGGAGGAAGAAATTTCTTTTAGTGATGTAGAAGAAAGTGATTGGTATTACAAAGATTTAAAAAAGGCAATGTACGGAGAATACATAACAGGTTATCAAGATAATACTTTTAGAGCAAATGGAAAGATTACAAGACAGGAAGTTGCTGTTATATTGCAAAACATAGCACAACTAGAAGAAACAGAAGAGGATAGTTTGGGGAAATTTACCGATACAGGAAACACACCTGCTTGGAGTAGAGCTTCACTTATGCTTGCAGTGCAGAAAGGTTATTTGACAGGATATGAAGATAATACATTGAAAGCCTCAAACTATATTACAAGAGCAGAATCAGTCAAGGTTTTGAGTAACTTTTTTGGAACCATTTACATTGAGTCTGGAGTATACGGACCAACTCTAGATGAAGAAGCACTAGCAGTAAGAGGAAATGTTACTGTTTCAGTTGAAGATGTAACCCTTCAAAACATGATAATATACGGGGATCTATACTTGGCGGAAGGTATAGGAGAAGGGGATGTAACATTAGATAATATTACAGTTACTGGAGAAACTATAGTAAAAGGTGGGGGAGAAAACTCAATCATAATTAAAAACTCATCTCTTGCAAATCTGCTAATAATAAAAAAAGATGGGAAAATCAGAATTATAGCACAGGGTAATACTACTATAAATAAAACATACCTATATTCATCTGCTAGACTGCAAGTGGAAAGACTAAATGCTAACAGCTTTGGAGAAGTAGAGGTAATTAGAGTAACTCCAGGAGAAAGCATAAAATTTGAAGGAAGCTTTGATAACATCGACGTTAAGGCACCCGCCGATATAGAAATAACAGGCAAGAGTAGAATTGAAGAATTAAACATTCATAAAGATATAAAGAATATTAATTTATTAGTGTCATCAGATTCTACAGTTGAAAAATTATATCTAAACTCAGAAATAGAAGTGGTTAATAAGGGTATTATATTGGAAGCTCTAGGAGACTTCGCTAAAGACTCAAAATATGATGTAAGGCTTCCAGTGAACTTACAGCCTAAAAGAGATTCTAGAACTTCATCCTCTGCAGAACCTTCAACACCTACAGAACCTAAATACAGTCTGACTTTGGAAGTTGATCCAGCCGGAGCGGGCACAGTTAGTGGTGCTGGGAGCTATGAGGAAGGTACAGAAGTTACAATAACCGCAACTGCTAATGATAGCTATGAGTTTGTAGAATGGAAAGAAGGAGAAAATCAAATAACTACATCCTCAGCGTTTAGCTATACTATAACTTCTGAAAACAATACATTTACGGCATATTTTGAATCAACTGGAGATTTTGCGGGTGGTTCAGGTACGGAAAGTGATCCTTATAAAGTGGCAACGGCTGAGCAATTAAATAAAGTTAGAAATTATCTGGATGGACATTTTATACAAATTGCAGATATAGATTTGGGAGTTTCACCGTGGAATATAGGAGAAGGTTGGAAGCCGATTGGTGGCTGGTCAAATGGACTTGCGGGGTCATATAATGGAAATGGTTTTATTATTGAAAACCTGACAATTGATTATGAAGGATATGACAGCTACAAAAGCTTATTTCAAGAGCTTGCACCTGGTGGTTTGATTGAGAACGTTAAGATGAGAAACGTTGATGTACAAGGCAATAGTTTTGTAAGTGCTCTTGTTGCCTACCAGAGAGGCGGAGAAATTCGAAATTCTTCTGCAGAAGTATCCATACGAGCCAATAACAATGTGGGAGGTCTAGTGGCACAAAGTGAAGGATTAGTAGCTGAATGCTTTACAAAAGGGTCAGTTCAAGCACTTGAAATTAGCGGCAATAACTACTATTTTGGGGGCCTTGTTGGGAGAACAGCTGGTTCAGCTGAAATTTACAATTCTTATTCAACTGCAGAAGTACATGGTGACAACACAGTTGGAGGTTTGGTTGGAAATGCTTGGGGGATTTCAATCAATAATTGCTACTCAGTGGGAAAAGTTACGGGGACAGATAGAACTGGAGGATTGGTTGGACAGAAGAGTGATGTAATGGCTATTAATAACAGCTACTGGGACATTGAAACTTCAGGGGTTGGTACTTCAGCAGGAGGTACAGGCTATTCAACATCTGCTATGATTAAATCAACAAACAGTGTTCCTATTTATGAAGGTTGGGATTTTGTTACAATCTGGAATATAGATGTAGGAAGTTCTTATCCATATCTGAGAGACAACGAACAAATTCCTCATCCAATGCCACCAATAGGTTAATCTTAAGCCACAATAATAAATGGGTTACAAGACCAATGGAGATGATATTAATATCATCTCCATTAATTTTATCTATTCAACTTTCTACTTTCCACTTTCAACTTGGAAATGTTTCATCAGAATCTCCGCTGTCTTTTCCGGATCAACATTTTCAACCTGAAAAACATAATTCTTCGGATTATGCTCATACATTGGATCATAATATTCAATCATAAGATCCCTTGCAACTGAAGCATAATCATCCTTCTTGACCCGCTCAATATAGCTGTCAATCTTCTCATTGCCAAGACGCTTCCTCAAATAATTCAAAGCTTCAATCAAATCATCATCAGTATCATAAACATAATCAGATACAATATTCTCGACCCTCGTATCCATTGAAGCCGTAATCTCAACATGAATTCCACCACGAATCTTATCAAAAATATACTCGGGAATAACAGAACGACCAATTCTCTTGCTTTCACCTTCAGTAAAGACAAGATTCGTTTTTCTGTCCTTCAACTCATCATAAAGCAAGGATTCAAACATCTTCTGAGTATTGGGATCACCAAGACCAACAGCTCCAAGAGTGGATCCCCTGTGATTAGCACAGCCTTCAAGGTCAAGAACATCAGCACCTTTTGCTTTCAATGATTCAAGAACCTGGGTCTTGCCAGTTCCGGTATTTCCGTAAAGTACAATCAGTTCAACTTCCTTTGCTACTTCTGGTAATCTTTCAAGAACATACGCCCTGTAGCTCTTGTATCCACCCTCAAGTTTTAATGCACTTATCTTAAGGCTCTTAAGAAAAGCCACAATACTCCCACTTCTGAAGCCTCCCCTGGCGCAGAAGAACACCAGATGCTGGTGCTTCTTGTTGATTTCAAGGAGAGTCTTAAACATTTCAGGCAACCTCTTTGACACAGCTTCAACACCCAGCATCTTTGCCTCGTCCACGGACTGCTGCTTATATGCAGTACCCACAATCTCCCTTTCCTCATTGGAGAAGAGGGGAACATTTATCGCACCAGGAATTGTCTCCTGGGCATATTCCTTTGGAGTTCGTACATCTATAAGAACGTAATCATCACTTTTTAGTTTTTCTTCCAGCTCACTGTATTTTATATCAGGATACATAATCTACCTCATTTTCTTCATTTTTATGTAAGTTTTCTACTCTAATATTATATACTTAATTCCCTATTAGTAAAGTATATTGGGGAAAACTGTTTGATTTTTACCTCCCTTGATGTAGAATATATGGAGAACATAATGGAGGAGATGACAAAGTGGAAGGAATAATTAAAGCAAAAGAATATATGGATTCGAATAACCTTAAAATGGTTGTATATAATAATGAAAAAGTAGTGGCACAATCAATAGACAGAGGTATAAAACCTGTTTATGATGTTTATACAAAAGATTTTGAAAGTCTAAAGGGAGCATTTATAGCAGACAGAATAACTGGAAAAGCAGCGGCAATGCTGCTTGCAGATGGCAAGATAGCAGGAATCTATACAGATCTGATATCAGATCCAGCTATGGAGATATTTCAGTCAAAAGGTGTAAATTTTGAATATGGTAAAAAAGTAAAAAATATACTGAATAGAGATCTGGATGGAATGTGTCCAATTGAAACCATATCAAGAAATGTCAGCAATGTAGATGAATTGATTGAAGGAATAAAGGCATTCTTCCTTATAGTTGGAATGAAAAAATAGCAAGGACGGTTTATAAATGAACAAGGACAGATTAAGATCCATATTATATATAGTTATTGCTGCAACACTCTTAAGTACCGGAGGTGTAATAATCAAGTTTATTGACCTGCCTCCAATGACCATAGCAGGAGGGCGTGCAATATTTTCAACTGCAGTCGTATGGCTGTATGTAAGAAAACCTAAGTTTACATTTTCAAAGGCACAGGTCTCAGGTGCCCTGTGTTATTCGGCAATGATAATTGGCTTTGTTATTGCGAATAAATTGACTACGGCAGCAAATGCAATAATCCTTCAGTTTACAGCCCCAATTTGGGTGGCTATTCTGAGTGTATGGATATTGAAGGAAAGAATAAGATGGTATGATACTGCAGCAATATTTTCAGTGGCAATAGGAATGGCCCTGTTCTTCATGGATGATGTATCAGGAGGAAACTGGACAGGCAATATGGTTGCAATCGGAAGTGGGATTGCCCTTGCAGGCGTAACCATTTCACTGAGATTCCAAAAGAATGAAAAACCGGTGGAGACAACACTTCTGGGTCATATGATTACAGCGGTTGTTGGAATTCCATTTCTGATCGGACTGTCTTATACAACTGGAGATGTAGTCGGTTTGTTCGTCCTTGGAACGTTTCAGGTAGGGATAGCTTATATTTTCTATTCACTTGCAGTAAAGTACCTTACAGCTCTGGAAGCGATTCTTATCATGTTCCTTGAACCGATCCTTAATCCAATCTGGGTTTTTCTGATTGCAGGTGAAAGACCGGGAGCAATTTCCCTTCTGGGAGGGGTAATTGTGCTTGGAACTGTCATTGCTAGAAGCCTCCTAGCCAACAGAATGAATCAAATAGAAGTCCGTAAATCCGTCAACCATCAAATCGAAGGATAATTTATTTATTATCACATAAAATTAAAAAAAAATCCAAATAAAACCAATATAAAACTCTGGGACGGTTTACAACAGCCATCACCGGGTATTATAATACCAAGTAATAATACTATTTTATTTGGGGGCCTTGATCTATTAAGATTATTTGGACGTCTTCTTAATGGGGAGCCAGTGACGTAACCGACCGGGACAGGAATTTGTGACGGTCTTTTTAAGACCTAAAAACTTTAGTGGGGTGGTTGGATGAAGTGAACGGTAAGGAAGGAATGGAATTGTACGTAGAAGATAAACTGAAGCCGGAGAGAGTACATGAAAAGGAGGAAAAATGATGATGAATCTTATGATGAGACTTTGGAAGGATGAAGAAGGACAGGGAATGGTAGAGTATGGGTTGATAATTGCATTAATTTCCATAGCTTTAATTATAATACTAGGATTGATGTCTGGTAGCTTAAGTGATATTTTCCAAGACGTTATAGATGCATTGGATGGAGCTGGCGCATAAAAGTTAGGAGTATAATGCAGTTATGAAATTGATTTTTTTGGGGTGCCTACCCCAAAAGGGGTAGGCCACATCCTGTTAAGGAGGAAGTATAATGAAAGACTTCTTATGTCAATTGTATAGTGATGAGAAAGGTCAAGGATTAACTGAATATAGCTTAATAATATCACTTGTGATTCTAGGTGTAATTGTTGTGATTACTAATTTTAGGAATGAATTGAAATCAATGTTCGAGAATGATATTGTCAATAAGTTACCTTAACTGTTTTTTACTGGAGACATGGCTATGCTATTTGTGCAAAATGAGATTATATTATCACTTTTACTGATAATATCAGCATACTTTGATATTACTAAGAAAAAGATCCCCAATTTTATTACATTTCCAGTAATACTTTGGGGTTTGTTAACATATACGATATTTGATGGATTTACTGGATTTAAGTTCAGCGGCTTTGGATTTCTGGTTGGATTGTCAGTTTTCCTGATTCCATTTATTCTTGGAGGAATGGGTGGAGGAGATGTAAAACTGATGGCTGCAATCGGTGCTTTAAAGGGTTGGAGATTTGTTCTTTACACCACAATTTATACAGGACTTGCAGGAGGAGTTATTGTAATAATAATCCTGATCAAAGAAAAGAAGCTAGGGATAACATTAAAGAGAGTCATCGCAATTATATTAAAACCTATATTTTTTATTCTTACATTAACATTCAACAACGATCTACTAAAAAGAGTAGATAATTGGCTTCTTAAGACCCAGGTTGACTGGGAGAAGAGATATATTCCTTATGGAGTGGCCATAGGGATTGGAGCAGTATTAGCATATTTTATATGAGGTGAAGAATATGTTCCGGGTTTTTAGTTTAAGAAAAAATGAGAAAGGTCAATCGGCGGTTGAGTTTGCTCTGATATTGCCAGTACTACTGATTCTAATTCTGGGAATGATAGAATTTGGTTGGTTGCTCAATGGACAGATAACCCTTAATAGTGCAGCAAGGGAAGGTGCGAGAGTTGGTGCTGTTGTAACCACTAACAGGCAAGAAAAAATTGATCAAGCAGTAGAAGAGACTGCTGATCTTAGTGGTTTAACAATAGTGAGTTCTCCATATACTTTGGAAAATGATCCTGTTATTAATAAATATAATGTTGTCGTAACTGTTAACGGTCGAATGACTCCAATAATTGGAATTTTTGTATCAGGTGATGTTGAGATGGATTCAGTTGCTAGAATGAGAAGGGAGTAAGTGAGTAATATGAAAGCAAAAAAGATATTCACAAACTCAAGAAGAGGTGCTGTATTACCACTGGTTGCTTTAGTGATGGTTTTTGTGCTATTCGGATTTGCAGCTATTGTTGTTGATGCAGGAATGCTCTACGGAGAAAGAAGGAATATGGTAACTGCTGCAGACGCTGGTGCGTTGGCAGGAGCGCAGGTTATGTCCGAGGCTCTTGGAACACCTGGATATAATACTGCAAAAACAGAAGCAGAAGAAGATGCTGTGAGACTTGCAATACTCAATGGTATTGAAGAGGAAGACGATATTGAGGTTATAATCGGGTACGATTCAGAATTTGACAGAGACACAATTAGAGTTAGAGTCAAGAATAATAATGATCTTGTATTTGCTAGAATATTGGGGTTCAATGATACTGATGTAGCTGCCGAAGCTGTAGCATCCTGGGGATATATAACTAAGCTTGAGGGAGGAGATATAATTCCAGTATTTACAAAGGACAGTGATTATCAGGAGAGCTCAATAACTTATCTTCACTCAGGAAAGTTTGTTGGAAATGATGGAGATATAATAAATGGTAACTGGGGACTACTTGATATATTCCCCAATACGAGCATGATAGGGGAGGCTTTGGCTGGAGAATTGGTTGGTGAGAGTCTTGAACTGGACTGGATACTTGATAATCAGACTGGTTTAAATGTAGGTAATGTTAACAACCCAATAGAGGATAGAATGCAGGTAGCTGATACTTTGGAGAATAGGGAAGATAGAGAAAAATTTATGCGCGGGTTGGTACCTGTAATTGAATGGAATGAAATCACTAAACATGGAAGTCAGTTGAAGCTTCCAATCAAACATTTTGCCGTTTTTGAAATCTATGATGTAATAATTAAGGAAGGCAACAATAACAATAAACCAAGTGAAGGATCAAAATATGCACTCTACGATGAACCAGACTACACGAGTGATGGAGATGCCAAAGAATATGAACCGGTAGGTGGACTAGATCTTGAAAAATCATCAATACTTGGCAAATTTACGGGCGATATTGTTGAAGTAAGAGCTATTTTGGACCCAGATGATCAGACAAATCCTTCTCCAGGTACAGATACCGCAAAGTATTTCAAGTTAATAAAATAATATCAGAAAGAGGTGCAGTCTATGAAGGTGAACAAAAAAATACTCCTGATTGGGGTACTACTAGGCATTATCACAATATTTTTCTTGAACAGGTATATTCAGTCTCTCAGGGTCGATCCTGAGGAGGTGGCTGCAACCTCTTATTCTGATGTGGTTACAGCCATCACTGCAATACCTGAGCATATCAGGATTACTGAGGAGATGGTACAGATTTCATCAATTCCAGCCGAAGGAGTACATCCTGATGCGGTAACTGATTTGGAATTGGTTGTGGGAGCAATAACCAGAACTGAAATAATCTCAGGTGAACAGATTCTCTCAGGAAGGATTGTAAATGAAGAATCCGAAGCTGGATTATCCTATTGGCTTCCAGAAAACATGAGGGCAATTTCAATACCACTCTCAACGATCAGTGGAGTTTCAAACTTTATCCAAAAGGGTGACAGGGTTGATATACTTGTAACCTACGAAACAAATCTTGAGGAAACTGAGCCACCAGCAGAAGGTGAAAGAGTTGGTTCAACAACATTTACTCAGTTCCAGAATATGGAAGTATTGGAGCTGGGAAGCAGAAAGGCTCCAACAGCTGAGGAAAGCTACGAGCAACCTGGATCAATAACACTTCTGGCAACCCCTGAAGAAGCTGAAATGCTTGCATGGGTTACACTGAACGGAAGCATTCACATGACTTTGAGAAATCCAGTTGACAATCAGATCAACGAACTTGAACACTACGGGATAGACAATTTTGAGACATTTAGAGTGAGGTGATATTCTTGGATAAAATAAAGGTACTATTGATAGAAAAGAGCAGTGATGACAAGGACCTGGTAACGGAAACCCTGGGCAAGGTTGACTATGTCAATCTGGTGGGGGATGCCACTACAACAGAGGAGGCCAATTACTACATCGGCGAAAAGTATCCCAATATTGTCCTTATTGGAACCAATGTTGATTTCGACAGATATGAGTTTACGGATTTTTTATCCAAAGAGTATCCTGAAATTGCAGTGGTGCTGGTTGAGAATCAACTTCTTGAGGACACAATGTACAGGGCGATATTTGTCGGCGCAAAGGATGTAATCATCTCCCCGTTTACTTCATCCAAGCTTGTGGATTCCATTTACAGGTCCTTTGAACTTGTAAAGGATAAGGAGGTTGTACACAGGGAATCAACTCCAACCAGAAGAAGGAGATCTTCCAATGGCAATGTGGTGACGGTATTCAGTACCAAGGGAGGTGTTGGAAAAACATTTATTTCAACAAATCTTGCAATTGCACTTTCAAAAGGCAACGATAAAAGGGTATGCCTGGTGGACCTGGATCTTGACTTTGGGAATACAGTACTGGCACTTAATCTTGTGCCAAGGTTTACCATTATGGATATAGTTGATGATATTAGAAACATCGATCAGGATATTATTGAATCCTATCTTATTCCGCATGAGTCAGGGATTAAGGTTCTTCCTGCAAATGCAAAGCCACAGATAAATGAATTTATAACAGCGGAACATATTGAAATTATATTGAAGGCATTAAGAGGAGCTTTTGATTATGTAGTTGTTGATATGCCAGCCAGGTTCTACGAACCTGTTAACCCTGCATTTCAATTTGCAGATGTGCTTCTTATGGTAACGACACCTGAGATTTCAACACTTCGTAATATCAAGGCATCCATTTTGACTCTTCACGAATTGAATTTTCCAAAGAACAAGATAAAGATATTATTAAACAGAGCTGACTCATCAAGTCAGATCAAGACAAAGGATGTTGAAAGTACACTGGGTCAGAGCCTGTATTCAGTGATTGATGCAGATTACAAGCTGGCAATACAATCCCTTAACAGCGGGACACCAGTAGTGATTTCAAAACCAAGGAGCTCAGTAGGAAAGGGATTCAATTCTTTGGCAAAGAAGATCAGCAGTGATTTTGAGGGGAATGGCCGTAATTAGCCGGAGGTGATACCATGGGAAACGGTTCCTTTAACTTTAAGAATTTAAAAAACAACGATGATACGAATATGCATGACCAGGGAACTGGTGAAGTGGTTCTCCGCAAGCGAAAGGAGCTTGAAGAGATTGCCACAGAAGCACTGGGTAGGGTAATAGAAACAATTTCAGGAACTGTAAATGCAGAAGACAAGCTTTTTAAAAAGCAGGTACTGGATGATACAAACAAGATAATAAATGATATTCTAATGGAATCAAAACGGAATCTTTCATTTGGGGACAAGCAAAGAGTTGCTGGTTATATAATGGACGAGGTATTTGGATACGGTCCAATTACACCACTGATTAACGACCCAACTGTAACAGAGATTATGGTAAACTCCCCTGAGGATGTATTTGTTGAAAGAAAGGGAAAAATAACAAGAGCTGAGATTAATTTCAGAGACAACACCCATATTATGCATACAATTGACAAGATAATTTCTCCCCTTGGAAGAAGGGTAGATGAAAGCTCACCAATGGTAGATGGTAGACTTCCAGACGGATCTCGTGTGAATGTAATAATTCCACCACTTTCAATCAAGGGACCAACAATCACCATCCGTAAGTTTGCAGTTGAACCCTATACTCTTGAGGACCTGATTACCTTTGGAACCCTTACAGCTGATATTGCAAAACTGATAAAGGCTTGTGTAAGGGGAAGAATCAATATAATTGTAGCAGGAGGTACTGGTAGTGGTAAGACAACCCTGCTAAATGTAATATCTAACTTTATTCCAAATACTGAGCGTATTGTAACAATTGAGGATGCGGCAGAGCTTCAGCTTCAGAAGGACCATGTGGTTTCTCTTGAGAGCAGACCTCCTAACATTGAAGGCAAGGGTCAGGTGGCAATCAGGGAACTTGTAATCAACTCCCTTAGGATGAGACCGGATCGGATAATTGTAGGAGAGGTAAGAGGCGGAGAAGCGCTGGACATGCTTCAGGCCATGAATACAGGTCATGACGGCTCGATTACAACAATACATGCCAATAGTCCAAGGGATACCCTTGGAAGACTTGAAACAATGGTAATGATGTCTGGGATGGATCTACCTTCAAGGGCAATTCGTGAACAGGTGTCATCTGCAATCAATCTTATTGTATTCTGTTCAAGGATGACTGATGGTACAAGAAAGGTAATGAAAATAACTGAGATAGTTGGAATGGAGGCCGATACAATAACCCTCCAGGATTTATATATATTCAAACAGGAAGGCTTCGATGAAGGAGGGAATGTTCTTGGCAGACATATGCCAACTGGAATCGTTCCTAAATTCATGGAAAAATTAAAAGCATATGGTGAAACCATACCTGCATCTGTTTTCAATACTGACAGGAGGTTATAGCCATGATTTATCTTATATTGATTTTGGGATTCATGACAGTATTTTTGGTTTTCCTTGGGCTGTATGCCATTCTTTTCAACAGAAAATTGAAGGTTGCCAATCGAATGGAAATGTATCTGAGCGATGAAGAGGAAGTTGGCGAGGATGAGGATATATCCTTCAAGGAATTTGTTCTAAAGACAATCGGTACAGTAAGCAGATCAGTCTCAAGAAAGTCATACATGGAGGAAAAGAAGACCAAGCTTCAGCAGGCATATATATTTATGAGGGTTGAGGAGTTTCTGGGACTATCGCTATTGGTGGCAACAGGCCTTGGACTGCTCTTGTTCCTGTTGACAAGAATGTGGTTTATAGGTGTGGCAGGATTCCTTCTTGGATTCAGAATTCCTGATATGGTTGTAACATCAACCAAGAAGAAAAGGATGAAACAACTTAACTCGCAGCTACCGGAAGCCTTGACAATACTTTCAAACGGTCTAAGGGCAGGATTCAGTTTTATTCAGGCAATGAATGTTGCTGCAACTGAAATGGAGTCTCCAATCAGGGATGAGTTTTTAAGAATCATCAGGGACAACTCAATTGGTAAGACACTTGACGATGCTCTAATGGACTTTTCAAACAGAACTGATGATGAAGATGTGGACATGTTTGTTACAGCCTTGATTATACAGCGTAAGGTTGGAGGAAATCTTGCTGAGATCCTCGACACCATTGCTGCGACAATCAGGGACAGGATGAGAATCAGGGGAGAAATAAAAACTCTGACGGCTCAAAGCAAGATTTCAGGAATAATAATTTCAATGTTGCCTTTTGGTATCGGAATATTCCTGTTGATAGTGAACCCTGAGTATATAATGGAGCTGTTCCAGAGTACAGTAGGAATCATTCTTGTGGCAGCGGCAATATTTTTCCAGATTGTAGGAGCATTTATAATGATGAGACTAGCGGATATTGAGATCTAGTTAAAAAGGAAGACAAGAAGGTGATCTTATGATGATTTTAGCCTATTTATCCACAATAGCATTTGTAACATTCCTTGTGCTCCTCGTTTATGGGTTTGTATTCCATCGTAAGGAGAAGGTCAAGGGGAGACTGGAAAGTCTTAAACAAGATTTTGTTGACCCCACAGATGAATCTGTTCTACAGGAACCTTTCAAGGACAGGATAATTAAACCGGCTTACCAGAAGTTTACTGGATTCCTTGGAAGGACAACTCCTCAGGGAATAAGCAAATCTATGGAACGGACAATTATCCAGGCTGGTTCACCGGGGAATATCAATGTAAACAGACTGATTGCCATGCAGTTTATGGTGGCTATTATATTGCCTGCTTTTTATTATCTTCTTTTGCAGGCAACAGCTATGGAAGTAAATCTGCTTTTTGTTGTGTTGCTTGCAGCTGCAGGTTTTATTCTTCCTTATTATATTCTTGTACTAAAGGCAAGAAGGAGAAGATCAAAGATACAAAAGAGTCTTCCGGATATGCTGGACTTGATATTTGTATCAGTTGAAGCCGGTCTTGGATTTGACATGGCTTTAAAGAGGACAACTGAAAAGATGCCAGGACCTCTTTCAGATGAGATTAACAGGGCACTTGATGAAATAAACAAGGGAAGAAAAAGGGAGGATGCATTAAGAGGTATTTATGCAAGAACTGGAGTTGCTGATCTTTCGTCTTTTATAACTGCTGTTATACAGTCTGAGCAATTGGGTAGTAATATTGCAAATATGTTGAGAGTGCAATCTACATCGATGAGACAAAAGAGGAGACAGAGGGCAGAGGAGGCAGCAATGAAGGTTCCGGTAAAAATGCTCTTTCCATTGGTATTCTTTATGTTTCCAGCCTTGTTTATCGTTATTCTTGGACCTGCGGTCATAAGAATAATTAGGGTATTCTCAGATATGTTCTAATCAGAGGTGATGACAGTGATAAAGCTTACAGCAAAAACAATGGTAATTTTAATGATAATATCTATACTTGCGGGAATGGTTATGCCATTCCCTAGTTATGCCAACCCTTTGGAGGAATTGAATTCGGAGAAGTTGGCTATTTCACTTGTAATCGATACATCCGGCAGCATGTTGACAACAGATCCTTTGATGTTCAGGGAAAAGGTCGCAAATACGTTTATTGAGCTTTTATATCCTGAGGACTATCTTGGTATAGTTACCTTCAACAGCAATGTTGATTTGATTGTACCCATGACTGAAATGAATGATGAGGGTACACGAAATAATATAAGAACTCAGATCACAGGAAGGTTAACAAGTGATGGAGATACTGATTACAAGGCTGCACTTGATATGGCAAATACTCAGCTGCAGGAGCTTGACGCTTCTGAGGTTAGAAAGCTTATAATATTTTTAACAGATGGGAAACCTGATCCGGACCCGGTAAATATAACCAATAATCCAGAACAGATGGCGGAGTATATGGAGGGTTTGTGGGGAAGCTTGACCGACATATCCAGAAACGGATATCCTGTCTATTCCATTGGATTTAGTGAGGGAATAGACGTAGAGGTATTGAATAGAATAGCCTCCGAAACATCTGGCGATGTAAGAATATTTACTGATTCCACTGACCTTGATGAGAATCTTATCCAGGTCCTGCAGTCAAGGGAAATACTTGTGGAGGAGCTTCTTGCTCCGGCAATAATTCAGGAAGCAATTGGAAAGCCAGTTCTCCAGAATGAATTCTGGCCGTCAAGTGGAGGTTACAGAATTGGTGAGTGGGAAACAGTTGTGGCATCAATAAGAGTTGGAAACAGAAGTGTAGGAGAAGGACCATTGCTCCAGGTTGACAGCTTCGATTTTGTTATTAAAAAAGATGATGGCGATGTCTTCAGATTACCTCTTTATGATGATGGAGGAGAGCTAAGCGGAGATATCATGGCAGGTGATGGTCGTTGGACCAATAGATTGGAAATTACAAGCGAATACTCAGCCAATGTATCACTAGAGGCAAGTGGACTATACAGGGAAGAGGCCTTTGTTCTTAAGAAGGATTTGGGAGAGATCTTCTCTGCTGAACCTGGAGCAGTAGCATTAAAACCTGGTAAAAAAGATCTGTGGGTAAGAAGTGGAGAAAGCCTCGTAATACCTGTTGAGGTTGAAAACAGGTCCCCATTTGCTGAGATGCTGGGCTTTTCAGCTGAAGGAAACCTTGGAAATATTAGAAACAGCCAGATTGAAGTCCCTCCTGACACTACCAAAACAGTCAATCTATATATAGACACGGATTCTGGGATTGAGAAGGGATTCAGTGATCTAAGGATTGTTGCAAGGGCACTATATCAGGAAACTGAGCTCCAAAACACTACTCTTCAATACCGTGTGGAAACAGTAGGCTTCTTTGGGAGTATAGCAAAGAACCTACAGGAGAACTTTTTGATTCTATCAATAATTGTAGGAATATTTATAGTGCTTCCATTGGCAATATGGATTCTTGGCAATCTTTTCTACATTATTCTGGTTGCTCCAGCCATAAAAATCAGGGGAACCTTGACCTACTGGAAGGATTCGAAGCCTAAAGATAAAAAAGAGCTTAATCTTAAGAAAAGCAATAAAAGTGAAGTAATGATATCCATGGATATGGAGGATAAGGCAGATTTCAATCTTCACAGCACCAGATATAGCTTTGATATTTTCGTAGGGAAGAAGCTGCTGGTTGAGGGTAGGAAATTCGTTCTTGGATGGAAGAAGTTATTCTCCAACAAACCCGTGACATCAACATATATAAAGACCACACAGCCTGGGATATTACACTTCAGAAAGGATATCTACACTGAGATGAACCTTTATGATGGAATGGAATTCGTATCTGGAGACTACAATTTCAGGTACTCCATGGGAGAAGCGAAATGGTCCAAGGGAGAGGAAGCAGGCAAGGATATTCTGGAGGGCAGAACAAATGGTTTCTAGAATGACAGTTCAGGATAAGTTAATATTGGATAAGATTATTATGGCTGACACATACACCAAAAGGCTTCAAGGACTTCTTGGAAGGAAAGGTCTGGAGGAGAAGGAAGGGATGATGATTGTTCCCTGCAATTCAATTCACACCTACAGTATGAAGTTTCCAATCGATGTGTTGTTTGTTGATAAAAACAATATAGTCCAGAAGGTTTTAAGGGAATTTAAACCAGGCAGGATGGGACCACTAGTATTGAAGTCTCACTTTGTTATGGAAGCTGAGGCAGGAGCGTTTGAGGGTGTAAACGAGGGAGATAAACTGGAATTTGCTGAAACATGTTTGTCAAAAGGTTAAAAAAATTGGGGTGACAAAATGTTTAGATTGAACCTAAATATAAAAGAGCCTAATCATTCTAAACTATGGTGGGCATTTTCAATAATATTAATTGCTAAGTCGTTTTTGTTAGCAACTATAATGTTTCCATATGATGTACCAACAAATTTGACAATAATACAAATACTGCCTTATTTACCTCTACACGTACTTTTCATAGTATTTCCAATGACTTTTGCATTCTTATTTAAAGGTAAACAGGGCTATTACTTTCAATTTGTAGTGAGCGTATTTCTATCAATTTTATTTTTTTCTGATGCAATTTATTTCAAAGCTTTTGGGGCTCCAATTTCTATTTATACGTTTTTTCAAGTGGGGAATACTGCAGGTTTATTGGATAGTTTTTTCGAACTCGTAGAATCCATACATTTACTTTTTTTCATTGACTTACCATTCCTACTTGTTTATATTCATCGGAACAATATCAAAGAGTCAACCAATCTAAAGCTATTTAAGTATATGTCGACCATATTTTTATTACCAATAATCGTTTACCTATTATTTTACAATTTGAGAGCACTTCCATCTTATGCTGTAATTCAGTCATCTTCAGTTGGATATCACACCTTTGAAATTAAAGATTTGATATTAAATGGAAATGAGAATTTGAATATTAATCAGATTGAAGTTATTAGTAATTGGTTAGACAAAAATGATAAACTCAGCGGCTGGGCCACGAGGAACAGTTCAATTATGAAGGATAAGAATTTAATCGTGATACAGGTAGAATCTCTAGAAACATTTACAATAAATAATATGGTTGAGGAGCAAAGAATCACTCCAAACCTTGATGAACTAATCAACAGTAGTTTTTATTTCCCTAATATTTTTACTCAGGTAGGGGATGGGGGTAGTAGGAGGCCACTGATAAACCCCCTGCAATTCAATCCAAAATTTAATAATAAATTCTTTCACTAACATTTTTCTTAATGTTTTAAGAAAATGTTAGTTTTTAATAATAAAAATAAGGAGTTTTGCTCCTTATTTCCCTAATAAC
>JAGXFX010000009.1 GCA_024637045.1 Soehngenia sp.
TAGGGAAATAAGGAGCAAAACTCCTTATTTTTATTATTAAAAACTAACATTTTCTTAAAACATTAAGAAAAATGTTAGTGAAAGAATTTATTATTAAATTTTGGATTGAATTGCAGGGGGTTTATCAGTGGCCTCCTTCCACGCCAACCCGAAAAATCGTACGGTTTGGTTTCCATGCCACCCCTGAATACAGACAAATCGTACGGTTTGGTTTCCATGACGTTCCTAAAAACACTGTAGGGGTTGGTTTCCACGCCAACCCTTAAGCTTCCATGCTCTTCTCATTTCTAACTACTTACCTACTACGATCAGAATGACTATAAGGTTTTTAACTGTGATCTGTGAATTGAGAATTGTGAATTGTCTTTACAACTCCTTAATCAACTCACAATAAACCTCATACGCTTCAACAATCTTATCAACCGAACATTTTTCATCTCTCATATGAGCCAGCTTGTATTCACCAGGACCAAATCCAATCGTAGGGACACCCATGGCTACAGGAGTAATGGCATTGGTTCCAAAATCCCAGAAATCAAATTTTGATGGTTCTTCCTTGTAAACATCTTTATAGGCACTAATCAAAGACTGGGTCAACTCATGTTCTGCTTCAATTATCCAAGGATTGTGCATTGGCTCATAGACAAGTTCTTTGCCTTTCCAGGTTGTATGATGCAAGGTGCCTACTTCCCAGGAAGCATCTTTACCTTCGATTAGAATGTCCATCTCACTCTTTACTCCTTCCAATGTCTCACCTAATATCAGTCTTCTATCCAGATATATTGAGCATTCGCTTGGCACAGCGTTTAGGGATGCGCTTACACTTGATATGTCCGACAAAACTACAGTACCGTGAGGTGCATTCTCCAAATAAAGAGATTTATTGAGAGCATCTACCTTGGATATGATTTCGGCCATTTCATATACGGCATTGACTCCCTTTTCAGGGGCAGATCCGTGGGCAGAAACACCATGTGTTGTAATACGAATCTGTGCTTTTCCCTTATGACCCAGAGTAATCACATTATCACTGGGTTCACAAATAATACAGTAGTCAGGCTTAAGAGATAATTCCTGATATAAGTGCTTTAAATTCTCACCGTCGCAGAACTCCTCACACACTGTTCCAGTGACATACACAGTCTTTCCTTCTAAATAGCCAAGATCTCTTGCTTTTGCTGCTGCATAAACACTTGCACCTAATGCAGACTTCATGTCTACACTGCCACGTCCCCATATGTACCCATCATGGACTTCGCCTGAAAAAGGAGGGAACTCCCACTCATCTGGATCATGCACCTGAACAGTGTCCATGTGACTGTCAAAATGTATTATCTTGGGTCCGTCCCCAATCCTTCCAACCACATTGCCAGTAGAATCAATAAATACTTCATCATATCCCAGCTTCTCCATTTCAGATTTTACAAGATCGGCATACTCACCTTCCTCATCTGTGTAGCTTCTGGTCTGTATTGATTTTTTTACAAATTCAATTAATTCCTTATTTCTATCCATTTCTTGACCACTCCTTTACCATTTGATTGATAAGTCATAAACAATTTTATCAGATGATTATTCGAATTGTCACATTCTCTTTTCAAATAACCTGATAGATATATAATACCATTTCGTAATAGCAGATTGAAATAATTTGTAGTAAGACAGGGATGAGTATCACTTGTCTTTTTTGTATATAGGAGAGTTCTACTTTTCAAAAGATGAATAAAAAAATTACTCGCGCGATTGGGTATCTTAGGTATATATTTATTATTTTGCTATTCGGGTATAAACAACACGAAGTGAACAAAAGCTGAGTTATATAAGGAAACTTTGTACCTCAGAGAGCTTGAGATCCACAATTTTCATTTAAATTTTAAAAATCGTATCAAGTGCCGAGGAGGATTGCTATGAAATATGATGAACCTATGTATATCAATGTGGAAAAAGGTGCCCAGGAGGCTGGCGAATCAATCGAGGCTGATATTCGGAATCTTTGTGAGGAGGAGTCTTTTGCGGTTTTGGCTACCCAAGGTGCAGGACAGCCGTATACCTCTTTGATAGGATTTGCCACCAGTCGGAATTTGAAGTATCTGGTTTTTGCCACTCCAAGGCAAACCAGAAAGTTCACACTCCTAGAAGAGAATCCCAACGTGTCCCTGTTGATTGATAACCGAGCCCATCAACTCGAAAGCCTCAATCAGATTAGTGCCTTAACCGTTACGGGGCAGGTTACTGTACCATCTGATGAGGAAGATATTAAAAAATGGAGAGAACTCCTGATTCAAAAGCATCCTTATTTGGATACTTTTATTCGGTCAGAAACCACCGCCTTGGTAGTGGTTGAAGTGTTTCGTTATTTCTACGTGCGAAGATTTCAGGAGGTATTCGAATGGACTCCTGAATAATATAAACGTTGTAGTTGTTACGGTATCATAATAAGAGGCAAGGGAATTCCTTGCCTCTTATTATGCCTTATCCTATTCAGTTTCCACCATAGCCTTTCGAGAAATATATCTCCTTAAATACCAATTAACTATTAAAACAAGATTCTTCGACTGTAAACTGGTACAATACTTTGGAACAAAATCTTTCTTTTTATTGTCTTGCTGAGTTTACGAAGGATTTTGACCCTCACTGCTCGACCCAAACAATCTTTTAATTGTGAATTGAGATTTGTGAACTGTGAATTGTATTCTCACTTTTTTCAAACTCCCTCTCCAACATCTTTTTCATCTTGACCATATTTTCTTCATTAGGCTCAATGGCGTATATATTCTTAATAACATTTGCAACCGTTGAGGGCTTGTCGCTTAAGACAATAATCTGGTCCCCAAGATGTATAGCCTCCTCGAGGTCATGGGTCACAAGGATGCAGGACCGATTCTCCATATCCATCAATTCCCTGAAAAAGTCCATCAATACCTTCTTGTTTGATATGTCAATAGAGGAGAATGGCTCATCCATAAGAAGAATGGAGGAGGGGTAGATAAAAGCCCTTAATATACCAATCCTCTTTTTCATGCCACCACTTAGTTCACTTGGATAATAGTCCCTGTACTCCAATAGCCCAACCTTTTCCAAGTAGCTTTCAACCAAACCGTCCTTATCAGCGATATCATCATTCCCACTAAGAACAAACTTAAGATTATCCAATACATTTTTCCATGGAATCAGTCTGTCCTCCTGGAATACAAAAGAAAGCTCGGTATCACTAAATCCTTTGACATCACCTGAATCAGCAGACTCAATACCAGAGATAATATTAAGCAGAGTTGTCTTCCCACAGCCGGAAGGACCAAGGATACAAGTTGTTCCAGCTTCAATAAAATCAATTGAGATATCCTGGAGGACAAGTAGGTCATTAAATTTTTTAGTTATGTTTTCTATTCTGTACATATCCAACACATCCTTATTGTCTTCCTGAGTTTACGAAGGATTTAACCCCAAATCTCGACCCAAACAATCTTCTCAACTCTTACTTCTTAAATCTTACATCTTAGCTCTTAACTCTCATTTATTAACTCTTTATCTCTTAAATCTTACCTCTTAATTCTTACTTTTTAACTCCTATATATTTACTCTTACTTCTTAGATATTACCTCTTAACTATTACTTTTATCTTACCTCTTAACTCTTTCACTATTGTTCACTGGTCGATGTTCATTATTCATTGACCCAATACCATGCAGTATAAGATTAAGCCCCTTCGAAATAACAAGAATAACAATTATCCACGCAAAGACCCCTGACGTATTCAAGTACATCCTCTGCAATTGCAAATCAGCTCCAATTGAAAATCCTGGCTGCGAAAGCACCTCTCCCGCAACAACCATCTTCAATGTAGTTGAAAGGGTAGTAGCTGATATATTTGAAAGTCCCTGAAATATCACCGGTACGTAAATATCCCTAATTAGTGCAAGCTTCTTCACCCTGTATACCTTAGCCATTTGGAGAAGTCCCTTGTCAATCCCATCAAGGGAAGAGAGGACTGTCTCATACATAATGGGAAATACAACAAGAAACCCTACAAAAAGAGGAACAAGACTGTTATGCAGCCAAATCAGAGCAAGAAGTATAATTGCAATTACAGGAACAGAACTTAAGAATTCAACAAACGGATTAAACAGCAATCGTATTGTCCTAGACCACTTGGAAAGACCACCAAAAAAAACAGCAAGAAGCAGGGAGGAAACGAATCCTCCAAGGCTTCTTGCCATTGTATAAAATACTATTTTTAAAAATCCTTCGCTTCCAACTATCACAAACAGACTCTCTAGAGTAGCCAGTGGAGAAGGAATCAAAACTTCCTTGCCAACAAAAAGAGACAACAAAGACCAAACCCCGATTAAAAATAATGCGGAGATAAGCTTAAGACCTTTATCTTGTATAGTAAATCTCTTCATCCGGCAGCTCTCCTCCAATAAAGTCAGGGGCAAAGTCCATAATGGCCTGGTAATATACCTTGTATTCCTCAACGGAATCCTCAATAGGGAAATCACCAATGTTCATTCTGTCTATTCCCTGAACAACAGCACCCTTAACTGGACCTAAAGCTAATTCTTCCGAAATGTCCCCAAGAGCTTCAGGGTTTTCGTTGGCCCACTGGATACTATTATTATACTCCAGGAGGAAGTTTTCTACAAACTCCGGATTTTCTTCGATTAGAGATTTCTTTATAACCAGGCATGCCTGCGGATAGCCTTTTGGGACACCCTTAGCCTCAGCCCACAGGGAGTTAAGGTCAAGGAGTACTTTGATACCCTCACCCTTGATAACCACCCCTGAGAGGGCAGGCTCAGGCAGAACGCCAAGAGATGCCTGTCCTGAAAGAAGGAAGGGTCCAACTTCTGCAGCTGAGCCCATATATTGAATATCCATATCCGTTTCCGGATTCAGTCCATTATCCTGAAGTATCATAAGGAGCACAAGTTCAGGCGTAAGACCTTTTCCAAAGGTATGGAGAGCCTTGTCCTTAAGATCAGCTACAGTCTGAACATCCTCAGTTCCTGCAACATACAGATTACCCCAGGTTGAGGTTCCCGCTATAACATAGGGGAGATCCTTGTTGTATGCCTGGGCTGCAAGGTTTGTTGGAACCATTGCTATATCAGCCTCTTCTTTTAGGATGCTTGCTGCGAGAAGATCAGGTGTCTTTAATACATCATACTGGATTTCTCTTCCAAGATCAGGTTCATCTGAAATCATCTTTGCAGCAGTCAGAGCAGTTACCCCTTCCATGAAGGAGAACTGGACTGGTTCAGTTGGTTCAATAACCTCATTGGAGCAGCCAGAAAAGGCCGCTCCAATAAGTAGTATTAGTGTAAGTAGAATTATGCTTTTTTTCATTATTCACCTCGTGTGTTTAATCCCAAAGTTTTGGGTTAAGTTCCCATGTACTGTGGTCAGTGTGCAATAGCTCGTGTGATTTGTGGGACAGCGGCTTCTCAAAATACTCTTCGTAGCATTTGGCTACAGAAGGATTCTCATGAGAAAATCTTATATCGTTAATCTTGTCAAGACCATAAAGTATATCAGCCCTGTCACCAGCAAGTTCCTTACCATCCCAAATAGGCTGGCCTCCACCACCGGCACAACCACCAGGACATGCCATTATCTCAACAAAGTCGTAATGAGCCTCACCGTGTTTGATTGCTTCAATCAGTCTTCTTGCATTTCCAAGACCACTTGCAACCGCAACTCTCAGGTCAGTACCTGCAAGATCGAAGGTAGCTTCTTTCCAACCCTTTTTTCCACGGACATCTTTGAAGGCATCCGGCTCAGGATTCTCACCTGTAACAAGGAAGTACGCACTTCTAAGTGCTGCTTCCATAACTCCACCTGTTGCACCGAAAATTACAGCAGCTCCAGAACCGGAACCTAGAGGCATATCAAGCTCCTCTTCAGGAAGAAAAGCCACATCAATGCTTTCAGCCCGAATAAGTCTTTCAACCTCACGGGTTGTAAGGACGACATCAACATCCTGTCCTGCTCCTGCGGAATTCATAACTGGAACACCAGCTTCGAATTTCTTTGCAGTACAAGGCATAATGGACACTGAAAAGATCTTTGAAGGATCTACATCCAGTACCTCTGCATAGTAGCTCTTCACAACCGCACCAAACATCTGCTGAGGAGACTTTGCAGTTGACAGCTGATCCAGCATATCTGGATATTGGCTCTTGATAAACCGGATCCATCCTGGACAGCATGACGTAAACATTGGGAATGTATTGTCCTCGGCATTTCCGAGTCTCTCTATAAACTCGCTTCCCTCCTCCATAATGGTAAGGTCAGCAGTAAAGTTTGTATCAAATATATAGTCAAATCCAATTCTTCTTAAGGCTGCTGCAAGTCTTTTTACAGTTGCAAATTCTCTGCCCAGACCAAGGGATTCACCCCAGGCTGCCCTTACGGCAGGTGCAATCTGGACCACAAGGATCTTGTCTGGATCAGCAAGGGCATCGAATACCTTGTCGGTATCATCCCTTTCTCGAAGGGCCCCTGTTGGGCAATGAGTAATACACTGACCGCAAAGTGCGCAGTCTGATTCTTCAATCCTTAAATTTCCCGAAACGTCAACATTGGTTCTTGATCCCGTGTTTGCAATGTCCCAGACTTGAAGGTCCTGAACCTTGTCACACACCTGGATGCATCTCATACACTTTATACATTTCTCGTAGTTTCTAACTAGAGGAAAACCTTCAGTCCATCTTGCATGGGGAAGGGTCTTCTCGTACTGTATCTCAATAATCCCAAGGTCGTTAGCGATATCCTGCAATGAGCAGTTTCCGCTCCTGACACAGATAGCACAGTTTGAATCGTGCTGGGACAGAATAAGCTCAACATTGGTTCTTCTTGATTCCCTTACCTTAGGGCTGTTTGTATGGATTTTCATGCCTTCTTCAACAACATTGTTGCAGGCTGTTACAAGTCTTTCCCTGCCTTCAATCTCAACCGCACAAACCCTGCAGGCGCCGATTTCATTCAGCTCCTCCATATAGCACAGATTGGGGATGGAGACATGACAACTCTTTGCAGCATCCAGAATGGTCATTCCTTCAGGAACGAGAAGAGTGTTTTTATCAATAGTTATATTTACCATTTTTCAGTCCTCCCTCCTTTGAATACTCCAAAGCCGAAGTGGTCACATCTTAGGCATCGACTTGATTCCTGCATTGCCTCCTGGTAAGTCATTGATTTTTCAACAAGTTCAAAATCCTCAACTCTTTCAGATACAAGTCTTTCTGCCATATTGACCCTTCCACATGGAATTCGGTCTGATAGGCTAGGCTCTGGGATATGGACTCCGGATTCGATTTCATGATGGAATCCAAGGTAGTTGTCAATATTGGCAGCTGCAACCTTGCCGGCAGCAATTGCCTGAATGACTGTTGCAGGACCAGAGATGCAGTCTCCACCAGCATATACTCCTGGTATATCCTTGACATCAGCAGTACTCCAAGCATCAATTAGTCCCTTTCTTACAGGGATTCCGTCTTTTTCAAAGTCTCTTGTCTCAATTCCCTGACCGATTGCAATTACAATCATGTCACAAGGGATCCTAACAGGATTTTCTCTGGCATCAGCTGTTTTTGGTCTTCCATCAGACATTTTTCCAACAATCTGTGGTTGTGCCCAAAGTGCAGTTACATTTCCATCATCATCGGTTTCAATCTTGGTTGGACTGCACAGTTCATATATGGAGCAGCCTTCAGCAATTGCATCGTCAATTTCTTCCTTCATGGCTGGCATATCTGCTTTTCTTCTTCTGTAGATAATGTTTGATTCTTTTGATCCGAGTCTAACTGCAGATCTAGCAACATCTATTGCAACATTTCCTCCACCAAGAACAAGAACTCGCTTGTCCTTAAAGTCAGGATAGATTCCATCGCCGATATCTCTCAGAACATCAACTGCAGAATAGACGCCCTTAGCATCCTCGCCTTCCATACCGATCTTCTTGTCGATATGTGCACCGATTGCAATGTATACGCTATCAAATCTCTCCTTGAGCTCAGCAACTGAAATATCCTTTCCAATTGTAATTCCCATATGAACTTTTACACCAAGGGATAGCATCTGATCGATTTCATCTTGCAAAAGGTCTCTTGGCAATCGATAGTTTGGTATTCCGTAGCGAAGCATTCCTCCAAGATGATTTCTGCTTTCGTAAACATCAACCTGATGTCCCATAACGGAAAGGAAGTATGCTGCGGAAAGTCCGCTTGGTCCTCCTCCTACGATAGCAACTCTTTTTCCTGTCTTTGCTGCAGGCTCAGGAAGAGGTACAGCTCCTGCATTGTCAACTGCATATCGCTTAAGACCTCTGATATTTATCGAGTCGTCCATCATATTCCTTCTACATCTTGTCTCACATGGATGTTCACATACATAAGCGCAGGTAAGTGGCATTGGATTGTCTTTTCTTATCAATCTTATTGCATCGTCATACTTCTCCTGGTTGATCAGGGCTATGTATCCCGGTACATCAACACCGGCAGGGCATAAAGATACACAAGGAACAGATTGATACAGGCTGAAATTACAGCGGTCTCTTTCAATATGCTCCAGATAGTCGTCCCTGAAGCCTTCAACTCCCCTCATTACCATATGTGCAGCCTCATAACCGATGGCACAGTCAGCAGAATTGTAGATGCTCCTTGCTGTCTTTTCAATCAGGTCAATAGTACTCAAGGTAGCTTTTCCGTCCATTACATCTTCCATAAGGTTTATTAGCTGTCCAAGTCCGATACGACATGGAACACATTTACCACAAGTTTGGGCATGAGCCATCTTAAGGAAGGATGCAGACAGGTCGATTGGACACAGTCCAGGTGGAGAGGCAGTGATTCTCCGTTCGAGATCTTTGTACATATCCTCCACAGTAGCCTGGGCTTTGTCCTGGGTGATGATACTTAGTCTGCTCATTTTCCTTCATCTCCTTTCAAATATTGCTTGTTTTTTAAAATCTGTATATTTATGTAATATATATTGGTTCCAAAGTAAGTAATTCAGAAGTTAAATTATTAACAATGATTACAATATAATGATACACTTATTATGGAGCTATGTCAACATTTCCAGTCTATTTCCATTTACAACTTTAGATGAATACAGTATAATTATTGCGTGAGAAAATTTACAACGGAACCTAAGGAGGAATCCATGAAAAAGCTTGAGATGCTCTATGAAGGAAAGGCAAAGAAGGTTTTCAGGACAGAGGATAAGGACAAATTCGTAGTCCAGTACAAGGACGATGCAACTGCGGGAAATGGACTGAAGAAGGGAACAATAGAAGACAAGGGGATTGTAAACAACAAGATGAGTGCAATGCTCTTTGAAATTCTGGAGAAAGAAGGAGTTCCCAACCACTTTGAAGAACTGCTTTCAGACAGAGACCAGCTGGTTAAGGCGGTTACGATCATACCGCTTGAAGTAATTGTAAGAAATGTTTCGGCAGGGTCATTTTCAAAAAGATATGGCGTTGAAGAAGGAATTATTTTTGACAATCCTGTCCTTGAATTTAGCTATAAAGTAGATGAACTTGGGGATCCTTTGATAAACGATTCACATATATTGGCTCTTAAACTAGCAACAGAAGAGGAAATTGAACATATAAAGGAGATGGCACTTCGTGTAAACGAGGTTCTTTCAGAACTGTTCCTAAAGAAAAACTTAAAGCTTATTGATTTCAAGATTGAGTTCGGGAAATACAAGGGAGAAACAATCCTTGCAGATGAGATTTCACCAGATACCTGCAGACTGTGGGATACAGAGACAAATGAGAAAATGGACAAGGACAGATTCAGAAGAGACCTTGGAAATATTAAGGAAGCGTACCAGGAAGTTATGAAGAGACTGGAACAATAGGGGAGGATGGCTTTGACATACCTTATTCAGGATAAACTAAAGGACGAATGCGGCGTAGTTGGAATCTACAACAGGGAAAAGAACATTGACTGCGCAGAGGAAATATATTACGGACTCTTTGCCCTGCAGCACAGGGGACAGGAGAGCGCAGGAATTGCCACAAACATGGAAGGTAAGATCACTACATTCAAGAACAAGGGTCTTGTATCAGATGTATTTGAAGATCCGGATGACTTTGGAGATCTTCTTGGAAACATCGGGATTGGCCATGTAAGGTATGCAACTTCAGGTGGTGGAGGATTGGCAAACGCCCAGCCACTAATAGTCAACTATAGGAATACAAACATAGCCCTTGCACACAACGGCAACCTTGTAAATGCATCAGCATTAAGGGATATGCTTGAAGATGGTGGAGTGGTTTTCCAGACTGCCGTTGATACAGAGGTAATCGTAAACCTTATTGCAAGGAGCCTTAAAAACGGAATAGTTGAATCAATTAAAAGAGTAGCTGAGATAATCAGGGGAGCCTATGCCCTTGTAATAACAACAGAGGATATGCTAATAGGACTAAGGGATCCCTACGGACTTAGACCACTTTGTCTTGGAGAGACAGAGAACGGATATGTTCTTGCATCGGAAACCTGTGCACTTGATGCAGTTGGAGCAAAGTATGTACGAGATATTGAAAACGGAGAGATTGTAGTTATAGATAATGAAGGAGTTCATTCCTACAGACAGAACACCTGGGTTAAAAAGAGACTTTGTATTTTTGAGCTTATATACTTTGCAAGACCGGACTCAAGGATAGATGGAATAAGCGTATATCAGTCCAGACACAATGCAGGTGCAACTCTTGCAAGGGAATACCCAGTTGAGGCAGATGTTGTAATCGGAGTGCCAGACTCAGGAGTACCCGCAGC
This sequence comes from Soehngenia sp., assembly GCA_024637045.1. GTDB lineage: Bacteria > Bacillota > Clostridia > Tissierellales > Tissierellaceae > Gudongella. The sequence continues at coordinate 10,791 of JAGXFX010000009.1, forward strand.
AATTGGCTATGCAAAGGAATCAGGAATACCATATGAAATCGGACTTATAAAGAACAAATATATTGGTAGAACATTTATTCAGCCAAACCAGAGACAAAGGGAACAAGGTGTAAGGATCAAGCTTAATGTATTAAAGGAGAATGTTGAGGGTAAAAGAGTAGTGATAGTGGATGACTCCATAGTCAGGGGAACAACCTCAAAAAGACTAGTTGAAATCCTAAGGGAAGCAGGAGCAACAGAGGTTCATTTCAGGGTCAGCAGTCCACCAGTTAAGCATCCCTGTCACTTTGGAATCGACACACCCTACAGAGAACACCTGATTGCAACAAAGCACAGCGTGGAAGAAATCAGACAGATTATCGGCGCAGATACACTGGGCTACCTTTCAACAGAGGGAATGGTCGAATCAGTAGGCGGAGGAGACCTCTACTGCAAGGCTTGCTTTGACGGAGACTACCCAATGGAAGTACCAGTGGAAGAGTAAAGGCTTGTCATAAGTGCCCAGCAATTGTCATAAGTGCCCAGCAATAGAAATAACCAAAATCTATGATTTTGAAATATTTCATTGATAGGGTATCCGACCAACGTGGAGGGATCTCGCTTTTCCTAACCAACTGACCAACTGTCCAACTAACCACAATATTGTCTTTCTGAGCGATAGCGAAGAATCTTTGACCCTAAAGGCTGACCCCGATAATTGTGAACTGTGAATTGTGATTTGTGAATTGACGATATAGATAGACCACTAAGAGTATTGGAGTGATTTTCATGAACGACAAATACATCAGCCCCCTAAGCAAACGATACGCAGGGGAGCAAATGCAAAGACTCTTTTCCGAGGACAAGAAATTCAAGACCTGGAGGAAACTCTGGATTGCCCTTGCAGAATCCCAGATGGAGCTGGGCCTTCCAATAAAAGAAGAGCAGATTCAGCAAATGAAGGAGAACATGGACAATATAAACTACGAAGTGGCAGAAGCGAAAGAAAAAGAAATCCGCCACGATGTAATGTCACACATCCATGCTTTTGGAAAGCAATGTCCAGATGCAAAGGGAATCATCCATCTTGGAGCAACATCCTGTTTTGTAGGGGACAACACAGACCTGATTCTAATGAAGGAAGGACTTGTGCTTATTAGAAAAAAGCTTATCAACACTATTAAGCTACTATCAGACTTTGCTGTGGAATATAAAGAGCTACCAACCCTTGGCTTTACACATTTTCAACCAGCTCAACCGACAACCGTTGGGAAAAGAGCAACACTGTGGATTGAAGACTTGCTTCTTGACCTTGAGGCATTGGAGTTTGTCCTTTCAACCCTAAAACTCAGAGGAGCCAAGGGAACAACAGGAACTCAGGCAAGCTATTTGGAACTGTTTGACGGCGATGGAGAAAAAGTTAATCAACTGGATCAAAAGATAGCTGAAAAACTAGGTTTCTCAGGAACATACCCTGTAACAGGACAGACCTATTCAAGGAAGGTCGATTTCCAGGTTTTGCAAGTACTTTCAGGGATAGCGCAGAGTGCATACAAGTTTTCAAATGATATCAGACTACTGGCACACATGAAGGAGATTGAAGAGCCCTTTGAGAAATCACAGGTAGGTTCCTCTGCAATGGCCTACAAACGGAACCCAATGAGAAGCGAAAGAATGGCATCAATCGCAAGATTCATAATCGCAGATTCACTCAACCCAGCACTTAATACAACAGGCCAGTGGCTTGAAAGGACCCTGGATGATTCAGCAAACAGAAGACTGAGTATCCCAGAAGGATTCTTGGCAACAGACGGACTTCTTTCATTATATATAAATGTAGCAGATGGACTAGTTGTCTATCCAAAGGTTATCGAAAAACATCTTGAAGAGGAGATGCCATTTATGGCAACAGAGACAATCCTAATGGAAGGTGTAAAAAGGGGAGGAGACAGACAGGTCCTTCATGAGGCCATTAGAAAGCATTCACTGGCAACAGCAGAAAGCATCAAAGTTTATGGAAATGAGAACAATCTTGTGGAGAGACTTGGCAACGATTCTGAATTCAATATGACAAAAGAAGAAATCTTGGGAATAATTAAACCTGAAAGATTTATTGGAAGAAGTGTCCAGCAGGTTGAGGAATTTGTTTATGGACCTGTAAAGGAAATTCTTGAAAGGTATTCAGAGGATATTGGAATAGATGTAACTATTTCCGTGTAAGGGGGAGTAATGGATGAAAACCGCAATAGTAGGAATAAACTGGGGAGATGAAGGAAAGGGAAGAATGGTTGACCTTCTTTCACAGGACCAGGATATCGTCGTAAGATATCAGGGAGGAAACAATGCAGGCCATACGGTTGTAAATGACAAGGGTAAATTTATCTTCAATCTTCTTCCATCAGGAATACTCCGGGATGATATTGTAAACATCATGGGAAACGGAATGGTCATAGACATTGAACATCTTTGCAGTGAGCTGGACAGCCTTCAGGAGAAGGGAATAACAGTAACTGGAAGAAACCTTAAGATAAGCGACAAGGCAATAATCTGTATGCCATACCATGTACTTCTGGATGAATACGAAGAGGAAAGACTAAAGGATAAGAAATATGGTTCAACAAAAAGGGGAATAGCTCCTGTATATGCAGACAAGTACAGGAAAAAAGGAATCAGAATGGGGGAACTTTTCTTTGAAGATTCTCTGAAAACAAGAGTCCAGGATGTTGTAAAATATGAAAACCTCCTTATTGAAAAAGGCTATGGCAAAGAAAAGATAGACTGGCAGGAAATGTACTCCTGGCTTATTGAATACGGAGAAAGACTAAAACCATATATTGCTGATATAGGAGTATTTCTTACAGAAGCGATCAGGGACAACAATGACATTATGTTTGAAGCCCAGCTGGGAGCCTTAAGAGACATTGATTATGGGATCTACCCCTACACCACATCCTCATCAACAATAGCAGCCTATGCTCCAATAGGCTCAGGAATACCAGGAGAGAAGATGGACAAGACAGTAGGAGTAGTAAAGGCATATTCATCCTGCGTGGGAGAAGGACCATTTACAGCAGAAATGGAAGGTGAACAAGCAGACAAGCTCAGGGAAGCCGGAGCAGAATACGGAGCAGCAACCGGAAGACCAAGAAGAGTAGGAGCCTTTGATGTAGTAGCAACAAGGTATGGCTGCCTTGTACAGGGAGCAGATGAAATAGCCCTTACAAAATTGGATGTGCTTTCATATATGGAAAGTATTCCAGTCTGCACGGCCTACCAAATAGATGGAGAAAAGATCAATGACTTCCCCGTGGGTCCAAAGCTAGACAGAGCACAACCAGTAATTGAGTATATGTTTGGCTGGAATGAGGACATAACAAAATGCAGAACCCTAGAAGAACTTCCATCAGCAGCAAAAGCATATATCTCATACATCCAAAGAGCACTCGGAACCAAAATCACCTACGTTTCCGTCGGACCAGGCAGGGATGAATATATAAAAATAGATTAAACTAGCAATATAAAGAACTTAAAATGACACTCCCTAATACTATGATATTTAGGAGTGTCATTATCTTTTCCTAACCAACAAACCAACTGTCCAACTGACTACTTTATACTGACTTGTCTTTCTGAAGCGAAGCTGAGAATCTTATCTTTTGCTTTCAACTTTCCACTTTCAACTTTCCACTAACCCCACCAAAACAAACACCTCCAACCCCTTTGACAGAAATAGTGAAATACTTTCTGAAATTCATTGATTACCAAATGTAATTATGTTACAATTAAATCGTTCAGTAAACGAATGATTTTGAGAGGTGAGAAAAATAGACACGATAAAAGATAACGGCTTTTTCCTGCCAACACTGAAGTACAAGGAATTGATGATCCTTGAATATATGGACAATAATCCAGATACAACACAGAAAGAGCTAGGAAAAGCAATCGGAGCAGCAACATCAATGATAAATGCATATATAGATGAATATGAGATGAACGGATATGTAAGAAGGGAATACATAACCTCAAAAAAGGTTATGTATCATGTAACCCCAAAGGGGCAGAAAAGAAAGAACTATCTTAATTTAACTTACATCCAGGAGCTAATGGATCTACACAAGTTGGCAAAAGAAGGTGTAGAGGAGTTCCTAAAAAGGGTCTCCAAAAAAGGATTCCACTCAATTTTACTTTACGGAGCTGGAGAGGTAGCAGAAATAATCCTGAATGTCGTTAGAAGCTCAGATGATATTGACCTTGAAATTAAGGCAATAATCGATGACGACCTCGAAAAAAGAGGTACAGAACTCCTAGGCTACCCTGTAATATCAAAGGTAGACATTAAGAAGTACGAGCACGACGGAGTACTTGTTTCAAGTTATACTTTTGAAAGTATAATAAGAAATCACCTACTACAACTGGGATATGAGAAGAATAATATAATCCAGTTCTTTGGTGAGTGGGAATAGAGATAAAGCAGGAGGTACTTTAACTTGGCATACTTAAAGGTAAAAAGATTAATAGATATAGTACTATCAACAATAGGACTAATCGTATTATCACCTATTTTTTTAATTTTGGTATTATCAATTAAAATAGACTCTCCCGGTTCTGTTCTCTTTAAACAGAAGAGAGTTGGAATACATAAGAGCCATTTTAATATTTTGAAGTTTAGAACCATGCGAATTGATACACCCCAGGATACACCAACACATATGTTGAAAAATCCTGAGCAGTGGATTACAAAAGTTGGTAAGTTTTTAAGAAAGACAAGCTTAGACGAACTACCACAAATCATTAACATCTTAAATGGTGAAATGAGCATTATTGGACCAAGACCAGCGCTGTGGAATCAGTATGATCTTATTGAAGAAAGAGACAAATACAATGCAAATGATATACCAGTTGGTCTTACAGGCTGGGCACAAATTAATGGTCGAGATGAATTACCTATAGAGAAAAAAGCCAAGTTAGATGGAGATTACGTAAGAAGAAGGAGTTTGTGGTTCGACTTATTATGCTTCTTAGGAACATTTACAGCAGTACTTAGAAGAAAAGGCGTAATTGAGGGTGGCACAGGAGTATTGGGAAAAATGACTAAAGAAAAAGATGGTAGAAAGAAGTCTTAGTCTTTTCACTTCCAAATTTCTGCTTTCGATTTTTATGAGGTGACAAAATGAAAAATATATTAATCACTGGTAAGAATAGTTACATAGGGACATCTTTAGAGAATTGGCTTATGAGAGAACCTGATAAATATAAAATAGATAAAATTAGTATGAAAGATGGCTCTTGGAAAGAGAAGGATTTTTCTAAATATGATGTTGTATTTCATGTTGCAGGGATAGCTCACGTGTCATCTGATCCAAAGATGGAAGATCTCTACTATAAAGTGAATAGAGACTTAACGATTGAAACTGCTGAGAAAGCCAAGGTAGAAGGAGTAAAGCAGTTCATTTTTATGAGCAGCATCATTGTTTATGGAGATAGCAGTAATGGTAAGAGAATTATTGATAGGAATACTGATCCAACACCAAGTAACTTCTATGGGAATAGTAAGCTGCAGGCTGAAGAAGGCATCAAGCATTTAGAGACTGATGACTTCAAGATTGTGGTTCTTAGGCCGCCAATGATTTATGGTAAAGGGTCCAAGGGAAATTATCCTAGACTTGCAAATATGGCCAGGAAGATTCCTGTATTCCCTAACATCGATAATGAGCGTAGTATGATTCATATAGATAATCTTTGTGAGTTCATCAAGGTCATAATAGATAATGAAGAGACGGGGTTGTATTTTCCTCAGAACAGAGAGTATGTAAAAACCAGCGAACTGGTGGAAACAATAGCTGAAGTTCATGGGAAGAAAATTATGATGACAAGGGTATTTAATCCTGTGTTGAAGTTGATGTTTGGGATTGGAATAGTTAATAAGGTTTTCGGCAATTTGGTTTATGAGAAGTCAATGAGTGACTATGATAAGGCGGGTTACCAAATAAGAGATTTTAGAGACTCGATTGAGTTGACGGAGAAATAAGTGGGAAGGGTGGATAAGAGCTTGAAAAAACATATATTAGTAATTGCGCAATATTTCTACCCTGAACAGTTTCGTATTAATGATATATGTACTGAGTGGGTCAAAAGAGGATATAAAGTAACCGTAGTTACAGGCATTCCAAACTACCCACAAGGCAAATACTATGAAGGGTATGGACTATTCAAGAAAAGAAAAGAAACCTATAACGGTATGGATATTATTAGGATTCCTCTTGTCCCAAGAGGAAATAATGCAATTATGTTGGTACTTAATTATCTGTCTTTTGTTGTTTCCGGGTTCTTCTGGAAAACTTTCACTAAAATTAAAGCGGATTATGTATTCATATTTGAGGTCTCTCCGATGACACAAGCTCTTCCTGGTGTTTGGTATGCAAGGAAGAGAAAGATTCCATGTTACTTGTATGTTACAGATTTATGGCCAGAGAACGTTGAGATAGTAGCAGGCATCACTAACAAAAGAATCCTTAATGCTATTGGTGTCATGGTTGACTATATTTATAAACGGTGCGATAGAATTTTCACCTCATCCGAGAGTTTTATACAAGCAATTGTAGATCGTGGAACTGAAAGAGAAAAACTAGAATTCTGGCCTCAATATGCAGAGGATTACTATAGGCCAGTTGATAAAGGTGATGCAAACATCCCTGAGATTCCAAAGGACGATCTATTCAATATTATTTTTGCTGGCAACATTGGATTTGCGCAAGGTTTAGATGTGCTTCCTGAAGCGGCAAAAATTCTTAAAGCGGCAAATACAAAAGTAAGATTCAATATCGTTGGAGATGGTCGGTTTAAAGAAACACTTAAGTCAAACGTTGTAGAAAGTCAAGTTGCTGACTACTTTAATTTTATTGATAAGCAGCCAGCTACACGTATTCCAGAATTTATGGCTGTTAGTGATGCTACTTTAATAAGTTTATCTAAAAGCAAAGTGTTTTCCATAACACTTCCTGCAAAAACTCAATCATGTCTAGCTTGTGGAGTTCCAGTAATCGTTTCAGCTGATGGAGAAATTCAGGATGTAATTAATAAGGCTGATGCAGGAGTTTGTAGCGATGCTGGTGATGCGAAAGGATTAGCTGAGAATATTAAAAAGTTAGTTAGTATGCCAACTGAGAAACATAGAAATATGGCTCAAAATGCTGTGGACTATTATCAAAAGAATTTTGATAAGGAAACGCTACTTAATAGAATGGATCAATTGTTTTCAAATAACAACAATCGAAATGAAGGAGATAAGAAATATGTTTAAGGACAAAACATTATTGATTACAGGTGGAACAGGCTCTTTTGGAAATGCTGTTATGAAGAGATTCTTATATACAGATGTAAAAGAAATCCGTATTTTTTCTCGTGATGAAAAGAAACAGGATGACATGAGAAAGCAGTACAAAAATGATAAATTGAAGTTCTATATAGGCGATGTAAGAGACTTAGCTAGCGTTAAAAATTCGCTGCATGGTGTGGACTTTGTGTTTCATGCAGCGGCTCTTAAACAAGTACCTTCTTGCGAGTTCTTTCCATTGGAGGCAGTTAAAACCAATGTGCTTGGCACAGACAATGTTCTTACTGGAGCTATTGAAATGAGAGTTAAGAAGGTGATTTGCCTTTCAACTGATAAGGCAGCTTACCCAATCAATGCAATGGGAATCTCAAAAGCTATGATGGAAAAAGTTTTTGTAGCAAAATCAAAAACAGTAGATCCAGAGAGAACTTTGATCTATGGAACAAGATATGGAAATGTTATGGCTTCAAGAGGTTCAGTTATTCCTCTATTTGTAGATCAAATAAAAAGTGGACAACCTTTAACAGTGACGGATCCAAACATGACAAGATTCTTGATGAGTTTAGAAGAAGCTGTTGAACTTGTTGTGTTTGCATTTGAGAATGCTGAAGCGGGGGATATTATGGTCCAAAAATCTCCTGCCTCTACGATTGGGGACTTAGCTCAAGCAATTAAAGAGCTATTTAATGCAGATAATGAGATTAAAATTATTGGTACTCGCCACGGAGAAAAGTTGTACGAAACGCTTCTAACTAAGGAAGAGCATGTAGGTGCACAGGACATGGGTGGCTTCTATAGAGTGCCTGCTGATAAACGAGATCTGAACTATGATAAGTATTTCGTCGAAGGAAACGAAGAACTTCAGCAAGTTGAAGATTACAATTCTCATAATACAGAAAGACTTAACGTGGAGCAGATTAAAGAGAAGCTGCTCATACTTGATTATATACAGGAAGAGTTAAAAAACTGGGAGGGAAGATAATGAAGGTCTTAATCCTAGGTGGAACAGGCATGGCAGGGCATACCATTTCAATCTACTTTAAAGAAGCTGGCCATGATGTGACCGGTTTTAGTAGAAGCAAAGTGGAATACTGTAAAAACATAAATGGAGATATCACGGATTTAGAGAATCTAAAGAACATTATCAGTCAAGGTCAATATGATGCCATTATAAATGCCATAGGAATATTAAATCAAGACGCAGAAGATCACAAATCAAATGCAGTCTTATTGAATAGTTACTTACCGCATTTCCTAAGCGATACAACTAAAGATACTAAGACAAGAGTTATTCATATGAGTACGGACTGTGTTTTTTCTGGAAAAACTGGTGGTTACTCAGAGACATCATTTAGAGATGGAGAAACCTTCTACGATAGATCAAAGGCGTTAGGTGAACTAGAAAACAATAAAGATCTTACATTTAGAAATTCAATTATCGGGCCTGACATGAGTGAAAGAGGAATAGGACTTTTTAATTGGTTCATGAAGCAAGAAGGTCAGATTAATGGTTTTACAAAAGCCATATGGACGGGCGTAACAACACTAACATTAGCAAAGGCAATGGAACAGGCCTTAAGAGAGAATCTAACAGGTCTTTATAATCTGGTTAATAATGAAACTATTAGTAAGTATGAGTTACTAAAACTCTTCAATAAATATATGAAAGATGAACAGATTGAGATTTTACTAAGTGATAAACTTTCACCAGATAAATCTTTAATTAACAATCGAACTGATTTTTCATTTAGAGTACCTAGTTATGAAGCTATGGTAGCTGAGATGAAAGAATGGATAGATAACCATAAAAATCTCTATCCACACTATTTCAAGTAGGGGGAAAGTTTAAATGAAGAAATTAAAATTAATGACAATCGTGGGTACTCGCCCTGAAATCATAAAACTTTCTGAGGTGATTAAGAAAAGCGATAAATACTTTGAGCATATATTGGTTCATACAGGTCAGAATTATGACTATGAACTGAACCAAGTGTTTTTTGAAAATCTAGATATAAGAGAACCTAATTTTTATCTTAATGTTGTAGGGGACAATTTGGGTCAAACCATGGGGAATGTATTAGCTAAGTCTTATGAAATCATGGTGGAAGAACAACCGGATGCTTTACTTGTTTTAGGTGATACCAATTCATGTCTAAGTGTGATTTCTGCCAAGAGGCTTAAAATTCCAATTTTTCACATGGAAGCTGGTAACAGATGTTTTGATGAAAACCTTCCAGAAGAGATTAATAGAAGGATTGTAGATCATACAAGTGATGTAAATCTTTGTTATACAGAACACGCAAGGAATTACTTGAATTGGGAAGGTGTCCCAAAGGAACTGACTTACGTTGTTGGTTCACCTATGGCTGAAGTATTAAAAGCAAATAAAGAGAAAATCGATGGTAGTAAGGTGCTTGAGACATTGGGATTAGAAAAAGGTAAGTATATTCTATTATCAGCTCACCGTGAAGAAAATATTGATAATGAAGATAATTTTATGGCTTTAATGAATGCTGTAAATGCAATGGCTGAAAATTATGATCTTACTATTATCTATAGTAATCATCCGAGAAGCAAGAAGTTTATTGAACAACGAGGATTTAAGTTTCATCCTAACGTGAGAAGTTTACAGCCATTTGGATTTGCTGATTATAATCATCTTCAGCAGAACTCTTTTTGTGTAGTGTCTGATAGCGGGACAATTGCAGAAGAAGCTTCTTATTTTAAGTTTCCTGCAGTATCTGTAAGAACAAGTACTGAGAGACCAGAAGCCTTAGATAAGGGTAATATGGTAATTGGAAGCATAACAACTGAACAAGTTCTCCAAGCTGTAGATATGGCTGTTGAGATGAATGCTCAAGGAGATATTGGAGAAGATGTTCCAAATTATGTAGATGAGAATGTAAGTACTAAGGTAGTTAAACTAATTCAAAGTTATACAGGGATAGTAAATAAGATGGTGTGGAGGAAGTAATTTGAAAAAAAAAATATTAATATTTACTGCGTACTATTCACCTGCAGTTAAAGGTGGAGGACCTATTCAATCAATTCGTAACTTAACAGATAATCTATCCGATTATTTCGAGTTTTATATAATTACTGGAGATAGAGATTTAGGTGATGATAGTCCCTTTGAAAACATTTCACCAAATAGATGGACAATTGCGGGGAATTCAAAAGTATTGTATGTTAACAAAAAGAGGTTGGAACTTGGGAAACTTATCGATGCCGTAAAGCAGATAGACTTTGACTTGATCTATTTAAATAGTTATTTTTCTTTTAAATTTAGTATTCTCCCACTCTTGTTAACAAAATGTAAAATAGTAGCTTCAAAGCCAGTTTTATTAGCACCTAGAGGAGAGTTCTCTCAAGGAGCATTAAACTTAAAAAAAGGGAAAAAACGGGTATATATTTACTTTGCAAAATTGCTAAGAATATACAAGAAAGTATACTGGCATGCGACTGCACGAGAAGAAGAAAGTGACATTAAACGTACTATAAAAACCAATGCAATTGTTAAGGTGGCTTCAAATCTGACAGCTGACTATAGTGAAATTCAATACTCAAAAAGTATTAAGAAACTAGAAGGTCACTTAAAAATAGTATTTGTATCAAGAATTCACCCAAAAAAAAATCTTCTTCAGGCTATAAAAATACTTAAAAATATAAATGGCAATATAGAATTTAACATATATGGTCCCATTGAAGATTCAAATTATTGGGAAAAGTGTAATTATGCTATTCTAGATCTGCCCGCTAATATTTCTATTCAGTATAAGGGTGTTATTAATCATGAGAATATAATAGAGACATTTAATAAACACCACATATTTTTGTTTCCTACATTGGGCGAAAATTTTGGACATGTAATTTCGGAGGCTCTAATAGGTGGGTGTCCACTAATAATTAGTGATCAAACACCTTGGAGAGCCTTGGAAGAAAATGGGATAGGGTTTGATATAGATTTGAGAAATATTGAAAAATTCACACGTAAAATTCAATTTTTTGTAGATATGAACAACATTGAATTTGAGGTGTATTCAAAAAATGCATTTAATTACGCTAAAAATTACTCAAAAAATAGTGATAGCAGTATTAAGATGAGAAAGATTTTTGAAGATTTATTATAAATATTGTGTCTTAGAAATTGAAAAAGAGAGGTACACGTATGGCGGAAAAAACTGTAATTATAATTTATGTGTTATCTCATATTGTTTCTGCGATATATATGATCCTGAATGGCAAGTATTTAGGTGAAGCTAAAGGGATATCGTATCTGAGTTTGGATAATTTCACAATAATTAGTTGGCTTTTCGTAATATTAATTGGCTATATATTTATGTTTGGTTTTTATAACATAACTAGAAAGAATAAACCCAGATTTTCTTTTATGCCAAGAAGTATAAAGATTAATAATAAAAAGGCTCATAGATTTATATTTATTTTAATTTTGGCACAACTTTTATTTGCATCAATAACTGGTGTTGGGAAAGTAGGATCTAATGCTACATCAAGCTATTCATTTATATTTTCATTCTTTCGTGTGGAGAGCATTTTTTTATTCTACTACATCTGTTGTAGAGAAAATAAAAGGTTTTATGTTCTCAATTGTTTGCTGTTTTATATATATAGATTGTCATTAGGGTGGACAGGGTTTATTTTCCAGTATGCGATAATTGAATTTTTTCTATACTTTAAAAGGAATCCCCGAAGACGCAGACTTTCTCACATAAAATTACTACTCTATCCTAGTGTACTATTATTATTAGGTGCAAAACTGTACCAGTATTTTTATCAGCTGAAATTTTTTATTAGATTAAATACTTGGAGTTTTAAGTTAGATTACTTTGATAGTTTAACCGCATTAACTAATAGATTTTCTTTTTTTCCACTGTCAGTTTCAGTATTTCAAAACATAGAATCTATCAAGCATTTATATAACGCTGACAATATGTTTTTAAAAGAAATAATTGCAATGTTCAGACCCTTAATGCCAGGTTTTATAATGCCATATAAATCATTTAGGGCAATGAATAATATTTTCAAACAAGCAATACATTATGATATTACTCCCACAACCAGTTCTCCTGTTGGTATATTCTCTTACTTAGTAGCTTTATTCTATTCAGATATTATAACTGGGATTGTTTGGATTATTTTGCTAATATCATTATTTATTCTGATTTCATCGGTAATTAAAACATTAGAAGAAAAATCTGGAAACTTAGATATAGTCTATTTTTTCTTGATACTTGATGTATATAATGTCGCAGCGCTGGAACAAGTGTTTTCTTATGGATATCTAACTATATTCTATATTACTCCATTTCTCTATCTATTAGGGGTTTTAAGAAATGAAAAGGAGAGAAGAAATGAAACATAAGATATTGTTTATTACATGCAATAATTATAAAGACACCTCATATGGAGGTGGGCAGTGTTCAAACAGAAATTTTCAGGCTCTAGAAAAATTTGGAGATGTTACACCATATTATATAACTAAAAGATCTACCGTAAAGAGTGCTATGGCAATGATTGGAGGTTTTTTTCCTCCAACTGATTTCAATGATTTAATGAAAATCATAAGAATAATTGAAAATGAAAGACCTAATATAATATTTTTTGATGGTTCAATCTTTGGTAAACTATCGAAGATTATTAGGCCCCAGTTCCCCTATATTAAAATTATTACTTTCTTTCATAATGTAGAAACCGACTATATAGATGTACGATTTGGGAAAAAATGGATAAAACATCTATATCGATATTTTGTAGAATTTAGCGAAAAAAGGTTGATTAGTGATAGTGATAAAATAATAGTCTTAAGCAAAAGAGATAAAGATAGAATCAAGGATTTGTATAATAGAGAGTCAGACATGATAATCCCGATAACGTTTGAGGATAAAGCTAGTATTAATCGAAAAGAAATAAATGCAGAAGATAATAAGAAGTATTGTTTGATTGTAGGTTCTATGAAAAGAGATACCTATGAAGGAGTAGAATGGTTTGTAAAATCTATTTCACCTAACATTAGCGTTCCTACAGTAATTGTGGGGAAAGGGTTTGAGCACAAGAGAGACGCCTTATCTGGTCCTAATATTGAGGTTGTCGGTACAGTTGATGATATATCTAAGTATTACAATAATGCGAGATTTGTAGCTATTCCAATTCTAAGTGGTGCAGGAATGAAAGTAAAAACTGCAGAGGCATTGATGTATGGAAACTTCATATTTGGAACTTCTGAAGCATTCGAAGGATATGAACTAGATTACGACCAAGTGGGAGGTTTATGTGACACTGAAGAAGAATTCATTCATAAAATCAGTGCTTTTTTGGATACTACCGATAAAAATTATTGTGATTATTCAAGGAAAATATTTGAAGAGAAATTTAGCAAGAATGTTTCCGATAGATTATATCGAGAATTATTGCAAGGTATTTAAATCAGAAAATTAGATATATATTCGATTTCACTTGGCATTTTACTATAAAAGGAGGCAAATTATATGAATGAGAAGCAATTAAGAAATGAGATACTAGAAAAGACAAAAGAGTATTACCAGGTAAAATTTGCAACAGAGATGTATTCTGAAGGTGATCGTATCCCGTTTGCACGAAGAGTTTTTGATGAAAATGAGCTTGTGAATCTTGTAGATTCTTCATTAGACTTTTGGCTTACTGCAGGAAGGTATGCAAATGATTTTGAATATGAGTTTGCTCAGTTTATGGATGTTGAACATTGTCTACTAGTGAGCTCAGGGTCTTCTGCAAATCTAGTTGCATTTACAACACTGACATCTCCAAAGCTAGGAGATAAACGACTTAAAAAAGGTGATGAAGTCATCACTGTTGCAGCAGGATTTCCAACCACAATTAACCCAATTATTCAAAATGGCTTAATACCAGTATTTGTTGATGTGGAAATTGGAACTTATAATATAAAAGTTGATGAGTTGGAAAATGCATTATCTGATAAAACAAGAGCGATAATGATTGCTCATACATTAGGCAATCCTTTTGATCTAGATGCAATTATGGAGTTTGCTTATAAGCATGATTTATTTGTTGTAGAAGATTGCTGTGATGCTGTTGGATCGACTTACAATGGAAAGAAAGTTGGAACTTTTGGACATCTCGCAACTGTTAGCTTTTATCCAGCACATCATATGACTATGGGTGAAGGTGGAGCTGTTCTGACAAATGATGATGAATTGATTAGAATTGCAACATCATTTAGAGATTGGGGAAGAGATTGTTATTGTGGGCCGGGTGCCGACAACACTTGCGGAAGACGGTTTAGTATGCAATATGGAAAGTTACCAGTTGGATATGATCATAAATATGTATACAGCCACATTGGATACAATTTAAAAGTAACAGATATGCAAGCTGCGGTTGGAATGGCACAGTTAGAAAAACTACCAAGCTTTATTGAAAAGAGAAAAGAAAATTTTACTAAGATTAAGAATGAACTATCGAAATATGAAGAGTTATTAATTATGCCTGAAGCGACTAAGAATTCAGACCCTTCATGGTTTGGATTTCCAATCACAGTTAAAGAAAATGACAAGTTCTCTAGAAATGATTTAACAATGCATTTAGAAAAGAACATGATAATGACCAGACTTCTTTTTGCTGGCAATGTTACTAAACAACCAGCATATCTAGATATCGATTGTAGAATTATTGGAGAACTGAGAAATACGGATTATATCATGAATAATACTTTCTTCATAGGCGTTTATCCAGGCATAAATGATGAGCAGGTTATATATATTGCCAAAGTGTTTGAAAACTTCTTCAAGGAGCTTGACTAATGAACCATGTAACGCAAGCAAAAGTGGTACAAGTTATTGAACACAGTAAAGTTATAAGAGAATATATTCTGGAATTAGAAAAAGAACGCAAGTACAATCCCGGCTCCTTTGTTCAGTTAACATTAGACTTAGTCACTGCATCAGATATTTGGCCCGAGTCGAGAACATTTAGTATAGCTTCCTATGAAAAAGGAATCATGAAGTTCATTATTAAAAATGTGGGGTTCTATACATCTCGGATATTTGATGAACTGGGCGTAGATGATAAGTGCACCATTAAATATCCATTTGGAGATCTATTCAATAAAAACTTTGTGAATGAGAAGCACTTGTTTATTGCAGGTGGTGTAGGAATAACACCTTATTTAAGTCTAATAAAATACTATGAGTTGAACAATCTCTTAAACAATATTTCGCTTTTTTACAGTGCTAAATACTTTAAAGATTTACTTCATTATGAACCATTGAAAAATGTGCTTGGTGAAAATATGGAAGTGTTTATCACTAGAGAAAAATGTACAGGCTGTCACAGTAAGCGTATCAGTATAGAAAATGTTAAAAGGATAGCTGATAAAGAAACAAATATTTATGTTTGTGGTAGCAAGTCGTTTAACAAAGATTATAAAGAGTTACTTAATGAAAACGGATACACGAAAATTTATATGGACGAATGGGAGTGAAGAATATGAAATTAGTAATTTTAGCAGGTGGTTATGGTACAAGATTAGGCAACTTGACTAATTCTATCCCAAAACCAATGGTTCAAGTTGGTGGAAAACCAATAATGTGGCACATTATGAAGACATATGCCCACTATGGAATAAAAGAGTTTGTAATATGTTTAGGATATAAAGGAGATGTGATTAAAGATTATTTTCTTCATTATGATTCAAATAATAATGATTTTACAGTGAATTTATCAGATAATACTATAGAATTTCACAACGGTCATGATGAAATTGACTGGAAGGTTACATTAGTTGATACTGGACTAAATACGCTAAAAGGAGGAAGACTGAAGCGAATTGAGAAATATCTTGATGATGACATCAACCTTCTAACATATGGTGATGGGGTCGCAGATATCAACATAAATAATCTAATTGAGTTTCACAATAATAATGGTAAAATGGTTACCATTTCTGGTGTCCATCCTCCTGCAAGATTTGGTGAACTTGTTGCTAATGGTAATGTTCTAACATCTTTTGAAGAAAAATCACAGACATCACAAGGTATGATTAATGGTGGCTATATGGTTTTTAATAAAAATCTATTAGATTATTTAACAATAGATGAGAGCTGTGACCTAGAAGCAGGAATTTTTGAACAGCTAGCTACTGAAGGGAAAATTGCAGTTTTTAAACATGATGGTCTGTGGGCTTGTATGGATACTGAGAGGGATTTGAATTATCTAGAAAGAGTATGGAAAAAAAATGAAGCGTTTTGGAAAGTGTGGTAATAATGGAAGGATATAATAATATATATAAAGACAAAGTAGTCTTGATAACCGGACATACAGGATTTAAAGGTTCTTGGATCACTATTTGGCTCCATGAGCTAGGAGCGAAAGTAATAGGATACTCCTTAGATCCATATACAGATAGGGACAATTTTGTTCTATCAAAAATCGGAGATAAGATTGTTGATATTAGAGGAGATATTCGAGATAAAATTAAACTTGAAGAAGTATTTTCTACGTATCAACCTGAGTTTGTATTTCACCTTGCAGCGCAGCCTTTAGTGAGACTATCCTATGAGAATCCTGTAGAGACTTATGAGACCAATGTTATGGGGACAATAAATGTGCTTGAAGCAATTCGAAAAACTAATGCTACTAAAGTAGGTATTATTATCACTACTGACAAGTGTTATGACAATAAAGAGCAACTTTGGGGATATAGAGAATCGGATCCATTAGGTGGTTATGATCCCTACTCATCATCAAAAGGTGCTGCTGAGATAGCGATTAACTCATGGCGACTTTCTTTTTTTAATCCAAAAGAGTATGACAAGCATGGCAAATCAATTGCTAGTGTGAGAGCTGGGAATGTAATTGGTGGTGGTGATTGGGCTAAAGATAGGATTATTCCAGATTGCATAAAAGCAATAGAAGCCGGTAATCCAATTGAAATTAGAAGTCCTAAATCAGTTAGACCGTGGGAGCATGTTCTAGAGCCTTTGAGTGGATATTTGATGCTAGGAGAAAAAATGTACAACCATCCTACTGAATTCGCTGATGCATGGAATTTTGGACCTGATCTTAGTTCTATAATACCTGTATGGGACGTTGCAAAACTTGTCATAAACAATTATGGAGAAGGTAACTTGCGGGATGCGTCTGATCTAAACGCTGTACATGAAGCTAAACTTTTAACTTTAGATATTACGAAAGCTAGATTTAGGTTGGGTTGGACTCCAACTTTATCAATAGACAAAGCGATAGAGTTAACTGCAAAATGGTATAAGAATTATCAATTAGAAGATGTTTATAAATTGTGTGTAGATCAGATACATGATTTCATGTCTCTATCGGATTAAAATTAATGCAAGGAGAATGATATCATGGAGAAGATACTTTTAGTCGGTGGATTCGGTTTCATTGGGAAAAACATCATAGAACAGTTATATAGTGAATACAAAATCTATGTTATTGGAAGGAACTTAGATTATGATTTTATGGAAGGATATCCGAATATTGAGTTCTGTAAATATGTTTTTATGGAAGATGAAGGCGTCGGAGATATAGTAGCTTCTATAAATCCGGAATATATTATTAATCTTGTTTCAGTTGTTACAGCAAGTAGAGATATGAAGCAATATAAAAAAATGATTGATATAAACACATATGTTTTACTAGAATTGTATGAAGCAACTAAAAACATCAAGAATCTAAAATTATTTTTACAATTTGGTTCCGGAGAAGAATATGGAAATATTAAAACTCCCTATAGAGAAACAGATCGAGAATATCCGAGTTCACCATATGCTTTGGCTAAACAACTTACAACGAATACAGCACTCATGCTTTATAATAATTTTTCGTTTCCTATTTCAGTAGTACGTCCTGGAAATTTATTTGGAGAGTATCAGGATTCTAATAAATTCATTCCTTATATTGTTAGTAAGTTATCAAAAAATGAAGTAATTGAAACCACTTATGGTGAACAGAAAAGAGATTTTATTTATGCTGAAGACTTTGCAAAAGGAATAAAAAAAGTAATAGAGTCTTATGACAAATTCAAAGGAGAAGTTTTTAATCTTTCAGCAGGGAAAAGTTTTAGGTTAAAAGAAATCATCGAATACTGCAAGAATTATATGAGATCAAGTTCGCCCATTGAATTTGGGAAGATCCCATATAGAGAAAATGAAATGGTGAGGTTTGAGCTAGATATCTCGAAGTTTAAAAAACTCGTAAGCAGTAGTTTTGAAATAGATGTGTTAGAATCATTATCCAGGTTTATAGATAAGAGTGGAGGTAATAATAAATGAAATATTTAATAACAGGTGGGTGTGGATTTGTAGGAAGTAATCTTGCAATGGAAGTGCTTAGCAGGAACGAAGAGTTGGTTATTTTTGATAATCTTTCAAGGGTAGGATCAAATAGAAATTTGGAATTACTTCGATCAAAAGGAGAATTTGAGTTTATCTATGGTGATATAAGAAATGTTAATGATATTGAATCTGTTATATTGAGAGAGAAAGCAGATGTAATTTTTCACTTAGCGGGACAAGTAGCTATGACAACATCAATCAAGAATCCTAGATTAGACTTTGAAATTAATGTAGTTGGTACTTATAATTTACTTGAAAGCGTAAGAAAGTACTCAATAGATTCAATCATTATCTACTCATCTACAAATAAAGTTTACGGAGACTTGGAACACATCACATATAGCGAATCAGATACCAGATATGTCGCTGACTGTTATCCAAATGGTTTTGACGAGAAATTAACTTTAGATTTTCACTCTCCTTATGGCTGTTCGAAGGGATCTGCTGATCAATACATGCTAGATTATGCACGAATTTATGGATTAAAAACTGTAGTATTAAGACATTCATCTATGTATGGTATTAATCAACATTCCACTACTGATCAAGGATGGATTGGATGGTTTTGCCTTAAAGCATTAGAAGAAAAAAACAAAATTGGCAATATGTTCACAATATCTGGTGATGGTAAACAAGTTAGAGATGTTCTTTTCGCAGATGATGTGGTTAGGTGTTATTTTTCCGTAATTGAAAATATTGAAAAAGTAAAAGGCCAAGCATTTAATATCGGTGGTGGCATAGAAAACAGTCTATCATTAGTTGAGTTAATTAATTTATTAGAAGAAATATTGACTGTGTCTTTGAAATATAAAAAATTGCCTTGGCGAGAAAGTGATCAAAAATATTTTGTTGCTAATAATGAAAAAATAACAAAAGCAACTGGCTGGAAACCTTTAGTTACTAAAAATGATGGAATAAAGATGACTTTACAATGGTTAGAAAAATTATTAACTAATAAGGAAGATTTAAATGTCTGATAGAGAGATAGAGGTTAAACCCATCGATGATGAAGGGATAAATAGAAATAGGAATATAAAGAAGAATATCGCAAACGGTTTTCTGTACAAATTTTCTGGATATGGATTGAGTTATTTAGTTGTTCCTCTTACACTAACCTATCTTAATAGTGAGAAGTATGGAATTTGGCTCATAGTATTATCTATGCTAACATGGATTAATTTGATGGACATTGGTTTTGGGAATGGTTTAAGAAACAAGTTGACGGAATCTCTTAGTAGAAATGACTTACAAGCTGCGAATGAGTACGTTTCTACCGCATATGCACTTATCAGTGCAATATCGGTAGCTATATTTTTGGTTTTTACTAGCTTTGCCTTTTTATTGGACTGGACAAAAATATTTAACGTCGAGATTATTACAAATAGTGAGCTTGTGATTACAATGTACATTATTGTAAGTTTCTTTTTATTAAACTTCATATTATCGCTATCAAATCAATTATATTATGCAGTACAAAAGTCAGCTTTGGCAGGTGTTAGTACTTTACTTCTTAATGCAGCATTCTTAATATTTGTTATCATACTAAGAGTGTTTAGTTATGGAAACCTTATATACTTGGCGGTAGCTTATGGAATTTCTATGACGGTTTCAGGCGGAATTATGACATTTCATTTCTTTAGAAGATATAGAGGATTGCGACCAGCTGTAAAATACGTAAAAAAGAAAAGGATTACGGAAATATACCAATTGGCAGGTAAGTTTTTCGTGATTCAAATCGCTTCAGTGATAATTTTTTCTACAGATAATATTATCATTACACAGCTGTTTGGGCCTAGCGAGGTGACATCGTATAATATTGTAAAGAAATTATTTAATACTGTTATTATAATACAAACAATGATGCTAACTCCATTATGGTCTGCTTATACTGAAGCGTATAGCAAAAGTGACTTTCGCTGGATTAGTAGCACTCTAAAGAAGACTAACATGCTATTAGCACTTATTTACTTTGCTGTTTTGGTCCTAGTTTTTTCGAGCAAGTTAATAATCGGGATATGGGTAGGTGATAGTATTCAAATTTCTAATATGCTAATTTATGTAACAGCTATATTTGTCTTAATATATACTTGGAATGGTAACTACTCATATTTATTGAATGGGTTAGGAAAGATTCAAGTTTCATTTATAGCAGCTATAATCGGAGCTGTAATAAACATTCCCCTTTCAATTCTCTTTGCGAAGCATTTTAACATGGGAGTGTCAGGCGTTATGTTGGGCACTGTTTTTTCATTGACTCCTTTTGCGGTTAGTGGTCCGATAGCAACAATTAAAATTTTGAAGAGAAAGATGTAGTTGTTTCAAAAGTGTGTAAAAAATGAACAACGCTTTCACTGCAAATAAGAGAAGTTCAAATTTTAAGATAAGGAGGTAATTATGCTAAAATTATCTATATGCATACCAACATACAATAGAGAAGAGTATTTAGAAGAGCTTATTATCAGTATTGTTGATCAGGTTACAGCTGATGTGAAAGAAAAAATCGAAATATGTATAAGTGATAATGCTTCTACTGACGGAACAGAAAAAATGATAAGAAAATACTGTAAATATATTGATATTACCTATCATAAGAACGCCCAGAATATTGGACCTGATTCGAATTACTTAAAGGCAGTTGATTTAGCTAAAGGCGAGTATTGTTGGTTAATGGGGAGTGATGATGCAATAAATAGCAATTCAATCGAGTATATATTGAATGAAATTAATGACTTTCCAAATGTTAGTGTTTTTTTGAGCAATAGAGTTAAATGTGATTTTTATATGAATAGGATAAGCGATGAATCTTTTGTTAATGAGTCGGTGTTGGGAAAGACAATCGACTTTAATGACAATAATGAAATAATTAAGTATTTTAATGAATGTAGATCATTAGGTGCGATTTTTAGTTACTTGTCTTCAATAGTAGTAAAAAGAGAGAAATGGCAGCAAATAGAATATGATTCTAGCTTTACGGGAACAGCTTACTCACACGCTTATATTCTACTTAAAATACTTTTTAATGGTGAGAAATTGAAATTTTTGAGAAAATCATTACCTTTGAATAGGTCTGATAATGATAGTTTTTACATTGATTTGAAGCAAAGAGTATATTTGGACCTTAGAGGATATTTGAAATTGTCGAATCAAATAATAGAGAATGAAGATATCAGGAATGCATTCATTTCAGTAATAAGAAGGAAACATACGCTTAAAGCACTATTGAAAATAAGTATCATTCAAAGCATTGATAAAAATGAGATGGTAATACTTGAAGAAGTGGGGTACTCAAGAAGTGTTATTTTGTTACTAAAATTTGCAAATATGAATTCTAATTTCTTGAGAAAATTATATAACTTTAAAAAGTCAATAGAAGGATAGTTGTTTGGATATAAACAGTACCCTACTGACCTTTTAGCTGTGGACAGTTTATAGAGTATCCATTAGGGTTTTCGATGGGTTTATCACTTAGTGAATCTTTATAGGATTCAAAATAATTATCTTCAAACAGTTTGAATTTAGTAAGCATTAGAGGTCCTCTAGTTTATGTGAGAGGGTTGCTTCTTCAACATTACTTATTATGCAATAATATTGAAGGAATTTTATTTGTAAATTAGACCAAAATGACCGTAATTAAAATATTTTAGTCTCTGCAACAATTTAGAATGTTATTAGGGAGGGAAAGAATGAAAACAATAATATTAGCTGGTGGAAGTGGAACAAGGCTTTGGCCGTTAAGTAGAGAAAGATATCCTAAACAGTTTATTAAACTTCAAGGTAAAGAAGAATCATTATTTCAAGAAACATTCAAGAGGAGCTTATTGCTTTCAAATATAGATGATATTTACGTTGTAACAAACGAAAAGTATAAATTCCTAGTAATGGGTGCAGTTGAAGAGCTGGACTACACTTATAATGAAGAAAATATTCTAGTAGAGCCGGATGCAAAAAATACATTGCCAGCAATTTATGCAGGAGTAAATGAGATTGTTAAGAACGGCCATGATTCTGTCGTGGTATTCCCTTCAGATCATATCATTGCAAAAAATGAGGATTTTGCTGCTATTATCAAAGAATCTGAACCATTAACGAAAGACTCAGTTATAACCTTTGGTATTCAGCCTGATGGTCCTAATACTGGATACGGATATATATCGCCAGGAGAGAAGAAACTAAATGGATTTGTGGTTAATTCTTTTAAAGAAAAGCCAACGCCAGAAAAAGCAGAAGAATATATAGCTAAGGGATATTATTGGAATGCAGGAATTTTTATGTTTAATTCATCAGTATTTTCAAGTGAGGTTAAAACCTACTCTCTAGAGATATTTGAGGCATTTGAGACAAGTGACAACATTAAAGATGCTTTTTCAAAGATTAATACTAATATTTCAATAGATTACGGTATCATGGAAAATAGTGATAAGGTAGCTGTTGTTCCAGTGGATATTGGATGGAATGACTTAGGTAGCTTTGATTCATTCTATGATGTTTTCCAAGTTGATGAAAATGAAAATATTTCTGACGAACAAAATATCATTATCGATTCAAAAAACAATCTTATTCAATCATACAATGGTAAGATAGTTGCAGCAGTAGGTGTTGAAGATTTAATCATAATTGATAATAGAGATGCACTTTTGGTTTGCAAAAAAGATCAATCTCAAAAGGTTAAAAATGTTGTTGACGCTTTAAAGGAAAGAAATGATCTGAGAACTGAGTACAGTATGCAAGACTATAGACCATGGGGACATTATAAGGTTCTAGAAGAGGAAAAAGATACTTTTAAAATAAAAAGAATAACTGTCAATCAAGGGAAGAAACTCAGTTACCAACTACATCATCATAGAAGCGAACACTGGATCGTAGTTAGAGGTATGGCAAAAGTTACTGTTGATGGGGAGATAAAGTTTGTACGATCTGGTGAAAGTATTTTTTTTAGAGAAGGACAAAAGCATCGTCTTGAGAATCCTGGTAAAACACCATTAGAAATCATTGAAGTACAAATGGGTCAGTATCTTGAAGAAGATGACATTGTAAGATTTGATGATGAATATGGTAGAAAGTAAGGTAATTAATTATGAACTATTTGGAGAACTATAAAAAATGGATTATGAGTAAAGAAGTTGATGAAGTTAGTCGAGGTGAATTATTAGCTATCCAAGGTAATGAAAAGGAAATCAAAGAAAGATTCTACACAAATCTTGAGTTTGGAACAGGAGGACTTCGGGGAATAATGGGAGCCGGAACAAATAGAATCAATATTTACACTGTTAGGAAAGCAACACAAGGATTAGCTACTTTTATCAATTTATCTAGACCTAATGAAAATAAGAGTGTGTCTATTGCATATGATTCAAGACACTTTTCAGAAACATTTGCAGAAGAAGCAGCTTTAGTTCTGGCTGCAAATAATATTAAGTCCTATGTATTTGATTCATTGAGGCCAACACCAGAGCTTTCATTTGCAGTTCGTCACTTGAAGTGTGATGCGGGTATTGTAATTACCGCAAGTCATAATCCCTCTGAATATAATGGTTATAAAGTGTACGGACCTGACGGTGGACAAATCACTTTAGAAACTGCTAACTCAATAATTTCTGAAATAAATAAACTTGATATATTTGATGACGTGAAAACTTGTGTAAAAGAAGATGCTGTTGAAAAAGAATTGTTTTCATACATTGGAGAAACCATTGATATTGAATACTTGAAAAGGGTAACGGAATTATCTGTTAATATTAAATTAGGTAGACAAGTTAGTGACCTAAAAATAGTATATACTCCATTACACGGTACAGGATTAATGCCTATTGAAAAAGCGTTATCAATGCTCGGCTTTAAAGATGTATATATTGTTGAGTCTCAAAGAAATTCAGATGGTGACTTTCCAACAGTGAAGTCCCCAAACCCAGAAGAAAGAGAAGCATTAGCAGAGGGTATAAAACTTGCCAAAAGTATAAAGGCTGATATTGTTCTTGGAACGGATCCAGATGCTGACAGAGTTGGTGTTGCTGTTCAAAGTAAAGATGGAAGTTATGAACTACTAACAGGCAACCAGATAGGTGCTTTACTCACATACTATCTAGTTTCCAACAAAAATAATATTACTTCTAGAGATGCTGTGATTAAGACAATAGTAACATCAGAGTTAGGAGCAAGGATTGCAAAATCTTATGGTGCATCGGTCTTTGAAACATTAACTGGATTTAAATTCATTGGTGAAAAAATCAAAGAGTTTGAAGAAATGAATTCATTTGATTTTTTATTCGGCTACGAAGAAAGTTATGGCTATCTTGCGGGGAACTTTGTAAGAGACAAAGATGCAGTCATTTCAAGTATTTTGATTGTAGAGATGGCAGCTTATTATAAATTACAGGGATCAACTTTGTTAAATGCAATAGATGATATCTATAAAGAGTATGGATACTATACTGATGCTTTAAATAGTTTTACTTTCAAAGATATAGATAGTCTTGACAAGATGAATCTTATAGTAGATAAATTTAGAGATATTAACGAACTCATTAAAGTATTTCCAGACATTACTATAATTGAAGACTATAATACACAAAAAAGAAATATTCTAGGATCATCTCACAGTGAAAGAATAGAATTGCCCTCATCTAATGTAATTAAGATTCATTTTACTGATGAGTCTTGGTTTGCTGTGAGACCTTCTGGAACTGAGCCTAAGTTGAAACTGTATTATTCTGCAGTAGGGAGTTCGTTAAATGAATCTTCAGAGAGAATGGATTTATTAAGACAAAAAATTTTAAAGATGATAGATTTATAAATTAGAGGGGGTCTACTTACAGAATGAAAATAACAATAGCAGGAGCAGGTTATGTTGGCCTGTCAAATGCAATACTTTTAGCTCAACATAATGAGGTTATTGCTTTGGACATTATTAAAGAGAAAGTTGAAATGATCAACAACAAAAAATCACCAATAGTTGATCCGGAAATTGAGGAGTATCTCACTACAAAGGATCTTAACCTAACAGCAACGACTGACAACTTTGAAGCATTTAAAGATGCGGAGTATGTAATAATTTCTACACCAACGAATTACGACCCGAATAAGAATTACTTCAACACAAGAACAGTAGAAGCAGTCATTGCAAATGTTCTATCGATTAATCCAGATGCTGTAATGGTTATTAAGTCAACAGTACCTGTTGGATATACAGAGTCAATTAAAGAAAAGTTTGATACAGAAAATATCATATTCTCACCAGAGTTTTTAAGAGAAGGTAAAGCTTTATATGATAACCTATATCCTTCAAGAATTGTTGTGGGAGAGCAATCTGAACGAGCGAAAGTATTTGCTGAGTTATTGGCTCAAGGAGCAACCAAAGAGAACATTGACATTCTTTACACGGATGCTACTGAAGCAGAAGCTATCAAGCTTTTTGCTAACACTTATCTTGCAATGAGAGTTGCATTTTTCAATGAATTAGATTCTTACGCAGAAGTAAGAGGTTTGAATTCGCAACAAATAATTGAAGGTGTAGGTCTGGACCCCCGTATAGGTACTCACTATAATAACCCTTCATTTGGTTATGGTGGATACTGCTTACCAAAGGATACAAAACAGTTATTAGCAAATTACCAGGATGTCCCTCAGAATATTATGTCAGCTATAGTTGACGCTAACAGAACAAGAAAAGACCATATCGCAGAGATGATAATTAAGAGACAACCCAAAATTGTTGGCATGTATAGACTTACCATGAAAATGGATTCTGATAACTTCCGTCAATCAGCAATTCAAGGAGTTATGAAGAGGATAAAGGCCAAAGGAATTGAGGTTGTTGTGTTTGAACCAGCACTTCATGAAGATGAGTTCTACAACTCCAAAGTAATTAAGGACTTTGAAGAGTTCAAGAAAATCTCTGATGTAATTGTAGCAAACAGATTATCAGATGAAATTATGGATGTAGTTGACAAGGTTTATACAAGGGATTTGTATAGTAGAGATTGATTAAGGGGGTTAATATTATGTTTGAAGAAATGAGAGATGTTTTAAATGAGGTGATAGATTTAGCAAGAGAGAAAAGAGGCATATTAGACTCTTCTAATGATTTTAATTTAGAAGGTATGGAGGAGTCTCCTTATTCCACTGCAAGAAAGAGACTAACGGATTATCTTGAATCATTGAGTTATGATCAAGTTAGAATTATTCAGACTGTAATGTATGTAGGTAGGGATACTTCTTATGAAATGACAGACATTAATCCAAAGGATTTATATGAAGAAAAGTTTAATTCACTAACTTGGCATGAAAATAAAAGTATCGAGATCAGTCAAATTGTTCAGAAAGAATCTCTTGATGAGTATCTTATAAAAGGGATAGAAATATTAAGGATATGAAGTGCGGATTGATGGAAACGGTTCTGTGCATGAACAAATGGACAAGTTGATGGGTTTATAGAACCACCGGGGACGGTTCTTTTTGAACCACCGGGGATGGTTCTTTTTGATTCATATTTTAAAAAAAACAAAGGAATATAATGACCTGGTTGATTTTCTATTTAGACTATATGGGGATAGATCAAATACCGAGGAATTGGCAAATGACATAAGGATATTCTGCAGGTCGCTAGATGGAATTAGAAATCTTAGATATCTATTTGAAGAACATGATTTAAGGGTCAAGGATAGTAAGGACGCTGATAAGCTTATGGAGTTAATCCAAAACCTTGCTGATAATACAAGAGTTTGGGCTAATAATGGATACACACCAGGTGAGATGGAAGAGATGAGGTATGGGAAATAGATTATTTTGTGTAATAGGATGCTTTACTGAGAGCATTCTGGTAAAATAATGTAATAGAGTGTTTTGAAGTTATTATCATGATAAATATGGGAGGTCAACAATGAGAGTTAGAAAGGCAGTTATCCCTGCTGCAGGTCTGGGGACAAGGTTTCTACCTGCTACAAAGGCACAACCTAAAGAGATGCTTCCAATAGTGGATAAGCCGACTCTTCAGTTTATAATAGAGGAAGCTGTTGCATCAGGAATCGAGGAAATACTTATAATTACCGGAAGAAATAAATCATCCATAGAAAATCATTTTGACAAGTCTGTCGAGCTTGAAATGGAGCTAGAAAGAGCTGGCAAGGATGATCTACTTGAAGAGGTAAGAAGGATTTCCGATATGGCAAATATTCAATATATAAGACAAAAGGAACCAAGAGGACTGGGTCATGCAATCTACTGTGCCAAAAGCTTTATAGCTAATGAGCCTTTTGCAGTGCTATTAGGTGATGATGTTGTATATAGTGAGACGCCTTGTCTTAAGCAGATGATTGAAGCTTATGATGAATACAAGACTACCATTCTTGGAGTTCAAGAGGTACCTGATGAGGATGTGAACAAGTATGGTATTGTAGATGGAAAGCACATCGAAGACAGGATCTATAAGGTTAGGAATCTTGTTGAAAAGCCTAACGTGGGAAATGCACCTTCCAATATTGGTATTCTTGGAAGGTATATCATCAACCCCGCTATTATGGAGGCTATAGAGGAGACAAAACCTGGTAAAAACGGAGAGATTCAACTTACAGATGCTTTGAATATTTTAGCTCAACGTGAGGCTATGTATGCATATGTTTTTGAAGGAAAGAGATATGATGTTGGGAATAAGCAGGGCTTTCTTGAAGCCACTGTCGAGTTTGCACTTAGAAGAGATGATCTTAGGGATGAGTTCTTAAGTTATCTTGAGAATGTGGTTAAGATTGAGAAGGAAAAGAGCTAGGAATAGATAAGGATTAAGCGGGTTGATGCCCGCTTAGGTTTGAAGAGAAAAAGTCAGAAAATTGCGATAATAAAACCACCGGGGACGGTTATTTTTGATTGCAAGAACACCATATGCTGTAGCATACGCCTATGTTATATCGATTCGAATCTTAGGAAACGCAGCATTCTTGGATCAAGGGCTCTAGTTAATGAACTGGAGCTTTTTCTATGCCTTTTTTCAAGAGTTAAAATGGGAGGCGAGTTTGATGCCATGGAAACCAAAGAGCATCTGTAACTATCCTGGTTGTCAATTGCTGACCCATGATAGATATTGTGACATGCATAAGAAAGAGATGATAAAGGTTCAGAACGACAGAAGCTCAAAGATGTACACCTATCAGTGGAGAAAAGCCAGTAAGGAGTTTCTTAAGACCCATCCACTATGTGTTCTCTGTGAAAGAGAAGGACGACTTACTCCTGCAACAGAGGTGGACCACATTAAACCACATGGTGGTGACCGGAAGCTCTTCTGGAACAAAAAGAACTGGCAGCCTCTTTGTAAAAGTTGTCACTCGAAGAAGACAGTCGAAGAAGATGGAGGTTTTGGAAATTCTCCTAAACCTACAAAAGGGTAGGGGGTCTGAATCTCTACAGAAGGCTTGGAAAGACAACGCGCTAGGGTCTCGTGTGAAAAATCGCGAAATTCGTAAGGGGGGTATCTGATTGATTCAGGTTTCAATATTTAAAGAATTTAACTCCCAAACCCGGATGAATCAGAAACAAACAGCGTCGATGTTGTAATGAAGAAAGTTTAAATTAAGGCTCTGTTAGTCATTAGTGTTGTTATTTGACTTTTGGAGTTACATAGATTGAGCAACTATAATTTTTGATTTGTAGGGAATTTGAAAGAAGAATGGGTATAATAGCTTACAACAATAAGTTTAGTTATCAGGAGGTATAGAATACAAATTGAAAAGAAACGCAACGTCCTGTCGTTATTAATAAGATAAGGAGATAATAAAATGAATAATTCAAAGATGATAAAAAAACTAATGCCATTACTTGCAATTATACTGTGTTCTGCTTTAATAAGTGGATGTAGTTCTAATAATAATATTGGAGAAAAAGCATATTCATACTTAGTATATTTTGATAGAAATGGACCAAGGCAAGCTAATTCTGAAAATGAAAAAGTTGCAGCTGATTTTATTGTTACTGAACTTGAATCAATGGGATATTTTCCTCAAAGGCAAGAATTTACAGAAGTGGTTAACTCAAAAAATGGAAGCATAACAGTAAGATCAGAAAATATTATTTGTGAAATAAAAGGTCAAATTTCAGATGAAATTATTATTGCAGCTCATTATGATAGTGGGAGTGAGGGGAAAGGTACTGATGATAATGCATCTGGTGTTTCCATTCTTTTAGAAACATGTTTTAACTTAAGAAATATTCAACCTAGATATACTATCCGATTCATATTTTTTGGTGCAGAAGAGTTAGGAGCAATTGGATCAAAATATTATGTAAAAAATTTAGGTGATAATAAGAATAAAATACTTGCAGTTCTTAATTATGATAGTTTAATTGCTGGAGATATAGCTTACGTACATGGAAGCTCTAATGGTAAAGGCAAAATACGTGATTGGATGATTAATAAAGCTGCTATATTGAATTTGAAGTTATATATCCAAAACGGATTGAATAAAGAGTATCCAGAAGGCACTACTGGAGACTGGGGCGATCAAGAGCCTTTTGATAAAATTGGAATTGAATATGCTGCTTTTGAAGCAACAAATTGGAATATCGGTAATAAAGATGGTTTTACACAAACCGATATAAAATATGGGGATAATGGTTATATTTGGCACTCGAAATATGATTCTCTATCTTATATTGAGAATACTTTTCCAGGTAGAATAAAGGAACACCTTTACATATATGAAAAATTATTAATGATGTTTATTGAGGAATATTCATTTTAAAGAACCACAAGGGACGATTCTTTTTGATTGCAGCTGACTAATGTCCTTAAGATCCTTTCCTGGAGAGAGGAAATGTATGCTTATGTTTTTGAGGGCAAGAGATATGACGGTGGGAATAAGCTTGGATTTCTTGAAGCAACTGTTGAGTTTTCTAGAAGTGGGTATAATCTAAGAGGAGGAGTTTATAAGTTATCTTGAGAATGTGGTTGATAAAAAGAAGAATAGGGAATAGATTAGATGAGCGGGCTTGGGCTCGCTTTTGTTGAAAAAAGCTTTAGAGAGGAAGAAGGAAAATGATATTGAGAGAAGTGGAGTCCAGGGACCTTGAAAGGATACTTGAATTGAATGAGGAATCGGTGCACTTTTTATCACCGCTGACCATTGAAAAGCTTGAACAGATAAGCAGTCAATCCGAGATGTTGAGTGTGATCGAATCCGATGGAATTGTTGAGGCTTTTGTGTTGACAATCGGTGAGGGAAAAGACTATGACAGTCTGAACTACCTTTGGTTCTCAAGTAACTACAAAAAGTTTCTGTACATAGACAGGGTAGTTGTTTCTGAGAGGATGCAGGGAAATGGCCTTGGACAGATGCTATACAAATCAGTCTTTGAGCATGCCAGGGAAATTGGTGCTACATATGTAACAGCTGAAATTGATTTCAACCCTCCAAACCCTGGATCTTTGAAGTTTCACGAAAGGTTCGGTTTCAAGGAGGTTGGCAGGCAGTCCGTGGCTGATGGCAAGAAGGTTGTATCTCTTCAGGCTGTTGAGCTCTAGCGAAGTAGATTGGTTGTGAGTTCTACAAATGGAACTTATCAAGTACTCAAAAAAATTGGAGATATTATATGAAGAATGTACTAATAATAAATGGAAGCATAAGAAAAAAGGCGACTTTCTCGTTGTTAAAACGTATTGAATCACTTTTGGATGACTACGAGGTGACTTTTCTTAATATCAAGGATTTTGATATTAAACCGTGTATTGGATGTGAGAATTGCATGAGAGAAGGTACCTGTAATATCAAAGATGAAGCCAATATTCTTTTGACAAAAATAAGTGATTCAGATGGAGTAATAATTGGTTCACCCGTTTATCTAAGGCAGATATCTGGGTATTTAAAAGTTTTAATTGATCGAGGATGTGTTTGGTATCACAGGTCTCCTCTCGTTGGGAAGCCTGTGTTTTTTGTGACTACAACTCAGGTTACAGGATCTAGTGCAGCTATAAGGTATTTTAATGATCTTTCTGTACAATGGGGAACTATTAATGCAGGCCATATTTCAAGAAATATGTTCAATCTTGAGAAAATCATAGAAAAAGAGTCGCTGAATAAATTCAAACATTATTTGGAAGATAGGAACAAAAGAAACTATAAACCGACAATTAGGCAGATTATTGAGTTTAATACTCAAAAGGTTTTAGGTGTAAATATACTTCCTCTCGATATGGTATACTGGGAAGATAAAGGTTATGTCGATAAACCTTATTTTTATGACTGTAAGATGAATGTATTTAAACGACTTATTGGAGCATCCTATTACAAGTTATTGACTTATTTCATTACTAAGAACAAGAGATAGTTGATTGTTTTGCATAGCAATAAGGATTGATGATTTAAGTAAATACTAAGTTGAAATTGATGCTATAAAAAAAGTTTATGCGAGGAGTAATAAAATGAAATTAATGGATCGAAGTAAAAATGATTATAAGGAACTACGTTTAATATTGGTGCTCATCATAGTGTTGATTTGGTCTGCCATAGATGCTGAGGACTATTTTGCTTGGCTAATGCTTACAATTCCTGCATTGATATATGTAGGTGTTTTTATTGCAACACGCAAGAAATTTAAATTTACCTACTTTGCATATGTTATAGTCTTTATACATATAGTGATATTGCTTATAGGTGCAAAGTATACATATTCAGCTAATCCGTTATTTGATAAAATACAAGAAATTTTCAATCTTTCCAGAAACCACTACGATCGCGTGGGACATCTTGCGCAAGGCTTTGTACCTGCTATTATTGCGAGAGAGATATTACTGAGAAAAGGGTATTTTAAAAAAAGCAAATTCTTTTATGTTACAGTATTTGCATTTGTTCTTGCAATAAGTGCATCATGGGAGCTCTTCGAATTTTTTGCAGTCATTGTTTCAGGTAGGTCTGCCAAATATGTACTTTCCCTACAAGGTGATTTTTTGGATACACAAAAGGATATGTTAATGGCTTTTATTGGCGCTGCAGTGGCATTGGTATTTTTTGGTAAGACTCATGATAAGTGGATTAAATCGATTTCAAAAAAATGATTTTATTTTGAGATATTATGAACAACATATCTGACTAATATAAACGAGCAGAAGGATTCCAGTATTCCTGCCAGCAGAAGCAAGGTTAATAACTCAAGGAATTGCTTGAGATATAACAGCTTCAACATTTAGCCCTTGGATAATTAGAAACACAATTTTCCAGGGGCTTTGATTTATTTTTGATGAGCTAATTTATCTTGTTAGTGCATTATCAATGTAAATCTGGTAAAATATTGTAAAGACATAAATTGTTTATAAATATACATTTTGAGTTAGTGAATAACTGCTTAAAATGCTAGAACTGAAAATCGAACGAGTGTGAAATTTAAGCGGGATAAGACCCGCTAAAATTTGAAGGAGAAATATCAGAAAATTATGAGTATGGACAAAAAGGAGAGAAATGACATTCTAGTAGGGTTTCCAATTGATTAATGGATTATAAGAAAGAACCTGACAGGACCTGTGTATAGCATAAGCATCAAAGTGTAAGAAAGATGGTTATGGTAAGGTATAGGGCAGTAATTGCCTTGGGGGTTTGAAATGAAAAAAATATTTAGGTTGTTTCTATGGACTTTTCTTTTCCCATTTATGCTGACTTATTGGGGTTGGAAAAATCAGAAAAAGCCAGCTATTGTAATTGGTGCATTTTTGTCTTTTTTATTCATCCTAGTTGGATTCTTTGGCCAGGAACCTATTGATGATGATATGACCTCTGGTGACAAGCCTGTCATTGAAAAAAGTATTGATGAGGAAAGTAGCCTGGATGTTGCGGAGGTTATTGAGGAGAATTCCCAGGTTGCTTCTGAGGATGATATTGACAAGGTTGATCCTGAATCTCCAAGCACTCCGTCCTTTGAAGGCTACACTCTTATTGAGGTTGATGGTGGAGACCTTTCAGGTATGCGTGAGGCCAATGTGGTTGTGGACATCGGTTTTGAGGACAGGGAGTATTTTGCTTTCACCAATGAGCATGGTCAGTTGGTTAAGGTTATTGCGGATGAGATCATTCTTCAGGATGACAGTAGTGAACCGGTAACATCTGATGGTAAATACTATTCGGATGAGGCGAAGGTACTGGGAACTGAGGAGGCAGAGTACGATGAGAGCCATGTAATCGCAGACAGTCTAGGTGGAGTGTCAAATGCCTATAACATAACACCTCAGAACAGTACACTAAACCGTCATGGAGACCAGGCATACATGGAACAGGTCATAAGGGATGCAGGAGGCTGTACGGACTTTGTGGCTATAATCTCATACCCAGATACAGTTACACAGATACCAAGCCATTATAGCTTTACATACACATTGATGGGGAATATTGTAAGTGAGGAGTTTGCCAATGTGGATCCAGATACTGTGAATGAATTGCTTGCTGAAGAATCATCAAATGATGAAAATCTAGAACTTGGAGGAATCATTGTCCCAATAGTAGGAGATATACCTGACAAACAGGGAGTTGTGGTTGAAGAGGAGTCAGAGGTTGATACAGTTACAGTTGAAGATATTGAAGTAAGTAATACCGGTAGTGTTGTAATCACAGCACTAAACAAGAAGGCTGAATATATTGTAATCAAAAATACAGGTGACAATGCCATTGACCTCTCTGGTTGGTGGATCCTTTCTGTAAAGGGTGGTCAGAAATTCACTTTCACGAAATACGTTTTGCAGCCAGGAGATTCTGTGAAGGTTGGAGATTCAAAGACGAATGCGGATGTTGACTTTCATTGGCTGGATGGTAGGGGGACTTGGAACAATAGTGAAAAGGATCCTGCGGAGTTGTATAATGCTGCTGGGGAGCTTGTATCTAGATACGATGATTAGTGGGGTGAAAACAAGTTCAATATTTAGGAGGAGGTAGGATATTGATATGGGTTTATTCGACAAACTAAAAGGGCCAGTTTTCATAAAGGAATCAAGTGATGCAGAGGAGCAACTTGAAAAATTAGAACTTTTGCATGGGAAAGCTGAAGGTGAATTGAAAAAGCTTATTGAACAGGACATTAAGCTGTTGAATTATGGGATAGCTGGTGAAAAATCATTAATATTTGAACTTAAGAACAGCTTTATGCCTATGCTAATTCTCCACGATTTATTTCTTGAGCACGAAGGTTTGACAGCTCAGATTGACTTTCTGGTGATTACTAAGAAGAAGATATTTGTACTTGAATGCAAAAATCTATTTGGCAACCTAGAAGTCAACAGCAATGGTGATTTCATTCGTACTATTCAGATGTATGGAAGGAACAAGAAGGAGGGCATTTATAGTCCAATAACTCAGAATCAGAGACATATGGATGTTCTAAGAAAAATTTATATTGAAAGCAAAAATAATTTCATATCAAAAAAGCTTTTCGATATGGCGTTTGAAGATAGATATAAGTCAGTTGTTGTCTTAGCTAATCCAAAAACTGTAATTAATATGAAATATGCCAAGAAGGCAATGAAAGAAAGCATTATACGTAGCGATAAACTTATTGATTATATTAAGGTAGCAAATGCTGATAAAAAAGTTGAGTATATGTTTGAAAAAAGGATGTATGAATTGGCTGAAGAATTCCTAAGCTACCACAAGAGAAATCCAGTTGATTACACTAAAAATTATCAGGATTTACTAATGCAGCAAGGTTTAATAGAGAAAACCGAGGTACAGCAATATGTAGCAGAGAAAACAGACGTACAGAAGGATGTAGTAGAGAAAATAGAAGAATTAACGATTCCAGGGAATATTGAGGATTCTGAGATATATAAGGAGCTAAAGGCTTATCGATTGATTAAGAGTAGAGAAGAAAACATCAAGGCATTTTACATATTCAATAATTCTCAAATGGAAAATCTGATTCAAAAAATGCCACAAAACAAGGAAGAATTGCTAAAAGTTTCTGGATTCAACGAATCAAAATGTGTTAAGTATGGTGAGGGCATTCTGGAGATCGTAAATAAATACAATTGAGTGGTATTACGAAGAATGTAACATGGCTTTGTACCTGCTATCATTACGAGAGAGTTTTTACTGAGAAAAGGATATTTTTAAAAAGCAAATTCTTTTATGTTACAGTTTTTCGTTTGTACTTGTAATAAGTGCATCTTGGGAGCTAATCGAATTTTTCGAAGTTGGAATTTCAAATTTGGCTTCCAAATATGTGCTTTCTCTTCAAGGGGATTATCTGGATACGCAAATAGATATGATTGGCTTTTATGTAGGCAGCATTTGCTTTGATATTCTTGGGAAAGACGAGTGATAAGCGGATTAACGCCATTTCAGAGTAATGATTCAGTCTGACCAATATTACCAGTATTATTAAAAAAAACAAATATAGAAACTGAAGATTTAAGTTAATTCTTACAATTAGTGTTAGGATTTATAGATATAGAATGTATTTAAGGGGGAAGATAAAATAATGAGTAGAATATCAGAGCAAATATCTAATTCACCAGTTTTCAATACACTCGATACATATAAAAATTTATTGTCAAACATCAGGATTGAGAAATATGACAATGAAGAAATTATCATCGAGTTTAAGAGAGTGCAGAAAGTAATCAATTATTTTGAAAGTGTTTTGAAAGCCATGGATTATGAGTTAGTTGCCATCAGCACGTTAAATTCGATAAATCAACATCTGAGCAATGCTTACACCCAGTTAAATAGTTTTGTAACAAATGGAAGTTTAGCCAACCTAAAATCAAGTAATGATCATCTCTCTAATGCAATTCCCTTTATATCTACTATTAACATACTTAACACTCAAGATTCTGCAGAAATAACAAAACAAGAACTTGAAAAATTGAATGATATTATTGAAGATCTGATAAAAAGTTACACAGTGAATAAGAAAGTCATTGAGAATCAAACTCAAACCTACGAACTCAATATTGAAAAATTAGAAAAGAAAATAGAAGTGCAAGTGAATAGATTAGATAAAGCAATTTCAGATTTTCAAGGAGTATTTCAAGAAAATCAACAAAATAGAACAACAGAGTTTAATGCATTGGTTAAGAAGAATGAGGAAAAATTAGTTGGCGAAGTTAACGATTTTATGAACAATGCTACAGAACGATTAGAGAATGCTTTTCTTGATATTCAGAAACAGATTGTAGAGTTTAAAGACAGTTCAAATGATATCCTCATAGGTCTTTCTAAAGATAAAGAGAAGGCAAGTGATTTACTAAAAATAATAACCAATATCGGTACTACAGGTCAATTTAATAAATACTCAAGTAGCGAAGAAAGAAACTATTATATATTTACTGGAGTAGCTGTGTTTTTTATGAGTGTAGCGATTTTGTTATCATATTTTTTCTTAGTTAATGTACCATCTGAGACAACAATTAGTATTGTATCGAAAATATTTACTATATCATTATTCTTTGTACCCGCTACATATGCAGTAAAAGAGGCTGCCAAACATAGGAAAAGACAAACATATTATAGAAAAATGGAATTGGAGCTCGCTACAATAGATACATTTATTGAATCATTGAGTCAGGATAAAAGAGAAGAAGTAAAATTAGAACTGACGAAACGATTGTTCGGCTCAAACATAGACTTAGATTCTAACGATTCTATGGGTAAGGCTAAGGCTGATGATATTTCAATTCAAGATATTTCAAATATTTTAAGCGACCTTGGAATTAAGAAAGAATCCTTAATTGAATTATTAAAATCCATAATTTAATCGATGAGGATAACGAAGTCACAAAATGCCAATTTTGTGACTTTGTTGTTTTTTGTGAGCGAAGGCGAGGACTAAGAAGACAAAAATATTGATATCAAAAAAACATTGCAATAGTACTCTACAATTAACAACTGTCAAGTTAAAACTAAATTAACTTGACATAAAATTTAACATAGAATACAATTATAATAAGAAAGGTGGTGAGAAGCAATGAGTTACTCGACTATGGTGAAGGAAAGTATGAATCAGTACCCGGAGCTTAAAATAATTGATGCAAAGCAAGTTTATAATCGTAAATTTAAGAATGTACCTGAACAAGCTTTTTATAAGATTATATCTCGTATGGCAAAAGATGGAGACATAGAAAGACTGACTAAAGGTATTTACTGTAAGCCTAAGCAGGGAAGGTTTGGTAGAATAGTCTCTTCTGAAAAACATATTCTAGAGTATTACCTTGGTGCAAACATGAAAAATGGAGTTGTTGTCGGTTATAGAATGTACAATGAGTATAAATTGACAACACAGGTATCAAAGCTGATTGAAATATATTCAAATGTGAGTGAACAAGAAAAAAAGAAAATTAAGAATATAGAGATTAAAAAAGCAAATATAAAATTTGATGATTCTACAAAAAAAATGATTGAATTGCTTCACTTTCTGGAGAATATGAATAGAATTGAAGAGTTGAGCAGAGATAACGCTACTGTATTTATTGATAATGCTGTTGGATATTATAATGAAAAGACCATTGATAAGATTATTAATACAATTAAGTACAAGAAAAGCACTCTTGCTTCTCTGAAAAACATCTTAGACCACTACGAAATTAACCACACAGTCGAAAAATATCTAAATGGAACTTCAAAATATAATGCTATTAGAATGGAGGACTTATATGAATCTGCATCACAATGAAGAAACACTTCAAGAACTTATAGAGTTGACAACAAAACGTTATCATCTTCCTTCAAGTTATTGAAGATGAGTTACTCAAAAATTGGAACTCAACCAAAAGGCTCTACTACCAAGAATAAATAATTAATGCACTAAATTACCCGCACTAAAATAGTGAATGCGGATAATTTAGTGCATTTTAATATAGACTGTGAATGTCATAAGCAGTTTATTGGTATTTAAAAGCCGAAGCTGGAGTTGTTATCGATGATGTGAACCCAGAGTGGATCTAATTATCTAATTGATCTGCTATGACAAAAAAATAATGTAACAAAATAATTTTAAATGTAACAATCAAAATGTTATATTTGAAGTCAAAAAGTTAAATTAACCTAATGTAACAAAAATAACTTGCAATATAACAAAAATGGTGTTATATTTAAAGTGTGAAATGTTACATTAGGAGGTGATTTAATTGGTCATGACAGCCGAGCCTTACTTGAAAGAAAATATCGATGAACAGCTTACAATAAAACCGTGGCTTAAAAAGAATAATTTTCCAATTTTTTTAAGGGATAGCTACAACTTCTATGAGATGACGATTCTTGGGACACGGTGTATTTTACTAGAAGTCGTTGATGAGATGCCAAATATCGACCAGCTTCAAAAGCATATGAAGCAAATTAAAAACCTAACGGATCGTCAAATTGTTCTGTTTTACAAAGATATCACGAGGTATAGAAGAAAAAGTCTGATTGAAAACAGGATCGCCTTTGTGATTGAAGATGGACAGATGTATTTGCCATTCTTGGGACTTGATTTGAAAAAAGCCCAAGAACATGTTGAAGATAAAGTGAAGAGCTTCACAACACCTGCGCAGATTGCGTATTTGTACTTCTTGTATCATAAAGAGGAAGTTGTGAACACGACTGAGTTTGCAAAAAAGTTGGGATTTAATAAAATGACAGCTTCTAGAGCATTAAATGATCTATACCATGCGAATCTCATCACCTATAAAATTGGAGGAATGACTGGCCGCAGCAAGGAGTATAAGAGGATTCCAGACCCGGACTACTTTCTAAGAGGTCGTGACTATCTGAAGACACCGGTGAGAAGAATCATCTACACAAAGACAAAGCCTTTAGGTGCTTTGGCTGCTGGAATGGATGCATTGGCAGGATTATCCATGATCAATCCACCTGATAATCCGATTATGGCAATAGATAGAAATAAGCTGAATAAAGAGCAGGTTGAAATTGTTAAAAATAAGGACCTTATAAAAGATACAAAACTGGTGGAGCTAGAGCTTTGGGACTATGATCCTGGACTGTTTTCTAATAATCGCCATGTGGACCTACTGTCTTTGTATGCGTCTTTGAAGGAAGAAACTGATGAAAGGGTTGAGCAGGCATTAGAGGAAGTCTTGCGAGGTGAGCCATGGTACACGGATTAGAAAAATTTAAAGAGTATTTTGGAGATCATACAAGTCAATATGTCTTTATTGGAGGAACAGCTTGCGATATTCTTATGGATGAAATTGGAGCTCCATTTCGAGCAACCAAGGATCTGGATATGGTGCTCATCATTGAGGCTCTAGATTCCTCATTTGGGGAAACCTTCTGGCAATTCATAGAAGATGGAGGATATGAGTATCGTGAGAAGGGAACGGGTGAGAATCAATTTTATCGTTTTACTGAACCGAATGATTCATCCTTTCCCAAAATGATTGAACTCTTCAGTAAGCTTCCTAATGATTTTGAACTTAGTTTCGATAGAGGACTGACTCCCATTCACATTGATGAGAGCATCGTCAGTCTCTCTGCAATATTGTTAAACGATTATTATTACGATCTATTAGTAGAAGGGAAACGGACGGTGGATGGCTATTCACTAATTGAAATCGAAACAGTCATCCTGTTTAAGATTAAAGCATGGCTGGATATGAAAGAACGAAAAGAAGCCGGAGAAGATATCGATACAAAAAATATAAGGAAACATAAGAATGACATCTTTAGGCTTCTAGCCAATGTATCTCCCACAAGTAGGATTGAACCCTCAGCAGAAATTCAAAATGATGTCATTCAGTTCATTGAACAAATCAAGGAAGATAA
Source organism: Soehngenia sp. (assembly GCA_024637045.1). Lineage (GTDB taxonomy): Bacteria > Bacillota > Clostridia > Tissierellales > Tissierellaceae > Gudongella. The sequence continues at coordinate 51,188 of JAGXFX010000009.1, forward strand.
ACCTGATTTGAAGAACTTAGGTATTAGAGGTACAAATTTTGATGAAATGCTGGAGATTCTAGGGGATATATTCTTAGGGAAAGCAGAAGCTTAAACAAAAGCCCACTAGTGCTTAATAAAATTGAGGAGTGATTCAGATGGGAATGCTTATGAACAAAGAAAAGTTGCTACAAATATTTGACTATCTAAATGAAAGACTCTATGAGAATCAGCTCCAACTTGAAATAACTTTTATATATGGATCTATTATGACAATGGTGTATGACAATAGACCTGCTACAAAGGACATAGATTGCGTGTTTAGTGAAAGTAATAATAAAATATTAAATAATATTCTAGATTTGACAAAATTTGCATTTAATTTGAAAGATGGATGGATTAATGAGGAAATTAAAGAACCTCTAAAAGAGATTATCAGAGAAGATATAGAAACCTACAGAGTGTATTCAAATCTTAAAATTCTTAAGCCAAAAGCTGAGCAATTGTTAGCGATGAAGATACTTGCTGCAAGAACTGAACCAGCCAAGGATTTTGTTGACGCATACATTTTGTGTAAGGAATTGAGAATAAGCACGAAAGAACAATTAATGGAAACCATACTTCGATTCATTCCTATTAATGCGCTTGGCGAAAGGCAAATTTCTTTTATAAAGTATTTGGGGGAGGACTTGGGATATGATTGTGAATAAATACTTATCAGAGCTCTATAAAACCGTCGATGAAGACACAGCTCTTAACCAGATTATGGAAATGTTAAAAAGCAATGATATTGAGTTTATTGAGAGTCTTAAAACTCCTATTTACCTTGAGTTGTGTGATACAAATGAGTTAGTGCACCTAACCAAAATTGCCGCCATACTTGACTATATTCTACAGTTAAATGGGATTGAAGTTCCTAGTTGGGTAAGAGATAAAAGGCTAGCTTTTCAAACACCATATTACCATTCAAGTAGAATTAGTGACTTTGAAAAAATCAGGCTAATATACAGTAGTCCTGCTCCCTTCAGGGCAAGGAATGTATATTTCGACTTGGATGCATTGACCAGAATTTAGACGTTTAGAGAGGTTGTTAATAACCCAACATACGGAGCGAGAGTAAAATTCGCTCCATATGTTGGGTGTATTTCATACTTGTTAAAGTAAAAAATCAATTATGTTTTTAATCTGTGAATGTCAATGAAAAAGTTTACAAATACAACAAGATATATTCAGGTGCTGATCCTTAGTTCATTGAAGGGGATATGTTTAAGACTATCATACCATTGACCCCGCAAGATAACCCGCAAGATGATGTAGATAGCTAGAAATTCAAGATCAAGATTGCTCGTGATTTTCGAAAACCAATTAGCCTTGAACTGTGATATAATTGAGTTGGAAAACCTAACCAAAAATGTCGCCATGCTGGACTGTTTTCTACAGCTAAAATGGGATGGAAGTTCCCATTTGGGTAAAATATTCGAAGTAATCCAATAGTGATAGTGTCGTCTCAAGACCTAAGTTGTACATCTTAGCCAAAGTGGATATACTATGAAAAATGGGGTAGATTATTTTGACGTCTAAGTACGAAGATTTTTTAAATGAGTTAGTAATATTAGAGAAGAAATATCTATTGTATTCTCGTGGCCATGATTTTGTGAATCAAGCCGCTTTGGATCTGCTTAGAACTATTGGGGAAATACATAATGGTACTACGAGTATCAGAATAGTGGATAATGGATACAATCTGGTCATTAACGATGTGAAGTTTAATGAGAACAACATAAAAGCATCATACCTTTCGCAGCTACTTGGTGGTCGAGCTATCAACTCCGTAACATTCCTACCTGGGGTCGGATTTTCTTCCATGATGGATTTTCTGTATCTGTTGAATGCCATACCAAACAATAGTAAGCTTTTATATCATACGGACATTCAGTTTGCCATTCATAATATTGATTCAATCAAAGTTGAAGAGATTGATTATGGTAGACTTAGATATGGATACGGAGATGAAGCCCAAAACCAATCTGGGGATGAAAAAAATATCAAAATCCAGCTTTATGAGTCTTTGAAGACTATCAATCCAAATATTGAGAATAGCGATACCAATGAACTGATAGACATTGCCCTGGAAGAGTTATCCAAAATGTCTCGGACTGAGGGGACAGATTTTTTACAGGGGCTAACAGACGATGTGCTTTCGGAGATGATTGCAAGGGTAAAAGCTAAAGAGAATTCCATATCTCCTTCACTGATTGACCTGCTTGTTGCAATGGATTCAGCCAGAAAACTCTCAGGGAATGACAGTTTAGAGAAATCATTTGACGAGATAAGCTATGACCAAGTAAACAAGCTAGTTGAGAGGGAAGCATATGAATTGTATGTTTCTGAAGATTATAGACAGCATCTTAGGAGCTTGCTGTCATATGATAGTCAATCCATGGACAGCAACACCGAAATTGATATGTTTGACAAAACCCTAATCAATAGAACGATTTTAACGGCACTTATACAACTAACAAAGAACAAATTGGATAATAAAATGCATTTGAGCTTTGTAGAGAGCATACATAAGTATCTTGACGAGTTTATTGACGGTAATGACTGGCAATTCATCCGTTCAATGACAAGTGACGAGTTGGTATGTTCATATCTGGAGCAGGATTCGACGGTGCTGAGAATGTCCGAAGCAATAAGGAGCAGCAATTCATACAGAGACAATAATTTGGAGGAGGTCATTAAGGTTAGTGGTCCAAAAAACCTATACTGGATGTTGGATTCTTACATAAACGAAGAGAATTTTAGTACAAGAAGAGGTATTCTAAATCTAATCCAGTCGTTCCAGGAGACTGCAGCCATTCATGCTGTCAAAAGGTTCTTAGGAGACCCAACAATTGAGATATCAAAGTGTATGCCAATAATTAAGGAGCATGCAGGTTCAATTCCAAAGGAACTGTCGTCAAAGCTGTTTACCTGTGATTCTGCAGATGCCAAGCTGTTGGCAATGAGAATCCTGCTAACCCAGAATGATGAAAGTGTTAAGAATGACATTGATCGGATTATTCAAAATGGTGAAAGTGATATGATTTTTGGGGTACTTGATTTGATTAGGGAGTTTAGAATCACGGAACTAAGTGGTACTCTAGTTGATAGGATCAGTACCTTTTACATCAATGAGAGTAAGTTTAAGTTCATAGTGAAGACAATCGATACCATCTCTTGGATAGATTCCAGTGCATTTAGGGAACTGGAAAATAGATTGATGAGAAAGAGACTTACGATATCGCCGAAAAAACTTAGGAGAATCAAAAAGTATTTAAAAGGAGTCAGCCATGATCATAAATCCAGATAGAAACGACCATATTTTGCCTGATTTGTTAGGGGCAATCAACTCCATAAAATTATACTCTCACAATCATCCTCAAGCAATATCGTCTGTGGAGCAGGTAATGGACAGGCTTGGCGAGGTTCTCGAAGCTGAAGACAGACTGATTGTTGGCGTATACAACGACAACATGTTGGTTAATCAAAAGCCGGTTGTGGGAATTGGAAGAGTATCCGAGTCCATGGTTCGTGTACTGAATGAGGTGGGCATTGACCAGATTGTGTTTTTGAAAGGCTTGGAAAAGGAGGAACTATCTGTTTTTCTAACAGAGACATTCGGAACAAGTCCAGGTAATATGGGTTTTTCTGATTATGCACATATATTGCTGGGGAAGATCTCTACAGATGAAAGTACAGACAATGATAAGACGGTTGATTCGATTATGAACTTGGATTCATCCCAGAATTTCACCGGGATGCTGCAGAATCTCGATTTTCAAAAGTCCTTTGACTTCAATACGGTTAAAAACCTCTCCGTGAATTTGGTTGATACTTTCAGATATTCTGCCAGCCCATTGAAATACCTGGCTGAAGTCAAAAGTGAGGATGAATACACCTACGTGCATACCATCAATGTAGCACTGCTCTCCATGTCCTTGGCCAAGCACATAGGCATAGCTGGATCGGAGTTGTTGGATATCATTTATGCAGCTTTGATGCATGATGTTGGGAAGATGCTCGTTCCAAAGGAGATACTGAACAAAACAGGGCCGTTGACACCCGATGAATTTGAAACAATCAAATCCCATACTGTAAAGGGGGTCATGTATCTGTGCAATCAGAAGGGAATACCAAGAATATCCATTTTAGCTGCCTTGGAGCACCACATCAAATACAACGGTGGCGGATACCCTAACATAACAAATAGCTGGAAACCTCATTTTGCAAGTCAGATCATAAGCATTGCGGATATATATGATGCACTGAGAAGCAATAGACCATATCGAGCCCGGCTTGAACATGACCAGATTATTGGAATATTGCGCCACGATGCCGGAATCGGACTAAATCCTAGATTGGTGGAGGTTTTTATAGATATGCTTGATAAGGGGATATAAACTAAATGGCCCCCCACACTACATGGAGAACCATTTAAACTTAAGGGACTATATTAGTGTATACACTCTGGCATTTGCAGACATTTTGATATTCCTAGATCCATTTCCTGGGCACACTGTGCTATATGCAATCCGCCTTTTGTTGTTGCCATTCTGGAAACATTATTTGCTGCAAATGCTGTGCTTGATGATGCGAAAATTAGTAGGCTTAGTATTGATAATGACATGATTTTTTTCATTTTTCATTCCTCCTAGAAGTGTGTTGTTGTTAGTCATGGTTTTTTAACCATATTTAATTTATATATAAAAATTGTGGCCAAATTATGACCGAAAAAACCGATTAAAATAATATGAGCAAAAGCGTATGTCGTTGCAGAACTATATGCAACGATAAGCAAAATATCGCTCCAAAATGCAACGATAAATGCAACGAAGCAGTTATCGTTGCATTTATAAGGTTTTAGGGGATATCTTTAGTTCCAGTTTTAAACTATGAAATTGGAGTTAATACCGTTGAAGTAAAATGGTTGTTAATATAAAGTATTTATGGATCAACTAAAAGAAGTGATATATCTGCATAATATGCTTGCTATATGCATAAAATAGGTATAATATATGCATATAGATGAAAGAATAGGCAGAATAGGCAGGTGATTAAGGTGAAAGATTTCAATTACAGAGAAATGAACAGTGAGTTGATGGTCCTTGAAATTATGAACTTGGTTTCAAATATCCATGAATACAGGGGTAAGCAAGAACTGTTTGTGAAAGCAAAACCAGATATACTGTATGCCATGCAGGATGTAGCTAAGATTCAAAGTACCGGTGCTTCAAATCGAATTGAAGGCATATTCACTTCCGATGCAAGGCTTGAAGAGCTGGTTTCAAAAAAAGCGGAACCGATGAATAGAGACGAAGAGGAGATTGCTGGATATAGGGAAGTTCTAAATACAATACATGAAAATTGCGATTATATCAGTTTGAAATCAAGTGTGATTTTACAATTGCACAGAGATCTTTATAGTTTTCATCCATCCGCCAATGGTGGACGATATAAGAATCAAGACAATATCATAGAGGAAGTAGACGAGAAAGGAACTCGTCGAACTCGGTTTAAACCACTATCCGCTTTTGAAACTCCAGAAGCAGTGGAAAAATTATGCGGTAACTATAATGAAGCAATAAATGATGGAAGAATTGATCCGTTAATTTTAATTTCAAAGTTTGTCTTGGATTTTTTGTGTATTCATCCATTCAATGATGGTAATGGAAGAATGAGCAGACTAATAACACTTTTGCTTCTATACCAACAAGGCTATGTTGTAGGAAAGTATATTAGTGTTGAGATGCTCATTGAAAGCACTAAGGAAAGCTATTATGAGACCCTTCAAGAAAGTTCAATAGGTTGGCACGAAAACGAAAACAGTTATCTACCTTTTATTGAGTATTACCTTGGTGTCCTACTAAAAGCATATAGGTTATTTACTGAGAGAGTAGAGACTGTGTCGGTAGATAAACTGGGCAAATCCGAAAGAGTTAAAGATTTATTCGATAAGAAGGTTGGCAAACTTTCAAAGCGTGAGATAGCAGACATTTATCCCGATATTAGTGTTACAACCATTGAAAAAGCACTTTCTGATTTACTAAAAGATGGATACATCATAAAAGTTGGATCAGGTAGAGCAACTGCATATGTTAAGATTACAGATTCGCAGGAATATGAGAAGTAATATGGTTTTTTCAGCACCCTTATTTCAATTTATCAATTAAAATGAAATAAGGGTTAGTTTTTGCAAGCGTTATAAGGTTCTGGCAGAAAAAATATTAAGAATAATTAATCGAACACTTGTACGGTTAACGATATTATGATAAAATATAGTTAATAATTTCGTACAGGATTTGTGATATAATATCCGTACGGATGAAAATCGCGGAGGTGGCCATATGACCAATGAAGAATTTCAAAGGATAGTGCTGGAGGAGTTACGGGATCTGAAGGTAGGTCAAAGTAAGCTTGAAGACAGGATGGGAAGCCTTGAAGACAGGATGGGAAGCTTTGAAGACAGGATGGACAAGCTTGAGGAAGGACAGAAGAAGCTTGAAGTAAGAATGGACAAGCTTGAGGAAGGACAGAAGAAGCTTGAAGTAAGAATGGACAAGCTTGAGGAAGGACAGAAGAAGCTTGAAGTAAGAATGGACAAGCTAGAAAATCGGATGGATAACCTTGAAGGAAGAGTTGGAAATCTTGAAGAGGGTCAAAGAAGAATTATTCATAGATTGGATGGAGTTATTGAGCAGACTGTAGATCTAACTGAATTTAGAGAAGAAACCAATTCGAAGCTTGATAGGATAATAGAGGAAAACCAGGTATTCAAGGAAATACTAGGTAGACATGAGGTTGATATAAGAATGATTCAAAAAAGGATAGTTTAGATATAGCTCACCACTTTTGTGGTGGGTTTTTTAGACAAAATATAATTTGGGGAGGAATGCCTTATGTTCAGAGAAATGAGAAGAAAAAAGCAGCTACTGTCAACTGAAGATACAAGAGAAGTATTAAGTAGATGTACAAATGGTGTGTTAGCATGCCATGGTGATGAGGATTATCCTTACGCTGTACCTGTGAGCTATGTATACTATAATGATAAGATATATTATCACTCAGCCAAGTCAGGTCATAAGCTAGATGCCATACTTAGAAATCCCAAGGTTTCCTTTGCAATAATCGATGAGGATACAATCGTCAGTGCAGAGTACACATCATACTTCAGAAGTGTTATTGCCTTTGGCAAGGCAAGAATTGTAGAGGGCGATGAGTGGTTTGGAGCTTTCAAGGCTTTGGTCCAGAAGTATTCTGGTGATCAGCCGGAGGATGCTAAGATCAAGGAGATTGAAGGGTGCAAGTCATCACACATAATTGCTATTGATGTTGAGCATATTACGGGTAAGGAAGCAATTGAGTATGTAAGGGCAAAGAATAATAAATAGAAAATAGCTATTAAATATTTATGAGAATCAAATTGACAATACCCTATTAAATAGGGTATAATAAGAACACAAATAAAACGCTAAGGAGACAGTTTTGATAAGAAAATTGACTTGTCAAATGATGAGAAGAATGAAATTAGAAAACTAATTGAGAATTTGAAGAAGTCAGCTCATGAGAGGAGGTCTAGGAAATGAACTATAATAGTATAATTAAAGGCCTGGATGAAGCTGTAAAAATAAGCAAAGGTGAATTATCAGGTAGGAAGCAGAAGGTAACAATAAGACCGGTTAAGGTAATATCAAAAAATGAAATTAAAACTTTAAGAGACAACCTTAGTCTGACACAATCAGCTATGGCTGAAATTATAGGTGTTTCAAAAAAAACTATAGAAGCATGGGAAAAGGGTACAAATAAGCCAAATGGTCCAGCTTTGAGATTTATGGGGATGTTAAAAGAGGATCCTGAACTTCTTGAAAAGTATAATATTGTTGGTTACTAAATAAGTACAAAAAAAGCGGAGATATCCGCTTTTTTTGTTTGCCCAAAACACCAATTTCAGCATATGTTTTAGTCCTATATGATGGCATATCTCCTTGTCACCGGAAACAGCTGTTTTGGATATATTTGAGGAGGATATTAAAAAGTCGGGCTATGAGAGAACCAAGATGACAATGAAGATTAAATGGAAGGAAAAGGTTGATTTTGAGCTAATCGACAAGATGATAGAATACAATATTGAAGATAAGAAAGAGATGACCAAGTTTTGGAGATAAGCGGACAATTTGTCCGCTTTAGTCATGCTAAGACATATGTAATTAACTCCATAGTGTTGTTAACTGCATCTATTCGGGTATTAAGGATAGTAGGGATAAAAACAAGAACTGTTTATGATAGAAGGGTATAGGTGAGCTTAATGAAAAAGCTAATAGTTGTTCTAGCAGGGTTGATTTTAATAGTATGGGGGATGTTCTTTTTTATGAACAGGCAGCCTCAAACTCCAGAGCCTGTTGATCAAATACCAATAGATGAGCCTGACACAGGTGAGATTGAAGCACCGGTTGTTGCTGATGATTCAACACTTCCAATCCCACCACTTCTGGAAGATACAGATCCCTCGCCTGATAGGGCTGAATTCCGGATTATTGCGCAAAATGGCATCAAGGAATTTGTCCCTGGAGTTCAAACAGATACCATGGGATACAATGGCAATTACCTTGGTCCTGTAATCAGAACTAGAAGGGGAGAAGATGTAGCTATAAATATTGAGAACAGAATAAATGGTGAGATGACAACAATACATTGGCATGGACTTGAAGTTGGTGGCGAAGATGATGGAGGGCCACATTCAGGCATTCAGCCTGGAGAAACCTGGACTCCGGAGTTTACAATCGACCAGCCGGCTGCTACCCTTTGGTACCATCCTCATCCAGAATACAATACGGGAAGACAGGTATACAAAGGTTTGGCAGGTTTGTTCATTGTTGATGATGAAGTGTCGGATTCACTTGACATACCGAAAGATTATGGTGTGAACGATATTCCACTTGTAATACAGGATAAGAGATTCCGTGAAGATGGAAGCTTTGAATATATTCTGTCAGGGCCTGATATTATATTTGGTCTTCAGGGGAATGCAATTATAGTAAACGGTGAAATTGAACCATATCTAAACGTTGAAAAAGGACTTATGAGATTTAGGATACTCAATGGTTCCAATGCGAGTATCTTTGAGCTTAGGCTGGATAATAACCAGAGTTTTCATCAGATAGCATCAGACGGAGGATTTTTGGAAGAGCCAGTTGAAATGAACAGACTCCTACTTGGTCCTTCTGAAAGAGCTGAGATTCTAATAGACTTCTCTGACTACGAAGACGGAGAAAGAGTTAGACTTGCCAACCAGGACTGGAACTTTATGGAGTTTGTGGTTGATGGCGATAGAGAAAATGATTTATCTGTACCCGTTAGCCTTGCTGAGATAGATAGGATCAATCCGCAGGATGCATCAAGAATCAGGGAGTTTGTATTCCTAGGGATGGGACCAAGTGTGAATATAAATGGAAAACAGTTTGATATAGACAGGATTGATGAAGTCGTAAGTCTTGGCGATACTGAAATTTGGGAGGTATCCAACCAGACCGGAATGGGTATGATGGGAGGAACTATACATCCCTTCCATGCCCATGGAACACAGTTTCAGATTCTTGACCGGGATGGAAATCCGCCACCAGCCAATGAAACTGGCTGGAAGGACTCATTTATTGTATATCCAGGAGAGACCGTAAGAGCTATTGCCACATTCAAAAAACCAGGAGTATTTATGTACCATTGCCATATACTTGAGCATGAGGATGCTGGCATGATGGGTCAGTTTCTGGTTGAATAATGAAAGACATTAATAAGGAGTGATTTTGATGAACAAGGAAGATAAGAATATGAATGAACAAGATGAACACCAAGAACACAAGAATCATGATGAACACAATAATCATGATGAACACAAGGATCATGACGAACACAAAGATCATGATGAACACGAGGATCATGGCAATCACGGAGATCATGGAGATATGGTAAAGGATTTTAAGAGACGTTTCTTCATCTCTTTAATCATAACCCTTCCAATTATTGTATTGTCTCCAATGATTCAGGGCTTTCTTGGAATTGAGTGGGGATTTGCCGGTGACATTTATGTCCTCTTTGGATTATCCACTATTGTATTCTTCTACGGTGGTTGGCCATTTATAACAGGAGCAAAGGATGAGCTAAAGGACAAAAGTCCTGGAATGATGACCCTGATAGCCCTAGCAATTACCATTGCATATGGATACAGCAGTTTGGTTGTATTTGGCTGGGATGGTAATCAGTTGTTCTGGGAGCTTGCAACACTGGTTGACATTATGCTTCTTGGTCACTGGATTGAGATGAAATCAGTAATGGGTGCATCAAATGCATTGGAGGAACTTGTAAAGCTGATGCCAAATGAGGCACATAGACTCGACGGAGATGGGAATGTTGAGGATGTACCACTTTCTGAACTGAAAAGCGAGGACAGAGTTCTTGTAAAACCCGGTGAAAAGATACCTGTTGACGGTATTATTGTTGATGGAGAGTCTGCAGTTGATGAGTCAATGCTTACAGGGGAATCTGTTCCCGTTGAGAAGAAAGAGGATGACGAAGTAATCGGTGGTTCTGTCAACAAGGAAGGATCTTTAACAGTTGAGGTTAAGAAGACAGGAAAGGATTCTTACCTTTCACAGGTTATTACAATGGTTAAAGAGGCACAGGAATCAAAATCAAAGACACAGGATATTACAAATCGTGCTGCCAAGTGGCTGTTTTATTTGGCCTTATCTGCAGGATTCATAACACTGTTTGTATGGCTGTCACTTGGATATGAGTTTGATATGGCGCTTGAGAGAATGGTAACTGTTATGGTCATTACTTGTCCCCATGCTTTGGGGCTTGCATCACCTCTTGTTGTTGCTGTATCAACAACACTTTCAGCAAAGCAAGGTCTTCTTATCAGGAACCGGGCCAACTTTGAAGGCGCAAGAAATCTTGATGCAGTTGTATTTGACAAGACGGGGACTCTTACAAAAGGTGAATTTGGCGTAACCGATATTGTACCATCTGAAGGATATGAAGAGGATAATGTATTAAGAATAGCAGCAAGCTTAGAGCAAAACTCTGAGCATCCAATAGCAACAGGGATTGTTAATGAGGCCAAGGAAAGGGAAATCGATCTTGGAGAGATTCAGGAATTCCAGTCACTAACTGGAAAGGGGATCGAAGGTAAGGTTGATGGAGAGAAAATTAATGTAGTAAGCATTGGATATGTACAAGACAAGGAACTTTCATATGACGAAGAACATTTTAACAAGATGAGTGAAGAAGGAAAGACGGTTGTATTCGTACTTCTTGAAGATGAGTTAATCGGTATGATCGGGGTTGCTGATATGGTGAGGGAGACTGCCAAGGAAGCCATTGCAACCTTGAAGGAAATGGGAATACACTCAATTATGCTTACAGGTGACAATCAGAAGGTTGCAGACTGGGTTGCCGACCAACTTGGCTTGGATGAAGTTTATGCTGGAGTACTTCCTGATGATAAGGCAAATCAGATCAAGAAAATCATGGATAAGGGTTGGAAGGTTGCCATGACAGGAGATGGTGTTAACGATGCCCCTGCTCTTGCAACAGCTGATCTTGGTATCGCAATTGGTGCAGGAACCGATGTTGCAATGGAAACTGCTGATGTGGTTCTTGTAAAGAGCAATCCAAATGATGTTGTAGCATTGATAGACCTATCAAGAAAGACCTACAGAAAGATGATCCAGAATCTGTGGTGGGCTACTGGATACAATATTATTGCAATACCACTTGCTGCAGGAGTTCTCGCTCCATGGGGAATAGTTCTTAGTCCTGCTGTTGGTGCAATATTAATGAGTATGAGTACTGTAATTGTTGCAATAAATGCAAAGATGTTAAAGGCATAAATGTTAGAAAACCCAATACAATGGAGCTGAAAATGTTTAAGCTCCTGATGTACTGGGTTTTCTTCATTTACATATTTCTTATTTTCTCAATCAATCTTTCAGGATTTGTATTGTTCATTAGTCCCTCGGACAGACATACACCTTCAATACCAGTGTTTTTTAGCTTTTCTACATTTTCTGCGTTTATCCCACCTATGGCAAAGACTGGGAGAGTGGTGATTGATATAATTCTGCTTAAATCTGTCAGGGTTATTGACTGTGCATCTTTTTTGGTATTTGTCTGAAAAACTGCTCCTGATCCAAAGTAGTTCGCTCCGAAGTTTTCTTTTTCCTTAACTATTTCAATGGTTTTTACAGAAACACCAATTATTTTATCTGGTCCGAGAATTTTTCTTGCTGCCTCCAACGGAAGATCATCATTGCCAAGGTGTACTCCATCAGCATCAATGGCAAGACAAATATCCACCCTGTTGTTGATTATTAAGGGTGTCTTGTATTTGTCGCACAGGATTTTAAGTTTCTTAGAGATTTCATAGATTACAGCTGTTGTATTAAGCTTGTCCCTGTACTGGATATAGTCTACGCCTGCTTTAAGAATTCGCTCTGTTTTCCCAAACCATGCTTTTTCATCTCTCATATCACTTGTGATCAGATAGATTTTCATTTGAAAGAACCTCCAATTCGTTTAATAATGTTTCCTGAATCTTTCCGTAGGGGAAATCTGAATGGATTTTTTCTGCAGCTCTCGCCATCATAAGAGAGGCGTGGATGCAAGCCTGATATGGGTCCAAACCTTTTATGATAAGGCAGCCTATCAAGGTTCCCAGTATGCATCCAGTGCCTGGAAGCTTATGAATTTTGCTCTTCGGCATTTGGATGTTTTCTTCCCTGTTTCCATTTGTGAGATTAATAATCTTTCCAGTTGTGACCAATACGGTATTGAACTTTTCTGAGAAGAAACCCTTGGAATGATTTTGAATTAAGGCTTGAATCTCATTTGAATTGCCTTTTACAACTGAAATTTTACGATTTTTAAGAAGATTCAGCGCTAACTCAAGCCTTGTGTCAGACATGGATATTCCCACAGGGTCAAGTACAATGGGTTTGTTGTCGTTTTCATATACTGGTACTGTCTTTTTTATTGCTTCAAGCTTGTCGGGGTTTGGCATACCGAGGTTTAATACCAACCCCGATGATACATGAGCAATTTCGTGGGCATCCAGGCTACTGTTAGCCATTATTGGCGACAATCCCATTAGTTCTGTAACTTGTGCCTGTAGATTTGAAGCTACTTCGTTAGTTATATGGTGGAGGACTCGGATTTTTTTAGTTTCCATCTTATCATTCCCTTCGATGATGTGAGGTATATCAGTGAAACAATTGCCATTACAGGAAGAGTGGTGCCTATGGACAAGTCTACATTTACAAATATCCTGTATACAGCTACTCCTATGAGCCAGTTGCAAAGAGCGAGAATATCTGCTTTAATATGATTCTTAAGGATATAATAGTCAGTAATCAGGATTGCAAACAAAGATACAAACAAGGCACCTATCCATAGAAGAAAGCTTTCGTAGGATGTCATGGGAAAGGTCAAGGCTATCAGCATTGAGATTACAACTACGCCTGTTCCAAGATGCTTCTCCGAAAATCCAGGCAAAAGGTTTTTTATGGACAAGCCGGCGCTGTATGCATCCAGATACGTTGTGGAGATGGTTGAGAGCATTATGATAATTACTCCCACCAGACCATAGCCCTGTGCAAATAGTATCGAACCAATATCTGTACTTTGGAATCCCAATGCTGCAATAAGGCCAACGAAGTACATAAGAGAGCTACCTACAAAGTAACCAATAAATGTACCAAAATTAGCACCTGATTTGCTTTTGCTATCTCTTGTGTAATCTGCCACCAGTGGAACCCAGGATATTGGCATTACTATGGTCAGCTCAATTGCCAGACCAATGGAAATGGTATTCAGATTGGGCATGGTTGTGATACCTTCAGTTCCAAGTCCGATGCTTATAAGAATCATGGTTATCGCAAACATTGAGATTCCTATTATGATGTTTCCTATTTTCCACAAGCCTTTACCCACATATAGCCATAAGGCTATAAATATGCCCAGGACTACAATCCATGTGGAGGTGCTGCCAAAGGAGAATATATGCTGGAGCAGTATTGCGGTTGCAGTGCCACCTGAAATAAGCATAATGACTGTCCACCCTATCAATTGGGTTGCATTGAGAAATGAGAACAAGGTTTTTCCGTACTTGCCGAAGGTGAGCTCGGTGGTTTCCATGCTTGCAAGCTTCTTTTCATATCCGATATTACCAGCAGCCACCATTACTAGGCCACCTATGATATGTCCGATTATGATTACCAAAAGTCCAAGTTTGAATCCCAGAGGGGCCAGCAAGCCTCCAGTCATTATTTCGGCTATTGAAATTGCAGCTCCAAACCACAGGGCGGTTAGGTTTAATCCGCTGAATTTATTCATTATGGCTCGCTCCTTTATGGCAATTATGAAAATGATTTAATGCTCCAACACCTTTTCCAATAGGGAAGCCCTGCTTGATGCTTTCGTATACGTACATCTTGGATTTCGAAACAGCTTCCTCAAGAGTGTATCCCTTGGCCAAGTTGGAACAAATTGACGATGAAAGAGCACAGCCGGTCCCGTGATTGTTCTTTGAATCTATCCTGTCCACCACAAACTTTTTGATTTCAGTGCCATCATAAAGGATGTCAACAGCAGGTCCATCTAGATGACCTCCCTTTAGGAGTACGTTTTTACATCCAAGATTCATAAGAGCCTTGGCTGCTTCTATCATTTCTTCTTCGCTTTTTATTCTCATCCCCGTCAATACCTCTGCCTCCGGAATATTGGGAGTGATAAGGTATGCCATAGGAACAAGGTGTTTCTTCAGTGCATGGATTGCATTAGGTTGAAGCAGGTTCGAACCGCTTTTAGATACCATGACCGGATCAAGCACAATTTCAGGGAGATTGAATTTTTTTAAAGTCGCAGCAATCATTTCTATTGTTTCTGGAATGGATACCATGCCTATTTTAATACCGTCTATTTCTATATCTTCAAAAAGTGTATTTATCTGTGCTTCTATTGCTTCGCTTGGTATATCATGTACCAGAAACACTCCTTGGGTATTCTGAGCTGTTATTGCTGTTATTACACTCATCCCGAATGTTTCGTTTGCAGAAAACGTCTTTAAATCTCCTTGTATTCCGGCTCCCCCTGATGAATCACTTCCGGCTATAGTCAATACCTTTTTCATTTTAACAATACCCCCCTCTTTAGATTTTTCAGTGACTTGACGACTAAGACTCCAAGAACTGCTCCACCGAGGCTTGAAATGATAAAAGGTGGGATAAAGAAGAATGCACCTGTTTCAGAACCCAGAAGGAACTTTGACAGAGGAAATGCAGCCAGGCTTCCAATCAGGCCTGTGCCAATCACTTCGCCAATTCCTGCTGCATATGTTTTTTTGAATTGTTTGTAGGCAATCCCCGCAAGCATTGCACCGAAGATACTTCCAGGGAATGCCAATATTGATCCAACTCCCAAAATGTTTCTCAATAGTGAAATCAGAAAAGCATTGGCCACAGCATAGCCAGGTCCCAACAAGATTGCACCTATAACGTTTATTGTATGTTGCAGGGGATATGCCTTTGCAACGTTAATTGGAATAACAATTATGTGACTTGCAAGTACACCGATCGATACCAGTAATCCACTTAATACGAGTTTCCTTGTTCGCATAAAAAAACCTCCTTGTATTTTATGTACTAGAAGGTTAGGCCTCTGCAAGGTAAAAAATAAATGCATACCTCCTTGCGACGGAAATATGCATTATATGCAGTATGATACTTTCCTACGCTGGCATTATCCAGATCAGGTATAAGAGTAAGAAACTTATGGGTTTCACTTTCAGCTGGCCTTTCCAGCTCCCCTAGTACAATTGTATTATTAACTTGAGAACAATATACCAGAAATAGAACAGTGTGTCAAACAGTAAAGTTCACAATTATTCTTCAAAATCAGGTAAATGTGAATAATAGCGTAGATGAAGCAAAACAAAGGGTATAAATTTAAAAGAAAGAGAAGCTTAATCAGAAAAAAATATTGGAAGCAAAGCAGAAACTCTGGCGATAAGCATTTACTTTTGGAGTGATTAAGGAGGGAGACAATGGATAAGAAAATCTATTTGCCTTGGGATTTGATTGGGGATTTTATGGTGGCTGCTTTTGAAGAGGTAGGCGTTCCAAGAGAGGATGCCTTGATTTGTGCTGATATTCTTATGGAAAGTGATATGAGAGGAATTGAAAGCCATGGCGTAAACAGGTTCAAGCCCATCTATATTGACAGGATAAATGAGGGGATACTTAATCCTATTACAGAATTTGAAGTTGTAAGGGAAACCCCAACTACTGCAGTAGTTGATGGACATAACGGAATGGGAATGGTTGTGTCCTACAAGTCAATGAAGCTTGCAATTGAAAAGGCCAAGAAGTATGGCATGGGTATGGTAGCAGTTAGAAACTCCACCCACTACGGAATAGCAGGATATTATGCTACCATGGCAACAGAAGAGGATATGATTGGAATCACCGGTACCAATGCAAGGCCGTCCATTGCTCCTACCTTCGGTGTTGAGAATATGCTTGGCACTAATCCTCTGACCTTTGGGATGCCTACAGATGAGCACTTCCCATTTGTATTGGACTGTGCCACAAGCATAACCCAAAGGGGAAAGATTGAATACTATGCAAGGATGAGCAAGGATACTCCTTCGGGTATGGTCATTGGAAGCGATGGTTCTGCAATGACCGACAGTGAAAAAATACTAAAGGATTTACTTTCAGGTGAGGCTGCATTTGCTCCTCTTGGAGGAATAGGCGAGGAGATGGGAGGCTACAAGGGTTATGGCTATGCCACAGTGGTGGAAATTCTGTCGGCTGCCTTGCAGGCGGGAAGCTTTTTAAGAATGCTTTCTGGAATTGGTGAAAATGGCGAGAAGATATCGTATCCCCTTGGACACTTCTTCCTTGCAATTGATACTGAAGCCTTTATGGGTGCTGAAAGCTTTAAGCGTACAACGGGTAATATACTAAGAGAATTGAGAAGCTCCAAGGTTTCACCTGGTGAAGATAGAATTTACACAGCAGGAGAAAAAGAGTACCTTGAGTCTTTGGAAAGAAAGGACAAAGGAGTTCCTGTAAATGAAGGTGTGCAGAATGATCTGGTTAGGTTAAGGGATAGTCTGAATCTTGATTTCAGCTTTCCATTTGAACAGGATTAGTTATAGAAGAGTTTGGGTAGATAGTAATTATACCGTCGAAATGGGGTGATTCGGATGCCGAGCATGAATGAAGGATATGTAAAGACAGTCAGAGGAAGTGTTGTGGAGGCTGTTTTTGAGAATAAGCTTCCTGAGATTAATAATAAAATAGTGGCAGGGGAAAATAATGAGATGATTTTTGAGGTCAGTTCTCATGTTGATTCAACAACTGTAAAGCTTATTGCTCTAACATTTACTGCAGGACTTGCCAGGAAGGATCCCATATGGGATACGGGAGGTCATTTGATGATTCCTGTGGGGAAGCAGACGTTGGGAAACTTGTATGATGTATTTGGTAACAATCTGGTAGATCCAGGAAAAAAAGAAGATACTATCCTAAGGTCCATCCATCAGGATCCGGTATCATTTTCACAGAGAAGCTCTTCAGATGAGATATTCCTTACGGGTATAAAAGCTATTGATGTACTGGCACCATTACCCAAAGGTGAAAAGGCAGGACTTTTTGGTGGTGCTGGAGTAGGAAAGTCGGTACTTATTACTGAACTAATAAACAACACGGCCAAGAACAGCAAGGGCTACAGCGTATTCTGTGGAATTGGTGAAAGATCAAGGGAAGCAGAGGAGCTATACAGGGAAATGAGGAATACTGGGGTAATTGAAAATGCAATTCTAATATTTGCCCAGATGAATGAACCCCCTGGAGCGAGATTTCGCGTTGGTCATGCTGCATTGACAATGTCTGAGTATTTAAGGGATGTTGAAAAAAAGGATGTTCTGCTATTAATTGACAATATTTTCAGGTTTATCCAGGCAGGATCTGAAGTTTCCGGACTGATGGGCAAAATGCCCTCAAGGGTTGGGTATCAACCAACACTTTCCAGTGAACTTTCAGAGCTTGAGGAAAGGATTTCAAGTACCAAAACAAACTCAATAACCTCAATTCAGGCTGTATATGTACCTGCAGATGACTTTACCGACCCATCGGCAACCCATATTTTTTCTCACTTGTCAGCCTCAATTATCCTGTCCAGAAAGAAAGCCAGTGAAGGATTGTATCCTGCCATTGACCCTCTGAATACCACATCAAAGATGCTGAACAAGAGAATTGTAGGAGAAAGGCATTATGATATTGCTCAGGAAATAAAGAGGAATCTTGCAATCTATGACGAGCTTAAGGATGTAATAGCAATGCTTGGAATAGAGGAGCTTTCAAAGGAAAATAGGGATACGGTGCTTCGGGCAAGGAAGCTGCAGAGATTCTTGACACAGCCGTTTTTTACCACTGAACAATTCACAGGAATGGAAGGAAGGTTTGTGGAGCTCGAGGATTCTCTAGATGGATTTGAGAGGATACTTAATGATGAATTTGAGGATTATAGGGAGAGTGACCTGTATATGATAGGAAATGTGGATGAGGCCAATGAACGTAGAAATAATAATTCCTAACAAGACGATTGTTCAAAAGAAAATAGACAGCATAACGGCACCAGGGACTGAAGGAAATTTCCAGATCCTTCCCAGGCACATTGATTTTGTTTCTTCATTGAAAGCCGGGATACTTACACTTGTGGTAGATGGGTCAGAGGAATACTACGCAATAAATTATGGGGTTCTGGTGAAGAAGGACGACTTGGTTTATGTTGTGTGCCAGCAGGTTATCAGGGGAGAATCCCTTGAAAAGCTTAATCAGGCAGTTGAGGAAAAGCTAAGTGTGCTAAGTGAAAAAGAAAAAGTCACCAATGAGATACTATCCAGAATGGAAATTGCCACACTGAAGAGAATCTCTGAAATGGAGTGATAGCTTTGGATAAGAAAAAACCTACCCCTGAAGAAGAGCTTACTACCAAGATATCAGATGATGTAAAGAACAGGCTTAGGGCTAAAAAAGAAGGAAAAGAGATTATGTTTGGTATGGGCGTTTTCGGAATAATTGGCTGGTCCATAACCGTTCCAACGCTTCTTGGAGTTGCTCTGGGCATATATCTGGACAAAAGATTTCAGGTTGATTTTTCCTGGACCCTTACCCTTATGTTTGCAGGGTTGATCATGGGTTGTTATAATGCATGGCGCTGGGTTAACGAAAAAAGCAATAAAAGGAAGTGAAAATATGGTAATAGCATTCCTGACTGGTATTTTGCTGGGGGGAGTCTTCTTTGGAGGTCTTTACTTTAGTGTCAATCGAATGGCAGATATGAAGCATCCAGCAGTATTTATGATAGCAAGCTTGATTATCAGGATGTTAATTGTAGTGTTGGGATTATATCTTATCAGAGGAGATAATTACTACAATATTCCCCTGGCATTGGTGGGGATAATATTGGCAAGAATTTATTTGACCTCGTGGGTAAAAAAGAAGGAAAGTTAGGTTATATGAAAGGAATAGGAGAGAAAAATGTCAATTGATCCTAGTAGCATAGTATATTTTGAATGGGGATTTGTCAGGATAACTGCGACCTTGGTGTTTACTTGGGTGACAATGTTGCTGCTGACAGTGGGAGGGTTGCTTTTGACGAGAAATCTGACCGAAGAAAGCGATATGTCCAAGAGCCAGTCTATCCTTGAAGCGACACTGATTACAATGAAAAATCAGATCAGAAGTGTAAGTCAGCAGGACCCTGGAAGGTACCTGCCATTTATCAGCACTCTTTTCATTTTTATTATGACGGCAACGATTTTGTCGATTATACCAGGCTTCCATGCCCCAACAGGGTCTTTAAATACAACAATAGCCTTGTCTCTTTATGTGTTCTTTGCAGTTCCTTTTTACGGGATACAGAGCATTGGTATAAAGAACTACCTTAAAGAATATACAAAGCCGTCAATTGTAATGCTGCCATTTAACATTATAAGTGAATTTTCAAGAATTGTCTCACTGGCAGTCAGATTGTATGGAAATGTTATGAGTACAAGCGTAATAGTTATTATTCTATTGGGTGTAGTACCCTTTTTCTTTCCAGTAGTTATACAGTTGTTCGGGATTCTTACTGGAGCTATACAAGCATATATTTTTGCCATACTGGCAACTGTCTATATAGCTTCAGCTACAAGTGAAAATCAAGGAGGATGAGTTATGGATTCAATAACGGTTATAGGAATGACATCCATTGTAATGGCAGGATTTACAATAGCAATTGGATCAATTGCACCGGCCATAGGAGAAGGGAACGCGGTTGCACAGGCATTGAGGTCAATTGCCCAGCAGCCTGATGAGGCAAATACAATCTCCAGGACGCTTTTTGTAGGACTGGCAATGATAGAGTCTACGGCTATTTACTGTTTTGTAATATCCATGATTCTTCTTTTCGCCAATCCGTTCTGGAATGCGATTATGGGGTGATATCATGCAAATAGAATGGTTTGAAATTTTAGCCCAAGTGTTCAACTTTTTTATTCTGTTGTTAATACTTAGGAA
The DNA here is from genome assembly GCA_024637045.1 of Soehngenia sp. Taxonomy (GTDB): domain Bacteria; phylum Bacillota; class Clostridia; order Tissierellales; family Tissierellaceae; genus Gudongella. The sequence goes on from JAGXFX010000009.1 coordinate 71,827, forward strand.
GATTTTCTACAAGCCTGTTAACCAGGTAATGGAAAACAGACAGGAAAAGATAGACCAGTTGATAGAGGAATCCGAAGAGAAAATGGCAGATGCCAGAAGCTTAATGGATGAATATGAGACAAAACTGTCCCAATTGGAGTCTGAAGAAGAGGCTACAATTAGGGAGGCCAGAAAAAAGGCTGAAGAAATAAAGGATGAACTTCTCGAAGAGTACAAAAATGAAGCTGATAGAAGAAGAGAAGAGTTTTTAAAGGAAATTGAAGATGACAAAAATAAGCTGTCCAGAGAAATACAGACTACACTTGGAAAAAACTCAGTAAAGATTGCCCGGCAGATATTATCCTATATAACTGATGAAGAGCTGGAAGAAGAATATTTTGAGTCATTCTTAAATAAAATTGATAAGCTGGACAATGCAGCTTCCGAGTTTGAGATTTCCTTTGAAGAGGAAAAATTTGAATTTGTAAGCGCTGATGAGATTTCAAAAGAAAAGAAAAAAACACTTGAGTCAGCTTTAAAGGAAAAGTTTAAGAATTTCAAGGAACTTCGATACTCGGTGAATGAGGAACTCGTTATGGGATATGAATTGAGACTTGAATCCTATGTATTGAATAGTAGTCTGAAAAAATATCTAGAACAGACAGAGATTAACATTCTAAAGACTATTGAGGCAAAGAATTAGTAAAGGGGCAATTCACAATGATTAAAGAACAATTAACCAAATTCGGTGAATTTGTTGATATTGCTTTGGATGAAAACCTCGATAAGTATGAAGTGGAGGAGATGGGTGAAGTAGTCTCTTTGGATCGGGGAATTGCCATTGTCAAGGGATTAAGAAAGGTCAAGTACCAGGAGTTGATACAATTTCCAAAGGGAACAAAAGGAATGGCCTTCAACCTGGGCACCGACAACGTAGGAGTCATACTATTGGGAGACTATAATCACATAAAATCCGGGGATACCGTAAAGAGGACATACAGCGTAGCAGAGATTCCAGTTGGGCATGAGTTTATTGGAAGAGCAATAAATCCCTTGGGAGAAGCGTTGGATGGTTCGGGAACTATATCTGTATCTAAAAGGCTGCCGATTGAACGGGAGGCTCCTTCCATACTGGACCGAGATCCTGTAGATAGCCCTCTGCAGACTGGATTAAAGGTAATCGACTCAATTGTGCCCATTGGAAAAGGACAACGTGAACTGATTGTGGGAGACAGACAGACCGGTAAGACGGCAATAGCAATTGATACCATAATCAATCAAAGGGACAAGGATGTTATTTGCATATATTGTGCAATCGGACAGCAAGCATCAACTATTGCAAAGCTAATGGAATCCCTTAAGGAGAACCAGGCCATGAGCCATACAATTGTTATTGTTGCACAGGCTGATGATCCACCGGGCCTTGCATATATTGCACCCTATGCTGCAACTGCAATGGGAGAGTACTTTATGGAGAATGGCGAAGATGTTTTGATTGTCTATGATGATCTGACCAAGCATGCCAGGGCTTACAGGGAATTATCACTACTTTTGGAAAGACCACCAGGAAGAGAAGCGTATCCTGGGGATATATTTTATATTCACTCCAGACTACTTGAGCGCTCAACACATCTGAACGAGGACCTTGGAGATGGTAGTCTTACGGCTTTGCCTATTATCGAGACTCAGGCAGAGAATATTTCTGCATATATTCCTACCAATCTTATTTCAATTACAGATGGACAGATTTTCCTATCATCAAAAATTTTCAATAAGGGGAATATTCCAGCGCTGAATATTGGAGATTCACTATCCAGAGTAGGTGGAAAAACTCAGCTACCTGTATACAGAAACATAACTAATGATTTGAAGCTTTCATTCTCGCAATTTGAAGAACTTGAGATATTTGCAAGCTTTGGTACAAAACTCGACGATCAAACAAAAAAGATATTGGCAAGAGGTGAAAGGATTAGGACAGTATTCAACCAGTCTCAATTTTCTCCTGTAGATGTAGTTGAACAAATTGGTATTTTCCTTGCGCTGACAGAAGGACTTTTTGATCAGGTGCCTCTTGAGAAAATTAAAGATGCAGAGTTATTGGTTAAAGATGTAGTGAGGGAATTTGATGAATTCAGAGACCATATCAGGTCAACCGATAAGATAGGCGAGGAAATCAAGTCGGAATTTAAAGCGAAAGTTTCCGAGCGAATAGAAGAGGAGTTGATTAGTGATGCAAACTCTGCAGAATCTTCGGAGGAGCATTGATTCAGCAGAAAGTCTGAAATCCATTGTCAAGACAATGAAAGCTCATGCGTCCATGAATATTAACCAGTTCCAGAATGCAGCAGAAGCTTCTGGAAATTATCGTAAAATCCTGGATATGGGCATTTATATTGTGTTGTCTCAAGAGGAAGAAAGACCTGTTGAAAATATTAAACCCAAGGAGGGCTCAACTCTTCATATAGTTTTTGGGTCTGACCATGGATTGGCTGGCCGATTTAATGAAAATATTATAGATTATACCAAATCCATAGTGGAATCAAACAGTACGAATATCATTATTGTTGTTGGACAGCAAATCTTCAAACGACTTGAACCTGAATATGATATATACAGTTTGTTGCCTGTACCTCAGACCAATGACGGAATAACATCAATTGTGCAGAAATTGCTAATAGAAATTGAGGAGCTGAGAAACAAGGAAAATATAAGTAACATAATGCTACATTATTGCAAGCCTGAAGCTCATACTAGCTATACTGAGCAAAGCAGTGTGCTTTTTCCAGTTGACTTTAGAAAATTTGTAAGTAAGGAAATGGAGTGGGAATCCAGGAGTCTTCCAACATATGAAATGGATAGGGATTTGTTGATTTCAGATATAATAAGACAGTACTTTTTCGTAACATTATTCAGAAGCTTTTGCTATTCCCTGGTTTCTGAAAATATAAGCAGGATAGAGTCAATGACTTCTGCAGAAAAAAATATCGATGAAAAACTTGAACAACTTAATTTTTCATACAGCACTCAAAGACAAAATGGAATTACCGAAGAGCTAAATGATGTAGTCTCAGGATACAAAGCCATTAAAAGATCCCAAGAAAGCAGTTGATACACCAAATTATTCGATTGGAATACAATCTTTTCGAATGACTTGGTGTATTTTGTGCAGAAAAAAATCAAAAGAGCTCATCATAAAAGTGATGAGCCCTTTTGCAGATAGTATATTTATTTGTCTGTTTTTGAAAACTGATTTTCAAGTAAATCCTTATCAACTGATCGAAGGTGAAGATCTCGTTGTGGAAATGGTATTTCAATATTGTTCTCTTTAAAGATACGGAAGATCTTAAAATTAATATTTGTCTTTACCTTGATAAGATCTCTTGGGTCTGAGACCCATACAAATATTTCAAAGTCCAGGGATGAGTTTCCGAATCCCACAAAATGGATATAGGGCTTTGGTTCGAGGAGAACAGCCGGGTTTACCTTTGCTTCGTCATAAGCTACCTGAAGCAGTAACTCCTTGACCTTGTCTGGATCAGAATCGTAAGACACGCCCACCGGTGCAACAAGTCTCATAAAGGGTGATCCAAATGAACGGTTAATAACATGCTCCTCAAGAAAATATGAGTTGGGAACAATAATATGCTCGTTGTTAACAGAACGGATAATTGTTGCACGCATATTTATTTGCTCAACATCACCGATTATATCCTCCACAATAACACGGTCTCCAATTTTTATTGGTCTTTCAAATAAAAGGATTATACCTGAGATGAAGTTTGATGTTATATTCTGCAATCCAAATCCGACACCAACACCAAGGACTCCGGCAAAGACTGTCAGTGCACTAAGCTGAATACCAACCACTGAAGCAGTCATAAATATTGCGATTATCATGATTACATAGTGGAAAAGTCTGTTGAAGGTAAACTGAATACCTTTATCTAGCTGGTATCTGCTGTATACACTGGGTAAAAATTGCTTTGTAAAAACCTTTGAGATATGAAAGGCCATGGTGATAATAAGGAATGATACAATCAAGAGGTTAAGATTTATGCCAACCGAACCAAAGGAAATAAATGGATGGAGTAACCAGGTTGAGTTCTGGTAGTAGCTTAGAAAAAAGATCAGAAAAGCATAGAGAATAATCCAGTTTCCAAGCCGGGAGTATGTTTCTTTTTTTCTCAAGAACTTGTTTATCAAAGGTCTTGTAAAAAACAATACTACTATTACAATTGCAGGTACTATTAAATGATTTTTTAGAATTGTATAAATGGAATCCAGCATATTATGTCTCCTTTTTTGTATAGTTATGTGTTCATTTTACTGGAAGAAGGGGGGGATTGCAAGGAAATGACAAATTATATTGAATGTATTATTCATCTTTTCCTTGCATTAATTAGGGATGTTGTATAAAATAGACTAAAGAGAAAAGAATATGAAATTAGCGAAAGCTATATTTTTTTAACCGGAATGTAAACGGTTACATTTAAATGGAGGCATATTATGAAGGTAACAATTAGAGATGTTGCATTAAAATGCGGAGTATCCGTTGCTACAGTATCAAGGGTAATCAATAACAGCGACCAGGTAACTGATGAAACAAAAAAAAGAGTCATGAAGGTTATTGATGAGTTTGGATTTATACCAAATACAAACGCAAGGGGCTTATCCACAAGAAGCACCAATACTGTGGGAATCATTGTTCCCAACGTATCAAATCCTTTTTTCGGAGAATTGATTGAAGGAGCGGAAAGAGCTGCCAGCGAAAATGGATACCAAATTATTATCCTGAATTCTGGGTATAACACGGAAAAGACATTAAGAGATATAATGGTTCTTCAAAGCAGAGATGTTGATGGTATTATAATGTCAACTGCTGATATCGATGAAAAGACCTTGGATCACCTTCATGAGAATGAGATTCCTTTTGTCCTGATGGGGCCGATTCAGTACAAGTATCCAGTAAATTACGTATCCGTTGACAACATGGAAGGCGCTCGAATGGCTGTGGAGCATCTTGTGAAACTGGGGCACAAAAAAATTGCATATTGCACTGAGAAATATGACAACTACCTGAACCAATTAAGATATGAAGGCTACAAGAAAGCTTTTGATTCCAACGGATTGGAGATTCAAAAGGGTCTTTACCTTGAGGATTCTGTGACTGAGAATGTAAAGAATATAATCTCAATGAATAAAGAGGAAAGACCTACTGCAATATTTGCGTTTAATGACAATATCGCTCTCTCACATATGGAAGCGCTTGAGAGAAATGGAATCAGGATACCTGAGGATATGGCTGTTGTTGGATTTGACAATATCAGATTTGCATCATACTTCTCAATACAGCTTACTACAATAGACAACAGACAAGAGGAGTTCGGAAAAAAAGGATTTGAAATCCTTCTGGACATATTAAAGAATGATGGAACCAAGACGCAGCAGATAGTTACAAAGCCTCAACTGGTAGTAAGAAAAAGCTGCGGTTCAAAATAATTTTTTTTTAAATGCGATGTAACCGGTTACAATACCGGAAATAATAAAATATCTAAACAAAATATTTAAGGCAGGTGATACAGATGAATTTAACAATATTGGCACTTATAACAGGACTGGTTGCAGGGGGGGTGTTTTCATTATTAAAACTTCCATTACCGGCACCACCTACACTACCTGGAGTGGTGGGAATAGTTGGAATATTTCTTGGTGCAAAGATAGTTGAGTTCTTTAAATTTTAGAATAGATAATGCGGATACTACTAACTAACGATACAGCAAGGAGTGTTGATAATGGATCAATTATTGAAGGATTATGTTGAAAAACTGAAAAACGATGATCTTCTTTTACCTGCATGGTATGAAGATGGCAAAATTGTTATGCTTGATCAGTTAAAGCTTCCTAAGGAAGAGTATGTTGAGCTTGAAGACATGGAAGCCGTTGCAAAATCGATCAAAACTATGGTTATTAGAGGTTCTGGAGCAATTGCACTTGCTGGGATCTATGGAATAATCATGGCTACATTCAGCAGCAAAGGTGATGCAGCTGAAATAAAGAAGGCAGGAGAGTATCTAAAAGCAACAAGACCAACTGCTATAAACATGCACAGAACTGTAGATATGCTATGTAAAGATATAGATGGATTAAGTAGCGAAGAGCTCGTTCAGGAAATGCAAAAAAGAGCAATTGACATTATGGAAAAGCAGCTTGATGTTGAAAGAAAAATTGGGAAAGCCGGCGCGGACCTTATCAAAGAAGGAGAGACAATCCTTACAATTTGTCATGCCGGAGGAGTTGCAGGATTTGGATTTGGAGGAAGAACCCTTTCCGTATTTAGAACTGCAATGGATCAAGGAAAAAACATCAAGGTTATTGCCTGTGAGACAAGACCGTATTTCCAAGGTGCAAGAATCACTGCATGGGAATTGAAAAAACTGGGTATTCCCGTTACTTTGATTACTGACAACATGGTGGGTGCAATAGCACAAAAGGGAATGTTCGACAGAGTTATTACTGGATCTGACCGTCTTGCAATCAATGGGGACACCGCAAACAAGATTGGAACATATATGATTTCACTTGTTGCAAGGGATCATGGAATACCATTTCATATATCAACATCAAAATATAATATTGACATGAATGCAGAAAGCGGAAAAGACATAGAAATTGAAATGAGAGACAGCAGCGAAGTTACAATGATAAATGGAGTTAGAATCGCAGCCGAAGGTGTGGAAGCACTTTATCCTGGATTTGATATTACACCGAATGAGTATATTACAGCAATTATCACTGAAGCCGGAGCTTTGGAAAAACCATTTAAGGAGAAATTGACCAAGCTGGCTAATGAAGACTAGGAATATGTTTTAATAGCATCTTTAACAAGAGGAGGAGTTTAAATGTCAGAGAATAGTAACTGGAACTCACAAGCTGAAAGACCGGAACTGGAAGGAAGACTTCAATATCATATAAGATGTCGTCCAGGTGATGTAGCTGAAACAGTATTACTCCCTGGAGATCCTGACAGGGTACCAAAGATGTCAGAATTATGGGATGAATCAAGAGAAATAGCTGCCTACAGGGAGCACGTAACTCACACTGGGAAAATCAGAGGAATGGATATATCGGCATGTTCAACAGGAGCAGGCGGTGGATCAACTGCAAGTGCACTTGAAGAACTGGCTGAAGTTGGGGCAAAGAAGTTTATTCGTGTTGGAACAACTTCTGCTATTCAGCCTCATATTAGACCTGGAGATTTAATTATTTCATCAGGGGCAGTAAGATATGACGGAACAAGTGAAAACTACGTTAACCTAAACTATCCTGCGATTGCTGATTACGAAGTGGTTGCTGCTTTGGTTGAAGCATGTGAAAGACTTGGATACACTTACCATGTTGGAATAACAGCAACAGCTGCATCATTCTTCTGCGGTCAGAACAGACCGGGATTTGGAGGATACAGACAAAGCTGGTTTGATGACAGATATCAGGATCTTAGAGCTGCAAATGTGTTAAACTACGAAATGGAAGCAGCAACCGTATTGACTCTGTCAAGCCTTTTCAAGATCAAGGCTGGGGCAATATTTGCCGTAATTGGAAACAGAGTTACAGATGAATTTGTATACGGTGGAGTTGAAAAAAGCATTGAGGCTGCAACGGAAGCTGCAGTGATTCTACACGAATGGGAGCAGCTTAAGAAAGAAAATAACAAGAATTATTGGCATCCATCACTTGGAAAAGATAAATAGGAGGTATTAAAATGGATATTTTAAAATTAAAGGAAGAACTGGTTGAATACAGTAGAAAATGCTATGACAGAGGTATGATTTGTGCAACGGGCGGAAATATAAGCTGTAGAGTACCTGGAGAAGACGCAATTCTTATAAAGGGTACGGGAAGTGCATTTAGTGATATGACTGTTGATGATGTAGTTAAAATTGACCTTGATGGAAATCATCTCGAAGGTTCAGTTCAAAAATCAAAAGAGTGGAGATTCCACGCAGGAATCTACAAGGTAAGACCGGATGTAAATGCAGTAATCCATATTCATCCACCTTATGCGACAGCAGTTGCAGCAAATCACGATGAGCTGCCCCTTGTAACAAACCACGCAAAGGGATACTTGAAAAAAGTTCCAACCGTTGGTATCGCTGGATCAGGATCTGAAGATCTGGCTGCAAATGTTCTTGAAGAATACAAGAATCCTGAGAGAATTGTAATCCTTATGAAGGAGCATGGTTTGACATCAGTAGGTCCTGACTTCAGAAAGGCATTCTTTATGGCTGAAATGGCTGAAGACACTGCAAAGATTGCACTCTTTAGCAAACTTAAGTAAACCAGGAAAAACTGTTTAAATAATCGCGGAGGTGACTGTATGAAAATAGCAATAATCGGAGGGACGGGTCTTTATGATACAAGTTTTTTAAAAGATCCTGAAGAAAGAGTAATTGATACTGAATATGGCCAGACAAAAGTATATGTATCACAAATGGATGATCGTGAAATAATATTTTTACCAAGACATGGTATTCAGCACGGAGTACTTGCATACCAGGTAAATTACCATGCAAATATGAAGGCATTGGAGCAGTTGGGAGTAAAAAGAGCTATTTCAATGAATGCAGTTGGATCACTTAATCCTGAAATGAAGGTTGGGGACCTGGTTTTGATTGACCAGTTCATGGACTTTGCATGGAACAGGGAGTCAACATTCGGACAGCATTCTGTAAATATGACAAATCCTTACTGTCCGGAACTTAGAAATCTCTTTATTGAATCAGCCAAAGAGCTTCAAATTGAGCTCCATGAAAAGGGTAACTATATCTGTACTGGTGGACCAAGGTATGAAACAGCTCTTGAAGTTAAAGTATTCAGAAGCTGGGGTATGGATGTAGTGGGAATGACAAATTCAACAGAGGCCACTTTGGCCAGAGAAGTCGGAATCTGTTACTCAACAGTAAATCTTGTAACTGACATGGCTGCAGGCATTACCGATGTTGAACCGGATCTTGCACTTCACAGAAGTGTTGTTAAGGACAACAATGAAAAGCTTAAGAAACTTCTATTTACAACAGCTATGAAGGTTGAAGAAAACCATGAATGCGTATGTCAGGAGCTTCACAGAAAAGCTGTTGAAGCAAGAAAGTAAATTTTAATACAGGTATTCCTGGCAAATCATAGATTGCCGGGAATATTTTCTATGAAAGGTTGATTCTGGATGAACAATACAGAAATTATCAAGGAATTGCCAAAATTGGATTTGCACTGTCACCTAAGTGGAAGCATCAGACCGGAGACTATACTGGAAATAGTAAAAAAAGAAGGCATTCCCCATTACACGGATGACCTTAATGAGTTTAAGGGTCATGTTCAGGCACATGAAGAATGCACGTCTCTTAAAGAGTATCTGGAGAGATTCCAGCTTACCCTAAGCGTTATGCAGAAAAAAGAACATCTTACCCGTATTGCCTACGAGCTTATTGAAGATTTAAGCAAGCAGAATGTGTATTATATTGAGATAAGGTTTGCACCCTTTTTCCACTTGAATGAAGGTCTCAGCTTTGATGAAGCAGTTGAGGCGGTGCTTAAGGGCATGGAGGATGGAAAGAGAGATTTTGGTGTAATATCAAATCTGATTTTAATCCTGATGAGGCATCATTCTCCAGAAAAGAGTCTGGAAGTTGTAAGACAGGGAAGAAAATTCCTTGGAAAAGGTGTAGTTGCAATTGACCTTGCAGGAAATGAGCAGGACTATCCACCTGAACTTCACAAAGAAGCCTTTCAGCTTGCAAAAGAGTACGGATTCCACAGAACAGTTCATGCAGGTGAGACAGGGTTACCAGAAAACATTTTAACTTCAGTTAATGAGTTGCATGCAGAGAGAATAGGACATGGTGTCCATGCATATATGAACGATGAGGTTTATCGGTTTGTCAAGGAGAACAGGATTCCATTGGAGCTTTGTGTAACAAGCAATATTCAAACCAAGGCAATCGATTCTTACGAAGAGCATCCAATTAAAAGATATCTGGAGGATGGTATCATCGTAACTGCAAATACAGATAATATGACGGTTTCAAATACAGACTTGATTGAGGAATATGAAAAGCTGGTTACTAAGATCGACTTTAGTCTGGATGATCTTCGACGAGTGATTCTAAACGGAGTGGAAGTTTCCTTTGCTTCAGTTGAGGACAAAAAATATTTAAGAAAACTGTTTAATGAAAAATTCAATACCCTCCTTAAGTGAGTAAGAAAATGCTGTTACCGGATTGGTAACAGCATTTCTTCTAAATTGTTTTAATATGTGAATTTATTTTGTAATTCTTTGAATATCTTTTGGAACGGTTCCTTATTCTTTGATGCTTTTTGGAGAGCCTCTTTCATTAACTCTTCCAGCTCTCGCTTTCTCTGAGCAATCTCCATTCTTAAATCTTTTTCTGATAATCCGTATATTTCTCCATCCTTCATCACAAATCGACCATTTATAAGCACATGTTTGACTTGGAGAGAGGATGTATTAAAAATCAACTGGGTTGGCAGGGATGAGTGAAGAATATCCAGAAGCTGAGTTTTATCAACAACTACAATATCAGCAGCATGATCTACTTTTATCTCACCAGCTGGCTTTGAGAAACCGAGAATTGAACTACCGTTTTTGGTAATCATTTCATAGCCTCTTTTCACACTTATCCAGTTATTAAAATCAGGATTTGAATTTCGCTCAGTCAGCATAAAGAATCTCAATATCTCCAGCATATTATGATTTGTACCACAGTTAACTCCATCTGACCCAATAGTGATGGGGATATTCCTGTTCATAAACTTCCTGGCGGGGAATACTCCACTTCCAAGAAAATAGTTGCTCGTTGGGTTGGTAATTGCAGTTGCACCTCTTTTGGATATAATGTCCAGCTCTGAATCAGTCAACCAAACACAATGCGCCAGAGATGTATTTTCTCCAAGTAATCCGAATTGGTCCATCTTTACCACGGGGGAGTAGGTGTTATCAGCTGTAAGCCTTTGCCACCTGGATTCAAGCAAATGGCTATGAACTGGGAGGTCAAATTCACTGGCCAAATCAGAAGATACCTTCAATAAATCATCATCTGTCCTTTGAGGGGAGTTGATACCTACCATAACCCTTGTGGTTTCATCTGGATTGTTGAATTTTGATATAAAGTCTTTATAAAATTCTATATATTCGTCTGTTGATGGGAATGGACTTGGACCTTCTGCTTTTGGGATTTCTTTGTCCATCTGGTATAGCAGGTCACTGTCCTTTATATTGTGAAGCATAGGAGCAAGTCCTGCTTTAAAACCAGTTGATTTGTAAACCTGGGCTATTGCGTGAGCATTTGCCAGATGGGGGATATGATCAACACATGCTGTAACTCCAGCTTTTAGCATCTCAATTATTCCAAGAAAGGCTGAAAGAGTCATATCCTTTTCAGAGAGAACTCCACCAAGTGCCACCGTATCGTTTGACCACATTTCAAGTGGCTCTCCAAATGATGTTCCACGGATGATATTGGTGTAGGAGTGATAATGACTGTTTACCATCCCCGGAAGTACAATGTCTCCGTCAAGATCAATATGTTCCTCATTTGAGTTAGGGGCAAGGTCAGTTCCAATTTCTGTTATTTCACTGTTCTCAACTCGGATGTCCAAAGTTTTAAAAAAAATATCATTCTTATCAGTTTGCAATACATATCCATTTTTTAGCAGCATAGCATACCTCGATTTCTTGATAATAAGTTGGTCGTCCTACATCTTAAATATTAAAAAAATATATTCTACATATAAAAGAGTAGAACTAGTCAATAAATCTCCGTATTACGTTGAATTCCAACTTTTCCGTTAAAAAATAACTGTCTGAGTAAAAAACTGGTATCCCTTGTGAGGAATAATGAATCTGCTGCAGAAGAAGAAGAGCTTTTGGTTTATCCAGGCAGAGTTTATCCATCAGTCTTTCATCACTTAATACTGCGTGTATTGAGCAGCTTGAAAATGACACAGGTGTGTATTTATCAATGAATTTAAAAAGTGAGGCGTTCCCATTCTTCTCGAATTTTTCCATCATATCGTCCTGATAGGGGATATAGTCCTCAACAAAAACTATGGGCACATTGTCAGCAGTTCTGACACGCTCGATATAAAACACATCCATGGGGACATCACTCCCAAGATCCCTGGAAATGGCTTCGTTGGAAGTCCGAACATCATAGCTTACGCTTTTTGTTCCTGGCTCGTAACCATGCTCTGAAATAATTTTTGTGGTGCTGTCCAGTTGTGCAATATTATATCTGATATTATCGTTGCTATTATAACTGGTTACAAAGGTTCCAATTCCATGACGCAAAATTACCAGTCCCTGGGTTTCCAGGATCTTCAGTGCTTCCCGAACAGTGTTACGACTGACGCCCAGCTGGGCTGCAAGCTTGTTCTCTGAAGGTAATTTGCTCATAAAACTTGACTCATTGATCATAGCCAAAATAGCCTCTTTAACCTGTGAAGACAGGCTCTTTGTGGTCAATTTCATGAATACAACACTCCTTACAGTCAAATATGTTGACTTAAGTTTAGTATATAAACAAACATATTGTCAAGAGCTGGTAATTTAGGAACCACTGAAATATTGCGAACTTAGTGGACAATCAACTGGGAAAAGATACTGAACTACAACATAAATCAGACATTATTTAATAAATTGAAGAAACTTTTGAAATATTGTGGCAGATTAATTGACAAGGGATTTAACAACATGATATTATAGATTCATAGTAGTTGTTGGACAACCAATGACCAACCAGAATATTTTGAATTTAGCAAATTTTGACCCGTAAGTATAGTTGTTCATCAATTGGGTAACAATTGTATCAACTACATACGAAAATATTTGATTTTGCTGACCTTATCGGCAAAGTCAAACCGTATGATATTTAATCTTTGGAATCAATGACTCTGTAGTAGTAGATAGTTTTCTACTCAGTGTAGTCAAATAGCTTGAAATTATTCAAAGGGGGAATGCAGGTCATAGGAAAACGATTTTGTATATAATGCAAATGTGATTCTTGGGAGAAAATATTAAAACTAAAATGTTTGGAGGAGAACTAATGAATAAAAAAATTATATTAGGTTTAATCGTAAGCGTATTATTAATAGGACTACTAACAGGTTGTGGTGGACAAACTCCGGAGGTTCCTGAAGAAGGTAACGGCGGAGAAAGTGATAAATTGAAGTTCGCAGCTATCCTAGGCGTAGGTGGACTTGGAGACAACGGATTTAATGACGAGGTATTCTACGGAGTTGAGACTGCAGCTGAAAAATATGACGCTGAGTTTGATTACGCTGAACCAAAAGATATATCAGAGTTTGAAACACAACTTAGAATGTTTGCAGATTCAGGAGAATATGCAACTATCATAGCGGTAAGTACGGAGCAGGTTGAAGCTTTGAAAATGGTTGCAGAAGATTATCCTGAGCAAAGATTTACAATGCTTGACCAAAAGATTGAAGGATATGACAATATCCACAGTATAGCATCATCAAATCCAGGTCAGCATTTCCTTTCAGGAGTACTTGCAGGAATTGCAACACAGGATGAAAGATTCCCACTTAGCAACCCAGAAAATGTATTAGGATTTACAATAGCAATGGACACTCCAGTGTCAAGAGCGCAGGCAACAGGATTTATTGCAGGAGCAAAATATATCAACCCAGAAGTTGAAATGCTTACAAACTTTATCGGTGGATACAATGACCCGGTAACTGCTAAGGAATTGGCATTGGTTATGTATGAGAGAGGCGCAGACATAGTAAGTGCCAACGCAGGAAGCTCATCACAAGGAGTATTCGCAGCAGCTAAAGAAAAGAACAGATACGTAATTGGTACTTCTCTTGCAATGGTTGACCCTGAGGTAAGCTTAAGTACCTCCGTCAAAAAGGTTTGGGTATTTGTAGACCAGGAAATAAAATCCCTTAGCGAAGGAACCTGGGAGCCAGGATTCTCAGAACTAAGCATGGCTGAAGGTGTTGTTGACTACAATGTAGAGGGATTGGATGTTGAAATCCCAGAGGATGTAACTGCAACAATCGAAGACATAAGACAACAGATTATAGATGGAGAGATTGTACTTCCAACTGATCTTGACCAATTGGATGATTGGACTGCAAACAACAGATACGAAGATTAATTATATGTGTTTAAGATAAAGCTCGGAGGTGAATTTAGTGGAAATAGTGAGAATGGAAAAAATCACTAAGGTCTATCCCGGAACAGTTGCTCTGAAAAATGTAAATTTCACACTTAATGAGGGAGAGATACTTTCTCTTCTTGGAGAAAACGGTGCTGGAAAATCTACATTGATGAAAATTTTATACGGTATGACTGAACCCACCTCTGGAGATGTTTACTATCGTGGCGAGCCAATTGATTTCAGACGTCCGGTAGATGCAATTGAAAAGGGAATCTGTATGGTGCACCAGCATTTTATGCTGGTGCCTGCATTTACTGTTACGGAAAATATTATTGCTGGTAGCGAACCCGGGAAAAATGGCTTTGTCGATATGAAAGAAGCCAGAAAGGTAGTTAAGGATCTTATTTCACAGTTCAAGTTCAATATTGATCCTGACACCAAGGTTGAAAACCTTTCTGTTGGAGAGCAGCAAAGAGTTGAGATTCTTAAGGTTCTATACAGAAAAGCTGATATAATTATACTTGACGAACCAACAGCTGTTTTAACACCCCAGGAGGTAGACGACCTGTTTATTATATTGAGGAGACTAAGGGCTGAAGGAAAGAGTATAATCATCATCACCCATAAGTTAAAGGAAACAATAGCTTTGGCTGACAGGGTAATGATTCTTAGAGATGGTGAGCTAATCAGAGACGATGTTGATCCGTCAGAGGTATCGACAAATGAATTATCAGAAATGATGGTAGGCCGAGAGGTTGACCTTCAGGAGAGACACCCTGCAAAGAATATCGGAGAGGTTGCTCTTCGCGTTTCAGGACTGACAGTTGAGGAAGACGGAAAGAAAAAAGTAAACAATGTATCGTTTGAGGTAAAAGCTGGTGAGATTCTCGGAATAGCTGGAGTTGAAGGCAACGGACAGACTCAGTTGATTGAAGCTTTGACAGGGCTTAGAAGAGTGAATTCCATGGAGCTGTTGCTAAATGGAGAAAAAATCTCGGGAACAAGTAATAAATTTCTCAGAGCAGGAATTGCACACGTTCCTGAAGACAGGACATCAATGGGATTGGTAAAGGAAATGTCAATCAAGTACAATTTGATACTTGGATATCACAGAGAAGATGATTGTTGTGACAGCAGGGGAATCCTTAAGAGAAAAGACATCGAGGAGAAGGGAAACAGGTTAAAGACCCAATTTCTTATAAAGGCACCAAGTGTTGATGCAAAAATAGAAGAATTGTCAGGTGGAAACCAGCAAAAGGTTGTAATAGCAAGAGCTTTCAGCCATGACCCAAAGGCAATCATAATCGCACATCCCACAAGAGGTGTAGATGTAGGTGCAATGGAGTATATTCACCAACAGATGATTGAACTTAGGGACAAGGGAGCTGCAATTCTGTTGATTTCTGCAGATCTTGATGAAGTCAAGACACTTAGTGATAGACTTTTGGTAATGTTTGAAGGTGAAATTGTATCTGAAACAATGCCAGGTAAACTCAGCGATATAGAAATGGGATTATTGATGACTGGCGGCAGATCAATGATTGAGGGGGAATTATAATGAGATTGGATAATTTGAAGAGTAGTAAGTATTCAAATCTAAGAACCTCAGTCGTAAATTCCTTTTTTGCATTGGTTTTTTCATTGGTTCTGGGAGCAATATTTATTTCAATAACAGGGTATTCACCTTTTGAAACCTACAAGGCAATTTTTTGGTTGTCATTCAGTACAATAAAGGGATTTGCCCTGACATTAAGTCAGGCTACACCCCTTATGTTTACAGGAATATCTTTTGCAATTGCATATAAGGTCAAAATGATCAATACTGGAGCAGAGGGACAACTTTATGCAGGTGCAATGGCAGCGGCCTTGGTAGGAGCATATGTAACGAATATACCAGGAATTGTTCATATTCCACTTGCGATGTTTGTGGCATTTATTGCAGGAGGAATTATCGCAGGGCTTGTAGCGATAGCCAAGATATATACTGGAGCCAGTGAAATAATTCTGACTCTAATGCTTAACAATGTCATAATCCTTTTTACTAGCTTTTTGGCAAACGGACCACTAAAGCCTGAAGGAAGCGGTATTGGACAGACTGAAAGAATTGCCGAGAGCGCAGAGTTGATGAGACTGGTACCCCAGACTCAGCTGACCATAGCACTTTTAATTGTTATTGCACTGGCAATAATAATTCAGTATATGTTGGACAGAACAGTTTTCGGTTATGAAATCAAGGTAACTGGTAACAACAGAAAAGCTGCTGAAGTAGCAGGTATAAATGTATCAAAGATTTCAATACTTACATTTGCACTAAGTGGTGCAGTGGCAGGTATGGGTGGAGCGGCAATGGTTCTTGGTGTAAACTATAGATTTATTGAAGGCTTTTCATCTGGATATGGATTTGCAGGAATATCAATAGCAGCTCTGGCAGCGTATAGTCCCTTCGGTGTTATACCAGCTGCATTTATGATAGGTATCCTGAGAGCGGGAACCATAACTCTAAGTAGAACAACTTCAATACCAATCGAGTTTGTTGATGTTATTCAGGTATTGGTAATAATTTTTGTTGCTGCACCTGCAATGATCAGACAGATACTGAACTTATTCAAAAAAATTACCGGTAAGAACAAGAAAAAAGAGATAGCCGGAGGTGAGGTGCAATGATGATAGATGTGGATATGGCTTTAATTATTTCCATTTTAGCATCAACATTAAGAAGAACTGTACCTTTGCTACTTGCGGCTACGGGAGGAAGCTTCTCGATGAGAGCAGGTGTAATTGATCTGGGTCTTGAAGGGATGATGCTGGCTGGTTCATTCTTTTCAATTATGGGGACATGGTTGACGGGAAGTCTCTGGATAGGCCTTCTTTTTGGTGTAGTATCCGGTGTACTTTTTTCGATGCTTCATGCTGTAATGCATATAAATTACAAAGTTAATGGATCAATCAGTGGTATGGCAGTCAATTTACTGGCAGCGGCAATGACTCCTTTGTTGTTGACAATAGTTTATGGATTGAGTGGGAAGTCGGAAATAGTTGAAAGCTTTTCAAACTTTGATCCAGATTGGCTTATGAATATACCTTTTATAGGACCTATACTAGCCTCACAAAATGCAATATTTTTCATTGCAATAGCACTGGTTATAATAAGTTGGATATTTATGTTCAAGACTACATTTGGTCTTAGGATGAGAATGGTTGGAGAAAACCCTCATGCTGCCAGTGCGGTTGGATTGAATGTAAAAGGATATAAATACTTTGGAGTTGCCATGAGTGGTGCTCTTGCAGGACTTGGTGGAGCGTATCTTTCATTGGGACAGATGGGAATGTTTGTCAAGGATATGACCGCTGGACGTGGATATATTGCCGTTGTAATCAACGCATTTGGAAGATACAATCCTTTCGGTGCATTGGCCGGAAGTGCTTTCTTTGGATTCTTTGATGCGCTTCAGACAATATTCCAAAGTGTACTTCCTTCTCAGCTGGTAATGATGACCCCCTATGTAGTAACCATACTAGTAATAGTATTTGGACTTAAAGGCGGACGTGCACCGGCCGGAACTGGAAAACACGTAGAAGACTAGGATGTTCTCCCCTTAATGTATAGATAGGATAGCATAAAAAGCGTACTGAACTCGCTCAATAGGAGCGAATTCAGTACGCTTTTTGTGTCTTGTTTTGGTTATTTTTCTGCTAGCATGTCTTCTTGTAGGTTTCTCTCATATGGTGAGTGAACCCATAATAGCTTAGCAGTTTTTGTACCAATATTTTTCCAACTATGTTGGGTTGAAGATTTAAAATAAATTGAGTCGCCTTCCTTTAATTTATGATTGTCTTTTTCATCCAAAGTTATC
This sequence comes from Soehngenia sp., assembly GCA_024637045.1. GTDB lineage: Bacteria > Bacillota > Clostridia > Tissierellales > Tissierellaceae > Gudongella. The sequence goes on from JAGXFX010000009.1 coordinate 89,858, forward strand.
CTGATTGTACCGGACAGTACATGAATAAACTCTTCCCCATTGTGTTTATGAGTATGGCTTGATCCACAATCAGGTTCAATGTAGAACATCATTGGAAATAAAACTCTCTCCTTTTGAGCGATCAGTGATTCCATCATTACACCGGTTAAACCGGTTTGAATCTTTTCGCCTTTTCCCTTTTCAACTACTGCTTTTGCCTCTTCCTCAGGTTCGAAGAAATGCAATATACTCTTACCGTAATAAATTGCAAGTTTTTCCAGGATTTCATAGGAAACATTTGCTTGACCATTCTCAATTTTACTTAAATAAGATACTGAAATACCAACATCGTTGGCAACCTCTTCAAGAGTTTTATTGGTTTCTACTCTGTAGTCTTTCCATTTCTTGCCAAGCAGTTTTCTGCTGGGGGCTGAGGTAGGTGCGTTATCTTCAGCATCCTGCATGATAGGTGGTGAAGACATTCTAGGGATCATTATATCTTTTATTGCTTGTGCGTTCATCTTGTAATTCTTCGAGTAATAGTTTATTTGCTTAAGTGCCTCAATATCTTTGAGGCTATAAATCCTATAGGAATTGCTGCTCCTTTTAGCGACAAATAATTCTTGCTTTTCCCAGTTTCTGATTGTAGCAGCTGAAACTTCCAAAACATTTGCAACTTCAGTAATGCTGAAGTATATGTCGTTGTTATCTTCTATTTGAGTCATAGTGTTCCTCCGATACTTATTATTATTATTACATTTTTACCATTTTAACATACAATCAATCTCTATAACAAATAAAAAGTTTGAATTCTAAAAAATAATTATACTAACACTAAAAAACCGTTGACAAGGTTAGTAAAACAATGATAATCTTATTTTAGTAACATTGTAAAGCGTGTTACCAAGATAAGAAAAAAGGAGGACGAAAATGGGTTATAGAGAAGAAGGAAAATGGTGGGTAAGTCAAGCTAACTATGCTGATGAAGTAATGAAGAAGTTTGAATTTCCAAAGAACATCGAAATCCTGGACACTACCCTAAGGGATGGTGAACAACAACCGGGAATCATACTAACAAGGAAAGAAAAAGTAGAGATAGCAAAGAAATTGGCTTATGCAGGAGTACATAGAATCGAAGCGGGAACTCCAGCTGCTTCACAAGAGGATGCAGATGCAATAAAAGAAATCGTAGAACTGAATCTTGGACCTAAGATATTTGCTTTTGTTAGAAATACGCCAGATGATATGAAGCTGGCTAAAGAGTGTGGCGTTAATCATGTTCTTGCAGAAATTCCAGGCAGTGAGCATTTACTTAAATTTGGCAAGAAATGGAGCCCTGAAAGAGCTATAAAAGCTGCTATTGAAGCGACACAAGCAGCCAAGGAATTGGGACTTTATGTGACTTTCTTTCCTGCAGACTCATCAAGAGCAAGTCTTGATTTTCTTATTGATGCCGTTCATCAAATTTCAGAAGGCGGGCACATGGATTCACTGGCTTTGGTAGATACTTTTGGATGTTATTCACCAGAAGGTGCTGCTTATACTGTCAGAAAGCTTAAGAATGAATTTAGTGTACCAATAGAAGTTCATTTTCATAATGACTTTGGAATGGGAACAGCATCTACAATAGCAGGACTGGCAGCAGGTGCTGAAGTAGCTCATGTTACCGTTAATGGAATTGGTGAGAGAACAGGTAGTGTATCACTTGAGCAGGTGGCTTTGGCTTTAAGAGTTCTATATGATTATGATACTGGAATCAAATTGGATTCCTTGAAGGAATTGTCAAATTTTGTTGCTGAGAAAACAGGATATGGCATCTATCCAACGCAACCAGTTGTGGGAGACAGAATATTCGGTTGGGAAACAGGAATGCCATCAAGTCTTTGGGCAAATTGCAAGGATGAAGAACCATTGGCAATGCTTCCATACCTATGGACACTAACTGGTCAAACAGAACCTAAATTGTACTTGGGAAAAAAGAGTGGTAAAGATAATATCAAGTCATGGATAGCAGAAAACAATTTAACATTATCCGAAGAACAAGAAAAGATTCTTCTAGCCAAGGTAAAAGATCTTTCATTAAAGCTTAAGAGAGATTTGAACAATGAGGAGTTTATTCAATTAACCAAAGAGGTTTAAGGAGGCATTAACATGGCAAACATACAGGTTTCAAATTTATTCAAGGAGGTAAAACCTTCACCGATGCTTCAGATGTTTGAAGCAGCTTCAAAATACACCGATCTTATCAGTCTAGGCATTGGAGAGCCCGATGCAAATACACATGAATCGATAATAAAGGCAGCAGCAGATGCGGGTAAGAATGGTTTCACTCATTATCCTCCTGTCAATGGATTTTTGGACTTAAGGCAAGCGGTTTCCCAGTATTGGGAAGAGAAGTACGGATTGGAGTCAACTCCTGATAATGTTATTATCAGTGCTGGAGCAACTCAAGCAATTTACCTGGTGCTACAAGCTCTAATAAACCCAGGAGATGAAGTAATTGTTCCAGATCCATGTTTTACACCTTATATGCAGGCAATTGAGTATGTATATGGTGTACCGGTTCCAGTATCACTAAAAGAAGAAGAAGGCTTCAATATGACAGCTGAAGCTCTCGAAGCCAAGATAACTCCCAAGACAAAAATTGTTATGCTTAATTCACCTGGCAATCCAACAGGTGCAGTTATTTCAAAGGAAGAAGCTTTGAAAGTGGCAGATGTTATCAAGAAGCATGATCTTGTTCTTATGTCAGATGAAATTTACGAGGCATTTATTTTCGATGGAGAGCATGTTTGCTTTGCAACCCTCCCAGATATGAAGGAAAGAACTTTTACTATTGCAGGTTTCTCAAAGACCTACGCAATGTGTGGTTGGAGAGTAGGATATGCGATTGGTCCAAAAAACATAATCAACATAATGAAAATAATAAACATAGGAACAACAATGAGCATGAATTCAATATCTCAAAAAGCAGCACTTTATGCTATTCAAAATTGCGAATCTGAAGTTAATGAAATGGTAGAAGATTATTCCAAGAGAGTTGAGTATGCGTATGAAAGAATCAATAAGATCAAGGGATTATCTTGTATAAAGCCAAAAGGAGCCTTTTATATATTCGTAAATATAAAAGAAACAGGAATGAAGTCCATGGAGTTTGGAATGAAGATGCTGGAAGAGGCAAGAGTAATTACTATCCCTGGTATCTCATTTGGTCCAAATAGTGATGACTATATCAGAGTTTCATGTACCATTCCAATAGAACAAATGGAAGAAGCCTTCAATAGGATTGAAAAAGCACTATCTTAATTAAGGAGGGGAAACTATGTCAAGAAACAAAAACGAAGTAGGAACCGAAAATACTGGTATAGTTAGAGACAAGTTTGCATCAAGGCTGGGCTTTATATTCGCTGCTGCCGGATCTGCCATCGGTCTTGGAAATATATGGAGATTTCCATATATGACAGGAACAAACGGAGGAGGCGCTTTTGTATTCGTCTACATTGTTTGTATGATATTGGTAGGAATCAGTTTGTTGTTGGTAGAGTTTACAATAGGTAGACATGGTCAGGCTAATGCAATTGACAGTTATGCAAAAATAAGAAAAGGTGCAAAATGGATTGGTTTCCTAGGCTTCTTTTCAGCGTTTATCTTCTTGTCATACTATTCAGTAGTAAGTGGATGGACATTATTCTATGCAATTCAATCATTCTTTGGTTTGGCGAATACTGCACCAGATCAGATGGGTGCATTCTTTGGAGCTTTTATAGGGGATCCAGTGCAACCATTGATATACCATGCAATCTTTATGGGTCTTACGGTTTTCATAATTGCTAGAGGAGTTGCTCAAGGTATAGAAAAAGCCTCCAAGATTATGCTTCCGATGCTGTTTGTTCTGTTGATTATTCTTGTTGCGAGATCATTGACTTTACCTGGAGCAATGGAAGGCGTTAAATGGTATCTAACACCTGATTTCTCTGTAATAACTGCAGGAGTTTGGATAGCAGCTTTGGGTCAGGTATTCTTTAGTCTAAGTGTTGGAATGTCTGGTATGGTTACATACGGAAGTTACCTTGATAAGGGAGAAAATCTTCCTAAATCATCTGGCATGATAGCAGTTATGGACCTATCAGTTGCCATTTTGGCAGGCTTGGTTATCTTCCCAGCTGTATTCTCATTTGGAATGGAACCTGGCAGTGGAGTTGGATTGGTATTTATGACTATACCTGCAGTTTTTAGTCAAATGCCATTTGGAGCATTATTTAGCTTCCTTTTCTTCTTCCTGCTCGCAATAGCAAACTTGACATCTGCCATATCAATTCTTGAAATGCCAGTTGCGTATCTTCTGGAAAAGAAAAACATGTCAAGAAAAGGCGCAGCATTATTAGTTGGAGCGATTGCTTATGTTATGGGAATAGCAGTATCCTTCAGTTTTGGTATCTGGGGAGACTTTACAATCCTTGGGAAAGGTATATTCGACTTGTTTGACTACTTCGGATCAAACATATCTCTACCACTAGGTGGGCTAGCGGCATCAATACTTGTAGGATGGTTCTGGGGAGAGAAAGCGGCGATTGGAGAAGTCAGCAATCAGGGCGAACTCAAGGGCTCAGTACTAAAAGGCTGGTTCTACATGGTTAAGTTTGTAGTTCCGGTAGTAATTATTGTAGTATTCCTCTCAAACTTAGGACTAGTATAGAAGAAAGATTAGTTGCCAAGCTGGTGAATCCTTATTTCATCAGCTTGGATTTATCTTAGAGGAGTAATATATGAGCATTATAGTTTGAGACAGAAATCAGAAAACGGAGGTAAGGCATGAATTCTAAATTAGTACATGACCCTGTAAATGGTCGGTTGAGAGTAATTGGATTTGTTTCTGGAAGTGGGAATACTCTTTGGAAAGCCTTGGAACTGGAGAGAGAAATCACCGCAAACGGAGAAGAAAGTCCATTTGAAATAGTAGGAGTGTTTTCCAGCAGACCTGATGCTAAAGCTCGGAATACAGCTGAAGCTGAAGGAATACCATACGCATCTTTGGACATCAAGGAATTTCATAAGAAACATGATGCACCAATAAGCGATATAGATGTAAGAGCACTATTTGACACAGAGGTCGCAAAGCTGATTGAGCCATTTGGAGCAGATATAATACTTTTGGCTGGCTATGTGTGGGCTACGACAGATGTAATTCTTAGTAAATACAAGGCTGTAAACGTACATCCAGCAGACTTGTCAGTAATGGAAGGGAATGAGAGGATATTTGCAGGTGCAAATGGAGTTGGCGATACTATTTCACATAAGTATACAGATATTTGTTCAAGTTCACACATTGCAACTAATGAAGTTGATGGGGGACCATTGCTTATGTTGTCTCCATCATTTGAAATTGATTATGAAATTGAAGAGGAAGATACCCTTAAAAGGACTGTACTAAAGGAAGTCAATAATCAATCAAGACATCTAGGTGCCAGAACAATATATGAGATTGCCATGGGTAATTTTAGTCTGGATGAGCAAGGGAAAGTCTATTACAAGAATAATCCTGTGCCCAGGGGAGTTAAAATAAATTCCTGGGAAGAAAATAAACCTGTACAGTTAAGAACCTTGGGTGGCTTTCTGAAACCAAAAAGTGTGGTTGTAATAGGTGCTTCTGCAAAAGGCGGAATAGGGAATGCATTAATTAAAAACATCAATAGATTCGGGTTTAAAGGGAATGTATATGTAATCAATAGAAGTGGAGATTCAGTGGATGGAGTACCGGCGTATACATCAGTCGAAGACCTGGAAGAGACTCCAGATTTGGCAATAATAACAACACCTTCTTCTGGAGTTGAAAGTGCAGTGGAAGAATGTGGTATGAAAGGTACAAAGTCCATTGTCTGCATAAGTGCAGGATTTAAGGAAACAGGAGAAGAAGGAGAAAAGGCGGAACTCAGAGTAAAGGAAATCGTAGACAAGTACAATATGAGGTTATTGGGGCCAAATGGAATGGGAATTCTAAATACTGACCCAGATGTAAACTTAAATGCAACTATGTTATATCACTTGCCAAGAAAAGGAAACATTGCCCTGGTTACTCAAAGTGGAGCGATTGGAGCAGCATTACTGGATTATGCAGATGAATTCAATCTCGGATTTTCAAAAATTGCTTCCCTTGGAAATCTGATGGACATCGATGCGTCAGATCTAATGGAAGAATTGAAAGATGATCCTCAGACAAGTGTTATCATGCTATATCTTGAAACCATACCCAATGGACGAAGATTTTTAAAAGTTCTTAAGGAAACCTGCAAGAGCAAATCAGTTGTAGTACTTAAATCAGGCATAAGTGAAGCAGGTGCATTAGCTGCAACTTCACATACAGGTAGTATAGCTGGTAGTGACAGCGCAGTTGAGGCATTGATAGAAAAGGCGGGAGCGATTAGAGTTGATTCACTTGAAATGCTCTATATGACAGCCATGGCACTTAGCAAACTAAAGAGGTTCAAAGGGAAGAGGATTGGTGTAGTTACAAATGCCGGTGGTCCCGGGATACTTATCACGGATAGACTGGCGAAAAATGGATTTGAACTGCCGGTTATGTCTGATGAGACAAGATCATTACTGGCAGAAAAGCTTTATCCCGAAGCAGCCACTGGCAATCCGATTGATGTAATAGCTGCTGGTCCACCTGAGCATTATGCATTATCATTGGACATAATGGGCAAAAGTGGACTATACGACGCACTTGCGCTGGTTTGTGTACCACCAGCAACTATTGACACCGGAGAAGTAGCAGAAGCTTGTGTACCTGTTATATCAAACCTTGAGATACCTGTGTTAAGCTGCTTTATTGGACCTAGCTTAGGAAAGCCTGCCAGAAACGTGCTAAACAAACATGATCTTCCTGTTGTAGAATATCCAGAAATGGCAGCAGATATTTTGAAGCTAGTCAATGATAAAAGGGAACAATCGTCGATGGACTTAAATAAAAAAATTGACTACACAAGAAAATCCAAAGCAAATTTATTGTTAAATGAGAAGTATTCATCAGGATATCTAAAGACTGAAAAAGCAATGGAATTACTCGAACTCTACGAAATACCTGTTGCTAAATGGACATTTGTAAGATATGAAGAAGAGGTTGAAAATATTCAGTTGAAATTTCCAATAGTAGCAAAAGTTGAGCATGAAAAAGTTATCCATAAATCTGATGAAGGTGGTGTAATCCTCAACATCAGGGATAAGGAAGATCTAAAAAATGCCGTTAAGAGCCTTTCTGAAAAATTTGCTGGACTAGAGGGCATTTTCCTACAGGAACAGGCAAATATCGGCATGGAAATGATTGTAGGAGCAAAGTTTGAACCTACTGTTGGTCACATATGCTTATTGGGTGCAGGTGGAGTGGCAGTTGAATTGTATAAGGATGTATCAATGAAAATTCCACCATTGGAAGATGTGGAAGTTAAAGAAATGCTTCAAAATCTTAAGAGCTATAAATTATTCAAAGGATTTAGGGGAAGCGAAAGTTTACCAGAAGATAAATTTATTGATCTTGTAGTATGTTTCAGTGATTTAATTATGGAGAATCCCCAAATTACAGAGATGGATATAAACCCGGTTGCATGGGATAGTAGCAAAAAGCAATTTGTAGCATTGGATTGTAGAATAAAAGCGTAAAAAAGACTCCCTCATCGGAGGCCACTGAAAAAGTAAAAAAATATCTAAGAAAGTCCTGAAAGCAAAAAGGACTTTCTTTATTTATGTCGAATATATATAGTATAGGAAAAATAATATTGGGAGGTCTTTACTATGCTTGATTTGTGTATAACAGAGAGAAAATCCAGTGCAATAAGAAGAAACTAAAAATATAGAATAATCAGTCAATTAACAAATTCTTGTCAGCGGATAAGCCATACATTCATTGGTTGCTTGCCAACAAATATTTAAGCTACAATAATTAATTTCAATAAAGCTCAAGGATAATAAACAATTTCAACTAAAAATCAACATGAATTAAAAGGTTTTGTTAAGAGAATATCCAAATCAATCAATAGAATACCAGTATGATAGTTAAGACTAATTCTTAGGGTATAATTATAATAAACAATGACTTGTTAGGAGCTGAAAGAAATGAAAGGATCTTTTGTTCTAGGTAGCATCTTTGGAATTAAAATTGAGATTAATATCAGTTGGCTCGTGGCATTTTTTCTAATAACCACTACACTTGCCACAGGTTTCTTCCCTGGGAGATACCCTGATTGGGAAGCTGAATTGTATTGGATTCTTGGTGGCACAATTGCACTGTTGCTTCTACTGTCAATTGTATTTCATGAGATGTCACACTCTATTGTTGCCAACAGGCTTGGAATTGGAGTTAGAAGAATAACACTGTTCATATTTGGTGGTATTGCAGACCTTGAAAGGGAACCAGACACCCCGAAGAAGGAGTTTTTTATCTCTGTAGCAGGTCCAATTATGAGCTTGTTTCTAGTGGTTGTTTTTAGAAGTCTAGCTTATGTTTCAAATTCAATTGGTGCTCCTGAATACTACTCTGTTGTGTTTTCATACATTTCTTCAATTAATCTTATGCTTGCGATATTTAACATGTTTCCTGCTTTTCCATTGGATGGAGGAAGGGTGTTAAGGTCAGCCATCTGGCATTTTTCAGGAGACCTTCACAAGGCAACTCGAATAGCATCTACAATCGGCCAGTGGTTTGGATATTTTCTTATGTTTATCGGTCTAACAAATATTTTCTACGGGTTTATGATAAATGGATTATGGATCTTGTTTATAGGTTACTTTATGGTTCAGGCATCTCAGTCAAGTTATCAGAATACAATTGTATCCGATATATTCAGCAAGACTATTGTAGGTGAGTTTATGACAGGAGATGTAGTGGTGATGGACCCTGAAATAACTGTCAGAAGGGGAGTTGAGGATTACTTTTTCAAATACAAATACAATTTATTTCCTGTAGGCAGTCTGGATAGAATTGATGGAGTTGTAAATGTTGACAATATAAAGAAAGTTCACAGAGATGATTGGGAAACTGTTAGAATAGAGGATGTTATGACGAGCCTATCTCAGAACCTTGTTGTAGCACCTGATGAAACAGTATCTAGAGTAATGAGTAAAATATTCAGCAACGAGTTTGGCAGGGTTCTGGTAATGAACGAAGACAGGCTGGTTGGCATTGTTTCTAGAACAGATATAATGAACCATCTTAGAATTTATATGCAATTGAACAAAGTGAAATGATACAATAGACTGGAGTGGAGGTGGTTTTGCAAATGAAGATTCTAGTTACAGGTGGTTTGGGCTTTATCGGCAGTCATACAGCTCTTTTGCTTCTTGAAGAAGGACATGATGTTGTTATCTTGGATAATTTATCCAATTCAAGAATTTCAACTCTAGAAAAAATCAACAGCTTAGGTGATAATAAAGCAGCATTTATTCGAGGAGATATTCTTGATGAAAAGATAGTGGATAAGGTTTTTTCAATTGGAGATTTTCATGGTGTGATCCATTTTGCTGCGCTTAAGTCAGCGGAGGAATCCAAGAATAATCCAATGAAATATTATTTCAATAATGTTGCGGGAACATTGACGCTCTTAAAAAAATGCCAGAAATATGGTGTCAGAAACTTTGTTTTCAGCTCTTCTGCATCTGTATATGGCGATGCTGAATCTCCGGTAAGTGAAGATACAATACCAGGTAAAAGATCAAATCCCTATGCCGAGTCAAAGGCTATGTGTGAGATAATTCTTAACGATATTGCCACTTCTGATAATAGCCTAAGACTAACCATACTTAGGTATTTCAATGTTATTGGAGCTCACAGGAGTGGAAGTTTGGGTGAAGAAGCATCAAAGGAGTTTGGGAATATAATGCCCTATATAGTCAAGGTAGCCTCAGGTAAAATGGATAAGATTCTGGTATATGGAAATGACTACAATACTCCGGATGGAACTGGGATCAGGGATTACATACATGTAATGGATGTTGCAAAAGCTCATATTAGGGCACTTGAAAAACAAAGAGAAGGCTGTCAGGTTTATAATCTTGGTACGGGAAAAGGAACATCTGTATTGGAATTGATTCAAGCATTTGAAGAAGTTAGTGAACTAAAAATTCCCTATGAAATCGTCCAGCGAAGATATGGAGATATTGAGGTATCATTTTCCAACCCATACAAGGCCATGCACGAACTTGGATGGAAGGCTGAATTTGATATCACCGATATGGCAAAAGACACATGGAATTATGAAAATACCAAATTTAAGTATTGACATGATTATTCAGAATGTGTTATTATCAACGACAAGTTAATAAAAATCCTCATCCCTTTGGGTGAGGTAGAGGCGCAGTTTCTATTAGTATCAATACAGAGGACGGAATCCTTTGAAGTATTGTGAAAGGAGCGACTGCCGAAGCTTCAGACACCAAAGTCTGTTGCTGGGGCTGCATCTAACAGGTGTAGGACTGTCATCCTGGTATTAAGCTCGATACCTTGATGTTGTGCTATCTCACACTGAGCAAGAAGGGAGAGGGATTTGCCTTGGCATTGCCATGGAGAAAATCACCTGACTAACTTGTCGGGTTTTTTATTTTTTGAAATCATTTTGAAGGGAGAAATTGAAATTGATCTACGAGGAAAGAGACGGAACACTTTATTTTGATGGATGTAACACAGTTAACCTTGCAAAGAAGTATGGAACGCCATTATATGTTTATTCATTAACTGAAATTAAAAACAGGATAGAAGAGCTCAGAAATATTTTCTTGGATAAATACAAGGACACTAGGGTTGCATATGCTGCAAAAGCTTTCACATCATCTGCCATTTTCAAGGTAATCGAGGAAGAAGGACTAAGTCTAGATGTGGTTTCAGGTGGCGAACTTTACACGGCAATATCAGTGGGATTTCCTGCCGAGAGGATAGAATTCAATGGGAACAACAAGCTCTATGAAGAACTGGTCTTGGCAATTGAATATGGTGTGGGCAGGATAGTAGTTGATGGTTTGGAAGAACTGGATATGATCGAGGAAATATGTCAAAGTTATGATAAAAAAATCAAGGTGATTTACAGGATAACTCCTGGTGTCAATAGTGACACTCATGATTATATTATCACTGGGAAAAAGGATTCAAAGTTTGGAATTCCACTGGATGAAGGGGTATTCTATCCTGCAGTTAAGAATGCGATCGAGTCGCCTTTCGTTGAATTTTATGGATTGCACTTTCATGTGGGTTCTCAGCTGTTTGACAATGAATCACATCTTAAGGCATTGGATATTCTACTGAGTCATGTTGATGAAATAAGAAATAGATTCGATTTTGAAGTTAAAGAAATAAATATCGGAGGAGGATTCGGGATCAAATATACTGATGAAGATAGAAGACCATTCGAGTATTTTATTGAACCCTCCATGAAAAAGATTAATGAGCATTACAGTGAGGTAAATATAGAAAGACCAACCGTTGTAATTGAACCTGGAAGAAGCATAGTGGGGGAAGCTGGAATGACCCTTTACACCATCGGAAGCATCAAGAATATAGAAGGAGTCAGAAAGTATGTATCCGTCGATGGTGGAATGTCTGATAATATAAGACCTGCGTTATACCAGGCAAAGCACAATGGTATGATTGCAAATAAAATGAACAAGGATAGGAATGATAAAGTCACAGTATGTGGTAAATCCTGCGAATCAGGGGATATACTCATTAGGGACCTCGATATTTCTAAACCAGAGATGGGAGACATATTCTGTGTATCTTCAACAGGTGCATACGGGTATTCAATGGCAAGCAACTACAACAAAAATCCCATTCCTGCTGTTGTACTTGTAAAGGATGGAGAGGACAGCCTTATTGTAAAAAGACAAACATACCAGGATATGCTTTTAAATGATATTGTGCCATCATGGATGGACTAAGGAGAAGTGATCATGAAATACACTAAAATGCATGGCGCAGGCAATGATTTTATAATTATCAACAATATTGTAGAAGAGATCCCTGAAGAGAGTTTTTCTGATATAGCCAAGACCCTTTGTACTAGACGAACTTCAATTGGTGCTGATGGGATCATGTTTATTGATTATCCTGAAAGCTGCGGAGATTTCAGGATGCACTTCTTCAACGCTGATGGAACAGAGGGAGAGATGTGCGGAAACGGTGCGAGATGTATCTGCAGGTATGCCTTTGAGAATGACCTTTCCGGGGATAAGCAGAAGGTTGAAACAATATCAGGAGTGGTAAGAGGCTGGAGAGTTGACAAAGTGACCTACAAGGTACGACTGAACAACCCAACACATTTTATTGATGAGCTGGAACTAAAGCTCCATAATCAGGTATATCAATGTTCATATGTTGAACTCGGCAGCCCGGGTTTGCCACATCTACTCCTTAGGATGCCTGGATTCAATAAAATCGATGAGGAAGAATTATTTAAGATTGGAAAAGGATTAAGAAGCCATCCAAGCCTTACCAAGGGAGCAAATGTAAATTTCTATGATATTGATGAAGAAGGAAATATTTTTGCCAGGACCTTTGAAAGAGGGGTTGAGGATTTCACACTAGCCTGTGGAACAGGAGCAGGTTCAATAGGATATGTAATAAGCAAGAAGGAAAAAATAAAAAGTGAAATAATAACAATAAATATGCCGGGGGGAGAGCTTCGAACACAGATTGTTGACAATCTGGATGGAGTTGAAGATATCTTCTTAAGCGGTCCAGCAACAATGGTATCAGAAGGAATTGTTCTGGATGAGGACCTTAGATTTTAAAACATAAAATATTGGAGGTTACAAAATGACAAATTCAAAGACAAGTTCAATTTGGAGAAGCTACAGATTTCCGATTATTCTACTTGCAGGTATAATAATTGGTTCAATCATAGGATTGGTGTTTGGTGAAAGAGCAATGGTTCTGGCACCACTTGGGGATCTCTTCATTAATATGATGTTTACAGCAGTAGTACCTCTTGTATTCTTAAGTATCAGCAGTGCTGTCGGCAGCATGATGAATATGAAAAGATTAGGGAAAATTCTTGGTAGCATGTTCTCTGTGTTCATAATAACAGGAGCAATCGCAGCGGTTATTATTATATTTGTTGTAAAGATATTTCCACCTGCAGAGGGAGTAAACATTGTAATGGAGGCGGCAACACTGGACGAAATAAGCGTAGGAGATGCTTTGGTAAATGCGTTTACTGTCAGTGACTTCCCACTTCTATTGTCAAGATCAAACATGCTGCCTTTGATAGTATTTTCAATACTATTTGGCTTCAGTGTAAGTCTGGTTGGTGGTGAAGACAACAAGATAGCACAGGCATTGGATATGCTCAACAAGGTCATGATGAAAATGATCGGGATAATAATGCTTTATGCACCAATCGGTCTTGGAGCATACTTTGCAGCCTTGATAGCTGAATATGGACCACAGCTGTTAGGAGCATACTTAAGAGCAATGGCAATTTACTATCCCTTGTGCATTCTCTACTTCTTTATTGCATTCTTTGCATATTCGTACTGGGCTGGTGGTATGCAGGGAACCAAAATATTCTTCAAAAACATACTTAGCCCCGCGGTGACCTCTCTTGCTACCAGCAGCTCAATTGCAACACTGCCAGTAAACTTAACAGCCACTGAAAAAATGAATGTTCCAAAAGACATAAGAGAAATAGTTCTTCCAATTGGTGCTACAATGCACATGGATGGAACTGCACTTTCCTCAATACTTAAGATAGCATTTCTTTTTGGTATATTCGGACAGGACTTCTCAGGAATCGGTACATATGTCACAGCCGTTATGATAGCGATATTAGGCGGAGTTGTAATGTCAGGTGTTCCTGGTGGTGGACTTATTGGTGAAATGCTTATAGTGACAATCTATGGATTTCCACCTGAGGCATTTCCAATTATTGCAACAATTGGATTCCTGGTAGATCCACCTGCAACTATGATAAATGCATCAGGAGATGCAGTTGCATCGATGATGGTAACAAGAATAGTTGAAGGAAAAGATTGGCTTAACCAGAAGGTAGTTGACGCAATGCCATCAAAAGCATAATTGATTATGTGATTTCAATGTGGTAAAAAATGTTCCGAAGAGCATTAACTCGTCGGAACATTTTTTGTGACTGGAGTAAAAAGGAGGAATATTGAATGAAGTTTATCGACTTGCATTGTGATACATTAATGAAAACAGCTGATTCCAAAGAAAACATCAGCTTGCTTGAAAATGAAATAACCAGCGTTGATTTTAAAAGAATGAAAAAGGGAGGTTCACTTGCTCAATTTTTTGCTGTGTTTATGCCAACCGAAGAGATTTTTAAAGAATATATTGGGAAAGTTATAGACGATGATGAGTACATAGACACTCTCGTTTCAACCTTAAAAAGAGAGATTGATGCAAACAAGGATATCATATCTCTTGCAGTCAGTCATGATGACATTATTCGAAATGAAAAAGATGGAAGGATGTCAGCTATACTAACGATTGAGGACGGTAGAAGCGCCCAGGGCAGCATGGATAAGCTCAAGCACTACTATGACATGGGTATCAGATTAATCAGTCTTACATGGAATTTTGAGAACTGCTTCGGTTATCCCAATTCAGACGACAAGGAAGTTATGGGAAGGGGTATGAAGAAATTCGGAAAAGAAGCTGTGGAGTATATGAACGAGCTTGGAATGATTGTTGATGTTTCACATATTTCAGACGGCGGTTTTTACGATGTTGCCAAAATCAGCAAAAAACCTTTTGTGGCATCCCATTCAAATTCAAGGGAGCTATCCCCTCATAAAAGAAATCTCACAGACCATATGATAAGGACCTTGGCAGAAAAGGGAGGAGTGGCAGGTGTAAATTTTGCTCCACCATTTTTACAGCCTGACACCACAACTGACAGGAGCACTGTTGAATTGATGGTAAGGCACCTGGATCATCTGAAGAACATTGGTGGTGAAGATGTTGTAGCGCTTGGTTCTGATTTTGATGGAATCGGAGGAGAACTAGAGATTGATAGCATTCACAAGATGCCCATGATATTTGAAGCTTTGGAAAAATCTGGCTGGAGCCATAGTCAAATTGAAAAGATTGCATATAAAAATACATTAAGGGTTATCAGGGAATCGATGAAATAGGAAAAAGCACGGCCTCGGTCGTGATTTTTGTTCAGTCAACAATACTACAGGGTTACAAGCTCAAGCTCTACAGGAATATACTCATCAACTGTTTCTCCTTCTAGAACCATCATTGCAGTATCAACACCGATTGAACCAATGTCCATTGGAAGTTGGCAGTTTGTTTAGCCACTACCACAATATCAGTTCCTTCGATAGCTGCATTGAATCCTTCGCCTCCTTCTCTTGCTGCTGATGCTCCTGGTATTCCTTCAAGCTCAACAACATTTCCGGATTCACCCATATGATCATCTCATTTCGAGTGGTTAAACGTTTAACTACACTTATGTTATATCACCAAAACCTATATTGAAAACAATTTACACATATTTTGAAAAATTTATGGTGATGATTTCTTAATCGTTCTTTGATATAATTGAATTATCAGACAGATTATTTGGATAACTTAGAAAGGAGTTTATTTTTGGGAGAATACAGATATGAATATGGAAATAATGAACCAGTAGGTGTTTCAGAGTGGCTGATAACAGCATTGATTATGGTGATTCCTTTGGTCAACATAGTCATGCCATTTGTATGGGCATTTGGCAATGGGACAAAAAGGAGCAAATCAAACTTTTTCAAAGCCCAGCTGGTTGTTGCACTGATTGGAGTGATATTCTACTTCCTTTTTGCCGGAATGATATTTTCATACATAAGAATGCCCAGTCAGATGATGTTCTAGGTTTTGTGTACATTCTTTATTAGCATAAAAAAATATAAGTGAAAAGAAAAATCTCAAAAATGTCTAGGAGATGAATGAAATGAAAGCCTACAGCGATTGGGCTTCAGCAAGAAATATCGGTTTGATTATTCTTATCCTTATGGGTCTTGCGTTTCACGAATTGTATAAGGGAACTGGGATAACATTTTTAGGAATGATCAGCCCGGTAAATGAGAGCAAATGGGAGCATTGGAAGATGGCATTCTTTCCTATGATTATCATTGGAGGAATTGAATATTTTCTATTGGGTCTTCGTGGTAATAATTACATTTTCGCATTGGCAGCGGGAGCTGCTGCATTCCTCGTCGTAACTTTTGGCGGAATCGAGCTTTACGAAATAATTATCGCTCAGTCACACCTTGGTGTACATGTGACTACGTTTATTTTAGGCGCTTGGGCAGGACAGACTACCAGATATTATGTAATGAGTCAGACAAGACCATCATCACTGCTTCTCATTGTGGGGATAGCAGTGATTGGGTTAATGATTTCGATATTTATAATATTTACATTTAACCCACCAATGCATGACTACTTCAGAGATTCAATAACAGGCAGCTATGGAATTTATAAAATCAAGTAGAGGATGATATTATGATAAATATTGTGGCATTTGTGGGACCAAGTGGTTCCGGTAAAACAACTCTTGCAAAATACATGAATTTAAGAAAAGTCACAACTTTTACCACAAGACCCATTAGAAATGGTGAAAGGGATGGTATTGACTACTTTTTCATGGAGGACAAGGAATTCCGGCGTCTCTATGATGAAGGAGAGCTTCTTGAATACACAGAGTATAATGGGCACCTATACGGTATGGGAATAAAACCCTTGAGAGATTCAATCTCAAAGGGAGAGCTGCTTTCAATTGTTGTGGACAAAAATGGCGCAACAAGGCTTAAAGAGCTATTTCCGGATAATCTTCTTGTTATTGGAATAAGGACACCACTTGAAGAATGTATTGAGAGAATGGAAGAAAGAGGAGAGCCTGATGTATTAAGCAGAAGCAAACTATATAGTGAAGAGATTGATGCAATGACAGATATCGCTCATGTTATTATTCTTAATTCAAAAGACAATTGGTGGATGTCCAGGATAATAATAGAGGGAATTGGTAGTAAATTAGAAGAGACAAATGGGGTATAGGTTAAATATAATACAGAATGCATCATTCTTTATGGGAAAATCATTCTTCCAATTATATTATCGCGAGGAAGCGCTTCGTACTCACGGCTGTCTGAGGATATAAGTCTGTTGTCACCCAGGATATAAACGTGATTTTCAGGTACTGTATAGCTGTACTCCATGTCCCACTCAGGCATTTTTTCTTCATCTGCCTGTAGATTCAGTGGTAGTGTCATGCCGTTGACATATTCCTCGTAAAGAGGAGTACCATTTCTATAGACAAGCCCGTTTTCAATAGTAATTTCATCGTGTTCAAGACCGATAATCCTTTTTATCATAAGAACATTATCCATGGAATCGGGAGCAGAGATAACGATTATATCTCCATAATGGAGTTTTTCATCTGGCATTCCGGGAAGGTAAGGAAGACTCCATACAACTACTTTATCACCGTCTGATAGAGTCGGAACCATTGAGTCTCCATTTATTCCAATAGTATCAAATGAAATTACTACCCCAGTAGTTAAGATTGCAGCTATCACGAAAAATATTATCAGTTTGCTGTTGAGACTTATTTTTGAGCTATCTGTATTCATTGTTTTCTCCTTGTCATTGTCAAATTTTAAGACAGTATAATTATACATCTTGTTTGGTTTCAGTTCAACAAAGATGTGAAATGAAAGAAATTTTGAGAAAAAAACCTAGAATTGATATAATAGAAGTATAAATAAAGAAAAGGTGATTAAAATGACAGATCCATCTACAAATGTCGGTACAGTACTAAGGAGAGTAAGGTCGGAAAGAGGATTGACTTTGGAGGGAACATCAGAACTGACAGGTGTCAGCAAAGCGATGCTTGGACAGATTGAAAGAGGAGAGTCCAATCCTAGAATATCAACGTTGTGGAAGATTTCTACTGGTCTTGGAATATCTTTTTCTGAACTTTTTGAGACAAAAGAGGAAGAAAAACTAGGTGTTGTGAATTTTGAAGAACAAGATCCTGTTTATGAATCAGAGGAGAAGATGATTCTGTACAATGTATTTCCATTTAATCCAGTAACGGGTTTTGAATATTTTTATATTAAGCTGCTTCCCAGTGCATTCCACAAATCGGCACCTCATAGAAGGTCGAGTCGCGAATATATTGTGGTAACTGAAGGCAGACTGATAGTACAGGTAGATGATGAAAGCTATCAGATCAAAGCTCCTGCAGCATTTTCATTTAAGGCTGACAGGGAACACAGCTACTCCAATCCATTCGTTGAACCGGTGGTTTTTCAAAACATAATAAAATATTAGGGAATACTAGCAAAGAAATATCTATCATCACTCCCGGATTTATTTTTCCGGGAGTTTTTTGCATTCTATTTTGATGGGTATATTTTATATGTGAGGGGGTTGTTATATGCCGGGGGATGGAGAAAAACTTTTGGAAGCTGACAGAAATATTTCTGTTTTTATTGAGTATATGAAAAGTAGAGATAATGAGAGTCTGATCCTTGCAAGAAAAGCTTTAAGAAATATAAAAAGCTATTCCAGTACAAGAAAAGATAGGCAGGGGTACAGAATAAGAATAAAGTGCAAAAATGAAGAAAAGGTATTCAACTATTCTTTTCCGCATATATATGGGGAGTTTCTAAATGCAATAGTTGATAATATGGACCTGGAAAATGGTAAGACTGGATATCTTGAGAACACTGGCGGATTTTTACTGAATTATATGACTCCGAGAGGCTTCGATTCACTTGGTTTAACACTTGATGATGATGAATGGGAAAAAAGTATTTTTGCTAATTTTCCAGTAATCAGAAGGGAATATTTGAAAAGAGAGCTTTCTCCTTTGATGGATGGGAATGAGAATCCTCAAAAAGTGGACCGGTTAATTTGGATAGTTGACGATTACACTAGCGAAAAGAAATTCTTGGATAAATATCTTAAGAATCAAGATGTTGATATTATTATGCTGGTACCAGAAGGCATAAACATAAATCCAGAAGAGTTCCGTAAGAAGATTTTGTTGGGTAGGTCATTGGTATCTGAAAAAAATGATTTTCAAATTTTGATTCTGTCATCCAAGGATGAGATTGATCAGGAAGAGACAAGGATTCCTGAAGGGCTAGAGGTACTAAAGAGCAATTCTGCAATACTTAAAGTAGACATGGACAAGTGCAGAGACAATAATGGATTTATGTACACAGAGGAAGGACACTATTTCGTTGAAACCTTGAAACAGTATGAAAATAACGAGGATTTAAGATATGAGGAATCGTATCTTAAGGAATATTATGAAAAGTTTCAACCTGACAATCGAAGAGACAATTACCTTTGGGAAGAGGGATTAGATTGTTTTCCAATGGATCATGGATGGTTGTATGATCCATGGAGAAGAACGGCCAATCCCCCTTTGAGAAAAAAGAGATTCGAAACAAGAAAGGGAGGAAATCATAATATCGGTCCAAATACTGAAGAATTCGGTCATGCTGAGTTCAATAGGCTAAAAGGAGCTTATAATGCATTGAAGGAGAAGGGCTATAATCCGGATTTCTTTGTAGATGGATATATTACGGGATATTTACTCGTTCGGAAGGACGATTATAGATTCGTTGCCAGCGAAGGTCAGCACAGGATAGCTGCTCTTGCAGCGCTGGGATATGATAGCTTTATCTGCAGATTTGATCTCAAACCCTGGACAAACGAGACGGTATTCTATAACCAGGCAAGTAAGTGGCCTCAGGTAAAGGCTGGGATTTTCACACCAAGAGTTGCAAAGATGTGCTTCGAACATTTTTTTAGAATAGACAACAACACGAGGCTAATAGAACATCTAAAAAGGATGTCTTCAAATTGAAGACATCCAAATTTTTAGTATTTAAACGATATTGTCTTTGTTGCCTCATCCCAGAATACTTCCGCTCCAAGGGTTTCAGCCACAAATCTTACTGGGACCATGGTCCTGCCTGTCCCTGGGATTATTTTTGCTCTGACACTGTCATTATCAGGGTCTACTAGTTGGAAATCTCCGTTGACCCTTGCAAGGTTACTATCTATCCAAAGCTCAATCATATCATCGCCTTTTTGAATTGTAACTCTCCTGTCTTCAGCATCCCACAGTACTTCTGCACCCATTGCCTGTGCAATAAATCTTACTGGTAGTATGGTTCTGCCTTCCTCAATCATTGGAGGAGCATCCAATCTTGCTCTTTCGTCATTTACAAAGTAGAATTCCCTGTCTACTCTTAATAGAGCCATGTTTGTTCTGTCGGTTCTAAGATCAAATACTCTTTCATCTGTATCCCACTCATTTTGAATTTCATCTGAATATTCATCAGAAAAGTCATACATTGAGTAGTCTGAGATTCCATCAGTATTCTCGTCAGAGATTTCATCATCCATCATTTCATCTGATATATCGTCCATTGTTTCATCCATCATTTCATCAGATGAATCATCAACTAACATTGCAACTTCACTTTGAGGTGAAATCTCGTTGGTGTAGGTTGAGCTGGCTTCAACTGCTGATGCTGGTGTCATAAGCTTTGCAGCTATGAGAGCAGTAGCCATTGTAGTGGCTGCAGACCTCTTTATCAACCTTCTTCTTTTTTCCTGTGTCTGTTTCCAAATTTTATTCTGTCTTTCCAGGTGATTCGATAGTCTTTTTGACATTTTAACTTCTCCTTTCGTGGTACAAGTATTATAGGTTTACATAATACCTAACTTACTTATACCCGGAGAAGGTATTAACAAACAAAAAATCATAATTTGTCGCTTGTTGTGTAAATCCAGGGTATAATCATTGGAAAGAGAATAAAATTAACAAAAGACAACTGAGCTTTATAAATACATAGAAGTGGTAGGTGTAAATATGAATAATATTATGGATTACCTTGATTGGAGAGGAGACCTTGATTTTTCACGGGATCCCTTGAATGAAGTAGACAGTTTGATACTTTCGATCCTCAGCTACAATGATTTTGAAGGAATAGTTCCCGGACCGGGAGAAAAGGGTACAATAAGCTTAAGGGAAGCAGCCAAGATATTTAAGGAACAAAAAGATGTTTCCCATCTGGAGGATATACCTTTCCTTAATGAAATTCCTGATTTACTCCATAAAGCTGCTGAAACAGAACGGTTTGGAAATCTTGCCGCAACATGGTACATAAACCAAATTGATCCAGAGGCAACCAAGCAATTTGCAGCTGTGTTTTTTAAACTTACAAATAAGATCAATTATATTGCATTCAGAGGAACAGATGACTCCCTTGCAGGATGGAAGGAGGATCTTCAGATGAGCTTTATGGAAGAGGTCCAGTCCCAAAAGGAGGCAGTTGCATATACCAAAAGGGCTATAATGGCAATGAAAGGTGATTTTATCCTGGGAGGACATTCAAAGGGAGGGAATCTAGCAATTTACGCTGCATTGAAGATGAACGAGTTGAATAAATCGAGAATAATCGAAATATATAACAATGACGGGCCGGGTTTTCAGTCGGAGGTAGTTGAGGGGGAAAATTACAGAAGTATAAGGGACATGATACACACATTCCTGCCGGAGTCATCAATAGTGGGAATGCTTCTTGAACAGGGAACATACTATGACATAGTAAAAAGCACGGGCCTTGCCGTAACCCAGCATAATCCTTTTCTGTGGGAAGTTGCCGGAAATGGATTTGTTCTGGCGAACAGTTTAACCAAGGAAAGTCTTAATATCAACACGACTATTAGGGCTTGGGTAACAAAGTTATCCAAGGATGAAAAGAAAGCCTTTGTTGATGCATTGTTTGATGTGTTGAATGAAACTGGAGCCAATTCGTTGGCAGAACTAAACCATGAAAGACTCGGTGCTGCAGATGCAATGATTAAGGCACTGAAGACCATGGATCCTGTAACAAAGGATCACCTAAAGGATACAATTGACATTCTTTTTCAAGAGGCAAGAAAGGTAATTAAAAAGTCTATTGCAGATGATTTTGACGCCCTGCTTTCCCGTAGGAAATCCAGGAAGAAGAAAGAACAGGAGTAGACTGCTGGATGATACTAGAGGACCTTACTATTAAAGGAGATGAAAAATGATTAATTATGATGCAATCAAAGGACTGGAAGAAAAAAACTTCTGGAAGCATTTTGCAGACATTTCAGTGATTCCAAGGGGATCTGGAGTGCCATCAAATCAAAAAGGCATTAGCAACTATATTTTCTCCTTTGTACAAGGTTTAGGTCTTGATTCATACCAAGATGATCATCTTAATGTGGTTGCAAGAAAACCTGCATCAAAAGGATACGAGGAGGAACCACCTGTTATGATTCAGGCACATCTGGATATGGTGTGTGAAAAGGAACTGTACTCTAATCATGATTTTAAAAGAGACCCAATTAGACTGATAAGGGAGGGCGATACCATCATGGCGGATGGTACGACTCTTGGAGCTGACGATGGCATTGGAGTGGCATTCATTATGTCAATTCTTGAAGATCAAAATCTTAAGCATCCAGAGATTGAGGCAGTATTTACAACAGATGAAGAGACTGACATGGGAGGAGCCTTCAATCTGGATTATTCAAAAATAAAGAGCAGGCTTATTCTAAATCTTGATGCTGAGGCAATCGGGGTGTGTGGTTCGGGAGAGCTCGAGTTTGAGATGAGTATTCCTATTAAAAGAGAACCTGTCATGAAGAAATCTGAATTATGCAGAATAAAAATTGGAGGTCTTAAGGGTGGACACTCTGGGATGAATTCCATGGATGAAAGAGGCAATGCAATACTTATACTAACGAGATTGATTCTTGCGTTACAAAATAAGGTTGACTTCAGACTGGCTGATATAACAGGTGGACAAGGAATGTCTTCGGCATTTGCAAGAAATTCAACCTGTGTTATTTCTTATCCAGCCGTTGCAAGAGATGATGTCACAAGAATCTTGGAAGAAGAATTTGCAGTTATAAAAAAAGAGTTGGAAAGAAGAGACCCTGGGGTTAAAATGGATTTGATCCCTGAAGTTGAGATTTATGACTATGTAATTGATGAGAAGTCCCAAAATAAATTATTGGATCTCTTAACAATCCTGCCAGATGGTCTATTCTCATTGAATAGAGAGTTTCAAGGAGCCATGGAGTCTGCTACAAATATTGGAGTAATTGAAACAGATGAAAAAATGGTATTCGTAACAATGCTTATCAGAAGCTTTCTTCCAGGCAAGAAGTACTTTTTGCTTCGAAAGGCAGTACGATTATGTGAGCTGTTGGGAATAAGACACAGTATTGGAAGAGATCTACCACACTGGGAATATAATGTTAGTGAAAAGCTGATGAAAATATTAAATGATGTGTATCCTGATACTGAATTCCACGCTAGTCAGGGTACCTTGGAAGCGGGTATATTTAATATGAATATTTCTGAGTCAACTGTAATATCCCTGGGTTCACCATACTACGAAGCGCATTCACCCAGCGAATATCTTTCCATAGCGGAAACCGAAGATTACTGGGATATGCTTGTAAGCTTCCTTGAAAGACTGAAGAATGGGGAATAGCAACATGATTTGCTTAAGCAAAAGGAGATAGATATATGTTTGGAAAAAAGACACCTTGGTTACTTGTGCTCGCCTGGATGGCTCTAATATTTTTCCTAAGTAGTCAGCAGGCTGCTGATTCAAATCAGCTGAGTACAGGTATTACAAAAATCATTGTCGATTTGATTTCTGGAGTGTTCCCTGGACTTTCACCCCAGCTCGAGTGGCTTAATCACATCGTAAGAAAAAACGCTCATTTTATTGCATATTTTATCTTGGGATTGTTGCAGATAAATGCATTATATGCAAATGGTCTGAGAGGCAGGAAGGCATTTATTATTGCTCTTCTTATATGTTTTCTATATGCTGCATCAGATGAATTCCACCAGACACTTGTTCCCGGCAGAAGCGGTGAGTTGAGGGATGTTTTCATAGACACCACAGGAGCCCTTTCAGCAATAGGAGTATATACTATTGGAAGAATGAAATTGAGAAAATCAATCACTTAGGGAGGAACTAGATATGGGCATTTATGAAAGCCCGGAGTATAAGGTCGTTAAAGAATTTGGAGATGTTGAAATTAGAAAATACTCGTCATATAGCATAGTTACCTATGAGAATCCCGATGACCGGAACTCAAACCAGGGTTTCTCAAATCTATTTTCATATATTTCAAAGGACAACGAAAAAAAAGAAAAAATCAGTATGACAGTTCCTGTAATTGATGAAAAGAAGCCAGGGATTAAAACCATGTCATTTGTTGTACCTTCGAAATTCAATCAAGATGAAATTCCACTGCCAAAGAGTGATTTTCTAAGCGTAAAAACGATTGAAGAAGGATACTTTGCAGTTATAAGATTCAGGGGTAATCCTACAGAAAATAAGATATTGGAAAATGAAGAGAAGCTCAAGGAATTTGTTGAAAAGAAGGGATACAAAGAGTTGTCCAATTATTACAATGCATTCTTCGATCCACCATTTCAGCTGCCGTTTCTAAAGAAGAGTGAAATAATGGTTAGAATAGAGTATCAGGATGAATAGAACTGAACAAGCAATTTATGGCCTGCTGAGGATAGCAGGTCTTTTTGTGTAATTAAGTTTTTTTATAAGGAAAATAGGTTTATAGAAAAATCTAATATCTGTTTCATAAGAAAACATAAGATGGTAGTATAGATTTTAGGAGTAGTTATATGCTTAATTTTGAAATACACTATACATAAGGGGTAGATCATGAGAATTGAATTTCATTCAGATACAGCAAAAAAGAGTAATGAGGATATATATGGATTAACCAAGATGAGTGCATATGTAATAGATGGTGCATCTGCATTGACAGATAGAAGTTTTACACCAGATGGAAACGATGTAAGCTGGATGGTTCATTGGTGGAAAGGTTATTTGGACAACAACATCGATGATATGACAAAAACCATACAGGAGATTTTAAGAGAGGGAATAAGAAGACTAAACAGTGAATATCGTAAATTTGTGGATTTAGATACTTTAGAGCCACATGAACAATTATCAGCTGGAATAGCCATTGTTAGAAAGAATGGTGAGACCCTGGAAGCATACGTTCTTGGAGATGTTGAAATAACCATTGAGGATAAATCCGGTGAATGCAGTATTGTCACAGACAACTCAATCAAAGGGCTTGATCTGGAAGTGATTGAGTTGATGAGGAGGAATCACCAAAGAGAGCATCAGGTTGTTTTTCGAGGATTCACTCAGGAAGAGTTGAGCTTTCTTGTTAACAACAGGAAAAAGATGAATTCCCCAGGTGGTTACTTTATATTAAGCCATAATATAGATGCCGTTGACATGGGAATATTCAAGTCGTTTCAAATCAGTGAAATTGAAAAATGCCTACTTGCAACAGATGGAATTGTCCCTCTCAATGTTAAATATTCGAGAAAAAACCTACTTGAGCGAATAAGATCTAATGGAGTAAGGGAGATAATAAAGGAGTTAAGAAGACTTGAAGTTTCTGATAGAGAGAAACAGGCCATAGGACGTCTAAAGACTCATGATGATGCCACTTTGGTTTATCTGGATTTTGGATTCCAGCCATAAAGAAAATATAAAAGATTAAAAAAATGAATTACTAACATGGGGCCATAAGGCTCCTTTTTTGTGTAAAGACAGATTATAGAAGGGTATAAGAGAAGTATAGAAAAAAAGGGGGTAAATTGATGACAGTGATTAATGACACCATAAAAATGCAATTGGGACATAGAACCATCAGGGAATTTACAAAGCAATCGGTTCCAGAGGAAATATTCGACACACTTATCCATGTTGCACAGAGGACCGCTACATCCAACGGAATGCAGACTTACACGATAATGAGGATAACGGATCAGGCAAAGAAGGATGAAATATCAACAGTTTGCAGACAGGAATATATCGCAAGGGCACCAGAGCTTCTGATCTTTATTGTAGACCAGTTTAGAAATGCAAAAATTGCAGAAGAAAAGGGAGTAGAGTCAGTAAATGCAAGAGATATGGACAAGTTTTTTCAGGGTTTTACAGATTCAGCCCTTGCCGCCCAGAACCTTGTAGTAGCAGCAGAATCATTAGGATTGGGAGCGAATTATCTTGGAAGCATCCTTAATGATGCTGAAAAGATATGTGAAATATTGGGGCTGCCTGAACTGACATTTCCTGTTGTAGGAGTTAGCTTTGGTTATCCAAATCAGGATCCACAAATCAAACCAAGAATGGACATGAGTTTAAGAGTGTTTGAAAACACCTACAAGGTACAGGAGGATTATCTAAGGGAGCTAAAGGATTATGATGAACAGATGCAGGCTTACTATGACCTTAGAAATGCAAACAAGAGGGTGGATAGCTTCACTGATCAGGTGGCTGCAAAAACAATGAGCGTAATAGATAAAAGACAGTTGCTGGTTAATGTAATAAGAAAGCAGGGTTTTGAATTAATGATTGAAGAAGAATAGAATTTTATAATTCCTCCATGTTTAGCAGTGGGTATAAATATCTTAAGCTAAATATGGGGGAATTTATATGTTTAAAAATAGATTTAAGAGTATAATAATAGTGTTGATAGCATTGACAATGATTCTGTCATCCTGTGCGCCTGCAATACCTGCAATAGTTGAAGAGGAAAAGACTGAAAAAATAAGCCTGACGCCTGACTATTCAAACAGCAGATATAAGGAAATATATCTGGCTGGTGGATGTTTTTGGGGAGTTGAGGCATATTTTGAGAGAATAATTGGAGTGGAATATACAAACGTAGGTTATGCAAATGGAGAGTCAGATACGACAAACTATAATAAAATAGAAGAAACTGGACATGCTGAAACAATTTATCTGGTTTATGACCCTGAAATCATAAGTCTCCAAAGTTTACTTACCTACTTTTATGGTATAATTGAACCTACAAGTGTTAATAAACAGGGAAATGATGTTGGCACTCAGTACAGATCAGGAATATATTATGTAGATGATGATGACCTTGATGTAATTCAGACTGTCACAGAAATTGAGCAGGAAAAACATTCTGAGCCAATCGCTACAGAAATTCAGAAGCTAGAAAATTACGTTCTTGCAGAGGACTATCACCAGGATTATTTGTATAAGAATCCCAATGGTTACTGTCATGTGGATTTAAGCAATATTCCATCTGAAAGACCATCAATAAGAGCTTCAGATTATCCTAAGCCAACGGATGATGAAATAAGCGAAAAGCTGACTGATCTTCAGTACAGCATAACCCAGGAGGGAGCAACTGAAACGGCTTTTCAGAACCCATTCTGGAACAATCATGATGAAGGACTTTATGTTGATATCGTAACGGGAGAGCCGATGTTTCTTTCAACGGATAAGTTTGATTCAGGATCAGGGTGGCCAAGTTTTACTAGACCAATTGATTGGAATGTGGTTACACTTCACGGGGATGCAAGTGTTGGTATGGAGAGAATTGAAGTAAGAAGCAGATCAGGAGACACTCATTTGGGACATGTATTTGCTGATGGTCCTGTTGAAGAGGGTGGACTTAGATTTTGTATAAATAGTGGTGCATTGGAGTTTATATACCTGGAAGAGTTGGAAGAGAATGGTTACGGGAAATATCTGATGTACTTTCAATAATGAGGAGGAGAATAATTGATAAAGATTATGGCAGATTCAACCTGTGATCTATCACAGGAAATAATCGATAAGTACCACATAGGAGTCGCGCCACTTAATATTGAGATTGGTGATAAGACCTACAAAGATAAAATTGATATAACCCCGGATAGATTTTATGAGATGCTACCAACACTCCAGAAATTGCCAAGCACATCGATGCCTAGTCCTGAGGAATACCTAAGTATAATTGACGAAGCTATTTCACAAGGCTATGATGAGTTTTTGATAATATGCATGTCAAGCGGTACAAGTGGATCATATCAGTCAGCAGAGATTGCTAAAGGATACTTTTATGATAAAAACCCTGATTCCGAAATAAGGATTCATGTAGTAGATTCCTTGTCAATGAGCCATGGCAGTGGATGGCTTATTATGAAATCTTCTCAGTTGATTCAGGAAGGCTATGTCTTTGATCAACTCGTTAAGTTTAGCGAGGACAACAAGAAAAGGGTAAAACATTTTCTGTGCGTTGATGACCTAAATAACCTTATAAAGAGCGGAAGATTGTCAAATTCCAGTGCATTTATTGGCAAACTTTTAAGGGTTAAACCCATTATGACCATGAAAAAAGGAAAAGGTGCTATTGTTGCCAAAGAGCGAGGTTGGAACAAGGTTTTAAGGTATTTTATAAGTGAATTTATGAAGAGGATGGACAGGGAGAATACAAATTTTATCATAATCGGCTACACGTCAGATATTCACATTGCCAATGCCCTGAGGGACAAGGTAATCCAGGACACTGATTTTAAAGGTGAGATATACATCATGCAGATGGGAGTTGCCGTGGGTACACATGTTGGACTTGGTGGACTTTCAATGTTCTTTATGGAAAATAATTGAAGAAATTCAAGGGTGTATTAGGTTTACGCCCTTTTTCTGTTTTAAATTAGGGGTATAATAGACATATATACAAAAATTTGGAGGTGCTATGATGAAATTTGTAACGTATAAGCTAAGAGATAAAGAGTATCCTGGAGTATTGGATAATGAAGAAAAGTCAGTTTACAGTTTGGATAGTGTATTTGGAGTTGGAAGATTTAATACCCTTGTTGATTTTATTGGAAATGCAAAAGAAGAGCACATAAAGAAGATAGAAAATACATTAAAGGAAAAATCAATAAAGACAATATCAATTGATGATGTCACCTTGCTGTCACCTATAACAAAGCCAATTCATGATATTATTTGTGTTGGAGTAAACTATGCAGACCATTTAAAGGAAGCGCAGTCTGCCATAAAAGATGGCAACCTTGATAAGGTTACAAAACCTGTTTATTTCTCCAAGAGGACAACTAGAATAATAGGTCCAGATGAGGAAATTAAAGGTGAATTTGATTTTGACAAAGAGATTGATTATGAGGTTGAACTTGCGGTAATAATCGGAAAAACTGGTAGGGACATACCTGAGGATAAGGTAGAAGATTATATTTTTGGATATTCCATTTTCAACGATCTATCCTCAAGAAGACTTCAAAGAGACCATATTCAGTGGTTCAAGGGTAAAAGTCTGGATGGGTATTCTGTTATGGGCCCTGTAATACTTCATAAATCACAACTTCCATTTCCTATGGAAGTCGATGTTGTATCAAAAGTAAATGGTGAATTAAGACAAAACTCAAATACTAGAATGTTAATACAAGACATTGCAGATATTATATCAGATTTCTCAAAGGGTATAACTTTGGAGCCTGGGGACATTATTGCAACCGGAACTCCTGCCGGAGTTGGAATGGGATTGAATCCTCCTAGATACATGGTCAAAGGGGATGTAGTTCAATGCGAAATTCCAGAAATTGGAGTTCTAAGAAATAAAATTATCTAGCGGTATCGGAGGGGTTTGATGGACTTTAAGACCGTAGGGATTATATTGGAAAGGTTTACACCTCTATCTTTGATAGCTGATATGGAAGGAAAAATACTATGGAAAAGCACTTCAATGGAAGGGCTTTTTTCCCATGGATTAAAAAACGTCACTGAAATTCTTGGAGTCCATGAAGATGATCTAAGGAAGATTTCAGATAAGGATGAGCTTAATATTCTTATAGAGAAAAAGGATTACCTGGCTCTGCTTTTTAGAATAGATTCAATGTATGTTATGGATTTACGAGAGTTGGGAGACTACAAAGACCCAAAAGTGAGAGCCGAAAGTTTGTTGCAGGTTATTGAAAATCTCTATGATGGGGTTCTCTTAAGTGACAATAATGGACGGGTGATGGTTTATAACAAGGCGATGGAAGAACTGGAAAAAAGAAAAGCTGAAGATATGATTGGGAAATTTATCTGGGATGCATATGGATACAGTGACAAGAAAAAATCCGAGCATATGGAAGTATTTGAAAGCGGAAAGGCAATTATAAATAAATATGCTGCCCATGCATACAACAAAGGCAAGCCAGTTTATAAATCGTATTCAACCATACCAATCAAGCATGGTGTATCAACCATAGGTGTTTTTTCAATAAGCAAGGATGAAACCAAGCTTCAAAACCTCTTGACTCAGATAATGGAAATGAAAAAGGAATCATATGCTCTAGAAGAAAGAGAAGGAGCATTCCTAAACGGAACAAGATTCACTTTTACGGATATAATCGGGTCAAGCGATGCAATCAAGAAAGTTATAAGGGAAGCTCAGGCGATTGCCTGGCTTGATAACAGCATACTCCTTGTAGGAGATACCGGTACTGGAAAAGAGGTGTTTGCTCAGAGTATTCATAACTTCAGCAAACGAAAAGCTCATCCCTTTATAGGAATAAACTGCTCGGCAATACCGGAAAATCTTCTTGAAAGCATCCTTTTTGGTGCCGTGAAGGGAGCATATACGGGAGCTGTTGATTCACCGGGACTTTTTGAGGAAGCAGGTCAGGGTACCTTATTCCTAGATGAAATAGACTCTATGCCCATAAATATGCAGACAAAACTGCTGCGGGTACTGCAGGAGAGAAATACCCGTAGAGTCGGAGGTAAGGACAGTTACCCAATCAAGTGCCGTGTAATAAGTGCCATGAACACTGATCCATATAAACTTATAGATGCAGGAAAACTAAGACTCGATTTATTCTATAGAATTGCGGGATACAATCTATATATTCCTCCACTTAAAGATAGAGGTGACGATATATTCCACATCAGCCATCACTATATCAAGAGATACAATCTGGTTATGGAAAAAATCATCTCCAGCATTGGAGAAGATTTGAAAAATATGATGAAAAGCTATCCATGGCCCGGAAATATCAGAGAGCTTGAGCACTTAATTGAAAATACCATGGTCAGATCAGGAGACGATGAAAAGGTACTTAAGCTGGAAAATACTCCTGATTACATCCTTGAAGCTATGAAGTGGAGCGATTCAAACAAGGATGAGAGGGAAATTGTAACAGAGAATCTCCAAAATAGTCTGGATGGACTTGAAAAAAGACTTGTAAGAGGAGCGCTTGAAAAGAATTTATGGAATGTTACAAGAACTGCAAAAACACTTGGAATCACAAGACAAAGCTTGATTTACAGGATGAGAAAATTCGATTTAAAGAGAGAAAACAATGACTAGTGTTTTAAAATAAAACAAAGTGATTGAAAATAAAACGCAAGTAAACGACTAATAGAGACAGATGTGTTTGAAAATAAAACACCACTGTCTTTTTTATTTTTTGTTTGTAATATGCAATGGCTATTTAAGCTGGTTTAAGCATCCCAATAAACTTGGCACGTATATTGCAACAATAAGTTATTAAGATTATAATGCAGCATTTGAAAAGGAGGAGTTCCATGAAGGCATCACTGGTTATTAAAAACATAAAGACCTTGGTTACTGTTAGGGGAGGGGAAAAGCCTCGAAGCGGCAAAGCCCAAGGGCAAGCAGGTATAATTGAAAATGGAATTATAGCAGTGAAGGATGGAAAGATAATATTTGTAGGTGAAGGGAATCTACCAGAAGGAATTGAAATCAGCGAGGAAACAGTAGTAATTAACGGTACAGGAAAAACCGTCACTCCTGGATTGATCGACTGCCACACTCACCTGGTTCACGGAGGAAGCAGGGAGAACGAACTTGCAATGAAATTGGAAGGAAAAGGATATCTCGAAATCCTGGCAGCAGGTGGAGGGATTCATTCCACAACAAAAGCCACTGAACGGGCCACTAGGGAAGAGCTATACGAGAAAGCCTGGAAAAGTCTTGATACAATGCTGGGATTTGGAGTTACAACAGTGGAAGCTAAATCTGGGTATGGTATTGGAAGCTTCGAAACAGAATTAAAGCAGATTGAAGTTGCAAACAAGCTTAATCAGGATCACCCGGTTGATATCCTTCCAACATTTATGGGGGCACATGCAGTGCCGGCTGAATACAAGGAAAATTCCGAGCAGTTTGTGGACAAGCTGGTAAATGAAATGATTCCTCATATTGCAGAAAACAAGCTTGCAAAGTTCTGTGATGTATTTTGTGAAGAGGGAGTATTCAGTGTTGACCAGTCCAGAAGAATTATTCTTGCTGCAAAAGAGAATGGATTGATTGCAAAGATTCATGCTGATGAAATCGTATCATTGGGAGGAGCTGAACTGGCAGCTGAAACAGGATGTATCTCAGCAGAACACCTTATCGGTGCCAGTGATCAGGGGATTAAAGATATGGCAAAAGCTGACACAATAGCAGTATTACTTCCTGGTACGAGCTTTAATCTTCAAAAGAATGGTGCAAGAGCAAGAGACATGATCCAAGCTGGAGTTCCTGTGGCAGTATCCACAGACTACAACCCGGGAAGCTGTCCAAGTGAAAACCTTCAATTGATGATGTCTCTGGCATCCCTCACATTGAAGATGCTTCCTGAGGAAGTTATAACAGCAGTAACACTAAATGCAGCTGCAGCGCTTGGAATATCAGACCACACAGGATCGCTTGAAATAGGAAAGAACGCAGATATCGCAATATTTGACGCCCCAAATCTTGACTATATGATATATCACTTTGGTATCAATCATACAGACATGGTGATAAAGGGCGGAAAAGTAGTATTTGAGAAATAAAGGAGGCCGAATTATGTGGAATAACAAAAATATTGGTGAAGCAATGGAGATAAAGCTGGACAATTACCTTCCAGAGTATCCTGAGTTCAGCAAATTTATTAGAAGAGCTCCAAAAAGAGAGTTTACTCTTACTCAGAAGGAGACAGAAGTTGCTCTTAAAAATGCACTTAGATATGTTCCTGAAGAACTTCATGAAGAGCTTGCACCTGAGTTTCTTGATGAGCTTTTGACTATGGGAAGAGTCTACGGATACAGATTCAGACCAGATGAGCAAATTTATGGAAAGCCACTTGATGAATACGAAGGAAAATGTATTGAAGGCAAGGCATTCCAGGTTATGATCGACAACAACCTTTCCTTTGATGTGGCGCTCTATCCATATGAGCTTGTTACTTATGGCGAGACAGGACAGGTATTCCAGAACTGGATGCAGTATAGACTTACAATGAAGTATCTTGAGGAGCTAACTGATCAGCAGACTTTGGTCCTTCAGTCAGGTCATCCCTTGGGACTATTCAAGTCACACAAGAACAGTCCAAGGGTTATAATCACAAATGCACTTATGATTGGGGCATTTGATGATCAGGAGCACTGGATCAAGGCTCAGGCTATGGGAGTTGCAAATTACGGTCAGATGACTGCCGGTGGGTGGATGTATATTGGGCCACAGGGAATTGTACACGGAACATACAATACAATTCTTAATGCAGGAAGATTAAAACTTGGCATTCCAGATGAGGAGGACCTTAAAGGGCATATGTTTGTGAGCTCAGGACTTGGTGGAATGAGTGGTGCTCAAGGCAAGGCTGCAAAGATTGCAGGTGGTGTAGGTATAATTGCTGAGGTCGATATTTCAAGAATCAATACAAGACTTGAGCAAGGGTGGATTGATGAGTTCCATGAAGACCTCGGTGAGCTGTTCAATTCAGCCCACAAGTCAATGGAAGAGAAGAAAGCAACGGCAATTGCATATCATGGAAACATAATTGACCTTCTTGAGTATGCAATTGAGAATGACATCCACATTGAGCTTCTTTCTGACCAGACTTCATGTCATGCTGCCTACGATGGTGGTTATTGTCCGCAAGGATTATCATTTGAGGGAAGAACAAAGATGCTTCTTGAAGACAAGGCAAGCTTTATAAAGGAAGTTGACAAGAGCCTTAAGCATCACTTCCATCTGATTCAGAAGCTTGCTGACAAGGGAACATACTTCTTTGACTATGGAAACAGCTTTATGAAGGCTATTTATGATGCTGGAGTTATGGAAATATCAGCAAATGGAATTGATGATACAGACGGATTTATCTTCCCGTCATATGTTGAGGATATTATGGGACCAATGTTGTTTGACTACGGGTATGGACCATTCAGATGGGTTTGCCTAAGCGGTAAGCATGAGGATCTAACCAAGACTGACAAGGCTGCCATGGATTGCATTGATCCAGACAGAAGAGGACAGGACAGAGACAACTACAACTGGATCAGGGATGCTGAAAAGAACAAGCTTGTAGTTGGAACTCAGGCAAGAATCCTCTATCAGGACGAAGTGGGAAGAACAGAAATTGCACTTAAGTTCAATGAAATGGTAAGAAATGGAGAAGTTGGTCCAATTATGCTTGGAAGAGACCATCATGACGTATCAGGAACTGATTCACCATTTAGAGAAACTGCAAATATCAAGGACGGAAGTAATGTCATGGCAGATATGGCAACTCACTGCTTCGCTGGAAATGCAGCTAGGGGAATGAGCTTGATTGCGCTGCACAATGGTGGAGGAGTAGGAATCGGAAAATCCATCAACGGCGGATTTGGAATGGTTCTTGATGGATCAGAAAGAGTTGACAACATCCTTAAACTTGCAATGCCATGGGATGTTATAAGTGGAGTTGCAAGAAGAGCATGGGCAAGGAATGACAACTCACTTGATACAATAATTGAGTTCAATAAGAACAACAAGGATACAGACCATATTACATTGCCATATGTTGCTGATGATAATCTTGTCAAGAATCTTGTAGAGAAGAAATACAAGTAAGACCAAGAAAATATTTTAGGTATAATAAAAGCTGACCAAACGGTCAGCTTTTATTATGGTTTTCAAGAAAATATGGAAGCGATGATCTTACAAGCGCTCGTTCATAAGGGTCATCAGATTGAATTTTAAGATTTTCAGGATCCTTGGAAATCAATTCTCTAAGGAAGTATATAAGTTGTTTGCTGTAAAGTGTCATACAGCCAATTGGATCAACTCCAGGCCATGCGTTACAGCTTACAACAGTTCTTCTGTGGGTTGTATCAACGCCTTCTGGAATGCTGTCAAATGCAGGATCTTCTGGATTAAAGACAAGTTGATCCAGCGTTCCAGTTGGAATGCCTTCAATTCCCTTCACCTGAATAGGGGAAATATCCGTATTGTATGGATCAGCTGATAAATCAAGTATTATACCATGAGAAGGCATTTCTTCAAGCCAACTATTCTCAATTATGTACTGGGAAGGGTCTCTTCTCCTACTTGCATCTACAAGTATATCCATGGACTCGAGCTGTTCCTTAAGAATTTTAGGATTTTCGGTTATACTTCTGGGATAAAGATTTATTATCATTCCTGGTGTTTCTGATTTATTGTTTAAGAAATAATTGTCACTGTAATATTTAAGAGCCTTTGCAGCTTCAAGACCAACTGCACCAAAACCCAGTATTCCTGCATAAACAGGTCTGCTGCCAGGAACTTTAAAGTGGTCTGTTCGTTTATTTAGTTCATTGAATGCTATTTCAACTCCTGAGTAGGAAGTTCCACTGTAGTTTACAACCATTCTCTTGTTCCAGTCATCTTCAATTCCATCCATTGAAAATGGAATTAATTGAAGTTCCTGGAGAAGGTTGTTTCTGCTTTCGCGGGTATCGTAATGAAGCATTGAAAAAAGTACAGCGCGGGGTTTCATCCATTTCAGTTCATCTTCTTCAGGGGTTCTCAACACAACGACCATATCTGCACTAAAGACTTCTCTTCTTGGAAGGAATTTGATCTTGTCATTGGCTAAAAGATAGTCATTGATTCCAAAACCCATTCCTATTCCGTAGTCCTCTTCGACTAGAATTTCTATATCTTGATTTATTTGGAGCAATCTGAAAAGCAAGGGTACAAAATCCCTTCGCTCACTTTCTTCTTTGTTCATCCTTGGAAATCCGATAGAATGTATCTTCATTGAGTCACCGTCCTTTAGGGTATTTCCTATATCATACCTAACCTACTCAGTAATGGCAACT
This sequence comes from Soehngenia sp., assembly GCA_024637045.1. GTDB lineage: Bacteria > Bacillota > Clostridia > Tissierellales > Tissierellaceae > Gudongella. The sequence goes on from JAGXFX010000009.1 coordinate 125,813, forward strand.
TTTGTCAAGGTAAATATCACACAATAACCTGTAAAAGCAAACGAGAATCTGGTAATATTAAGATAGCAGAAAATACTAATATATTATGGGAGGTACATATGAGTATATTTGAAGTACTTATGTTGTTATGTTTTGGAGCGGCCTGGCCGTTTTCAATCTACAAGTCATATACATCCAGGTCAATAAATGGAAAGAGCCCAATATTTCTTCTGGTTCTAATGTGTGGATATGTTTTTGGGATAATGAATAAGCTTTTTTATCACTATGACCATGTAATTTTTTTGTATATGTTGAATTTATTTATGATTTCTATTGATTTTGGGTTATATATTAGGAATAAGAAGATTGGGGAAGAATGTTAGAATAATTCACGATTCATACCCCCTCGAGGAATTCCAACAAAATCACAGATTTTGAGGAAGTCTATCGCTGGGCACTTCGCAATTGAAGAGAGTTTTCTTTTATTCCTCGAAATCCTTGGGAACGATTTTTCCTCGGACCGCTCAAGGCCGCTTGGCCAAGTAATGTCCTCAAAAAATGTTCCTGTCGGATTCTTTAGTAATGGTTATATCTAGCGTAGTCGAGACATTTCTAATCTTTTCAAAATGAATTCTTATTCTTTGGATCCGAAATAAGCGAGGAAAGATATAATGATTAAGCGAACATATGGAAAGATCAGCAAGAATTTTCACTCGAGGAAAGAAAATTGTTTTGGTTTGCGTGATTACCGACTTTGTTACTAGCCTCAATTTGTTGAAGAACGAGTTATTTAATTAGCCAGATTTAAGCTTAATCGATAGCAAGCCAATTTTCGAGACGAGTGTGCAAAATCTCTGAGCTTGAATCCGTGAGCGTTGCATTATACTTTCCGAGGCGGACTGAAAGAACAAAACACTATTCTCAATAAGAATTAATATAAGGGGGTATGTAAAATGAAAATAGTTGTGCTTGATGGATATACACTGAATCCTGGAGACTTGTCCTGGGAGGGAATTTCTCAATTCGGTGAGCTTACAGTATACGACAGAACAGCATACAAACCAGGAGGTGAGGACCTGGTTGTTGAAAGGGCAAAAGATGCGGATGCGATTCTTCTTAACAAGACGCTTTTGACCCGTGAGATGATAGAAAGACTTCCGAAATTGAAGTATGTAGGTGTTCTGGCAACGGGGTACAATATCGTGGATATTGAAGCAGCCAAAGAAAATGGAATTGTAGTAACCAATGTTCCAACCTATGGAACTACAGCAGTTGCACAGATGACATTTGCATTGCTTTTGGAACTTTGCCATCATGTGGGAGCACATAGCAGGGCTGTCTTTGACGGTGAATGGGTAGAAAATCCCGACTGGTCATTCTGGAATTATCCTCTGGTAGAACTTGTCGGGAAAACAATGGGTATCATAGGTTATGGTCGAATCGGCAGTAATGTTGGCAAAATTGCCCAGGCTTTAGGTATGAATGTCCTGGCAATGGCAAATACCCCTAAGCCTGAACTGGAAACGGAATATTTAAGATTTGCAACACTGGATGAAATTCTTGAACAATCAGATGTAATAAGCCTTCATGTACCACTATTTAAATCCACAAAGGGTATGATAAACAAGGATTCAATAGAAAAAATGAAGAAAAACGTCATGATAATCAATACATCTAGAGGACCTTTAGTAGTTGAAGAGGATCTTGCAAAAGCATTGAATGATGGAAGAATTGCAGGAGCGGCTCTTGATGTGGTATCTTCTGAACCGATTAATGAAGACAATCCACTTCTTAAGGCTGAAAACTGCATTATAACACCACATATTGCATGGGCTCCGAAGGAGTCTAGAAAGAGACTGATGTATGTTGCAGTTGATAATCTGGAGAAGTTCATTCAAAGGAATCCGATAAATACAGTGAACAATTAAAAAAGGTGCTGATGGGGATTATTCCCCATTCAGCACCTTTCTGTAATAGTCCGTATCCAGCATCCATGCTGAATAAAGGAATTTCGAATCAATATAATCTGAAACAGATTCTCTATAGGCATGTATTTCACCCTCACTGGAATTTACAAAGTCACCTGAAGGAATAAATTCACCTGTTTCTGAGTTGAAACTTCCCCTGTCTGTAATAAAGCTTCTGTTGGAGAAAATCACAAGAGGGGAGGTGTCTGAGAAAACGTCCCTTCCCATAAGGAGTCTTGAATCGTATTCCAGGCCCATAAGATTTGAAATAGTGGGCAAGATATCAAGACTTGATGCTGGCTTAGCTACAGTCTGTGGTTTCATTCCCTTTGCATACAGAAGGAATTCATTTCTATACATTTCAAAGTTAGTTTCAACCTTTTTCCCAGAAAGTTCAGACATTTGTTCCAGGGTTAGTCCATACGGATAATGGTCGGAGCTCAATGCAATAAGGGTTCTATTTGCAATTCCTTTCTTCTCAAGCTCCTGAAGCAGGTATTCCATTGCACGGTCAAGTTCAATCTGAGTTGCAAGGTATGCCTTGACACTGTCCGAATAGGGAAGATGATCAACCAAAGTTTTGTTTTTATCAGCCATATCATTTTCTCCGAATTTGTATCTAAAATGTCCACTTACGGTCATGTAGTAGGTGTGAAATCGCTCGTTACTGATGTATTCTGGTATAGTTTTTTTCATCATCTGAAGATCCGATTGAGGCCACGAATCATCTATCTGGAGACCATTTCCTACACCCTTGTATTCATATCCCATATTAGCATGAGTCAACTGCCTCTCAAAGTAATCGAAGGTATGATTATGATAAGCTTTTGTATCATATCCCAAGGTCTTCAATTGGTTGCCCATGGAAAATGGCATCAGATTATCCTTTGATTCTGCATAGCTCCATACACCAGTCTTTGGGAGCAATCCAGTAGTTGCAACATACTCACCGTCTGTTGTGCTGACGCCCCATATTGGAGTGTAGAAATTTTTAAAATTGAATCCTTCATGAACCATTTTGTATAATGTTGGAGTTATATCTTCTCTGACAGCAAGATGTGAAAAGCTCTCTGCTGTTATAAAAATTAGATTGTAGTCCTTAAAAATTCCTGTATACTGATTTTTCATGGATGGTTTAATCAGAGAAAAGTAATTATGAAGAGCTAATGTCTTTTCTTCATGCTCTACTTGTGTTGCCAAACTGAAATCTATATCCATTATATTATAGTGAGTATCCAAGATTTCAATATGTTCATTTCTGTTAGGATCATTTCTGCTTGAGGTCAATTTTAAGTACTCCATAATATCGTTCTGTTCAGGAATGTTTCGAGGCGTCCAACCCAGTAGCTGCCTCTTAAGATCAAGTCTCATATAAGTAAGAAGGCCAAGATTCTCTATGGCAAATTCCGGTTGGTGGATATTGTAGTAGAGATTATATGGAGAATTTACATCCCTTCTACTTTTATTAACAATCTGGAGGCCGATAATATGAAATAGTACTCCCAAAATCAACAAGTATACTTTCGTTGAATTGTAGGAACTAAAATCTAGAAGATTAGTACTTTGAAGAACCATATAGACAGGCAAAGGTAAAAAAACAATCAATACTGAAATCAGATTGTTTCTTATGGTGCTGATAGCGATTCCTGCAAACTCCATTACATCTCCTGCCTTACCAGCAGAGTACGTTATGTAAAAAGTACGAAACAACTTGTAGTAAACAAGCTGGGATGCAAAAATCATGCAAAGAAGAAGTATCAGAATGCCTCCAAGCCACACATTGGTATTGTACCCGAAGGATGTTGTAATAGAATATAATATCGAAGCAAACAGGACTCCAAAAATTACAGACAGAAGCTGCCCTTTGGATATTATAGTTTCCTTGAACTGTAGTTTGATATATGATTCAAGAAAGATTATTGTTATTAGATAGAAAAGAAACAGGTAATATGTATTCATAATAAACCTCATCCAGATTTGTCTTTGACTATATTATACCACTTCAAGTAAGACATGAAATATTTTTTGGGATTTCACATATGAAAGGGTATAAAGAAAATGGATGGTTATTAGATATACTAATGAGGAGGGAATTGTTTTGGCTAAGCAAACTATAATGGTAAACGAGCTGACCAACGGAGTTTTGGATCCTAATGAGCCTATGTTGGGTCCTGTTAAGGACGGAGGAGTAATTATTGCAAATACTGCTCCAGGTTGCTGGGGACCAATGATAACACCAGCTCTAAGGGGTGGACATGAAGTAACAAAGCCTGTATATGTTGAAGGAGCACAGGTGGGAGATGCAATAGCTGTATATATAAAGTCAGTGGTTGTGACATCATCAGTTGTGGCATCGGGGAATGAATTTACAGTACCTGAAAATTTTGACGGCGACCCATTTGTTGCGAAAAAATGTCCTCATTGCGGAGCAGAGCATCCAGACACTGTATTAGAGGGCATAGGAGATGCATCAGTAAGGTGTGCTCATTGTGGAGCTGAAATTGCAGCCTTTAAATTTACCCATGGCTATACAATAGCTTTTAACGAAAAGAAGACAGTGGGAGTTACCCTAACAAAAGAAAAGGCAGAGGAGATGGCAAAAAAAGCCAAGGAGGTAATGGCCATACCGGATGCATCGATTCAAAATCCGATAGTAACCTTTGCGCCACATGACATAGTCGGAAACATTTCCAGAATGAGACCTTTTATCGGCCAGCTGGGAACTACGCCTTCTGTGCCTATGCCTGATTCACATAATGCAGGAGACTTCGGATCTTTCCTGATTGGAGCTCCTCATGAGTATGCAATAGATAATGAAACTCTTCAAAAGAATAAAACCGACGGACATATGGACATCAACAGGGTACGACAAGGCGCTGTAGTCATCTGTCCTGTTAAGGTGGAAGGCGGAGGAATTTATGTAGGGGATGTCCACGGGATGCAAGGGGATGGTGAAATAGCAGGTCATACCACAGATGTGTCAGCAGTAGTGACACTCAAGGTAAAGGTGTTGAAAAATTTGAAGCTTGATGGACCGATTATTCTACCTTTGGAAGAAGACCTGCCACATCTTGCCAAGCCGATAACCAAGGCTGAGAAGAACCAGGCTTGGTCAATGGGAGGAGACCTTGAAATTATGGAGTTTGAGGAAACAGCTCCAATTTCATTCGTGGGAACTGGTGAAAACTTAAATCTTGCAATTGACAATGGTTTGGAAAGAGCAGCCTCAGTACTGGGAATAACCGTTCCGGAGGTCAAGAATAGAGCAACAATCAATGGAGGTATTGAAATAGGAAGGTACCCAGGTACTGCAACAGTAACTTTTCTTGCCCCTGTGAATCTTCTGGAGAAGGCGGGAATTCTAGAAATGGTAGTGGAGCAGTACGGTACTGATTGATACTTTACATTAACTAGGGATAGGACTTAGAATCCTATTCCTAGTTATGAATATGGAGGTTGCTATGAGACTTTTTATTTGCATAGAGCTTGAAGAGGAACAATTGGATGCCATTGAAAAGGCGAAGGAAAAGTTAAAAGCTGAGACAAGTAAAGGACGGTTTGTAAAAGCTGAACATACACATCTTACACTGATATTTCTTGGGGAGGTCGAAGAGGGCAGACTAAATGAAGCTATTGAGGCAATTGAAAAAATAAGTTTTGAGGAATTTCAGTTACATATGTATGGCCTTGGTTGGTTCCAAAAGAGGTCGGGCAAAATATATTGGATTGGATTTGAAAGAAACGAAGATCTACTCAAACTTCAGAAAGCATTACACAATGAATTGAAAGAAAAAGGGTTCAAACTCGAAAAAAGAGAATATACTCCACATATAACAATCGGAAGAAATGTTAAAGTCTTAAAAGACTTTGATCCATCAAGTTACACAGAGCTGATCCAGGGTAGATGTATTAGAGTCAAGGAGATAGTACTAAAGAAATCGGAAAACCTGGAAAGAAAAATTATTCATACAAGGCTTTATTCAAAGTCTGCCAAAAGCTAATCCTAGTGGAGGGAAATTGGTCAATATATATTTGAAAAACTTGACCAACAATGTTAATATCAGAGTACGCTGTAATTTATTAGTTTAACAAAAAAAGTTTTTAAGAGGGTGGATTCATGGGGTTTGATTTAAATAAAATTCAGATTATAGTTCAGGAATATGCAAATGTAATTTCCCAAGTTTCCGGTGTGGACGTCGAAGTAGTCGATAGTTCTCTTTTTCGTATTGCAGGAACTGGAATTTATGCTAGTGGTGTGAATATTGACATGTCAGACGAGGGGCATGTATACAAGCATATTATTAAGACTGGAGAAACCCAAATAATATATAGTCCGGGACAGGACTCTCTATGCAGAGGTTGTCCTAATAGGAGTGATTGCAAGGAAACAATTGAAGTTTCAATGCCAATTAAATCAAACGAAGAAATTATAGGGATAATTGGATTAGTAGGAAGTACATTGGAGCAGAAAAAACTTATTTTAAAAAATGAGAGGCTATATCTTGAATTTATTAAGCAGATTGCCTACTTTATTGCTGCAAAAGTGACGGAGACAGAAGAAAGGGAAATAAGCCACACAACAATTAATACTCTTGATAGTGTTATTAATTTCATGGACCAGGGCGTTCTATTGATTAGTAAGGACAATGTAATCAATTCTGGGAATGAGAGTGCAAGGAAATATTTGGGGATTTCTGACATCGAAGGGAAGAGAATTAAGATTACAAGCACAGGCGATTCAATAAATAACACTTCGGAGTACAAGCTAACTGTTGAAAACAAGGATATATTTGCCATTGGAGTTATATATCCTCTTGAAATTAAGAATGACCAATATAATAATATTTTTATATTTAAGAACATGAAGCAGTTTCAAGCGGATTTGTATGATGTAACATCAACACTAAAGACACTTGAAACAAAAAATATAATTGGTAGAAGCAATGCTACAATTGAGCTTAAAAAGAATATTAGAAAAGTCGCTATTTCAAAATCTACAGTATTGATTACAGGTGAAAGTGGAACTGGTAAAGAAATGGTAGCAACAGCAATATGGTGTGAAAGTGAGAGAAGAAACCAAAAATTTGTTGCAGTAAACTGTGCTGCTATACCGGAATCATTATTGGAGAGTGAATTATTTGGGTATGTCAAAGGTGCATTTAGTGGTGCTGATCCAAAAGGAAGGATAGGTAAGTTTGAGCTTGCAAATCAGGGAATAATCTTTCTTGATGAGATAGGAGATTTGCCAATTTATTTACAGGGGAAACTATTGAGAGTATTGCAGGAAAAGACAGTAACCAGAATTGGATCAAATCAGGTTATACCTTTGGATGTAAGGGTAATTGCAGCAACCAATAGGGATTTAAAAGAGATGATGTTCCAGAAAAAATTCAGGGAGGATTTATACTATAGACTGAATGTTATCCCAATAAATATCCAACCACTAAGAGAAAGGCCACAGGACATTAAAGAATTGGTAAAGTTCTTTATAGAGAAATACGTGCTCTTACTGGAAAAGTCATATAGATACATTCCAAGTAGTACAATGAATTTACTTGAGAAGCATTACTGGAAGGGGAATGTTCGTGAGTTGGAGAATACCATCGAGTTTATGGTAAATATGATGGAGGCTGATGGAATACTTGACAATAAGACGTTGCCTATTGATTTCTTTGAGGATGTTACTGAAAAAGATAACGAGAATAGCAATTACCATAATAATGATGTGATTTCTCTGAAAAAGCTTGAAAAAAAAGAGGTTGAGAAAGCATCAAGGATATTTGGAAATAGCACAGAAGGGAAAAAGAAAGCAGCGGATAGCTTAGGTATAAGCCTGGCTACTTATTATCGTAAACTTAGTGCGTATATAAATTAATAATTCTCAATATGAGAAATCAATTTTAAAATTGAGAACCATTAATATGGAAAATAAAGAAGATAAGTATGCGTTTGTAAACTAATAATTTATAAACGTATTTTTTATTGGGAAAAGGATTGTTGATATTGAGATGTTTTAGGTTGATTATAGGAAAATGTTCTACGAATGTAGGAGGTTAATCCATAGTTGGCACACTTATTGCAATTATTAATAAATGTATCAAGGAACGATTAAGCTTTATCAGAGTTAAAAAAATTGTTTAGGAGGTGAGTGATGAAAGAAGGATTTACGATAGCTTAGTTAATAAGAGGATCTGGAGAGAAGTTTTTATTGGTTATACTTGACACTACGGTCTCGACGGAAGTTATGGATTTTAATACAAGTTTTTCGATGTATGCAGAGACACCATTTAGAGGAAGGAAAGGTCTAGCAACAAAATTATAACTTAGGTGAATAATGGTAAGGGTGAGTGAGCTTAATGCTTTAAAATATTGGGAGATAGTTTTGGAATTGAATGAAAATTCTATGGTGCTTTTCTTTAGCACCTAAGGTGACTAAGCTAAGCAGAGTTATAAAGATATTGAATGGAATTCTAAAGTTATGATAAGAAAGAATATTAAGAGGTGAAAAAATGCTCAATAAAGAAAGAGAAGAAAAAGTAATAGATTTATGCCAAAGATTGGTTAAAGCCCCTAGCTATTCAGGACAGGAAGAAAAAGTATTAAAAGAGTTACAAAAAACTTTTAATGAAATGGGATTTGATGATGTTTTTATTGATAAATATGGCAACATAATCGGCCATATTAAAGGGAAAAAGAAAGGCAAGAAGTTGCTCTTTGATGGACATATGGATACAGTTCCAGTTACTAATCCTGACCAATGGAATTATCCACCTTTTGGAGCTGAGATACACGATGGTAAAATTTATGGAAGAGGCACTACGGATATGAAGGGTGCTGTTGCTGCAATGGTATGTGCAGCATCATATTTTGCCAAAGATACAAATAAAGAATTTGCTGGAGATGTGTATGTAGCAGCAGTAGTCCATGAGGAGTGCTTTGAGGGTGTTGCAGCACGTGCCATTAGTGAAAGAATAAAGCCTGATTATGTAGTTATAGGTGAAGCATCTCAGCTGAATATTAAGATAGGGCAAAGAGGTAGAGGAGAAATAATGATTGAAACCTTTGGAATCCCATGTCACTCTGCTAATCCACAAGAAGGAGTTAATGCTGTTTACAAAATGGCTGAAGTCATAAGTGAAATAAGAAATCTAAAGCCTACAAATCACGAAATATTGGGAGATGGGATACTTGAGTTAGTAGATGTAAAGTCTAGCCCGTATCCTGGAGCATCTGTTGTTCCTGAGTACTGCAAGGCAACGTATGATAGAAGACTATTGGTTGGTGAAACTAAGGAAAGTGTTCTTGCTCCAATCAACGAGCTTCTAGAAAAAATGATGGCTAAAGATCCTGAGCTAAAAGTTAAGGCATCTTATTCCGTTGGCAAAGAGATGTGTCTTACAGGGAATGAGATTGAAGGTGAGAGATTTTTCCCAGGATGGTTGTATGATGAATCAGAAGATTTTGTTCAGGCTGTTTATGCAGAATTAATGAAAATGGGATTTACCCCTTCGATAACACAATACCATTTCTGTACAAATGGCAGTCATTATGCCGGGGAAGCCAATATCAAAACAATAGGGATGGGGCCTTCTAAAGAAAATCTTGCCCATACGGTCAATGAATATATCGAAATCGAGCAACTGTCCTCAGTTACACAATGTTATTACGGAATCATGAAAGCGCTTCTAAAATAATTAATGGAATATGGAGGAGTCAAGTTCAAATTAATATATCAGCTTTCATGCCAATACCAAACTAAATATTAAGGAGATTTATATGAAAAAAGAATTTAATCAAATTGATTTAACCTTGAATGAAAAAAAATTATTGAATGCTTTAGTACAAGCAAAAAAACAAAACTTCATGATTCCAACTTTTGCTCAAATGAAAAATCCTGATTTAATTCCAGATGAAATCAAAGAAAAACTAAAAGATGTGGACCTGTGGGATCTAGATCCAGTCAATCTTTTCAGAATCAGCTGGCATAATGAGCCTAAGGAATCTGGTGGTGGGTTTTCAGGTGTGAATTATCTTGAAGTTCCAAGTGAAATTTCTGGAGTAAAAGCAAAAATAATTGCCATTAGTGGCAAGTGGTTCCCTACAGGGTCCCATAAAGTGGGTGCAGCATTTGCTTGTCTTGTACCTCGTCTTGTGACAGGACAATTTGATCCGACTTCTACAAAAGCAGTATGGCCTTCTACGGGAAACTACTGTCGTGGTGGTGCGTATGATTCTGCATTGTTATCTTGCGAGTCCATTGCAATTTTACCTGAAGGTATGAGTAAAGAACGTTTTGAATGGCTTGAAAGTGTAGCTGGTGAAACTATAAAAACAGCGGGAACTGAAAGTAATGTCAAAGAAATATTTGATAAATGTTGGGAACTGAGAAATTCAGGCGAAGATCTCATGATTTTTAACCAGTTTGATGAATTTGGAAATTATCTCTGGCATCATGAGATAACTGGTGCTGCAATTGAAAGTGTTTTAAATGAAGTAGAGGGTAAGTATCATGGTCTTGTAAGTTGCACAGGTTCAGGTGGAACAATAGCTGCGGGTGACTACCTTAAAAAGGTTTATCCGACAAGTAAGATTGCAGCATCTGAAGCACTGCAGTGTCCTACAATTTTCAACAATGGCTTTGGGGACCATAGGATTGAAGGAATTGGCGATAAGCATATTCCTTGGATTCATAATGTTAAGAACACGGATATTGCCATTGCAATTGATGATGAGGCTTCAATGAATTGGATCAGAATGTTCAATGAACCTAATGGTATTGAATTTCTTAAAGAAAAAGGAGTTGATGACGAGACCATAGATAAATTGTCCTGGGTAGGAATATCAGGTGCAGCCAACATAATAGGTGCTATTAAATACGCCAAATATTTTGAGCTTACAGAAAACGATGTCATAGTTACAGTTCTGACTGATTCCATGGAAATGTACAAAAGTCGACTGGATGAACTTAACGAGGAGCATGGTGATTTTACAGTTTACAATGCTCATGAAGTCTTTGCTAGATATTTTAATGGGATTGATATTAGCTATTTCAAGGAGCTTGGCTATTATGAGAGAAAAGCAATACACAATCTAAAATATTACACATGGGTAGAGCAGCAAGGAAAGACCTACGATGAAATTATGGCACAGTGGTACGATGAAGACTATTGGACATCAATTCCCCAAAAAGCAAAGGAACTGGACGATCTTATAGTATCCTTTAACGAAAAAGTAAAAGCACTAGAAATATAACCTTAAATTTAATGGGAGGTTGAAATGAGTTACTTTTTAAGATGCATCAGTTGTGGTGAAGAATACGAACCCACTGAAACAAGATATACTTGTGACCATTGTGGAGATTTATATGGAACACTTGAAGTTATCTACGATTACAAAAAAATAAAATTGGAAAAGAATTTTGAACCCAAAGGAAGTATATTTCAATTCAAGGAACTTATTCCAGCGACATCACACACCGCAATCGACCATTCAATCGGTGGGACGCCTCTCTATAAGTTTAAAGGTCTGCTTGGATTTGAAGAATTGATGATTAAATTTGATGGTATTAGCTTCTCAAGCTCATATAAGGATCGTGCTAGTATCATCGCAGTCAATAAAGCCATTGAATTAGGATTTGATACAATTTATTGTGCGTCTACTGGCAACGCAGCTTCTTCTCTTGCTCTTACTGCTGCTGGAACATCACTTAGAACTGTTATTTTTGTTCCTAGTACGATTCCAAAGGGGAAACTTGCACAATTACTGGTTGCAGGTGCAGAAGTTATCCCTATAAACTCAACTTATGATGAAGTTTTTGATCTTTCATTGAAAATTGGAAGAGAGAAAGGGTGGTATTGTAGACATTCTGCAATCAATCCGTATTTGCTCGAAGGTAAAAAAACCGGTGCCTATGAGATTTTAATTCAAAATGATTATAAAGTTCCAGATTATTGTTTTGTTGGTGTTGGAGATGGAACAGTCATCAGTGGCATATGCAAAGGGTTTAAAGAATTTTATGAGTTGGGACTGGTGGATCGTATTCCAAAGGTTATTGGTGTTCAATCAGAAAAGGCAGCGACAGTCAAACATGTATTTGACAACGGGAAACCATATACACCTATAATCGAGACAGTAAACTCAGTTGCGGATAGCATTTCTGTCGGAAATCCAAGAGATGTTATAAAAGCTTGCAAGTATGTTGAATCAACTGGCGGATATTTCATTACAGTACGAGATGAGGAAATTATTCATAGTGTAAAAGAAATGGCAAGACTTACGGGTATATTTTCAGAGCCAGCTGGCGCAACGCCCTATGCGGGTGTAAATAAAATGGTTGAGGCTGGTCAATTGAAGGAAACCGATTCAGTCTGTATTGTTGTCACAGGGAATGGACTTAAAGATACAGATGCAGTCAGATCATCGACTGAAGTAAAAACGTATGATATAGATGAAGTAAAAGCATTGTTTTTATAGGTTGTTGTTTATAGGCTAAAAAAATATCATTGCGAAAAGCCCTCACGTACAGCTCTTTATAAAAGAGGGTGCAATAACAGTGAATTCAATTATATTGCTTTACCCAATTCAACTAAACTAGAGGAGGATGAAAAATGTTTGCAAATTTTTTTGATGCATTAAATTGGATTGCAGGTCAATTATGGGGTTTGCCTATGATGATTCTATTATTAGGTACGGGTACATATTTTACAGTTTCTACAAAATTTTTCCAATTTAGAAAAATTGGATACATTTTAAAAAATACGTTTGGGAAGATATTTGAAAAAGAAAAAGAAGGTGTTGTTGGTGTAATGACACCATTTCAAGCGGTTAGTACAGCACTTGCAGGTACTGTAGGAACAGGAAATATCGCAGGTGTTGCAGCTGCGATTTCTGTAGGTGGCCCTGGAGCTGTATTTTGGATGTGGATAGTTGCATTAGTTGGAATGATTACAAAAATGGTAGAAGTAAGTTTAGCAGTTCATTTCCGAGAAGTTAATGAAGACGGGTCTACTTATGGTGGGCCAATGTATTATATTGAAAAAGGTTTGGGGAAAAAGTGGAAGTGGCTTTCAAATATTTTTGCATTTACAGTAGTTATTGCGGGTTTAACGACTGCTGCATTACTACAACCTCATACTGTAGGGGAAGCGCTTAATACAACTTTTAACATTCCGCCAATAGCAACAGCAATTGCGCTTTCAATTTTAACAGGGATAGTAATCATTGGTGGTTTTAAAAGAATAGGGAAAATATCAGAAAAATTAGTTCCGTTTATGGCATTGCTTTATGCAATTACTGGTTTAACAATTATTTTTCTTAATATTACTGAAATACCTGCAGCATTTGGTACAATTTTTAAATACGCATTTAGCCCAGCGCCTATTCAAGGTGGATTTTTAGGGGCGACAATTGCAATAACGATTCAAAAAGGTATGTCAAGAGGAATGTTCTCAAATGAAGCTGGTATGGGTAGCGCTCCTATGGTGCATGCAACAGCAAAAACTGATAGTGCAATTAGACAAGGCTTATGGGGAAGTTTTGAAGTTTTTGTTGACACAATAATTATTTGTACGATCACAGCTTTAGTAATTATAGTAACTGGTTCATGGACTAGTGGATTAAGTGGAATAGAGTTAACAATCAATGCATTTAATAGCTCAATATTTGGTTCATATGGTGGGTTGCTAGTAACTTTTGCTTCAATATTATTTGCTTATTCCACAATGATAGGCTGGTATGTAAACTATGAAACTGGATGTGCTTATGTATTTGGTGGAAAATCAGTTAAATATATGAAATGGCTATACTTAGTTCCAGGTATAATTTTTGCAGGTCAAAAAGTAAATTCCATTTGGCTATTTGCGGACTTATCAAGTGGTTTAATGGGGATACCAAACTTAATTGCACTTGTAATGTTAAGTGGCGTTTTTATGAAATTGTTTAAAGAGTTTATGGAGAATGAAGAAAAAATGGAAAACAGAAAAAATGGTTAGTGTAATTTAGATTCTAAAAAAGCATGCTTTAAAACTATTTAAAATATCAAGAGGTTATCAAAAAGGGTCAATGCGTGAAGACTTTAGAATTGTCAATACAAATGGAAAGAGATGAATATAAGGATATAAAGGAAGGCATGAACCTGGGCAAGAATTCCAGGATCCTTATAATAAGCACAGAGGGAGATACTGACCCTGACAAATATCGTGAAATAGTGTGGGATGGTACGGAGAGTGAGAAGAATGATAAAAAAAGATGATAAGATATTGGATATAGTATCAGATCACCCCCAGACAGAGTATGTTTTCAAACCGTATGATGAAAAGATTGGCAAGTGTGTAATGTGTCATCACCTCTTTGAAACTGTTGAGGAGTTTGTCAAGATGTATAATCTGGATTTAAATGTTCTACTTGAAAAGCTAAATAACGAAGCATAGATGTTATAAGGCAGCTGTTGTCAATACAGCTGCCTCATTTCATCCTCTTCATATTTTGCAAAGACTTCCAGACATTCTTCTCTGTCCATTTGTATCAATTGAGGTTTCCCTTCATGTTCCTGCCTTGGAAGAATGTCACTAAGAACCTGGTCATCAAAACCAATTTTTTCAGCATCCTCCTTGGTAGCACCGTAATATACCGTATCAATCCTTGCCCAGTGAATTGCGCCGTAACACATTGGACATGGCTCACAAGTGGTATAAAGATCACAGCCTGACAGGTCGAAATCATCCAATACTTTGCTGGCTTCTCTAATGGCTGCTATTTCACCATGTGCCGAGGGGTCTTTGGTGCCGATGACATTGTTGTGTCCCCTACCGATAATCGCTCCATCCTTTACCACAACAGCTCCAAAAGGACCACCATGCCTTTTCTCAATCCCTAAAAATGCTTCATTTATTGCAGCTTCCATGTATTTATTCATGGACCACATCTCCTTTCATCGTCATTGTATTTATACCCAGTATTGAACATTAGAAAATGCATGGCATATCGACTGTGAATTATATCGATAAAGTGATATAATTTACCTATAAACAGGTAAAGGAGAGATTTGCATGAGTTTTATAAAAATAAAAGGAGTAATTCCTCCCATGATTACACCATTTGACGAGGATGATATGGTGGATTATGAGAAGCATGTATATAATATGGATAAATGGAATCAATTTGACCTCGCTGGATATCTTGTACTTGGTTCAAATAGCGAAACGGTTTTTCTTAATGAGAAAGAAAAACTGGAGCTTATTAAACTGACTGTGGAGCACAAAGCTCCTGGAAAGCTTGTTATGGTTGGAACTGGAATGGAATCTACAAGAGAGACTATAAGTCTTACAAACAAAGCTGCAGCTCTCGGTGCGGATTGTGCTCTGATCTTGACACCCTTCTATTATGGAGGCAAGATGAATGACGAAGCTTTGATTGGATACTATACTGATGTGGCTGATAAGTCAGATATTCCAATATTGATATACAATGTAACCAAGTTTACACATGTAAATATATCACCAAATGCAGTGGGAGTACTTTCAAGGCATCCGAATATAATCGGTATGAAAGACAGCTCTGGAAGCATACCTCAGCTGGTTGATTACAAGAGAGAAGTGGATATGAAAGAGTTCAATCTTATGGTCGGAACCCTTTCATCATGGTTTCCAGCACTTGCACTTGGAGTTGAGGGAACAGTCCAAGCATTGGCAAACTGTTGTCCGAAGGAATGCATAGATATTCAGAAACTATATGATCAAGGGAAAGTTGATGAATCCAGGAAGCTTTATGAAAGAGTATTTCCTGTAAATTCAGCTGTAACCGGCGGGTTCGGTATCGCAGGACTAAAATACGTCTGTGACAAGCTGGGCTTTAAGGGAGGACTTGTAAGGAAACCACTATTGCAAATCAAGGATGATGAGATGCTCAAGCTGGATAGAATCCTTGAAAATGCTCAAATATTATAAAATGAGGTGAAAGAATTGAAGCTAAAAGCAGCGCTTATTCAGATGAAGGTTGTTGAAGGCAAGGATCTTAACCTTCAAACAGCAGAGAAAATGCTTAGAAAGTCAGCAAAAGAAGGTGCAAGGCTTCTTGTTCTTCCAGAAATGTTTAACGTGCCATATGATAATTCCAGATTTCCTGAATACGCAGAAGGGTACCCTGGAAAGACAACAGAATTTCTTAAAGATATGGCCAATGAATTAAATGTTTATATTGCTGGTGGATCCATACCTGAACAGGATAGAGACAGAATATACAATACCTCATACATCTTTTCGCCTGCTGGCGAGTTGATTGGAAAGCACAGAAAAGCTCATCTCTTTGACATTGATGTCGAAGGAGGTATTACTTTTAAGGAATCAGACGTGTTATCACCAGGAGATGAGTCCACAATATTTGATGTTGATGGAGTAAAAATGGGTCTAATTATTTGCTATGATATAAGATTCCCTGAGTTTACAAGAAAACTGGCGCTCCAGGGAGCTCAGGCAGTACTCGTGCCAGCAGCGTTCAATTTGGTTACTGGTCCAGCTCATTGGCATCTTTCAGCCAGAGCAAGAGCTTTGGACAATCAGGTATACATGCTTTTATGTTCTCAATCAAGAAATCAGGAAAGCTCATATACGGCATACGGTCATTCTCTGATGGCGGGTCCGTGGGGTGATATTGACTCTGAGCTCGATATCGAAGAAGGTATACTTTATGTAACAATCGATACAGAGAAGATAGAAAAGGTAAGAAATGAGCTTCCTCTTTTAAAACACAGAAGAGAAGAGATTTACTAGATAATATATGAAATAACCTTAAGCCCTGTTGATTCAGGGTTTTAGTTTTGCTTTCATACTGTACCGATATTGTGTATTGATGCAAGAAAAAAAGGGTATATGTGAAAAAAGGAGGGTTGAATATGCTTATGTTCAGAAATATTGTCACAGCATTCCTGATGTGGAATGACCAGATGTTGTTAATTGAAAGAAGTCAGGATAAGGAGATCGCTCCAGGTATATGGTTTGGAGTTGGAGGGCATATGGAGCACGAAGAAATAAACGACCCTTACGGAGCCGTTTATAGAGAAATATTTGAGGAAACAGGTCTAGACACTTCAAAAATTCAAGAAATAGAATTGAAGTATATTGTATATAATCGAGTTGATGACAAAGAAATTGTTGTAAATCATATTTTCTTTGGAGAAGTATCTGCACCTTATGTTGTTCCAAATCATGAGGGTGTGCTGCATTGGATTGGCATGGATTCAGCTCTTGAAAAAATATCACATCCAGTAGTTTTAAAGGTTCTAAATCATTACATGAGAGATAGAAGAGAGGATATATTATTGGGAGTATTAGACTGGGAAGAGCCATATGTCTGGTGGTATCCAATTTAATAAGGAGTGATATTATGTCTTGGGAGTTTCTTGAAGAGATTAAGATTGATTGGGAAAGATACATAAATACTGGGGAAGTTTCAGATCGTGTGTCACCTGTAATCAAAAAATCCTGGAAGAGATGCAAGCAGACTGGAGTAGACCCTTATGGTGGTATAGGAGAAAAACTCAATGATGATGAGTTTTTTGGAGTTATGCACGCCAATCGGGATCTGATTGAAGTAGCCAAACCGATAATGGAAAATTTGAACAGCCTTGTTCTGGGAACAGGGTTTGTTCTTGTGCTTACTGATAAAAATGGTATTATACTTCATATTACTGGAGAAAAAAGTGTAGAGGATGATGCAAGGAGACTTAATTTCTGTGCCGGATCAAGTTGGCTGGAAAATAAAGTGGGAACCAATGCAATAGGAACGTGTTTGGTTGAAGAGAAACCAATACAGACAATAGGCGCTGAGCATTACTGCATGGGTCATCATCCCTGGACTTGCTCTGCTGCACCTATTAAGGGTACAGGTGGAGAAATGGTTGGAGTTCTAGATATGTCCGGGTACAGTCTCGGAGCACATAAGCACACATTGGGTATTGTTGTTGCAGCAGCATACTCAATTGAGAATCAGCTTTCTCTCAAAAAATCATATGCAATTTTGGATACGACAGTTGAATCCATTGCTGATGGTATGATTATTGTAAATGAAAACTTCGGAATTCACAGAATCAATAAAGCTGGAGAAAGGATATTAGGGATAAGGGGCGGTGAACTGGATAAAAG
Source organism: Soehngenia sp. (assembly GCA_024637045.1). Classification (GTDB taxonomy): domain Bacteria; phylum Bacillota; class Clostridia; order Tissierellales; family Tissierellaceae; genus Gudongella. The sequence goes on from JAGXFX010000009.1 coordinate 143,895, forward strand.
TGATATCAGAGAAATTCTGGGGGACAATATATTCAGGGGTGAGGATTCTTTTTCCAAGAGGGTTGATTGGGATTTCACATTCAATGATAAAAGAATCCCCTGCAATGTTAAAATAACACCAATTGAGATAGAACATGAAAAGAAGGGAATGGCTATTCTTTTTAGAGAAATGAAAGATGTACATCAAACTGTAAACGTAGTTTCCGGTAACAAGGCTAACTATACCTTTGACAGCATAATTACTGGTAATGAGAAGATGCTTAGAGCAATAAAGGAAGCACAGAAATTTGCAAGAACGAGGGGATGTGTTCTACTTGAAGGAGAAAGCGGGACAGGCAAGGAACTGTTTGCGCATGCGATACATAATCATAGCAGTAGAAGCAACGGACCATTTGTTGCGATAAATTGTGCATCAATACCGAAGGATCTGGTGGAGAGTGAACTTTTCGGTTACGAAAAAGGAGCATTTACTGGAGCCGTCAGAGAAGGAAAGGTTGGTAAATTTGAGTTGGCAAATGGAGGGACATTATTCCTTGACGAAATCGGTGAGCTGCCCCTTGACCTTCAGGCTAAGCTTTTGAGGGTTTTAGATGATTTTACAGTTACAAGAGTAGGTGGAAAGGTAGCAAAAAAACTTGATGTAAGAATTATTGTGGCAACCAACAGAGATCTTTTGGAAGAGACCAGAAGGAAGACTTTCAGAGAGGATCTGTATTATAGACTTAATGTTTTCAATGTGAAAATTCCTCCACTTAGACAAAGAGATGAAGATGAAATCTTGCTTGCGGAACATTTTCTGAAAAGGCTTAACCTTGCACACCATACGAATAAGAAGATGTCTAGGGAATTCCGTGTGTGTTTAGGAAGAAACCAATGGAAAGGTAATGTAAGGGAGCTGGAGAATATAATACACAGAGCATATCATCTCTGTGAAGAAAGTCTTATTACAGAAGATTTGTTGCCAGATGAGCTTTTTAATGATAAATCAGATGAAAATTACTATGGAAGCTTAACCATTAAGGAGCAGGAAAAGGAATGCATAAAAAATGCACTTGAAAAAGCCAATGGGAATGTAATAGGCGCAGGGGATATGATAGGTTTAAGCAAATCTGCCATGTATAGAAAATTAAAGGAGCATAGAATAAATCCAAAGCAATACAAATCATAGAAGAATTAGGGGATAATTCCCATAATCGAGAAAAAGATTCCCGATTATGGGAATTTATTTTTTGTTGAACTTTTAAATTTAGTGAATCAACGCGTTTAAGCGATTAGGTTTAGTTGGCACGAGAATTGCAACTATATAATCGTAGTACTTTGTAGCCCGTAGGAAAGGAGGGATTAGACAGGAGGGCCGTAAGCGGAGGTGATTGGATGAATAGATTTATCATCGAGTTTGGAATGGGAGTGGATTTCCACGGACAGGATGTTACCAGAGCTGCTGAAAAAGCAGTACTTGATGCCGTATCAAAAAGCTGTCTATGTGGTCTTGAGGAAGTTGTCGGAATCAATGACCTTAACAAGGGAGTAGGTGTAAACGTAACAATAGCAGTGACAAGACCGGATGAGGTGGACTTGGAAAGAATCAAGAAGTGTCTTCCCGTTGGTCAGAAAACCATCAAAACCATCAAAGGGGGTATGACTGTACCAGGATTGTTTATTCCGGACTTTGGAGACAAGGACAGCAGCATAGAGGCTGCACTGGCATGTGTGGAAGTAGAGATACTATAGCAAGGAGGGATTTTCTTGGATTTGACTAATGAAAAAATCATTGAAATGTACAAGACAATGAAGCGTATCAGGGAATTTGAAACAAATGCAAGCCGATTGTTTGCTGAGGGTAGCATCCCTGGATTTGTACATCTATATCTGGGTGAAGAGGCTGTCGCTACAGGTGTATGTGCAACTCTGAACAATGATGACTTTATCACCAGTACGCACAGAGGTCATGGACATATTATAGCGAAAGGTGGAGACACCAAGTACATGATGGCAGAGCTTTTTGGAAAGGAAACCGGATACTGTAAAGGCAAGGGAGGTTCCATGCATATTGCTGATGCAACCAAGGGTATTCTAGGAGCAAATGGAATCGTTGGAGCAGGACAGAATATAGCAGTAGGAGCTGGACTAAGCGCAAAATATAGAAAATCAGGACAAGTTTGTGCGTGCTTCTTTGGAGATGGATCTACAAACCAAGGTACATTCCACGAGTCTATCAACCTTGCAAGCATCTGGAAGCTTCCTGTAGTATTTGTATGTGAAAATAACCTCTACGGAATTTCAATGTCCCAGGCGAGACACCAGGCAATACAGGATGTAGCTGACAGAGCTGTTGCCTATAACATTCCAGGGATAGTTGTAGATGGAAACGACGTATTTGCAGTGTATGAGGCTGTTGTGGAAGCAGTTGCAAGAGCCAGAAGCGGTCAGGGACCAACCCTTATAGAGTGTAAGACATACAGACACAAGGGACACTTCGAGGGAGATCCAACAACATACAGAGCATCTGAAGAAGTACAGGAGTGGATGGCAAAGGATCCTCTACCAAGGATAGTGGCTTACTTATTGGATAATGACATTGTAACAGAAGAAGAGTTGAAGAAAATAGACGATGAAATTGTCAAGGAAATAGCGGATGCCATCAAGTTTGCAGAGGATAGCCCAGTGCCTTCTTTAGAGTCGATAGTTCAGGATATTTATACAGATATCGTAGAGGAGGTAAGATAGATGAAAACCATGAGTATGATGGAAGCCATCAGAGAGGCTATGAACAAGCGAATGAGAGAAGACGAGAACGTATTGCTATTTGGTGAGGATGTTGGAGCATTTGGAGGATGCTTCGGTGTTTCAGCAGGGATGTTTGATGAGTTCGGACCAGAAAGAGTATTGGATACTCCAATATCAGAGGGAGTTATAATCGGAACAGCAGTAGGTTCAGCTGCAACAGGACTTAGACCGATAGCAGAGCTTATGTTTATTGATTTTGTAACAGTTGGTGCGGACCAGCTGGTAAACCAGGCTGCAAAAATGAGATATATGTTTGGTGGAAAGATTAATCTGCCAATGGTTGTAAGACTTCCATTAGGTGCAGGAATAAGTGCAGCAGCTCAACACTCCCAGTCATTGGAAGCCTGGCTTGCACATATACCAGGTTTGAAGGTTGTTTATCCTTCGACTCCGGCCGATGCCTATGGCTTGATGCTTCAGTCCATAGATGATGAAAATCCTGTTATATTCCTGGAGCACAAGATCCTTTACGGGGCTAGCGGTGAAGTGGATGAGAACATGAAGCCAATTGAATTTGGTATTGCTGATATTAAAAGAGAGGGTAGCGATGTGACCATCGTTGCTACAGGAAAGATGGTGCACGAAGTTTTGGCTGCAGCTGAAAAGCTGGCAGAGGAAGGAATCGAAGCTGAAATACTCGATCCGAGGACATTGTTCCCATTTGACAAGGAAACCCTTTTAAAGTCAATTGAGAAGACAAACAAGGTTATAATAGTAACAGAGGAAAACAAGAGAGGAAGCTATGCAAGTGAAATCGCAGCTGTAATCGCCGAGGATGGTTTTGACTTTCTGGATGCACCAGTTGTAAGATTATGTGCAATGAATACTCCTGTTCCATTCTCACCGGTACTTGAGCAGTACTATGTACCAAGTGCAGAAGAAATTGTGACAGCTGTCAAGAAGATGTTCTAGAAGGAGGCAACTGAGTTGCCTCCCCTTCAAGGGGTGAGAAAATGAGTACAATAGGAATTATAGCCAATCCTGCATCAGGAAAGGACATTCGAAGGCTTGTTTCCCATGCAACCGTTGTAGATAACAATGAAAAGGTAAATATAGTAAAGAGAATTATCCTGGCTGCTCAAGGAGCAGGTATCACAGAGGTTGTAGTAATGCCAGATACATTCCTTATAGGTTACAAGGCTGGTGAGGAGTTGAAGGGCTCAAAGGAGCTTCGTATTCCAGTCGAAACTCTGGAGATGAGAGTAAGGGGGAGCGTCGAGGATACCATTCTAGCAGCAAAGCTGATGGAGGAAAAAGGTGTTAATTGCATCATAGCCCTTGGCGGTGACGGAACCAGCAGAGGAGTTGCAAAATCCATAACTGTGACACCTTTGATAAGCATATCAACCGGTACAAACAATGTCTATCCGGAAATGGTTGAGGGAACGGTTGTGGGAATTGCTGCTGCAGCAATTTCAACAAATGTATGTGATATGGGAGAAACCTGCAGGAGGGACAAAAGGATTGAGATTTACAGGGGCGGAGAAATGATTGATATCGCACTTGTGGACTGCGTAATTTCAAGGCAAACGTATATTGGATCAAAAGCAATCTGGAAGCCGGCAGATATACAGAAGGTCATAGTATCCAGAGCCAATCCTGCTTCCATAGGTTTTTCAACAATTGTAGGTGTAAAGATGCCTGTAAGTGAAGAAGATGACTTTGGAGCATCAATAAATGTAAACATTGGCGATAATGAACTGGTGGCTCCAATAGCTGCCGGAACAATGAAGGAAATAAGAGTTGATGAGCCTAGAGTCCATCCTTTGGGTGAATTGTTCTCATGGACCATGGAATACAAAGGAATAATGGCACTTGATGGGGAAAGGGAGATTCCTTTCAAGCAAGGTGAAACCTTCCAATTCAAAATAACCAGGGATGGACCCTACAGGGTCAATATAAAAAGGACAATTATGTCAGCCCAGAAAAATGGGTTTTTTAACCGGTAACATCGGAGGAGGAGGTAAAATGGCGAAAAAGATAGTAATGCCCAAACTGGGTCTTACAATGAAGGAGGGAAAGCTTGCCAAGTGGTACAAGGCAGAGGGAGATCCCATAAAAGTTGGAGATAAATTATTCAGTGTTGAAACAGACAAGATAACAAATGATGCAGAGGCTACTGAAGCAGGAATTCTTAGAAAAATAATAGTGCAGGCAGGAGCTACAGTGCCCACAATGGAGCCTGTTGGTATAGTTGCTGGAGAGGATGAAGATATTTCATCATTGCTTGCTGATGTGCCTGAATCTTCATCAGAAAAACCAGAGGTAAAGGAAGAAAAAGTTGAAGAGGCACCTGAGCCAGAGAAGAAGATCCAGAGAACCGGCAAAGTCAAGGTTTCTCCTGTTGCCAGAAAGATGGCTGAGGAGGAAGGTATTGACGTCGAGACTATTGAAGGAACTGGCCCTGGAGGCAGGATAGTACTTGATGATGTAAAGAATGCAGTCGAAAACAAGGATAAAGTCAAGGCAAGTCCAGTAGCTGCAAAAATAGCAGAACAAAAAGGGGTTGACGTTTCAAGTATATCCAGTGAAAACAGGATTATGAAGGATGATGTCTTAAGGGCTGACAAAGAAGCTCAGTATTCATCATTGGCACAGCCGGAGGACAGAAAGATTCCACTGACGACAATGAGAAAGATTATCGGGGAAAGGATGAGTGCGAGCGCTCAAACTGCACCGACTGTTAACTTTACCATATCTGTTGACATGACAAATTTGAAGGCATTGAGAGAAGAGCTTAAAGGAGAAAGAAACATAACCTATACAGATCTTATTGTAAAGGTGACTTCATTATTACTCCTGGAGCATTCTTATCTGAACTCTTCACTTGATGGAGAAGAAATTGTGCTTAGAAACTATGTTAATATGGGAGTTGCAGTAGCACTTGAGGATGGACTTCTGGTTCCAGTTGTTAAGAATGCCCATGTGAAGAAATTAGGTGAAATATCCGATGAAATAAAGGACTTGTCATACAGGGCAAAAACCAATCAACTGACAACTGATGAAATAGAGGGTGGAACCTTTACTATTACAAACATTGGAATGTTTGGGATAGAAAGCTTCACACCTATTATAAATCAACCTGAATCTGCAATACTAGGTGTAAATGCTATTGTTGAAACTCCGGTAGTATTGGAGGGCTGTGTATGTACGAGACCGATAATGAAGCTGTCACTTACTGCCGATCATAGAACAGTTGACGGGGCAGTTGCAGCAATGTTCCTGGCGAGACTCAAGGAATCATTGGAGCATCCGCTGAGAATGCTGCTTTAGGGGGGATACTATGAAGATTGTGATAATCGGTGGAGGCCCAGGAGGCTATGTAGCCGCAGTAAAGGCCGCACAGCTGGGAGCACAGGTAGTTGTTGTTGAGAAGGAGTTTATTGGTGGAACGTGTCTTAATACAGGATGTATTCCCACTAAGGTTCTTCTTCATTCAACTGATATATACCATAAACTAAAGAATGAGGCTGGTTCTCTTGGACTGGAGCTGGATAACCTGAAAGTAAACTGGAATGAGCTCCAGACCAGAAAAGAGCTGGTTGCAACACAGCTTGTTGAGGGTGTAAAAAACCTTCTTAGAACTGGGAATATTGAAGTGATTGAAGGTATTGCAAGGTTCTCTTCTAAGAAAAGCATCGAAGTCGCTTTAAATAATGGTGGAACAAAAATGATTTCCTTTGACCGAGCCATTGTAGCTACAGGATCAAAGCCAATAATCATACCAGTTCCAGGCCACGACCTTGAAGGTGTAATTACAAGCAGAGAAGCAATGAGTCTGGCAGAAATTCCTAAGAATTTATGCATAATAGGCGGAGGAGTAATAGGCGTGGAATTTGCCAACATATACTCTAATCTTGGATGCAATGTGACAATTGTGGAAATGCTACCAGAACTGGTTGCAAATATGGATCAGGAAATAGTTAAAAGTCTTGAAGAGGCACTCCTTGACAACGGGGTCAAAATTCACAAATTAGCAAAGGTACTCAAGATAGAAATGACTGATGGTGGCCTTCAGGTTTCAGCCCAAAAGGGAAATGAAACCTTGAAGATTGGAGCTGATAAGGTACTCATGGCAACTGGAAGAAAGCCAGCAGGAGATGATCTGGGACTTCAGGAACTTGGAGCGAAGGTAGAAAGAGGAGCTATTCAGGTTGATAAGCTCTTTAAAACAGAAGTGGATAATATTTATGCGATAGGAGATTGTACAGGTGGAGTTCAGCTTGCACATGTGGCATCAGCCTCTGGTCTGATGGTTGCAGAATTGATTATGGGTGAAAGAATGGCGATGGATTTCAGAACCATTCCATATTGTGTGTATACAAAGCCTGAACTTGCATCGGTTGGGCTGACTGAAAAGGAAGCTTTGGATAATGGCTACCGCATTAAAGTAGGCAGATTCCCTATGTATGGCAACGGAAAAGCTGTTATTTCTGGGGATGTAAGAGGACTTGTGAAGATTGTTGCAGATGAAAATACCAGGGAGGTTCTTGGAATTCATATTGCCGGAAGTAGCGCAACTGAGCTGATTGCTGCCGGTGCTGTTGCAATCAGACTTGAAGCAACTGTAGACGAGCTTCTTACTACGATTTATGCTCATCCAACCGTAGGTGAGTCAATTCATGAGGCAGCTGAAGGTGTATTTGGTAAAGCAGTACATCTACCAGGCTAGAGAATAATTCACATTTCTCAATTCACAATTAACAAGATTTTATTTGATATTAGCCAGAACATCGAAGTATTGTTGTTCTGGTTTTTTTCATTGTGAATTCTGATTTGTGCATTGTGAATTGGATCTTCATGGTATAATATATTCAAATGAAAAACTCGGGAGGTAATCATATGAACAATTTCAATAAAGGACCAGATCCAAGATTCAAATTCGTAATAATTTTTGCCGCTATTGGAGTTTTTTTCCTTTTGGCATCGATAATGGTAAGCATTTTCAATTAATCACTAGATAAATCTGCAACATCGTACTCCAGGATTTTTGAAAGGTCGACTACAGGCAACTGCAGCTGCAGACCAATTTTGCCTGCATTGAAGGTAATTCTATCAAGTAGAATAATGGTTTCATCGAATATTGTAGGATATTGCTTTTTCATCCCCAAGGGTGAGCATCCGCCTTTAACATAGCCTGTTACAGAGAGAAGCTCCTTTACAGGTAGCATTTGTATTGACTTTTCACCGCTGGCTTTGGCAGCTTTCTTCAAGTCCAGTTCCTGGGATACGGGGATGACAAATACATAAATCTCTCTGCTTTTTCCCTTGGTGACCAGAGTCTTGAAAATTTCATCTTCAGAGATGTTTAATTTTTTTGCAACGGATTTTCCATCAATATTATCATCGTGAGTATCATATGGTATCAATACATATTCTATTGATTCATTGTCACATAATCTTGCAGCATTTGTTTTGTCAGACATAGTTATCAACTCCTTAAATACATAATAATACAAATTTTAAAAATCAGCAAAGTCAAGATAGATTGGAGGAGATACGCATGATACAGTGTAGCGTATCGGGACTTAAGAAGTTCTACGGAGCAGAGATGGTTTTCGAAAATATAACATTTGAGCTTCACTCTAGTGAAAGAGTGGGGCTAATTGGACAGAATGGTTGTGGCAAGACTACATTGATGAAAATCCTGATGGGAGAGGAAAACTACCAGGAGGGTTCTCTTACATTTGGAAAAGGTGTTACTCTTGGATATCTTCATCAGATTTTCACTTGTCAGGAAGATACTACCGTAAGAGATGTTCTTGAACAGGCATTTGAGGAAGTGTGGAAGCTGAAGGAAGAGCTTCGCAATGTTGAAATAAAGATGAAGGAACACTCCGGAAGAGAACTCGAAAAATTAATGGCGAGATACTCATCTTTGGTTGAAAAATATGAGTTGCACGATGGATATGATGTTGAAGTAAATATTGATAAGGTTTGTCAGGGACTGAGGATACCTCAGGATTTTATGGATAAGCCCTTTCAGCAGCTAAGTGGAGGGGAAAGAACCAGGGTTCTTCTGGCAAGACTCTTATTGCAGAAACCTGATGTACTTCTTCTTGATGAGCCTACCAATCACCTTGATATGGATTCAGTGGAATGGCTTGAGGATTTCCTTATTGAATACAAGGGAACCGTTCTAATGGTTTCCCATGACAGGGTGTTTCTTGACCGTGTAGTAGATCGGATAATTGAACTGGAATCGAGCAGAGCCAGCATATACAATGGTAACTATTCTTATTATGTAGAAGAGAAGGAAAGACGTTTCCAGATTGAATACAGGGAGTACCTAAATAACCAGCGTAAAATTGACATGATGGAAAAGCAAATCGAAAGGTACCGAATATGGGGTGCCATGAGAGATAGCGAAAAGATGTACAAAAGGGCAAAAGAGCTGGAAAAGAGACTGGACAAACTCGATGTTGTAGATAAACCTCTGGAGGATGCAAAGAAGATTCGTTTGGGAAATTCAAGTGTTCGAAGAACAGGTAAGATTGTATTGGATGTAGAAGAGCTTTCAAAATCTTTTCCCGAAAAAAAGTTATTCAGGGACCTTTCCTTTACGCTTTTTTATCAGGACAGATTGTGTATTATGGGAGTCAATGGCTCAGGGAAAAGCACCCTGCTTAATATAATTCTAGGCGAACTACTACAGGATAGCGGGAAGATAAGATATGGATCAAATGTCAACATTGGGTTTCTACCTCAGAATATAACCTTCCAGAATGAAGATGTTACAATTCTTGACTATTTTACAAGAACCCATGGTATTACAGAGCAGGAAGCTAGAAATGAATTGGCAAGACTTTTGTTTATAAGGGATGATGTTTTTAGAAAGATAAAGGTATTATCCGGAGGCGAGAAATCCAGACTAAAGCTTTGTTCTTTATTGTACACCAAGGTAAATCTATTGATTCTGGATGAGCCAACCAATCACTTGGATATAGACACAAGAGAGGTACTGGAAAACACCCTGCTTGACTACGAGGGAACAATCCTGTTTGTATCTCATGACAGATATTTTGTTGAGAAGGTAGCAAAGAGTATTATGGTATTGGAAGAGGAAGGGTATGAAATTTATCCTTTTGGATACGATGATTTTATGGAGAAAAGAGCAAAAAAGAAACATGAAGAAAAAGAGAAAGACACATCCGGAAATAAAATTTCAGACAAGAAGAAAAAGCCATCCAGAAAACCAGACCATGCTCAGAAAATTGAGAGACTTGAAATGGAAATAAAGGAGAAAGAATCTCGACTTTTGGAAGTTTCAAAGAAGATGGAGCATAATAATGACAATCCAGATGAGCTTATTGAACTTTATAGAATAAAGGAAGAACTGGAAGATAAGATAATACTGATAATGGAAGAATGGGAGAGTTTACAGGAGGCTCAAAGGAGGTAGAGATGAAATTTACAACGATACTTGTTTCAGTTGCAGAAATGATCGGAATGATTACCTTAAATAGACCGGAAGCCAACAATACTTTCAATATTCCAATGGCAGAGGAATTAAACGATGCATTGAGAGCGATGGATGAAGATTCAAATGTCAATGTTGTTGTTATCAATGCCAATGGCAGAAATTTTTGCACAGGAATAGATGTAAATTATGTCGATGGGAAAGATATGGATGAATATCTTCAGTGGGTAAGACTTATGGAACAGATGAATATGACTATTGCAAAAATGAAAAAACCAGTGATAGCATCGGTTCACAAGATAGCAGTTGCAAATGGCATCGGTCTGGTGGCAGCTTGCGATCTTGCAATTGCAGCTGACAACGCCATGTTTGGTGCCACTGCAATCAACGTTGGGTTGTTTTGTATGGGGCCGGCAGTACCACTATATAAGAGCCTTGGTAGAAAAAGAACTCTTGAACTGATTATGACAGGAGATATAATCGATGCCAATCAAGCACTGAGAATAGGACTTGTAAACAAGGTTGTACCTACAGAAGACCTTCAAGAAGAGACAAAAAAATATGCTGCCAAACTGGCAGAAAAAAGTCCCCGAGCCATGCAGCTGGGGAAGCAATCCTTTTATCAGATGGAAGACATGAAATTTGCAGATGCACTTGATCTTACCAATTACCATTTTGCAACCCTTTGTACTACTGAAGAGGGGCAGGAGGGAGTAAGGGCGTTTCTTGAAAAGAGAAAACCAGAATTCAGGAATGAGTAATCCCTGAATCAGCAGTCAAATCCTTTTCTTGAAAGGACACCTTGTGTAAAGTAATGTTTGATTTCAGTCATGTCGGTAACAAGATCTGCAATACTGATAAGTTCCTCTGAAGCATATCTACCTGTTAGAACTACTTCAACATCAGGGGATTTATTTTCGACTGCCTCAATAACCTTGGCTTCATCAAGAAGACCAAGATAGATTGCAATAATTACTTCGTCCAGTATGACAAGGTCATACTTATTGCTTTTAAGGATTTCTGAACATTTGTCCAGGGATTCCATTGCCTTGTCGATATCTATCTGCTCTGGTTTGGAGTAGATATAGCAGCCATTGCCTAATTGTTCTATTTCAATTGAGGGAATATATTCTGAAATACCTGTTTCGCTATATTTCATATCCTTGACAAATTGACCGATATATACTTTTTTTCCTGCAAGTGCTGCCCTGATGGCTAGACCGAAGGCGGCAGTGGTTTTTCCCTTTCCGTTACCTGTATAAATATGAATAAACCCTTTTTCCACGAGAAATCCTCCTTTAATTGCAATAACTATATTTGTACAATGACTATTATTAAATATACCCAGACTTTCCTGTATAGTATAGTTTGACAGTGAATTATTTGTTGGTTATACTGAACAAGATAAAAATACGATTACAAAGGTGAGAGAATGGAATCTATAGTAAGGAATCTGATAGAATTTCTATCAGTGGAGTTTGCTGTTATGCTTACAGCTGCCATGCCAATAATAGAATTAAGGGGAGCCATACCAGTCGGGATATCCCTTGGACTTAGCCCAATGCATGCTACAATACTTAGCATTATCGGGAGCATGATTCCTGTGCCGTTTATTCTATTTACAATAAGACCAATATTCAACTATCTTAAGACGACAAGGACATTCAGGAAATTGATTAACCATCTCACTGATAAGTCCATAAACAATAATGGTCATAGAATCCAGAAGTATGGTGCATGGGCTCTTGTTGTAATAGTTGCGATTCCATTGCCTGGAACAGGGGTATGGAGTGGAAGTCTCGCAGCGGCATTGTTGGATATTAGATTCAAGTGGGCTTTTCCTGCAATCTTTGTGGGGAACCTTATAGCAGCAGCCATTATAGTTAGCTTAAGCAAGGGCTTTATGAATATAATTGCATAAAAGAAAGCTATAAAAACTGAAATTCAGTTTTTATAGCTTTCTTATTTTTAGTTAACCTTTTGATTCTTCATCTACTGAAAATTCTTCAGTCACCTTGTTAGCCTGTGATTTAAACTCTCCAAGCGCCTTTCCAAGGGATTTCCCTATTTCCGGCAGCTTTGATGGTCCAAATATAACAAGAGCGATTGCAAGAATCAGAATTAGCTCAGGGGCTCCAAGTCTACCCATTATGCTAATGTCTCGTTAAGAAGTTCTACCATTTTTTTTGCTACGTCAGCTGTAGTTCCAGCACATCTACTCTTTCTTAGAGGATCTCCGTATTCAACTTTTGCTGCTTCCATAAAGTTTCCTACTGAATTCTCGCATAGTGTTGATTCTGCCACGGTTTGTGGAAGGTCAAGTCCCTCTGGTTGATACATTGGAAATTCAGCTTCCTTATACCATTTTGAAAGCTCTGCAAGTAGTTTCTTTGATGTATCTGCATCACAAACCGTACCTATACACGCAGCTGCAACTCCAACGCATCCACAAAGACTAGCTTGTCCGTATCCGCTTGCTGCAGAAACGAATGCCATTGGTGGAATGTGATCATATGGATATCCAACTTCATCAGCTAATGTACCGAAGAACCCTTCGGCAACGCCAACGCCTCAACCACCCATTTCTTTATATCCGTTGAAAGCTCTTGCTTCTACTGCTGATGGGTCAAGTTTCTTGTACGGAAATGGCCACTCAGGTGCAGTTGTTGTATCTGCTGCTGCTTCTGGTGCACATCCTGTCAACAATCCTCCAAGACCTCCTGTTATCGCAACTCCAGCTACTGTAACACCTACGCCCTTCATAAAATCCTTACGTGAAATTTGCTTGTTTTCTGACATTATGTAATTCCTCCCTTAGATAAATTGAAATATGTACATCTAATACTGATAACATTTTAACATAAGGTATGGAGTATGGCAACACATTCTGAGAAAAAAATAACAATTTTCAAAAAAAGAAGATGTCCAGGGACATCCTCATAAAACAGCTATTTTAAGCTTCTTTTTTAACCTCAGTAAACTCTTCGGTTACCTTGTTAGACTGTGATTTAAACTCTCCCAGTGCCTTCCCAAGGGATCTACCTATTTCCGGAAGCTTGGACGGACCAAATATAACCAATGCTATTACAAGAATCAGAATTAGCTCAGGGGCACCTAAAATACCCATTAAGCAGGCTCCGCATTAAGCATTTCAACTATTTTGCTAGTATATTTTACCACTATGTTAAACACATATCAAGGCTTGTCAATGCAATATCAAATCAAAAAATGGCTTAAAATAGCGAATGATGAAAGATTAGGACATAAGTCCTAAACATATGTTCAATAACGTGTCTGAAAAATATCAAACTATTTTAGAGGATTAAATAAATGAATTTGTTACTAAAGGCTTAATTTAACTCATTTATGGGTAAATACTTTAAAATACAGGATATATGTGTTATACATAAAAATATATGTGACATACTATATAATCCTGTGCTATAATTGTCGATATTGGTAAAAAGCTGTATGGAGTCTACAGACGTTGTATCTAAGTTGTTAATAAATCAAGGGGGGAATGACATGGGACAAAAGTACGTGTATAGTTTTAATGAAGGTTCAAAGGAAATGAAGTCGCTCTTGGGCGGTAAGGGTTCCAATCTTGCGGAGATGACAAACATAGGACTTCCAGTGCCTCCGGGATTCACCATAACCACTGAAACCTGTACAAGGTTTTATGAAGAGGGTGAAAAGCTTTGGCCGGAGCTTATTGAAGAGATTCACAGTCATCTCGGAGATGTAGAAGAGAAGCTTGGGAAACGATTCTCTGATGAAGAAAATCCACTTTTGGTCTCAGTTAGATCTGGTGCTGTTTTCTCAATGCCTGGAATGATGGATACAATTCTTAACCTTGGCCTTAACGATAATTCGGTTATTGGTCTAGTCAACTCCACTGGAAACGAAAGATTTGCATACGACAGTTACAGGAGATTTATCCAGATGTTTTCTGATATCGCCATGGGAATACCCAAGAGAAGATTTGATGCAGCAATGGAGGAGTTGAAGCACAACAAGGGAGTTGAGCTTGATACTGAACTTGATGCAGATGACTTGAAACTGCTTGTAGAAAAATTTAAAGCAATATATGAAGAAGAAAAGGGACAGCCTTTCCCACAAAATCCAATTGACCAGCTTAGACTGGCAATAGAAGCTGTGTTCTCATCATGGAATAATCCAAGGGCTGTTATCTACAGAAGACTTCATGATATCCCAGCAAATCTTGGAACTGCTGTTAATGTACAGTCCATGGTATATGGAAATATGGGAGATACTTCGGGAACAGGAGTTGCATTTACACGAAATCCAGCAAATGGAGAAAATAAAATATATGGTGAGTTCCTTATGAATGCGCAGGGAGAAGACGTTGTTGCCGGAATAAGAACTCCAAAGTCCATATCTGAGCTTGAAGATATCATGCCGGAAGTATATGAAGAGTTTAGAAAGGTAAATGAAACCCTTGAAAGTCATTACAAGGATATGCAGGATATAGAGTTTACGATAGAAAAGGGAAAACTGTTTATGCTCCAGACAAGAACTGGAAAAAGAACAGCTCATGCAGCGATCAATGTCGCAGTTGATCTTGTGAAAGAAGGTAAGATTTCAAAGGACGAGGCGATACTTAGAATTGAACCAAATCAGCTTAATCAGCTCCTACATCCGACATTTGATATAAAATCACTCGCAGAAGCAAAAGTTCTGGCAAAAGGATTACCGGCTTCTCCGGGAGCAGCATTTGGAAAGGTCTACTTTCATGCCAAGGATGTAGTGGAAGCAAAGGCAAGAGGTGAGAAGGCACTCCTTGTTAGGCAGGAAACCTCACCTGAGGATATAGAAGGTATGATAAACGCTGAAGGTATTCTTACTGCAAGAGGTGGAATGACATCTCACGCTGCAGTTGTGGCAAGAGGCATGGGTAAGTGCTGTGTCGCAGGATGCAGCGAGATAAGAGTGGATGAACAATCCAAAGTAATCAAGGCTGGAGATTTGACTCTGCATGAAGGAGATTACTTGTCACTGGACGGTTCCACAGGTACGGTTTATGTTGGAGAAATAGGAAAAGTGCAGCCTGAACTCTCAGGTCAGTTTGGTGAATTCATGTCATGGGCTGATGAAACAAGAAGAATGAAGGTAAGGACAAATGCTGATACTCCAAGGGATGCAGCAGCAGCTGTTAAATTTGGGGCTGAGGGAATAGGACTATGCAGAACGGAGCATATGTTCTTTGATGAAGAAAGAATTCCTGCGGTTAGAAGAATGATCGTATCAAATACAGAGAGCCAGAGACAAAAGGCATTGGATGTACTTCTTCCATTGCAGAGAAAAGATTTCTATGAGATATATCAGGTGATGGAATCGAGACCAGTCACAATAAGACTTTTGGATCCACCACTTCACGAGTTTTTACCAAGTAAAAAAGAAGATATTGAATCACTTGCCAAGTCGATGTCAATATCATTCGAAAACCTTAAGGATACAATCGATGAGCTTGCAGAGGTCAATCCAATGCTTGGCCACAGGGGATGCAGACTTGCAGTAACTTATCCGGAAATTGCAAAAATGCAGACTAGAGCCATAATCGAAGCTGCTCTTGATTACAAGGTTAAAGATGGAGTAGAGATAATACCGGAGATTATGATTCCTTTGATAAGTGATGCTACAGAGCTTGCATATGTCAAAAAGCAGGTTCTTGAGGAAATAGAGGCAGTATTTACCGAAAGAAATGACAGTATAAAATACCTTATAGGAACTATGATTGAGGTTCCAAGAGCCGCCATCACAGCTGATGACATTGCAGTAGAAGCCGAGTTCTTCAGCTTTGGAACCAATGACCTTACACAAATGGGATTTGGATTCTCAAGAGATGACTCTGGAAAATTCCTTAATGATTATATTGAAAAGGGTATATTTGATAAGAGTCCGTTTGAAGTTCTGGATCAAAAGGGCATTGGCAAGATGATGGAAATGGCTGTTGAGCTTGGTAGAAAAACAAGAGGAGACATCAAGCTTGGAATATGTGGAGAGCATGGTGGAGAGCCGAGTTCAGTTGAGTTCTGTCACAGAATCGGCTTGGATTATGTTTCATGTTCACCGTTTAGAGTTCCAATAGCAAGACTTGCAGCGGCACAGGCAGTTTTGAAGGAAAAGATGAATATTCAACTTGATAAGTAGCACTTGGGACTCCGATTTAATCGGGGTCCTTTAAATTTTCAATTAAGAGGCTAGGATTGATATTTGAAAAAATTCAATGGAAAGGCAAATGTTTACCTGGTATAATCGAGATAGAAGTCCACAAAGAGGAGGAAAAGCTGATGATATCAAAAGAAATGTATGAATTGGGTTCCAAGAGATCTGCAATCAGGGAACTATTTGAATATGGTAAAAAACAAGCAGAGATAGTTGGAAGGGAAAATGTATTTGATTTCAGTATTGGAAACCCTACTGTGCCAGCACCAGAATGTGTAAAAGATTCAATAATTGAATTACTCGAAACATCAAAATCACAAGAAATCCATGGTTATACTTCAGCACAAGGAGACTTGCAGGTAAGAAAAGGAATTGCAGAATATATGAACAATACATACAAAAGTAAGCTTGGGGCGGATAATTTTTACATGACATGTGGAGCCGCAGCCTCTCTTACTATTTCTCTTAAAGCTCTTGTTGCAGATTCAGAGGATGAAGTCGTTATAATCGCACCATATTTTCCTGAATATAAAGTCTTTATAAAAAATGCGGGCGCCAAGGTCGTGGTAGTGCCAGCGGATACTGATACATTCCAGATCAATATGGATTTGTTAAGAGAAGTCATTACCTCAAAGACAAAAGCGATTATTATAAACACTCCAAATAATCCATCCGGAGCTGTTTATTCAAAACAAACACTAAAGGCCTTGGTACAACTGCTGGATGAGAAGTCAGAGGAACACGGAAATCCAATATATCTTATTTCAGATGAGCCTTACAGGGAGATTGTATATGATGGATTGGAGATCCCATATATTCCAGATTATTATGGGAATACAATTGTTTGTTACTCATACAGTAAATCACTTTCTCTTCCTGGAGAAAGAATTGGCTATATAATGGTGCCTGACAGTATTAAGAATGCCAGAGAAGTATATACTGCAGTAAGCGGCGCAGGGCGTTCCCTTGGATTTGTATGTGCTCCAAGCATGTTTCAAAAGGTAGTTTTAAAGTGTCTTGGGAAAGCTTCAGATGTGAATCTTTATGATGCAAACAGGAAGCTTCTATATGACAGACTTTCTGAGATGGGATATGAATGTGTAAAGCCAGACGGCGCTTTTTACTTGTTCGTAAAATCAATGGAGGAGAATTCACTTAAGTTTGCAGAAGAAGCCAAGAAATTGAATCTTCTGATTGTACCGGCAGATGATTTTGGTTGCCCAGGGTATGTCAGAATTTCATATTGTGTAGATCCGGAAATGATAAAAAGATCTTTCGATGCGTTTCAAAAATTAAGAGATTTATACAAATAAGCTAGATATATTTAATCTGCGTATTAACCCCGGTTTTACGGGGTTTTCATTTTTTGCAGGGAAATTTACTTTTAGGGTGCAAAGCGTTGCAGAATTTGATATAATTATAAACATAACTCAACTAAGGGAGACAAGACATGTTAAAACGAATTTTAGATAGATACAGAAATCTTGACCAGGTAAGGAAACGGTACCTGGGATTTGGTGTCAGCCTTTTTATTATTTTTGCAGTAATTGTGTCTGGAATTTTTATTGGAAGAATATACAGTTTGGGTGAAACTTATGCTGAATACACCCGAAATGAAATTATCCATATCAAGAAGGATTTTTTAAGGGATACAGTTACAAATACAATGACTGCAGTAGAAAAAATAAGAAATAGACAGGAAACACTTCTTGAAAACAAGATTGTACGTATCATAGGATACTTTGAAATCTACCCTGACCTTCAAATCAACAGTATTATAAGCTATCTTTCGGAGCCTGATAACAGTGAATTATTGGATATCGTGATTGAGGATGAAGCTGGGACAGTCGTTTTTTCAAATCCTGCAGGTTTGCCACCCGCAAATGAATTACTTGAAGAAGAAACAAGTGAGTTTGGGCAGGAGTATCAATACGGTCAATACAAGATTTCTTTGCTGGTACTTAGAGATACTGTTAAGGAACAGGTCGAAGAGGAGCTAAGAGCGAAGATTTACAGGGAGATATATTTCCAGGATGCTTATATGTGGGTCAATGAAGTTATTGATTATGATGGCGGGGAAGATTATGGTATCAGGTTGATCCATCCCAATCTAAAGGATACAGAAGGAATGTCGTTATCAACTGATATGGAGGATATTGCTGGAAACTTACCATATCTGGAGGAACTCGAAGGAATAAAGAAGGATGGAGAACTTTTCTATACGTATAACTTCAAGAAACTGGATGACGATGAAATCGGTGAAAAAATAAGCTATGCCAGATTGTATGAAGATTACAACTGGATTCTGGCCATGGGAGTCTATTATGATACCATAGATTCATATTACGAAAGTGCAAAAGATGCAAGTGAAGATGAAATAGCTGCTTCTGTAGGAGTATTATTGGGCTCGGGTTTTTTGATTTTATTGCTTGGAATGGGTATGTTTCTTGTTATTGAAGAGAGATATTTCAGAATGTCAAACTTGGAACTGAAAGAGGAACTTGCGACAGATGAACTGACTGATGCAAAAAGCAGAAGGGCTGGAATGAAGAAGCTTAAGGAAAAATTCCAGAAATTCAGCAACAGTGGATCTGATTGCGCGTTGCTTTTAATGGATCTTGATGATTTCAAACATGTCAACGATACCTACGGACACGATGCTGGAGATAAAGTCTTGTACGAAGTAGTTAAAAGCATCAAGGAATCCATCAGAGATAGCGACACCATATACAGGTGGGGTGGAGAGGAGTTTGTAATACTGGTTGATGGAATGGATTCGAATGCTCTTGAAACCTTTATGTCAAAGGTGCTTGCAGCAGTTGAAAAAGTAGAGGTTCTTGTGGAAAATAAAGAAGTAAGAATAACAACATCAATTGGTGCGACTTATTTCAAAAAAGACGATACCAGCATTGAAGATGGACTGAAAAGAGCTGATATGGCTTTGTATGAATCAAAGAAAAATGGCAAGGGAAGAGGAACAATAAGACTATAGTAAAGGGAGATGCATTTATGACAGATTCAGTTAAGATATTTAAAATGGCAGAAGAATTACAGGAAAAGTTGGTCCAAAATAGAAGACACTTACACAAAAATCCAGAGCTTTTTATGGAACTTCCCAAGACGGTCCAGTTTGTTCAGGACAAGCTTGCTGAGCTTGGGATAGAGTCTAAAAAAATAGGTGGTGGAGTTGTTGCAAATATAGGCGATCCAGCAAAAGGTCGTACAATCCTCTTAAGAGGGGATATGGATGCACTTCCGATAGAAGAGGAGACAGGGCTTCCATTTTCAGCAACAGGGAAAGCAATGCATGCCTGTGGTCATGATATCCATACCAGTCTGTTATTGGGGGCCGCTGAAATACTTAAGTCCATGGAAAATGAACTACCGGGAAATGTAAAACTAATGTTCCAACCAGGAGAGGAAGTTCTTTCAGGAGCAAAAGCAATGGTAAAGGAAGGAGTTCTGGAAAACCCTCAGGTCGATGCTGCCATGATGATTCACGTATTTTCAGGTATGAATATTGAACCGGGTAAGGTACTGGTACCAAAGGAAGGTGCAGCATCAATGGCACCCGATGAGTTTCACATAAATATACAGGGAAAAGGTGGACACGGAGCCATGCCACATACTGCAGTGGACCCTTTGAATATCGCCGCACACACACATATCGCACTTCAGGAAATGATTAGTCGTGAGATAAAACCAGGGGAAAAAGCTCTTTGTGTTATCGGGCACATGTCTGGAGGAGAAGCTGGGAATGTAGTTCCCGACAAGGCTAAGATAATCGGAGTTATCAGGACAATGGATCCAAATACAAGGGAATTTCTCAAGGAGAGACTGGTTCAAATAAGCAAGGGAGTTGCTTCAACCTTCAGAGGAGAAGCGGATGTTGAATATACAATTCAATGCCCATCTGTTATAAATGACCCAGAAATGAGACAAAAGGGAATTGACTTTGCAAAGGAAATATTTGGTGAAGAAGATGTCTTGCCACTTGATGGATACATGGATGATGGCATGCTAAGCGGTTCAGAAGATTTTTCATTTATCAGTGAAAAGGTACCATCGTTTATGTCTATTATGTCCATGGGAAATGCAGCTGATGGTTATGAATACTCACACCACCACCCAAAGACTGATTTTGATGAAAAAATGTTTTATAGAGGAGCCGCCTATTACGCATACTATGCAATGAGATGGCTTCAGGAGTAACTGACCACTATGTATTTCTGCGGGCATATGGTATAATCTTTTCTGACAAGATTTTAGAGGAGAGGGATTATGAAGAATTGGCTGCAGAAATTAATGAGTGGAAGAAATGGTATGGACCAGCTTTCCAATTTTATGGTCATAACGAGTGTTATACTTATACTGGCAAGTATTCTTACAAGTTATACGATTTTGAATACGGCAGGGTTGGTGGTACTTGGATTGAGTTATTTTAGAATGTTTTCCAGAGATATCAATAAAAGATACATGGAAAATCAGAAGTTTTTAAAATCCTACCAACCTATAAAAAACAAGGTTTTTAGACTGAAAAACAAAGCAAAGAACTCAAAGGACTTCAAGTATTTCAAATGCCCAAATTGTGAACAGGAATTAAGAGTTCCCAGAAAAAAGGGCAGGGTAAATATCAAATGTCCAAAGTGCAAAACATCTTTTGTAAGAAGAACATAAGGAAGCTGAAAGGCTTCTTTTTTTTTGCGTTTAAATGTGTTATATTGATATCAGGAGGGATGCTTTAATGGACAAAACTATCGGGTTTATTGGATCGGGCAATATGGGACAGGCTATGATAAATGGATTATTGAAATCGGGCATTGTAGCAAATGAAAATGTAATAGCATCTGCAAAAACTGAAAATACCAGAAAAGAAGTTTCAGAAAGTTATGGAATAAAAGTGTATAGTGACAATAAAGAAGTTGCAGGCCTTTCAGATTACTTAATACTTTCAGTAAAGCCTCACAAACATCTGGAGGTAATCCAGGAAATAAAAGCGGATATCAAGAAAGGAGCAGTTGTTATTACTGTTGGAGCAGGAATAACCCTTGATTTTCTTAAGAATAACCTTTCTGAAGAGACGAGGTATGCTAAAGCCATGCCAAATACCCCTGCGATGGTAGGTGAAGGAATGACAGCAGTTGCATTTGACCAGGAATTCAGCAAAGAACAAACCGATGAGATTCTCGAGATATTCAGAACATTTGGCAGAGCAGAGATTGTTGATGAAGCTCAGATGGATGGAATTACTGCAGTTGCTGGATCTTCGCCGGCATATGTATATATGTTAATCGAAGCTATGGCGGATGCTGCTGTACTTCAGGGAATTCAGAGAAAACAGGCATACACATTCGCAGCTCAGGCAGTTATGGGAGCAGCAAAAATGGTTTTGGAAACGGGAATTCATCCTGGAGAACTAAAGGACAAAGTTTGTTCACCAGGTGGAACTACTATCGAGGCTGTAACTACACTTGAGAAGGAAGGTTTCAGATCTGCAGTTATGGAAGCCATGAAAAACTGTGCGGATAAAAGTAGAAATATGAGCAAGTGAGGAGAGTGTGCAAATGAAAGGTAGATATTTACTAGGTATATTATTGATTGTTGTTGGGGCTGGGTTCCTAATGGATCAGTTTGGAATGCTTTCCTTCGGTGAACTTGTCAGTACTTACTGGCCAAGTATACTTATATTGGCAGGTCTTTTAGGATTGCTGGACAGGAGTTCATCCTCATTTGGCAATATTATTGTAATTGCAATAGGAGTTATATTCCAGCTTAACAGGCTGGATATGCTTGATGGTGATGTGTTCAGGTATATATTCCCTGTAATCTTGATTTTTGTAGGTTTGAATTTGCTTATAACAAAAGGTAGGAAAAGGGAATACAACGAATACCATAGTGATTCAGAATCCAGTGATGATAAAAACAAAACTAATTGGACAGTGACCAGTGAAGATTTTATGGATCGTACTGTCTTGATGTCCGGCGTGGACACTATAAACAGTTCCCCAAACTTCAAGGGAGGCAGATTAACTGCCATTATGGGAGGAATCGAAATTGACCTCAGTGGAGCCAAAATGGCGGGAGATCACTGTGAAATTGAAGCTACGGCAATTGCTGGAGGTATTGATATTACTGTGCCTAGAACCTGGAAGGTTGAAATGAGAGGCACACCTATTTTGGGAGGTTACTCCAATAGAACGGGTATTGTTGAAGACCCTTTAGCTCCTGTCCTTATTGTAAAGGGAGCAGCAATTATGGGCGGTGTAGAGATTAAGTGGTAAAGATTTAAAAAAATTGAAAAAAAGTGTTGACAGTGCTACAACCCTAGTGTACTATGTAAGTAATACACCAGGGTTGTTAATTTTTGTTTGGAGGTGAAGGTATGAATTTTGATAGTGGACTTCCGATTTATATGCAAATTGTAGAGATTATAAAGTCGAGGATAGTCACTGGAATTTTAGAATCAGGAGAAAAACTTCCGTCAGTTCGGGATCTGGCGACGGAGTTAAAGGTAAATCCCAATACAATTCAGAGAAGCTACGCTGAACTAGAGAGACAGAATATTGTATTCACCCAAAGAGGGATGGGTACATTCGTAACAGAGGATATATCCATACTGGAGGGTTTAAAGGACGCAATGGCTAGAGAAAAAGTACTTTCTTTTATGGAGGACATGGAACGTTTGGGTTATACGAAGGATGAGATACCGGATATTATCAGGAAGATAGCATTGGAGGGGAAATAATGGAGAATATTGTTGAAATACGGGGATTGACAAAGAGATACAACAGAACAGAAGCTCTTAAAAATATTGATCTGGATGTAGAGATGGGAAAGGTTGTTGGTATTCTTGGACCAAATGGAAGCGGAAAGACAACTTTGATCAAGCTTCTGACAGGACTGCTTCATCCGAATTCCGGAGAAATTAAAATTGACGGACATAGTCCAGGGGTTCATACAAAATCTGTCATATCATATTTACCGGATAGAAATGCACTTTACAGCTGGATGACAGTAAAGGATGCACTCGGGATGTACAAGGATTTTTACGAGGATTTTGATGAGAAAAAATCAGAGGACCTTCTTCAGTTTATGAAGCTGGACAAGGACATGAAGGTAAGCAATATGTCCAAGGGCATGAAGGAGAAGCTCAATCTGGCTCTTGTACTATCGAGAAAGGCAAAGATATATATCCTGGATGAGCCAATCGCAGGTGTTGATCCTGTGGCAAGAGATCAGATACTGGATGCAATTATTGAGAATTATGCCGAGGATAGTGCAATGATTATAACTACTCATCTGGTAAGGGATATGGAGAATATCTTTGACAAGGTAGTATTTCTGGGTGATGGAGAAATAATGCTTTCAGGAGATGCAGAAGATTTAAGGGAAGAGAAAAACATGCAGATTGATGAGCTATATAAGGAGATATTCGGCTAGGGGGAATAGAAATGTTTAAATATGTAAAATACGAAATGAAAGGAACAATGAAGTTTCTTATTGGAGCAATAATACTGGCTCTGGGAGCCTCCACAGGGATACAGTTATTCATAAAGAGAGAGGCAGGCAACACCCTTGTGGGAGGGATGACAGTCGAGTCAGACATTATAGCATTTCTTTTGCTGGTGCTTGGGTTTATCCTTATAGGATCGCTGATAGGAGCAATGGTATATTTGATATCATCCTACAGAAAAGAGCTATACGAAGACAGGGGATACCTGACATTTGCATTGCCATTAAGCGGAGGTCAGCTTCTTGGGTCAAAGCTACTGGTGGCTTTGTTCTGGGGAACTGTGATGGGACTGGTAATTGTTATCTACAACCTGATTCTGGTACAAGTGATAATGGGATATAATTTCTTCGACGACATTTGGAGTATAATCAAACAGATAGATAATTTAGGATTCCTTCTTACAGGATCAATAATCACATCTCTTATGGAGAGTGCCGTTACATTGCTTTTGGTTTACTTTGCAATAACTGTAAGCAGGGTAAGTATAAAGAGCAGAAAGATAGGAAGCCTATGGTTTCTGTTGTTTATTATCCTTGCCAGCGTAATTACCTATATTCAGGAACTTATTGCAAAACTGATGCCTATGTATCTTGACCTTTCAACCATGGGAATTATCGGTCAGAGAGAAGCGTATATCATGGGCATAGATTCACAGTTTGGAGGAACGTTATCCATCCAGGGAGTAGTTTCCATTCCGGGACTGCTGTTTCAGATTCTGCTGATAGTCGGAGCTTTTTTCGCCACAGCTTATATGCTGGACAAGAAAATAGACATTGTTTAAATGAATAGAGAAACACCCCTGATTATGGTACAATAAAGGAGAAAAGAACCATAGTCAGGGGTGTTTTTATGAGTAGAAGACTGATTGCATTAATGATACTGTTTTTAATACTGCTAGCCGTATTTGTAGTCTTGGTGATCAGGGCAGAAAATAGAAATATGGAGCAGCTTCGGAATGAATATCCGGAGCTTCCTGAAGATGCATTCAACCTGAGAAGTGATGCTTTAAGGCTTTGGGCAATAAGACTCCCATTTGGGTTTATTCTTCCTTTGATTCTCCTTTTTACGGGCTTTGCACAAAAGATAAGTGTTTTTGCAGGTGAGCGATTTGGGATGATAATTTCAGGAATAATAGTAGGCCTAGCCATATTTGGCGTAATGTATCTTGTAAATCTTCCTTTTAGCTTTTACAGCTCCTTTATTTTAAGACACAAGTACGGACTTACAGACCAGACTTTGTTGAGGTGGCTTGAGTTGAGTCTTAAGGGATTTCTCATCAATGACGGAATACTGGCATTATTTATATGGATACCTTACATGATTATACAGTGGAGACCTGATGGATGGTGGCTTCCAATGGGAATACTGGCAGTACCTGTAGTAATTTTTCTTATCTTTGTTTCTCCACTTATTATAGATCCCATATTCAATAACTACTCACCATTGCCTGAAGGCCAGTTGAGAGAGGATATGGAAGTTATCCTTGAAAGGGGAGGAATAGAAGATGCAGAAATCTATGTTGTTGATAAAAGTCGGGATACAAAGACCATGAATGCATATATGACAGGAATCCTGTCAGGAAAAAGAATTGTATTCTGGGATACTACCTTGAATAATCTTCAGGAAGAAGAAGTCTTGAGCATTGCAGCTCATGAAATGGGACATTATATAAAAAGACATATATGGAAGGGTATTCTGGCAGGTTCAGCAGGAATATTTCTGGTGCTGTACTTGGTAAATATCTCTGCAAACTGGATTTTAAAGATGTCGGGAGGTAGTTTTGGATTCAGAAATATCCATAACTACGCATCCATACCTTTATTGATTTTTCTTTTGAATTTGTTCCTGTTCCTGGGAAATCCCATTGAAAATGGAGTTTCCAGACGTTTTGAAAAAGAGGCGGATTTGTATCAAATATCCCTTTCACAGGACAGGGAGTCAGCCGTAACCGCAATGACAAAGCTGTACGAAACGAGTCTGGGACTTCCACGTCCCTCAGAGTTATATAAGTTCTGGTACAGTACACATCCGCCTATTGAGGAGAGAATAGAATTTTACAGAACAGAGGAGTTTCTGTTTTTTGGAGGTGAGGAATCATGATTTTTATTCCTGTTTTAATTGCAGCTGCATTATTGGGATTTCTTGTATATAAAATCGGACACAAAAGAAATGGTAAAAACGGAAGGTCATGGGTTATTACATTGATATCAGTTATCTTTGGAATAACCGTGCTTGTTGCTGGAATTCTACTTGTGATAGTTTTGGATCCTAAGGTTGAAATACAGGGAGAAATTATTCAGGTAAGTGGATTGTACAAGAGGAATATTGCCCTTAAGGATATTGAGGATGTACAACTTCAGGAAGAGATGCCGGAAATCATAGATCAGGTAAATGGGTTAAGTGTCGGGAATACGTTGAGAGGAACCTTCCGAATTGAAGGCGAGGAGCTCTCCACAATGTTTGTTCAGAAAAACGCTCCACCTTATATTTATATTATGACCCGTGAGAGATTGTTCCTTTTGAACTTTAGGGATGAAGAGGATACGGAAGAGTTGTATATGGAGATTTTAGAAAGTTTGGAGTAGAAGAACAAGAAAATGGGTTGTTAGATTTAAAAGGAAAGTATGATGAACCGCTCTCGGATTCAAGATCAGAGATTTATCGCACTCGTTTCGAAAATTGGTTTGCTATCGATTAAGCGTACAGTTAGTTAATTACACGACCAAGTTCTTTATCTGTAGTTTGACCATTAGCTGTAGTGGAAATCACGCAAACCGGAATGATTTTCTCACTTCGAGCGAAAAATCTTGCTGATCTTTCCATATGATCGCTCTCTCATCATGACTTTCCTTTTTTAATTCTGAGTCTTAGGCTTGTAGTTGTTTAAAGACTGGAGCATGGTTAATTAATGGTAGCCCGAAAGGTGCTTTGCTAAGCAGTTCATATGAAAGAACGACTAAAGAATCCAGCGAAGTTTTTGGAGTGCTTTGATTCCTCCAAGCGTAGCGGCATAGGAATCAATGGAAAAAATGAGCGCGTGATTCTTTTCGGACTTGAATCCAGAACTGTGTGTAAACACCTAAGGGCTTGTGAGAATAGACTTTCCGAGGTGAAAAGACAAAAAAACAAATAAACACCTAAGGGCTTTGCAAAATCAGCTTTATCATTATACATTTCTACATCTTAAACAAAAACCATTTGCACGTAAGGATCTCATACTTAAGCTCAAAAACCTTCTCAAGATTTTGAACAACACCCTCGCATCTATAAACAACCATCCTGTTTCCCGCCAGCTTTTCCTCCTCCTGAAAGAGAATCTTATCTATCTTAATCACAAGATTTGACCCGTCCTCAGCCTGAAGCCTGAACCTTAAGGGCACAGGAAACTTCTCGCCGTTGAACCAGGCAATCATTTCTATTGGTTTCATTAATACTTTCATGGCAAATGCCTCCTAAAGGTAACTGGACATCATGGGATAGCTTTCTTCCATGACAACTCCACCTATTACAGGGTCGATTCCCGAGTGTAGAAAGCAGGACCGGTATATTGAGTTTTGACCGAACTTGGACCTGAGTGAGTCGATTGTTTTGTCCAGGCTTCTGTTTCTTTTATCAAATGGCTCCAGCATTGAAAGCTGAAAAAATTCGCTGGATTCAAGCTGTGAAAGACTTATTGAAAGGTGCCTTAAAGGCTCTCCATCCCAAAGCTGATCAAACAAAAGAGCAGCATATTTATAGATTGTGGAAGTGGAATCTGTTGGCAGTGAAAGCTTCTTCTGATGTGAACAGGAATAGAAAAGGTGGTTTTTTATGGACACCGAAATAACCCATCCGCACATATCGAGATCCCTTGCCCTCATGCCGATCATTTCAGATATGGCAAGAAGAACCTTGTGAGCCTCCTCGGATGTATCCACATCAAAGGGAAGGGTCGTCGAATTACCCACTGACTTTATGGGAGTAGCTCCGCATCTTACTTCTGAATTCTCAATTCCATTTGCATATTCCCATATAAGGAGCCCGGGCTTTTTAAGCCAGGAATGTATATAATCCCTGTCCAGAGATGCCAGATGGCCTATAGTAAATATGCCTCTTCCGTTCAATTTTCTGGCAGTTCTCGATCCCACCATAAAAAGATCCTGAACAGGTAGACTCAGCATTTTTTCTTCCATTTGATGGTGAAAAAGAGTATGAATTTTATCTGGCTTGGAGAAGTCAGATGCCATCTTTGCAAGAAGCTTATTAGGACCGATGCCTATGTTTACCGTAAATCCCAGCTCGTTTTTAATTTTATGGGACATTTCTTTCGCTGCATCCATGAACGGTATGTCCATATTTGAATAATCCAGAAAAACCTCATCTATTGAGTAACGTTGAATCAGAGGAGAGTAATCCTGAAGAAGACTGACCATTGCATCACTTGCCAAAATATACCTGTAGTAATTGGGAGGGACCATAACCAAACCGGGACATTTTTCCCTGGCTGAATGGATGGTTTCTCCTGTTATTATCCCAAACATTTTTGCAGGGATAGACTTGGCAAGGACTATTCCGTGCCTCTTTTCCTGGTCGCCGCCGACGATGGAAGGAATATTCCTAAGGTCAGTCTGGGAGCCGTGTTGAAGCCTATATGCAGACTCCCAGGAAAGATATGCTGAATTTACATCTATATGAAAAATAATTCTATCTGACATGGAAAACACCTCTTATGTTGTTCTGTGATTTCATATTAACAGAACAAGTGTTCGAAGTCAAGAAGGATAATTTTTCACAAAAAAACAAAAAACTTTATAAAAATCCTGTATAATGGAAAAAAGAGATAAAAAGGGAGTTGAGCCTAATGAATTTGCTGTTTATAAGACCGGGAATAAGCAGAAGGAGAAAAATGCTTTCACCTGTAAGATTGCAGGAGCCACTTGAACTTGCATATCTTGCAAATCAGTTGCAGGATTCCATGCAGGATAAGGTAAAGATTACATTTCTTGATATGGAGCTTGAAAGAGGATCCTTTAAGAAACACCTTATCGAAATAAAGCCATCCCTTGTGGTTTTCTGGGGAGAAGAGGGACAAGAGGAGCTTGTTAATGAACAGGCGTCAATGGTCAAGGACATAATTCCCGGTGCGTATGTGGCATTGGCTGGTGAATTATCAGAAGGAGACAATTCCCCTTATGTAGATTTGCTTTTTTGGAAAGATCCTGTTGAGGGTTTAAGTGAGACATTACTTGGGATAATCACCGAGAGAAGTCTTCAGGAGATGCATAGAAATGTTTCAACAGTTGAGAAAGAAACTATCGAGGAGCCTTTAAAAGAAGCAGACAGAGGAATTTTCAGGAAGTACCAGGACCGATATTATTTTCTTCAGTACGGCGGGACTATGGAGGTAACAAGTCAGCATAGACTGGAATTTGATGAAAGCAGTCTTGTCGGAAAGACAGACAATCCATTGAGACCTCTAGAGGATGTAGCAAAGGATGTCGAATCCCTTGTGGGCTCGTCTGTTTATTTTAAAGACCGAGACCTTTGGAATGACCCTAAGAGATTGAAATCTTTTCTGGAAATTTTAAAGGGGAAAAATCTGGAAAGAACATATATATCCGTAGGTAACTGGGAAACAATACTTGAGAATGAGTCTCTTCTGGAGGAATTTGCAGGAATGGGACTTAAGGTTCTCCTTATGGAAATGGATTTTCCAAAGGATGAGGATGACTGGATTTACAAGGGTGAAGTTCTCAGGATGATAAGAAAGCACGGAGTTGAGCCGGTTATTGTTATGAAAGAGAAGATGATCCAGGAGGATCAGGAAGCACTTTCATACTGGCTGAAGGACAGGAAGGAAGGGCTTGTGATTCTTGAAGAGGAAGCCTTTGAGGAGAATAGATCCATATACAATGAGACCAGTATAAGTACCTGGATTTTCTTAAGGTGGACAAAGGAATTCGGTATGGGTGAAGGCATGAGAAGACAAAAAGAGTACAAAAATACTCTTCTGATTTAATCAGAAGAGTATTTTTTTATTCAGGCGATAATCCTTTCAGCTAACTTTGCTTTGTAAATGTCCAGAAGTTCATTTTCAGAAACATCGGCACTTGGCTTGTCCAGAATAATCTTTCCCTTGTCCAGCATAATAATCCTTTGTGAGTACTTCAATGCATCTCCCATATGATGTGAAACCATCATTGTAGTTATATGGTGTTTTTGGAGTAGCTCACGGGTTTTTTCCATGACAACGTGTGAAGTCTTGGGATCAAGTGCTGCCGTATGCTCGTCAAGAAGCAGCAGATCAGGATGCTTCATCGCCGCCATAATAAGGGACAAACTTTGTCTTTGTCCACCTGAAAGGTATTTTACCTGGGTGTGAAGCTTGTCTTCAAGACCAAGGTCAAGATCCTGCAGCATCTGAATAAACATCTCCAGATTCTTCTTTTTGACCAATCCTCTTAAGGAGAAAGTTTCTCCTTTTTTATTTGCCAATGATAAATTTTCAAGAATGGTAAGACTCGGGGATACTCCCATCGACGGACTCTGATGTACACGACCAAGCTTTAAAGCTCTTTTCTCCTCAGGAAGAGAGGTTATGTCCTCATTGTTGAGAATGATTTTACCTTTGTCTACGGGGAGACTTCCACTTACCAGGTTTAATAGGGTGCTTTTTCCACATCCGTTTGGCCCGATTATTGCGGTACATGTATTTTTTTCAATTTCCAGATTAAAACCTTCGAACACGTCAATCTGGAAATCAGTATCTGAATTAAAGCTCTTCCAAAGGTTTCTTACTTTTAACACGGGCCTTACCTCCTTGCTTTTTTATTGATTTTATAAATGGACTTGAAAAATTGTTATAGCTAATAAATACAATTACAATTATTGCACTTATTGCTCTCAGATCTGTAGGACTCATTCCAAGATCTATTGCAATTCCACCAATAAGCTTGTAGGAAACTGCTCCGATTATTGCCCTGGTGGTAATCGATAGAAATGAGGAACTTTTACTGACAGTTTCTCCGATTATAATGGATGCCAGTGCTACAACTATTATGGAAGCACCCATGGTGATATCCACAAAACCCTGGTATTGTGCCATCAACGAACCGCTTAAAGCAACCAGTCCATTTGCCAACATCAAACCGATGATCTTGTACTTGTTGCTGTTTTCTCCAAGTGAACGGACCAATGCCTCGTTGTCACCTGTGGTGATAAGAAGGTAGCCAATTTCAGTTTTCAGAAATGCGTCCAGAAGAAGTTTTATTCCAATTACTACAGCCACCATAAGAACAAGTGCCGAAATATCCGAAAACAGAGAATTAAGACTAAAGAGTGGGATATTGGCTTTCCCGTTCAAACGCAGGTTGAAGGAGTAAAGCATTGTCATGGTCAGAATACCTGCAAGAAGAGGCCGTATTTTGAGCTTTACAAATAACAATGCCGTTACAAGTCCTGCCAAGGATCCATATCCAAATGCCAAAAGAGAAGATGTAATGGGGGAGAAGCCCGCCATTGCAAATTTCGCAAATACAAATGCTCCCAGTGGAAAGGTCCCTTCTACGGAAAGGTCCGCAATGTCCAATATTTTGTATGTTATGGTGACTCCCATGGCAAGGACTGCGAATATAAGCCCTTGCTCAAGGGAAGTAATAATAAGTGAGTTCATGTTGGCCTCCTATGTCTATGCTATTCTCCTACAGCTTCTGCTCCCTGGAATACCTCGTGATCAGAATTTAAACCAAGTAGCTCAAGTGTCTGTTGATTAAATACTGTAGTGGTTTCCATTGCTGTCTCCGCTGGTACTTCAGCTGGTGTTTTACCATCCACTAGAATTTGTCTTGCCATTTCACCTGTCTGTTTTCCGAGTTCAAAGTAGCTTATTCCGTCTGATACGAGAAGTCCTCCTTCAACCATGGAACCTTCAGCAGCAACTGATGGAATACCTGCTGAGTTTAGTTTGTCTGCAACAATTGCTATTGCCGATGCAACCATATTGTCTGTGATAGCATAAAATCCATCTATGTCGCCAATCATTGAATCCATTGCCTGTGGTATATCATTGATATTTGAAATTCCAACATCCACTATTTCAAGACCAAGCTCATTTGCCAGTTCCTTGGCTGTTGCAACCTGGATTTCGGAGTTGCTTTCTGAAGTGTTGAATAGTATGCCGATTCTTGTGAAGTTGGGATCAAGTTTTGCAAATGTTGAAAGCTGTTCTTTCATTGGAGTTGCATCACTAGTTCCTGTAACGTTTCCTCCAGGGCTTTCCATTGACTCCACAAGTTCAGAAGCAACAGGGTCAGTTACTGCACTGAAAAGAACAGGTATATCACTAGTAGCCTGCTTGGAGCTTTGTGCTGCCGGTGTCGCTATTGCATATATAAGATCGACTTCGTCCTTGACAAATCCTTGAGATATTGCAAGGGATGTAGGTATGTCACCTTGTGCATTTTGGTATTTGATTTCTACATCGACGCCAGCTTCTTCCAATGCTTCTACAAATCCTTCTCTTGCTGCATCAAGGGCTGGATGTTCAGCCAGTTGATTGATACCAATTACAAACTTTGCCTCTTCTGCATCTCCACCAGTTCCTCCTGTAGCTGCACACCCTGATAGAATAACCATACTAATAATAACTGAGATAATTTTGAATAAATTGCTTTTTTTCATTTTGTTCCCTCCTTAAATTTTTGTATAAAAAAAATCTCTCATCACTGGAATCAAATAAGATTCACAGGGACGAGAGATTGTTCTCACGCGGTACCACCCATATTATGACATAAAGTCATCGCTCAATCAGACCTGACAGTCCTATCCCTTTTAACGGCGGGCCTCCGAATTCACCTACTTGCAATATCTTTTGGCGAATCTGCTCGGGAGTGTATATCTCACATCCAGCTATTGTCAGTTTCCACCCTTCCTGACTCTCTATAAATATGCTCGGATGCGTTTCTCTCCTTCAACGCTTTTATGTATTAAATACATCTTAGTGGGTTCAGAAAGAAATGTCAACACCTTTTTTGAAATTAATTTTAAGAAATTTGGTGAATACGTTTGCATGAGTAATGTTGAAAATAGGGTGTTATATGTAAATTAATGCATGAAAAATTGTTTAAGGTAGTTTGAATAATCAAGTTGATCTTTCCATATGTTCGATCGGTCATCATGACTTTCCTGCGTAGTAATTTGTAAACATTCAATTGATATCTTAAACCCGGAAGACGTTTGGAATAAATTAAATTTACAAGGTAAATTCTGTGAATTGCTTGCTTGTGCCAAGCGACTATATTAATCGAAATCTTAGATTTCGGTTTTAATCTGTCAGCATGGTATGCCCGGCGATAGTAATACCCAAAATCTTTGATTTTGTGATATTTCATCGAGGGGGTACTTAATTATTCATACTACCTTTTGCTGAAGGGTTTACCATTTTCACATAGCAAGAAATGTAGTTGGAATAAAAATAATCAAAGCTGTTGAGAAAACAAATTTCAAAATATATGTTAAAATATCAGTAATAGCTTATTGAGAGGAGAATGTATATGGATAACAGAATAATGAAGGATATGGAATTTATTGTTGAATTGGACAGGATGAAGACAATCCTTAGACAAACCAACCTCATTACCGAGGACAGAAGAGAGGACGATGCTCAGCATTCATGGCATATAGCAGTTATGTCAATGGTTCTTTCCGATTACTCAAATGAAAAAATTGATGTAAACAAGGTAATAAAAATGCTCTTGATCCACGACTTGGTTGAATTATATGCAGGAGATACTTTCTGCTATGACGAGGAAGGAAACAAGGATAAAAGGCAGAGGGAAGTGGAGGCAGCTGAAAAAATATTTGGAATGCTTGATACTAGAAAAGGCAAAGAGTTCAGGGGATTATGGGATGAATTCGAAGAGATGGAAACTCCGGAAGCACTTTTCGCTGCATCCATGGACAGACTTCAACCTATGCTGAACAATTATTACAATGGCGGTGGATCCTGGAGGAAGCACGGAGTTGCACAGTCAGATATTTATAAGAGAATTAGTCCGGTCAAAGATTCATCAGATAAGCTTTGGGAATTTGTCGAGAATATGATTGAGGACGCCTACAATAGAGGTCTGATTGAAAAAAGATAACACAGGGGTGATGTAATTGACTTTGGAAAGTGTAAAAAAGCATATTGAGGAAGCAAAGATTGATGTGGAGATGTATGAAATGGAGGGCAGTACGGCTACAGTTGAGCTTGCTGCAGGTGCCCTTGGGGTTGAGCCTGGAAGGATCGCCAAGTCAATGGCTATAAGGCTTAAAGAACGGGATATTCTTATACTTGCCAAGGGTGATGTAAGGCTTGATAATAGAAAATTCAAGGATACATTTAATGAAAAGGCAAGATTTATAAAGGGAGAGGATATTTTTGATGCAACAGGCCATCCTGTCGGAGGGGTATGTCCCTTTGGCTTGAGCAAGCCCATTGATATATACCTGGATGAATCCCTTAAGATCTATGATTTTGTTTATCCTGCTGCAGGTAGTCCGAATGCCTGCATAAAGATTGATGTTGATTATCTTATGGAGGTTGTGAAGGGTGAATGGGTGGATGTGTGTAAGTAGACTTTGATTCTCCAGCACGCAGAAAGTTAAATGAATCGCTCTCTGATTCAAGATTAGAGATTTATCACACTTATCTCGAAAATTGGTTTGCTATCGATTAAAACTGAGTATGGACTAGTGAAGTTATTTCGTTCTTTCGCTGTTTCAGAATAATTTGCTGTAGTGGAAATCACGCAAACCAGTATTATTTTCTCAATTCGAGTGAAAAATCTTACTAATCTTTCCATATGTTCGCTAATCATTAAAACTTTCTTTGCTAATCATCCTCGAAATAGGTTAGTTGATATTAAGAATTGAAAAATCTTAGATATTACTTCTTAACTATTACCTTGGATTCTTTTTTAGTGGTATAATCAACTTGATATTACTTTAACGTGAAGGGTAAATATATTAGGAGTGAGAATGTGAAAAAGAGATGGAAAATTTTATTGGGAATACTGGCTGTAATTGTGACTGCTGCAGTTGGCATGATGATGTTCCTTCAGACAAATCTGAACAATCTTGTCAATGTGGAAATCAACCAGGTTGATATTGAGAGTATTGAGGAGGGTGATTACATAGGAGAATATTCTTCACCACCTGTGACTGCAGAGGTTCAGGTTGAAGTTCGGGACGGAAAAATCAAGGACATTGTAATATTACAGCACGACCACGGACAGGGAGAATCGGCAGAAGTAATAGTGGATAGTGTTATTGCTGAGCAAAAAATTGATGTGGATTCAATATCAGGGGCAACCTACAGCAGCAGGGTTATACTCAAAGCTATTGAGGATGCCTTGAAAAGCGAGTAGAGGGAGGGTTTATGATGAAAATAGGTATAATTGTACATTCTAAGACCGGAAATACTTCTCTTGTTGCTGAGAGACTAAAGAACAGACTTGAAAAAGAAGAGCACGAAGTTTTTATGGAGAAGTTGTCAATAATTGGCGGGGAGGATCAGAGTCAGCAGGATGTGAATAAAATAAACATTGAACCATTGGAAATAGCACTGGAAGAAATGGATTTGCTGATTTTCGGAGGTCCGGTAAGAGGTTTTCAGGCTTCACCTCCAATAAAGGCCCTTTTGGGAAAAGTTGAAGGATTGGAAGAAAAGGATGCTATGATATTTGTCACCCATGCATTTCCGTTTAACTGGATGGGAGGAAACAGCGCAATTAAACAGATGAAAAACATCTGTATAGATAAAGGGGCAAACATTCTTTTTACAGGGATAATCGATTGGAAAAACTCAAAGAGGGAAGTACAGATAGATAGTTTGGTTGGAAGCATTACTAGAAAAACATCCGGTGTAACATTATAAAATTGCGAAAATAACGAGTAAACTCCACATTGTAATTGGATTGAAATATTTAAATCCTATGAAAAGGGTAGGAATAGAGTAAATACAAAAAAAGGATGTGGAATTATGAATGGAAATAGAAAGCTATTGACTGTGTTTATATTGATAATGGCACTATCCCTTGCAGGTTGTGCCGGAGGTACATCTGAAGAAAATCCACCACAGGATAATTCAGAACTTGAAGCATTGCAGGAGCAGATAGAAGAGAAGGATGCTGAGATAGAGAGCTTGGCGACAGAAGTTTCACAGCTTCAGGAAGAGCTGAATGAATTGCAGGCTGCACCACCTGAAGACCCAGTTCCTTTATCAACTGGACCGACACCTGGAGCATCTTTATTGACAACTGCAATGGAAGTAATTGATCTTATTGAAGATATGAATATGTCAGATCTTGATGTATATGTTCACCCTTCAAAAGGAGTAAGATTCACTCCTTATGACTATGTGGATTTGCAGAATGATATTGTAATACAGGCAGCACAGTTCCAGAATCTTGTAAATAGCCCTGTAGTCAATAACTGGGGAGAGTTTGACGGGACTGGAGACCCCATCAACATGACATTTGATGACTATTATGATAGATTTATCTATGACGCAGATTTTGCCAATCCTGAAATAATTGGTAACAATTACAAAATAGGAACAGGGAATATAATTAATAATGTTGATACCGAATATCCGAATGGTCAGTTTGTTGAATTTCATTTTACAGGCTTTGATCCACAGTACGAGGGTATGGACTGGAGAAGTCTGAAACTTGTATTTGAAGATTACAACGGAGCATGGCATTTGGTAGGAATTATTCATGGTGAATGGACCATTTAATGGATTTATCCTCTCATTTCTGCTATTATAAGAGAAGGATAAATTGTTTAGGGGGTGTGTATATGTTAGGAGGACTTGTAGTAGGATTGGTCGTTGGCTGGATTGTGTCCCTGTTTGGGGGAGATATCTTAATAATCAATGGAATACAGGAGCTTACGGGTAACTCTATCTCCAGCTCTGGATATTACACCATGTTCGCAATAATAGGACTTCTTGGTGGAGTTCTGAAAAAATAGTACAAATAAAAATGTCCCAGGTATTGGAAAATACCTGGGACATTTTGCATTAATTTTGCTCAATATCTTTTGCAAGGTAGAACAGTGTCTTCACGGGAACTCCGGAGGCTCCCTTTGGAAGGTATCCAGCAGCCTTGTCAATAAATGCTGTTCCTGCAATATCCAAGTGAACCCATGGGGTATCATTTACAAATTCCTGAAGGAACATTCCTGCAGTTATTGCACCTGCACTTCGTCCGCCGGTGTTCTTTAAGTCTGCAAAATGACTTTTGAACAACTCTTTGTAATCTTCATTGTTTGGCAGCTGCCACACTGGTTCTCCAGCTAGTCCTGCAGCAGTGACAACATCTTTCATAAGCTTCTCATCGTTTGCTATGGCTCCAGTATTAACACTTCCAAGAGCTACTATACAGGCCCCTGTGAGGGTAGCAAGATCAACTATCTTGTCAGCCTTTTCAACAGTTGATGCATACCAGAGAGCATCAGCCAGTGTAAGTCTTCCTTCTGCATCTGTATTTTCAACCTCAATTGTCTTTCCTGACATGGACCCGATTATATCGCCAGTTTTATAGGCATCGCCGGAAACCATGTTTTCACAGGCTGCAACAATTGCAACTACATTTTTCTTTAGCTTGTTTGCAGCTATTGCATACATTGCACCGATTACTGAGGCGCTACCAGCCATATCGGAATGCATGGTTGCCATTCCAGCAGCGGGCTTTAATGAATATCCACCTGAGTCATAGGTAAGACCTTTTCCCACCAGTGCAAGCTTCTCTTCGCTGTCAGGGTTTCCCATATAAGTCATTATAATAAATTTAGGTTCCTTTGATGATCCTCTTGCAACTGAAAGGAAAGCCTCCATTTTGAGATCTTCGATTTCCTTCTGTCCAAGAACTTTTACATTCACACCAACGGGGGTAAGCTTATCGACTGCTTCCTTGGCAAGCACTTCCGGATAGAGGTTTATGGCAGGTTCATTCACTAGGTTTCTCGTAAGGAAGACACCATCCATAACCATTTGAGTTTCCTTGATTACACTTTCTACCTTTTCTTCTTTTCCTGAAACTATTTCCAGGTAGACATCTTCCAAAAGAACCTTAGGTTTCTTTTCACTTTTATATTTGTCAAAATCATACTGAGATTGAAGCAAGCCTTCCCAAATTGCCTTGTTGGTTTTTCCATAGCATCTGTCACCGAATTTAGGAACTGATAATCCAATACTCTTTACTTTTTTCTTTTGGAGCTCATTGCCCAGTGAGAAAAAAGCCTTTCTAAGAGTTTCATACTCGAGTTTTTCTTCTTCTCCCAACCCAAGGAATACTACAGAATCACCTTCGTGCGAAATATGGGAGTATACCTCTCCGGCATCTCCTTTAAATAGCTCCTTATCCTTTAGGAAGCTGAAAAGATCATTATGATTTTCAACCTTGTCAGTTTCCTTAAAACTCATTAATACTTGTACATCGCCACCCTTTTTTAAATGAAATTTCATTCAAACACCTCCTGATTTATTTCGACACTCTTATCATATTATACCATTGTCCGCATAAAACCAAACAAGTGCGGTCCATTTCAGTATAACTTTTTCTATGAAATCCAGCTATATTGGGTATACAAAAGAGGTAAGCGGATAGAAACGAAGGAGGAAAAACATGAAATTTGCAATATTTGACCTGGACGGAACACTATTTGATTCAATGTGGGTATGGGAAACACTGGCGTATGATTACTTGAAGTCAAGGGGAATAGATGCCCCTGAAGATATAAGGGAGAAGTTGAAAGAATACAGTTTGAGAGAATCCTCTGACATCTTGAAGGAAATGTATGGTCTTCCTGAAAGTGGGGAAGAGATTAACAATCAGATGGAAAAGGTTCTTGAAACGTATTACTTTGAAAAAATTCAGCTTAAGGAAGGTGCCAGGAAAGTGCTCCAGACCCTGCAAGATAATGGCGTAAAAATGTGTGCTGCTACAGCAACGGCAGATCATCTGGCCAAGGGAGCCATGGAACGACTTCAAATCGATAGATACTTTGAATTTCTCCAGACATGTAAAAGTACCGGAATTGAAAAGTATAAACCTGAATTCTATCAATTAATTCTTGACAGAGTGAAGGAAAATACAGAGAATATATGGGTATTTGAAGATGCACTTCATTCAATGGAGGCAGCTAAAAAACTTGGTATAAAAGTGGTCGCAATTAAGGATAAATCAGCCAGAATTGACTGGGAAGAAATTGACCGTATTGCTGATATTACGATTGAAAGTTTTCCGGAATATCTTGAAAGAACATCACAAGATGGGTTGAAAAATTGTTGACTTATATATCTCCCTGGGATAACTTTATGTAAATAAATACCTTTAAATCGATCCTGTGAGATCGGAAAGGAGAGCACCATTTTTAGTAAATAACTTTTTAGCAAGCAAAAAGGCTTTCACCCCCAAATGCCGAATGTACATAGTAAGACAAATCACTATATTTTAACATTAAGGCGGAAATGCCTTAAATAATTATACGACAAGAATGTCTTTTTTTGATATGATGAATTAATGGGTTAAAGGAGGAAATATGAGAGTACAAAAAAGAAGGATAGAAAAGGACTTCGATAATATATCTAATTTTGGAAAGCTATCTAATGGCGGAGTAACGCGCCTTGCTTTTTCAAAAGAAGATATTGAATCAAGAAACTATTTGCACAAAACTATGGAAGAGATTGGACTTGAAGTGAGGATAGATGCATTTGGTAATATGAGAGGACGAAGAGAAGGGTTGGAAGAACTAGCCCCAGTTGCAATAGGATCACATCTTGATACAGTTCCTGAAGGGGGACACTATGATGGAGTAGTTGGTGTCATAGCTGCTTTAGAAGTAATTAGAGTATTGAATGATAAGGATATTAGGACGAAAAGACCAATAGAGGTAATTAATTTGTCAGCTGAAGAGTCCAGCAGATTTGGCGGTGCTACACTTGGAAGTAAAGTGTTATCTGGAAAGATTAGTTTAGCAGGTTTAAATAAATATGTTGATAGGGAGGGGTTAAGCCTTTATGAAGCGTTAAAGGATAATGGATTTAAACCCGATGAAATAGAGAGTGCAGTACTAAATAAAGGAGATATTTATTCTTTTATTGAGATGCACATAGAGCAAGGACCAGTACTGGAAACTGAAAATATTTCTGTTGGTATTGTAACTTCCATAGCTGCACCAACTCGATTTAGAGTTAATTTTAAAGGAGTGGCAGATCATTCTGGCAATACTCCTATGAGTATAAGAAAAGACGCATTAACAGCAGCAAGTGAACTTGTTTTGGGAGTTGAAAGAATAGCCAGAGATGAAGCTGGTCCAGCTACA
The DNA here is from genome assembly GCA_024637045.1 of Soehngenia sp. GTDB lineage: Bacteria > Bacillota > Clostridia > Tissierellales > Tissierellaceae > Gudongella. The sequence goes on from JAGXFX010000009.1 coordinate 184,151, forward strand.
GTAGGAACAGTAGGTTATTTGTATGTCAAACCTGGAGCAATGAATGTAATTCCAGGTGGAGTAGAACTAGGAATAGATATAAGGGATATAAGTTCTGATGATAAAAAAATGGCTGTAAAAAAAGTAATTGATCTCATTGTAGAGATTAAAAAAAACCGACCAGTTGAAATTGAGTATGAAATTTTAACAGATGATGAACCAGTTCAATTGTCAAACAAGGTAATACAAATCCTAGAACAAACAGCAGAAGAAATTGGATTATCCTATAAAGTAATGCATAGTGGAGCAGGTCATGATGCGATGCATATGGCAGATATTGCAAATACAGGCATGATATTTATACCTAGCAAAAATGGTATAAGTCATAATATTGAAGAATTTACTGAAATGGATGATGTTTGTAAAGGTGCGGAGTTGTTACTTGAAACAACAATTAAGTTGGCACAGGAATGAGAGCAATAAGGATATAATTAAGGAACTTGTTCTGGGAGTTAAGCCAAAAGTTATTGACTAAAGGGGAAGCATTCATAAGCATCCTGAACTAAGTTGAAGATATTTAGGCTAGAAAACCTTAAGGAGGAAGAGTACATGGCATATCAATACGACATTGTATTAAAGAATGGTTTAGTTGTAGACCCTATATCAAAATTAAATGAAGTTAAAGATATAGGGCTTAAAGATGGCAAAATAGCAATAATCGATGATAATATTTCTGCTACTCAAGCTGAAGAGAGTGTTGATGTATCTGGATTGCTTGTAATGCCTGGTTTGGTGGACATTCATGTGCATGCTTCCACATGGCTAGGTGGGCAGTATGGGCATAAAATGCTTGCTCAAGCTGGTGTAACAACTGCATTAGATATGTCTGGCCCGATTGAGGGTGTGTTGAAAATTGCTAAAGACCAAGGTGTTGGATTAAATATTGCTTGTATTGAATATGTTAGACCAGGACATACAGTGAAGACTGATGATCCCAGCGATGAAGAGCTGGATATATTAATAGAAAGTTGTTTCAACAGAGGCGCCATTGGAATAAAATTATTGGGAGGACATTACCCACTGACCTCAGATGCTACAAAAAGAGCTATAAAAATCGCAAATGATAAGCATGCATATGTGGCATATCATGCTGGTACAACTTCACACGGTTCAAATATAAATGGAGTTTTGGAGGCTATTGAGATAGCCGATGGAAATAGTCTTCATTTAGCTCATATTAATAGTTATTGTAGAGGTAATATAAAGGACTATATGTTAGAAGCAGAGGAGGTAATTGAGGCATTGAAAAAAAATCCTCAAATTAGAACAGAAGCATATTTGTCCCCCTTAAATGGAACAAGTGCGAAATGTTCTAATGGAGTCCCGGAGAGCCTTGTTACTCACAAGTGTCTTCAAATGGGTGGATATGATACAACTGAAGATGGTCTTGAAAAGGCAATATTAGGTGGTTGGGCTCAGATTAATGTAGAAACAGGGGGAAAAGTTGGATTAGGTGTAGGAGAAGAGGCGGTTACTTACTGGAGATTAAAAAATACTGACACAACTGTAAGTTTTGCGGTAAACCCCGCTGAACCTAGATATAGGTTAGCTGTTGCAAAAAGGGACAATGGACATTTTGTAGTAGATTGTATTAGTACGGATGGTGGTGGGATTCCTAGAAATGTAACAATTGAAATGGGACTCTCATTGGTTAAATTTCAAGCACTTTCTCTAGAAGATTTTGTACTGAAAGCTAGTTCTAATCCTGCGAAAATACTAGGCTTGAATAATAAAGGACATTTTTTCATAGGTGCTGATGCAGATATAACCATTATAGATATGGAAAAACAAAAACCATACATGAGTATTTCTGATGGTAAGGTTGTTATGATAGATGGTTTCGTTTGTGGAAGTGGTTGTAAGATTATCACTACTAAAAGAGGAGAAAAGGCAATCAAAGATTATGGTTTAGAGCCACTAGTGATTGACATTGAAGAAAGTGGATTATATAAGTGGGAATAGAGGACCAACTATTCGGAGAACTATATTTTTTATCCGACAGGAATTTGACCTCATGAGTCATTTTATTTATTGCAAAATTCAGGCTAATATGGTAACATTTCATCATGTAATGTGATTTATTGGTTTTTATTAATGGAAATGGTTTCCGGTGAGCAGAAACATTCAAAGATTTAATATCAAAGGAGGGGATATTTTGAATTGGGATCATGTAATTATAAATGGAACTATTGTAACAGGATCTGAAACTTACAAGGGTAATGTTTATGTAAAAGACGGCAAGATTTCTGCCATTACATCTGAAGTTTTACAAGGTGAAGCAAAAGAGACAACTGATGCTTCAGGACTTATGGTATTACCGGGACTTATGGATACTCATGTTCATTCTAGAGATGGTGGAGCTAAAGAAAAGGAAGATTTCTTTCATTCAACTCAGGCAGCAGCAGCAGGAGGCCTGACAACGATATTTGAAATGCCAAATGCAATACCAGCTATTACAAATGTAGACAGGTTGAATGAACAGCTAGAAAATCTGACTCCAAAAGCACATGTTGATTTTGGTCTGTGGGGCTTATGTTTAGGGGATTTAAATAGAAATGATTTAGAAGAATTGAGTAAAGCTGGAATAGTAGCTTTTAAATTTTTCTGGGGATATGCTATCAATAGTGAAACGTATCAACTTGTATATAATTATGACCCTAGTGCAAAGGATGTAATTCCTCCTTTAAGAGATGGAGAAGTATATAAAATATTTGAGCAAGTAGCAAAAACAGAAAAACTATTAGCTATTCATGCTGAAAATGCAGACCTAATGGAGACATTAACTCAGAGGGTAAAAGATGAGGGTGATTACACTTATGAAGGATTGTTAAGAGCTAGACCGAATATTGCAGAAGAGACGATAGTAAATACAGCTATAGCCTTTTCAAAAGCAACAGGAGCTAGACTTCATGTTCTTCATGCTAGTACTAAAGAAGCGGTTAAGAAGGTAGCAGAAGCTAAGAAGGAAGGTTTAGATGTAACAGTGGAAACATGTCCACAGTTCTTATTTTTAAGCAATGAGGATTACGATAAAATTGGACCAAAGATGAAAGTGTATCCTCCTGTAAAGTATAAGTCAGACCAAGAAGGACTTTGGGAAGGTGTTAAGAACGAAACTATATCTTTGATTTGTTCAGATCATGCTCCTCATACAGCTGAGCAAAAGGATGGAGCATTATGGGATATTCCTGCAGGTATGTGTGGAGTGGAAACTCTTGCACCATTGATGATCGATGCTGCAAGTAGAGGTGTAATTACTTTAAACGAAGTGGTAAGATTATTATCTGAAAATCCAGCGAAATTATTTGGGATATATCCCCAAAAAGGTTCCATGGAAGTAGGAACAGATGCAGACTTTACCCTTGTAGATATGAACAAGAGTCATGTTATCCACGAGAAAAATCTCCATAGCATCAGTAAAGTAACAGCTTTTGATGGTTTTGAAATAAAAGGATATCCAGTGGGCACTATAGTTAGAGGAAGAACAGTTATGAAAAATGGTGAAATAGTATCAGAACCATTTGGAAAATTTATTCCAGTATAGGAGGCCAAAATGACCGATACTACAAAATTGATACAAGAACATAGATCCATTAGAAAGTTTAAGGATAAATCTATTGATAATGAAATATTACAAAATTTATTCTTAAGTGCACAAAGTGCATCATCATCTCATAATGTTCAAGCATACAGTATAATTCTAGTTAAAGACCAAGAAAAAAAAGACAGTATCTCAAAATTGGCAGGAGAGCAGGAATGGATAAAAAAATGCCCCGTATTTTTGATGTTTTGTGCGGATCTTTACAAAATGAAAACAGCTTGTGAAATGAATAATGCGCCATATGCTCTAGACGGGATTGAGAATTTAATAGTTGGCATAGTAGATACAGCATTAGTTGCACAGACATTTTTAATTAGTGCTGAGTCTTATGGATTAGGTGGAGTGTTTATTGGTGGAATCAGGAATGATACTGCAAAGGTGTCTGAAATATTGCAATTGCCGGAGTATGTTATTCCAGTAGCAGGAATGGCTTTGGGATATCCTGATGAAAATCCTTGGAAAAAACCAAGGCAGCCTCTAGATATTGTAGTGCATGAAGATACTTACAAGATTGATAAGATTGTTCCTGGTCTTACTGAGTACGATAGAATTACATCTGAATATTATTTTAAGAGAACTGATGGAGACAAAGACAAAGGTTGGACTCAACTTATGACTGAGTATTTAGCGGATGAAAGAAGATTACATCTAAAACAATTCATTATTGAAAAAGGAATCAAAATTATTTGATTTGATGAATATATTGTTATAAAATCGGTGGGAATGAATTTTTATATCTATTTTAAAAATTTATTTTGATTTTCATAAATAGACATAAATTTTCAGAATTTTAGCAAGTTGGAATTTTAGTTGATAAGTATTAATTAAAATTCCTTTAAGATAAAGCATTATAAAAAAAGAAAGGGAAGGTGTACTTATGTTAACAAACAAGAGGAAATTAAGTTTGCTATTAGTTTTAATTTTGAGTTTGTCAATGGTATTATCAGCATGTAGTGGTAGTGACACTCCAGCAAGTGAAGAGGAGCCAGCAAATGAAGAGGAAATAGTAAATGAAGAGGAAATAGTAATTAAATTTAGTCACAATCAGCCTATTACGAGCCCAGAGCATGTTGGAGCTGAAAAATTCAAGGAAGTAGCTGAAGCGAATAGTGATGGAAGAATTAAAGTAGAAATATATCCAGCTGGTCAAATGGGTAGTTTAAGAGAGCAAGTTGAAGGCGTACAAATTGGGACGATAAATATTAGCATGCAACCAAGTGCTGTTATTTCACCATTTGTAGATGATATAAAGGTAGCTGACCTTCCATATATATGGCCTAGTGATAGGGAAGCAATCTATGAGGTGCTCGATGGAGAACTAGGTAGAGAATTACTTGATAGATTAGAGCAAGGTGGATTTTATGGTCTAGGATATTGGTTTGGTGGATATAAGTTATTTACAACTAAAAGCACAGCCATTCATACACCAAGTGACTTTACAGGTCTAAAAATGAGAGTAATGGAAGCTCCAATACTTCTATCACAGTACAAAGCATGGGGAGCAAATCCAATCCCATTGCCATATGCAGAGCTTTATAATGGATTACAGCAAGGTATAGTAGATGGTCAAGAGAATCCACTACAAACAATTTTCCTTAATAATTTTCATGAAGTACAAGACTATGTAATAAAAAGCTACCATGGCGCTATGATGTATGTGATGATAGCAAATCAAGAGTGGTATGAGGGACTTTCAGAAGACATGAAAGCTGTTGTAGATGAAGCAGAATACGAAGGCAGATTAGCTGCAAGAAATGCTTTATCAGAAACTGAAGCAGATTTCGAAGAGCAAATCAAAGCATCTGGAGTTAATTTCTATGAATTAACACCTGCTGAAATAGAAGCATTTACTGAAGCATCAAAACCTGTACATGAAGAGCATTATAGTACAGATTGGCAAAAAGATTATATCCAAAGATTATATATAGCTTTAGATGAGGCAGTAAATAATTAACAAAATAAGGTGGTATGTGGCTTCAATTTTACATACCACCTTTTTTCTAAGTAGGAGGGAGTGTTTACATGAAATTTATTAATAAGTTAGAAGAAAATATAATTGGTATTGGGCTACTTGGTTCAGTTCTATTGGTTTTTGTAAATGTATTACTTAGATATATTCTTAATAGTAGTTCTACTTGGATTGAAGAGATTGTACGATACCTCATAATTTGGATAACTTTTATTGGCTCAGCCGTATGCTTTAGGAATATGTCACATATGGGTATTGATTTAATTTTTTCTTTTGTAAAAGGTGGAGTTAAAAAAGCAGTAGAGATATATATTATAATTGCATCTATTGCATTTATGTCATTTCTTCTTAAGTATGGGATAGATTTATTTTTATTTACACAAGCTTCTGGACAAATAACCCCCGCTTTAGGAATCAAACTACATTGGATTTATATAGGAATTCCGTTTGGAGCGGCGTTATCAATATTGGAGCTAGCTCAGTTGTTATTTAAAAAGTTTAAAGAAGTGCCAGCTGAGTAATTAAATTTATCAGGAAGGAGTGTGAAAAATGATTACTGCATTATTAATAGGTATGGCAATATTATTATTTAGTGGAGCGTCAATATATGTTGCTTTAGGATTATCATCATTTGTAGCCATTGCTTTATTTAGTGATATAGCACCAATGATACTTATTCAAAGATTTTTCGGTGGAATAGATAAATTTGCTCTTATGTCGTTGCCATTTTTTATTCTAGCAGCTAACTTGATGGATAGAGGTGGATTATCAGAGAGAATTCTTAAACTCTCAAGAGCATTAGTTGGTCATATAGCAGGTGGTGCCGGGCTCACAACTCAATTGGCATGTATGTTCTTTGGTGCATTATCAGGATCTGCACCAGCAACAGTTATTGCAATTGGTAAGACTATGTATCCAGAATTAATTCGTTCAAAGTTTAAACCTAGTTTTGCATCTGGATTGTTAGCATCAGCCGGTGCAATAGCACTAATTATTCCTCCGAGTATAACCATGATAATATTTGGTGCAACTACAGGGGTCTCTGTTGGAAAATTATTTATGGCAGGATTAGGAGCAGGAACAATTTATGGTATTGTAGTTTTGATTTACATATATCTACATGCTAAAAAGAATAATCTTGTAACAGACAAAAGAGTTAGTTTTTCTGAATTAATCAATGCCTTTGTAAATTCCATAGGAGCTTTAATGGTCCCTGTAATTATCCTTGGTGGAATTTATGGTGGGTTCTTTACACCTACAGAATCAGCTGCAGTTTCTGCTGTATACGCATTGTTTGTAGGAATGTTTATCTACAAAGAGATTAATTTTATGGATTTAATAAAAATTTGTAAAGATTCGGCTGTTTCTACAGCTCAAGTTTTGGTTTTAATTGCATCAGCATCTGCTTTAGGATGGATCCTTACTGTAGGTCAAGTTCCACAATATGTGACACAAGAATTATTAGTTAATATATCATCACCTATTATGTTCTTTATGATTTTAAATATTCTTTTGTTAATTATGGGGATGTTTATGGATGCTACAGCAGCAATTATTATACTTATGCCTATTACCTTCCCGATGGCAATGAATCTTGGAATAGATCCAGTACACCTAGGAATAGTTGTTATTGCAAACTTAGCAATTGGACAATTTACTCCTCCGTTTGGACTTAATATTTATGTAACCAATTCCATCACTAACTTGACTATGATTCAGATGATGCCAGGATTGATGAAATTCTTAGTCATTAATATAATAGCTCTGTTACTTATAACCTATATCCCTCAAATATCACTATTTCTTCCAAGTCTTCTGTAAAGTAGGGGGTCAATATGCAATCTGTTGAAAGGACTATAAGTCTTATGGAACAACTTAGTAAATTTAAAGATGGTATAGGAATAAATGAACTTAGTAATCGACTAGATCTGCCTTTAAGTACTACTCATAGAATTTTGACTGCACTTAAAGAAAAAGGATATGTTAATCAAGACTCATATTCAAAGCGGTATAGTCTCGGGATTGAGGTACTTACTCTGGCAGTAAGATTTATTAATGAATTGGATATTGTAAAAATTGCGAAACCAATACTAAATAACTTAAGTACAAAGTATGGACAGTTAGTTTATATCTCAGTTATAGAGAATGATAAAGTAGTTTGCGTTGATATGGTAAATAATGCAAGAAACATGAAATATTTCGTACAAATTGGTACCACAATGCCAGCATATTGTGCAGCATCTGCTAAAGCAATAGTTGCATTTCAAAATAAAGATATAATTAATGGGATAATAGAAAAAGAAAAATTCTATAAATTTACTAAAAATACATTTAGTACAAAAGAAGAAGTTGTGGGTGAGCTAGAAAAGGTAGTTGAAATTGGGTATGCATTTTGCGATGAAGAAATGGAAGAAGGCGTACAAGCCATTGCAACTCCAATAAGAGATAGAGAAGGGAAAGTCGTTGCTAGTATTACAATTATGCTTTTGGGTAAATATCAATATCAATCAGACGAGTTGGTATTAGATATGAAAAAAGCATCCCAATTTATATCTAAATCTTTAGGCTATATTGAATAGTAGGGAGTGAATATATTGAAAGACAGTATTGGAATAGTTATATCTAATGAATACTTAAGTGATAGATATTATAAAATTAGACTAAAGTGTGATGAAATTGCAGCGACTATAAAGGAAGGTCAATTTGTGTTGTTTAGATGTAGTGATGGAAATGATCCCCTATTAAGAAGACCTTTTAGTGTATATCGATACTTCCCTGAAAAAGGAGAGCTTGAATTTGCTTACCTTCTTAAAGGTAGGGGAACAGAACTTATGACTAGGTTAAAAGAGGGAGATCAAGTTAAAATATTAGGACCTTTAGGCAATTATTTCCAGATTGACCAAGACACAAAGGGAATAGCTGTACTAGGTAGGGGAGTAGGAATTGCATCTGTTGCAGTTTTAGCTGAAAGCGCAGCATTAGAGGGTCTTTATTCTTTGGCAGTTTTAAGTGGTAGAAACAAAGAGTCTATTATTGGTAGAGATTTCTTAGAAGAAGCCGGATGCGAAGTTATTGGAATTAACGACCAAGATCAAAACAGTGGTGTAGAAAATATAAGATCAATTCTAGTATCAAAGATAAAAGAAGGTTTAATCCAACAACTTTATTCTTGTGGTTCCAATAGAATGGGACGATTGGTTAAGGAATTAAGTGAAGAATACAACCTTGATTCCTATATATCATTTGAAGAATATATGGCATGTGGCATCGGAGTCTGCAAAGGTTGCACATGTAAAACTAACGATGGTTATAAAACAGTTTGCCATGATGGACCTATCTTTAGCATCAAGGAGGTGGAGCTATAATGAAACCTGATACACACGTTAAAATTGGAAATATAGTTATGAAAAATCCAGTCATGCCTGCATCTGGAACATTTGGTATAGAATTAAAGGAACTTCTTGATTTCAACAAATTGGGTGCTATGTTACCAAAAAGCATTACTTACAAGCCTAAGGAAGGCAATCCTCCAAGAAGGATTATTGAAACTGCATGCGGAATGCTAAACGCTGTTGGAATTCAAAACAAGGGAATACACTACTTTCTTGAACACGAATTAGAAGAATATGAAAATTTTTCATCTCCATTGATAATTAGTATTTCAGGATATAGTACAGAGGAATTCATTGAAATGGTAAAGCTGCTTCACAAAAGAGAAAGTGTATCTGGAATTGAACTGAATATTTCATGCCCCAATCTTGCTGTTGGTGGAGAATCCTTTGGAATGGATCCAGTAGCTACCTATGATATTGTTAGAGCAGTAAGAAGGCACACTGATAAGGCAATAATTGCAAAACTAACTCCAAATGTGGGAGATATTACTTTAATTGCAAAAGCTGCCCAAGAAGGCGGAGCTGATGCTGTATCATTAATAAATACTGTTACTGCAATGGCTATTGATATCAAAACAAGAAAACCTGTCCTGGGGAATGTCACTGGTGGTCTTTCTGGACCTGCTATTAAGCCCTTAGCAGTTAGGATGGTGTGGGAGGTAGCTAATACTATTACTATTCCCGTAATTGGCGTAGGAGGCATTATGAACGCCAATGATGCTATTGAGTTTATAATTGCAGGAGCTTCAGCAGTTCAAGTTGGAACTGCAACTTATGTAACCCCAGCTATTATGGAAGAGATAATAACCGGAGTCGAAGAATATATGATAACCTACAATGTAAACAGTATTGAAGAATTAAGAGGAAGTATAATATTTGACAGTAGTGATAATTCATGTAGCTAGGTTTGTTTGGAGCAATTGCATAATAATAGGTGCCTGATAAAATAATGGAGATGATCTTATCATCTCCATTAATAATTTCTATTTACAAATTTCCTGTTTTTACTCTTCTCCGAGTCCAAATTTGAATATCCTTATTGGAAATTATGGGAATATATCTCCCACAGAATATCTTGAAAAATATCATAATGGATTGAAAAACCATTGACACATGAATCTCCCTATGATAATTTTAGGTAAATGAATACCTTTAAATCGATCCCGTGAGATCGGAAAGGAGAGCGTATAAGTGGAATACTTGTGCCTTCCTTTGTGGAGGGCTTTTTTAATGCCGATTTCTCTGCGCTTTTCCTCGAGGTTTAGTTAAACTAAAAGGAGGAAGAAAGAATATGGAAAAGACTAAATTTATAATTTATTATCTAGTACCCCAAAAAGGAAGAGGTGAATATAAGCTATGATAATTGACAAGCTATACAATGTAGTTGAAGAAAAAGGCATGGTATGTTTAGGACTTGACCCAAACATCAATTATATACCAGAAGAGATAAAAGAAAAGTATCAAGATATTGATGAAGTGATTTTTCAATTCAATAAAAAAATAATTAATTGTACTATGGATATTGTAGCAATATACAAACCTCAAATAGCATTTTATGAAGCTTTTGGATTAAAGGGACTCAAAGCATATTCAAGAACTCTAGAATATATTAAATCCATGAATAATTTAACCATTGGAGATGTAAAAAGAGGAGATATTTCAACAACAGCATCAATGTATGGGAAAGGTCATTTTACAGGAGACTTTGAAGCTGATTTTATAACTTTAAATCCATTTATGGGATATGATACCATAGAACCATATCTACCATACCTAAAGGATGGTAACAAGGGAGTATTTGTACTTCTGAGAACATCCAACAAAGGAGCGAAGGATATTCAATATATGGAATCTAAAGGAGAAAAGATTTACTATCATATTGGAGATAAACTCAATGAAATGGCTAAAGAATTCATGGGATCATGTGGTTATTCTTCACTAGGCTTAGTTGTAGGTGGAACCCATACGGATGAAGCCATTGATATAAGAAAAAGATACCCAAACCTATACTTTTTGATACCTGGATACAATACCCAGGGAGCATCAGGTGAGGATGTTAATTTATATTTAAATGACTTAAATGGGGGTGTAATCAACTCATCAAGGGGAATTATTTATGCATATATAAAGGAAAAAGATGGGTTTAAGAACTTTGAATTTTTAACTCGAAAAGCCGTATTGGATATGAGAAAAGATATTGGATTCGTGGAGAGAGTGGAGAAATAAGATAAGGAGAGTGCTAATATGATTATTGAGTTGCTTAAGGATTCAGATGCATTACTTGAAGGACATTTTTTACTATCATCAGGAAAGCATAGCAATAAATATATTCAATGTGCAAAATTATTGCAATATCCAGATAATGCAGAAAAGGTTGTAGCAAAACTTGTAGAAAAGGTTGGGGATTTGGAATTCGACATAGTAGTTGGTCCTGCTCTGGGAGGAGTAATTGTATCTTATGAGATAGGAAGACAAATGAAAAAACCAGCATTTTTCACTGAGAGAGAAAATGGTGAGATGAAACTTAAAAGAGGTTTGACTGTAAAGAAAGGTCAAAGGGTGCTAATAGCAGAAGATGTTGTAACAACAGGAAAATCGTCATACGAAACAATAGATATTGTAGAAGGACTAGGCGGTGAAGTTGTAGCCATAGCAGCACTAATAGACAGGACCGAAGGTGAATTAAGATACCCATTCTTTTTTGCTGAAAGAATCGAAATTTCAAACTTTAATCCTGAAGATTGTCCGATGTGTAAAGAAGAGCTAGAACTTGTGAAACCTGGAAGCAGAACGATAAAAAAATAGGTTGAAATTTTATAAGGGCTTGGTGGTATTCCACTTGGGCCCTTTAGTAGTTGGTATTGCTGCGCTTGTGGACAGAACTACAGGAGATCTGAATTACCCGATCTTCGCTGCTGACAAGATTCAAATTGACACCTATGACAAGGATAATTGCCCTCTTTGCAGGGAAGGACTGCCAATTGTAAAACCTGGCAGTAGAAAAATAATAGACTAGAAAAAATCTCCTGAGCATAACTAATGCTTCAGGAGATTTTTAGTTCACGATTTTTCTTTCCCTTCCGAAAGTAAGATGCCTCACTCTCGCATAAAATGTCATGTCGAGCTTGTCGAGACATCCAGTATTTAGAATTATTCAATCATAAACATATATTCTGAAGATTGAAATCCAAAGGTATTTGCACGAAGTTCTAGATTCAAGTCCGAGTAAAATCACGCACTCGATTTCTTCGTTGATTCCTATGCCGCTGCGCTTGGAGGAATCAAAACACTACGAAATACTCGCTGGATTTTATCATCGTTCTTTCATATGAACTTCTTAACAAATTACCCTCTGGATTTCTTGCTATTCACTTCCGCTTTCAAACTTAACAAATACCTCTCTGACCATTATAAAGTGTAACCCATGTCTTGAATCAAAAGTGTTACCCATGTCCTGGTTAAATCTTAAATCTTTTAATTGAGAATTGCCACGTGCCCAGCAATATAAATTCACAAAATCTATGATTTTGATAAATTTAATTGACAGGGTATGAATTGTGAATTGTGAATTATATCTTCACTGTGTTATTATAAAAGGTGAAAAACAATTCATTAAGAGGATGATTTTATGGGTATGAGAACCGGTGTGGACATTGTGTCCAATAAAAGAATAGAAAAGCTTATGGAATCCAAAAGAGACAGCTTTTATAGAAGAATTTTCTGTGATGCTGAAATAGAGTATCTCGAGTCCAAAAATCACTCAATTGGTACTGTTGCCGGGATTTATTCTGCCAAAGAGGCCGTTTCAAAGGTACTGGGTACTGGAATCGGTCAGATAAGTTGGAAGGATATTTGGATCAGCCACGAAGATGGTGGAAGACCATATTTGGGGTATAATGACAAGCTGCAGAGAATTATGGATTTTACAGGAATAAGGCATATTGATATATCAATTTCAAATGAGGAGGAATACAGTATGGCAATTGCAGTTGGAGAAACAACAAAAAAATATGAGATACCTGAAAACATGACTTTCAGGCTACCAAAAAGACCACTTGACACTCACAAGGGCAACTTCGGAAGAATAGGCGTTATTGGAGGAAGCCAGGGGATGCTTGGAGCAGTCTATCTTGCTACCTACGGAGCATTAAGGAGCGGCGCTGGCCTGGTTCATGCAATAATTGAGACCGATCTGGCAAGGGATTTCGGTCTTAAGGTTGTTGAAGTGATGGTAAGAGAAGCAAGTGACATATACGCATACAGAAAAGCACAGGAAGGTCTCAATTCATTGGTTCTGGGGCCTGGGTATGGTCGTGGCGAAAAACAAAAAAGCAATATAGAAGATTGCCTGCTGAATTTTGATAATCCAATAGTATTGGATGCAGATGGCTTGAATAATCTTTCAGATAATCCAACAATAATAAGACACAGAAAAGGAAAGACCATAATCACTCCTCATCCCGGTGAGATGGGTAGACTATTGAAAATGTCCACAGCTGATATACAAAATGACCGTGAAGGATCTGCAAGAGAGTTTGCAAAAGCCTATGGAGTGGTAACAGTTCTAAAGGGTCACAACACTATTGTTACAGACGGAGAAAGAATGTATGTAAATAAATCCGGCAATCCTGGAATGGCAACAGCTGGAAGTGGTGATATTCTATCAGGGATAACGGGAACATTCCTTGCACAGGTTGAAGATCCATTTGAAGCTGCTGTGATGGCAGTATATGTCCATGGACTTGCTGGAGATATGGCAAAGGATGAAAAGGGAGAGTACGGAATGATTGCATCTGATATTGTGGAGAATCTTCCAAGAGCAGTAAACCTAATAGTCGAATAATCCATTTTCTTGTGAAATGACAGATTAGTAGTATAATATTAAGAGAACAAATTACAAGGAGGTACCATGGATAATTTTTTTGATGTAAGACCCACCTACGTGGAGATAAACCTGGACAACCTTTCACATAACTTCAGGGAAATTCAGAAGATTGTAAAGGACGGCACAATTGTGATGCCTGTTATCAAGGCAAATGGATATGGACATGGATCAATTGAACTGAGTAAGATGTATAAAGAGCTGGGAGCAGAGAGAGTCGCAGTTTCACTTCTAAACGAGGCTATTGAACTTAGAAGGGCAGGCTTAGATCTACCCATACTCATACTAAATTTCACACCACAGGAACAAATGAAGGAAGTTGCAGCTTATGATTTGACACAGGCCATCTATAGATACGAAGATGCAAAAGCATTGTCTGAAGCGGCATTGGAGATGGGCAAAACAGCAAAACTTCATATAAAGATTGACACTGGCATGGGAAGACTTGGTTTCCAGCCAACAGAAGAATCGGTGGATGAAATATTAAAGATTAAGGAGCTTCAAGGTATTGAGGTTGAAGGAATATTTACACATTTTGCAAAGGCAGATGAAACAGCCAAGAATGTCACAAGAGAGCAGTATGAGAAATATGTATGGATGGTTGATAAGCTTGAGAAGAGGGAATTTACAGCTCCAATAAAGCATGTTTCGAATTCTGCTTCAATAATTGATTTGCCGGAATATAATCTGGATATGGTTAGACCTGGCATTATGCTTTATGGTTATTACCCATCAGACGAAGTTGATAAATCAAGAATTGAATTGAAGCCAGCTATGACACTGAAATCAGTGGTATCAAATATAAAAACGGTTACTGAAGGAACAGGAATTAGTTATGGACATCTATTCAAGGCTCCAAGAGAATCCAGAATAGTAACTGTTCCCATCGGCTACGCAGACGGTTATACCAGAATGTTGACAGGAAAAGCGGAAGTCTATATTGGTGGCAAGATAGCTCCTGTGGCAGGTAAGATTTGCATGGATCAGCTGATGCTGGATGTAACAGATATACCTGGTGTCCATATTGGAGATGAAGTTGTATTCTTTGGAGAAGGTGTAGATGGTTATCCTCACGTGGACGAGGTGGCAGCTAATCTTGGAACCATTAATTACGAGATTATATGTATGATGGGAAGAAGACTTCCAAGAGTGTATAAAAAGAAGGGAAAAGTAGTGAAGACTCTTGATTATTTGTTGGGGTAAGCAATGAATCATTGACACGGTTTTTATTATAGAGATATAATTATAATATACTGATATTTCTCTAAGTAAATATGAAAGGGGGGGTTAACCGAATGAGAAAAAGAGACGAGTGTCTCCCTATGGTTATAGAAGATACGCTAGAACTATTTGATAAAGTGGTTGCCCTATGCAATCACAGTGAGTTTCACTGCAAGAAATACCGAGAGTTTATGAGAGGGTATCTCGAAGTGAGCCAGTTAAACATAAGCCTTTCTGAAATGGGTCTGGAGGAAGACATTACTGACCTTATGGGATATGAATCTTCACTGGAGTACAATGAATTATGATAGTGAAGAGAGGAGACATATATTATGCCGACCTGAGCCCGGTTATTGGTTCTGAGCAAGGTGGTGTACGGCCGATTCTGGTAGTTCAGAATGATGTGGGAAACAAGTACAGTCCCACAATCATAATAGCCGCCATCACCTCTCAGATCAATAAGGCCAGGCTTCCGACCCACGTTGAAATAACAGCACAGGATTTCGGTCTTCCGAAGGATTCAGTGGTACTGCTTGAACAAATCAGAACCATTGACAAAAAGAGACTTAGAGAAAAAATTGGTAAGTTTGATGAGGATATGATGAGAAAAGTCGATCAGGCACTTAAAATTAGTGTTGGAGTTGGCAGCTAAATAAATCCTCCTACATATTAAAGAGTGTATAAACGCTGAATACATAAAGACAATAAATATCCTCCTGAGCTGGCTCAGGAGGATATTTATTGTTAATGATTCAAAGATTCAACAAATCTTTGAATCCGTTTAAACGCTTCTTTCAGGTCGTCGTCAGAACCTGCAAATACAATTCTGATATATCCTTCTCCCATTTCACCAAATGCTGAACCTGGAACAACAAGAACCTGTTGGCTTACAACTAGTTTTTCCGCAAATTCCTGTGAAGTCATTCCGAAGGACTTAATATTTACAAAAGCATAGAAGCTACCTGAGGAGGCTTTGTATTCTAGACCCTCTATTTTGCTTGTTTCTTCAATTACAATACTTCTTTTTCTCGCGTATTCTTTCCGCATGAATTCTACAGATTCCGAACTATTCATGATAGCCTCAATTGCTGCAACCTGTACAAAATGCGGAGCACAGGAAACTATTCCTTCCTGAAGTTTTGGCATGTTTTCAATAATGCTCTTACTGCCCACTACATAGCCTAGTCGCCATCCAGTCATGGCATAAGTTTTTGACAAACTGTTTATAATCAAGACATTTTCCCTTATTTCGGGGAACTGGGAGATGCTATGGTGCTCGTAACCATCATATATAATTTCTTCGTAAACCTCGTCTGATATTACAAACAGATCGTGTTTTTTTACTACCTCAGCAATTTCTGCCAGCTCATCTTTTGTCAAGACAGAGCCCAAGGGATTACTCGGCGAATTAAGAATCAACACCTTTGTTTTTTCGGTAATCGCTTTTTCAATATCCACCGCTTGAATATTGAAGTTGTTTTTTTCATAAACGGGAACTTTCACTGCCTTAACACCTAGAATAACGGTTTGTCCTTCATAATTGGGATAGCCAGGGTCAGGTATCAAGACTTCATCCCCAGGGTTGACAGTTGCCAACAGAGCAAGAAATATTGCTTCCATTCCTCCTATTGCAACCATAACATTATCTAGAGTAAAATGATCTCCAACTAATCTGTTATATTTTTCTGCAATTGTTTTTCTCAATTCAGATATACCCGCATTGGAAACATAGTGGGTATTGTTATTATCCAATGACTGTTTGGCTGCATTTTTGATGTTTTCAGGTGTGTCAAATGCTGGTTCGCCAACTGTAAGGCTGATTACATTATCGTATTTGTTGGCAAGCTCAAACATTTTTCTGATTCCAGATGCCGGGTAATTCTGTGTTACCATGGATAGCTCTTTCAATAAAATCCCTCCTGTAAGTATTTTAATGTATCATTTCTATATCACTCAAACTATGTAAACAAAACCTTCAAACTAAATTATACCCATCTGCGATTCAGGATATCCTAATCTCATTATAATAATTCCACACAAAACCTACACAATGACTAGATGTGGGTGACATTTACCGTCTAGTTATAGTATAATGTAACTTGGCTAAGTATGAAACTAAAAATCAATCCAAACTATGATAGGAGTGTTGTTTATATGAAATTCAAGAAAACCATTGTTACATTGGGAGTTGCAGTATTGTTGCTGGGATCAACCGTTGCTTTCTCAGAACCTGGAAGTGAGACTGACCCTGTGGTGTCCTTGAGCTATCTTAATGTCAAGCTGGAGGAAATCAGGGATTACATAGACGAAAAGATTAGTGACGTTCCAGATCAGAACGCGCCTGGAGACAGCCTTGTAGTAGTAGAGCTGCAAAACGGACAGATTCTTGAAGGAGAAGCAGGTACCGAAATAATTAAAAGAAGTGGAGAAGCTGTTGCCATAGCATCAAGCCTGGGCGGACTTTCGGATGTTACATCAGGTCTTGATATTGCGGATGGAGGAAATGTTCCAAGCAATCATCTTTTGATAGTTCCAAGAGGAGATGGAAGAGGAATATTTGTTACCAAAGACAAAACATTTGTTATGGTCCGTGGAGAATATAATATTAAATAGATCGGTAAAAGGCTAATTTTGGAGGTATATCATGAAAGATAAGAAAATTACAATCGTAGGTCTTGGGTATATTGGATTGCCAACGGCAGCGGTTATGGCCAGGGCTGGAATGGAAGTACTTGGATATGACCTGAACAAAAGAGTTATTGATGCTCTCAACAGAGGAGAGATAATAATTGAAGAACCGGGTCTGTCCGAACTAGTCAATGAAATGGTTAATTCAGGTAGACTTAAAGGAATATCCACGATTCAGGAGTCAGATGTATTTATTATAGCTGTGCCAACACCGATAACTGAGGATAAAAAAGCAGACATGAGCTATGTTAAGAGTGCTGCTGAGGCTATTTTACCTCATTTGAAGCCTGGAAACATAGTTGTACTTGAATCGACATCACCACCAGGAGCTACAGAGGACATAATTGTTCCAATACTTGAAAAATCCGGTCTTAAAATTGGAGATGAGGTTTTTGTTGCCCACTCACCGGAAAGAGTATTGCCTGGCAGGATTATTCAGGAGCTGGTGGAAAACGACAGGATTATCGGTGGAATAAATCCTGAATCCACGGATATTGTAAAACAAGTTTACAGAACATTTGTTAAGGGTGAAATATATACAACTGATTCAAAGACAGCTGAGATGTGCAAGTTGATGGAAAACACCTTCAGGGATGTGAATATCGCACTTGCCAATGAGCTTGCAATTCTGGCTGAAAACATGGGCATAGATGCCTGGGAGGTAATAAAGTTTGCAAACAAGCACCCCAGGGTAAATCTGCACCAACCAGGACCAGGTGTTGGAGGTCACTGTATTGCAGTTGACCCTTGGTTTGTAATTGAAAATCATCCTGAAGGAAAGCTGATCAGACAGGCAAGAGATATAAACGATGGCATGCCTGAAAAGGTTATGGAGAAAATTCAGGAGCTCGTTCAAAGCGATGAAGCCAAGGTTGCAATTCTTGGTGTAACATACAAACCGGATGTTGATGATACAAGGGAGAGTCCAATATTGAAATTGGTGGACAAGCTTCTTCAAAAGACTAAATTGCAGGTGGCAATCCACGACTCACATGTTGATAGAGAGGTTTTCCAGTACAGCGGAAGATTGTATGATGACATTGAAGATGCAGTAAGAGATGCTGATTTGATAGTCCTTGGTGTAAATCATTTTGAGTATAGTACGCTTGACTTTGGACAACTTGGAAAGCTGATGAAGACCAAAAGATTATACGATACCAGAAATTATCTTAATGAAAAAGAGCTGGTCCAGAATGGATTTCAGGTAACAATTCTAGGCAGGGGTATTTAATGGAGAAAGTATTGATAATAGCCAATGAATTTCCACCCATGGGAGGAGCGGGGGTTCAGAGAACTACAAAGTTTGTAAAATATCTAAGAGATTTCGGATTTGAACCCGTTGTTGTAACCAAGGAGCATGTGTCTGACCTCACAGATAAGAGTCTGCTTGACGATATTCCGGATGGTATCAAAGTCCTTAGATTAAAGCCCTATGATACTGTAAACAGGCAGGGGATTTTAAATCTGCCAATGAAGTTTCTGGGAACCCGAATAATGTCTCCTGATTCAGAATACTTATGGTATCTGTTTAACAAGGATAGAGCGATGGATATAGTAAAGAACGAAGGAATCAAGCTGATATACACAACTTCATTCCCATATTCATCACACTTGATGGGTCTTTATTTAAGAAAAAACCTTAAAAACCTGAAGTGGGTAGCTGACTTCAGGGATGAGTGGACAAACAATCCTTACCACAGAGACAGCATATACAAGAGAATCAAGTTCAAAGGTGAAAAGAAGATGGAGCTTAAGGTTACTGAAGGTTGTGACTATTTCATAACCAATACACCTTTGATGCTCGAAAATTTTGTCGCGGACAACGATTCTCTGGTTGGAAGATCAACTTTCATCCCAAATGGATACGATGAAGAGGACTTTCAGGATTTGAACAACCAGAGGGACGGTGGAGAGAAATTTGTTATAACCTACACTGGCTCCCTGTATGGTCGAAGAAATCTCGATGAATTTATGGATGGATTAAAAATATCCATAGAAAAAGGTGAAATAGAGAAGAAAGACCTTGAGATTAGAATTGTGGGTAATATCTACGACAAGGTCATCGATTCCTATGCAATAAAATACAACCTTGAAGGGCAGATAAAATCATACGGGTATATACCTCACAAGGAAAGTATCCAGATGCTTTTTAATTCAGATATTATACTTCTTGTTATTGGAAAGGGTAAGGGTTCAAAAAACTTTTACACAGGCAAAATATTCGAATACATCAGATCAGATAGACCTATACTTGCAATAGTTCCAAGTGATGGAGTGGCAGCCCAGGTAATCAGAGAGACAAAAACCGGAATTGTAGTTGACCCTGAAGACAGAGAGGGAGTTTCAAAGACAATAACAAGCTATTATAGTCAGTGGAAGAATAAAAATATTGAGCATAACCCTGATTGGGATAATATAGGAAACTACAGCAGAAAGTCGCAGACTGGAAGGCTTGCAGAAATATTTATGGAGCAACTCCATACAGAGAAGTAGAAAGGGGCAGATTATGAAGAGAAAGTGGAATTGGATTGATACAATCGTTGTAGTCCTGTTGATTGCGGCGGTAGTCTTGTTCTTTAATAGAGAAAGGTTGACTGGTGGAATTACAGCGGGCCCTTCCAACGCAAAGGATATTGTTATGACAGTTGAGGTTGATGAATTGAAGCCGGAGATGGTTACAGACGTTAAAGTCGGTGATCAGATATTCTCCCAATACAGACTTCAGAATGCAACAATAAGAGAGATTCAGACAAGACCTATGGAACTAAAGACGGTGAATGATGCAGGAGAGGCTGTATCGTATGAGAGCGAAGATTATATAACTCTCGAAGCTGTTATAGATGCACAGGTTGTTACAAGCGGACCATATATGGATCTTGGAGGACAGGAAGTCAAGGTTGGTCTGACATTCGTTCTCAAGACGACTGAATTCGAGGCAATGAGTGATATAAAGCATATTGAGGTGGCACAATGAACATGATAAATAAAGAGGGAAAAGTATTCAACAAAATAAACATACTGGATTTGATTTTTATTGGAGTTATTGTTCTACTGCTATTTTTATCTGTTATAAAAATCATGGGCAAAGATCTTGAGGATATCGGAGCATCAGCTGAGTCTGTTCAGGTCAGATTTGTGGCATCAATACCATATGACACTGGTTATCTTGATTCCATACAAGTAGGAGACACAATCGGAGAAACAAAGCAGTATCTGGAAGCGACAGTAGTTGATGTCCAGGTAATGCCTGTTTATGAGACAAATCTCGATGACTCAGGGAATCCTGTAAAATCTGTTGATCCAAGCATGGAGGAAGCAATAGTTACCATAGAGGGAACTCTGCCTTACGACAGCATGAGCTACAAACTTGGAGCACAGGAAGTCAGACAAGGGAAAATTATTTTTATTGAAAGTGATTTTTATAGACTCAAAGGGCAGATAGTGAGTATAGAGGTTGTGAATTAGTATGGGGCTAAAAGAAGCTATAAATAAGAGCCTTTTTATCGGCTTGCTGATGAAAATTAAATATTTTGCATCAAACAGCCGGATATTCAATATTAAGCTGAGTCACAATAAGCCTGGAGAAACCAAGGAATACAAATCTTGGATTAATAACAGCATGTTTTATGGCATATTGATGCAGCTGGACAGGTTTATACGAAAGATTGAAGGTATAGTATATAGTGGATTATCAGGAAGCAGACTTCTTGGATGGATATTAAAGAAGCAGGAGTATGATTCGGAATCCACGAAGAGCAGTGGGATTCTACACAAGAGCAAGATTTTTGGAGGGATATCCAAGGCACTTGATTCACCAACATTTACAGACCTTCTTATGATGCTGCCTGTACTTTATGTTGCAGTGGACTACGTGGTAAGGAGGCTTCCCGTAATAAACATGTTCGGTTCTGTTTGGGACGAGCTACTTCTCTTATTAATGGCAGGCGTATTCGTCTTAAAAAGGATAGCTAGCGGCGGGAAAATCAAGTATAATTTCGGACCGATGGATCTTCCTGTAATCATATACATCGTCATAGGTGTTAGCCATATTCTTATAAAGGCTCCTGACCTGGGAATTGCAATTGAAGGATTCCGTTCAGTATTTCAACATATTTTATGGTATTTTATTGCAACACAATATATTAGGACTGTAAGAGACTCGGAAAGAGTTATAAATGTAATGCTGGCTCTGGGTTTGTTCCTCGGGTTGCATGCAGTATACCAATACATTACTAAGGTTCCCATGCCGGGAAACTGGGTGGATACAGCTGAGAATATTACAACAAGGGCATTTTCAATTATTGGAAGCCCGAACATACTAGGTGTAATATTTGTGCTTTTCATACCAATAGGAGTTGCAATGACACTTACAGCAAGAAGCAATCTTCATAGACTCTATTATGGAGGAGTTTCCATTGTCATGATCGCGGGACTTCTTTTTACAATGTCAAGAGGAGCCTGGCTTGCATTTGCATTTGCAGCAGCAATATTCGTAATAATTCTGGTTCCAAGACTGATAATTCCATTTGCTGGACTTGGAGGAGCTTTTGTGCTCTTTGGAGGAGCTTTGAGCGAGAGACTTCTTTATATGCTTTCACCTGTTTATCTTATGAAATCAGCAGCAGGAGGAAGACTTTATCGTTGGAACATCGGTATGGAAATATGGAGAAGGGACAAGATCTTTGGAATGGGCCTTGGAAGATACGGCGGAGCAGTAGCCATGAACAACAATCTGACGCCATTCTATCTGGACAACTATTATCTGAAGACACTTACAGAGATGGGGATATTTGGTGTGGCGGCTCTTGCATTTGTTATTGTTTCATTTATAGTTTCAACTGCCAGGATAATAAGAAGCCAGACAAATGTGAAATACAGAATAATGGTTATTGGACTTTTTGCAGGTGCAATGGGCGTACTTGCTCAGAACTTTGTTGAAAATATTTTTGAGGTGCCCGCAATGATTGCATACTTCTGGATAACAGTGGCACTTATAAATACCTACAGTCAGAATAAAGAGACTGAGTAGGATGAAAGGAGAATACCATTGAAGGTACTTCACTTAATAAGCGGTGGCGATACAGGCGGTGCAAAAACCCATATAATTGCCTTGCTTAAAGGATTAAACAAAAGAATAGATGCAGAGATTATTTGCTTTATTGAAGACACCTTTTACGACGATGTTGTAAAAGCTGGAATACCGATCAAGGTATTTAAACAAAAAAGCAGATCTGACCTAACCATTATAAGCAGGTTGGTCGAGGAAATAGAAGATAAGGGTTATGATATTATCCACTGTCATGGGGCAAGGGCGAATTTTATTGCCCAGTTTCTCAAGGGCAAGGTTGACAAGCCTTTTATCACTACTATCCACAGCGATTACAAGCTGGATTTCAAGGATAATTTCTATAAGAGACTTGTATATACAACCTTGAATACCATAGCTTTGAGAAGATTTGACTACTATATTGGAGTATCCGACCTTTTTAGAAAAATGCTTGTTGAAAGAGGATTCAGACGGGACAGGATATTTGTAACATACAATGGAATTGATTGTGATTCCCAGGAGGATTTTGTATCAAAAGATAAATTTCTGAAGAGATACAATATTGAAGACCGGGGACAGACATTTGTTGGAATAGCTGCAAGGCTTGACAAAGTCAAAGATCACGCGACATTTATTGAGGCAGCCAAGCTTGTTCTCCAAGAAGAGGATGCTACTTTTCTTATAGCTGGGGAAGGATTAGAATCAGATTATCTTCGCGAATTGGTACGAAGATATGGAATTCAGGATAATGTTAAGTTTCTGGGTCACGTAAAGGACCCCTATTCATTCTTTAACGCCATCCACATCAATGCTCTGACATCTGTAAGTGAGAGTTTTCCTTATGTAATACTTGAAGGAGCAAAGATGAAAAAGCCTGTTGTAACCACTGAGGTTGGGGGCGTCCATATGCTTGTAAAAAATGGCGAAAATGGATATCTCGTTCCCGTTGGAAATGAAGTAATGTTAAGAGACAAACTTCTGAAGCTTATTAGAGATGGAGAGCTTGCAGAGGAAATGGGACGCAAACTTTTAATGGCTGTGAGAAGAAATTTTTCCTACGCAGCAATGGCCGAGTCCCATGTAAAAATATATGAAAAGATACTCCACGGCGGTCCAAATGTTGTAATGAGTGGTTACTTCGGTTTTGACAACAGCGGAGATGATGCAATACTAAAGGCAATTGTAAAGGATATGAAAGAACATAATAGTCTTGTAAGGATAAATGTTCTATCAAAGGATCCTGACAAGACTGAAGGAATATGTCCAGTAGTATCATCTGACAGGTTTAAAATTCGTGATGTATACAAATCACTCAGGGATTCAGATATTCTTATAAGTGGTGGTGGGAGTCTTCTTCAGGATGTTACTTCCACAAGATCGCTGTTGTACTACCTTGCACTGATGAGACTGGCATTATTTTTAAAGAAGCCCGTTATGGTCTATGCCAATGGAATCGGACCAATTAACAAGCCTTTTAACAGATATCTGACCAAGAATACATTAAACAAGGTTCAGCAAATAACCCTAAGAGACAGAGGCTCCATGGAGTATATCCAGAACATGGGCGTTACCAACAAGAATGTCAAGGTAACTGCAGATCCGGTATTTACCCTCCAAGCTGCGGATAACAACAGAATAAATCAGATATTTGTAAATGAAGACATTTATCCGAAAAAACCACTGGTTGGTGTTTCAGTTAGATACTGGAAGGATGATAAAAATCTTTCACGTGAATTAAGCAATGGTCTTAAAGCAATTATGGATGAAAATGATATTGAAATACTTCTTATCCCTATGCATTATCCCGAGGACCTTGAAATCTGCCAAAAAATCAGGGAAATGGTGGGGAAGGAAGATTGTCATATCCTTCAGGCAAAATATACAGCAGAGGAAATAATGGGCATTATTGGGAAATTGAAGATGATGATTGCAATGAGGCTTCATTCCCTTATTTATGCTGCAACGAGAAAGGTTCCCATGATGGGCCTTATATACGATCCCAAGGTTGAAGGATTACTGAGGGAATTGGAAATCCCTTATTCCATATCAGTGGACAATCTCAAAGCTGAAAAATTCAAGGAAGTATTTGATGCAGCATGGAATGATCTTGATAATATGAGAGAGAATATCGGTGAAAAAGAAGAAAGGCTTAAGATGTTGGCTCATGAGAACATTGAAATAGCCTTTCGGATAACAGGCAGGTGATAAAGTGGACAGAGCTGATAAAGTAGATATATTTGGGGTAGAAATACAAGATACGACACTACAACAACTCATTGGAGAGTTGAAAGTGGCACTAGAAAACAAGAAGTTTTGCAAAGTGTTTACCCCAAATACCGAAATAGTTATGATGGCAAAAAAATCCGATGGCCTCAAGAATGAATTAAACAAGGGTACCTATGTGATTCCCGATGGAATCGGGTTGATTTATGGTGCAAGATTAAGAGGAGTCAGATTAAGAGAAAGAGTTACAGGATATGATACATCAGTGGAATTGCTTCGTTTAGCCCAAAAAGAAGGTTATGGGCTGTACCTTCTTGGAGGTCGTGAAGGAGTCGCCGAAGAAGCAAAAAAACAGTTGGAGAAGAATTATCCTGGGATAAGGATTACAGGGTATCATCACGGGTATTTTAAAGGCAGCCACACCGGTGATGGTGAGACACCTGAAGAACTCTCCATTGTAGATGAAATACAAAAGTCACACACAGATATTCTGTTTGTAGGCTTTGGTTTTCCACGACAGGAAATCTGGATTAATTTCCACGGAGAAAATCTTGGTGTGACAGTTGCAATCGGTAATGGAGGAGTAATTGATATTCTTTCAGGACAGGCAAAAAGAGCTCCAGATATTTTTATAAAGCTTGGACTTGAGTGGTTTTATCGTCTTGTGACAAATCCATCAAGGATCAAGAGACAGGCAGTCTTGCCACTATTTCTGGTGGAAGTTGCCATGAACAAGAATTCAATCAGTGAAATCAATAAGGAGGACAAGTAAATGAATATTGATCAGTTAAGTATTGATACTATAAGAATGTTGTCAGCACAAGGGGTTGAAAAAGCAAACTCCGGTCATCCAGGACTCCCACTGGGAGCAGCGCCAATGGCTTATACCATATGGAGCAAGATTATGAATCACAATGGAAAGAATCCTGACTGGACAAACAGGGACAGATTCGTCCTATCAGCGGGGCATGGCTCAATGCTGTTATATTCCTTGTTGCATCTTTTCCAGTATGGACTAGAGATGGAGGATATTGAGAACTTCAGACAACTTGACAGTAAAACACCGGGGCATCCTGAGTATGGTCATACTGCAGGCGTTGAATCAACTACCGGACCACTTGGACAGGGAATTTCAACAGCTGTTGGTATGGCAATGGCTGAAGCCCACCTTGCTGCCAATTTCAACAAGGATGATATGCAGGTAATCGACCATTACACCTATGTAATTGCAAGCGACGGGGATCTTATGGAGGGAATTAGCAATGAGGCATCATCACTAGCAGGATCTCTTGGTCTAGGGAAATTAATCGTGCTCTACGATTCAAACTCAATATCCATTGAAGGCAGTACAGATCTTGCATTTACAGAAGAAGTCAGAAAAAGATATGATGCTCTTGGATGGGAGACTATTCTTGTTCAAGATGGAACCGATATAGAAGCGATTGAAAAAGCTATCAAAAAAGGCAAAAAAGATTTAAGTAAGCCGACATTAATTGAGGTAATTACGAATATAGGTTATGGAACTGAGAAGCAGGATACGGCAAAAGCTCACGGTGAACCCCTTGGTGAACACAATATGGAAGTATTAAGAAAAAATCTTAAGTGGGATTATGAAGAATTCTTTGTACCTGAAGAAGTAAAGGCGCATATGGAGAAGCTTATGGAAGAAAGCCAGGAAAAAGAGGTTCAGTGGGATGAGCTTATGGCTAAATACAGCGAGAAGTATCCTGAAGAAGCGAAGGAGCTTCAATTATGGCTTTCCGGAGAGATCCCTGAAGAGTATCTAGAGTCAGATGAATTCTGGTCATTTGAAAAAAGTGTTGCCACAAGAGCAGCATCAGGTACTGTTATTAACAGACTCGCAGAAAAAATCCCTAATCTGTTTGGAGGATCAGCAGACCTGGCACCTTCAAATAAAACAAATATGAGTTCAAGAGAAGTTTTCTCAAAAGACAACTATGCAGGATCAAATATTCACTTTGGCGTAAGAGAACATGCAATGGGAGCAGCACTTAACGGAATGGCACTACATGGAGGAGTAAGACCTTATGGTGGAACCTTCTTTATATTCACGGATTATATGAAGCCTGCCATGAGACTTGCATCAATAATGGAATTGCCTGTGACATATGTTCTGACTCATGACAGTATAGGTGTAGGAGAAGATGGACCGACCCATCAACCAATTGAACAGCTTGCAGTATTCAGAGCTCAACCTAACTTTATTGCCTTCAGACCTGCTGATGCAAGAGAGACAGCTGCAGGATGGTATGTTGCTTTGAAGAGTAAAAAGACCCCAGTAGGTCTTGTGCTTACAAGGCAAAATCTTCCACTTCTTGATGGGACAGGTAGAGAAGCCCTAAAAGGTGGATATGTCCTTAAGAAGGAAAAAAGGGAGCTTCAGCTTATTCTTATGGCTTCCGGCTCAGAAACAAGTCTGGTTTATGAAGCGGCAGACAAGCTGGAAGAACAGGGAATAGGTACAAGAGTAGTAAGCATGCCTTCATGGGAGCTATTTGATGGACAAGACAAGGAATACCAGGAAAGAGTTCTTCCTGGTTCAGTTAGGGCTAGACTTGCAGTTGAAGCAGCCAGTTCAATGGGATGGCAGAAATACACAGGTCTTGACGGGGATATTATTTCCCTTGATCGATTCGGTGGTTCTGCGCCAGCAAATCAACTATTTGAGAAATTCGGATTTACAGTAGACAATGTAATCAAAAAAGCGACTGAGCTTTTAAAATAGTCAAAAAATGAAGCAGCTAGAATATTTTCTAGCTGCTTTTCCTGTTATGGTCTGGTTTCATATAATCCCTCTGAACAGGGAGTAACACCTTTTTCTGTAATTATCATATCCACAGGGATATCGAAGCTTTCCCTTGGGACTCTTTCAACAAGCTGCATTCCAAATCCAACAGCAATTTTAGGAACAATCGTTGCAATGGAACTTAGGAATCTGTCGTAATAACCGCCTCCATAACCTACTCTGTAACCGTAGGGATCAAAAACTACACCTGGCACTACAACCAAGTCAATTTCTGATTGTTCAACAGGCCTGATAAATTCCTTTTTAGGTGTAAGTATATTGAAATATCCTGGTTCAAGCTCCTGAAAATCCATCAATTCTGAAGGGATGAGTTCCTTTGTTTTATGAACAGTTATTGGTATTACCATCCTTTTTCCTTCTGAAAGAGCTTCCTTGATAAATTGGTGCGTATCCAGCTCATCGTTAAAGCTTACAAAGCACATTATAACTTTAGCTTCTTTATAATACTTTGTTGCCTTTAATAAATCTATGATTTTTCTACTGTGTGATCTATGTGCTGACTCACTTAGCTGGGATCTTTCTTCAATAATTAGTTCTCTGATATTTTTTTTGTCCAATTAAATCACCTCAAACAGTTTATTTATATGCGATATTGTAATATAATAACAATAATACCACGAAAAGGAAATATGTCAAAACTAAAATTGCAATGAAAGGGCTTCGAGGTGAGATAGTGATCAAACTTGTTAACATTTCAAAGGAGTACCGCAACGGTGTTACTGCCTTATATGATATAAATATGGAGATAAAAAAAGGAGAGTTTGTTTTTTTGGTCGGTTCAAGTGGAGCGGGAAAATCTACTCTTATAAAATTATTATTGAAGGAAGAAGGAATATCCAGAGGTAAGCTTTACTTGGATGGAATGGATATAACAAGAGTTCCAAACAGAAGAATTCCATATATCAGAAGAAAAGTAGGGGTAGTTTTCCAGGATTTCAGGTTACTACCCAATAAAACTGTGTACGAGAATGTTGCTTTTGCAATGGAAATAACTGGATCAAGCCCAAGGGAAATCAGAAGACGGGTTCCCATTATTTTAAGTATGGTGAATTTAAGCAGGAAGGCATCCAGTTTTCCAGACCAATTATCGGGAGGAGAACAGCAGAGAGTTTCGATAGCACGGTCAATAGTCAACAACCCTCCAGTACTTATTGCTGATGAGCCAACGGGTAATCTTGATCCGGATACAGCTGGAGAGATTATGAAGGTTCTCTTGGACATAAACAATAGAGGGACAACAATAATCATGGCTACCCATGCCAGAGAGATTGTAAATTCCATGAAGAAAAGAGTAATCGCCCTGGAAGATGGCAGATTGGTAAGAGACGAAGAGAAGGGTGGTTATAGCATTGAAATTCCGAATATTTAAGAATATAATCAAGCAGGGATTTCAGAGTATGTGGCGTAACCGCAGCATGGGAATAGCATCCATAACGAGTATATCCGCTGTTCTTATGATTCTTGGTGTCGTTCTTATTCTTATTTTAAGTATCAATAACGCAGTTCTCGACACTAAACTAAAGTTCGATGAAGTAGAGGTATTCCTGGTTGAGGATCTTTCTAATGAGTCAATGGACATAATTGAGGAAACCGTTAAGGAATATCCAGGTGTATTGTCTATTCTATTCAGATCCAAGGAACAAGCTCTTGAAATCATGAAGGAAGAATGGGCAGAAGAAGCTTACCTTTTGGATGGTCTAGAGACAAATCCTTTGCCAGATGCCTATATTATTAAGGTAAATGACATAGAATACGCTGATGAACTGGTAAATGACGTAAAAACACTTGACGGCGTGGAAGAAGTGAAATATTATAAAGATGTAATAGATAAATTGTTGATATTTGCCGGATACATCCAATTTGGAGGTATAATGATAATTGGAATACTGGTATTTATTTCTGTTTTCATTATTTCCAACACTATAAAAATTACTGTGTCTTCGAGAAGACGCGAGATTAATATTATGAAATACGTAGGAGCTACAAACGGTTATATCAGAGGGCCCTTTATTATGGAGGGAGTATTCCTGGGTATAATTGGTGCCATGATATCAATTGCTATTGTTTATTTTGGATACGAATACTTCTATAATTCAATGAATGATAAGCTGTACGACTTATTTACATTCTATCTGGTAGATCCAAAATTAATCTTTGCGGATCTTGCTATTATGTTCGGTACCATTGGTTCTGGAATAGGTGCACTGGGTAGTCTTGTATCACTGAAGAGATTCCTTAACGTATAGGGGGGTAATTATATGAGAGGACGAAAGATACTGATTTTGTTTACAGCATTCCTGATGGTCTTCTTGACTGTTGTTCAGGCAAGTGGACAATCTGTTGACGCGTTGAAAAAGCAACAGGAGCAGATTCAAAATCAGATAGAACAAACAAAAAAAGAGATTGCCAATATGCAGGGCCAGAGCAAGGAGATAGACAACCAGATTAAAGAAATAGACTTGAAGGTAGCCAATGCTGCATCAGAAATTGAAAGTGTCGAAAAGGATATTGAAATTATAAATTTAAATATTGATATTACAATGGAAGAGCTTTTGACAGCAGAGAAGAACATCGAGGAAAGACTCGATACATTCAATCAGCGACTAAGGGTAATGTATAAGAATGGGAACACAGGATATTTGGAAGTACTCCTATCATCTGGCAATATAAAGGATTTTCTTTCAAGACAAGAGATGATACAGTCCATAGCAGAGTATGATAAAGAGCTTATAAAGTATATGAAGGAACAAAGAGATATTATCGAGGAAAAGAAAGTTGAGATGGAAGGCCAAAGAGCTTCATTGGAGGTTACAAGGTCGAAACTTGAATCGAGAAAAAGGGATATGGAAAAAGTCAGCCGTGAAAAAGAGAATCTGATGGGAAGGCTGCAACAAAACATAAAGTCATATGAGTCAGAGTATGACAAACTCAACGAGTTTGCAAAAGAAATTGAAACCAAAATAGTAAAGCTTCAGAGAAATTCAGGACCATATTCTGGAGGAAAGATGGACTGGCCAGTGCCAGGGCAAAGTAGAATAAGTTCTCCTTATGGTTACAGAATTCATCCAATATTCAAGGTTAAGAAGCTTCATACAGGTATAGATATTCCAGCACCAACAGGAACACCAATAACAGCAGCGGCTGCTGGAACTGTAATTTACAGTGACTGGCTTGGTGGCTATGGCAAGGTAGTCATGTTGGATCACGGTGGTGGCATTGTAACGTTATATGCACATAACTCATCTGTTGTGGTTTCCGAAGGACAGACAGTGGCAAGGGGAGCAACTGTATCAAAAGCAGGAAGTACAGGAAACTCAACTGGACCACATCTACATTTTGAGGTAAGAAAAAATGGATCATATGTGGATCCAATTCCTTGGTTAAGAGGAAATTAATTAGAGGAGAGAAATCTCCTCTTTTTTAGTTGAAGACTAAATAATAGTATTACCATTATTTAATATGCTTGTTATCTTAGAAATAGAGGTGTAGAAATGTCAAAGAAAAAAATGCTTGTAATTTTTGTTGTACTGTTATTAATCACAAATCTTGCAACTTTGGTTATTGGAAATTTTATATCAGTTGCCATGGGAAACAGGGTTGTAATTCAAAAAGAAGAATATGAAACATTAAGTCAGTTGTATGAAGACAACTCAAAAATCCTTCAAATCAAAAATGTAATTGATGAAATGTACCTTTGGGAGGTAGAAGATCTGGAACTGTTAGATGGACAACTCAAGGGAATGGTGGATTCATTGGGTGATCCCTACTCTATTTATATGACCCAAAATGAATACGAGAGTTTCAACATGGGAACGGATGGAATCTACGGTGGGATTGGAATAATCGTCACACCTGAAGAGGATGGATTTATAACCGTTGTTTCTCCGATAGAGGGTACACCGGGTGAAAGAGCAGGAATCAGAACAGGTGACAAGATTATTAAAGTTGAAGGTAAGGAATACTTTTCTGATACCATGGATGAAGCTGTAAGTATAATGCGGGGAGAAGCAGATACTGAAGTTGTTATTACAATTATGAGAAAAGACAAGGAAGGTAATACTGAAACTT
Source organism: Soehngenia sp. (assembly GCA_024637045.1). Lineage (GTDB taxonomy): Bacteria > Bacillota > Clostridia > Tissierellales > Tissierellaceae > Gudongella. Next base: position 216,108 of record JAGXFX010000009.1, read on the forward strand.
TTGATATCAAGATTACAAGGGAAATCATTAGACTCGAGTCAGTAAAAAGCGAAATAATCCAGGACGATATCGGATATATAAGACTTACAGCCTTTGACAATCTGACATACGAAGATTTTAAGAAGGCATTGATGGATGTTCAATCCAATGGTGCAAAAGGACTTGTTCTGGACCTTAGGAGTAATCCAGGTGGGTTGTTGAATGTAAGTGTAGATATAGCTGATGAACTCCTTGGAGAAGCCACAGTGGTATACACAGAAGATAAAAATGAAAATAGGCAATACGAAAAGTCAGACAGCAAGATGGTGGATCTTCCACTTGTTGTCCTAGTAAATGAGGGCAGTGCCAGTGCATCAGAAATTTTGGCAGGAGCAATAAGAGACAACAATAGAGGTACACTAGTAGGAACAACAACATTTGGAAAGGGTTTGGTTCAAAGAATTAAAGACTTACCAGATGGATCTGGAATCAAACTGACGGTAGCAGAATATTTTACCCCCGATGGAACGAATATTCACGGCATAGGAATTGAACCTGATGTAGTTGTGGAATTGGATGAAGATGTTGAAGGAATTGGACTAGATTACCTGGAGCAGGATAATCAAATTAAGAAGGCAATTGAGGTTTTAAGAGAAGAGATGTAGATAAAAAAGTAGATAGCCCGAGCTATCTACTTTTTAAATCTGATAAATCCATTGAGTATATTATTTCTAAAATATTAGAATTATAGGTAATAGAAGGATTTGCATAAATCGTATCTGTCTTTACATCCAAGTATATTCTGTTGGTATTGATATTACCAAGTGATCTAAGCTCCAGAGTTTCAAAATTTAGAATATGAGCCCCAAAGTTATTATTGCCGGGAAGCTTTTCTACAACAAGAATTTCAGTGTCTGAAATTCTGCCTGTGTTGACTACATCAAATCTGGTTTCATATACAGTTTCCAAAGTTTCAAGGTTGAATAAATGAAGTCTATTTGTAGTTGAACTGTCGTCATTTCTAAGATGCATTCCAAGATTTTCATTTAAAATCTTGGGATTGAATCCGTCGTCCACGAATCTTAGCCCATTTCTGCCATCTGAAAGCAGTATTCTGTTATTTGATCTATTGCTTATAAATTCTGATGCAAGGATTACATCATCCATTGTACTGAAAGTGTCGAGATTCATCATAAAAGTATGAGTCGCTGTTAGTATGTTATTCTGGATATTATATGAGAAAATTTGTGTCTGATTGTCAGTAAATTTCGCAAGGACTTGTATTTCAAGATCATCCTTCCAGGAGATCTGTTCGGGAATAAGATCCATGCCCGTACCTATTCGGACTGCTCTTTTGTCATCTATGGAAATCGTATAAGCAGTAGCTTTTTCATCATCTTCTTCGAGCAGTGCTATTTTTAAACCATCAGGGCTAAGTTGCGCCGATGTAATCAATGATAATGTTTTGTAAATATCCATCTTGTCACCTGATATAAAATTGTAGTACCACAATTCATCTTTACTGCTATCCGAATTTCTAATGGAGTAAAGGATTGCTTTCCCAGGCACAAAATCCAGAATGCTGCCATGATCAAAATATGCTGATATGAGAGCCTTTGATGATTCCACAACTTCTCCGTTTTTGGCACTTACCTTCAGCCTGAGATTAATAAGAGGAATTTCAAGGTTCTCAGTATCGTAGATGTTCTTGTACTCTATAACCCATAGGGGTCCTTTTTCCTCCTGAATAAGTCTTATGGAAGGAGATCCATCTGTAGATATTTTATAATCAGATTTGACCTTTTTAATAACATCAACTATCCCATGATTTACATTTACAGGGGTGAAGTTTTCATTTGCTATACTAAATTTCATTGATTCCGCTTCGGATGGTGTTACATTTGAAAGCAAAACAGTTATTTGGGGTATAACTAATTCTGCAGAAGAGTAAGAGCTATTTACAAGGTGAATATTGAAGACTCCATCAACCTCTTCAATTTTTGATACCTCCATACCAGTGCTTTTGACTATTCCCGGGGATACCAATAAACGTAAATTATTGTTTTTTCTGGAGAGCTCAATCCTAGGTTCAGTATTCTGAAAACCTTGGGATAAAACCACCTGTTCTACATTGAATTCCGGATCTATTTCAATATTTTGTCCCTGTACAGGGTTTGATTCCCTAAGGAATGGGAAAGAACAGCCGGATATGAAAATTATAGATAAAATAATCAGCAAAAACGTGTTGTTACGCTTCATTGTGGTTTCGCCTCCTCTAAATAATTTTACATTACCAAAGCGTTTTCCACAAGCTAATAATTACAGTGGATTTTTTAATTCAAAAAGTATATCATATAAAGAGAACAAGTGTTCAGGAATGAGGTGCAATTATGAGTGAGTTTAAAATAGAATCATCATATAAGCCAACAGGCGATCAGCCCGAGGCGATTAGATTATTGGTAGAAGGCCTGAAGAAAGGGAATAAACACCAGGTATTGCTGGGAGTTACAGGTTCAGGAAAGACATTTACCATGGCAAATGTAATTGAAACAGTTCAAAGACCTACTCTTGTTATTGCACATAACAAGACACTGGCTTACCAGCTTGCCAGTGAGTTCAAGGAGTTTTTCCCCGAAAGTGCCGTTGAGTATTTTGTGAGTTATTATGACTACTATCAACCTGAGGCATATGTGCCCCAGACTGACACATATATCGAAAAGGACTCATCGATAAATGATGAGATCGATAAATTGAGGCACTCAGCTACAATGTCTCTTTTCGAAAGAAGAGATGTTATTATTGTAGCATCAGTATCTTGCATATATGGACTTGGGGATCCAATTGATTATGAGAATCTGGTCGTGTCAATTAGACCAGGCATGCTTAAGGATAGAGACCAGATCATGCGCAAACTTGTGGACATACAGTATGTCAGAAATGATATCAACTTTGAAAGGGGAACCTTCAGGGTAAGAGGAGACATCCTGGAAATTTTTCCAGCCTCATCCTCAGAGAATACCCTGAGAGTTGAATTTTTTGGTGACGAGATTGACAGGATAACAGAGGTAAATCATATAACCGGTGAAGTAATCGGGTACAGGAACCACGTATCCATATTTCCTGCTTCCCACTTTGCAACAACTTCTGAAAAAGTTGAAAAGGCAATTGTCAGCATCGAGGAGGAACTTGAGGAAAGACTTAAAGATCTGAGGGATAGGGACAAACTGGTGGAAGCTCAGAGACTGGAACAAAGAACAAGATACGATCTGGAAATGCTAAGGGAGATGGGATTCTGTTCAGGAATTGAAAATTACTCCAGGCATCTTAGCGACAGACCACCTGGAAGCAAGCCATATACATTGATGGATTATTTTCCGGACGATTTTTTGGTAATAGTCGATGAATCCCATGTTTCAATTCCACAGATTAGAGGAATGCATGCAGGAGACAAGTCCAGAAAAACTACTTTGGTAGATTATGGATTCAGACTTCCATCTGCGTTGGATAACCGACCTTTAAGGTTTGATGAATTTGAAGACATGATAAATCAAATTGTTTATACATCAGCTACACCTGGTCCTTATGAACTGGGAAAAACCGACCAGCTAGTTGAGCAGATTATACGTCCGACAGGACTACTCGACCCTGTGATTGAAGTCAGGCCAACTGAACACCAGATTGACGACTTGTTGACTGAAATCAGAAAAGTTGCTGCAAGGGGAGAAAGAACCCTTGTAACTACACTTACGAAGAGAATGTCTGAAGACCTCACAAAATATTTCAAGGAAGTAGGCATAAAAGTAACATATCTGCACTCTGATGTGCATACAATTGAAAGAATGGAGATAATAAGGGACCTTAGACTAGGTAAATACGATGTTTTAGTTGGAATAAACCTTCTAAGGGAAGGACTTGACTTGCCAGAGGTGTCTCTGGTCGCTATTCTTGATGCAGACAAGGAAGGATTTTTAAGAAGTGAGACAGCCATGGTACAGACAATTGGTCGTGCAGCAAGACATATTGAAGGCAAGGTAATAATGTATGCTGATAAAATCACAGGTTCCATGCAACGAGCAATAAATGAGACAGACAGACGTAGGACGATACAGGCAGATTCCAACCGGGAAAATAATATAACACCGAAATCTATCATCAAGGATGTAAGAAATATTATCGAAGCAACCATGGCAGCAGAAGACCTGGTAGAATATGATGAGGATTTATCAGTTGAGGAATTGGAGGCAATTATCCTGGGAATGGAAAGTGCCATGCTTATAGCAGCAGAATCCTTGGAATTTGAGAAAGCGGCGGAATTAAGAGATAAAGTAATTCAAATGAAGAAGAAGTACGGAGGAAAAAATTAAAATGACTAGAGATAAGATTGTAATTAAGGGAGCCAAGGTTCATAATCTGAAGAATGTCAGCCTTGAGCTACCAAGAGATAAATTCATAGTTTTTACAGGATTGAGTGGTTCAGGAAAATCATCACTTGCCTTTGATACCATATATGCTGAGGGACAAAGAAGATACGTTGAGTCCTTGTCCAGTTATGCAAGACAGTTTTTGGGGCAGATGGACAAACCGGATGTGGAATATATTGAAGGTTTGTCACCATCAATATCAATAGATCAAAAGACAACATCAAAGAATCCCAGGTCAACTGTTGGAACAGTTACAGAGATCTACGACTACCTTAGACTGCTTTTTGCAAGAATAGGTACGCCATATTGTCCGCACTGCGGAAAGGAAATCACAAGTCAGACTGTTGACCAGATGGTCGACCACGTAATGGAACTTGAGGAAAGAACCAGAATTCAGGTGTTGGCACCCCTGGTAAGGGGTAAGAAGGGTGAGCACACAAAGCTGATCAAGCAGATAAAAAAAGACGGATATGTCAGAATGATGATTGATGATGAAATGGTCGATCTGGATGACGATATAAAACTGGACAAAAACAAGCACCATACCCTGGAAGTTGTAGTAGACAGACTAATTGTCAGAGAAGGAATTGAAGGAAGGCTGTCTGATTCCATCGAATCTGCCCTTAAACTGGGGGAAGGTCTCTTAAATGTAGATATAGTTGATGGAGACAGACTTACCTTTAGCCAAAAACTGTCATGTCCGGATTGCAATATTTCCATTGAAGAAATTTCTCCAAGGATGTTTTCTTTTAACAGCCCTTTTGGTATGTGTCCTGTTTGTAACGGTCTGGGATTTCACAAGGAAATTGATGTAGATCTTGTAATTCCCAACAAAAGCATAAGCATAGATGGCGGAGCCCTTGCTCCTTATGGGAAAATTGGAGAAGACACTTACTATTATCAAATTTTCAAGACTATTGCAGCAGACAATGGATATAGTCTGGACCAGCCAGTATCAGAGGCACCAGCAAAATTCATGGATGAGCTTTTGTACGGGACTAAAAGAAAAATCAAGTTTGCCTTCTTAAGTCACTTTGACGATACTGGAAAAAGAGAATACGAGGGAAAATTTGAGGGTATATTGAACAACCTCGAAAGAAGATACAAGGAAACCCACTCTGATTATATGAGAAACAAGTTGGATGATTATATGGCGGAAAGTCCTTGCTCATCCTGTGGTGGAAAAAGGTTGAAGGAAGAAGTATTGTCAATTAAAGTAAACGGTCTTAATATTTCCGAGATTACTGATATGCCGGTGGTTAAATCATTGCAGCTCTTTGAACATATTCAACTGACGGAAAAGCAGCAGATCATCGGAGACCAGATTTTAAAGGAGATTAAGGAAAGACTGAGCTTCCTCAAAAATGTCGGTCTGGAGTACCTTACACTTTCTAGAATGGCTGGAACACTTTCAGGTGGAGAGTCCCAGAGAATTAGATTGGCTACCCAGATAGGTTCAAGTCTTGTGGGGGTTGTCTATGTACTTGATGAACCAAGTATCGGGTTGCATCAAAGAGATAACTCTAAGCTGCTAGCAGCCTTGAGAAGACTGACTGATATTGGAAATACACTTATTGTCGTGGAGCATGATGAGGAAACAATGCATATGGCGGATCATATAGTGGACATTGGACCAGGAGCTGGAATTCACGGTGGAGAAATTGTAGCTGAAGGTACAGCCAGGGATATAATGGACAATCCAAGATCCATAACAGGAAAGTATTTGTCAGGGAAGCTAAGAATCGAAGTACCTGAATATAGAAAACCTACCAATGGGAAATGGCTCCAGGTAAAGGGGGCAGCTGTCAATAATCTAAAGGGTATTGATATCAAAATACCACTTGGATTAATGACATGTGTTACAGGCGTATCAGGTTCAGGCAAGAGTTCGCTTGTAAACCAGATTATATACAAGTCACTTGCAAACAAATTAAACAGTGCAAAGATAAGACCCGGGAAGCACGAGGAATTGCTTGGTTTGGAGTATCTGGACAAGGTCATTGAAATAGACCAGAATCCAATAGGAAGAACACCAAGATCAAATCCTGCAACCTATACAGGACTATTTGACCATATAAGAGATGTTTTTGCCATGACCAATGAATCCAAGATGCGAGGATACAAGAAAGGGCGATTCAGCTTTAACGTTAAAGGAGGAAGGTGTGAGGCTTGCAAGGGAGATGGAATCCTTAAAGTTGAGATGCACTTTCTGCCGGATGTATACGTACCCTGCGAGGTGTGCAAGGGGAAACGATACAACAGAGAGACTCTTCAGGTCAAATACAAGGACAAGACGATATCAGACGTTCTAGATATGACTGTAGAAGAAGGACTGGAGTTCTTTAAGAACCTGCCAAAAATAAAAAGAAAGCTTCAGACCTTGTACGATGTTGGTCTTGGATATATAAAAATCGGACAGCCATCCACAGAACTCTCAGGTGGAGAAGCTCAGAGGGTAAAGCTCGCAACAGAACTTTCAAAAAGAGCAACAGGAAAGACAGTATATATACTTGATGAACCGACAACCGGTCTTCATACAGCTGATATTCACAAGTTGGTTAATGTTTTGAATCAGTTGGTTGAGGGAGATAACACCGTAATAATAATAGAGCACAACCTTGATGTCATAAAGACTGCGGATTATATAATAGACCTTGGACCTGAAGGCGGGGACAAAGGTGGATTTGTGGTTGCTACTGGAACCCCTGAGGAGGTTAGCCAATGCCAGGAATCCTATACTGGTCAATTTCTGAAGAAGATTTTGTCTTAAGACGAGGAGGCTACCATGTGTGGAAGATATGCACTTGATGCGGACATCGATGAACTGATTGAGAGATACAAAGCGATTGTTGCAGAAAGGGAGATCGGTTCCTCAAAGGAAATATTTCCAACAAATAATCAAGCAATAGTTGTGGATGGAAATGGGAGACAAATAAAAACTGCAGTATGGGGATTCGCACCTCATTTTGCAAAACGACCATTGATCAATGCCAGAGGTGAAACAGTCTACCAAAAGCCTACATTCAGGCAGGCGTTCTATACCGGCAGATGTATTGTACCGGCTACAAGCTTTTTTGAATGGGAGAAGGTTGATGACAAGAAAATCAAGAGAAGAATTTCTGTTGAAGATTCTAGAATTTTCTCCATGGCCGGTCTGGTAAGCATATTTAAGGACAAGGAAGGGAATCCCTTTGAAGCATATACAATAGTTACAACATCTGCAAATGATCAGATGAAATCGATACACGATAGAATGCCAGTAATACTGGATAAAGAGAAGGAAGGACTATGGCTTGACAATAGCCATAAGAACATTGAAGATATAAAGAATTTGCTCTTTCCAACAGAGCTAAATCTTCAAATCGAATAAGTTAATTAAATAACGCTTGATTTTTATTTTCCCATGGAATATAATTAGTTTCATATTAAAATTTGACTAAGGAGGTCTTAATCTTGATGATTCTAAATCTGATCAAGAGCCAACGGAAGTATGGTTCACTAAACATGGACAAGACTTCCAAAGCTCTAAGGAAATCCTCACTATTATAAGCCAGAAAACTTAAATATAATAGGAGGAATACAAAATGAAAAAAAATTTAGCTTTAATCTTAGTGATGGTAATGATGATTATGACTTTGGCAGGTTGTGCAGGTGGGGAATCAGAAACCCTATCCAAAGTAGAACAGATCAAGTCAGACGGAAAAATTGTACTTGGAACGGCAGCAGATTATCCACCATATGAATTCCATAAGGAAATAGACGGTCAGGACCAGATTGTAGGCTTTGATATTGAAATAGCTAAAGCTATTGCAGAAGAACTTGGTGTTGAACTTGAAATTGTGGATATGAAATTTGAAGGACTTTTACCGGCTCTTGTAACAGATGATATCGATTTTATTATTGCCGGAATGGTTGCCAAAGAAGAAAGAAAGAAAAGCGTTGATTTTTCAATACCTTATTATCAGGCACAGCAGAGAATGATTGTTAAAACAGAAGATTCTGAGACACTAAAAACACCAGATGATTTTGAAGGTATGAAGATTGGAGCTCAGAAATCAAGTATCCAGGAAGAGATAGCACTGGATAAGTTTGCTTCAGCAGAATATGTAGGTCTTAGTAAAATAACCGATCTTGTTCTTGAATTGAAGAATGGTACGGTTGATGGAGTTATACTGGTTGAACCAGTAGCCAAAGCCTATGTAAGTCAAAATGATGACCTGTTCCTGGCAGATGAAATACTGGGTCAGGAAGATGGAGTTGCTGTAGCAATAAACAAAGGAAACGAAGACTTGGTGCAGGAGATTGACGTGGTACTACAAAGTCTCATGGACGAAGGTATGATAGAGAAATTTATCGCTGATGCGACAGTATTGGCAGAAGAATAAGATATTCCCCGGCAAAAGAAAGTTCGCTTTCTTTTGCCTTTTATATTACAAGAAAGAGGGAGTACTCATTAAGGAGGAAATCAATTGGGAATTTTTGATCTGGAATTTATAGCACAATATTATAAATATTTTCTTAGGGGTACTGGAGTAACCTTAAGTGTAAGCTTCTTCGGTGTGGTTTTTGGATCAATGGTGGGTATTGTTCTAAGTCTGATGAAGCTTTCAAACAATAAAATTGCAAAGGGTTTGTCCACTGCATATATAGAGCTTGTACGTGGAACTCCCCTTCTTGTACAGCTTTTCATTGTCTACTATGGATTCCCAATGTTCCTGCCATTTGAACTGAGCAGAATCGCACTGGGAACTATTGCAGTAATACTTAACAGTGCAGCCTATGTTGCAGAGATAATTAGAGCAGGAATACTCTCGATAGACAGAGGTCAGATGGAAGCTGCCAGATCCCTTGGCATGACCCACAGCATGGCAATGAGATTTATTATTATTCCCCAGGCATTTAAAAACATTCTTCCAGCACTGGGCAACGAGTTCATAGTATTGATAAAGGAATCGGCAATTATTTCAGTTATAGGAATCCACGACATAATGTATAACGCAGATACCCTAAGAGGTATCACCTACAGACCATTTATACCGCTTTTCTATGCGGCATTATTATATTTTATCATTACATTTACCCTGTCCAAGCTGTTGGGCATATTGGAAAGGAGGTTGCGTGCTGGTGATCAATATAATTAATTTAAATAAAAAATTTGGAGAACTACACGTTTTAAAGGATATCAACCAGACCATTGAAGAAGGAGAGGTTGTAGTTGTAATCGGACCAAGTGGATCCGGGAAAAGCACATTCCTTCGATGCCTGAACCTTTTGGAAGAACCGACCAGTGGAGAGATTATCTTTGAAGGAGTACTAATAACTGATAAGAACAATGACGTAAACAAGCAAAGAGAAAAAATGGGAATGGTTTTTCAACAGTTCAACCTTTTCCCACACAAGACTGTTCTTGAAAACATTACACTTGCACCTATACAGTTGAAAGGGTTGACCAGGGAAGAAGCTGATAAAATAGCAACGACACTTCTTAAGAGAATTGGACTCGAAGAAAAGGCAAACACTTATCCAAATCAATTGTCAGGCGGTCAAAAACAAAGGATAGCAATTATAAGAGCTCTTGCAATGGAGCCTGATGTCATGCTGTTTGATGAGCCTACAAGTTCATTGGACCCTGAGATGGTTGGAGAAGTATTGGAAGTAATGAAAGAACTTGCAAGGGAAGGGATGACTATGGTTGTTGTTACCCATGAAATGGGCTTTGCCAAAGAAGTGGGGTCAAGGGTATTGTTTATGGATGAAGGAAGGATTATGGAGGAAGGAAACCCTCATGAACTATTCACGAATCCCCAGAATCCAAGAACTCAGGATTTTTTAAGAAAAATCTTAATCTGAGATCAACTAATATAAGAATAATGATTGGAAGGCGTCCATGTTCATGTCAACAGGCGCTTTTTTCATTGTGATTATATCTCTCGTTGTAGTATAATTAGACTGATACTCGACACTTGGAGGAGGAATATAATGCTTTATGTGATGTTGGGCTTCTCACTCCTTGGAGGAATTGATAAGCTTTTGAACAACCGATTTGGTTTAGGGATTAAATTTGATGAAGGCTTTAAAGCCATGGGTAGTTTAGCACTTACTATAATCGGAATCTATTCGCTTTCCCCGGTTATCGCAAAGGCCATCATACCAATTCTTGGACCTTTGTCAACTTGGATGAATGTTGATCCATCTGTGTTTGTAAGTAGTATACTTGCAACTGACCTGGGTGCTTACAACACCAGTATTGAAATTGCAAGAGACCCTATTATTGGAATGTTCAATGGAGTGATTCTTGCTTCAACTCTTGGTGCAACAATATCTTTTACAGTGCCTGTTGCAATCAATCTTATTTCAGAGGATGATTTCCAGTATTTTGCCAAGGGCATTCTTGCTGGTATAGTTACTGTCCCGCTGGGTATGATTGTTTCGGGGCTGCTGATGAATATCGATATAATGAGAATTCTGTGGAACCTTATGCCAGTCCTTTTGTTCTCTTTATTGATTGCCTATGGATTGATCAAGACCCAGGAAAGAATTATGGTTATATTCAGATTGCTGGGGAAAATTATCCTTGGAGTAAGTACATTTGGGCTGATACTTGGCATTCTGGATTACAGTCTGGGTATAGTCATAATTGAAGGGCTAATACCTCTTGAAGAAGGAGCATTGCTGGTCTTATCTATAAGCATTATCCTTTCAGGGGCTTATCCAATGTTATTCTTTCTATCCAGAAGACTTCACCGGATTTTAAGAAGAATTACTGAAAAGTATGATATAGATGATTTTTCAATACTTGGACTTTTTGCATCCTTGGCCAGCTGTCTGCCAATGCTGGGTGTTTATCATGAGATGAATTGGAAAGGCAAGATACTTAACGCAGCATTTGCTGTCAGCGGGGCCTATGTATTCGGCGGTCAGTTGGGATATGTTACTTCAGTGGCACCCCATACGGTCAATGCATTTATAATTGGCAAACTGGTTGCTGGAATTGCAAGTCTTTTAGTAGCGTTTTACTTGATAAAAATGGAGATTAAAGGGGAGGGAATAAAGATTGAACATTAATGACAAGATTAAAGAGCTTAGAAAGCTTATGGCAGAAAAAGACATAGACATGTATATTGAACCATCAGCAGATCCACACCAATCAGAGTATCTTGCTGATCACTTTATGACTAGAGCATTTATTACAGGATTCACCGGTTCGGCAGGAACAGCATTGATAACTCAGGAAGAGGCTATACTCTGGACTGATGGTAGATATTTTATTCAGGCTGAAAACCAGATAAGAGACAATGAATTCAAGCTATACAGAATGAATACACCAGGTTATCCTTCTCTTCATGAGTGGCTTGAGGAAAATGTAAGAGAAGACTCCACAATTGGCTTAAATGGGAACATTTTTTCCCAGGGTGCAGTTGAAAAAATTGAAGAAAAACTCCAGGAAAAGAACATTAAAATCCACGATGAGGATGATCTTATAGGCAGCATATGGGATGACAGACCTGAACTTTCTCATAAAGAAGCATTTATGCTCAAGGAAGAATATTCCGGCAAGCCAACCGAGGAAAAGCTTCAGGATGTAAGAAAAGAAATGGAAAAGAAAAAAGCGACTCATTTTGTTTTGGGAAGCTTGGATGATATTGCCTGGTTATATAATATCCGGGGATGGGATGTTGAAAACAATCCTGTAGTTATATCATATGCTTTGATATCAATGGAATATGCTATTTTATTTGTAGATGGGAGAAAAATCTCTGAAGCAGTCAAGAATGATCTTTTTGACACTGGTGTTGTTTTGGCTGACTACGAAAGCATAAATCAGCATTTGGAGGGTTTGTCCAAGGATTCCACAGTGATTCTACAAAAGGACAGAATTAATAGAAGTCTATATAATGCTATTCCAAGAGAATGCAAAGTAATTGACTCAGAGAATATGACTTCAAATTTGAAAGGTATCAAGAATACCACTGAAATAGAAAATCAAAAGGAAGCATACATAAAGGACTGTGTTGCACTTACAAGCTTTTTCCACTGGCTGGAAAATGAAATAGAGATAAGGGAAATAACTGAAGTAAGTGCCGCTGAAAAACTACTCAAGTACAGAATGGAGCAGCAAGGGTTTATTCAGCCAAGTTTCAAAACAATTGCAGCTTATGGACCAAATGCTGCCATGATGCACTACTCTGCATCAAAGAGCAGCTGTGCAACTCTTGAAAAAAAAGGTCTTTTCCTGGTGGACTCAGGAGGGCAATACTACGACGGCACGACTGACATAACAAGAACAGTGGCACTGGGAGAATTGAATGAGCAGGAAAAGAGAGACTTTACACTGGTACTGAAAGGACAAATAAATCTTTTATCAGCAAGATTCCTTCAGGGAACTTCAGGTCATGTTCTTGATATACTTGCCAGAAAGCCACTGTGGGATGAAGGTATAGATTATAAATGTGGCACTGGACATGGAGTTGGATATCTACTTAGTGTTCACGAAGGACCACACCGTATAGCCACCGCACCAAATAATGTAGCTATGGAGCCTGGAATGGTAGTAACTATAGAACCAGGAATCTACAGGGAAGGAATGCACGGGGTCAGAACAGAGAACGTCGTGGTTGTAAGAGAGGATATTGAGAACGAGTGGGGTAAGTTTTTAAACTTCCAGTTGCTTTCTTACTGTTATATTGACAGGGATTGCATCGTACCGGAAATGCTGTCCGGACAGGAGAAAATCTGGCTGGACCAGTATCACAACGATGTGTTTGAAAAACTAGAGGACAGATTAAGTGATGAAGTACGTGACTGGCTCAAGGAGAAGACAAAACCCATTAGCATACAGTAGTCTGGAGAAGGAAGAAATCAAGGTGATCATGTGTCAAATTTCGAAGAGCAACTGAAAAGTCTCCCGGACTCACCGGGAGTATATTTGATGAAGGACAAGGCAGGGGAAATAATATATGTTGGAAAAGCCAATTCTCTCAAGAAAAGAGTAAGGCAATATTTCCAGTCGTCTGCAAATCATTCACTGAAAGTATCTTCAATGGTCAAGCAGATTGGTGACTTTGAATATATAATGGTGGAAAATGAAGTGGAAGCCTTGGTTCTTGAGTCAAATCTTATAAAGAAAAACCGGCCTAAATACAATATACTACTTAGAGACGATAAGCAGTATCCATATATAAAGGTCACCTTAGGTGAAAGATATCCTCGTGTGTTGAAGACCAGACAGGTTGTAAAGGATGGCTCGAAATACTTTGGGCCATATCCTAGTGCATCGTCTGTGAATGAAGCAATAGAGGTTTTTCATGAGATTTTTCCAATTAGAAACTGCAGGCTTGACTTGGATAAAAAGGATGCCAGATTCAGACCATGCCTCAATTTTTATATTGGAAGATGTCTTGGACCATGCCTTGGGAATGTCGATGAGGATTTGTACAATGGCATGATTCAAAAAATACTCCATTTTTTGTCGATGAAAGATGAAAGCATAATTGATGATATGGAAGTCAAGATGAAAGATGCAGCTGAGAATATGGATTATGAAAGGGCTGCAACATTCAGGGATCAACTGCAGGCATTGCAGACCCTTCATGAGAAGCAGAGGATGGATTCAGCCTCCAATGTGGAGCAGGACATTATTGCCATGGCAAGGGGAGTGGAGGAAGTTGTAGTCCAGGTGTTCTTTATACGTGAAGGAAAGATTGTTGGAAGAGAACATTATATAATGGAAGATTCATTTATTGAGGAAAGAGGAGAAATTCTAAGCTCCTTTATTAAGCAGTTCTATCCAGGTTCAACTTTTATTCCAAAAGAAATTCTCCTTGAAGAAGAAGTACCAGATCTGGAAGCAATCGAGCAGTGGCTTGGCGAAATTAAGGGTAACAAGGTAAGTCTTCTAACACCAAAACGAGGAGACAAGCTTGAGATCGTCAGAATGGTAAAAAGAAACGCATTGGAGATGCTCGACAAATACGGGGATAAATTTCTTAGAAAGCACAGAGAGAACCTCAAAGGCCTTGATGAATTGCAACATATCCTGGAGCTGGAGGAGAGACCTGAAAGAATTGAAGCATATGATATATCAAACATAAGTGGAGTGGGTTCCGTTGGTTCAATGATTGTGTATGAAAAAGGAGAAAAGAAGAAATCGGATTACAGAAGGTTCAGAATCAAGACGAGAACCACACCGGATGACTATGGAAGCATGGAGGAAATCCTAAAAAGAAGATTCGTCAGAGGAATCAAGGAAAATGATGATATAAAGAGAACAAAAGGTGCACCTGTAGGGTTTTCATTGTTCCCTGATATTATAATGGTAGATGGAGGAAAAGGTCACGTAAACAAGGCAAGGAAGATTCTCGATGAGTTGGGCGTGGACATCCCAGTATGCGGCCTTGTTAAAGACAAGTTTCACAAGACCAGGGGGATTATATTCAAGAACATGGAGATTATTCCTGAAAAGGACAGTCTGGCTTTTAAACTTATATATGCTATCCAGGAAGAAGCTCACAGATTTGCAATAAGCTATCACAGAAGTCTTAGAAACAAAGACCTGTTTCACTCTGAATTGGATGGGATTCCAATGATTGGAGAGAAAAGAAGAGTTGTACTTCTCAAACATTTCGGGAGCATCAGCGGAATAAAAAAGGCCAGTCAGGATGAATTGGCCCAGGTGGATGGAATGAATAAAAGTGCAGCAGAGAGTGTATATGAGCATTTCAAGAAAAAGGAGGAAAAATAATGCAAAAGAAGCTTTATTTATCAGATACTGACAAGAAAATTTCAGGGGTATGTGGAGGGATTGCTGAATATTTTGATGTGGATTCTACATTAGTAAGATTGGCATGGATATTTCTCCTGTTGCCAACGGCATTTGTCGGTGGCATCATAGCATATTTCCTGGCGGCAGCAATAATACCAAGGAGACCGTATGATGTGGAGTAGAGGGGTGTAATTATGGATTATGTTTTACTGAGAGACTTGATAAAGGAAATGAAACTGGAGGAAATATACCTCTCTGATGATGTTGATAAGGTAAGGATCAATACCACTGAAATAAGCAGACCAGGTCTTCAGATGGCTGGTTACTATCAGAAATTCGTACCTGACAGAGTTCAGATAATCGGAAGTGCCGAATGGCATTATCTCAGGGATATGGATGATGATATGAGATACAAGTCACTGGATAAGTTTTTAAGTTATCCAATCCCTGTTG
The DNA here is from genome assembly GCA_024637045.1 of Soehngenia sp. Taxonomy (GTDB): domain Bacteria; phylum Bacillota; class Clostridia; order Tissierellales; family Tissierellaceae; genus Gudongella. The sequence continues at coordinate 231,723 of JAGXFX010000009.1, forward strand.
TGGTGGTAGCCAGAAACCATGATGTATTCCCTGAACTTCTTGAACTTGCCAGAAAACACGGCAGGACTGTGCTTAGAGGCAAAAAAACAACTTCAATGCTGATAAATGACCTTGTTATAAACCTAGGTCTTTGGATGGCTCCTGCAGTAACAATGCATGGAGTAATGCTTGATGTATTTGGAATAGGAGTGCTTATAACTGGAAAATCAGGCGTAGGGAAATCTGAGACCGCACTTGACTTGATTACCCGAGGATGCAGACTAGTGGCAGATGATATGGTTGAAATAATGAGAGTTGAAGACACTTTAAGGGGATCGTGTCCTGAACTTATAAGATACTTCCTGGAAATCAGAGGAGTCGGTATACTTGATATCGAGAGGCTATATGGAGTAGGTGCTGTCAAGCAATTTGACTACATAGATATGGTAGTTGAACTCGAAGCCTGGGAAAATGGGAAAGAATATGACAGAATGGGTCTGGAAGAGGACACCATAGAGATACTTGGAATAAATCTTCCCAAGGTAACAATCCCTGTTAAACCTGGACGTAATATAGCTATGATAGTAGAAGTTGCAGCCAAGAATAACAGACAAAAACGTCTTGGCTACAATGCTGCAAAGGAGTTGGATGAAAGAGTGAAACGTTCAATAGAAGAGAGAAAAAAGGCTCATTCAACCAGCTCGGAACCCGATTAATTCAAGAATTATGAAGCAATATTGAGTTGACTTTGTTAATCATCTTTAATATACTAATGTTGGTAACTAATTTCTTAACAATTTCATATATTGGGCATAAGCCCTTTTCGTTTTACTACACTATACTAACCAAGGAGGTACAATTACATGGGTAAAACTATGGAGACCATGGATGGTAATACTGCTGCTGCATATGTATCATATGCATTTACAGATGTTGCTGCAATATATCCAATAACACCATCATCAAACATGGCAGAATCAGTTGACGAATGGTCAGCAAACGGTAAGAAAAACATATTTGGACAAGAGGTACTTGTCACGGAGATGCAATCAGAAGCAGGGGCGGCAGGAGCTGTTCACGGTTCACTGCAGGCTGGAGCATTGACTACTACATACACAGCTTCTCAGGGACTTCTACTAATGGTTCCCAACATGTACAAAATGGCAGGAGAACTTCTTCCTGCAGTATTCCACGTATCAGCAAGAGCTCTTGCATCACATGCATTGAGCATTTTCGGAGATCATCAGGATGTTATGGCAACAAGACAAACTGGTTTTGCTTTGTTGGCATCAGGTTCAGTCCAGGAAGTTATGGATCTTGGTGGAGTAGCTCACCTTGCAGCAATAAAGAGCAGAGTTCCATTCCTGCATTTCTTTGATGGATTCAGAACAAGTCACGAGATTCAAAAAATAGAGGTTATGGATTATGAGGATCTTGAAAAACTACTTGATTACGATGCTGTTAACGAGTTCAGAAACAGAGGACTTAATCCAGAGCATCCAGTAACAAGAGGTACGGCACAGAATCCTGACATTTACTTCCAGGCTGCAGAAGCAGCAAATCCTTTCTACCTTGAAGTACCTGATTTGGTTAATAATTATATGAAGGAAATCAACAAGATAACAGGAAGAGAATACAAGCCATTCAACTATTATGGAGATCCAGAAGCTGAAAATATTATTATAGCAATGGGTTCAGTTACAGATACAGCAGAAGAAACAGTGGATTATCTTATGAATAAAGGCGAGAAGGTTGGTCTTCTTAAAGTTCATCTTTACAGACCATTCTCAGCAAAATACTTCTTTGATGTATTCCCATCAACAGTTAAGAAAATTGCCATACTTGATAGAACAAAAGAGAAGGGTGCTCTTGGAGAGCCACTTTATCTTGATGTAAAGAGCCTGTTCTACAAGAAGGAAGACGCTCCGATTGTAGTTGGAGGAAGATATGGTCTTGGATCAAAAGATACTACTCCATCACAAATCCTTGCAGTATTCAACAATCTGAAGGCAGACCAGCCTAAGGATGGATTTACAATTGGAATAGTAGATGATGTTACAAATCTTTCACTTCCAGTGGAGGAAGCAATTCAGACAGAGCCTGAAGGAACTATCCAGTGCAAATTCTGGGGATTCGGATCAGATGGAACTGTTGGAGCAAACAAATCAGCAATCAAGATTATCGGTGATGACACTGATATGTATGCACAGGGATACTTTGCATATGACTCCAAGAAATCAGGAGGAGTTACAATTTCGCACCTTAGATTTGGTAATTCTCCAATAAAATCAACATATCTTATTTCAGATGCAGACTTTATATCATGCTCAAAGCAATCATATGTTAACAGCTATGACCTGCTTAAGGGACTTAAGAAAGGTGGAACATTCCTTCTTAACTGTCTATGGGATGACAAGGAGCTTGACGCTAACCTACCTGCATCAATGAAAAAATATATTGCAGAAAACGAAATTAAATTCTACACAATAAATGCAACAAAAATTGCAGTGGATATTGGACTAGGCGGAAGAATAAACATGATTATGCAATCCGCATTCTTCAAATTATCAGAAGTTCTTCCAATAGAAGAAGCAGTTGGTCACCTTAAGAAGTCAATAGTTAAGGACTATGGTAAAAAAGGTGAGATGATTGTTAACATGAACTACGAAGCTGTAGACAAGGGAATCGAATCCCTTCACATAGTTGACGTTCCTTCTTCATGGAAAGACGCAGTTGATGTGAAAATTGAAGCCAAGGAAGTTCCAGACTTTATCAAGAATGTTGTAGAGCCTATGAACAGACAAGCGGGAGATGATCTTCCAGTAAGTACATTCGTTGGAAGAGAAGATGGATCATTCCCAATGGGAACTTCAGCGTACGAGAAGAGAGCTATTGCTGTTGATGTACCACATTGGATAAAGGAAAACTGTATACAGTGTAACCAGTGTTCATATGTATGTCCACACGCAGTAATAAGACCAATTCTAGTAAACGAAGAGGAAAAGGCTAATGCGCCTGAAACATTTGAGACAATCAAGCCTATCGGTAAAGGATTTGACGGACTTGAGTACAGAATACAAGTCTCAACACTTGACTGTACAGGCTGTGGAAACTGTGCTGATATTTGTCCTGCTAAAGAGAAGGCACTTGTTATGACACCTTTTGAAGAGGAGTTTGAAGCTCAAGAACCTAACTGGGACTTTGCAATGACTGTAAAGGCTAAGGGAGACCTGTTCGAACCTAATACTCTTAAGAATTCACAATTTCAGCAACCATTGCTACAGTTCTCAGGAGCATGTGCAGGTTGTGGAGAAACTCCTTATGCCAAGCTTGTTACTCAGCTATACGGAGACAGAATGATAATTGCAAATGCAACAGGTTGTTCATCAATCTGGGGAGCAAGTGCACCAGCTACACCATACTGTGCTAACCAGGAAGGCAAAGGACCTGCTTGGGCAAATTCATTATTCGAGGACAATGCAGAGTTTGGTTATGGAATGGCAGTTGCAACCAAGAAAATCAGAGAAAAAATCCAGCTTGCAATGGAAGAGTTCCTGACACTTGGTCTTGATACTGAGTTTAACGAAATCTTTAAAGAGTGGCTTGAGGGAATGGATGATGCAAGAGTAACCAAGGCAGTAGCCGGAAAACTCCTTCCAAAACTTGATGCTAAATTTGATGATAACAGAGCTAATGAGCTGTTTAAACTTATCGGAGAATTAAAGGACCACTTGATCAAGAAATCAGTTTGGATCTTTGGTGGAGACGGATGGGCTTATGACATCGGATTCGGTGGACTAGACCACGTACTTGCATCAGGAGAAGATGTAAATGTGTTTGTATTTGATACTGAGGTTTACTCAAATACAGGTGGACAGTCTTCAAAGGCGACACCTACAGCTGCGGTTGCTAAGTTTGCTGCATCAGGTAAGAAAATTAGAAAGAAAGATCTTGGTATGATAGCAGCAACTTATGGTTATATTTATGTAGCTCAGGTATCAATGGGCGCAAACATGAACCATACACTAAAGGCTATCAAGGAAGCTGAGAGCTATGATGGACCATCATTGGTAATCGCTTACGCACCATGTATCAACCACGGTATTAAAGCAGGAATGGGTAAATCAATAGCTCAAGAGAAGCTTGCTGTTGAGACTGGATACTGGCATCTATACAGATTCGACCCAAGACTTACTGATGAGGGCAAGAATCCATTCTCATTGGATTCCAAGGAGCCAACAAAACCACTTACTGACTTCCTTGATTCAGAGGTTAGATACACATCACTTAAGCTTTCCTTCCCTGAAGAAGCTGAGATTCTTTACAAGGCAGCTGAAGTTGCAGCTAAGGCAAGATACGAATCATATATAAGAATGGCTAGAGACTAGTCTATATACAAAGAAGCTATCATCGAAAGTAAAGTGCACCCCAAATGTTAGACAAAAAACTAATATTTGGAGGTGTACTTTTTTATGACGAAATTTAATGAGAAGACAAAACAAGAATTCATCAAATTAGTTGAAAGTAATAGACATTCAATAGCATCCGCCTCAAAAGA